>JBFWOR010000010.1:0-255066 GCA_050250435.1 Pirellulales bacterium | reverse complement strand
TTGGCGACGTGGGGCGTTGGGGCGGAACCACAGGCGGGGCCTACCCATTGGCGGCGAAATGGCCGCGATCGGTCTTCTTGAACCGGGCCTCTTTACCCTTGGTGGCGATCTCGCGTAGGATCGCGCTATAGAGCGTGGCGTGCGGCGTCTTCCCGCCGGGGCTGGTCCACAGCCCCTTCGCCGCCATCGCATCGATCATCTCCTTAGCGTTCATCGGCTCCTTCGATGCGGCCAGGACCTGCGCGGCGGCATCCAACGCGCTGAGCTTCTTCGGCTTGTCGCTCGCAGCCTTCGCCTTTTTGGCCGGTGCGGACTTGGTGCCCTTGGCCTTCGGCGCTTTAGGAGCGGGCTTCTTGATCGTCTTCTTCGTAGCCATGTCTCATCTCCTCGAAAACGGGTGCAATGGGTTGGCTGCCATCATCAGGCTCGCGGAACCACCCGCGAACGACGCCCCGCAGGGCGTTTCGGCTTACAGACCCAACTCTTCCATCAGGCGATTCACCTCGTCGACGCCCAACATGTCAGTGAGCGTGTCGGCCAGCCATTCCGCTTGGCGAAGCCCGTTGACCGCTTCCTCGTTGGCCGGCCTGTAGAACGCCGCCGGTTGCAGGAAGGCGATGATCGTGGCTACGCCCTCCGGCGAAAGGTTGTCGCGGACCACCTTTTCAAAGGCTTCCTGGTCGACCGCCCCGCAGCCCCGTTCGTCGTCGTTCGCGTGCATCGTTTGGCTCCTCGTCGCTTGTGTGGGAATGCCCCCTTCGGACAGCCACAACAGGAGCCAGCGGTCACCGAGAACATCAAGCGCTTCGTGGCGAAATGGAATCAGAATCCCAGAGATTCTTTTTCAGGCCAGAATCGATGCGGTTTCGCTTGACTTCGCGGAATGCGGACATGGCCGGACCGGCCGAGTCGCAAACGTCCGTGAGCAGCAAGAATGGAAGTGGCGGCAGACCTTGCGGACATGAGGCAGGGCTGCGAATTACCGCGCGATCGACATCGGCGAAGAAGCTCACCTGAGCTTCGAATAGCCTCGTCTACAATCAGGCGGATTTTAGAAGGATGGTTACCAGCAGACTCGCATTCTCAATAGTATGGCCATGTGCTCCTATTCTGTTTTACGGAACGAATGCCCCGTCTTCAATCCGGCAACAAATACGACGAGGGTCACGGCCCCCAGAAAGAAGATCGTGTCGCCAACGATTCGCATCCAACGCAGGTTCTGCATGACCGGTGTTTGCATGAACTCGGCGCTGCGGGCATACCAATAGCCATGCTCAACCGACGCCCATGTTTGCAGTAAGCCGACGGGGAGCAGGCTGAGCAGGCACATCGCCATCAGTCCGCCGTTCAGCGACCAGAACGACAAGCGGATCAATCCATCCTTCCACTCGCGACCCGGCATCAGCGTGCGCAGGCAAATCAACATCAGTCCGATCCCGAGCATCCCGTAAACCCCGAACAAGGCAGCATGGCCGTGCAGCGGTGTTGTGTTGAGGCCCTGCATGAAATAAAGGGCGATCGGCGGGTTGATCATGAAGCCAAACAGGCCGGCGCCGACCATATTCCAAAAGGCAACGGAGATGAAGAAGTAGATCGGCCATTTGTATCGTTGTACCCAAATCGACGCGCGTGAACGGCGAAGATCCTCGGTTGCTTCAAAGCCCACGAGCACCAGCGGCACCACCTCGAGCGCGCTAAAGACCGAGCCCCAGGCAAGCACAACGGTGGGCGTGCCCGAGAAATACAAGTGATGGCACGTGCCGATGATGCCACCCGAGAGAAAAATCGTCGCTGAAAGCAAGGCGGCCGCCGCTGCGATGCCCGGCCGAATCAACTTCAGCCGCATGAAAATAAATGCAATGACCGTCGTCGCGAAAACTTCGAAGAAACCCTCAACCCACAAGTGAACGACCCACCATCGCCAGTATTCGACAATGGAAAGGTGCGTATGCTGCCCCCACGTCAAGCCAGCTCCATAGAACAGTGCGATCGCCGCGGTTGAGACAGCCAACAATGCGACGAGTTGCTTCTGCTCGCCTGGCCGGCGAAGCGCGGGCCAGAGCACGCGCAGCATGAGAAATAGCCACAGCAACAACCCCGCCGTTAACGCCAACTGCCAGACGCGGCCCAGATCCACATACTCGTAGCCTTGGTGGCCGAAATAGAAAGAAACCGTGTCGGACATCTTGTTGTGAATACTGAGCCATTGGCCGGCAAGCGACCCCACGACCACCACCAGCAATGCCACAAACAGGATGTTGACACCCAGCCGTTGCCCGCGAGGCTCCGCCTCGCTCACAAGCGGACCGATAAACAGTCCGGCGGCAAGCCAGGCAGTGGCGATCCAGAACAAGCCCATCTGGATGTGCCAAGTCCGCGTCACGCTATAGGGAAGCCAATCGGAGAGAGGAATTCCGTAGAAGCCGTCTCCCTCGACGCCGTAGTGGGCGGTCACGACTCCCAGAAGCATTTGCACCACGATCAATGCTGCGACGACCCAGAAGTATTTGATCGTCGCGGCCTGAGAGAGAGTCGCACGCCACGTCCCCAGCGGGTCACTGTCGGGCGGCGACGAGCCGACTTCCGGGTCGCGGCGCGAGGCATACCACCACGCCATCGCCGAAATGCCAGCTAAGAGCATGATGATGCTCACGCCGGTCCACACAACGGCCTCGCCCGTAGGGCGGTTTCCTACCAGGGGTTCATGGGGCCAGTTGTGGGTATAGGTGATGTGATCGCCGGGTCGATTTGTCGAAGCAGCCCACGAAGTCCAAAAGAAGAAAGCGGACAGGCGCCTTAACCGCTGCGAGTCGGTCACAGCGCCCTTGGGAATGGCGAAATCAGGGTTGCCATTCGAAAACACATCAGAGTAGTGCGCCAGGTTGACGTCGAATGCTTCAGCACGCAGCGGATCAATCGTCACCGTCCGTGTCGCCGGGTCGTACGTGTTAGCCCGTATCCGTTGTGCCAGTCGCCCAACGAGTTGGGCCTGCTGTTCCTCATCAAGCTCGACGAACTTTTTGCCGAACGCATCTCCGGCCCAGTGGTCGAGGATGTAGATGGCCTCACGGTGCAACCAATCGGCCGTCCAGTCGGGGGCCACATAGCTGCCATGCCCCCAGATCGAACCGACTTCCATTCCGCCGAGCGACTGCCAAACATTCTGTCCGGCTTGTATCTCGCCCGAGTCAATGATAATGCGCCCGTCCGTCGTGACGACCTTGTCCGCGATTGGAGGAGCTTCCTGGTAGATTCGCGTGCCGATCCACCCAAGCACGGCAAATGACGCGACCATCACCAAAGCAAAGAGTGTCCAAAGCCGCCTCATGCTGTCCCTCGTCGACCGTGGAATATTGGATGGCCAGAACGTCGCCGCTAAGTTTACCGCGAAGTGTCGGTCGCCTTCCAGTAGTCGGGGAGTACAGGCTTCGTCTCACGGATGATCTCCACGATCGCCTGTCTGTCTGGGCCAGTGAGATGAGCGAATTCATCTGCGTCGTGTTCGGCAATCAGGACATTCCAAAGCCGCTGCCAGACGTAGTTGCGCATTTCGATCGGTAGGGCGTCGAACGCCGCAGAGTAGATCAGGTAGCTACACGGATATCGAAGCAACCGCCGCTGGAGATCCAGATCTCGTAGCGAACGGCCGCGGCTGTCGCGTGGTCCTGCTTTGGCAAAGTCGCCGGCAAAACTCGAGGTTCCCGCGATCTGTGCCGTTATTCGCGCTTCCCCCACCATCAACAGCGCCTCAACCAGATCGTCGCCGGCGCTTTCGATGCGACGCCTGGTACTTTCCAGAGCATGGCCTACAGGTTCGCCTAAGGAGCGATTCAGCTCTGCCTGATAATGAAGCGCCTGGCGCGTGGCGTAGCTCGCGCGTGCGAGTCGATTCTGCACCATGATCTGATGTTCGAGGACCATCAGTGCGACGATATCACTGTGCGGGGTGAGATAATCTCCGACGGCGATGCAGTCGCTCAATTGCATCACATTCAGGCTCTGTTCATTGGCGACCTGTCGCGGCGCGTCACCCTCCGTTGCAATCAGGTTTCCAAGGTGGGTTTGATCGCCATGCTTGCCGGTGACATACCATCCGCCCCACCGCTGGGCAAGCGGCGTAGTATGGTCGACGACGTAACTGCCGGCTGACAGGATTGGGTTGCCCGTCTTGTCGACCAGGAGAGATCGCACTACGTGGCCGGGCACTCCTTCGGTGCGCGCCGAGCTGTGGCAAAGCAGGCAGTTTTCGGTTTGCCGCAAGAACTGAGGCGTCTCCTGGGAGCGCTGATCGATCGTGTAGAAGACTGCGCCCAGGTTCGGATCGACCGCCGACACTTCCAATACATCTCCAGCCTGACAGAAGCCGACATAGACATTGTCGCTGAAGTAAATAGCCCTGGGCTTGCGCGGTGAGATGCGGTGCCGCTGCAGGCTGGTCTTGGAAAACACAAGAACCTGGGACGACGCAGGTATCTCCAGCTCGCGCAGCACCGATTGCAGATATCCAAATCCCGCCTCGTGGGTCAAGCCTGCCGTGCCGTTGCGGATTTTATCAACGAGGTCGGAGACCTTGTTCGCCGGGACCGCGGTGCTGTATGAAATCGGAGGCTGTTCATAGTCCTGGGCTTGCACGCGGCCGGCAAAAGCGGCGCAGATGGCCACGAGGATCACGGTTTGCGATCGTACATCGTAGTTCATTCCGGCCTCACTTCGTCGCATAATCGGCCTCGGCGAGCTCTCGATTGCCGGCGCCGTCGTAGTGACGGTTGATGAGGTCATTCTGCAGCCACAACAGCTTGTTGAATGCGCGCAGAGTACGCTCCTCACGCTGGCGTTCCATTCCCAGACTGAGGATGGTGGCAGTCAGCGCATCAGCGACGAAGCCCAGCAGGGCATTCATTTGCACGAGCGGTACGTCCAGGTCCGCAGAGCCGGCCTTGGGCGTGTGCATTTTTCCGACCATGTCGAGGTAGCCGATCATCTTCTCGTCGTACGGCCTGGTGACCAGGCTGGCGAGGTAGCGAGCCAGGTGTTCCTTGCGGAACTGGATCATTCCGTGGTCCTGCGCGAGCGAATCAAGGCCGTCGGGCAGTGGGCCGTCGTAGCCGGACTGACGCCCGACAAAGTGTCGTTTTGTGGCATCGTAGGAAAAGAGCTTGTCGTAGACCGCGTCGACCAGCACGGGAACGACCGGCCCCAACTCCTTGGCCGCCGCGTGAATGGCGGCGACGTCGTCGGGCCCGAAGCCCATAAACTCGCTGAGATACCCGGTGCGGTAAACGACATCACTTTCCAAGCGTGCTTCGTCGATCCGTAGCATGCAGAGAATCTCCTTGGTTCTCAAGTTGACAGGTTGGCAACTGTCACCCAAAATTGGAGTACCGTATCCAATTCTCCCTTAGCCTAGCAAGAGAGAATTGGATGTCAATATCCAATTAAACCGAGGGGCCCCAAAACATGATCTCACAAACGGTTGAGTATGCCCTTCGGGCGGCGGTTCACCTGGCCGGCAAATCGCCTGCGCCCCAGACAACCGACGAGATCGCCGAGGCGACTCGCGTCCCACGGGCCTATTTGTCCAAGGTGTTGCAGAGCCTTGGCAGGGCGAAGCTTGTGCATTCGCAGCGTGGCCTTGGCGGGGGCATGACGCTGACGAAACCGACGGACAAGATCACGATTCTGGAGGTCGTCAACGCGGTGGACCCCATCCAGAGAATTCGCACCTGCCCCCTGGGATTGTCGGCTCATGGGGTGCGGCTGTGCCCTTTGCACCGGAGGCTCGACAACGCGCTAGCGACGGTGGAAACGGCGTTCGAGGAAACAACGCTGGCCGAAGTGCTGGCCGAGCCGAGCCGTAGCGTTCCGCTCTGTCCGTTTCCCAACGTCAAGCCGCGGAAAGCGCGCTCGCGCTGACAGTGGTTTCCCGGCTACTCACCAACGCACTTGGTGCTGCACGTAAAACAGTTCAGGCGAGACATTGGGGCCGGTCTCGCGAATGAAGCGCCCGGGAAAGAGCTTGGAGAACCCAATGAGGATATCTTGATGCGCGGTCAGATGGAAATTGACCATGATATCGAGCTCATCGCCCACATCCGTTCCGGCCGCCCCTGTCGGATCGACACGGATAGGCCCGCCACCGGCGCCGAACAAAGGCGAGCGAGCTTGGGCCAGATGGAAGTTGTGATACTGGGTCAGCACGTAAATCCATTTCGTCGGGAAGAACACCACCTGAAGGTTGAAGTCCTGAATATTCTGGCGCGCCACAAGATCCAGGTAGCCAAGATAGTAGTGGCCGAAGGGATAGAGCTGATTGAACGTTCCGAACTGGCCGCCAACCCCGGGCTGCGCGTCGCCGGAGGCGAAGTCATAGTAGGCCCAGATTTGCGGCGTCATCTCGACATCCTTGAAATTGTAGCCGATGCCGGTGGTTGAGGCCGCGGCCTGTAGCTGCTGATTTGAATAGCGTCCAATCTGCAGCATTTCCTCGATATCGAACAACCACGTATTCTCGATGTCGCCGATGATTCGGGTGCCGAACGTGGTAACGTTTTGTCCTCCCAGCACCCCGCCTTCGCCTGCAAACACCCGGTTGGAGTTATCGAGATTGAGCACGTACAGGTCCCAGAACCGCCCCGGCTTGCCTCGATAGGTGGCCCAGACGCCGGTAAAGTTCTGGCGCTCGTCCGGGGAATCGAAGTAGGTGGGATTGGGAATGATCGGTTGCAGCCAAAAGGCGGTGAGGTCCCACTTCTCGCCCTGGCGGAAGGCACGCACGCCCTGAAACGTGCGCAGCGTATTTGCCCATTCCAGATTCGACACCAGCCGCTGCGAGCCCAAGCAGAGCTCCTGGCGGCCGCCTCGCAGGTAAACCGGCCGATCGTCCCATTCCAAGAGCTTGAGATCGACATACAGGTCGACTAAGTCCGAGCGATTCCGATCAATGGGCAAAGGCGCAAGCTCATTACCCAGATGCTGCGCGTCGAGATACTGGATGAAGAAGCCGAAATCTTCACCATGATATAGCGAGCCGTAGACCAACGTCCGTAATTGCTCGTACCGATTGACCGACGGAGTCAGCCGGCTGTCGATTTCGTTCATGTACCGGTCGCGGAATTCGCCACCGGTCGAAAACAGCCACTCGTCGCCGATCTGGCGGCGCTTCATGAAGTCCGACCACATGAAGTAGGTGTTGTCGGGCGCGTCGAGATAGCGGAAGTCCGTGTCATAAAATGGAAATGGCTTAAGGCTGATCCGGCCCCAGGGAAACGGGGGCGGTTTCTGGCGATACTCGCCGCTTAGAAAGTCCCAAGCGGAATAGTAGCCCGGTCCAGTGGGCACAACGGGGTAGAGGCCCAGGCGAGGGAATAAGAGGATCGGCGGCGTGTCGGCAAAAAAGTTCTCAGTCGCTTCGGCCGGTTGCCCGACGGCGGCCATGCCGCTTGTTTGGGATTGGAGTTGTAGGACCGGGTCGTTTTCGGCGGCCAGAAAACTCACTTTGTCGGACTGGCCCAAGGCGTCTGAGTTTTGCCGCTTTTCGAGCAACTCATCCGCCTGCGCATGTACTGCCGCGGCGAACGCGACACCCGCGGCCAATGCCAGGAGAAGTGCTGTTGACCGCATGTCAAACCGGTAGGGTTTCGGCGTCGAAAGCTTGCTGGCAAGCCCTGCCTCCGCAGCAAGACTCCTGAAAACAGGATCGGGCGGCCTGCGCTGTGCGGTTGACAAGAAAAGACTGTGCGGATCTGGCAGATTGAGCGTATCGCGTCCATCCTTACGCGACCGGCAATATCTCCCTTGCCGCTCTATTTACCTCATGCGGCAATGGAGCCGCAAATGTACTGCTCCCGCACCGTTCGCCAGAGCTTTAGCAGCCAAGTCCGCGAGCTGCGTGTGGCATAAGACCCTCTTGAGAACGTCGCCACGCGAACTGCGACCGTCACGACTCAGCCGGCCAGTTCATCTTTCTTACGCTTGCCTGTTTTGCGAGAAGAGACGTCTGGTGAGTTCTTCATGACGAAGCGATGGTCCTGCACCAACTTCAGCAGATCAAATGAACTAAGGATTCCCACCACTTTCTTCTCGTTAGTGACCACGACGTGATGGATGTGATGGTTGCGCATAATTCGCGCGGCGAGCGATACATCGGCATACTGCGGCACTGTATAAATCTTCGTGGTCATGAACTTGCTGATCGGGGTGCCATGCGGGCGATCTTCCAAGAAATCGGTCGCACTGACAATCCCCACGGGCTCATTGCTGCCGTTCACTACCGGGATACAACTGACCCGATTCTCACTGAGCACTCGCTTGACATGCTCAAAGGTCTGGCTCGGGGTGGTCGTCATCACTTTGGAGACCATCAGGTCGTCGACTTTCGCGTTCATTACAGCAACTCCAGGGCTTGGGCGGTACGATCGAGCTTGGTTTACCGAGGAAGCGATCTGGGTGCGAAGACCCCTCGCGGCGATCGCCGCTTCGAAATTACTTATCCATTGCCCACCTCAGAGAACGCGGCCAACAGATCCATGGTCGACACAACGCCTACCAAGTGCTTCTGATCGTCAAGCACTACCAATCGATGAACCCGATTTTGAAGCATCAACCGCGCTGCCTGCTGAATCGTGCTCGCGATTCCAACCGCGATCGGGTCGGGCGACATCCAGGCTTGCACTGGTTCCGTCAGCAGGTCCGCGTGCTCCAGTTTCGCGACGAGGGCTTCATGGTCGAGTCCGCCCGCTTCGGATAAGGCGCTCAGTTCATCGCTCAAGTCCTTGGCGACTCCCAGCAGGTCCGTCACTGAGATGACCCCGACACAATGCCGCCGGGCGTCGACGACTGGCAACGCCGAAACGCGATTCTCAACCATCGCCGCGAGCGCTTCGCGCAGCGTGTCCTGCGGGTTGGCGTAAACAACGTCGTTGCTGATGACGTCCTTCAGGGCAATCTGCGATCCGGTCATCGTTCTCCCTCATCTGCCGTGAGAATTAGTTCCGCCCACTTGCCACTACTTGCACAGATCGCCTGTGCGATAGGGCGCGCTTTCCGTGTCAGAACAGCGCATGCTCTGCCGGCCTGCCCCCGCTTCTCGTTGCTGCAGGCCACTGGGGTAGCGAAAGCAATTTCAATGCCTGGACAGATCTTCCATCCAAATCCTGTAATTCGACGCCACACTGCTGGCGATTGGCAATGGAACGCAGTTTGCATTCATCCTCGATATTCTCTAAATCTCGCTCCTGGTTCTTGGACGGCCTCGACGATGACGGCATTCCAACGCGTGCTTTGTGCTGTCGACTTTTCCGATACCTCGTCCAGGGCCCTGCTCTACGCTGAGCGGCTGGCCCGAGAGACAGGCGCTGAATTGACGCTGTTACACGCGTTTGACGCGCCGGTCAGCTATGATGCTGCGGGGCAATATGAACCGGCTCGACAGGAGATTAAGCGGCAATTCGACGAGTTGGCCCCGATGCACCCTGAAGTGAAGGTTGACCGCGTCATGCACGCGGGGCCGCCAGGAGAGGTCATCTGCTGGCTGGCGCAAGAGCGGCACTGCGACTTGATCGTCATGGGCACGCACGGACGAACCGGCCTTCGCCACCTAATGCTGGGCAGTGTTGCCGAATACGTCGTGCGTCACGCACGCTGTCCGGTCACCGTGGTGCGCGATCCTCCCGCTCAGGAATTGCCGCTTACCGAGCCACGTGTGCTTCCGCTGCCGGCTCCGCCGTGGATGTAAGCCAAAACGGCTTCCAGATGGGCGAATATACCAACGCCATCGTTCTCTAGGGACTAGCCGCAGGCGAACTCTTTTTGTCGGCCTCGAACCAGAGGTGTTCAGGCCTGGCAAGAATGTCGTCGATAACCTGACGGACAGCGGTTGCCTCGGCACGCTGCTCATGCTGGTCCGCGTGATCGCACAGTTCTCTCGCCTCGGGAATCAGATGCTTGTAGAAACGCTCGGCAACTTCAAACATACCGTGCCAGTGGGCGTAGTCGGGGGCCATCATCGAGGCGCCATGGCGGGCCCGGCGGCCTTCGTGATGCCAGAGGTAGAACCAGGTCCATTCGATCGGCTCGTCGAACTCGGCCTTCGAGAGCATTTTCTGTTCGTAGAGCGCGTTCATGATCTTTTGGCCGGGCTTGGCAAACTTTTCGTTATAGTTGATCACGAAACCATCGTACTGCTTGTAGAAATTGTTAACGTAGTTCTCGGTGTGGCAGTGCGTGCAAACCTGCGTCATCCGCTGGCGTTTGTCGCTCCACGAATCGACGATCAACGCTTGGCGTTTCTCTGGATCGGTTTCTTTGACCAACTCTCCGTCGGCGCCGGTATCGAGCAACATGCTGACCGGCGGGCGATTGGTCCAGGAGATCCGCTGGCCCGGGTTGTGCGTCACTTTGCGTCCGTTGCGGGTGTGGGCCGACATGTGGCACGTCGCGCAGGTGGGTGCCTGAGCGTAGTCCTCACCCAGCACCCAGGTCGGTGCGTCGAGATTCATGTGGTGCTTCAGATCCTCGAAAGCCACGCCGTGCTTCGATTCGTCGTAGATTTCTTTCTGGGGATGGTCGGGGCCCAGGTGGCATTTGGCGCAGTTTTCCGGTTGACGGGCGCGACGCGGTGAGAAATCGTGTCTTGAATGACACGCTGAGCATGATCCCTTCGAGCCGTCGAGATTCAACCGCCCAATCCCCGTGTTGGGCCAGCTCGTGGAGCTGAGCACCGGCTGTCCGTTGGGCGCGCGCTTGATCTTGGCTACCGCGTCGGCGACCGTGGGCCGGCCTTGTTCGTCGGGCTTCAGTTCGTCGAGGGTAATCAGGCCGCCATCGGTGGCTTCCAGCGATACCTTGCTCCCGTGGCATTGGCGGCAGCCAACGTTGACGCTGCTCATGCCGTCGACCTTGTCGACCGACATGCCAGGCGTGGGTGAGTGAGGATTGAACGGCTCGCGCGAGCCCTCGACGGTCTCCGCCAGGCGATTGTCGAGCGAGGCCAGGATGTTGCCCCCTTTGGCGTGGTGGCTAATGGCGAATTCAGCGGCTTCCGTGACATGGCAGCGGCCGCAATCGCGCGGCGTGACAATCGTGGCGATCGTCGCCCCGTAGTGGTCGAAGGCGTCGACGTCCTTGCGCTCGGCCAGGTGGCACTCGACACACCCGACGCCCTTGACCGCATGCGTGCTGCCGGTCCAGTGTTCAATGATTCCCGGCGACGTATTTTGATGGCATTCGACGCAGCTGCGGCTGCTCGCAGGGATAGCGGTGGCATGCGGACGCGAACCGGTTTCCTGCCGCTTGCGGACAATCTCCATCTGCTGCACCAAGAGCAGCGAAATCATGAACACCGCCCCCAGGGCGCCGATCAACAGTCGTTTGGTCTTGAGTGTCATGGTTTTTCCAACACGAAGGGGTCGTTAAGAGGTTCGCGGAGATTGTGGCTTTTCGGGTTCAATGTTCGACCGCCGCTTCCCACACGGTCAGCGTGATGATCACCAGCACGGCAACGATGCCAATGTAGGTGCTAATCTCGGGATTGCGGGTCCATCTGCGAAGCCAACCGTCGATCCACGGCCAAATAAACATGGCCCCGACAATGAACCCCATGCTCAAGACAGCAAAAGTCGGCCCGAACAGCTTCAGCCACCGGAAGGTCACGTAGAAGAACCATTCCGGCTTGATGACCTCCGGCGTAACGAGCGGGTCGGCTTTGGGTCCCATCGCGGCCGGGAAGATAGTGGCCAGGGCGCTTAGCACGATCATCAACGTAAGCCCCAGGATTAGCTCCATATAGAAGTGATCGGGAAAGAAGTTGAAATGGCCCTCCTCGGCCGGCTCGTCCTCAAAACGCAGCTCGGTCACGCCGTGCAGCCGAATCAGCACAATGTGTACGAAAATCAAGAGGCTCAGTGTCGCGGGCAGGATGGCCGCATGCAGGATGAAGAACCTGGGCAGCGTCTGCTCGTTATACTCTCCGCCGGCCAGCAACATTTTTTTGAGCGTTTCGCCAACCAACGGCACCGTGCTGAGAATGTTACCGCCCACCGTCGCACCCCAATAGCTCAGCTGCTCGAACACCAGGCTGTAGCCCGTAAAGCCGAGTCCCAGTGTGCACAGCAGCAGGCACATGCCAATCATCCAGTTGATCTCACGCGGCTTACGATAGGCGGCGGTGAAGTAGACTCGCATCTGGTGCAGAATCACCGCCGCTACCATTAACGTGGCGGCCCACTTATGCAGGCTGCGAAAATACCAGCCATATGCAACGTCGTCGGTAATGTGCTGAATCGATTCGTACGCGGTACTTGACGCGGGCTGGTAGTAGATTGCCAGGAGTATCCCGGTGACGATCTGCACGACGAACAAATAGGCCGGCGTGCCTCCCAAGCAGAACCACCAATGCCGCATGTGATTGGGCACGGGCTCATTCGTCAGGGCGCGCAACTGGTCGCCCGACAGCGGCACTCGTTCGCGAAACCAGCGGGCGACGGTGCTCACGAATGCGTCCCTCCCCGCGACTCGTGCTGAGCCGAACCGACGGATCGGGTGCTGATCGCGATGTACAGCAACCCGCCTTCAACTTTCAGCGGATAGCGCGACAGCTCCTGCTCGGCCGACTTCGGCGGCCCGCTGACTGGCCGGCCCTCGGGGTCGAAGACACCGTTGTGGCAGGGACAGAAGAATCGCTTGTTGTGCGGCTCCCAGTGCACCCGGCAACCCAGGTGCGGGCAAATGCTCGATAGCGCGATGAACTGTTCCGCGGGATCTACCGATTCTTTGCGGTCAAGTCGGCGAGCGATAGTCACCTTGACGCCGACGGGGGATTCGAAGACGAGCGATTCACCGGGGCCGATTTCAGCTGCCGGCGATACGTACAGCCACGGCGTCTCGTCGTCTGTGGGAAAAACGTAGCGGACCGCCAAGGCTGCGAACGTTCCATAGCCTGCCGCCAGGCCTCCGGCCATGGCAATCGTGGAAAACGTGGAAAGAAAATCGCGGCGCTCAGGATCCGGCGACTGACTCGCCTGCGACGCGCTGCCTGGATCGGTGGCCCTGTCCAGTTTTCCGGAATCCATTACCACCTCGTATCAGAGTTGTGTGAACTTGCGATCCGCCCGCGGAACCCGGCGTCTCGAACATCACAAGCGGCCGTCAAACTAACAAGGGGCTCGTGAATCGTCAACGCAGTGCGGCGGTGGGATCGACCGGCACGTCGTGCTAGCCGCTCGTTTGCACCCCACCGAACGACGTTGGCCATGGCACGAAAGATGCTGTTCATCCGAGGCATGGCGATCAGCGGCGAGAAATGTGAGCACAACGGGCTTTATCTGGTGACCGGCGTGTGCGGCCATGCCGCGCGCTGCGACGCGCGGTGACGTACTATCGGCTTGTCTCATCTGTGGCGCCCGCGCGGAATGGACACTGTTGCGCGAGTTCTTCGTGCTTGCCGAAGATGCCGGCCGCGACAAACGGCGTCTCTGGCACCTGACTCGCTAATGATTTCCTGCCTGCTGGAGCGCAGCCACGCGCGTTGCGCCGGCATTCAGCTCGACGACGTCCATGCCGGCCTCGATCCGCCCTTCCTGGACCACCGAGGCCATATACCCGCATCGGCCTACGATGACGTCCTTCAGGCAAGGATGGATCGTGTCGAGCACATAGCAGGGCTTGCGGGGCTCCTCGAGTCGGATCACGACGTTGCCGATTTCCAGCAACGTGCCGGAGGGCAGCAGTTGGACGTTCAGCCCCACGACGGTCAGGTTCTCGCCGATCGCACCGGGGTAGAGGGCGAAGCCTTCCCTCCGCAATTGCGCAAGAATCTCCATGTCGAACAGGCTCAGGGCCCGCTCCGAGCGAATGTGCTTGGCATGCGCGTGCCCATCGCCTGTCAGCCCGCTAGCGGTGACCTGCGCGGCAGCTAAAGTACGCTTCGGGATGCCGCCCGCGGAAACGCACACTGCGACGACCTTGCCGGACTGAGTATGTGTCCCGCAGGTGGTGGTTGGAGCCGCTTGAATCATTTGAAGGCCTTGGGGCTGACAGTTATGGTTCCCAGGTCCTTAGTTTCGCCAGGCTTCAGCTTCAGTTTGAAGCGTCCCTTAGGCCAGTCCTTCTTGACTTCAAAGGCTCCCTGGGTTCCGGAGCCGCGTTCGTGCCAAGCCTGGAACTCGATCTCCTCTCCAGCCGGGAGGTTCGCGATCTCGAAACTTCCGTCGGGCCGCGACACCGCCACGTACGAATCGTTGCGCGGCAGGATGTAAGCCTTCATCCAGGGATGGATGTTGCAACCTACCGGAATGGGAATGCTCTGCGGTCGGTTGAACTTGTGCTTTATCTCGTCGCCCGGCGGCAGTAGTGGGTTGATGTTCACGTCCGCTTGGGTCGTGATGTTTGTGTTGTGTCCGATTGGATCGCTGTTCTTGATCAGGACCGTCTGGCCAACGCGCACTGGCAGCACATGCGCCAGGAATACGCACTCTTTCTGGTCGAACACGACGTCTTCTTTGACCGCCTGTTGATGTGAGTCATGCACGCGAGACGTTTTGCGCGCGAAGACGAGCACGTTGGCGATCCCCTTCGAGGCAGAGTCGACCACGAGCGACTGATCGGGAATCTTATGCTTGGCGCAGGTCTCGGAGTCCTTTCCTGAGGTGTTGAGGAATTTGGCGGCCGGTGGGACTCCGTCGTAGACAAATCGCCCCTTGAGCGAGGCCCATTCGTCTGCCGCCATGAGGCTGCTTGGCAAGAGCACAGTGCAATTAATTACCGACCAAATCAGACATTTTCGGCTGATGTTCATGATGTTCTCCGTCGAACCGTTATCGGGTTGATTTGAAGCTCGCAGCCTCGTCCAAATTGCAAGCGGTCACTCAGTCGCATTCAGAGCTCGGTTTCCCCGTTGAGCAGACAGCCGGCGCATTCCTCTGGGCGCTCGACAGTACTGGGAGCGACCTGCCCTAACGGCGCTCGAATTCCGGCCAGCGCCCGCTCCGCGGTCATGAGAGCGGCCAGGAACTGCGATACCGCGTCGTAGAATCCGCCTGGATCTTGCAAGCTAAGCAGGCGGGCAAACGTCGGCACCCACCAGACCAGATGCGCGGCCAGGAACTTCCGCTGCGCGTCGCGGCAAATGGTGCTGCGCTCGGCGCGATCGGCGTTGTCACTTGTGGCAGCCGTCCGCTCGAGCCCCAACAGAAACGCCATGAACTCGAGCTCCAGAGCCAGGTGGTCATGGCGTTCCGGATGAGCCGACGACGGTTCGAGCCCGAACGCGCTGTAGAAACCGGCGATGTCGCCCAGCCCCTGGGAACGCTGAAAGGTGAACTTGCTGTTGATGTACTCGGTTTCGTAGGGAGGGCAATTGCTCGACACCAACAGGCCAAACGTCTGCTCGTAAGCGGCATTTAACCCGTCCGCGTCGGCCGGCAGCCTCGCCAAGATCGAGGCGGGGTCAAGGTCCGAGAGGGGGCGTTCGCCCAAACCCAGCTGCTGAACTGCGGCGGCCGGCTCGCCGCATACTAGCGCCGCCGCGTCTCGAGCCAATTGCGCGGTCGAAGGATGCGATAGGTGGTCCCAAGTGCCGCGACGAGGGTCGACAAGAGTCAAAGCGGCGAAGCGGTACAGCGACTGCCTGGCAAGACACAACGCGCCGTCGAATGATTCGCCGTTAGCGTGGGGCCGAGCGTCGACGACGGTTGGATTCATGGGATGCCAGTCCTGTCGTAATGAATTGCGAGCTTGCTTTCCTGGGAGATATTCGCCGCTAAGCCAGCAGAATCGTAACGAGCAAGGAAGCGTCTCGGATTCCACGCACCGCGTGCAACTCGTTCTTACTCAAGTACAGCAGTTGGCCTGCCGAGAGTACTCCGGTGATTCCGTTGACGACGATCCCCACTTCCCCTTCAAGGCACTGAATCGTGACTTCTCCTCGGGTACGGTGACTGGCAATCTCTTTGCCCGCCGGTACGATCATCCGCAGGACTTCCAGCGAATCGGTTTTCACCAGGGCCGTTGTCCTGGCCTGCGACAAAGCGGGTCCGAGCGGCGCAACGTTGATGGGTTCACTTGGTTTGGCATGCATGATTCCCATTTCACATCTCCTCTAGATCGAATTCACGTGAGATTCGGCTGGCCGCTCAAAGGTTGGCTCCTCGATCGTCACGCGGACGACTTCTTCGCCAAGCTTGTTGAATCCGATCACCGTGTCGTTGAACAGCTCCTGCACTTTGGTTTCGCCCGAGGGCATCGCAACTTCCAATTCACCGACTTTGGGACCTTCTTCAATCTCGTAGCGAAAGATGATCTGTTGGTTGGCGCGGAACAGCTGCAGCACGGCCAGCAGCTCTCGGTCCGGGCAACTGTATTGTTCTATGGCATGGTCGACGCCCGGTCCGAACATTTGAATGAGGTAGTTGCGCGGCACCCAGCGTGGCGGAATGTAATAGCCGTTCGGCTCCGTGCCGAACTGTGGATAAAGGGGCAACGCAATTTGTCGCTGGCGAATCAGATAGTGCAGCGGGTTTTTTGGATCGTCAGCCCAGGTGCCGTCTGGATTCTTCTTCACCAGACCTTGCAAACGGATCTTGCCCACGCAGGCCGCCATGCAGCGAGTCTCGGCCGGGGCACCGGTCGGACTGATCGTCGCATCTTTTCCCTCGATTCGAGGAAAACAACCGACACACTTTTCGCTGGTACGCGTGGTTGGCCGGTACATCGCCTTCTTGTATGGGCAACCCTCGACGCACTTACGGTAACCGCGGCAGCGGCTTTGATCGATAAGCACTATGCCGTCTTCAGGCCGCTTGTAGATCGCTTGCCGCGGACATGAGGCCAGACAGCCCGGATAAGTGCAATGATTGCAAATCCGCGCCAGGTGAAAGAACCACACTTTGTGTTCAGGCAATTGCGCCGAGCCGCCATACTGGCCATCCTGCGTGAACTGTCCGCCGGCGGCCGTGTCCTCGTGGATGTTCGGGTGCCGCCACTCGTCGTCGGTCGGCAAGTAACCGAGCGCGGCTTGAGGCCCTTCCGGTCCCGGCAGCTTTTCGGCCGCTTCGAAAATCGTCATTCCCTGAAAGGTTCCATAGGGCTTCTGCTCGGGTTCCTTCTCGGAGATATTCCAAACCTGTTTACCGGGATTCGCTTGTTCGAGCATGTTCAGCAGCTTGCTATCCCAGTTCTGCGGATATCCGCCGAACGGTTTACTCTCGACGTTGTTCCACCAGAACAGCTCTTGCCCCTTCGAAAACGTCCAGGTGCTCTTGCAAGCCATCGTGCACGTCTGGCAACCGATGCAGCGATTCGGATTGAAGACAAAGGCAAATTGCCATTCGGGGTAATGAGCCTCGTAGGGATAGCCCATGCTTCGACCGAGTTGCCAGTTGTAGACCTCAGTCATGGTCGGCTCTTCCTTTCGCTACCGTGGAGAGATCAATCTGGACCAGTCGTTCGGACGGTGGAGCGACAATCGTCGTCTTCGTGCGAACAACGCCCACGCGTGCCAATAGATCGTTTAGACGCCGCGTTAATTCCTCCTCGCCGTAGTGCAGCCAGAGGCCGTGGGCAGCCACGTAGAATGGATCGCGGAACAGGCCGATCAGGGCGTCGCGGCCCCAGCCCATCCGCGCATATTCTTCGACCAGTAGACGCAGCATCAGTTCCGGGTCGCCCGGGACTTCGACCGCGAAAAGGTTCATTGGATCGTCAGACTCCACCGGGCGAGTGGCCGGGTGAACCTTGGGAACAAAGTTGTCGGCTGTTGGTTCCACGCGGTTCACTCCTCAATCCGGACCAGGGCCCCGGTCAGATAAAGCTGGTTTTGGGAACTGGCACCCGATGGCCCGTAACCGGTCGTGGCGGGCTTCCACACGCCCTTGCCACCGAGCCCGCCATCTTCGGCCTTTGTGATGCGCACCAAGGTTTCCTTGGGCACGGTGTTGATCGCATGGTTGTCGACGTCGAATCCGAAGGTGAAGCCCATGCTACCGGTTTTCTTGTGAAACAGTGTGTCGGTCTGATGCATCGGCATCATCCAATTTCGGGTAATGCTCTGGTGCGAGCCGTAACGATAGCTGGCCTGGTAGCCGGTCTCGGCAGCCAGCGCCCGGCCGTCACGTCGCGACTCGTGAGCCTTGACCGAGCGCTCCGTTGCAATCCAGCCCGTGTGCTTCATGATTGAGAAGTTGTAGGGCAGCCCGCTATTCACTATGACGCGTACCAGGCAGCGAAACGCCTTGTGCCGCGGGCCCGTGTCGTCTTTCCAACCGATGTACGGACGATCGACTTCGTTGGCATCAACGTAGACGTAGTCACCTTCCTTCAGACCCAAGGCCTCGGCTGCGGCCGGGTTAATCTGGATTTGCCGATCCGCGACCCCAGGCGCGCGCTTATCGGTTCGGTGCGGGTCGCCAAAACTGTCACTCCAAATCCAGTGCCAATCGACCGTCGACCACGACGAATGGGTCGAGTGTCGGCTCTTCGGCGTGCAGCAGAAGAATCGATAGCCCTGCTGCCAAAGCGGATTGACGGTTTTCTTGACCTCGCTCCACGGCATTTTTATGTTGCGTACCTGCCGCAGATCAGGATCGATTGTGTCTTGCGGAATACCAAAGTCGGCCGGCCGGATGTACGGGCTAGTGGAAACGATCACGTTGGGCAAGTACGGGGTGGCCTCGACGGCTTCGCGGTGAACGATGAGGTTCTCGCCGAACTCAATGGCCTCGGGCAAGTCGCAATAGCCCGCCAGGCGACCGCTGTCGGTATAGAACGGAATCGAATCGTGAATCTGCTCCCAAAAGGCCACCCGGGGATAGGTGCGGAAGAGCATCAGTGCTGCGCCTGGCTCACCGCCGTAATCGCCGGCCATCATCTTGTCGATGTTGTAGGGACCATCGGTGCCACGGGTCGTCGTCGAGTTGTCGAAGACTCGCTGCAAGTAGACCTTGGCTTTCTTGTCTGTGACGAACTTGAAGTAGTCGCCAAACCGTTTGTCGCCGGTCTTCTCGGAGAGGGCACGAGCCACTCCCGCGAAGACGGCAGCGTCGTCGATCGAATCGTGAACCGGCTTGATCCCGCCTTTCCAAACCTGCAAGAACGGGTTTGAGCACGAGCCGCCACATTCAAGGTCCTCCTGCTCGACCCAGGAGTTGACGGGCAACACGACATCGGCATACTCGGCACTGCCCGTCCATTCGATCTGCTGGTCGATGATCATGTCGACCTTTGGCAGCACGTTGACAATAATGTTGTATATCCACTTCGACTGGTTCAAAAAATTGGCGTTGTTGTACCAGATGACCTTGGTGGGCGTTGGGAGGTGCGTCTTGCCGGTAAAGTTGCGTCGAGTTCCATTGGGCAGATCAAGCGTCAACGTCCTCTCGCCGCACGCCCAGTAGGACGGATCCTCGCCGTCGCTCAGATGCCGTAGGTGCTCGTGAGTAATTCGCACGTTTTCGTCGAGGACGGGGTTGAATGGATCCTCGTGCGTATAGCTGCCCACGCCGGGACCACTCCAGGACGAAGCCTGCAACAACGCGCCCTTGTAGTTGCCTGCCCAGGTGAAGACTCCAGCACCGTGTTTGCCGATGTTGCCTGTGAGCATGGCTGGCAAGTAGCTGGCGCGGTTGTGAAGCGTGGCATGAAAATAGTGGTTGACCCCCTCGCCGATGTGGATTGCGACGGGGCCGCCGGCCTGCGTCGTCTTCCAAATGTCCTCGGCCAGTCGACGCACAAGATGGGCTGGCGCGCCTGAAATCTCCTCCACCGTGGCCGGGTCATAGTCGACCAGGTGCTGCTTGTACATTTCGAGCACCGGCATGACTTCAACGGTCACACCACTAACCAACCTAACCTGGTACGTGCCTTCGAGCGCAGCGGCCGTTGTCATCTTGTCGCCGACTTCGTCGCGGCTGACGAACGCTACTTTGCCAGCCGTGGCGTCCCACACGCAAAAGTCGCCAATCTTTTCCCGCTGCTCCACTGTGAGCCCTTGCACCTTGAACGAAGGTCCCTTGGAAATGTCCTTCGGGCGATAGTTGGGTTGCACATCGGCGGGCCGCAAGCGCTCGAGCGTGTCCGTGCGGACCAACAGAGGAAAGTCGGTAAAGCTGCGACAAAAATCGGCGTCGTACCATTTCTCATCGAGCAGGATTTTCGTGACGCCCAACAAGACGGCTGTGTCCGAAAGTCCCGGTCTGACGCCGATCCAATAGTCGCTTTTCGTGCCGGGGCAGTTGTATTCCGGAGCAATATCAACCAGTTTGCCGCCGCGCTCCATGACCTCGTTCAGCCAATGCGACTCGGGCATCTTGTTTTCGATCAGGTTCTTGCCGATCTGGATGACCAGTTTCGAGAACCGCATATCATTGAAATCCATGTCTGACGTTTGCAATCCATGCACGAAGGGATGGCCCGGAGCCTGGTCGCCGCGCCAGGTGTATTCATTCCAATCGCGCGCGCCTCTCGCCTTCTCCGGCGGCACGCCGCGCACATGATGATCCAACAAGCCCAATAGATTGGCGAAACGGTAGATGCCGAATTTGCCAATGACGCCATGAATCGGCAAGTTCGAGCCGATCTTGATCACGCGCGGTCCGGCGCCTTCCACCTGATCGATCATGACTTGCTCGTAACCATCCTTGGTCAGCCGCTTAATGCCCTCATCGCCGCTGTAGGTGCGGGCAGTAGCCTCCATCCCGGCGGCGACGTATTTGAAGACCTCGTCCCAACTCAGCCGCACGTAAGCATCGTTCCCACGATCGTCGAATCTATACTTAGTGCGCAACTCGGGCTGATCGGAGAGCGAAGGAAAGCCGTCGTCGGCCCACTCTTTCCATCCCTTGCGTAGCACTGGACCTTTGAGGCGATAGGGCCCATAGACGCGTCGCTGCATCGTATAGCCCTTTGGGCACCCTCGCGGATTCCAGGCCTTGGTGGCCTTGTTGCCGTACAAGTCGCCGCATCGATCGTGGTCGTAATTCTGTTCGCTGCGCAGCATCACTCCATTACGTACGAAGGCTCGCAGCCGACACATGTGTGTGTCGTTCGGGGCGCAGACCCAGGTAAATGTGCTGTCGTAGCGATACTGATCGAGATAGACCTTCTCCCATTCGCGGTCAGGATACTTGCCCAGTGGATTTTCCACGCTGACTGGCGCAAAGGCCCAAGCTTGTGGCTCGGTGGCCAATAGGACGCCCCCCGTGGTCGACAAGCACGCCTCAAGAAAGCGACGTCGTGAGATTTCCATAGCGAATTGATCCTTGTTGTCGCCCTTACTTCCGCTCAAGCTCCAAATCCTGCCATATCGACACCAACTTCTTGCCGTCGCGGTCCTTCGCGGCGCCATCCCAAATCGCGAATGCCACCGAGGCTTTCGTGCCCGGTTCCAGCGATACTCCGGCAGTTGCAGCATCGACCTTCAACGAACGCGTCATTACCACGGTCCAGCGACCGTCGGTCCACTGTCCTTGCGCGTCGACCAACTGGCTCTTGACCGGACGGAACGTCGCCGAGCCGGGACCTGCCGTCTCCAGCGAGCTAGCGGCGCGAGTTTTTTCTGAAGGCACAATCTGGTTGCCTGCCGCCAAGGCCGGCAATGAGATTGGCGGTTGGGCTGCTGTGCGTGTGCCGCTTCGGTCGTATTCTGCAGTGGTCACTAAGGTTTCATTGAATGGATACACATCGACGACCACGTTCGGATTCATTTTTTCGATGTCGTCTGCCGACTGCCGATCGGCATCCCAAAACCACATATCAACCGGAGCGTCAGCGGCACCCATACCCAAAAAAGGCTCAGACTTACCGCGGAATAGTTCGACAGCAATCGCATCCTCGAAATTCTCACTGCGCCCCGAGTCTTGATTTGGATAAGGATCCACCCATGACATCCGGAAGCAGATCGACTTGCCGTCGTGCACAGCCTGCACCGACAAGTCGGGCTCGGCGTCGTCCCGCCACCACAGGGGAGTCGTGCGAATTGGGAACGCGGCCACTTGTTGCCAGATTGGGGAATCGGCCTCTGCCGGCAGGCACGACACTTGTTTCACCATGACGCGTTGACGAGTAAGGACAGCGGCCTCGCGAGATTTCTCATTCGACAGCGACAGAATGAAATGTGTGAGGTCGGCGACTTCCTTTGGCGTTAAGCTCTGGCTCGATGGCATTGGGGTGCCAGGCATGCCCAGCGAGATCCTCCGCCATACGGAAGCGGGGTCAGGGCTTCCCTTGAAAATACCGCGCGTCAAGTCACGCGGACGCGTCGGCAAACCTTCGGAGTCAGCCATCTGTTGCTGACCATCCCCCTTGCCCGACGTGCCATGGCATTGAGCACATGCCTTCGTCGCATAGAGTTCCTTGCCGTGGGCAATGGCTTCAGGAGTTGCGTCGCCCAATTCAACGGCTGCGACCACGTCTCCAGGCGTGGTGAGGCGACCGATAGCGTTGCGTACGTCTTCCTCTGAAACTTCGTCTCCCGATTCGGTGGCCGCGGCCACAAGACTTTCTCGAATACCCTCCTGGCGCAGCGTGATGATGTGTTCTGCAAGGCGCTTCACTTCGTCATCACTGAGGTGAGGCCAGGGCGGCATCGACGAGCCGGGCATGCCGCGGCGCAGCACCGTGCGAATGTCGTCGAAAGTGGGCACGCCGTTGGACGTGCTGACCAGGCGAAAGCGTCCGGATCGAAAATCGCGGGGCTTGGGAAACACGAATTGCGCAGCCAATCCCTTGCCGTCACCCTTTGGCCCGTGGCACGCGGCGCAGTGTTGGGTGTATAGCTGTTCTCCGGTCGCCGGCTGCCGAGAGGTGGCAGCGAGCTCTTGCCCGCCGGCCTCAGCCTGCGCTGCTCGCGGCCGGTCCTCAGCGTCGGGTTTCGACTGGGCACCAGGCTTTGTGCTGCAGCCTGCCAGACCGAGCACCACGAACACGAGTGCCGCAAACGCGCTCCATTCGACTCGGACGTTGCCACACGTTTCGGCGTGGTGAGGCTCCATTGCAAGCTCCTTAGCGCGGCAGCCGGGTGAGTTTCTCCACACACGCACAGCCTCGGCAATCGCCGGGATGCATTTTTCGTTCCAGTCGTGTGTGCCATGCGGTTCGGATGCCTTCGTTCGGCGTTTGTCGGCCGCGTCAATCGATAGTGACTTGCATATCGAGCGGGTGAGCACATCTCGTGTGACGAAATGGCACCATCGGGGCATGCCACGGCCCGAACCGAGAACCGTCGGTGTGCGAAGCAGTCGACCGAGGCGCGAACCGTCGGTGGTTTGGATGCGCGGCATGGGCTTTGCTCCGACTTCGGTTGCCATAACGGTATATTTGGACCTTGATATCCAGATATTAGCCGCTAGAATTTAGGTGTCAATCGGAATCTCGACCGTTCTTCTCTTCTGCAGGAGACTCTGCCATGTCGCCGCAAGCAAAGCTCGAAGACACGCCTGTTGGAGATCTGGTCCGCGGGAGCGAGCACCGAGCTGTGGTGCTGTCGCGACTGGGAATCGATTATTGCTGCGGAGGTGAGACGCTGCTTGGCGAGGCCTGCACACGGCGTGGCCTGAGTGTAGACGAGGTGCAGCGGGCTCTGGCTGACAGCGATTGTGCTCATGCCGCAACCGACACGGTCGATTGGACCGAAGAATCGCTCACTCGCCTGGCTGATCACATCGTAGCACGGCACCACGCCTATCTCCGCGACATGCTGCCCGGATTGGGGAATCTGATGGAGGACATCCTGGCCAAACATCCAATCGCCTACCCAAGCCTGGCGGCGCTCAGGGACGTGTATGTAGCGATGTGGGATGAACTGTGCAGCCACATGATGAAGGAAGAAGTGGTGCTGTTTCCCTACATCCGATCAATGGAGACAGCCGATCGCTCCGGCGTGCTCTGCACGAACGAATTCCCGTGCGGGAGCGTCTTGGCACCGATCCATGTGATGAGGGAGGAACACCGCGAAGCAGCCGACGCACTAAAGCGCATGCGCGAGCTGGCCGGCGGATTTCGGCCCCCGCGCGACGCCTGCAATTCCTATCGCGTCCTGATGGCGGGACTTCGGGAAATGGAAGAGGATCTTCACCTGCATATTCACAAAGAGAATAACATCCTGTTTCCACGGGCCGTGCGGCTGGAGGCATCGTTGCGCCAGCCCATGGCCGTGCAGATTTCGCACAGCGCTGTGCAGCACTGTGCGGCCTTTGAAGGTGGCCCATGAACACACAATGCCCCGAAGCACTCGGATACCAACAGGCGCTGGCTAGCTACCACCGTTGCGAAGCGGCCGGCGGTCTTTTCGACAGTTTTTATGAAATCTTCTTCGCAAAATCGCCTGAAATTCCGCCCATGTTTGAGAAGACCGACATGGAACGGCAGAAACAGGACGCCATGGCGTCGATCTTGATGGCTCTGCGGCTGGCAAGCGGCGATTTGATCGCTCGGCAGTACATTCAGCAGATCGCGGAAACGCACAGCCGGCGTGGGTATCGCATTCGCCCCGAGCTGTACGACCTGTGGCTCGACGCCTTGTGCGAGGCGATTGTCAGGCATGATCCGAAGTACTCGCCGGATCTGGAGAAGAATTGGCGGCAAGCAATGCGTCCGGCAATTGATTTGATGATCGCGGATTATTGATCGATCATCGACTGGGCAGCTCCCTTGGAGGCCTAAAATGGCAACGTTCATCACCACAATCAAGTTCACCACCAAGGGCATCGAGCACATCCAGGAATCTCCTCAGCGAGCAGCAGCCTTCAACGTCGCCGCCGAGAAGCTCGGGGTGAAGGTCGTCGGCCTCTACTGGACCCTCGGATCGTTCGACGGCGTGATCGTCTTTGAAGCCCCGGACGACAAGACCGCGACAGCGGCGATGCTGAGCCTGGCCTCGAAAGGCAACGTGCAAACAACGACAGCTCGAGCCTTTGACGCAGCAGAAATCGAGAACGTGATTGGGATGCTGTCCAAGCGCTAGGGTGCGTTCGCCTGTCGGCACAAACGTCGCGTGCCAAATCGCTCACGCACTTCTTTCATCAACGGACCACTTGTGTTCCGATAATCACTGAGGGACGACATAAGAGGCCGGAGCATAATACGCTGAAACCACTTCAGCGGGGCGGTCCATCGCACCTTGTCGATTTAATTAGGCGTTGTGACTTTTCCGAATCGTGTTCTTGGGCGTAGACCCGAGCGACCAGGGAGGAATCGACCATGTTCGCCGCGCAAATTCGGAAGGAATGTGAGTTCTGGTCACGGCAGTTGGACATAACGAGCATCGAAGAAAGAAAGGCGCTTCCCGACGCACTGCGTTGGATCGATGACGATCAACCGCGGGAGCCTTTGCCGCGATCAGCCGATCCTTTAACCGATCGTTTCACGCTTTGGGACGTCTAACGGCCCGTGCGTTGCCCCTCTACTCGTCGCCGGAACCCCGGGTAGTGTGGTCAGGTCGCAGTGCAGTCGCCTGCTGCGTAGTGCTGCGAGAGAAACGCGGTGACGCGCTGTGGGCTGACAATCCCAACCAGTTTTCCACGCGAGTTGAGCACCGGCACGTGACGGTAACCGGCAACGACCATCACTGCCAATGCAGCCGCGGCGGAGTCGGTTTCGAAAACGTAGATCGGATTCCTGGTCATCACCTCGCTAACGGGTTTCGCACAAACTTCCTCATACTCCAAGGCGACCTTGTCGAGTACGTCTCGATCCGAGAAAACGCCCAAGAGTTCGCCGTCCGTCGCCACTAGCAGGCATGCTATGTGAAGGCCCGCCAGCTTTCTTACCGCGACTTCGACGGGCGTCTCGGGAGAAATGCACTCGAAGGGTTCGTGCTGGATCGCGCCGACCACCTCTTCACAGAGTGCTTGTTCCAACGGATCCGTGTATTCCTTCGTTTCGAAATTCTCCAAGGGATCTTGGTATTCATCGGGAGTCAGGCGCATCGGCGTATGGTCTGGCATCTTGCTCACGCCCCCTCGCGCTCGTGGAAAGACACCGGCTCTTCAATGCGTTGGACCATTACCCGGAGCGGAAAATGATCCGCCACGTACTCCATCAGGCCCTTTTGTCCGGCGAGGCCCACAAGCCGATCTGCATCGTCGACCACACACAGAAAGCGTACGTTCTTGAAATCAAGGGCATCAAGCACGCTCTCAATCGTGTCGGTCAACGTGACGTGTGGCCACTGTTTCGCCATGTGGTCCGCGAGGCGATCCTCCACGACGCGGTGATCCTGAGCCAACAGCTGCGTCAACATACTTTCGGTGAACATGCCGAGAGGTTTCTCATGCGCGTCGACAACGATCACGCAGCCCAGCTTTTGCGCGCGCATCTGAACGATCGCCTCACGGATCGTTGCTTCGAGCTTTGCGGTCGCCGGTTCGCGCAGTGCAAGTGTGCTGACCGGATCGCTGCACATGTTCTCACGCAATCCCATAAACTCATCCCGATTGGGCAAGCAACGCGGATGGCTATTCGTAGAGGAACTCGCGGGTTTTGAAAATGACCTCGCGCTTATGGTCGCATCTCCGCATCATGGAGTCGCTGCCCTCGCTTGCCCTACGTGGATAGTCGCATCATCATCGACCAAGCGATTTGCCTGCTCCTTCGCTTTCTCGGCATATTCGGTGGCCAGGTTCGGATTCTCCTCGACCGAGGTGCGGACAAACCAGCCGATCATCATCTCCTCCCAGGTCTGCTCTCCCCAACCGACCGGCTGCGTTGGGTCTGGATTGGCGAGGTTGTTCTCGGAATTGTCGAAATGGGCAACGCAATGTAGTTTCGAGCCCTTGGGCGCGAGTTTTGGCTCGGCCAGCACGTAGGTGTTCTGCCAGTTGAAGTCGTATTTGGGAATGTCAAGCAATACCTCCACCCTGCCATCGGGATACTTCAGCTCGTAGCGGAACGCGCTGCCCCGCAGGTGCGCGTGTGGCATGAACGAGAGGATGAGGGTGTCTTTCACGAAAGGTCGCGATGCCTGCACCTCGTAATTCTCTGCACCGGCCGGAATCCGAAAACCGAGATTGATGGCCAGGTCGGTGCGGACTTCACGGGTCACCGAAGCCGAATCAGCAAGCACCAAGCCCACCGAGCTGAGATCCTTCTGCTCTGCGCCGTTGGCAGTGTAGTGCATTTGGAACAGCAGTTTCGAACCGGCCGGAATGCGCTTGGCCATGCCAGGGGCAAAGCGGGCGGGCGGATTGCCTGGGGCGGTGCCAACCAGCAGGTCACGCGACCCCATGCCTTCACCCATCTGTTTCACCGCCGCGCCCGGCGGCACGATGAACACGATGATATGGTGGACCACGGCATTGTTGCCCGGCCGCGCTTCGACTTCCTTGACCCACATATCCTCCGTGAAGCCGGGATCCGCGACGAAATACTGATACTCCACCTTCCCCTCAGCGGGCACGGTGAACGGCTTGTCACTCATCGGGATGATCCGGTCGGGCGTGGAAATCTGCCAACCGGCGGTAAATTGTTTCGGCTCCGGTAACTCGCTCGGATCGCCCTGCGGGGCGCCGTTGGCCACCCAGGTGGAAATCAGCTCTTTCTCTTCGTCCGTCAATCGGCTGTCGTTGGCGAAACGCCCGAACTTGGGATCAGCGTGCCAGGGGGGCATGCGGTTTTCGCGGACCACCTCCTCGATCATCGGGGCCCAGCCGACGATCTCATCGTAGTTCGACAAACTGAACGGCGCGATCTCGCCCTCCCGGTGGCATCGCACGCAGCGGTCCTGGAATAGCCGCGAGATCTGGTTCGAGTACGTGACCTCGGAGTTTTCGTTCGCGGCGTGCGTGCGTCCGATCAGGCAACCAGGCGCCCGGGTCACCGGCTCGCTCACCGCCTTCGCGGCCAGCAGCAGGTCGATTGCGTCGGCCAGATTGCGCTTCAACGCCTTGGGACGTTGATAACCGACGCCGGTTTGGAAGCCGTACTGATCATCGATGCGGCCCCGATAGCGCACCGCACGGTCGCGATCAAGCACAAAGACCTCCGGCGTCCGCTCGGCGGCAAACTTGTCTGCAACCACGTTGCCAGGATCTCTCAAGAACGGGACGGTCAGCTTGTAGGTACGCGCGAAGTGCGTCATCTCAGCCAGAGAATCCTGCGAGTTCGAATCGACTGCCAGGAATACCACCCCACGATCCTCATACTCCTGGGAAAGTTCCGACAGCCGCGGCGCATACAACTTCGCGAGCGGACATTCAACGCCCAAAAACGCAACCACTGCCACGGGCGCTTGCTGCGGATCACCCAGCGCATGAGGCACTCCTTGCAAGTCTTTGAGATTGAAGTCCTCGATCGTGTGACCGATGGGTGCTGGCTTCTCGGGCCCCGCTGCATAGCAATTGGTGCGTGTAACCGGCGTCGACAGGCAGATGAACGCAAGGACAGCGGCAACTATGCAGGTGATACGCATTACGCGCAAGCCTCGTGGTTGGTAAGTGATGTTGAGCCCGCAACGACATCCGGCGAGGACGCGCGCCCTGTCGCCTCGTCTCGGTGCAGCACGTATCGCGCCGAAAATAGAATTTTCGTTCTGTTTTTCACGTGCGGCTACTTAACCTGCTAACTGAGAAGTCAGTTACGTCGACGCATGCGGAGGGATTTTATATTCGTTGTGTCGCGGACCGCGCGCGGTAGAGCGCAATCAGCACACCAGATAGCGCGCGAATGTGACGTAAGGCGCGCCTTGGGTGGTAGGCGGCGACTACCAGGCGACTACCCCCGTCAGGGTCGTACACCCAGACTAGAGCTGTTCGACATCCGATAGACGAGGCGGCGCAACCAGCCCGGAAAGATATAACCCCGAGCCCGCCGGATTGGAGTCGAGCAGGCCCGGGGCGGTCGCTGCCGTCGGAAGGATCGCCCCGGCGACGGACCGCGCGTTGTTATAGTGCGCATTTCGTGGGCCGCAAGTTTGTCGGCAGTCAATGCGAGATAGACAGTGCTGGCCTATTTCCCGACACATATCGCGGCACGAGTCATTGCCAGAATTCCAGCCTTGATCGGCTCGGGAAGGAATGGCCAAGCCGTCACCAACTGACTAAGATCGGGGTCGGTGATTTTGTTCCGTGCGGCAAGTGAGCCGGATTCTGCGCCATCCACGATTGAATCTGCGGTATTCCCGGGGTTCTCGTGGGGTGTTCGAATCCTGTCCTCTCCGTTCAAGTCGTCTCCGGCCGCCAGAGCCCCTGAAATCTCAGGGGCTCGCTGCGTTTTCCGCAGCGCTTCAGCCAGCACTCGCTTGCTGGCGGACTCCCGGCCTGCCTTCGCGCCGCCCGTTGCTCTTGCCCAAAAGCCGCCCTTCAGTCATTTTTGGTGCCGCTGTGGCGGATTGATGAATTCAGCACCGGCGGCTGCCGATACCAACGGTAGAATCGGCACGGCCCGCCGGGCGCTTGCCCAAGCGCGCCCCAGGCCACCCATCCGCCGAAGCTCCCCGCGTTTCCGCCCTCGCTCGCACACCGACCCCTTTCTGGCAGCACCGCTCGATGGCCAACGTCGATCGCACGGACCGTTATTGCGTGGTCGGAGCAGGCTCGTCGGGCCTGGCGGCCGCCAAGAATCTGCGGCAACAGGGCATCGCCGTGGACGTGTTGGAGCGGCAGGACGATATTGGCGGCAACTGGTGCTACGGCAAGCCAGGCAGCCGTGTCTACGCCTCCACGCACACCATCTCCTCCAAGCGGCTGACCGAATTCACCGACTTCCCGATGCCGGCGCACTATCCGCCGTTTCCGCATCACACGCAGGTGCTCGAATACTTGCGCGCCTATGCCGCCCAGCACAACTTGCTCGACGCCGTGGAGTTTAACACGTCGATCGAGTACCTCGAGCCGGCCAGCACACACTGGCACGCGCGGCTGGCCAGCGGCGAGTCGCGGCTGTATGCCGGAGTCGTCGTGGCCAACGGCCACAATTGGGACCCCCGCTGGCCTGAGTTCCCCGGCCAGTTCGACGGCCAGGTGATGCACGCGGCCGAATACAAAACGCCCGACGTGCTGCAGGACAAGCGCGTGCTGGTGGTGGGCGCCGGCAATACCGGCTGCGATATCGCCGTGGAAGCGGCGCTGCACGCGGCGCAAACCTTTCACAGCACGCGGCGCGGCTATCACTTCATTCCCAAGTTCCTGTTCGGCCGCCCGTCGGACGTCGTGCACGAGAAGCTCTTGCGGCTGGGTTTGCCGCACGTCATGCGTCGCAAGATCGTGCACTCGGTGCTGCGATTTGCCGTGGGCGATTTGAAGCGCTACGGTCTGCCCGAGCCCGATCACGAGCTCTTTGCCTCGCACCCGATTATCAACTCGCAGTTGCCGTACTACGTGGCCCACGGCCGCGTCGTGCCCAAGCCGAACGTCGCCGAGCTGTGCGGCCGGCGCGTGCGCTTCCAGGACGGCAGCGAAGAGGCCATCGACCTGATCGTGTATGCCACGGGCTACAACATCAGCATCCCGTTCTTGGATCGTCAGTACCTGAATTGGCGCGACGGTCGCCCGCAGCTCCACCTCAACGTTTTTCACCCGCGCTTTGCCAACTTGTTTTTCGTCGGACTGATTCAGCCCGACAGCGGGCAATTCGGCCTGGTCGACTACCAGTCGCAATTGGTCGCCAGCGTGATTGCCGGGGCGCGATCCGGTTCACGGCCGGCCGAGCTGTTTCGCCAGGCCGTTGCGGCCGGCGATGGCAGCCCCGCCCGCAACACTCGCTACCTCGACACCCCTCGCAATCTGCTGGAAGTGGAACACTACACCTACCGCAATGTACTGAAGCGCGAACTGGCCCGGCTGCGTGCCGCGTAGTCTCGCGTTGCCCCTCGTCTGCGCTCGCCTCGATCCTCTCGTCTGACCTGTCCGCCTGGTTCCCGCCGACGGCTCCGCCCGTCAATCACGTCTCGCCTGAAATCTCACCATGTTCCTCCTGCCGCGACGGCTCGCGGCCGGCGCCTTGCTGCTGGCCGCGCTCGTCTTGTCAAGTTGCGCTGCGCCGCGGGCCACTGCGCCCCAGCGGGTCGAGGCTTTTCGCCCGCTGCCGCCGGTGGATGACACCGCGCGCGTGTCGCCGGCGGCCCACGCGGCGCCCGTCTCGCCGCAGCTGCCCGGCGACCCACAGCCCGGCGCAGCCGCCTCGGCCCATCCGCACGTCACGCCGGAGCGCCTGCACGAGGGCTATACGATCGTGGTCGTGGGTGTGAACGGCGACAACATACTGAGCGCCGGACTCGCGCCCGGGCTGATCGACGGCGGTTATCCCGGCGCGGTCGAAGTCGTCGATTGGACGACCGGCTACTGGCCGCTGTTCGTGTATCACTTGCGCGCCGAGCAGCGGCACGCTACCTACGCCCGGCTCATCGCCGACAAGATCCTGGAATATCAGGCCCATTACCCCGGCCGTCCGGTGAACCTGGTGGGCTATTCGGCCGGCGCCGTGGTGGCCGTGGAAGCAATCGAAGCCCTGCCCGCCGGAGCAACGATCGATCGGGCCGTGCTCGTAGCCGGCGCCATTTCTCCTCTCTATGATCTGCGCACGGCGCTATTGCGCACGCGCGACGGCATCGCCAGCTACTACCAGACGCAAGACGTGGTTGCCCTGTGGGCCGGCACGCTTCTGGCCGGCACCGCCGACGGCACGCACCTGCCCTCGGCCGGAGCCGTCGGCTTCTGGCTGCCGCCGGGCTCGAGCGACGATGACCGGCAACTCTATCGCGACAAGCTCGTAGAGGTGTCCTACAAACCGCAGATGGTTCTGTCCGGTAACCTGGGCGGGCATTTTCACTGCGTCGGACGCTCGTTCGTCGCCCAATGGATCTCGCCCATGCTGGCCGGTCACCCGGGCCACGACCTGGCGATGAACGAATCGCGGGCGTTGCGGTAGGTTCGGGCGCCACGTTCGCACGTGTGTGAGGAGATCCTGATTACATAAGCTCGAAGCGCGAGCGCCATCGACGCAACCAGTGCGCGTTGTTTGCTCCCGTGTCTGGGCAACTTACAATCAGCGGCTGGCCTGCGATCGCGCTCCAGGTGCCGCCCAGCCATGTCCACATCCGCGTTTGACCCGTTCGAAATCGCGCTGGCGCATGCGCGGGCGGGCCGCTGGCAGCAGGCGGCCGAGCATTGCCGGCAAATCCTCGCTGCCAATCCCAGGCACGCCGCCTCGGTCGATCTGCTGGGCCTGGTGGCCCTCAACGGCGGCGATCAGCAGCAGGCTATCAAGCTCTTCAGCGGGGCCATCCGGCTCGACGGCGCGCGTGCCGCCTATCACGACCATCTGGGCGAGGCCTGTCGGGCCGCCGGCATGTTCCACGAGGCCAGGGCCTCGTACTTGCGCGCCCTGGAGCTGGCGCCGGGCTTTGCCGACGCCCATTTCCACCTCGCACTGCTCCATCGAATCGAAGGCGACGCGCCGGCGGCGATTGAGCGCTGCCGCGCGGCGCTGGCCAGCGTGCCGGCCCATTCTCCTGCGCTGCAATTGCTGGCTGCCGCACAATGGGCCCTCCGCGATTTGGCCGGTGCCATGGCCAGTTATGAACAACTGCTGGCGGCCGAGCCGGCGAATCTGGAGGCCCTGGTCGCGCTGGGCACCCTGGCGTTCGAATCCGGCCGGGGCGACCAGGCCCGCGCATACTACAACCGTGCGCTGGCCGTTCAGCCGCGCTCCGCCGAGCTGCATGTTCGCTTGGGCGATGTCGACGCCGCGGAACAACAGTGGCCCAGCGCCATGCGCCGGTACGAAGCGGCCATCGAGCTGGATCCCAACTCGGCTGTCGCCGAGTGCCACCTGGCCACCGTGCTGCAGGCCACCGGAGCCATGGAGGCAGCCGTAACACACTATCGCCGGGCGGTGGAGCTCTCGCCCCGGTACGTTACCGCGCAATTCAACCTGGGCACGGCACTCGACGCGCTCGGGCTCCGCGCCGAAGCCGCCACGCACTACGAAGCGGCAATCGCGCTCGATCCCACGTCGGTCGATGCGCATCTCAATCTGGGAGCGTTCCATCAAGAACAGGGCCAGTACGACGCGGCGTTGGCCTGCTACGATCGAGCCATTGCGCAGGCGCCGCAATCGGCCGAGGCCCACTTCAATCGCGGACTGGTCCTCTTGGCACAAGGCGACCTGGCCGCGGCGTGGCCGGAGTATGAGTGGCGCGCTGGCGTGCCGGATTTTCCACTGCGCGCAATCGATTTGCCGCGCTGGAACGGTGCGGCCGCACCCGACGCGACGCTGTTGGTTCATACCGAGCAAGGTCTGGGCGACACGCTGCAGTTCGTGCGCTACGTGCCGCTAATCGCCCAGCGCTGCCGCCGCGTCGTGCTGCTGGCGCATCCGCCGCTGGTGTCCCTCTTGCAACAATCTGGCTTTGCCGACGTGTATGGTTACGAAGCCGATTTGCCCCCGGCGGATCTGCAAGTGCCGCTCATGAGCTTGCCGGGCATCGTCGGCACAACGTTCGACAACGTTCCGGCCCCGGCGGCCTACTTGTCAACCGCTGCGGAACGTGTGGCCGCGTGGCACGATCGACTGCGCGACGTCACGGGCTTTCGCGTCGGCATTAGCTGGCAAGGCGCGCCCACCAACCGCCGCGACGCGCAACGCTCCGTGCCGCTGGCCGCCTTTGCGCCGTTGGCCGAAGTGCCGGGCGTGCGGCTGGTGAGTTTGCAGCGACGCGACGGCACCGAGCAGCTCGACGCGCTGGGCGGCCGCTTCGAGGTCGTGCGCAGCGATGACGACTCGCCAGCGGATGAGCAACTGCTGAATGTCGCCGCTGCCATGAAAAACCTGGATCTGGTGATCACGATCGACAGTGCCGTGGCGCACCTCGCCGGCGGATTGGGTGTGCCGGTGTGGGTGGCCCTGCCGGCCCAGGCCGACTGGCGCTGGCGCACGCACGGCGACCAGACTCCCTGGTATTCCACGATGCGGCTGTTTCGCCAGTCACGCCCGGGCGATTGGGCCGACGTGTTTTTGCGTCTCGCCGCCGCGCTGGACAACTTCGTAGATCAGGCACCCCGTGCCTGACAGTCGGCGCCTCTGCGATCAATGTAGCCGCTGCTTCGCCCGACCGATCAGCCTGTCGGATCCTCCAACTGGCTGCTAGGCTAGAATTCAGTTTGTCCTCCGATGCCGTCCCACTCCGTTCACGCCCCGCAGATCCGGCATGTCCTCCGTTCCCGAAGCGCTCAGCCTGGCGATTGACCATCACCGTGCCGGGCGATTGGCGCAAGCCGCCGAACTCTACCGCGGCATCTTGAACACCGAGCCACGGCATGCGGAAGCCAGGCACCTGCTGGGCGTCATTGCGCATCAGCAAGGTCGGTCGGACGAAGCCATTCGCCTCATCACGCAGGCCATTCAGATCGAGCCGGGCCGGGCCGCCTATCACAGCAACTTGGGCGAGGCCTGCCGCGCGGCGGGCCAGCTCGCAGCCGCTCAGCGCTCGCTGCTCGAAGCGATCCGGCTGGAGCCGCGGGTCGCCGCGTCGCACTACAACCTGGCGCTGGTGCTGGCCGCCCAGGGCGATCCTGCCGCCGCGGCCGTTCGTTGCCGCCAGGCCCTGGCACTGCAACCGGCCTATGCCGAAGCCCATCGACTGCTGGGAAACATCCACCGGGCGCAAGGACAAAACGATGCGGCGCGCGAGTGCTACGCCCGCGCCGTTGCCGTTCGGCCCGACTACTACGAGGCCATCGTCAGCCTGGCAGAATCACTGACCGATGAGCAGCGCTTCGACGAGGCCGCGGCGCAACTCGAGCATGCCCTAGTGCAGCGCCCGCAGGCCGCCGATCCGCGCATTCGCTTGGGCGATCTGAAATCACGCCAAGGCGATTGGCCGGCGGCGATCGCCTGCTACCAGCAGGCACTCGCGCTCGAACCCGGCAATGCCACGGCCGAATGTCATTGGGGCATGGCGCTCCAAGCGCAAGAGCAATTCGCCGCGGCCGTCGATCGCTATCGCCGCGCACTGGAGCAGTCGCCCGACCACATCGAAACCCATCTCAACCTGGCCACGACGCTCACTTTGCTGGGACAGGAAACCGAGGCGATCGACCACTATCGGCACGTGCTCGGGCTCGAGCCGGTGAACGAACGGGCCTTGTCGAACCTGGCTAGCATTTGCCAGCAGCACGGCCGCTTCGACGAGGCCCTGGCCTATCACGACGCGGCCCTGGCGATCTCGCCTGAAGATCCGCCGACGCATTTCAATCGCGCGCTGCTGCTCTTGGCCCGCGGCGACTTTGCCGCTGGCTGGCAGGAGTATGCCTGGCGGACCAAGGTGTTCAAGTCACCTGCCACGGCAATCCAGGGGCAAACCTGGGACGGCTCGCCCATCGGCGAGGCGACCTTGCTGGTGCACGGCGAGCAGGGATTGGGTGACGCGATTCAGTTTCTGAGATTTGTGCCGCTCGTTCGACAGCGGGTCGCTCACGCGCCGCTCGTTGTGCTCGACGCGCTGGTGCCGCTGCTGCGCGCCTCAGGCTATGCCGACGTCAGCGGCTTCCGCGACCCTCTGCCGGCGTTCGATTACAAGATTCCGCTCATGGATCTGCCGCGACTGCTGGGCACGACCGACGAGACCATCCCGGTGGACATTCCCTATCTCACGGCGCGTGATGAGCTCGTGGAACAATGGCGGGCGCGACTGGCGGCGGTGCCCGGATTCTGCGTGGGTATCTGTTGGCAGGGCAATCCCGGCTTCTCGGCCGACCGTTTTCGATCGATACCGCTGGCCGCGTTCGAGGCCCTGGCCCGCGTGCCGGGCGTGTCGCTGATCAGTCTGCAAAAGGGGGCCGGCACGGATCAGATCGACGACGCCGCGGCGCGGTTCGAGCTGGTCGACCTGCGACCCGAGTACGACGTGGAAGACGGCGCCTTCCTGAACGCCGCGGCCATCATTCGCAATTTGGACCTCGTGGTGTCGGCCGATACGGCGATTGCCCACCTGGCGGGCGCTCTGGGCGTTCCGGTCTGGCTGGCGCTGGCCGCGCGGAGCGACTGGCGCTGGCTGCACGAACGCAGCGATTCGCCCTGGTACCCATCGGCGCGCGTCTTCCGCCAGACCAGGCTCATGGATTGGACGGAGCTCTTCGAGCGCATGGCGCGCGAACTGGCGGCGCTACTAGACGATTCGGCCCGGCGGGAGCCTCGCCCTCCCAAAAACTAATCGGCGCATCCTCACGCGAACTCCCCGGCGTTTGGCGCCGATCACGCTCACGGCAACTCGCGCAGCCGCACGCTGCGAAAGTCGAGCCGCGTGCCGTGATTCTGCAGGCCCACGTAGCCCTCGTTGCGCTTGATGCCGGGATGCTCCTTCTCTTTGTCCGGATGGGCGTCCAGATCGGCGTCGACGATCGGCGTGCCGTTGAGCTTGGCGGTCACTCGCCGGCCGACGCACGTGATGGCCAGCTTCTGCCACTCGCCGGCCGGCTTGCTGACGCGCGTCTTCGGCGCGGCGATGCCGTACAAACTGCCGCAGTACTGATACGGCTGCAAGCTGGCGTACTGCGCATCGGCGTCGTCGAGAATTTGCACCTCCATGCCGGCAAACGCGGGATTGCCTTCGTGCGGGGCTCGCAGAAATACGCCGCTATTGCCGCCCGCCGGCACGCGAAACTCCACCTCGACTTCGAAATTCTTGTACGTGTTCTTGGTCGACAGCCAGCCGCCGCCGCCGCCGCTGCAATACAACAGCCCGTCGTCGACCTTCCAGCTCGCCAGCGGACCATCGATGGCCTCCCAGCCGTCGAGATTGCGGCCGTTGAATAGCGTCTGCCATTCGCCGGCCCCCAGTGGTGCCGCCGCGAAAACAAGTCCTGCCACAACGCCAAACTTCAAACGCAGCGAACGCAACATCAGGGATTCTCCGCAAGGTGTGCCGGGGACAAGGAATGATTGCGATCCGGTGGGTGCGATTCCGCGGGCAGCGTCACTTCGACGCCGTAAGATCGAGCTCGCACACGGCGATGTGGCCAAAGCAATCGTCCAGCTCGATGACGACCCGCTCGGGCCGGGCCGCTCCGCGCCGCGCAATTGCCTCCATCAGTCGCTGGCCAATGTGCCGTGCGAGCAGTTCGGTGGTGGTATTGGCCAGGGGCAAAAGCACACAGTCGCCGCGGGGGAACACCCAGCGGCGATCAGCGAACGTGGCCTCGACCTCTTGGTCGCCGGCCACCACGCGAATCGCGCCATGCTCGCTCGGCAGCAACGTGCGATGGTCCAGCTCGTCGACGATTTGCTTGAGCATGTCGCGCAACGCAATAAAGTCGAAGACGTAGGAATTCTCGTCCAGCGGCCCGTAAATTTCGGCCGCCACGCGATAGTTGTGCCCGTGCAGCGGCTCGCACACGTCGCCGTCGTAGGTGATGAAGTGCGCAGCACTGAACACCAGGTAGTCCTTCGACATTCGCACGTGATAGCGATCGGGCACGAGTCGATTTCCGATGAACACGCTGGCAGGCAGTTTCAATTTCGGGTGCCACTGCCGGCCTGTCCAGCAGTGTGAACTCACCACGAACACCGGCGGCAAGCCGCCAGTGCCGCTCTTGACTGGGAACCGCACCGGCAAAATGCCCGTGGCACTCACGAGCCATTCCTCGGCCGGCTCATTGCGCCAAGCGATAAGGCGCTTTGATTATGCCATCGCGCAAGGCCGCGAACAAACCGGCCGCCAGCAGGTCGGCCGTAGTGCCGGGATTGCGCTGGTGGCCGTCGCACCGCAGCCAGAAATCGAGATCCGCCAGCGCTTCGAGATACCCGTCGTCGCCCGGCCGCCCCGCGGCCAGCACGGCGGCGGCCATGCCCGCCGACTGGTGCGCCACGTCGGCGCCGCGGCGCCGCGCGATCAGGCTGTCGGGAAATTCGCTCATCGTCTGCAGGTGCACGTGCACGACGGCCGCGGAGATTGTCAGTCCGTCGGCCAGCGCGCGCGCAAGCGCCGGCAATACGAACTGCAGCACTTCCTGAAAATCATTGGCATACTGCCGGGCCACCAGATCGCGCTCGGCCGCCAAGCGCATGGCCGCGACCAGATCGTCCGGCGGTTGCTCGTGCACGTCTGCCGCATCGGCGCGACCCAGCCCGCCGGGTTGCGCGCGGCGAATGGCTTCGTACACGTTGCGCGCGTCGTCCGGCGTCAGTTGGCCCAACACTTCGACCACGCCGGCCGCCAGCGGCCGGCTGCGCGGCACCTTCACTAACGGCGCCAAGAGCAACGTCGTGCCGAGGTTTGTGTTCGTCCCTACTGCCCGGCGCGTGGCCTCGATCGCCGCCAGCACGGTTTGCCCAAGCGATGCCTTTTCGGCCGCTTCGAATATCGGCGCCGTGACCGTGGCGGCAACGACAAAGTCGGGGTAGCTCGAGTCTTCGAAGTCCGCGCCGCGATGCACGTTGCCCGGCTTGGGCGCCGTGGCTTCGATGATCGTGGCCAATGCCGCACACTGGCCGATCGACGGCGCGAAGTCGTTGCTCGCGGGCGTGTCGCGCTGGCTCATGGAGCGTGAACCGAGGATCGGCCGGCCGCAACCGGCAGGGGATGTTCCGCCAGAAATCGTTCCACGATCGGCACGATCTGCTCGTGGGCGTCTTCCACAACGTAGTGTCCCGCGTCAGCCAGGCGGTGAACTTCGGCCTGGGGAATCATCGTCAGAAACTGCTCGAGAAAGGCGGGCGTGAAACACCAGTCGCGCATGCCCCAGATGAACGCCCACGGCCGGTCCGCCAGGCTCGCGAGCCCCTGCTCAATGCGCACCAGCGCGTTGTAGCTGGGATGCGACGGCGCCATCGGGATATCCTCGACAAAGGCCTGGATGGCGCGACGATGCTGCCACGAGTCGTACGGAGCCAACAGGCCGGCGCGCACGGCGGGCGTCATGCGGCGGCGATCGGCAACGGCCATGACGAGCGCGGCCCGGGCGAAGGCGTTGCCCCCCTGCACGGCCAATTTGCCCAGACACGGAATGCGGCAGGCGCGAATGCGCCACGGCATACTCCGCGAGCGAAACGCGGCTGTGTTGAACATGACGAAGCGGACAAAGCGCTCGGGCGCCGCCAGCGCCGCGCCCAGGCCGATCGCGCCGCCCCAGTCGTGTGCCAGCAGCGTCACGTCGCGCAGATCTAATTGCTCGACAAAGCGAGACAGGTTGTCGACGTGCTGCTGCAGGCGGTAGTTGTACGCCTGCGGCTTTGAGCTGCGGCCGCAGCCCATGTGATCCACGGCCAGCACCCGATAGTGCGGCGAGAGCCCGCGAATCAGGTTGCGCCAGTAGAACGACCAGGTCGGGTTGCCGTGGACGGCCAACAATGTCGGGCCCTGCCCTTCGTCGACATAGGCGTAGCGCAGTCCGTCGAGGTCGATGGCTCGGGACTCGCAGGGAAACAGCGATTGCCAATCGGGGGTCGACATGCGGCTGGGGTCTGGGCGAGGGCAAAAAATGGCAAGCCGTAATATACTTGCCGCAGCCGTTCGCTTGCAGGTGCGGCGGCCGAGCGTCGGCGTGCCCCTTGGACCCGATCGATTGCAGCGATAGGTCGGCTTGTATCCCCCGCGGCGGCCGACAACCGGTCCCGGCCGGTGCCCAAGAGCGCCCCAATGGGGTAAAATTGGGTTGCTGCGCGACCAGCGGCCTGCCATTTGCAGTCCGCAATCGCCCAAACGAGACAATGCACCGTGATTGAACAAGCCTTTCAGCCCGAGCACTTTCTCAACCGCGAATTGAGCTGGCTGGAGTTTAATGCGCGCGTGCTGGAAGAGGCGGTCGATACGGCCAACCCGCTATTGGAGCGGGTCAAGTTCCTGTCGATCTTCAGCTCGAATCTCGACGAGTTCTTTATGGTCCGCGTGGCGGGGCTGCGGGAACAGGCCTTTGGCGACGGCGCGCCGCAAGACTACAGCCCGGACGGCATGCGGCCGCTTACGCAGTTGCAGCGCGTGGGCACGCGGACGCAAGAGCTGGTGGCGGCTCAGTATCGCTGCTGGAACGAGTTGGTACGGCCGGCGCTGGAGCACGAGCGGATCTGCCTGCTCGCGCCCGACGAACTGAACGCCGTGCAGCAAGAAGCGCTGGATCGCTTCTTCCGCGAGCGCGCCTTTCCGATTTTGACGCCGATGGCGATCGACCCCAGCCATCCCAGCCCGCACTTTCACAATCGCCAGCTGTACCTGGGGGCGATGCTCTCGCGGCAGCACGGCCTGGGACCGAAGCAGTTGTTCGCGGTCGTGCAGTTGCCGCAGGTGTTGCCGCGGTTCGTGCACTTGGGCCCCGGCGATGCGGCGAACTTCATCCTGCTGGAAGACGCCATTTCGGCCCGGCTGTCGGAGCTGTTCGGCGGGTTCGAGGTGCTGCATTCGACCACGTTTCGCATCACGCGCGACAGCGACATCGAATTGTTGGAGCAGGAAGCCGACGACATGCTGCGGCTGATCGAAGACCGCCTTAAGGCCCGCCAGCGCGGCGACGCCGTGCGGCTGGAAGTGGCCATCGGCGCCAACGAAGAACTGGTGCGCAAGATCATCGAGGAAGAATCGCTGCGCGACGCGGAAGAAGGCGCATCGGAAAAATATAGCGAAGTCTATCGCATCGATGGCCCGCTCGACCTGACCGGACTGATGGAGCTGTCCGACCTGCCGGATCGCGAGGAGTTGCGGGCCGAAGCCTTCACGCCGCAGCCGCCCCGTGGGCTGCCGTTTCGCCGCGGCGAAGATCTGTTTGCCACCATCGCCCGCCGCGACCTGCTATTGCACCATCCGTTCGACTCGTTCGATCCCGTGGTCGACTTCGTCGTCGCGGCGGCCAAAGATCCGAAGGTGCTGGCCATCAAGCAAACGCTCTATCGCATCACGGCCGATTCACCGATCACGCGGGCCCTCATGCAGGCCGCCGAAAACGGCAAGCACGTCACGGCGCTGGTGGAGCTGAAGGCCCGCTTTGACGAAGAACGAAACGTCGGCTGGGCGCGGCAGATGGAGCGGTCAGGCGTGCACGTCGTGTTTGGCTTTCTCGATCTCAAGACGCACTGCAAGCTTTCGCTCGTCGTGCGGCAGGAAGGTAACGCGCTCAAGCGCTACGTGCATCTCGGCACCGGCAACTACAACCAGGTGACCGCGCGGCAATATACCGACTTTGGCTTCTTCACCGCCGACGACGATATCGGCGACGACGCCTCGGCCCTGTTCAACCTGTTGACCGGCTATTCGCAGGGACACCCTTGGCGCAAACTGGTCGTAGCGCCGGAAAACCTGCATCGCGTGACCATGCACTTGATCGAAGAGCAGGCGGAGCGGGCCCGCGCAGGCCGGCCGTCGCGCATCTTCGCCAAGCTCAATTCGCTGGTCGACTATCGCATCATCGAGGCGCTGTACCGCGCCAGCCAGGCCGGGGTGCCCATCGAGCTTCTGGTCCGCGGCATCTGCTGCCTGCGCCCAGGCCTGCCGGGCATCTCCGAGAACATTCGGGTGACCAGCATTGTCGACCGGTTCTTGGAGCACAGCCGGCTGTACGTGTTCAGCCCCGACGAGGAAGCCAAGATTTACCTTTCGAGCGCCGATTGGATGCCCCGCAATTTCCATCGCCGGGTGGAAGTGATGTTCCCCATCGAAGCGCCGGATTTGAAAGAGCGCATCCTGAGGGAAGTGCTGCCGATCTACCGGCGCGACAACGAGCGCACCCGCGTGCTCGCGCCGGACGGCACCTACACGCGACTGACGCCGGGCGGAGGCGAGACGGCCCACCGCGCGCAGCAGGAGTTTCTCACGGTCGACGGCGGCTTCGGCCGCCACGCGGAAATGGCCAATGGCTCGGCCAACGGCGCACCCGAGACCAGCGCCGCCGAACACGATCCGGCCGAATTGCCGTCGTGATGCCCCGCCGTAGGTCAGGATTTATTCCCTGATCCCTGACCCCTGCCCCCTATTCCCCCGTTCGGTCGATCGCCGCAGACACCAGGCCGGACAGGTTCTTCAACCGGCGCAAATCTTCGACCACGCGCGGATGGGCGAAGATCCGCACGCGCTTCACGTAGTCGTCAAACTGCGTGCGCGCCAGCGTGCGCACCACCGGCGACACTTCACCCAGCGGCCGGTAGCGGCCCTCCTTGGGAAAATACACGTCGATGGCAATTTCCACTTCGCGCTGCACCGGCGGCGCATCGAACAGGATCTCGTGCGGCGCGACGATTCGCCCCAGGGCCGTGCTCACCTCCTGGGCAAACGCCGTGGCGCAGGCCGCCAGCCAGGGATACGGCCGCCGCGCCAGTCGCTCATAGAGCGACGGCTCCTCGAAGAAGCTGTATTGCGCCAGCCGCTTGTACAAGCGCCGCTGCGGGCCGAACAGCCCGTCCAGCAGCTCGCCGGCCGGGCCGCCTTCGCCGGCGTGCCGCAGCGCCTCGATCATGGGCACCTCGGTCAGCCGGAACAGTGCGTCCAGGTCGAGCATGCCGTGCAGCAGGTAGAAAGCCCGTTGCAGCATCGCCGTGGCGGCGCGCACGCCGTGATGCCAGTAAACTTCACTGAACATCACGTAGCGAGCGAACACCATCATCTCCGCGGCCGTCTTGCCCTTGTCGGTAATCGCCAGTCCGTCGCCCGCGGCATTCAAGCACAAGCTGCCGATCAGCCGCTGCTGGTCGAAGTTGTAACCGTAGGGCACGCCCGCGTGCAGGCTGTCGCGCGCCAGGTAGTCCATCTTGTCGATGTCGATCGGGCCCGAGAGGATGCTGGACAACAATCGCGACTTCGGGTCGGGCGGCTTGGCCGAAACCAGCGCCAGCAAATCGCGCGGCTGGATTTTCCAATCTTCGCGCAGCGCGTCGGCAATTTCGCCTTCCAGCAAGAAGCTGTTGGCAAACAGCTCGTGCTGCGGCACGCCCGGCAAGTGCATGTCTTCGATCGGGTGGCACAGCGGCCAGTGGCCCAGATCGTGCAACAGCGCCGCCACCAGAAACAGCTCGGCATCCGCCGGCGAGATCATGTCGGCAAAACGCTGGTCGTACGAGAGGTGCCGCAGCACCAACAGCGCCAGCCGATACACGCCCAGCGAGTGCTCGAACCGCGTGTGAATGGCCGCCGGATAGACCAGCGAAACCAGGCCCAACTGGCTGATCCGGGCAAGACGACGGAACTCGGCCGCGTCGATCAAAGCCCGCACGCGGTCCGTCAGCGGCACGTCGAGCTCGCTGGGAATGCGGACAATCCCCTGGCCGCCATTCAGCCCGGCGATTTCCGCAAGGTCGCGCAGCTCGCTCATCTGGCGCTTCACTCCCGCACCCGGCGCGTGCGCTTAGTTAGTAGTTCCCTGCCGTCGGCACACGCCGTGTCGTCGGCACACGCCGCATCGCCGGCAGCGCGTCAAGTGACCGCACCGGAAACCGACCACAACGGCGGCATGCCCAAGGCAAAACGCAGCAGCAAGCACACCAACAAAAAGAAGCAGTAGTGCATCGCCGCGCTGCCGAAATCCAGGTCCAGCGTCGCCCAGGCAACGCCCGCCCCCAGCGAGATGAACACCGGCGCCACGAACAACCATTGCCAGGCTTCACCGGTCAGGATGCCGTTGGCCGGCAGCGGCCAATAGGCGGCCCACAACACGGCGTAGGCCAGTCCGCACAGCCCCACGCGCAACCACAGCGCGCGACCGCGATACGGCTCCAACTCATCGTCGCGCAGAAAAGTATAGCCGGCATAGGCCACGGGCGCCGAGATGATCGCCAGGCCGACAATCACCACCGGCACCTTGTCGTCCACCATGCGGCCCAGCAGAAACGCCAGCGCCACGACCAGCAGCGATACCCCGCCCACGGCCACCATCGCCACCGGCGCCACCTTGGTCTCCACGCGGGCGATAGGCTTGAGCACGGCTCGGCCCTTGGCGTCTTTGCCGCCCGAGGCAAACTGCTCGGGCACGTGAACTTTGATCTCCTCTGTGGGTAGCTCAGGCACGGTGATCACGGCTTTGCACTTCGGGCAGTTGCCCTTCTTGCCGGCGAACTTGTCGCTGACGTTGAAGCGCGCCTTGCAGCCGGGACAAACGACGGAAATGGGCATGAATGCCTCAGAAGGGCGCGTCAAGCGATGAGAAAATCCCGTACGCACCACGGCCGCAAAATAGCTGGGCCGCCTGGCTCCGCACGCATGCGTACACGGTTTCTGTTCCGTCCGAAACCCTAGTTTGGCACAGGGGTTTGGCAAGTCAAGGTGGCCGCGGGCGGTGGTCAGGTAGTGGTCCCGTAGTGGACCATCAATGCCATGCGCGAGCAGAGGCGTTTCGCGCATCCGGCCGCGACAGCGGCCTAGGTCCCTAGCGGCGGGCTTTAACCCGCCGAACACGGCCGACAGACACCCATCAGTCTTCGTTCGACAGATCGGCCTCGGTGATCATCGTGAAGCCTTTGTGGTCGAGTGTCTCCAGCCCGATGTCGATGTTATCGACCATCAGGGCCACGGCCGGCCGGCCGCGCGGACGCACGAGCAAGGGATAGGCCTGGATGATGTTCACTTCGGCCTGCAAGAGCGCCGTGCAGACCTGCAACAGGGGCGAATGGACCGTGGGCAGCTCCACGCCGATCAGATCGCTCTCGATCAGCGCCAGACCAGCCCGCTCCAGGATCTCGCGCCCTTGTTCCGGATGGCTCAGCAAAAACCGCACGAACGCACACTCGGCCGAGTCGTTGATCGACAGGGCCACGATCTTGACCTTGCTCCCCTCGAACCGGCGGATCACCTCGAGTAACTGCCCGACGCGGTTCTCCATGAACACGGTGAACTGGCGGATGGACGGATAGTTCCGTCCCCGCATGGTGGAGAATCCGGTTCCAGTTCCTTCGCCAATGCTCATGGAATCCGTCGAATGGCCAGATGGCGTGCGGCGTCGGCTCGCTCGGCGACGGCGTGCATGCGGCTCGGCGAGCGATCGTAAACTCCAACACTATAAGGAATTGAGCGCGCGGCGTCAACGCACGGCCCGGCGCCCTGTTGGGCTTGGTCGACGGCCGTGATTCGATAAGATGAACTTCCGTTCGGCGGTGCCGTCGGTTGGCAGGAACGTCGGCTGCACCGCCACTCGCCCTGGCAAACGCACTACGACGATCCCATGCTCCGAGAACACGAAATCGAAATTCGCGTGCGGTACAAGGAGACCGACGGCCAGGGCCGGCTGCACCACGCCAACTACTTCACGTACTTCGAACAGGGGCGCACCGAGTTGCTGCGCGCGGCCGGTTTCAACTACCGCAAGATCGAGGAAGAAGGCTGGCTGCTCGTGGTCTACGAAACGGGCTGCAAATACTACCAGGCGGCGGCGTTCGACGACGTGTTGCGGCTGCGAACGATCGTCGACGTGGCGCGGGGCGCCAAAGTCATTTGCCGCTACGAAGTGTTCCGCGGCGAAACGCTGCTGGCCAAGGGACACAGCACGCTGGCCTGCATCGATCGCGAGGGGCGCATCACGCGCTTGCCCGACGAGCTCATGTTCGACGAAGATACTCCCGCGCCCCCGAAAAACGGCGCTCGGAAAGCTGCTCGGCCACCTGCTTCATGACGCTCGACCAGTCGCCGCGCTGCCGCTGGCGAAACAGCCGCAGCGTGGGATACCAGGGGCTGTCGCTGCGATCGCGCAGCCAGCGCCAATCCGCCGTGTGCGGCAGCACGACCCACGCCGCGGCGCCCAACGCGCCGGCCAGGTGGGCCATCGCGGTGTCGGACGTGACCACCAGATCGAGATTCCCAATGACGGCCGCCGCGTTGAGAAACGCGCCCGCCTCGTGGTCGTAGTCGGGCCGCAGGTCGTGAATCGCAAAACGTTCGCGCGTGGCGGCAAGCTGCTCTAAGCCGTGGCCTTTCTGCAGCGCAACGAGCGTCACGCCCGGCACGCGCGCCAGCGGCTCGAATTCGGCCAGCGGAATCGAACGCAAACGGTCGTTGGGAAACCGCGGGTTCCCTTGCCAGCAGATGCCTACGCGAACGCCGGCCAGATGGCGCAGCCGCTCGCCCCAAGCCGCCACCAGCGATGCGTCGGCGGAAATATAGCCGGCACCTGCGGGAATCGTCGCCAATGCCGTGCCGAGACGACCCGGCAAGCTCATGAGCGATAGGTGCACGTCGCCCGGGACCGCAGCAGCGCTTTGCGGCACCAGCGGGCCAATGCCGCTTTGTGTCAGCAGCGGTATCAGCTCGTCCTGTACCTCGGCCACCACGCTGGCGCCCTGCGATTGCAGCAGGGGCACGTAGCGGATGAATTGCAGTGTATCGCCAAAACCTTGCTCGGCGCGCACCAGCAGTCGCCGGCCGGCCAGCGGCGCGCCATCCCATTCGGGGATCGCCAGGGCCGGGCGAACGAATTCGGGCAAGCGCCAACGCCATTCGTATTCCGGCCAGCCACGCAAATAGTCGCCTTGCATCAGCCAGGTTCGTGCGCGGTTGTTGTGCGCCGTGGCATAGTCGGGCCGGCAGGCAAGGGCGCGATCGAACAGCTCGACCGCTTCCTTCAGTTGACCGCGATGTTGATAAATCGTGCCCAGGTTGTTCAGCGCTTCGGCAAAGTTCGGTTCCAGCGCCAGCGCCTGCTGATAGGCCGCCGCAGCCTGATCGTCTTCGCCCAGCTCGCGATACGCTTCGCCCAGGTTGTTGTAGAGCGCGGCGACCGGGCCGTGAGCCAGGGCCCGGTGGATCAGCTCGACCGCCTCCCGGTGACGGCCCGACTGGTGGGCCAGCACGCCCAAAAGCTGCAACGCATCGACGTGATCCGCCTGGGCTGCGAGCACTTGTCGATACAGCATCTCGGCTTCGCTCAAGTTTCCCTGGCGATGGTGGGCGAGCCCCTTTTCCAGCGTTTGTTCGAGTTCGGGCATAGGCCAGGCCGAAGATCCATCAATTGCGTTTGCTCGCCGCCAGCGAGCCAACTATTATTCATCGCGGACGGCCCCGGACGGGCGCTGGCCGCAGGCGGCCGACCGCCGGCGTGCCTGTTCGCCACTCCTGCGATACCTTCCCACCATAAACCAATCGGTTGGCCTGGCAATGGACTATTTGACGGCGATTCTGATCATCGGCTTGTTGATATTCGTGCACGAGCTGGGCCACCTGGTGGCATCGTGGTGCGTGGGCATGGGCGTGGCGCGGTTTTCCATCGGCTTTGGGCCGGTGCTCTGGTCATGGCGCCGCGGCGAGACCGAGTATTGCCTTTCGGCGATTCCATTGGGCGGTTATGTGTTGCCCGCCGTCGAGTCGGAAGAAGAATTCCAGCGCATCCCGGCGTGGCGGCGCATCGTCATGTGGCTGGGAGGGCCGCTGGCCAATTTCGCCTTCGCCGCCTTGCTGCTGGCTATCGCGGGCGTCGCCATCCGGGGCTTCTCGCTGTACGGCGTGCTGGCGCGGCCGTGGCTGTTGGTGGCGGAACAATCGTGGCACATCCTGACCGTGCTGCCGCAAGCCTTTTTGGATCCCAGCCAATTGTCAGGCGTGGTCGGCATCGTGGCGGTGGGCAAGTCGCTGGTAAACGACGGCTGGCTGCGAGCCGTGCAGTTTGCCGTGCTGTTGAACTTGAACCTGGCGATCTTCAATCTGCTGCCAATCAGCCCGCTCGACGGTGGTAAGATTTGCTGCGCGTTGTTGGAAAAGTTACACCCGCGCTTGGCCCGCTTGCAGACCGGCTTTGCCGTCGCCGGACTGGCGTTACTGCTGCTGCTGTTTGTCTATACCACCGTGCTCGACGTGGTTCGCCAACTCGCTTGACGTCCCCGTTGGTGTCGCTGGTGCGCCTTGAGCCGATTTGAGTTCCGGCGACAGCGCGGTTCTCTGGCGGCCGCCCGCAACGCCACCGCGTGCTTGCAGAATCCGTCGCCAAAGGTCGCGCAGAGCCCCCGGCATGCGCAGCCGACGCCCGTGCACATCCGCCGGCGCCTGCGCATTTTCCCGCGGCGCCAATCCCTGCGGCCACGCACGCAGGCCCTCGGCACGTCATTTCCCCCGGCGATTTACGGTTCGTGTGATTGGCATACGAAATGCAACCGACAATCAATCGAGGATGGACGAGTTTTCGCCGGGCTCATTCGCCACCAGGCCGGGCTCATTCACCACAGGATTGAGGCCATGAAACGCATCGTGTTGGGGCTGCTGGTCGTCGCCATGCTGTCGCTCTCCGCCGCGCCGCTAGAGGCGCACGGTCGGTATCCTTATGGCTGGCGGGGCGGCTATTACGCCGGTTACGGACCGCGCTACAATCCGTATGCCGGCGGCCACTACCATCCGCGGCGAGTCTACTATCCGGCGGTGCCCGTGTACCCGGCTTATCCGGTGTACCCTTCGTACCCGCCGTATCCGCCACGCGCTGGGTTCAGCTACTTCGGGCCGGGATTCTCATTCTCGGTTACGAAGTAACGCAAGCCCCGCGCGGAACGAACTGCCTCCGGGCACGCATTGTTGACGACGCGCGTCACCGCGCAGCAGGCGACTAGAAGAATTCGGCCAGGCGGTTTTGCAGCGTGAGCGAGATCATTTGATCGACGCGATTGAGGCCCTCGCTCATCATTTCGAGCTGCCAGGCGAGCTTCTCTTCGGGCGAGGCGTTGCTCAACGAACGGCCGTGCTCGACGCGCAGGCGCGCTAACTCCACCGCGGCGCGACGGCGATCCAAATCCAGGGCCGTATACGTCCCCGCTTCGCGGCGGTTGGTGGTCGTGGCCGCTTGCAGTTGCTCCTCGCGCTTCTTCAGATCCATCTCGGCACGCTGCAGCCATAGCCCGAACACGTCGCCCGAGTCGTTCTGCTGGGCCGCTTTCACCTGGTCTTTGGCCAGCGCCACGTCATTGTTGAATTGCTCGATCACGTTGTTGGCCAGCGTGCGGGGCACGCGGCGGTTCATGTCGACCGCTTTTTGCAGCTTGAGCTCGGCCAAGCGCAGATTGGCTTGCGCGTATCGAATGGCGAAATCCGAGGCCGGTTTGGCGCTCGACGACGGCTCGGCCGGCGGATCGGCGGAACGCGCCTGTTGGAACGCCATGGCTAGGAGTGCCAGAATGCCCGCTGCGGCCGCGAGTCGTTGCAGGTTCATCGTCGTCACCTCGAAGGGAAGGGTGGTTCTTAATGTTGGCGGTGCGGTCGGGTGCCGGATCAAAGCGCGCGGGCCATCGGCAGCGTGCGCAGGACGGTGGGCGATTGAAAGCCTCGAACGCCACTCGAAATCTACGGGAAATACACCCTAACCGCAATCTCGCTGCGTAGAATCGGCCGCCTCAATAGCAGGATCGCCGCGGTGAACTCGAGCTAGCGTCGTCGCGGGCCGCCTGGCGAAGTGCGGCCCCCAGAGCACGAAGGCCGGGCGAGCCTTGCTCCAGCTCGAACCAGGCCTGTGGGTTCACGCGAAGATCTCGCGCACCACGTTGCCTGCCACGTCGGTGAGCCGGAAGTCGCGGCCGGCATAACGGTAGGTGAGCGACTCGTGCTCGAGTCCCATCAGCGCCAACAGCGTGGCATGCAGGTCGGTCGTGTGCATGCGCCCCTCCACTGCGTGCAGCCCGTATTCGTCGGTTGCGCCGTAGGAGAATCCCTGCTTCACGCCCGCCCCGGCAAGCCACATCGGATAGCCCGTGATGTTGTGATCCCGGCCGTCCGGGCCCTGCGCCGTGGGCAGTCTGCCGAACTCGCTGCCGAACAGCACGAGCGTTTCGTCCAATAGTCCGCGTTGGTGCAGATCGGCCAACAGGGCCGCCGTCGGCTGGTCGGTCGCCTTGGAATTGGCGATCAGCCCTTTGTGCAGGTTGCTGTGGTGGTCCCAGCCGGGCTGGCAAACCTCCACAAACCGCACGCCCGCCTCACTCAGCCGTCGCGCCATCAGGCACTGCCGAGCGAAGCTGCCGCCCGAACCCGGCTTTACGCCGTAGGCTTCGCGCACGTGCTCGGGCTCTTGGGAGATGTCCAGCAGCTCGGGAACCTTGTCCTGCATCTTGAAGGCCAACTCGTACGACTCGATGACGCCGTCGAGTTGATCGGGGGCGCCGCGCGTGCCCGCCAGGTCGCGATTCATGGCTTGAATCAGATCGATCTGTTTCCGTTGTAGCGCGGCCGTGACTTGCGGCGTGAGATTAGGCAAGTAGCCCGCATCGTTGATCTTCGTGCCTTGGAAATGGGCCGGCAGAAAGGCGCTGCCATAGTTGGCCACACCGCCGAAGTTGGGCGGCGGGTTAATGGTGATGTACCCCGGCAGATCCTGATTCTCGGTCCCCAAACCATACATCAGCCAAGCGCCCATCGAGGGTCGCGTGAGCGAGACGATCGCAGTGCCCGTGTGGAGCTGCATCACGGCCTCGGGATGCGCCGGCGTATCGGTGTGCAAACCGCGAATGAAGCACAGCTTGTCCACGTGCTGGGTCATGTGCGGATACAGCTCGGACACCCAGGTTCCCGTTTGACCGTGCTGCGCGAACTTGAACTTTGAGGCCACCAGCTTGCCGCCGCCGGGTCCCACCTGCCCGTCCGATTCCTGCAGCTTCGGTTTGTACTCCCAGGTGTCCATCTGCGAGGTGGCGCCTTGCATGAACAGAAAGATGATGCGCTTGGCCTTCGCCGGAAAGTGTGCCGGCTTGGGCGCGAGCGGGCCGCGCGCGGCCAAAACTTCGCCCGCCGCGCAAGACTGCGGCAGATTCTGGCCCAACAGCCCGGCCAGCGCCAGGTAACCAAAGCCGGCGCTCGCGTTTTTGAGCGCTTGGCGGCGCGAGAGTCGATTGCCCGCTTGTGGCGCGGCGAGTTGGCGGTGATTCATGTCCTCTTTCCTTTTTTGCACTGCACGTTCGACAGACCGATCGCGCGGCCGCCATGCTCTATTTCAGGTATCGAAACTCCGCCGAGCCGAAGAGCGCCTGGCAAAAGCTGGCCCAGGCCGCGGCGCGGGAAGTCGACGGCTGAACGCTTTCTTCTTGAACCGGCTCATCGGTCTGATCGATCTCGTCCGGGTTTTGCGGTTGCTTTTTGGCAGCCGACTGCGCGGTGCCGCCGTCGGTCGCCGCGGCCTCGGCACTGGCCGTCGCCGCCGGTTTCTCGGCCGCCCGCGAATGGTCGGCCAGCATCAATCGCGTGCCGGCCTCGTATTCCGCCAGATAAAGCAGGGCCCGTTCGACCTCCGGGCCGCTTGCCGTGCGCGACAGGGCGATGCGATACGCCCGATTGACGCGTTCGGTGTCGTCATAGTCCGCTCGGGCCAGCAGTTGCTCGGCAATCTTCAGAGCGTGCCGCCGCACAAACGGATCGTTGAGCAGGTACAGCGCTTGCGTCGCCACGGTTGTCGTATCGCGGTGTCCGGTAACCATGCCCTGTTCGGCGAAATCGAACACTTCCAGCGACCTCGGCACAACGCCGCGCACCAGGGGCAGATAGATGCTGCGCTGCCTGCTCGCCGCGGCCAGCCCGCTTAAGTTTCGCGCCTCAGGGCCGTTGTTGCGCATTTCAACCACTTTCAGATCCTTTGCGGCCGAGGCCTGGGGCAACGACAAGTCCAACTCTCCGGCCGCCGCCAGCACGGCATCGCGCAGCTCCTCCGCAGTCAGGCGTCGCGGGCCGTGCCGCCAGATCAACCGATTGGCGGGATCAACCGCCAGGTGCGACTCGGGCGCCTCCGAGCTCAGGCGGTAGGATCGGCTCAGCACCAAGGTTCGCACGAGCCGCTTCACGGACCAGCCGTCCTGCACAAAGCGCGCGGCCAGATGGTCCAACAACTCGGGGTGCGACGGCATGCCTCCGTTGATGCCAAAATTGTCGACGCTGGTAACCAGCCCCTGACCGAACAAGTGCTGCCAGACACGGTTGACCATGACGCGCGGCGTGAGCGGGTTGCGGCTGCTGGTCAGCCACTGCGCCAGTTCCAAGCGTCCGCTGTGGTTGGCGTCGATGGTCGGCGCTGCGGGAATCGACAAGACGCTCAGGAAGCCGCGCGGCACACGGGGGCCGAGCTGTTCCGCCTCACCGCGGATGCGAATCTCCGTGTCGCCAATCACCTTGCCCTCGCGCACGCCGAGCGCCGCCTGGCCGCCGTTGCCCAGCGGATCGGTGAGCGCCGACAGCTCCGTCTGCAGCTTGGTCATTTTCTCCCGCGCAATGGCCCGCTTCGGCCGGCCATCGGCACCCGGTTCGCTGCCTTCCGGCTTGCCGCGCAAGGCTTGAAAGTCGGCCCGCGCCTGAGCCACGGACCGCTTGAGTTCCTCGATCCGCTGGGCGGCCTCCGGATCGGGCGTGAAGGTTTGTTCCTCCGCGCCCAGCCGCACCAGCATCTCGCTGTCGTAGTAATCCAATCCCCCGCCGCCCATCTTATTGCGCACGCCCGCGCACAGGTCGCTGCTATGAAAAATGCCCGCCAAGGCGTAGTAGTCGGTGGTGGGAATGGGATCGAACTTGTGGTCGTGACACCGGGCGCAGCTGGCGGTCAAGGCCAGCACTGCGCGGCTTACCGTGTCGATCTGCTCGTCGATGTTGTCCATGATGAACCGCACTTTGAAGCGCTGGTTGACGTCTTTCACGCCCAGCGCCAAAAAGCCGGTGGCAACTCGCTGCTCGTCGCGCTGCGCATCAGAAGCGGCCGGCAACAGATCGCCGGCGATCTGCTCGCGAATGAACTGATCGTAAGGCTTGTCTTTGTTGAAGGCGTCGATCACGTAGTCTCGGTAGCGCCAGGCGTGCGGATACGGCACGTTTCGCGACGAACCCGTAGACTCGCCGTAGCGGGCGACATCCAGCCAATGCCGCCCCCAGCGTTCGCCGAACGTGGGCGAGGCGAGCAAGCGATCGACCACCCGCTCCAGCGCAGTCGAGGTGGGGTCGCTGAGAAACGCATCAACTTCTGTCGGCCTCGGCGGCAATCCGGTCAAATCAAACGTCACGCGGCGAATCAAGCTCAGACGATCTGCATCGCCCACCGGCTCGAGACCCTGCGCTTCCAGCCTGGCCAGCACAAACGCGTCGACCACGTTCGCCGGCCAATCGCCCTTGTGCACTGTCGGCGGCCCGACTGTGCGCAGCGGCTGCCAGGCCCAGTGCTCCTTGCGCAAAGCTTCGTATTCAGCGGTGACCTGGCCCAATCCCTCGGGCAGCGCAGCCTGCGGCCACGTGGCGCCCTCTTCGATCCAGCGCGTCAGATCGGCCACTTGCTCGGCCGTCAGCTGCTTGTTCGGCGGCATCTTCAAGTCGGCGTCGGTGTGGCTTACGGCGCGCAGCAGCCTGCTGTCCTGCGGCTTGCCGGGCACGATGGCCGGTCCGCTGTCGCCGCCATGCAGCAAGCCGTTGCGGTCGTCGACGCGCAGCCCGCCCCTTGAGTTGGTGTTGGCCGAATGGCACGTGTAGCAGTTTTCAATCAACAGTGGGCGGATCTTGCTTTCGAAAAATTCGACCTTCTGCGCGTCGAACGGCGCGGCGACTTCGCCCCGCGCGATTGCCGGCGCAAGCATTCCCACTGCGACCACAAGCCCTAGTCGAATCATGGCGTTGCCTTTCCTTGCGCATCTTTCCAGCGCCCTTATCTTATGTTCCCCGCGGGCCGTCGTGGAGTCCGTCGCCGACAAAACCTGCGGCACGAAGATCTCTCTCGAGGCCGCCAAGGCAAAGGGCGAAAAACTGGTCCCCAGAGGCAAGAAAGTCGCGGTTTACTGCCCGAGCGGCACACCGCAGTCACGAGAGCTGATCCTCAACAACCTGGGCTACGCGATTCTTTACGACGCGCGCCGGCAGGAATGGGGCAATCGCGAAGGCACTCCGGTGGAAAGGGATGCCCCCGCCGGAGAATCAGGATCGCGCCGAAATCCTGGCCCGAAGCCCGAATTGCGGCCTGCGACCTCGCGCCGGCCGGTCATGCATCTCGGCCTGTGTAGAGTGCCTCGATAGCACGGCCGTGGTTGAGCACCAGGGGACGGCCTTGCGTATCGCGCAGCTCGGTCGCCGGATCGATGCCCAGCGCGGAGTAAACCGTGGCTCCCACGTCCGAGTGACGATAGGGCTGCGTGGTCGGATAGGCACCGATGGCGTCGGACTTGCCAATCACCTGGCCGCGGACGCCCGCGCCGGCAAACAGACCGAAGAAGCAGTTCATCCAATGGTCGCGGCCGGGACTGGTGAAATACGGCAAGCTGCCCGTCGGCTGCACCAGTTTGGGCGTGCGGCCGAACTCGCCCATCACAATGACCAGCGTCTCATCCAGCAAGCCGCTGGCCCGCATGTCGTCCAGCAGAGACGATAAGCCGCGGTCGAGATGCGGCAAGTAGCTCCGCAGACCGACAAAGTTGTTGGTGTGGGTATCCCACAACGCCTGATAGCTGACATTGGCCTGAACGATCTTCACGCCCGCCTCGATCAGTCGCCGGGCCATGAGCATGGTCTGACCGAACAGGTGTCGTCCGTAGCGGTCGCGAACCGCGGCGGGCTCGTCTTCGATCGCCATCGCGCGCGCCATGCGGCCACTCGTCAACACGCCGAACGCTTCGCGCTGATTGCCTTCGTAAGAATTTGTTTCCAGCGCGGCCGACAACGCGACTTGTTGACGATTCAACTCGGCCAGCAACTGCCGCTTCGAAGCCAGCCGCTCGATCGTCATGCCGGCCGGCATGCGCAAACTGTCGTCCACCTGGTGCTTCGGGTCGGCCGGATTGTCGCGGATGCGCATTGGGTCGAACGTCGCGCCCAGCAGCCCGGCGGTTTGCCCGGGATAAGTTCCGGTGCCCGGGTCAACGATCTCGGCAGGCAGCACGATGCTGGCCGGCAGACCTTCCTGGCCGGGGCGAGTGTATTCAACGCCTGCGCACCAGCAGGGCCAATCGCGGCGTGAAGCGGCCAGCGTTGCGCCGGCGGGCAATTCGTCGATGCCGCCCAACAGGCCGTGCACCGCGGTCCGATGGTCGCCGAAGCTCGGATTGCACGTCATCGACCGCACCAGCGCCACCTGGTCCATGCGGCGGGCGATTTCCGGCAGATGCTCACAAATGTGCACGCCGGGTAGCGCGGTCGCAATGGACGCGAATTCGCCGCGGACCTCCGCGGGAGCCTCGGGCTTCGGATCGAACGTGTCGAGATGGCTCGGCCCGCCGAACAGAAACAGAAACAACACGGCCTTGGCCCGCGGCTTGGGGCTGGTATCGGCCGTGGATTCGGCCGCCCGCAAAGGTCCGGCGCCAAGCGCTGCCAGCCCGGCCCCTAGCATGGACGAATAGCCGATCTCGATGACCTCCCGTCGCGTCAGCGGGTTGGCCACGCTGCGGCGCCGAGAGGCTCGTTCGAATTCGGCGGCGCTGGGGTGCGGCATGAGTCGGATTGCTAATTTCGGTACGCGGGCAGGGCGAGGCGGCTGGTCGTCTTCGTTTCAACAGCTCAAGCTCGCGGCCGGGTACGCAGGCCGCCGGCGTGTGCTGGCGATTGGGTGCGCTGGCGAGAGTGGGCGATGAGGGACTCGAACCCCCGACATCCACGGTGTAAACGTGGCGCTCTAACCAACTGAGCTAATCGCCCGCGGCACCCGCAAGTCTACCCCGGCGAGCGGGCCGCTCCAAGGTGAGCGCTGGCGGCGCGACACAGGCCACGGACGCCACGCAGGCCGGTGCCCACCTCACGGATCGCACCCCGCTAGCGCCCGTGCGCGCGGCGGAAGAGCTCTTGCAGGAACGCCTGGTCCTGAGCGTCGCGCTGCATCGCGCGGTCGCGCATGCGGGCCCGTTTTTGCGGCGCCAGCTCGCGGGCGAGCGCCTTGCGCTTTTCCTGCTCGAACGTCGACACCTGCTTGCGGAAGCGCACTTCGTGCTGCACGAGCGCGTCGTCCGCCGCTTCGAGCCGGGCGAGCAGCTCGTGCGCGGTGCCGTCCTTCTCCGCCTCGGCCAGGCTCTCGAACCCCGCCTGCGCCTTGCCGCCGGCCACAAGCTGCACGTACTTCGGCTGGTCGTATTCGTAGTCGATCACCAGCGACGGCGAGCCACCCTTGAACAGGCACAAGAACCCGTGCCGCTTGCCTTTGCCGTACTGGGCAAAGAAGTCGGGCTCTCCGGCCCGGTTCCAAGTTTTCGCCACGCCGTGCCGCTTGCCGTCGACGTAATTGATCTGCGCCATCACTTCCTTGTTCTCGTGCTGGGCAATGGTCACGCCATTGAGCACACCCTTGGCCTGCGCCGCCGCGGCGTACACGACCCCGCTGGGATGCGTGACGATGACGAACGTTTCGGTCTTGGCCGCACTCATGAGCGCCGTGATTTCGTCTTCCTCGAAGATGGCAAAGGAGAACACGCGACCACTGGGCATCGTCAGGGCGAATTCGTCGTCGCGGCCCGAGCGCCCGCCGGTCGGCACGCGGCGCTTGGGCATCTTTTCGAGTTCGTGTACCGGCGCATCGAGCGCGCGGTTCAGAATGCGCCGCATGTCGGTGGCGCTGATGGCGAAATTGATGTTCTGCCCCTTGGGATCGCCCCAGGTGTTCAGGCCCACCACTTCCGCGTTCATGTTCACCAGCGGCCCGCCGCTGTTGCCGGGCGAAATGGGGGAACTTGTCTGCACCCAGGTGGCGGCCGTGCTGTAGCCCAATTCGCGATACATGTCGGCGCCGATGATCTCGCTCACTTCCGTGCCGCTGCGAATGGCCGACACAATGCCCTCGGTCGTGGTGAACGAAAAGCCGCGCGGGTTGCCGAACGCGGCCACCTTCTCGCCGATCTGCGGCAAGACCCCCGCCAGGTTGACGGCGTGCGGCATCGGCAGTGCGTCAATCTTCAGCACCGCCAGATCCCGCGTGGGCTCGAGCGCCAGGTAGCCGCGCACCGGCTTTTCTTCGCCGGAGCGCAGGGTAACGCTTGCCGTGCGCGCCCCTTCGATGACGTGATAGTTGGTCAACACGTAGCCGCGGTTGTCCACGATCACGCCGCTGCCCAGGCTGCTGTCGGTGTCGACGCGCACCACGGCGTTCTCGACGCGCTTGACCAGCTCGACCAGATCCATCGCGTCGGCGCGATTGGGCAGCACGGCGAAATTCGTCAGCGTGGCAACGAGCAACGCGGCAACGAACAGCGCGGCGCAGGCGGCGCGCGTTGGGCGGACGAAGTGCGAGCGATTCATCCTGACAGCTCCGGCTTGGCGGACTACTTCTTCTTGGGGGATGTCAGTCCGCCAATATAGTCCTGAGCCGCCGGGCTGGCAAATTTTTTTAAAGAGGCGGGAGCGGTCAGTCTAATCAGAAGCTTTTGAGGAGCGCCAGATGCGGCCGACGGCGAGGTATAGCAGGTGACTCGCTGCCCCCAGGCTGCTCAACATCGGACCCGTCATAAGCAGCCCTACGGACAGAGTCGCCCATTGGAACGTGCCGTCACCCCATTGCTTCGGCTGCGCTAGGAAAGCAGCGCCGATGTAGGTATAGGCAAGCAGCGCACCCTCAAGGACTCCGCGTACTACGTGCTGCTTGACCGGACCCCAGGAACCATGTCTCGCTAGTCCCCATAGCGACAACAAAAGTATCGCCGCCGCGTAAGCAAAAGGAACGTTTTGTGTGAAATCACGGAGATTGTGCCGGACAAATCCCGGGAGGCTTGGAATCACGATGAGGCTGACGTATAGCGCGCTCCCAATGAGGGCAACTATCGCCAGCACGCGCGTGTAACCGCCTTTCCTGGCTTCGCTCATAGGGCCATTTAGCCGCCCGGCGGGCGGGAGCCGGGCCTTACCCCTCGCCCCCCTCATCCCGCAGCAGGGCCTCCTGCAGCACGTCGGTCTCTTTCTGATTGTGCGCGTCCAGCGCGTCGAGCAGGCCTGACAAGTCGGCACAGATGGCGTCGAACGCCGCGTGATCGGTCGAAGCCACCGTTTTCAACCGGCCCATCACGTCGCGCGTCTGCTTGCGAAAGGTCGTATGCTCCAGCCGCAGCGCGCGCACCACGTCGCCCATGTCGGGCCGGGCCTCCAGCACCGCGGTCATATACCCGTGGGCCTGTTCCATCTGCAGCAGTCGCTTCAGATGCCGCTGGAACGAATCGCACACAAAGCGCAGGCTGGACAGCTTGCGGGAAAAATCCAGCACTTGCGTCTTCCAGCCGATGGTCGTGCGCAAGGCACTGACAATATGCGCCAGCGTCTCGTGCTCGATCAGCACTTGCTGCTGAATGTCGTGATGCTCCATCGCGGATCCTTTCTGCGCGCTACACGCCAGCCCCATGGATAGTGTAGCATTCTGAATGACCGCTCTAGCCGCTGGGAACGGTTGTGACGCGCCGCGGTCGGGCCCTCGCGGCGGGCTGCCGCAGCCGCAACCGTGGCGGCCGGCCCAGGCGCGAATCCCTCGGCCTACAGCATTTTCTGCTGCAAATACCAATTGGCCGTTTGCCGCAGCCGATCCACCAGCGGCGCTTGCGGTGCAAAACCGCACTGCGCGTGGATGGATTGTGCCGAGCAGGTCCACGAGCCGGCGCGCGCCTCGCGGACCTTGTCGAAATTGAGGATGTACGGCCTGCCACGCAGCCGGGCGACCACTTCGGCCGCGGCTGCCGTCGACCACAACAGAACCGTGCTCGGGCTACGGCAGATAAAGACCCTGGCCCGACCCAGGGCCGCACCGATCAGCGTGCCCAGTTCGGCAAACGTGGGCTGCTCATCACCGGCGACAAAGTAGTAGCCGCTGGGCGCGCCGCGGTCCGCCAGCAGGCGGCTGGCCGAGCTGTTCGCAAAGCCGTCCGACGGCGTCAGGCGCGACCCGCGCTGCGCACACAGGACCAGCGCATCCACCAGGTCCGAGACGTGCACCAGCGAGTACTTGGATTTTGCCACGCCAAACGCCAGATGAATGCCCCGCCGGAAAATCGAGCGGTACACGCTGAGCATGTTCTGATCGCCCTCGCCGTAGACGATGGGCGGGCGAACGATCGTAATCGGCACCTGGGCGGCAAATTCTTCGGCGATCAGTTCGGCCGCGCGTTTGCTGCGGCCATAGTTCGACACCGGCGCGGCTGGATCGCTCTCGACGCGCGGGCGGCCGGCAATCGACGGTCCCGCCGCGGCCAGCGACGACACATATAACAGCGTGGGGGGCGAAGAGCGATCGGCGCAGGCGGACGCGATATTGCGAAAGGCCGTCACGTTGGTGGCCGTCATCTCTTGTGAGCGAAAGGTCGTGACAACGCCCGCCAGGTGATACACAATCTGGCTATCGCCCACCGCCGTGCGCACGCTGTCGGTGTCGCGCACGTCGCCCGGCACGAGCCGCGCGCCCAACCGGGCGAGCGCCTCTGCCCGCGCCGGATTCCGCACCAGGCAGGTGACCTCGTCACCGTCGGCAACGAGCCGCTGCGTGAGCTTCGAGCCGATGAATCCGGTGGCACCGGTGACCAGCACTTTGGTCATTCATCACACTCCGAAAGGGGGCGGCCAGATCTGTCGGGGTCCCAACGGCTGATAACTATCATCCCATGAAGGTGATCGACAACCGGAGGCCAAAATCTGTGCTCGCGGTCGATTATCTGGACGTTCGCAGGTGGGCGCCCGGGTTGGCGAGCGCCGCGGGGCAACGGCCGCTTGCGTCGGGTTCAGCAGTTGGCGCAGACAAATACTATTCAAACCGTACAGCGAAACCAGCCCCATCGGTTGCGCCCAAGAATCTGCCAAACTGTCCTGATTTTGCTGAAGTCTGCGCGGCCGGTGCCCCGCACGCTGTTTCGCGCTCGGCAAAGGGATATACTTAGAGCAGAATCGTCCGTATTTCGCTGGGGAACGCACACCATGAGTATCGCCACGTCCACGCCCGGCGCCGCCTTCGAATTGGCGCCCTACAAGTCGTGCGACGACGAGACGCTGCAACAGCGAATTCAGGCGGTGCGCGCCAGCCTGGGGTCACGGCTGTTGATTTTGGGCCACCATTATCAGCAGGACCAGGTCATCGCCATGTCGGACCTGCGCGGCGACAGCTATCAACTCAGCAAGATGGCCGCCGACAGCGGCGACTGCCGGGCCATTGCCTTTTGCGGCGTGCACTTCATGGCCGAAACGGCCGACATCCTGGCCAACCAGCCCGCCAGGCTCGCGGCCCGCGGCGGCGAGCGGGTGACCGTCGTGCTGCCCGACATGGCAGCCGGCTGTTCGATGGCCGACATGGCCGCGATCGACCAGGTGGAATCCGCCTGGGCCGAGATGGGCGAGGTGATCGATACCGCAGACGTCACCCCAGTGACCTATATCAACTCCGCGGCCAGCCTGAAGGCATTCTGCGGGCGGCACGGCGGCATCGTGTGCACTTCCAGCAACGCGGCCGCGGTGCTGCGCTGGGCCTTTGAGCGGACCAGCCGCGTGCTGTTCTTTCCGGACCAGCACCTGGGCCGCAACACGGCCAAGGCCATGGGCATTCCGCTGACGCAGATGCCGCTGTGGGATCCCTATGCCGACGAGCTGGGCGGGAGCACGCCCCAGGCCCTGACAGACAGCAGGGTGCTGTTGTGGCGCGGCCACTGCAGCGTCCACCAGATGTTCACCGCCGCGCACGTCGAGCAGTATCGGGCCAAGGCGCCGGGCATTCAGATCCTGGTCCATCCCGAGTGCCCGATGGAAGTGGTCGATCTGGCGGACGTTGTGGGTTCCACGAGCAAGATCATCCGCACGGTCGAGACCGCGCCCTCGGGCAGCAAATGGGCCATCGGCACGGAGCTGCACCTGGTGAACCGCCTGCAGCAGGAGCATCCCGAGCAGGAGATTCACTTCCTGTCGCCCATCGTGTGCATGTGTGCCACGATGTATCGCATCGACCTGGCCCATTTGTGCTGGAGCCTGGAGAACCTGGCGGCGGGCACGCCTGTCAACGTAATACGGGTGGACGACGACACGGCCCGCTGGTCGCTGGTGGCGCTCGAGCGCATGCTGGCGGTGAAGTAGGCTGAGTAGTGGACCGACCACGCGTCAAAGTCATGCACGATCAGTTGCAAACTACTGGGTGCCATGCTCACGCCACGTGAGCATGCTTGCGCAAACGCAAGCCTGGCACCCGACAATTTGGCGTTGGGTGGCACTGGCGTCTCGCCAGTGCGTCCGCTGGCCCAGACGCGGTACCCGGCGTCTGGGTGCCGCAGGCACAAGAGGCGCTGGGCCTCGTTCGTCGCGTCGAGCAACTTGCCCACATCCCGGCCCTTCGATACGCTAGCCTGTTTCACAATTTGGCCGCGGCACTGCCTCTGGATTGATGTTCCATGACTGATCCTTACTTTCAAACGCTGTTTGCCCAACGTATTGGCGGCGAGAATTACGGCAAGGGCACCGCGATCTACAAGTTCGAGAAGATCAAGCGGGCCAAGCGCCAGGCACTGGCCGAGCATCCCGAGCGCGCGCTGATCGACTTTGGGATCGGCGAGAACGACGAGATGGCGCCCCAGAGCGTGCGCGCGGTGATGGCGCGGGAAATCAACCGCCCCGAGAACCGCGGCTACGCGGACAACGGCATCGCGGCGTACAAAGAGGCCGTGGCCCGTTTCATGCAGCGCAATTTTGGCGTGGAACTGGACCTGGTCAAGGAAATCAACCACTGCATCGGCTCGAAGACGGCGCTGGCGATACTGCCGGCGGCGTTCATCGATCCGGGCGACGTCACGCTGATGACCGTGCCGGGTTATCCCGTGGCCGGCACGCACACCAAGTACTACGGCGGCGCGGTGTACGCGCTGCCGCTATTGCCCCAGAACGATTTTCTGCCCGACCTGGACGCGATCCCCGCCGACGTTTGTGCCCGGGCCAAGTTGCTGGTGCTGTGCTACCCCAACAGCCCGACGGGCAAAGTGGCCACGGCGGACTTCTACAAGCGGGTGATCGACTTTGCCCAGCGCAACCAGATCGTGGTCGTGCAAGACGCGGCGCACATTCTGCTCACTTATGAAGGGAAGCCGCTGAGCTTTCTCTCCGTGCCGGGAGCCAAAGAGGTAGGCGTGGAGGTGCACTCCATGTCGAAGGGCTTCCACATGATCGGCTGGCGGCTGGGCTGGGTCTGCGGGCACGAGCGGATCGTGCAGGCCTTTGCCGACGTGAAGGACAATTGCGATTCAGGCCAGTTTGCCGCCATTCAAATGGCCGCCGCCGCGGCGCTCGACGACCCGAGCATCCCCGCTCAGGTGCGCGCGAAATACGAGCGCCGCTGCCGCAAACTGGTGGACGTGCTGTCACGCGCCGGCTTCGAGTGCCGCATGCCGGGCGGCAGCTATTTCATTTACGCCCCCAGCCCGCGCGGAATCGCCGGCGGCCCGCGATTCGAGACGGCCGAGGCCGCCAGCCAGTACTTGATCAGCGAGCATTCGATCTGCACGGTGCCCTGGGACGACGCGGGCGCCTATCTGCGCTTTTCGGTCACGTACGAAGCGCCCGACGAACAAGCGGAAGACGCGCTCATGCGCGCCACGTTCGAGCGGCTGCAAACGATCCGGCCGGAGTTTTGAGGAGGGATTGGGGCTGATTCCCTTACCCCTACCCCGTCGCGGCCGGCATTTGCTCCAGCGTTTGCGCCAGCCGAATCAATCCGGCCCGCGAGCTGGCCTGCATCTTTCGCATGACGCTGGCACGGCGCAGCTGGATCGTGCGCAAGCTCAGATCGAGCCGCAGGGCGATGGCCTTGTCGGGCTTGCCCTCGGCCGTGAGCCACAGCACGTCGCGCTCGTCGGCCGTAAGACTTTCGTAGCGGGCCAACAAATCGTGCCGTTCGACCTTGGCCTGAAAACTACGCTCGTCGGTGGCAATGGCCCGCCGCACCGCGTCGAGCAATGCCGCGCCGCGATACGGCTTTTCCAGGAAGTCGATTGCCCCGGCTTTCATGGCGGCCACGGCCGCGGGAATGTCGCCGTGTCCGGTGACCATGATCACGGGCACGTCGATGCGCCGCGCGGCAAGTTCGGTGAGCACTTCCTGGCCGCTGACTTGCGGCATGCGCAAATCGAGCACGATGCAACCGGGGCGCAGGTGCACGTAGCGGTGCAGGAACTCCTGGCCTGAGGCGTACGCTTCCACCTCGACGCCGATCGATTGGATCAGCGCGGCCAACGATTCGCGCACTTGTTCGTCGTCGTCAACGACCGTTACGATGGGTGATTCCGCCATGCTGCACTCCCGAACTCGGTAACCGGAAACGAAACGTCACTCCCTGCGGGGAGTTCTCTGCCAACCACAATCGGCCGCCGTGGTCGCTGACGATCGAGCGGCTGATGGCCAGCCCGACGCCGACGCCACTGGGCTTGGTGGTAAAAAAAGCGTCGAACACGGTGTCGACGTGCTGGTGCGCAATCCCGCGGCCGGAGTCGGCGACGGCAATCTCCGCGAAGTCGCCGTCGGTTGCGGCGGCGATCGTCACGCTGCGGCGATCGGACGGCAGGCCCGCGGCCGCCTCATAGGCATTGTACAGCAAATTGACGAGCACCTGTTGAATCTGCACGCGATCGGCCACGACGGATCCGGCGCTTTGCGGTTTCCAGCGGATCCGCATTCGCCGGCGCCGGGTTTCGGGATCCACCAGGTCGATGACTTCTCGCACCAACTCGTCCACTTCGATCACTTCGCGGTGCGGTTTGCCCTTGCGCGTGAAGGACCGCAGGCCGCGAATGATCTCGCCGGCGCGATGCGTGTTAGCGGCGATTTTTTCGAGATACTCGCGCAGCTTGTCCTGGGCCCCGGGCGAATCCGCCGAGAGTGCCTGCAGGCAGCTTTCCGCATAGTTGGCAATCACGGCCAGCGGCTGATTCAACTCGTGCGCCAGCCCGGTGGCAATCTCGCCCATGGTGCTCACGCGGGCAATATGCGCCAGCTCCGCTTGCTGCATGGCAATCATTTCTTCAGCGCGGCGGCGCTGGGAAATATCCATCATCGAGCCGACCATCCGCAGGGGCCGGCCCTGCTCGTCGTACATCACGAAGGCGCTTTCGTAAACGTCGGCATAGGAGCCATCGGCCCGGCGGAACCGATACTCGGTCGCGTGATGTTCCATCCGCTGGGCGTGCACCTCGGCAATCTGGGCGCAAACGCGGTCGCGATCCTCGGGATGCGTGTGCTCCAGCCACCACCCGAGTTCGTCGGGCACCTCGTCGGCCGCGTAACCAAACACCGCCTCAAACCCTTCGCTGCGCCACACCCTTCCGCCACGGATATCCCAATCGAAAATCACGTCGCGCGTGGCGCGTGCCGCCAGGCGAAAGCGGGCTTCGCTGGCGCGCAGCTCCGCCTCGGCCCGCTTCAGCTTCGACACGTCCATGAGCGAACCGACCATGCGCACCGGCTGGCCGTCGCTGCCGAAGATCACGAATCCGCGGTCGTATACGCAGGCGTACGTTCCGTCGCGCCGCTGCAAACGGTACTCGATGGTCCACTGCTGGTGTCCGTCGACGATGGGCGCCGCCACCCGGTCGAGCACTCGCTCCAGATCGTCCGGATGCACCCGCTGGCGCCACCACTCGAGAATGCCCTCGGCCTCGGTCAGCGGCGGTCCAAATGCCTTGTGGTAGGCCTCGTTGTGCCAGATGCGGCCGCTGCGGAGATCCCAATCCCAGACTGCCTCGTCGGTAGCCGTGGCAATCAGCTGAAATCGCTCCTGGCTTTCGCGCAGCGCTTCTTCGATCGCTTTGCGCTGCGTGATGTCCTGCCCCGTGGCCAGAAACACGCCCTCTTCCGGACAGGGTACCGCTTTCCACAGTACCCACTTGTATGAGCCGTCTTTGGCAAGAATGCGCACTTCGGCGCTACCGACCTCGCGCCCCTGCGCAAACGTGTCCAACAAATGCACCGAATCCGCGCGATCGTCGGGATGCACCAGCTCAATCATCGGCTGCGACAGCATCTCTTCCTGGCTGTAGCCCAACGCGTCGGCAATAGCCGGGTCGATGCGCTTCAGATAACCGTCCAGCCCGCCGATGCACAGCAGGCTGAGCGATTGCTCGAGCAGTCGTTGCTGTCCCTCGCGCAGCGGCTGCGACAGTCGCTGGTTGGGCTTCGATCGCGTGCGCATTTCGACACCGACTGCGTCGCGTGAGCGATTCGCGTGGTCGGCCGGCGGTGACTGGAGATTAAGGCGTCGCGAACGAGGGTGGGAACCACAAAGGGCACCTCACCGCCGCTGAAACTCAATGTCGTTGAGCCCAGGGTACGAGTCAACCCTGAGTCCACGATGCGGCGAGAAACGTGCGAAAACCAGGCACTTCGAGCGCTCGAAGGATGGCAGCCGCGCGCGCCTTTGTCGCGTGCGATCAGGGGCGCCTCGTCTGCGTGCCGGCCAGCCCACGGCGGCGGCGCCAGCGCATCCTTGCGAGACCTTGATTCGGCGGCGCTATTGGGCAAAAATGGGCGTTTTGCCGCCAGACCACGTGGGTGCCAACAGGCGGGCGATCCATTCTTGCAGACGGCCTTCGGCCACCAGGTATTCCGTGCTCAACCAGATCGAAAAGCTAAAAAAGGACTATACCGACAAATACGTTGTCGTCGACGCGGGAGTGCCGGAGCTGGCGCGCTTTGCCGGCTACGTGGGCCAGGTGAAAACCGTGAATATGAGCGGTCGGGCCTTAGTGCAATTCGAGGCCTGGAACAACATCGGCTGGTACGACATCGATCTCGGATTCTTGAAGGTGGTGCCTAAGCCCGCGGCTGCCGCCGAAGGCAAGGCTCACGAGGCCGCACCGAAAACGGCCAAGCCCGCTGCGAAAGCGGCCGACGCAAAACCAGCGGCTGCAACCACCGGCGAAAAAAAACTCTCGCCGCTCGAAATGGCCCGCCTGCAAGGTGCAGCCAAGGGCGGAGGCGCGGCAGCGGCCCCCGCAGCGCCCAAGGCAAAGCCAGCCGCGCCGGCGGCAGGCGGCAAGCAATCGACCGCCGATATCTTGGCTGCCGCCCGCGCCAACAAGGCTGCGACCGCTGCCGCTGCAGCACCCGCAGCGCCAGCCGTCGCAGCACCATCCGCCGCAGCGGCGGCCCCCGTAGCTCCCGCAGCCGCTCCCGCAGCGGCAACTGGCAAGCCGGCAGCAACAATTGGCAAGCCCGCCGCAGCGGCCGCCAAACCCGCCGCGGCCCAAACCGCGTTGCCCGCCGGGCAGCGACCCAGCGTGCCGCAGATTCTTGCCTGGTGTCGCGAGCACGACGCGAAGTAAGATATTCGCCCCGCGACGTGTGCAGTGATTCGTTCGCGAAGGGAACCGTTCGTGCCCCGGTGCCTGCCACGGAGGGAGGCCGCATGCTCAACGACGAAATTCGCGCACGCATCGCGGGGCTCCAGGCCGGCAACCGGAACGATAGCGTGCGGCCGCTTGCCGCCGCCCATGCGGCCCGCAGCGCGCAGTGGCAAGTCATCGGCGCCGCACTACCGCAACGCAGCGAGGAATGCTGCAACAGCTCGGGGGCGCACCTGCGCTTTCGGCAGCCCCTGACTCAACTCTGGCCGCAAGCCGATAGCTGGCTTTCGCGCGCGGCGCCGGCCGGCAACAATCAACCACAGCATCCCGAGCTCGCGGCGCTGGCGCAGTCATTTCCGCGCGATGCGCTGCTCTTGGACTTGGAAACCTGCGGCTTCGCCGGATCGATGGTGTTTCTGGCGGGACTCGTGTGGTGCGATGGCGTGCCGGTGATCGATCAACTCTTTGCCCGCACCTATGCCGAAGAGCGTGCGCTGCTCGAGACGGTGTGGCAGATTGCCCGACACAAGCGCGTGTTGGTGACCTTCAACGGCAAGAGCTTCGATTGGCCGATGGTGCGCGATCGCAGCACGCGGCATCGGCTGGGCGCAGAACCACGCCTGGGCCACCACGACAGCGCCCCCGCCGACGCGCCGCGCGGGGAGCCGCCAGATGCGCGGGTGAATTCGCAACTGCCCGATTGGATCCATTGCGATCTTTTGCACCATGCGCGGCGGCGCTGGAAGGGGGTGTTGCCCGATTGCCGGCTGCAAACACTGGAGCGCTTCATTTGTCGGCGCGCCCGCCACGATGATCTGCCGGGGGCACTCGTTCCGCAGGTCTATCACGAGTTTGTGCGCACCGGCCGTGCCGACCGGCTGGGCGATATTCTGCGTCACAATGCCTTCGACCTGGTGACACTGGCGCAGCTAGCGTGCCGGTTGATCACGCCGCCGGCTGCGGCGCCGGTGGCGAAACGCGCCTAGTCGTCGGTGGCAGAATGCCGTCACCGCAGCTGCCGCTGCACCCGCGCAGAGCCGATCGCCGTCGGCGCAAAAAAGGACCGCGGCGCGAACACGGTTGGTGTCCGGCCGCGGCCCAAAATAATCAAACCTCCAGCCCAATGCGACGGTGGAGTCGCTGCGAGAAGAGCGGGGTCTGGCTGGTGCTGTGCACAAGCCGTTTATTGACCCAAGCCCACGCAAATGGTTAGGTCCTCCGACGTATGTGATGGCTTACGAGGTTTGAAGTTCGAAATTAACGGGCCGCGGGCGCCCGGTTTAGGATCGCACAAGAGTCTAATCGGCCAAATGGCCTCCGGCTATTCGCTCCAATTCGGCCGGCGGCCTCTCAGGCTCCAGGCAATTATATCCTGTCCCTGGGCCAGTGACAGTCGGCGGGCGAAGTTTAGAGATCGCGCGCGGCAAAAGCCAGAGGGATTTGCCGGCGAAATGCCCGCTCAAGCCCGCGCTGGTACAAAAATGCACCGCTGCGGAATCGCAACGATGACGGTTCTGCCGGCCGAAAGTCTATCTCGGTCGCGACCGCGTAAGTTGATTAAAAGTCTCGTACTTCTGCTGCTGCAAGCGATCCTGCTCACTACACAGGAAGGCGTCTACCGCGGCTTCGAGCTTTTCGGTCGACTCGTATTGTCCCGCGGTGATCAGACGCTTTAGTTCGGCGATCGTCGCCTCGCGTGCGGCATGCTCAGCAGAATGGGCCATGGGTCACCTCCAGGCTCAATCAGCGGAAACCGCCTCCCAGTCGCGCCCTTCAATGAACGCGCTGGGTTTTCCTTGGTGGCATATGCTAGCAGATCGGCAAGAGAATTCCATCCGCCCAATTGGGAGTGGGCCAGAATCTTCCACCCGCGCCGCGCCGTGACAGCAGGAGAAACCCGCGGGAAAAATTGCTTCCCGCGGTCTTCATCAGGCCGGTTGATAGTGTGGATAACTTGTCGAATTCCCTCGCTGCATCTACACGGCCGCGCTATTTCTCGACGATCCAGATGTTGCGATAGGTCACCGGATTGCCGTGCGCTTGCAACGACAACGGTCCTTTGCCCGGATATTCCTGGGCGGCGCCGCCCGGAGTGAGATTGGGCAGCTCAAAATCGTCGTAGATCGTCTCGCCGTTGTGCTTGATGGTCACGCGGGCGTTGGTGGTCTTCGTTTCGCCGTCGAACGTGGCGGCCTTGAAATCGATGTCGTAGGTCTGCCACGACAGCGGCGGATAGCACATGTTGACCGCCGGCTCCTTGATCGAATAGAAGCCGCCACACTCGTTGTTCGCTCCGTCCAGCCCGAACGAGTCGAGAATTTGCACTTCGTAGCGATCCTGCAAATACAGGCCACTGTTGCCGCGCGCCTGGCCGGTGGCCTTGGGCACGAACGGCGTGCGGAACTCCATGTGCAGCGAAAAGTCCTGAAACTCGTCTTTGCTGCGCGTGCCGGCCAAAAGCAGGTTGTCTTCCACCAGCTTGCCGCCGGCCCAATTGGCCAACGCGGCGGAGGTGCCGTCGAAGAGCACCTTCGCACCCTCGGGCGGCTTGGCCCCCAAGGTCGAACTCTTGCGCTCCACCTTGGACAGCGTGCCCATCTCGGTGCCGCTGGGATCTGTAACGACCAGCTTGCCATCGGCAATCTTCGCGCTGCCGCCGTCACCGTTGAACGTCACCACGCCATCCACCGTTTCGCTATCGGCGGAGAGTTGCGGGTCGCCGCGGTGCCAATCGCTGCCCGGCAAGCCGCCGATGAGAAACACGCCGCGAAACTTGCCGTCGCCCAGCGCGATCACTTGTGCGCCGGCCTTGATCTCCTGATCCGGCGTTTTGAGCGTGCCTTCGTATTCGCCCTGAATTTGAAAATCAGGTCCGGCCTTGGCCGGATCGGTAAAGGCTTCGTTATCCACCGCGACAGCGAATTGCGCTGCCAGAATGAGAGCCGCCGCCATCAAGATTTGTCGCCGCATTGCCAGTCTCCTGTGTCCGCTGGTTGATCGATCGAGTAAGTCGGTTGTCGGTCGCGCATCGTAAGTCGAATATTGTGATTCGCTCGCCGCGCGGCCGCAACCAGTTTTCGCGTGCGGCCTTCGACGGCCGCTCCGACCTGAGGGCTAGGAAAGCACAAGTGCGCAAAAAACAAGCCCGAGCCGAAGTTACCGGCCCGGGCTCGCTGGGAAGTCGGATGCTCGTTGGGAAGTCTGATGGGTAGTTGGCTCTAGCCGAACAACTTGCCGACTGGCTCTGCCTTCACCAGCTCGCGCGGCTGGTTCAGGTGGTTGTACACAATGCTCGCCGGGTTGATGCCGATCGAATGATAGATCGTGGCGATCAGCTCGATCGGATGCACCGGGTCGGTCAGCGGGGCCGAAGCCGTCGCGTCGCTCTGGCCGTGCACGTAGCCGCGCTTGATGCCGGCGCCGGCCATCACCGCCGTGTAGCAGTACGGCCAGTGGTCGCGCCCGTCGTCCGTGTTCGAATTGCCGGAGGTGCTCACGCCGCGCTGCGGGCTGCGGCCGAACTCGCCCACGGCCAGCACCAGCGTGTCGGCCAGCATGCCACGCTCGTCGAGATCGGAAATCAACGCCGACAACCCCGCATCGAGCATGGGGGCCGATTGGTTCTTCATACGGCTCGACAGGCCCACGTGCACGTCCCAGGAATGGTTGTCGCTGTTGGCAACTTTCGGCCACACGACTTCCACCACCCGCGTGCCGGCTTCCACCAGCCGCCGGGCCAACAGGCAGCTCTGGCCGAACGTGTTGCGGCCGTAACGATCTCGCATGGCTTCCGACTCGGCGGTCAAGTTGAACGCGTTGCGGGCCCGGCCCGACATGATCAGGCCCAGCGCTTTATCGTAGTACTCGTTGAGATCGTATTTGGCCACGGCCTTGTCGACCTGCGGCATGCCGTCGTTGATCACGTCGCGCAGGCGAGCCCGGCGCTCCAACCGCGCGCTCGACACTTCCGGCCGCAGATTCAAGTCGTCGACCTTGATGTTGTCCATCTTATTCATATCCATGTCATCGCCCGTGGGATACAAATAATACGGATCGTAGGCGCGGCCCAGGAACCCGGCCGTGCCGCCTTTGCCCACCACGTTGCTCTCTTGCAGCGGACGCGGCAGCATGACAAACGGCAGCATCGGCACCGTGGGTGGCTTGATGCGCACGATGTTCGAGCCGAACGTGGGAAAGTCTTTCGGGCTGGGCGGTTCGAGCTGGCCCGAGGGGCTCACCTTGTCGGTCGTGTAGCCGGTGTGAATCTGATAGATGGCCGCGGTGTGATTGAACAATCCCACCGGCGTATAGCTGACCGAGCGGATCATCGAGAACTTGTCGTTCACCTGCGCCAGCTTGGGCAGCAGTTCGGTGAAGTTCACGCCCGCCAGCTTGGTCGGAATCGGCTGGAACACGCTTTTGACGTTGTCCGGCACGTTCTCCTTGGGATCCCACAGGTCGAGGTGACTTGGTCCGCCTTGCAGGTAGACCATGATCACGCTCTTGGCTTTGTTCCAGCCCGGGCCGCCGCCGGAAGTGGCCTCGACGTTGGCCTGGGCTTGCTGCAGCTGCAACACGTCGGCCAGACCAATGCCCAACAGCGACGAGCCGCCGACGCGCAACAGATCGCGCCGCGTCAGTCCTAGGCCGCGATCGCAAACGTCCTTGCCAAGTTGACCGGGGATCCGCAACATCGTCTGGCACCTCCGCGTCGGTGAGCGCATCGGCCGTGCGCGGCGGACTCGTGTCCGGCTCAACGCATCAATGCCGTTTTATCAAGCACGCCGCTTATCGGCCACGAATTCTAGGCGGGGACGCTCCTTGCGCTCATCGTCGAGCGGCAAGTGGCGTTCGCTGGGGAGTTTGGCACCAGGCGGCTGGGAAGCTGCCAGCACCGTTCGGCAGTATAGCGGCCCCAGCGGCCGAATGTCAATCTTTGGGGGCTGGGTAACGCAGCCTGCCCGGCTCTCGATCCGGCCCGCACGTGCCCGAGCCGCGGAGCGGCGAAAGTCAATAGCCAGGCGGCGTAAGCCCCTGGAACGCAACGCCACCACCTTCTGAATTCTCCCGAGCCCCGCAGGGGCGACAGAACGCACGCCCTCTACGGCGCCGCCGGCTGCGACCTGGCCGAGCGCTGCTTTTGCCACCAGTCGCGCACCATCTGCCGGCCTTCCGGCGAGAGGAACGCGTAGCCCGCGAAGCGCGAGCGATCGAACGCGTCGTTGCCGGCCGGCTCCAGGTCGAACGAGTACGGCGAAACCTGGTGCCGCTCCAAGAGCAGCCCCGCCGCCGTGGCGCCCAGGTCGGGCACCGGGTCGGCATTGAGCAAGAGCGGTTCGGTCTCGTCCACCAGGCTCGCCAGCCAGTCGTCCAAGCCCGGCCACGGATCGCGCATGGCAATCGCCAGCGCCGCCACCCAGGCAATGTGGATCGGGTTCTCGTGGTTGGGCTTTTGCCAGCGATCGCTTCGGGCCAGCTTCTCCAGCGCCGGCACCGCCTCGTGCGTGCCCACGGTGATCAGCACCGAGCAGATGGCCGTGTGCAGCGTGAGCTGCCCGGCCAGGTCTCCGCCGTCGGCAACGAGCGGCTGGTCGGGCACGGCGTCCAGGTACGGACCCACAAAACGCGACACGGCCCGCGGGTCGAGCTGCATCAGCATGGTCACGTGTTTCTCGTCGAGCGGTGCGCGTCGTGCCACCATCTTGTCCAGCGTGCGCTGACTGATTTCGAGCAGCCGCACGGCCTCGTCGCGCCGCAGGCGATAGGCGTAGGCCATGCGCTCCCGCGGCGTGGGCAAATTCACCAGGTAGAACATCACTTCCTGGCCTTTGGGATGCGGGATGGCCTCGCCCACGGGATAGTCGCCCGGATCAAGCGAGTTGCCGCTGACGCAGTGCGCCGTCTCATTGTCGATGCGGTCGAAGTGCGTGGGCCGCTGGGCCGTCTCCGCCATTTGCGGCACGCCCACAATCAAGTGCTGCACGGTAATGTGTTGCCGATGGTTCCAGTCGTCGCCCTGGCCGAGCTCAACGTCATGCCGCTGATGGCTCCAAACTTCCGCAGCCATCGACGGCCTGGCGTATTCGACCAGCTCCTCGCAACGCCCTTTGATCGCGTCGTCGCCGGTGGCGCCGATACGCTGGGCCAGCACCTCCAGCAGCACCGCACGGGTGTCGTCGCGCACCAGCAGATCCACCAGCTCGCGATGGGCCACGTCGCGTCGCACGCGGCCGCGCGCATCGAGCGGTTCGGCCAACGCGTTGTCATCGATCCACCGGGCCATCTGTTCCGCGGACACCGGCGGCAACTTGACCTGCGCGGGATCGGCATTGACCCACACTTCGCGCGCCCGATCCAACACATTCTCGAGGGCCCGCCGCGTTTGACGATTGATACTGGCGTCGGCCAGCCGCGCCTTGGCCTCCGTGAGCACCGGGCCGACCAGCTCCACGTGCTCGAGCATGGCCGTCAGGCGTCGCTGGGCCGCGTCGCGCTCGGCCGATAAATCGCTGGCCAGCCGGTCTAGCTGCAGACCGATATCAGCCGCCTTGGGCTGCGGCTGCGCCGGAGGCGCCGGCCGCGGCAGCTGTTCAAGATAGCGCTCCAACCGCACGCGCACTTCAAACGACGTGTCGCCAGCGAGCAGCCGGCGGCCAAACTCCGCGGCCAACGCGGGGCCCCACTGGGGCTGCTTCACCAGGTCGTCCAGTTGGCGCGCGGCAGCCTCCCGCTCGACAAACTGGTTCGCGTCGAGACCCGCCACCGCCTGGTTGAGCTGCGCGGTCACTTCCGGGGACAGCGCGGCGGCAGCCGGTGTCTCGTCGCCACGGCAGCGTGCGGCCGGCCAGGAAGTCGCCAGCAGCAACGCCAGGCAACTGATTGGCCCGACAACTCGGCGGACGTCGGCGAAAAGGCCTGCAGTCAACATGCTGAACCTGAACTTGCTGGCATAGCCCACGGCCGGGCAAACGCTCATCTCACACCTGCCGCGCGGCTACCAGTCCAATCATACGTCAACCCGGAAATCCTTGCCACCGCAGGGAATTGACCGCGATATCGAATGGCTCGCCCGCACGCACAAGCCCCACGCGCCAGCCAGGGCCTTGTTGGCCTCGGCCCTCTTTGGCGCCTCGGGCTAGTGTGCTCATGCACCGGCAAAACATCTCTCCGCCCGACATGGCGCATACGATACAGTGTTAGCTGCGACCCACATGTCGGGGTTCTACCGGGCGCGCACTGGAGACGTTGATGGCCACGGCGCTACTTTGCTTGCTGATTGCCGCGCAGGCAGGCCAGGCCTACGACACCGTCGTGGTGTGCCCGGCGGAGTTTCGGCAAGCGCTGGCGCCGTGGGTCGCCCATCGAGAAGCGCAAGGCCATCGGCTGCTGACGATCGCCAGCCGCGCAACGTCGGCGGAACTGCGCGAGGATGTGCGCCAGCTCGCGCGCCAGCATCCGCTGCGATTCTTGGTGCTCGTGGGCGACGCCGATCCCCTGGTGCTGGAAGATCCCTCGCTGCAGGCGCTCGGCGTGCCCGCGCACTTTGTGCCCGCCAAGGTGAACGTGCGATTCGGATCGGAGCCGTACATCGCCACCGACAATTGGTATGCGGATCTGGACGATGACCGCGTGCCGGAGCTGGCCGTGGGCCGTCTAAGCGCCGACACGCCGGCCGAATTGAGCGGCATGGTGGCCAAGATCCTGGCGTATGAAAAGTGCGCCGACTACGGCAGCTGGCGGCGGCAGGTGCACTTCGTGGCGGGGCTCGGCGGCTTCGGCCCGGTCGCCGACGCCGTGCTCGAAGCCACGGCCAAGACGCTCATCACCAGCGGCATTCCCCCCGCCTACAACACCTCGATGACGTATGGCAGCTGGCAAAGCCCGTACTGCCCGGACCCGCGCCGGTTCGATGCGGTGACCATCGATCGGCTGAACGAAGGCAGCCTGTTCTGGGTGTACCTGGGCCACGGGCAGCAACGCTCGGTGGATCGGGTGCGCGTGCCAACGGGGACGTATCCGATTCTCGATTGCCCCGATGCGGCCCGGCTGGAATGTCGCCACGGCGCGCCGATCGCCTGTTTTCTGGCGTGCTACAGCGGCGCCTTCGATCAGCCCCGCGATTGCCTGGCCGAAGAGATGCTCCGCAATCCGCGCGGGCCGGTGGCCATCTTGTGCGGCACACGGGTCACCATGCCCTACGGGATGGCCGTGCTGGGCTCGGAGCTGCTCGACGAGTGCTTCGGCCGCCAGCCCGAAACGTTGGGTGAGCTGTTCGTGGCCGTAAAGCGGCATACGGTGCATCCGCAGACCGTGAGTCGGCATCGCGCGGCGCTCGATACCGTGGGCCGCGCATTCGCCTGGGCCATCGGCAGCGATGCGGAGGCGGAACGGTATGAGCACCTCGACCTGTTCAACTTGCTGGGCGATCCGCTGTTGCGATTGCCCTTTCCGCAGCCGGTGAAACTGGCGGTTCCCGCGACGGCGCTGCCCGGCGGAGCGCTCGAGATTACGGGGCATTCGCCGATCGCCGGCCGCTGCACGGTGGAGCTGGTGGTGCGGCGCGATCGGTTGACGTTTCATCCGCCCGAGCGCGGCCAGTTCGACGCGCAGCGTCTGGCGGAATACGAAGCCGTCTATCGCCAGGCGAACGAACAGCGCTTGGCCACGCTCGACGTAGGCCCGGTGAACGGGTCGTTCCGGGCGCCGCTTGCTGTGCCGCTGACCGCCCACGGCCCGTGCCACGTCCGCGTGTTCATCGAGGGCGCCGGCGGCTGTGCGGCTGGCGCCGCCGACGTGGTGTTCGACAGTCGCACGGCCGAGCGGCCCGCCGCGCCGCGTTAGCCAGCGCGCAAAAACCAACCGCAAAGTGGCGCGGGCGTGCCAGCCAATCCGTACCAACGGTTCAGCCGCGGCCCGCGCAACCCTGCGGTTGGCACGCGCGAATCAAGCATCGCTGCGGGTCGAGACCCTACCAGCTGAAGCGCTTGTTACGGCGCCGATGAATTCCGTTGTGCGACACGGCCGGGCGGCTCGCGCGCGAATAGCTCGCGCTGCGCTTCCGCGAGACCTTGTCGGCCCCACCACGCCGCGCCTCGGGCGCTCGGCCACCGGTGGAACCATACTCGAAGTCCTGTTCCTCGTAGTTGCTGTTCGCCATGTTCATAAGACTGTCCTCGCTGGGGGCTGTCGCCCGCTCAAATGGGCCTCTGAAACTCCGAACACCTAGGAATTCGTCCGCTGCGATTGCGTGGTCGCAACGGAGTATTCCGATACGGGATGGGCTAAACGCTCGACGATTTGTCGAGCCTCGCCGCACAACGTTGCCAAATTGCTCGCGTCGGTCACGCCCGGCAGATACAACCACGCGCCGAGCTGCCGAACCCATAGCTCTTCCTGGAAATTGCCTTCGTTCCCGCACACGATCAGCAGGACACCGCTCGACGATGCCAGCCGTTCCATGACGGGTTGAAATTCCCGGGGCTCGCGACCGTCAAGGTCGACCACGCCCAGGTGTACGAAGGACCGGCTGAGATGCGCCAGCGCCGAGCGCGTGTCGTCGCACACACAGGTCTGCCAACCGCCGTCGGACGCCGCTTGTTGCAGCAGTGCCGCTCGCTGGCGATCGGCTGAAACGATCAAGCACTGATAGCTGGAAATCACCTTGGCGGCGCGCTTGGCAAATCGCAGTTGGACTTGCCCGCGCCCCGCAATTGTCTTTGCATCACGAATTGTCATGACTCGTTTTCTACGATCGAGAAAGGGAACTCTCAGGTACGCTGCCATTCCTTGGCTCCGTGGCGGCTAATCCGCGGCACCGCCTGCTCGACAAGCTCGTCGTCCACGGCGCTACGAACAGCGCCGCGTGCGGCAACCATCGGGCAGCGCGGCCTCGGTCGGCGCGCCTTGTATCCTGCTTGCCCCTCGTCCATCTCCGCGATCCACGCTCCCGCCTCACGCTGACGCGTGCGCCGGGAACGTCGCTGGGTGGAAAGGCAAGTGCTATACCGAAACTTTTCCATCAACGAAAAATGACGCGCGGCGCAAATTTTTTCCGAGAAATGCCACCATTTCCTGGCAGCAAGATGGCGCGCGCGGGCACACGCTTCGCGCCCGCGCATTTCACCGTTTCGGGGAGACGCACGAGCAAAATCGTGGCCAAGCGCGAGGCCCACAGCGACTTACGCGCGATGTCACCAGAGTGAGGAACTCTCACCACGTTGGTGAGGCGTAACGAACGTGAAAGATCTGCCGATTCTTCCACCGCGGCTCAACGCGCAGGCAATCCGCACGGCGCGCATGGGTGACGCGGTCACCAGATTGGTGAAGCAGCGGGAAACGCGGCACAGAGGGCGCCGCAACGGCGACGAGGCGCGCCGCGAGGGCGACGAGGAGCGGTCAGGCCGCGGGAAACCGGCCCCCACGGTTAGCGCGGATGCTTCGGCCGTTTGACCCGGTGGGCAGGGTGCGTCAGCGAGAATTCCAGCGATTCGGCTTCCATCTGCTGCAACAGCCGGGTCAGCGTGTTTGCATGCACCCCCAGCAGCCGAGCCGCGCGGCCCTTATGGCCGCGGGTCGTTTGCAGCGCCTGACGAATCGCCTGGTGGCGCAGCCGAGCCAAATCCGTAAAGGGCAGCGTGACGTCGACCGGCACGCACTGCCGGCCGACGGCGGGCAGCGTGGGAGCACAGTCGAGCACGTACGACTGCTCGATGATGTGGCCCAATTGGCGCACGTTGCCCGGCCAGGAGAACTCGCAAAATTGCTTCAGCGTGTCTGCGTCCGGCTGCCACACGGAGCGCTCGTAGCGAGCGGCAAAACGGCGCGAGAAATACTCGATGAATTCCGGGATGTCTTCCACCCGATGGCGCAGCGGCGGCACCTGCAGCTCGACCATGTTCAGCCGATAGTACAAGTCTTCGCGAAAGCGGCCCTCTGCCACTTCCAGTTCGAGATCGCGATTCGTCGCCGCCACGATCTGCACGTCGACGGGAACGGGATGTGCCGCACCCACGGGAGTGACTTCGTGTTGCTGCAGCACGCGCAGTAATTTCGGCTGCAACTCGAGGGGCATTTCGCCGACCTCGTCGAGAAAGACCGTGCCCCCCTCTGCAGCGCGGAAAACGCCAACGCTACGGCCCACAGCGCCCGTGAACGAGCCCTTCTCGTGACCGAATAACTGGCTCTCGGCCAGGGTGGTTGTAAGTGCGGCGCAATTAACCGGCAAGAAAGGCCGCGTTGCGCGAGGGCCGGATGCGTGAATCAACGAACCCCAGAGTTCTTTGCCCGTGCCGGTTTCACCGGAGATGAGCACGGTGCAGCCCGCCTTGGCCGCGCGCTGAGCATGGCGCGCAATCTGATGCACGGCAGGACTTCGACCAAGCACCCAGTCACCCGTCGCTGCGTCAGGCGCAGCATGCTGAGGAAAACTGGGGGCAATCGGTGATTGATCAGACATGTAGCGTTACCACTCTTTTGCGAACCGGTGCCGTTGCCCCTCTCACCGATTCGTGTTCCGGATGCGCTTTTAATCCGCAAGGCGAAGAAAAGCACAATGTCACAAACTCATTAGCACCCCATCAACGCGACGTTAGGCCGAGCGGTTGCTCGGTCCGTTTATGCGCATAGCGGTGACTTGGTGGCCCGGGTTACATTTTAAACAGATCACGAATCTATTGCAACGTTACGAAACGTAAGGTTTCGCAGTCAAAGGGATTCGGGACAGTAACGAGAAGTTAGTGTACAAAAATCCCTTGACAGCATTCGGCTGCGCGAGCGGCCTGGCATTTTCCCGGCCGCGAAACTCATCGTAGCCACACGTTTTAATTAATTCCGCGGTTTCCCAGCGGGCAGCTCGCCCCGCTCGAAGAACATCAGGTGTTGCCAGGGCAGTTCGTCAAACTGCTCCACGAGCTTCAACCCGTTGGGGGGGAATTCCTTGAGGATTTGCTCTTTGGTCATTTTGTGGAGCGGCTTGATGGGTACGTTGGGATCTTCGGCCCGAAACTCAACCAGTGCGATCCGCCCGCCCGGCTTGAGGGCCTTGCGCATCGCGGCCAGCATCTGCGGCGGATGAGAGAACTCGTGGTAAACGTCGACCAGGAGGATCAAATCCACGCTGTCGGCCGCTAATTGCGGATCGATGGGGGTGCCGAGCAACGGCTCGATGTTGGCGAGCTGTTCCTCTTTGGCGCGCTCCTCGAGCATGTGCAACATCTCGGGCTGGATGTCCACGGCCAGGATCTTGCCGTTTTCGCCGACCATGCGGGCCAATTGCAGCGTGTAAAAGCCATTGCCGCACCCCAGATCACACACCGTCTGGCCGGGCTTTACACCCAGAGCGCCCAGCATCTTGGCGCAATCCTCTTCCCGCTGCCGCGATTCGCGCATCAGCCAGGGGGCGCCCAGGTAGTGCATGGTGACCGCAATTTCGCGGCCCTTGTATTTCGTCTTGGCCCGCGGAATGCGCTGCTTGATCTCGCTTTTGGCGGGCGGCGTTTCAGCTGCGCGCTCGACGGTGTCGCCCGCCGGCGGCTCCTCAGCGGGGCTGACTGGGACGGCCAGCGCCATTGACAGCACGACGGCCAGCGCCGTCGTGCCACGCAGCCACACGGTGCGCTTCGTAAGGACCATTGCCGGCTCCTGAAGATGAACGGGGCCGCGATGCTGCGGCTGCCTCCTGTTTCGCAGCCCACTTGATCGCAGACGTTCATGATACGCTCAGGCTTGTGAAATTGCGCCCTCCGCGGCCAATGCCGCAGCCCAGTGCGCTCGTATTGAGCCTGGCAGTCCAGAGTCCTGAAACGCCGGCCTGAGTGCTGGGCAACTAGCCGCCCGTTACAATTTGCCGTGGCTCATCTGTCGCAGCTCCCGCGAATATCAACCCGCATGTCCACGCTTGATAAACAACCTGCCGAACCGGCCGCTGCCGGGCCGACGGCATCCGGCGACGAGCGCCCGCTGCCCCCGGCCGCTCGCGAGCGCTTCATCCCGCTGCGCAAGGCCGACGTCGTCGCGGCATTGACCAACGACGCCACGCTGTCGGCCGGCGAACGAGCACAGATTGGCCGGTTTTGCCGATTGGTCGACGTGCTGCTGCACGCCGAGTTTTACGCGGCGCTCGAAGAGCTGAAGAACGTGTACGCGCCGTTCGACCCCGACGCCGACACGCGCCCGCCGGCCAGCCAATCGGTCGAGGAGCTCGACCGATTGCGGGGCGCACTGTTCGAAAAATTCGGCTGGCTGCTTGGCCGCGGCAACTACGTGCGCCTGGCGACCGAGGACATTCATCGCTCCCTGGCGGATCGCAGCCACTGGGGGTTGAACCTGGATTTGAACTTCGAGATCTTCGAGCGGTTGGAAGTGTACTGCCGTGGCGACGTGGTGGGAACGCGCTTTCGCCGCCGGCTGCGCAATCGCTTCCGCAGCGAGGCGGTGGAAGTGCCCGTCTATCAGCGCCTGGCCGTGATCTTTCGGCTGCGGCCCGACAGCACCCGCTCACAGTACCTCGACACCGAAGACGTGTACGTCAAACTTTTCAAAGACATTCCCAAGGCCGATCTCGACATGCTCTTGCCCGGCACGCAAGTGAAGATGTCGCTCATCGACCGGACGCGGATCGTGCTGCCCAGCCTGTCGGGCATTGCCTTCGCGGTGGCCAAACTGGCGCTGGCGTTGACGCTGACGCCGTATCTGGTGTGGGGCGTCGTAGGCGGCACCGTGGGCTACAGCGCACGCACGGTTTACGGCTATCTGAACACGCGGCAAAAGTATCAGCTCAATTTGACGCAGAGCTTGTACTTTCAAACGCTCGACAACAACTCCGGCGCGATCCATCGCCTGCTCGATGACGCCGAGGAGCAGGAAACGCGCGAGATCATCTTGGCGTATTTCTTCTTGTGGCGCGAAGCTGTGACCGCGGGATTGACCGCCGACGAAATCGATCGACGCATCGAAAACTATCTGCACACGCACGTCGGAACTGCCGTAGATTTCGAGATTCACGACGCGCTGGCAAAACTCGAACGGTTGCAACTGGCCGTCCGCGACGCGGCGGGCAAATGGCTGGCGGTGCCGATTGAGCGCGCCCTGGAGACGCTGGCCCGACGCTGGACGGAACTGCCGAGCTAGCGGCAGGTGACCGGGATTCACAAGCCCGCAGCGTCTCGGCACTTGAAGCTTTGCGGCCGCTTGCCTGGTGCCACTGGCATCTTGCCAGTGTTAGCGCGGGGTGAGTTCGCACTGGCGAAACGCCAGTGGCACCCGCAATCTACCCTCGCTGGTACGAGCCAGGCGCCGCACGGGCGTACGAGCCGCCCGTGGCACCCCGATTCCGTCGCGGCGTCAATTCAACTGGCTGTAGCCGCCGCGGAAATACAAAAGCGGCTTGCCTTCGCGCAGGTGCGTTGTCTCGACTTCGCCAATGATGATGGTGTGATCGCCGCCCGGCAGGCGCTCGACGATCTTGCACTCGATGGCGCACAGCGTGCCTTCCAGAATGGGCACGCCGGTCGCTCCTTCGCGATGGCCGACGACGGCAAACGGATCGCCTTTGCTAGTGGCGAACTCGCGCGACACCAGCTCCTGATCGTCGCGCAGCATGTTCACGGCAAAGGCGCCGCCCACGGGCAAGCGCTCGTGCATGCGGGCCCGCTGATCGATGCAGATCAGCACCAGCGGCGGCTCGAGCGATAGTGAGCTGAAGGCCGTCACGGTGATTCCGGAGTTCTTGCCGTCGAACTTCGTCGTCACCACGGTGACGCCGGCGGCAAAGTGCCCCAAGGCGCGGCGAAAATCGGCCTGATCGACAGCCATGGCATTCCTCAATGCGTGATAGGAGTTACGACACGGCACACCGCCCAGCAGCGTGCCGCACGGCCGGTGGGCGCCGCGGACGCGTCCCGTGAAGATACACCAGCCAACGGCATCGCGGCAGTGGCGAAAATGCGCGGGAGCGTCCCCTGCGCAAGAATGCAAAACCGGAAATTTCGAAAAACTCGCGAGTGCTTGTGAACAACCGAGTTGCGCGCCGCGTGCGAACGTCGAGGCGCGGTCCCGTTACTTGACACTTCGCGGCGATCGCGCCTAAGCTGCCCTCGACATTCGCGGCGGGTGTGAATTTGCCGCGAGTTTTTCACGTATGCGTCGCAGGAAGTATCGTCGCACCGGTGACACGTGGATCCGTGCGGTACACGCCTGAAAATCAGGCCTGGCAACCGCGCCACCCGTGCGACCGTCCGCAAGAGAGATCGATTATGCGGCATCGTTGAGATCGTGATTGCCCGCGCTGCAGGCCGCCTGCCTGAAACGCAAACGCAAGCGCGAGGAAACGGTGCGGCACAGGCCGCCGCGCTAGAAAGATCTCCAGAGCGACGCGTTCCAATACCCGGCATCGCGTGCTGCGTTCCGCCGCCTGCCCATTCTGCCATCTAAGCACGGTTTAATTCCGCGCACAGCGATACGGAGTTTGTTGTTTCGTTTTCTGTTTACGGAGGGTTTTTCGATGAGAGGTAAATTTGGACTCGCCGTCGTGGCGTTGGCCGCTGCCGTGTTGGTTGTCAGCGAGAGCGAATCAATGGCGGGTCGCCGTCATCGCGGCGGCTGCAGCAGCTGTGGCACGAGCTGCGCCACTTGCACCGTACCCGCGGCTGCTCCCGAAGCAGCTCCGGCTGAGAAAGCGGCCGCTGCCCCGGAAACCACGGCGCCCAACAGCGTCGCGGCCACCGCAGATCAGCAGCCGGCTCCCAGCGTCTCCCCCGCGCCCCAGCGGACGGCGACCTATGTCAGCCGTCGCGGCTTGTTCCGCGGCCGACGCTAGTTTTGCGCTGCCGCCGCCCGAGCGCGGCGGAAACGCAATGTGCCATGCAGGAAGCCGGTGGTGTGGTCCGGATGACCGCGCCGCCGGTTTTTTTGCGCTCCTGGTGCGGCCGAACTTCGCCAATCGCCGCAGTGAATCCCCGACCCAGTGAAGCCCCGACCCAGCGAAGACCGACCCGGTGAAGCCCCGACCGCCGAGCCACCCGCCGCCGCCACTGCCCGCTGCCGCCGGGGCCGAGTAAAATGGTCCTCGCACGCTACCGGGCCGCCTGGTTGCGTTGCGGGCGCTCGTTGACACGCCGTCAAGGGGCGCCGCGCGGGCAGGCTTCGTCGAGGATTTCAATGTCAGCCACTGCCGAGGGGTTTCGCGGCTTGCGCGTCGCGGCGTTCGAAAGTCGCCGCGCCGTCGAAATGGCCGGCCTGATCGAACGGTTCGGCGGCATTCCCTCGGTCAGTCCCTCGATGCGCGAAGTTGCCATCGAAGAGAATCGCGAAGCAATCGACTTCGCCCACCATGTGCTGACGGGCCAGATCGACGTCATTATCTTCATGACCGGCGTGGGCGTGCGGCACTTGCTGGCCGAGGTCGAGCGCCACGTGGATCGCCAGCGGCTGCTGGCGGCCATCTCGGACACCACGACGATCGCCCGCGGGCCCAAGCCCGTGGCCGTGCTCAAAGAGTTGGGGCTTGCGCCCACTTATCGCGTCGGTCCCCCGAACACCTGGCGGGAAGTGCTGGCGCTGATCGACACGCAGTTGAACATCGCGCAGCAGACCGTGGGCCTGCAGGAATATGGCCAGCCCAATGCCAGCCTCGTGGCCGGACTGGAAGCGCGCGGCGCACGCGTGGAGACAGTGCGCGTGTATCGCTGGGACTTGCCCCTCGATCAGGCGCCGCTGGAGGCGAACATTCGCGCCATCTCGGCCGGCGAGATCGACGTGGCCATGTTCACTTCCGCGCACCAGGTGGTCAATCTGATGCGCGTGGCCGAACGCCTGCAACTCGGACCGCAATTGCGCGATGGACTGTCGCGGGCGCTCGTCGCATCGATCGGCCCTACGACTAGCGAAATGCTGCAGGAGTTCGAGCTGCGCGTGGACGTGCAGCCGGAGCATTCCAAGATGGGCCAGCTGGTAGCGGCGGCGGCGCGCAAGGTCGGCGAGACGGCATCAACACAGCCGGCGACAGAATGGCCCGCAACAGCGCGGCCGGCGACAGCGCCGTCAGCGACCGCGCCGTCAGCGACCGCGCGGCCAACCGGACCCTGGGACGATGGCCCGTTCATGCGCGCCGTGCGGCGGCTGCCCGTGACACGCACGCCCATCTGGCTGATGCGTCAGGCAGGAAGGTACATGAGCGAGTATCGCGCCGTGCGCGAGCGCGTGTCGTTCCTCGAACTGTGCAAGAACCCGGCGCTCTGCGCCGAGGTGATGCTGACCGCCGTCCGCAGGCTGGAGGTCGACGCGGCCATCCTCTTTGCGGACTTGTTGCCCATGCTCGAACCGATGGGCCTCGAGCTGGAATACACGGCCGGAGACGGACCGGTGATTCACAATCCGCTGCGCGCCGCGGCCGACGTCGATCGCTTGCGCGAGCTGGAGTCGGTCGACGCGCTGGGCTTCGTGATGGAAACCGTGCGCTTGACGCGGGCCGGCCTGCCGGACGAAATTCCGCTGATCGGCTTCGCCGGCGCGCCGTTCACGTTGGCCAGCTACGCGATCGAAGGGCGCGGCAGCCGCAACTACACGCGCACCAAGGCGCTCATGCTCGGTGACACGGGCGCGTGGGAGGCCGTGATGACGCGGCTGGCCCGCGGCGTGACCCGCTATCTCAACGCGCAGCTTGCCGCCGGAGCGCAGGCCGTGCAGCTGTTCGATAGTTGGGTGGGCTGTCTCGGGCCGGAAGACTACCGCCAGAGCGTGCTGCCCTACACGAAATTGGTCATCGACGGACTGACGCCGGGCACGCCGGTCATCCATTTTGCCGCGGGCAATCCCGCGCTATTGCCCCTCGTGGCCGAGGCCGGCGGCGACGTGATCGGCATCGATTGGCGCGTTCCACTCGACGATGCCTGGCGCGCCGTGGGACACGATCGGGCCGTGCAGGGCAATCTCGAACCCGCCGTGTTGCTGGCCGACGAAGCGACGATCCGCCGCCGCGCCATAGACGTGCTCGATCGGGCCGCCGGACGCGCGGGCCACATCTTCAACCTCGGCCACGGCATCCTGCAGCAGACGCCGGTGGACAACGTGCTGCGACTCGTGGAAACCGTGCGCGAGCTGAGCGCGCGGCGCGGGGCCGATTGATCCGCCTCTCGGGAAAGTACGTCATGCGAGCGCGTCTCTGGTTCGCTGCCCTGTTCGTCGTCACCGGCGGCGCGTTGTTCGCCGGCGCTGCCGAGCGGCCCACCATCTCGCCGGCCAAGACGGACGCCAACGGGTTTCTCGTACACGCGGTCTCTTCGCCCCACCAGGGCGGCGCCACCGCCCTGCGCGTGCTGTTGCCCGAGCCGCTCGAGCGTGAGCGCCGCTATCCCACAATCTATGTGCTGCCGGTGGAGGATTTCGACGGCGAAAAGTACGGCAACGGACTGCTGGAGGTCAAACGCCACGACCTGGCCAACAAGCACCAAGCGATCTTCGTGTCGCCCACGTTTTCGCACGTGCCCTGGTTTGCCGATCACCCGAGCGATCCGGCCATTCGTCAGGAGTCGTATTTCGTGCGCGACGTCGTACCGCTGGTGGAGCAAACGTATCCGGTGCGCGCCGACCGCGACGGCCGGCTGCTGTTGGGCTTCAGCAAAAGCGGCTGGGGCGCTTGGACCTTGTTGCTGCGGCAGCCCGACGTGTTCGGCCGAGCTGCCGCCTGGGACGCGCCGCTGATGATGGAGAAGCCCGACTTCGGCTCGGACAAGATCTTCGCCACGCAACAGAATTTCGAGCGCTATCAGCTCTCCAAGCTGGTGCGCGAGAATGGGCCGTCGCTGGGCAATCAACCGCGGCTGATTCTGACCGGCACGGGCAGCTTTGCATCAGGTCACGAACAAATGCACGCGCTGCTCGACGAGCGACGGGTTCCGCACGGCTATCGCGACGGGCCGAAGCGCAGCCACGATTGGCACAGCGGCTGGGTGAGCGAAGCGGTGGAGCTGCTCCTGGCCGAGCCGATCAAGCCTTGAACGGCCGAGCCCGATCTGCATGCTCCGCGGGCCGAACGGTGCGCTTAACGGGCCGACTGGCCCGCGGGATCGGCGATCGCGTCGGTCGAGATATAGCCCTCGATGCCGTCGGCAGTGCGCACCAAAGAATATCCCCCTGTGCTGCGCCGCACGTTCACCTTGGTGCCGGCGGCCAGCTTGCCGTCGGGCGGACGGCCTTGTTGGGGGCCGGCCGTGTAGTACTCGACTTCCTCGGCAATGACGTCGGGAAATGTCGGGGGCGGTTCGGCCACAGCGGATACCGCGTCGCCGCCCTCGATGTTGGCCGGCGGAGTCGCCTGACCACAACCAACCAGCAGCACCAGCCCCAGAGCACTTGCCGCGCACCTGACGAATCGCGACATGACGATCCTCCTTGAGTTCCGTTCCTAAACAACCTTCAGGCCATAGCCCATAACCTACAGCCTACAGCCCAGAGCCTACATCCTCCAGCCTCCAGTCTACAGCCTACAAATGTACGTGCACCGCCGAGCAGCTCTGGGCGTAGCCCAGGGCCCGCTTCGTGGTGGGGAACACGCGGCAGACGGCAATCGCCATGGCCAGCTCCACCAGTCCCTCGTCGCCGTACAGCTCACGAATGCGCTCGCGATACATTTCGTCGTCGCCGGTGCGGCGGACCACCGCTTCGGCAAAACGGTAGACGTCGGCCAGTTGCTCGGGGATATCTTCGAGCTTGCCGTTCACGCAGGCGCGAATGATCTGCGGCTTCACTTTGTCGCGCTTGGCCAGGTTGATCTCGATCTGCAGGCACGAGCCGCAGTCTTCCTCGCGCGTGGCAGCCAGCCGGGCCACGTGAAACGCATCGGCCGGCAGCACGCGATGATACTCGGCCAGGGGCATAATCTTCGTGAACTTGAGAAATGCCCGCAACGAAACATGCAGGATGTGGCGCATGTACTCGGCCGGCACGCCCAGACGACGCTCGGCCGCGGAAATACGGTTTTCGATCAGCGCACGAAGCATGTCAGGTTCTCCCGCACAACGAGACAGTAAACGGTGGAACGCCACGCACGACGAACGGATGAAACCATCGGCACGCTGTCGGTCGACAGCCGCGCCGCTTCCGTCCGCAGTCCTCGTCACTGGGTCCGTCGTCTCTTCACTGTCCGAGTGGAACCGGTAGTCGAACCTGTCAGCCGCCGGCCACAGCCGGCAAGCCGGTGATCATTGCTCGTGGGATTTGAAATCGCAGCGAATCCTCGCCGCTGAATCCGGCGGGGGTCAATTCTAACCGTAGGTATTCGATACTTGCCACAGGTGGATTGAAAATCAGTTCAACTTGTTTGGTATCGCCCGGCCGCAGCGAATGGTCGGCGTTGAAATCGATCTGGGCGCCGAAAACGTGCAGCGTGTGCGTTTGCTTGTATGCGTTGCCCACGTTGTCCGCCAGCCTGGCCGAGGCCGTGGCGGCCTGCACCGCCTGGCCCGCCTCCTCGCCCAGCAGCTGGCCGACGCCCTGGCCAATCAGGTCGCCGCCGCCCACCCAGCCGGGCACGGACACGATGCGGTCGCTGGAGATGTTCTGCAAGGCGATGCGCACCTTGAGCATAGGTTTTGGCTTTTGCCGGCGCCCTATCGAGAGATCGCCGCTTTCCAGCCGCACTTGCTCGATCCCCACAGAGGCCACGCCGGCTTTGATCGGTCCCTGTTCGATGGGCTGGCTGGCTTCTGTCCAGACCGGCTCCGGCGGCGGTGTTGGCTCCGGCTCAGGTTCCACCGGCGGCAGTTGTTGCGCCGCAACGACGACCGGCGTCGGGGCAGGGGCCAAGGGCGGTGGCGCCGCGCGGGTAAACATTCCCTGCGCCGCAGCCATGACGACTGCCAACACCAGCCCGACGATCGAGCTACCAGTGCCGGCGACATTCAAGATCAAGCCGGCGCCGTGACTCACCGCGGCAACGATCAGGCCGATAATGCCCACGAGCAAACCCAGGCTGCCGACGATGATGCCGATCCATCCCAACATGCCGCCCAACAGCGGCAGCCAGAACGTGGCGAGGGCCGCGGCACCAAAGACGATCGCCACGACGCCGAGCACCTTCGACGCAGTGGTTCCGGCCGTGTGCGGCGCCACGTTCCCAGCCGGCGGACGCGCCCACGGAGGCGCTGCCATGGTCGCCGCTACCGGCGGCGGAATCGGCGGGGCCGTGACCACTGGCTGCGCTTGCGGCACGGCGCGGACCGGCTGCGCCACAGCCGCGGGTGCCGTGCTCTGATTCACAGGGCGCTGAGTCGCCGTGCGCTGAATCACGGGCGCCTCGACAACCGGCGGCTGCGCTGCCTGCGGCGCGCGCGGCGCCTTGGCCGCGGTTGCGGCCGGCGCCGCGGCGAACAAGCCCTGCACCTTGGAGGCCGGCACCCAGGCGCCCTCGGCTCCCAAACGCACGCTTGTGGCGGGCGTGATCTTGCCGTCAGCGGCGAGTTTTTTCAGATTGCCCGGCGTCAGGGGGCCGTACTGCTTGCCGCCGTGTTGGACGTACCACTCGTTGGCCATGCGCTCGGGGCTCCCTGCGCAGCGCAAACAACGGGCAGGCTGTCGCGCGGCATCTTCAGTGTAGGCCGCGCGACAGCGCGTCGCAAACCGGCCCGCTGGCCGCGCTTCACGCCCCGACCTGCGACGAACGCGGGGCAACTACCCGCGCTTTTCGGCCGGCTCGAGGTAACCGCGATTCAAAACGTCGACCAATTGTCGCAAGCGGCCCAGGCTGCGGCGGTTGAAGCGGAACACCAGCCGCGACAGCGTGGCCAGCTCCGGCTCGTCTTCCCCGCCCAGCGGGCCGCTGAGCGCAAAATCGCCACCGGTCAGGATATCGGCGAAGTGCACGTTGATCTCGTGCAGCAGCTCGGGCGACGGCGCCTGGTGCAGGCGGAACACCAGCTTGTTCTTCACAAACCGCATGCTTTGGAAAACCTTGTAGAACTGCAAGATCTCCGCCACCGAGCGCTCCACGCTGTCGGTCAGAATGTAGAGCGACAAGTCCTCGGGCGAGATCATGTGGTCGCCCAGCAAGCGGCGCTTGACGTACTCCTGAAACTCCGTCCAAAAGCTGCCGCCCGGCTCGTCGAGAAACACCACCGGCACCAGATCGCGCTTGCCGGTCTGCAACAGCGTGAGCACTTCCAGCCCTTCGTCCAGCGTGCCGAAGCCGCCTGGCAACAGGCACACGGCGTCGCACTCTTTGACGAACATCAGCTTGCGCGTGAAGAAATACTTCATGTGCACCAGCTTGGAATCGCCGGCGATGACCGGATTGGCATACTGCTCGAAGGGCAGCATGATGTTCAGGCCCATCGAATTTTCGCGGCCGGCGCCGACGTGGCCGGCTTCCATGATGCCGCTGGCGGCGCCGGTCACGACCAGCCACTTCTCGTTCGCCATGGCCTGGCCAAACGCAACGGCCTGACGATACGAGGCGGCGTCGGGCGGCGTGCGCGCCGAGCCGAACACGGTCACCTTGCGCCGCGTGCGGTACGGTGTGAACACCTTGAACGCGTAGCGCAGCTCGCGCAGGGTGCGGCTGAGAATTTTCAGATCGCCGCGCGACGTGCGATCCACTGCCAGCTTGTCCGCAGATTCCTTGATCTGATCGATCAAGTCGACGATGCGGGTTCGGTCTAACTTGCCGTTCGGCTGGTCTAACGTCTGGTCGAGCTCGGCCAGGGTTTCCTCCAGATCGAGCGGCTCCTCCGGTAAATGATCTGTCACTATCGGTCCTCACAGTCCGCTGCGGCGCCGCCGGGTACTCACCCGCGCCTGCCCGCCGAAAACCCGCCGCCCCAATTATAGCGATCCCAGCGTGCGGGCGAAGAGCAGGGCGGTCTCGCGGCCGACGGGCAGCACCACGGCCGCACTTTGGCCGTCACTCGCAGTGTGGCGGCTCTTTTGGAGACGCGATCCCGGGGGGGCGCGGCGCAAAAAAACAGCCTGCCGGTTCATTGCGGCAGGCTGCTTGATGGTTACCAGATGGTCGGCGTCGAACGCCGTGGCCAATCGATCAGGCCGAGGGACGACGGTAGTGCTGATACGCCAGGATCACTTCGTACAAATCCGTGGAGATCGTGATCGGATCGTCGTCGAAGTCGCTCAACCAGGTACGCTCGTTGCGCACGGCGTCGGCCAACATCGGCAACACTTCGCTCAACGGCACGGTCACCGTGTCCTTGGCTTGCTTGGACTCACTGACCGCGGCACACACATCGGTTTGAGGGCCGTAATACACGCGCAGGTGGCTTCTTGCCATGAGACGTTTCCTTACGTCGGTTGCCTTCGTGTTCCGCCGGTCGAGTCCGCTCTCCGTAGCCGTTGGCGACTCACCGCGACGGGGCGCATGCACGTCATGCTGTCTACGCCCGCCCTTTCGCCTTCAGATATCGGCAGCAGGAGTGCTGCGGGTTTGCTTCATTTCTCCGATGGTTCCGTTTTTTCTCTGCGGAGTCGTGGCAGCGGTGAATTGCGTGCCACGGATCATGCGCGCGATGCGGGTCTGCTGGGTAATTTGGGCTAAACAGCCGTCGCCCCGCGGACGGCCAATCCTTGACAATCGATCTACCCAAGGGCTAGATTGCCCTGCTGGCAAGTCAAAGGCGGCTACACATTTGCGCCCAGGCAACCACCGGCGCAACAATTCTGCATGGCCAGCACGAACACGATCGCCATCGATCTGGCTCCGGTGGCGCAAACTCTCCAGATCGCGCGTTCGCAGGTCGAGGCGGTCGTCGAGTTGCTCGATGCTGGCAACACCGTCCCCTTCATCACCCGCTATCGCAAGGACCAGACCGGCGGGCTGGATGAAGAGCAAATTCGGCAAATCCAGTCGCGGTTGACCAGACTGCGCCTTTTGACCGAACGCAAGCAGACCATCCTGCGCTCGATCGACTCGCAGGGAAAACTCACGCCCAGGCTGGCCGCCGAGATCGAAGCGGCCGACAGCACCAAGCAGCTGGAAGACCTGTACCTGCCCTTCAAGCCCAAGAAACAAACACTCGCCACGATTGCGCGCGAGCGCGGTCTGGAACCGTTGGCCGACGAAATCGTCGAAGCGGCGCCCTCGGCTGTCGACCTCGACGCCCGCGCCGCCGATTTCGTCAACACCGACCGCGGCGTTGCCAGTCCGGCCGACGCCCTGTTGGGCGTGGGCCACATTCTGGCGGAGCGATTGAGCGAGCGCGCCGATCTGCGCCAGCAATTGCGCAAGATCCTCAATCGCACGGGCAAGCTGGTCACTTGTCGCGGCGACGCCGACGAAAAAACGGCGCAGGGCTTTCGCGACTATTTCGAATTCAGCGAACCGATCGGCCGCGTGCCGCAGCATCGCGTGCTGGCCGTGAATCGCGGCGAGCGCGCCAAGGCGCTGCGGGTGAAGATCGAGGGCGATCTGGAAGCCATGCAGGCGGCCGTCGACGCCTTGGTGCCCCCCGAACATCCGCATGCGGAGTTCCTCAAGGGCTGCGGCCGCGACGCGCTGGTGCGACTGGTATTTCCCAGCCTGGAGCGCGAAGTGCGCCGCGAGCTGACGGAGTGGGCCGAGTCGCACGCCGTCGAGGTCTTCGCCCGCAACCTGCGCAATCTGCTGCTGCAGAAGCCGGTGCGGGGGCGCCGCGTGCTGGCCGTCGACCCCGGCTTCAAGAGCGGCTGCAAGCTCGCCGCGCTCGATGAGTTCGGCAACCTGTTGGACCAGGCCGTGATTCCCGTGGTGGGCAAAGCCGAGCGCCGTCAGGAAGGCCGGGCCAAGCTGGCCGAGATGATCAAGCAGCACGCGCTGACGCTGGTCGCCATCGGCAACGGCACCGCCTGCCGAGAAACAGAAGAGCTGTTGAGCGAGATGCTCGCCAACGAGCTGACCGAAACGGGCGCGGCCTACGTCATCGCCAACGAAGCCGGCGCCAGCGTCTACTCCACCAGTCCGCTGGGGCGCGAAGAATTTCCGGAGTATGACGCCACGCTACGCGGCGCCATTTCCATCGGCCGCCGGATCCTGGATCCGCTGAGCGAACTTGTGAAGATCGATCCGGCCTCGATCGGCGTCGGCATGTATCAGCACGACGTGAAGGCCAAGCACCTGCAAACGTCGCTCGATGCCGTCGTCGAGTCGTGCGTCAACTACGTCGGCGTGGATCTGAACACGGCCAGCCCGGCGCTGTTGCGCTATGTATCGGGCCTGAACCAATTGACGGCCCGGCGGTTGTACGACTATCGCCGTCAGCACGGACCGTTTCGCAATCGCGAACAGCTCAAAGAAGTGCCCGGTTTCGGCGAAGCCGCGTTCGTGCAAGCCGCGGGCTTTCTGAAGATCGATGGCGGCGACAACCCGCTCGACGCCACCTGGATTCATCCGGAAAGCTACGAAGTGGCGCAGCAGGTGCTGGGCAAGATCGATTGCACGCTGGCCGATCTGCGCGACCGGGAAACGGCCGCCCGCATCGCGGAGCGGGCCGCCCAACTCGAGCTGGCCACCCTGTCGGCACAGATCGACGCGGGAGCCCTGTTGCTGCGTGATATTCTGGCCCAGCTTTCCCGACCGGGACGCGACCCACGCGAGGACTTGCCGCCGCCCATCTTCAAAAAGGGCGTCGTCAAACTCGACGATCTCACGCCCGGCATGGAACTGCAGGGCACGGTGCTCAACGTCGTCGACTTTGGGGCCTTTATCGACATCGGCCTGCACGATACCGGGCTGGTGCACATCAGCCAGCTCGCGAATCGCTACGTGCGCGATCCGCACGACGTGGTCTCCGTGGGCGACATCGTCAAAGTCTGGGTGCACGATATCGACAAGACGCGCCGCCGCGTCTCGCTGACGATGATTGCACCGGGCACAGAGCGACCGGCTCCGCCGCGCCGCGGCGAAAAACGCAAGCGTCGCGACGGCAAGCCAGGGCAGCCTGCCGAGCAAGCACCATCCGCCGCGCCGGCGGCTGGCGACGCCGCCGAGGCCGTGGCCGCAGCGCCGGCCGTGGGCACCGCAACCGCGCCGGCCATCGACCGGCGGCCCGGCCCGCCGCGCTCGCGCGATCGCCGTCCGCAGCGCCGTCGCGATCGGGCCGTGGAAACCTCGCCGCCCGCGGGCCAGGCGCAACGTCCGCGGCACGAGCGCAAGCCGCAGCCGGTGGTGCCGTTGACCAACGAGATGAAGGCGGGCAAGGCGCCCTTGCGAACCTTTGGCGATCTGAAACAATTCTTTGACCTGAAGACGCAAGAGCCCGAAGTTCCGCCCGAGAGCGGCGCCAGCGAGACAGCGCACTAGCGCGCATGTCCCCCCGCGGCCGCCCCTCGGGCGACTGAAATCTCCCTTCGTTCCGCACGCGACCCGCCACCATGCCCGATTTTCACGAGCGATTGGAAAAGGCGATTCAGCGCGGGCAGCGCGCGCTCGACGATCGAGAGCGAAAACGCGCCGACGCGGCGATGGGTGAGGAAGAGCTGAAGCGTTTGCACACGCAATACCGGCTCGACCTGTCCGAGCACATCGAAGAGTGCGTACGGCAGCTGCCTCAGCACTTCCCCGGGTTTCGTTTTGAGACGCTGGTGGGCGAACGCGGCTGGGGCGCCGCGATCAGTCGCGACGATCTGCAAGTCAGCGGCGGACGCCGCGAGAACCTGTTCAGCCGCCTGGAGCTGGCCGTGCGGCCCTTCTCGAACTTGCACGTGCTGGAATTGACCGCCAAGGGCACGATCCGCAACAAGGAAGTCTACAATCGCACCCAATACCAGATGCTGACCGAGGCCGACCTGGCCACGTTTCGTGACCTGGTCGACCGCTGGATTCTGGAATTCGCCGAGCTGTACGCGGCCCAGCGGTAACTGCAGCGTCTTCAAAATCCTGCGAAAGGTTGATAACGTTCGGGTGCTTGGGCCACCCTACACGTCCGCCGGCGCCAGCGCCAATTGCTTGAGCGATTCCAGGCTGTCGACCATTGCCTCGCGCGAGATCTCCGCCCAGCCGGCCAGCTTGTGCCGCAGGATGCACAGCTTGTAGGCTTCGAACGCGTCGTTGACGTCCGGCGGCAATGGCGGCAGCTCCGCAAACGGGCGCACCGGCTCCGCAGGGGCCGCCGCATCCGCATCGTCGCCTGCGGTCCCCGTCTCGTCGTCGAATTGCGCGCGGTCGTAGCCAGGCTCGTCATCCTCGTCAGCAGCCTGCGATCGGCCCGGATCGCGCACGGCTTCCAACGTGCCGCCGATCACCTCGGTTTCACTCTCGGCGGCCGCATCATCGTCCCACGGTTCGTCAGCGCCGGCGCCGTCAGCAGCTACGCCACTGGCCGGGCCGCCCAGGGCCTCGTAGCGCTGGGCCCTCATCTGTGCCACCGACCAGTCGCTTTGCACCGCGCCCTCGAGCCACATTTCCGCGTCGTCCCAATCGAGGGCCGCTTGAAAATGGCTCCAAAACAAGCCGGCAAAGCTCTCGCGCGATTCCGCAAAACGCTCCCACACGCGGCGAAGACGGCCAACGTGTTGCGGCGTGACGTAGCCCACCCGGCGAGACCAGGCCTCGTCGGTGGATTCGGAGGCCGGGGCGTCGCTGGCCTGCAGCGATTCGCGCCAGGCGTGGATGATCCTGCCTTTTTCCCAGTTGGTGGTGCTGACCAGCTGCCGCCATTGGCCGACGAATTGATCCGACGTCTGATCCACAAGCGCGTAATCCATGCGTGACAATTTCTTCCTGAATGAGAGGACGAGAAACCTGAAAGGCCGCGCGTGCGCGGCCCCGGAGTTGCAATTCTAGCAAATCAGCGACACTCACGAAGCGAGCGCCGCGCACGCAGCGCGCGAGGGTGCGCGCAAGATCGTTGAAAACCCGAGTGGCGCCGCTGTTTTGCGCGGCCGCGGCCGACGCGGCGAGCCCGCGCGGCGTTGGGGAAAACTTGTCGGTCGCGCAGTCGATCCACGCGCATCGGTCGATGTTGCCTGGTCGAAGCGCGAACTAGTCTAGTGGTCGATGACGATTGTTGTTGGGGGCTGGGTGCCACTGCTGGCTTGTCCAGCAGTGCGGTGACATGGCAGTGAGGCGCGACGGTCGCCGCCACAAAATCGACCGTCATCGATCACTGGAAGCACTTTCAAAACCGACTTCGGGTGCCACTGCTGGCTCGTCCCGCAGTGCACGTCTCCCCACACACTGGCGGACAAGCCGCCAGTGGCACCCTGAACGCACCATCATCAAGGTTCAGAAACTGCTTTAGGCGCCAGGCGCCGGCGCGATCTCCACCGACTGAAAGCCGCACGTTTTGTGCGTGCCGTCGCAGAAAGGGCGATTGCTGGATTGGCCGCAGCGACAAAGCGCCACTGCCGGCTTGTCAGGATTCAACGGAAACGGGTTGCCGTTCTGGTCCAAGATCGTCACCGGCCCCTCGATCAACAACGGCCCGTTGGGGCGCACGCGAATGGTCACCGACATGAAAGGCTCCTTGCTGGATGTGCGGAACGAATCGAATGCGCGTCCCACAGGCCGACTACGGCTCGGCGGGAGCGGCGGCGGGTGCTGCCGGCTCGCCAGGCACCCGCTGGCTCTGCTGTTTGAGATCTGCCGAATACAAGTAGATGGTGACGGGTTGCTGCTTGACCGTCGCGATGCCGGCCCGTTTCTCCGCCGCCGGGGCGGCGCTCTTGAGCGGGCCCGAGCGCACTTGCAGCCCCAACGACAAGTTCGTCACGCTGCCACGATTCTGCTGCTGCTCGAGTTCGGTGACGATCTGCTCCACCTGGTCGGGCGTGGCGTCCACGGAGTACTGCACGCCAGCCGGCAGCGCGTTGGCTGCCAACGGCGCGGGCGCCTGCACCGGCGCGTCCTTCTGATCGATCGCTTGCGGCAGATAGTAGCGCCGATACTGCAGCTTGTTGCTGGCCAGCACTTTCTCAATCTGATTTTCGTTGATATAGCCGGGGGAAACGTCGCACTGAATGACGCTCACTTGTTCGCGGTTGGCCAGCGCGCGGCGCACGTTCTTGTCCAACTGCAGCTTCTCCAGCGGCTCACCCGCTGGCGGCTTGGCGAAGAAATCGACCGTTTGTGGGGCAGCTTCGGCAGGCGCCGATTCTTTCGCGGACCGTGCTGTCGGCGCCGCACCCGGAACGGCGCCGCGGTCAGTCGGCGGCATCTGCTCAAGTTGAGGCGCGGCTGCATCTGCTGCGCCCGCGGCCGATCGCTCCAGCCGCAGATCGCCTTCCTGCCGCTCGCTGGCAGACCGTCTCGACTCGCTCAAACTTTCCGTCGCGCCGTTTTGCGGCTCGCTGTCCAACTCGCTCTGGGCATCGCGGGCACGCATCGACGGCACGGACTGCAAATCGTACGAGTCCGTGGCGGACTTCGACTTTTCGGCAGCGGCATCGATACGCCCGTCGTGCAGCGCCACGTCGCGCTCGTCGCGCTGCGAATCGAACAGCGCGACCAACAACGCGGCGGCCACGGCCAAGGCCGGCCAGATGAACAGCCGCTTTGAGCGGCCGCGCGCCCACGACGCGGTTGCCCCGAACTCGGATGCCCCGGACTCGGGTGCGCTGGCTCCGCCCGATCGCGGCTCGCTCAACACGGCGCGCTCCGTGCGACGCAGCACCAGCGGGCCCAGGTCGTCGGCCAGTTCGTGGCGCGGCAAGGAATGCAGATCATGACTCAGCGCGCGCAGCTCCTCGTACAGCTGCCGGTACTCGGCATTCTCACTCAGCCACTGTTCGACTTGCGCGCGCTCGTCGGCCGAGAGCTCGTTGTCGAGGTAGGCGCTGAGCAGTTCTTCGCGCGGATCGTTGCTCATAACGGACTTTCAAGCCGGCAATCCAGCCGGCCAACCCTTCGGTCTCTGTGTAATTCTACGTTCGGAATTCCTGGATCATTCCCTTCAATTGGTCTCGCAATTGCAGCCGCGCCCGGTGCAGGCGGCTGCGAATCGTGCCAATCGGTAATTCCAGAATCTCGGCAATCTGCTCGTAGGAGCAGCCGTCCATTTCTCGCAGGATCAGGATGGCGCGATGTTCTTCGCTGAGCGCGGCCAGGGCCTGGTGCACCTGGCAAGCTCGCTCGCGCTGTTCCAGCCGTGCTTCGGGGGGATCGGCTGTGTCGATCGGCTCGTGGCCTAATAGTTCGCGGGCCTGGTCGACCGAGGCCATCGGCTTTTCGCGGCGGCGACGGCTGATGGCCAGGTTGACGGCAATGCGGTAGAGCCAGGTGTAAAACGCACTCGAGCGCTCAAACGTCTCCAGCTTCACGTAGGCCTGGACAAACGCGTCTTGCACCATGTCGTAGGCCGTATCGGCGGAGCCTACCACGTGCACCAACGTGTTGTACAAACGGTCTTGATAGCGGGTGACCAAATGCCCGAATGCGGCCGAGTCGCCGTCCAAGGCTTCGTTGATGAGCTGGACGTCGTCTTTCACAACCGCTCCAGTCACTTAGACGCTCCCCGCAGGCCGAAAGTTCCGCCGCGCCACGGGCGTCCCGGGCACGCGAAAAGTGCAGGAAACGCACGCTTTCGTGCGTGCCGCCAACGCCATTGTTCGCCGAATTCCGCGGCTTGTCAAACCGAACAGAAGGGAGGCGGGAGGCCGGGGACTGGAGGCAGAGTGCAGGCTGGACACCGACGGCCGTAGGAAACGATGGGCCCGTCACTGCGTCCTTCAGCCTACAGCCTCCAGCCTGCAGTGCGCCGGCCAGCGACAGCCCAGCGGCTGCCGCAGCAGGTAAATCCACAGGGCGATGCCCGACACGAACAGCGCAATGCTGATGTTTTGCGAAATGCTCAGGCCGGTGTGAAACACGGGCGACTCGTCCACCCGCACAAACTCCACCAGAAAGCGCATCACCGGGTGAATCGTCAGCACCCAAGCCGTCAGTTCGCCGTCGCGCCGGCGATACGGCTCGTAGGCCAACAGAAAGAAGCACAGCAGCATGCCGTCGATGAAGCTATAGAGCTGCGTGGGATGCATCGGCCTGCCGCGGTCGAGCGATCCTTCGATCGTCCACACGTGCGGGCTCGGCGTGCCGGCCACACGCAGCGACAACTGCTGGCCGTCGCCAAATATGCCCAACATCGCAAACTGTGCCTCTTCGACGGAATGCACCGGCGTGTCGTTGACGACGGTTACCACCTGGCCCGCCGCCAAACCGGCGCGCGCGGCCGGCGATTGCGGCGCGACCGCTTCGATCACCGGCGTGTTGCTGCCGGACCCGGCGAACTTCAAACCGTGAATGTACAACTCGCCCCGCTGCGCTTGATCGATATACGCCGGCGTGCCCTCGGGAAAAGCAACCGCCCACGGCAGGTCGGTCTCGCTGCCATAGCAACAGCCGTTGAGCAGGCAGCCGACGCGCCCGATGGCGGTGCCCAACACGACACCCGGCGCGATCAAATCGGCCAGCGCCAGGCCCGGCACGCGATATTTGTAGATGAATACGACGAGCGCGGCGCCGCCGGCCAACATCGACCCAAAGACCACGAGCCCGCCCTGCGTCAGGTTGACGATGCCAATGATGGTTTCGCGCAAGGTGGGCTTTTGAAACAGGTCCCAATACTCGACCACGTAGAACAGGCGGGCACCCAGGAGCCCGGAAATGAACAGCCACATCGCCAATGAAAGAATGATCTCTGGCGAAACGCCCTTCTGACGAGCGCGAACCATCGACAGCCCCACACCCGCCAGCACGGCCGTCATCAGCATCACGCCGTAGCCGCGGATCAGCAGGCCCTCCGGCGTAACGAGCATGGGCAGCACAAAGGCAATGGCGAAACCCACCAGGCCCAACGTGAACAACTGGCTGCGCGTCTCCGCGCTCCAGCCATGGCGATGCAACATCCAGGCGAGAACGACCAGCGACGCCACGGCCCAGATTGCCAGCAGCCAGCCCATGCCGAACACGTCGACGCCGGCGATCTCGCGCGGAATGGCGAACAATGTCTGTCGCATCACAACCTCGTTCTGGCGCGCCGCGGAAGCCACCCTTGCGGCCCTCCCGCGCCGTTACTTACTCGTTCACGTTGTGGCCGGCGGGCCGCCCACGATGTCGTTGTCGATCAACCGCGTGTTGCCCACTCGGGCGGCAATCGCCAACAGGGCCGGACGCACGACCGTCTCGACCGGCAGCAGCGTCTCGGGATCGGCCAGGGCCACGTAGTCCACTTGCAGCTCGGCGGCCGACAGACGTTCGTGTACCCGGGCCAACAGGGTGCCCGCGTCACGCGTGCCGTCCGTGATCAGCTGCCGCACCAGCTGCAAGCTCTGCGAGATCGCCAGCGCGCGGCGCCGCTCATCGGCCGAGAGAAACACGTTGCGCGAGCTCAGTGCCAGCCCATCCGGCTCACGCACGGTCGGGCACACGACGATCTCGATCGGCAAATTGAAGTCTTTGACCAGCTGCCGCACGATGAGCGACTGCTGATAGTCCTTGTGGCCAAAATAGGCCCGATCCGGCGCGACCATGTGAAACAACTTCAGCACGATGGTTGCCACGCCGCGAAAGTGGCCGGGGCGAAACTCGCCCTCGAGCGGCAGCGCAGGCCCTGCCATCTCCACGAAAGTCGCGTGATCGGCGCGATACATCGCCTCGGTCGACGGTGTGAAGACCGCGTCGACGCCGCGTCCCGCCAGCGATTGCAGGTCCGCCTCCAGGGTGCGCGGATAGCGCGCAAAATCTTCGCGCGGGCCGAACTGCGTGGGGTTCACAAAGATCGACACGGCGGTAAAGCCGCACTCGCGACGCGCCGCGTCGACCAGGCTCAGGTGGCCGGCGTGCAACGCGCCCATCGTCGGCACCAGCCCAATCGACTGGCCGTCGCGCCGCGCTTTGGCCACCAGCGCGCGCAGCGCGCCGGCGTCGGCAATCACGCGGGGTCCGGTAGATTGGCGGAGCACGGTCATGGATCGTGGGGTGTGGGTTGCATGGCAGCCAGCGCGGCAGACGCTTCGGCAAACTGCCCATCGCGATCTTCACTTCCGATAGCGAGCACCGGTCCGCGGCCTCTTCGCGCGGCCAGCGCCAACAGTTTCTCCCGCAGCCGGGGAACCGCGGCGTCTACCGACGCGGCCAAGGCCGGCGGAGTATCCAGGACGATTAGCAATTTGGGCAAGACCACCTGCCGAGCAGCCTGGTCAAACGCGCGCTCAAAGGTCTTCAGATCCGCCGCATCGAGCGCTAATTCGGCATATGCCAGGGTCTGATCAAAGGAGAAATCGCTCACCGCTAGCTGGTCGCGGCTCGCCCAATCGCCGGTCGACAGTCGCTGGGCGCGGGACAGCAGGAATTCTATCTGCCTTGCATAGGCCGGGCCAGCAGCCGGCAGCGGCCCGGTCGCCGCACGGGCTGCGCGTTCGGCTGGCGGCCCATCCGTAATTACGCGGCCGTCGTGCGCCGCGCCAAGCCGGGCGGCCAGCGCGCTCTTGCCGCTGCCCGGAAGCCCCACGAGCGCCACGTAAGGGACGGCCGATTTCAAGTGCGTCAGAAGCTGCTCAACGGTCCAGCCGACCGTGGGATGGAGCATCTGGGGCGCCACTTCCACGGCCGGTTCGAGCACGAAGCGCCGAAAGGCGAAGCGCGGGTGCGGCACCGTCAGCTCAGGCGTGCGAATAACCACATCACCGTAGAGCAAAAGATCTAAATCGATCGTGCGCGGACCCCAGCGATCGTCGCGCACACGCCCGAGCGTCTGCTCGATCGCTTGCAGTTGCCCGTGCAGCGCTACGGGCGACAAGGCCGTATCGAACGCCGCCACTGCATTGAAGTAGGCCTGCTGGCCCGCCGGGCCGCCCACGGGCCGCGTGACGTGCAGCGAGCTGGCCGCCAGCGGGCCGCTGCCCGCGCGCTCGCCCACCAGGGTCAAGGCCTGCGCAATGTGCGCGGCGCGATCACCTAGATTGGAACCCAGCGCGATGAGACAGCGGGGCATGCTTGTGAGGATCCAAGCACGGCAGTGGCTCGGCAGGCACCGATCGCCTGCAACCTGCAATCAGAGCAGCGAAGCGGCCGTTTCGCAGTTATTCTATACGTGCCGCGTTTGGGACGGCCGGCGAATGCGATGAAACCGGCCGAATTGCGCTAAAAAAACCTAGGGGGGGCCTCCGTTGCCACGACAAGGGTCGTCGACTATCGATCCGTGCAGTCGCCGCCCCCCAAGCCGCATTGCAAACTTGTACGTACGAAACGTCCACCCGGGCCCGCCCACAGCCACACGTTCGTGCAATGGCGATCTAACGGCAAACTGCACCTGCCACTCGCGCCGACGTGCGCGCTTCGACTGGATGAACCGACTGTTGCCAACCGTCGAACCGCGCCCGCTGGCGCCGCTTCTGCTGAAACACCGAGAACTCAGTGCGTATTGGATCCACGATCTGCACACGCCCGAATAGATGCACATTTTGAGACGCGCGCAGAAAATGTCAAGCAACTTTTTCGCGCGGCGATTTCGCCCGCAAAAATGCCGCTTGTATTTTCGCGCCGCTTCGTTCTCAGTTGCGTCGTGCCTTGTCGTCGGCGCGGCGTGCGCGGCGCTGCGTGCAGCGCGGAATGCGTTTCTCCAAAGCCCGGCGCAGCGCGTTTTCTCGAAAATTCCCGGCAATTCTTGCCGCTCCAACCACCACCGGCGCGCCGCACCGCTGCTTGCCGCGGCACTTGAATCGCGGCCGAAACGTGACGTAGGATGAACCAGACGTTGAAATCTTGCCGCCTGCAGCCTGGAACAGTCCTTTGAGCTCAGATCCCATCGCCTCCGATGCTCTCGAGGAACTGCGCGAATGGCTGGCGCGCTGGCAGCGCGAGCAGAGCGGCGCCGATTCGCCCTTGCCCGTCGACGTGCTCGAACGGTTGCTGGGGCCGGCCGTCTGCCACCGCCTGGGCATTTATCGCTTGCCGGAGGGCTTTCTGCTGTCGGTCGTGATCCCCGTCTTCAACGAGGTGCATACGGTGGACACGGTCATTCGCCGGGTCCGCGCCTGCGGCCTGCCGTGCGAGCTGATCGTCGTGGATGACGGCAGCACCGATGGCACGCGCGAGCGGCTGGAGACGTATCGCGGCCAGCACGACGTCACGCTCCTGCTGCACGATGCCAATCAGGGCAAAGGCGCGGCCTTGCGGAACGGCTTTGGCCGCGTGCGCGGCGACGTGGTGATCGTGCAGGATGCGGATCTGGAATACGATCCGAGCGAGTTTACCCGGCTGATTCAACCGATCGTGGAAGGCCAGGCCGACGTCGTCTTCGGCAGCCGGTTCATCGGAGGGAGTCACCGCGTGCTCTACTTCTGGCATTGGGCCGGCAATCGCCTGTTGACGTTCTTGTCGAACTTGTCCACGAACTTGAATTTGTCGGACATCGAGACCTGCTACAAAGTCTTCCGGCGCGAAATCATCCAACAGATTGCGCCCACGCTGCGGGAAGACCGCTTTGGAATCGAACCGGAGATCACGGCCAAGGTGGCGCGAATTCCCGGCGTGCGGATTTACGAACGCCCGATCAGCTACTCCGGTCGCACGTACGCGCAGGGCAAAAAGATCGGCTGGCGCGACGGCCTGCGCGCGCTGTGGTGCATTTTAAGATACTGACACGGCCGCAAGCCGCTGCGAGATGGGTGGCACTGGTGCCTCGCCAGTGTGATTCAACGGCGTGCGGGTTGCCACTGGCGGCTGGTCCACCAGCGTTTGTGCAACCTTGCACTGCTGAACAAGCCGGCAGTCGCACCCGAAATCCGTTTTGCAGCGGCTGCTAGCGCCGCTTGGCTGCCGCCGGAATGACGCGGCTCGTCAATTGCGGCCCGCCGCTGCGCACTTTCGTGATGCGCGAGCTGGGCTGCGCTTTGCGCCGGCTGCTTTCCAGCTGCGGCGCCGGAATGAATTCCGGACCATCCGCCGGCGGCACGTCGCTCGGGTCGAAGTACGGCTCTCCGTATGCTGCCACCGGCGGCGCGAGCGCGCAAGGCTCCTGGCTCCAGGGATAGTTGAAGTCCTTGCGATAGTCGAACACCGGCACACCGGGCAGATACGGCCGTGTGACCGAAAAGCAATTCTGGCCCACACAGCGCACCACGGGACAGGGAATCACGTGGATGATGCTCGGATGCTTGATCACCGGAGGTGGCGGCACCAGCGCGCGGGCCCGTGGATATCCGTCGAGACTGGCCACGGCCGGCGAACGCAACACGCCCCAGCCGCCCCGCTCGCACTCGGGACACTCCCCGCTGACCAGCACCGCCGTCAGAATCGCAAGGTGCAACATGGATCGTACCTGGCAGCCATAGATAGGGCCGCGCGAGAGCCATTCTGGCGGCAAGCCCGTGTGGTAGAGATCGGCTGGTAGAACTGGAACATTCAGCAGACCTGAGCTGCGCGCCACGCTCGGCGTCAAAGTGCCTAATTCGCCACTGCGCCGCTAGCAGCCTGGGAGACGTGCCGTATTTCGCCGAGGGCCTGGCTCGCTCGAACGCCGTGCCAGCACGCGATATAATCCCTGGGGCTCACGGAGCACCGCGCCCCTCGTCAAGGTGCGCTGCCAAAAGTGCCAGACGTTGAACGACGAGACTTCGAAGTTCTGCGGGCAGTGTGCAGCGCCGCTGTAGCAGGCGCAACGGATTCCGCTACCTACACGACGCGCAGCGAAGGAGCCGGTGGTGATCGTAGGCGTTCTTAGGGAAATCAAACGCGACGAGTATCGCGTGGCGATGCTCCCAGTCGGCGTGGAAGAGTTGGTGCGCGCCGGCCACCGGGTGCTCGTCGAGAGCGGCGCCGGCCTGGGCTCCGGCCTGCCCGACGCCTTGTACGCGCAGAGCGGCGCGGAGCTGGTCGCCCAGGCCGCCGACGTGTTTGCCCGCGCAGAGATGATCCTGAAGGTCAAGGAACCGCTGCCGGCCGAGTGGCCGCTGGTGCGCGCGGGCCAGATCATCTTTACGTATTTTCATTTCGCGGCCGATCGCAAGCTGACCGAAGCGATGCTAGCCTCCGGTGTCACGGCCGTGGCCTACGAAACGCTGCGCGACGACCTGGGCCGGCTCCCCTTGCTCACGCCGATGAGCGAAGTCGCCGGCCGCATGAGCATTCAGGAAGGCGCCAAGTACCTCGAACGGCCGCAGATGGGCCGCGGCATCCTATTGGGCGGCGTGCCGGGTGTCGCGCCTGCGCATATCACGATTCTCGGCGGCGGGATCGTCGGGGCCAACGCGGCGAAGGTGGCCGCCGGTTTCGGCGCCGACATCGGTCTGTTGGATATCAACATGGACCGCCTCCGCTATCTCGACGACATCATGCCGGCCAACGTCGACACGCTCTATAGCGATCGCCACACGGTCCGTGAGCAACTGGCCCGGGCCGACCTGGTGATCGGCGCCGTATTGATTCCCGGCGCCAAAGCGCCGCGGCTGATCGAACGCGGAGATCTGGCGCTGATGAAGCCGGGCAGCGTGATCATCGACGTGGCGATCGACCAGGGAGGTTGTGTGGAGACGAGCCGGCCCACCACGCACAGCGAGCCGACGTTCATGGTCGATGATGTGGTTCACTACTGCGTCACCAACATGCCGGGCGCGGTCGGTCGCACCAGCACTTATGCCCTGTGCAACGTGACGCTCCCCTGGGCCTTGCAGATCGCCAACCGCGGAATCGAGCGGGCGGCGCGGGAACTGCGGCCCGTGGCCAGAGCCGTTAACGTCATGGCCGGCGAAGTGACCAACGAGGCCGTGGCCGCCACCTTCGGCCTGAGCTACCAGCGGCGGTTTGAGGTGTGAGCGCTCGTCACAGCCGGCCGCTTCTTATGGCTCTCCCGGCACATCGCCCTCGTCGGCTTGCCACAGCTCCGACTCTTCAACCATGTCGTACTTTCGGGCGACATCCGGATCATTGGACGCCAACCGCGCGTAGCCATTTCCGGAACTCACCAGCGTGACGCCGTCGCGCCGCATCGCCTCCAGAATCTCCCGAGATTGCTCCACGGCCGCAATCATTTCGTCGATTGACCCCAGCCCGGCCGCGATTGCCTGATCGCGCCACAACGTCACGTAGCGACGTCCAGACTGGCCCCACAGCTCGCGATATTTTTCGTGTACATAGGGGTTCAACGGCTGAGCAAAACTCTCGGGCAGGTTGAGCAACTTGATCAATTCCAAGACGTCGGACAGATCTTTTAATCTGCCGGCGCCGGTCATGCCCGAGGCCAGCTTCATTTCGATCAACTGCGGCAGGTTGACGTATTTGATCGAGTCGAATTCCTCCGCGACCGCCAGGGGATCAGGAAACGCAACCGGCTTTTTCTTGCCGTCTCCCGGGTAGTCGCCCGAAGTCAGGAACTCGATGCGGACCTTGTGGGTGGCGTCGCGCAGATGCTTGCTCAACTTGTGGGCCGGCAGGTAGCCTCGCCCGTCAAGCGCCTCGTGAATTCGTCTCAGGTCCTCCTTCCTCACGAGGATATCGACATCCTCTGTGAAGCGGCGGAAGCCATGCTTGAACAGAGCCATTCCGCCGGCAACGGCGTAGGGAATCTGCAACTCGTTGAGCCGCTGCGCAATGTTGCGCAGCGCCGCCGCGACAGCACTCGTTTCGTCGAAATGTTTGCTGCCTTCGCTCAAGGCCCACCGTGCGTCGTTTTGAAGTCGCTCTTCGTACGTTGAGCCCACTGCTGCGCTGACAGGTGCCAGCGGTCGAGGGGAATTCGCTTTGAGTGCTGACGGTGTGTTAGGGGGAGGAGCGCGCATCGGGTTCGAGAAGATCCTATTCGCCTGCCGGTCCCGAATTCTAGTCACTCTGCCAAATTGGCATCAATCATTGGGGCCCAACCGTATAGTATAGCGTACGCGCAATTCCCCGTTCCTCGTCGCGCCCATGTGAGCGGCGGCTCCAACAAACGGGCAACTGCACTCGGCTCGATCCCGAACCCTGTCAATGCTGGAATGACACCTGTGCCATCGTCACCAACTCAAGACACCGTGTTAACGCTCGACTGGTTTGGCGACCTCGATGGCCACCTCGGGCTCATTGATCAGACGCTGCTACCACTCGAAGTCCGCCAGCTTGCCTGCCACGACGTGGAAACCGTGTGGGAAGCAATCCGCTCCCTGCGCGTGCGCGGGGCACCGGCCATCGGCGTGGCGGCGGCATACGGCGTGTGCGTCGGCCTGCGCGAGGCGGACGAGAGCGACGCCGGCCGCTGGTTCGCGCGACTGCAGGAAATCATCGATCGACTGGCCAGCAGTCGGCCCACGGCCGTCAATCTTTTCTGGGCGCTGGCGCGGATGCAGCGCCGCGCCGAGAGCCTGCGCGGCTCCGCGACGCCGCGCGATATTCGCGCCGCGCTCCTGGCTGAGGCTCGGGCCATCCACGAAGAGGACCGCGCCATGTGCCGGCAGATTGGCCGCTACGGAGCCGAGTTGCTCCGCGACGGTCAAGGCGTGCTCACGCACTGCAACGCCGGCGGCCTTGCCACGAGCGATTACGGCACGGCGCTGGCCGTGTTCTTTGCCGCCCAGGATGCCGGCAAACGGCTGCACGTCTACGCCGATGAAACGCGGCCGCTCTTGCAAGGCGCGCGGCTGACAACCTGGGAGCTACAGCAGCGCGGCATCGACGTCACGTTGATTTGCGATTCCATGGCGGCCCAGGTGATGCGCGAGGGCCGCGTGCAGGCGGTGATCACCGGGGCCGATCGCATCGCCGCCAACGGCGACACGGCCAACAAGATCGGCACGTACGGCGTGGCGCTATTGGCCGCGGCACACGATATTCCGTTCTACGTGGCCGCGCCCACGAGCACGTTCGACCTGGCAATTGCCGATGGCGATTTGATTCCCATCGAGCAGCGCGACCCGCGCGAAATCACGCACGGCTTCGGCCGGCAGACAGCGCCCGAAGGAATCGGCGTGTACAACCCGGCGTTCGACGTGACGCCCGCGCGGCTGATCAAGGCCATCATCTGCGAGCGCGGCGTGATCGAGCCGGTGACACAGGAGAGCATTGCGGCGATGGTGAGTTAGGCACGGGTGGCCCAGACGCCGAGTACGGCGTCAGTGCCACCCTCACTTCTGCACCCGCTCGACCAGGCGCGCCACTACGGCCGAGTATTCCTTGCGCGCGCCGGCGAGTCCGCCGGGCGTCTTCTGCCCTGAGCCGTTCACGTAATCGAGCACGATCTTCTCGGCGTCGACAAATTCCTGCGCGATGTCGGCCACGGCCACGGCAATCTCCAAGGGAATGTTCGTCACCCCGTTAGCGTCGCCGTGCAGCAGGTCGCCTGGGTTGACGACCAGCCCGCCCACGCACACCGGCATTCCCACGTGCAGGATGTGGCAGCAGGCGTGCGAGCAAATGGTGGAGCCGGTGAATACGGGATAGCCCAGCGCTTGCACTTGCAACAGATCGCGCCCCCCGCCCGACGTGATCAGCCCCACGGAGCCAAACGCCTTGTACGTGGAACACATCACTTCGCCAAAGGTGGCTCCCACCGGTGGATCGTCCAGATCCTGAAACACAACCACGGCCGGACCCGCCAGCGCCGCAAAACCTTCGACTTGCTGCTCCATCGATCCGTAGGCGTCGCCCTTGCCGGGAAACGCGCTCGAACGAAACGCCGCCGTGCTGGCGAAACCCACCATCGGCGCCATCTCCGGAAAATTCGACTTGATGCGCGCGTCCATGAATCCATCGGTTCGCGGGCGGTTGCTGAACAACTCGATGACGTTGCAAATCGTGGGCGTGTCGAACTGCGCCAAACGCTTGAGGGTCGCGGGGGTGATGGCCATCGCCGGTCCTTGTTTGCTGTAACTTGGGGATGAAAAAACACGGGCGGCCCTTGCGAGCCACCCGTGGCACCTGCTGTCAACGTTTAACCGCGGAGCAATACAGACACTCAAATGTCACAGACATTCAAATGTCACCTGCATTCAAATATCATAGTACAAGCAGAACTCGTACGGATGCGGACGCAGGCGGACCGCGTCGGCCTCCTTCTCCGTCTTGTACCAGATCCAGGTGTCGATCACGTCGGGCGTGAACACGTCGCCGCGGAGCAGGAACTCGTGGTCCTTGCGCAGCGCGGCCAACGCCTCGTCGAGCGAGCCGGGCGTCTTGGGCACCACGGCCAGCTCTTCCGGTGCCAGGTCGTAAATGTCCTTGTCCAGCGGATCGCCCGGATTGATCTTGTTCTGAATGCCATCGATCACCGCCATCAGCATGGCGGAGAACGCCAGATACGGATTGCAGCTCGGATCGGGACAGCGGAACTCCACGCGCTTGGCTTTCGGGCTGGGGCTGTACATCGGAATGCGGCAGCTCGCCGAACGGTTGCGCTGCGAGTAGGCCAGGTTGACCGGCGCTTCGTAGCCCGGCACCAAACGCTTGTAGCTGTTGGTGGTGGGATTGCTGAAGGCCAGAATGGCCGGCGCGTGGCGCAGCAGGCCGCCGATGGCGTGCAGGCCCATTTCGCTCAGCCCGGCATAGCCGCTGCCGGCGAACAACGGGTGGCTGCCCTTCCACAGCGAGATGTGGGTGTGCATGCCGGAGCCGTTGTCGGAAAACAGCGGCTTGGGCATGAAGGTGACGGTCTTGCCGTTCTTCTTGGCCACGTTCTTGATGATGTACTTGTAGATCATCATCTGGTCGGCCATGCGCACCAGATCCTGGAAACGCAGATCGATTTCGCTCTGGCCGCCGGTAGCCACCTCGTGATGCTGCGCCTCGACGTCCAGACCACAATCGATCAAGGTCTGCATCATCTCGTTGCGGATGTTCATCATCTGGTCGGCCGGCGGCACGGGGAAGTAGCCTTCCTTGTAGCGCAATTTGTAGGCTAGGTTGGGCCCTTCGTTGCGGCCGCGGTTCCACTCGCCTTCGATGCTGTCGAGGTGGTAGTAGCCTTCGTTGGCGGTCTGATCGAAGCGGGCGTCGTCGAAAATGAAGAACTCGGCCTCGGGCCCGATGTAGCACGTGTCGGCAATGCCGGTGGAACGCAGGTAGTTGACGCTCTTACGCGCCACGTTGCGAGGGTCGCGGCTGTAGTCCTCGCGCGTAATCGGGTCCTGGATGTTGCAGATCATCACCAGCGTCGGCAAATCGGTGAAAGGATCCAGGAAGGCGGTCTGGGGCTGCGGCACCACGAGCATGTCGCTCTCGTTGATGGCCTGCCAGCCGCGAATGCTGGAGCCGTCAAAGCCGAGCCCGTCTTCGAACACGTCTTCTTCCAGCTTGCTGACCGGGATCGTGAAATGCTGCCACAGGCCCGGAAAATCCATGAACCGCAAGTCCACCGCTTTCACGTCCTTTTCGCGGCACAGGGCCAATACTTCCTTTGGAGTCATGCCTTCGTCTTTCGCCATACCGGATCCCTTTCCCATGGTTGCCTGGCCGTGCTCGCTGAATATCAGTCGCACGCGCGCGAGAAATCGAGGTCGCCCGGCGAAATGCACCGCGCACACAGTGGGCGTGGCGGGCGCAAGTGCCAAAACCGCCATGATAGGGCATCGGTGGCGCGATGCAACCGGGGGGAAACTGGCCGAATAGCCGGCGCCATGCGCCGGCAGCGCACCGGGAAAGACGGCGCCACGCCGGCCGTGGCGAGCGTGCGTTGGCCGGAGCTGGGGGCGCGGCCACAATCGGTGTTGCCCGTTGCGGCCGCGCCCTCAGGCGTTGAATCGGTCCCGGCCGAGGATTGTTGTCCCAGCCGAGCTTGTTGTCCCAACCGCGCTATTTGATGAACAGCATTTCGCGATAGCTGGGCAGCGGCCAAATATCGTCCGCCACAATACATTCCAGCTTGTCCGCCACGTCGCGCACGGCCTTCATGGCGGGCAGGACCGCTCCATCGAAATGCTTCGCTTCAGCCGCCAGGTCCGCTGCGCCGTGGTGCGCCATCGCCGCCTCCAGCTTGGCAATCTTGTCCTCCAGCTCGCCCGACAGATCCGTGACCGTGTCGAGCAGGCCCGTCCGCGGAGTCTTGCCGGCGGACTTGAGCGCAGCGACCGTGCTGGCCAATTCGCCCTGGTAGCGGTAGACCGCGGGCAGAATCATGGTCTTGGCCATGTTCAGGGCGATCTGGGACTCCATGTTAATGTCCTTGCAGTACCGCTCGAGGTAAATCTCGTACCGGCTGTGCATCTCGCGCGCCGAGAGAACGTTGTATTTCTCGAACAACTTGATGCTCGTCTCGCTGATCAGTGCCGGCAACGCGGCAATCGTGTTTTTCAGGTTGGGAAGGCCGCGCTTCTCGGCCTCGGCATGCCATTCGGCCGAGTAGCCGTCGCCGTTGAACACGACCGCTTTGTGCTCCTTCCACAACTTGCCCACGATCTGCTGTACCGCGGCATTGAGCTTGCTCGGATCGCCCCCGGTTGCCTTTTCCAGCTCCGTGGCCACGTAGTCGAGGCTTTCCGCGGCGATCGTATTGAGCACAACCAGCGGACCGGCGATGGATTGCGCTGATCCAACCGCACGAAATTCGAAGCGATTGCCCGTGAAGGCGAACGGGCTGGTGCGGTTACGGTCGGTGGCATGCTTCGGCAGCGGAGGCAGCGTATCGACGCCAATCATCATCGTGCCCGAGTGCTTGGCGCTGGTCACGCCGCCTTTTTCGATCTGCTCGAAGATTTCGCTGAGCTGGTCCCCCAAAAATATCGAGATGATCGCCGGCGGGGCTTCGTTGGCGCCCAAGCGATGGTCGTTGCCGGCATGGGCCACGGCGGCCCGCAACAGATCACTGTGCAAATGCACGGCCCGAATCACCGCGGCGCAGAACACCAGGAACTGCGCGTTCTGCTCGGGGTCGGCACCCGGATCGAGCAGATTGCCCACGCTGGCGCTGCCCATCGACCAATTGACGTGCTTTCCGGAACCGTTCACCCCCGCAAACGGCTTCTCGTGCAACAGGCACGCCATGCCGTACCTCTGCGCCGTGCGCATCAACGTATACATGATGGTTTGCTGATGATCGGTCGCCAGGTTGGCGTTTTCGTACAGCGGGGCCAACTCGTACTGGGCCGGCGCCACTTCGTTGTGCCGGGTCTTGACCGGCACCCCAAGCTTGTAGAGCTCGCGCTCGGCGTCCAGCATGCAGGCCAGCACCCGTTCCGGAATGGCGCCGAAATAGTGATCTTCGAACTCCTGGCCCTTGGGCGGCTTGGCCCCGTAGAGCGTGCGGCCGGTGGTCACGAGATCGGGCCGCGAAAAATAGAAGTTGCGGTCGATCAAAAAATACTCTTGCTCTGGACCCGCGGAAGCCGACAGGTGGCCAGGGTTGTCGTGGCCGAAGAGCTTGACGATCCGCTGGGCTTGTTTGTCCAGCGCCTGCATCGACCGCAGGATCGGTGTCTTCTTGTCCAACGCCTCGCCGGTCCAGGATACAAACGCCGTGGGAATGCACAGCGTCGTGCCGTTGGGGTTCTCCAGGATGTACGCCGGGCTGGTCGGATCCCAGGCCGTATAACCGCGGGCTTCGAAGGTGGAACGGATGCCACCCGAGGGAAAGCTCGAAGCGTCGGGCTCACCTTGAATCAATTCCTTGCCCGAAAACTCGGCGACGGCGCCGCCGTCGCCGGTGGGGCTCATGAAGCTGTCGTGCTTTTCCGCAGTGAAGCCGGTCAGCGGATAGAACACGTGGGCGTAGTGCGTCGCGCCTTTCTCGATGGCCCAGTCCTTCATCGCCAGGGCGACCGCGTCAGCGACCGTGGGATCGAGCTTTTCGCCCAGCTTGATCGTCTTCTGCAGGGCCTTGTACACGGTTTTGGGCAGTCGATCCTTCATCACCTTGTCGGTAAAGACGTTGGATGCGAAGACGTCACCCGCCGGTGACTCCTTGAAGTTCAACGCGCTCCCGTTGGATTTGTAGTTGGTTACCGCTGCGATGGCTGCCTGGCTGAGACTGCTCACGGACGGGGGACTCCTGCGACTAGAGGGACTCGTGGTGGGTGGCGCCCTTCGCGGCGCGCAATGAAACGTGGCCATTGGAGCAAGAACGGTGCCAAGTGTGCTAGCGGCCCTCGCCGGGAGTTGCGTGGACCAATCGCAATCGATTCACACGATTGGCTTTACAGCCGGCATCATTGCGGGAGATTGCGCCGGCCAAATCGTTGCCGCCCCTACGATCGCCCGGAAACTAAGCATCGCTCGCCGTAGCCGCGGGCGAGTCAATCGCTGGTGGATCCAGTGGGACCGCCCGTCGCCGGCGATGAGCTGCCGAAGCACCCTTCAGCCCGCCCGCGTGGCCCACGATTCCTGGGCCTCGTCGGTCGCAGCAGTCGCCTCCTCCGCATCGTCGGAAGGATGGGCGACGGGTTCGCGCTGTACGAGCGCCAGGAAAGCCGGCACCAGCACCGGGCGCACGACGCACGTGTCGAGAATCACGCCCAACGATAGGGCAAAACCCAACTCTTGCATTCCCCGCAGCGTGCCGGTGGCCATGGATATAAACGTGCCCGCCATGATCACCCCGCAACTGGTGATAATGCCCCCGGTGCGGGCCACAGCGCGGCGCAAGCCATCGCGCACGCCGTAGCGGCGCTGTTCCTCGAGCACGCGGGTGACCAGGTAGATGTTGTAGTCTTCGCCCACGGCAATCAGGATCACGAACAAGAAGATTGGCACTTTCCAATCCAGGCCCTGAAACGAGTCGCCATACCACCACGTGAAAAACCACTGCGTGGCGCCGATGGTGGCAAAGTAGCTGAACAGCACCGACAGGATCAGGTACAAACAGATCCACGGCGTGCGCAAAATCAAAATCAGCACGGCCAGCACCGCGAACAACACCAGACGCTGGATCAACACCTGGTCGGAACTGGTGACGGCCGCCAGGTCTCGAATGCCGGAGGTGGTGCCGGCGAATACGAACGACGCGCCATGCCAGGCGGAGCGTGGATCGTCCGCCAGGCGCGCCAGGTATTGATCGAGGCGATCGAGCATCGCCACGGCCGCCGGCGAAAACGGCGCCGCGTCGAACACCACGTCGAACCGCGCAACTTGTCCGGCCAGCTCCGGCACCTTGGTCACAAAACGCGCCTCGGTGGTCTTGTGCTCGCGGGCCGCGAGCTTCTTCAGACCGCTCGAGCTGAAGGGCTGGAAGTAACCCGGCGGATCGCCCGTCGGCTCGGCCAGGCTGCGCACCGAGTCCACGCCGTCCACGCTGTACAGCCGCTTGGTGAGCCGCGCAATCTCGCGCTCCATGGTCTTCGATTCGAAATTGGCGTCGGGCTTGAACGCCAACACCGTGACCGGCGACATCTCGCCGGCCGGAAAGTGCCGCCGCGCCACGGCCGCGCCCCGCACACTGGGGCGCGCGGGATCCAACTCGTTCAGCAGGTCATACGTCAGCCGCACGTTCAGTCCCTGCAGCGCCAGCGGCGTCAACAGCGCAATGCTGGCCACGAGAATGACGCCCGGACGGCGCACGATCACGTCGGCGGCCCACTGCCAGAAACCAGCAAACTGGCCTCCGCTCGACGACTCATCGCCCATCGCTGCGCTCGGTCGCGAGAGCGACCAGGGCCAGAACACCCACCGCCCCAGCGCCAACAGCAGCGCCGGCGCCAGCGTGAGACATGCGACCAGCGTCACCGCCAGGCACAGCGCAATGGCCGGACCGCTATTGCGGAACTTGCCAAAGTCGGCGAAGTACATCGTCCCCAGCCCGACGATCGTCGTCAGCGCGCTGCCCAGCAGCGCCATGCCCACGCGGCCCACGGCTTCCGCGCCGGCGGCACGCGGCGCCAAGCCTCGGCCCAGCTCCTCCTTGAAGCGGGCAATCAGGAACAGACAAAAATCCGTGCCCGCGCCGAACAGGATCACCACGATGAAAATCCTGGTCGTCGTGAACACCTTGAAATGCCACCAGGAGAAGCCCTGCAGATGGGAAACCTGCGTCAGCAGTGCCAACAGGTCCAGCGAGATGGTCAGCGCCAGCCCAATCGTGACCAGCGGAATCAACACCAACAAGGGCGCGCGATAAACCAGCAACAGAATCAGCACGACCAGGCCGATCGTGGCCCATTCCGTGTTGCGGATGCTCTCGGCGGCCGAATGCAACATGTCGGCGCCGGCGGCCGCCGAGCCGGTAATCTGCACGTTCAGCCCTGGCGGGGCCTCGCGGCGCGCTTCGTCCACCAGCCGGTGCAACGCGTCCACCAGCGGCAGATTGCCGATGGCCATGAACTCGTTCTTGAGCTGCACCACCGTCAGGGCCGCCTGTCCCTGGCGCGTGGCCTTGCTGAGCAGCTTGTCGCCGACGATCTCCGTGTTGCGGTTCCAGACGTCGAGAACGGGCAAGTCGGCCGCGCCTTCACGAAGTTTCACGGCCAGCGCATCGGACCACCGCAAATCGGCCGCCGTCAACCGACCGTCGCGGCGCTCGACGATCACGCCGATTTCGCTGCGGGCCTGGTTCTCGGGAAAGGAGCGCGCCAAGAGCTGGGCGCCTTCGACGCTGGGCAGCGCGGCCGGCAGGTAGGCCAGGTCGCCGTCGTGGGTCACGTCGTCCCAGCGCGGCGCGCAGTATTTGAGGGCCGCGGCGACGATAACCCACGCCACGATGATCAGCCACCCATGCCGCGCAACGGCGGCCCCAAGCCGCTCGAACATGCTGACTACTTGCTCCTACGCGCGCTTCGCCCGCCAGGATAGTGGCGCGGCAGGGGTGAGACGCTCGAACCGATCCTACCGTCCGCTGCGTGCGGATCCAAGCGCATGCCGCGCTCGGGCAAGTTATCTGATGCGCCGTGCCCGCCACAGCAAGGCAGGCTCGCCGCCTGGCATTCCCAAGAGCAGCTTAGCGCTTGGCTACCTGCCGCCGAGCTGCCTGCACGCCGGCGTTGAGCACCACGTCGTCCGGGCCACCCTGCGCGGCCAGCTGACCGGCCAGTGCCCCGGCAACCGCCTGCACGGTGACGTCGGGCGTGACGCCCACATTGCTGATCGGATGGCCGTTGGGCGAGTAGAACTTGGCCGTTGTCAGCCGCACGCCCGAATTGGCCGTGGTCAGCGGGAAGATGCCTTGGACCGAGCCTTTGCCATAGCTGCGCTCGCCCACCAGCTGCCCGCGGCGATGGTCGCGAATGGCGCCGGCAAAGATCTCGCTGGCGCTCGCACTCTCATCGTCAATCAGCACCACCAGCGGCACGTGCCAGGTGCCGGCCTTGTGAGCCGTGTAGTTGTAGTCTTCCAGCGAGCTGCGGCCGCGCGTGGCCACGATAATGCCTTCGTCGACGAACTTGTCGGCCACCTCGACGCTGGAGGTCAGCAGGCCGCCCGGGTTGCCCCGCAGGTCGATGATCAGGCTCCGCATGCCGTCACGGTGCAGCTTCCACAGGGCGGCGTCAAGATCGCGGCTGGTCGTCTTCTGGAAGCAGGTGAGCTTCAGATAGCCGACGCCAAAATCGCGATCCACAATCCGCACGTCGTCCACGCTGGGCACTTCCACGTGCTCGCGGCGAATCCGCAGGCGGCGGGACACGCCGGCCGGCGTGAGCGTGGTCAGTTCCACAATGCTGCCCTCGCGACCTTGCAGCTTGTCGGCCGCCTGGTCGGTGCTCAGGTCGATCGTCGACTGCCCGTCGACGTCGGTAATCCGATCGCCGGCACGAATGCCCGCGCGGTCCGCCGGGCTGCCGCTAATGACTTTCACAATCTGCAAGCCGCCTTCGCCCGCCTTGAGCTCAATGCCCAGGCCCACAAAGTTGCCTTCGATCTGCGAATAGACGTCGGTCAGCTGATCGCTGGTCAGGTACGACGAGTAGCTGTCGAGCGCGCCGATGGCGCCGCAGGCAAACTCCATCGAGATGCTGGCCGGGGCCAGTTGCAACTGCTGGCGACCCCAGCCCACGGCGGCGGTCACCAGGTCCATGGCTTGCTGTCGCGATTGCACGCGCCGGGCCGACAGCAGCGTCTGCAATTGGGCCGAAAAGGCGTCGATCTGCGCACGCGTGGCGTTGCGCAGATGCTGCTGCTGAAAGGCCGTTTCAGCGAGCGCTACCTGCATGCCCTGCGTGCCGCGCGCCACGAGCATGCCCCAGTCCGGCGGCGTGACATAGTGCGACTCGATCTTCAGCAACACTTCGGAATAAAGATTGAGGGCGTCGCGCTCGTTGAGCGACGTGACGGCCCGCAGAAAGCTGGAGTCCGTATAGCGACGGCCCAGGTCGTAGTGAATCTTGGCCAGCGTGTGCCGGCTGCCCAGCGTGGGCTCGTCGGGAAACTCGCGCAGCGCCTCTTCGTAGATCGAGAGCGCCTCGCCCCAGCGATGTTCGCCTTCGAGCTTTTCCGCCCGATGCAGAACGTTGCCCACCGCCGCAGATGACGTGCCCACCGCCGCAGGCGAGATAACTGCCGGTGCGATGCGAACCTGACCGACGACTTGACCCGTTACGCCGAGCAGCAAGAACCCGGCCAACAGCCAGGTCCCGCGCGCTGTGTACGTTCGTCCCATGGGCTCCTTCCGTTTTACTGCGAGCGCGCCGGTGTGCCGGGCAGCCGATTCACCGCGGCGTCCGCGGCCGAATGGACGCCGGCGCAGGTGAACCTGGCACTGACGCAAAAATGCTCGTGATGTCGTACGTGGTTGCGGCCGGAAGGTGGGTCTGGAGCTTCGGCCAGTCCCAATATAGATCACGATTTGGCCCCGGTCAAAAAATCCGCTCTGCATTTTTTCGCGGCTTCTGTCGGTAGATCCGCTACAGGCGTTGCCGCAGGGTGTCACGCGCAAGGGCTGTTCCCAGGGTAACCAAGAAATGATAGGCGCGGGATGCGCCTGGCAAAGCGAAGACTCCCAAGGCGCCGTTCGACACCGCTTGGCCGCGCGCCGGCGCCGTGCCTACCGGCGGTGCAACCCCTACAGATGGACGGTCAGCGAAAGGCCTCGACGGCCCGTGATTTCCCGGGCTTTTGCCGCGCATCGAGGGCCCCAAGTGTCCGCTATCGATGGCCGCGAGCGGCGCGCCGCAGCCGCGCGCCTGCTGGCGCGGCCCAACAGAGTGCTAGACACTTACCAAGCGCCCTTTCGCCAGCGACGCCGTCTCTTTTTCACACAAGATAAGCGCGTCGCGCGCCAGCTCGCCGTCCAGCAATTGCGAGGGCTTGCCACTCTTGACCGCGCGCAGCGCCTCGGCCAGCTCGTCGCGAAAGGCGTCCACCGGATCCGACGACTTCATCGTCGGCCGCTCGACCTTGCCGTCGGCCTTGAGCACCGTCAGCGGCATGCTCACCTCCGGCACCCCGCCGATCACCGCAAAGTCGTACAGCAGCGTGGCCCGCTCCAGGTGGATTTCGAAACCGGCCGAGAAGCCGCGCCCTTGCTGCTCGATGACGCCGCTGGTGGCGCTGACCACCGGCTTGCCGGGACCGTAGATGAATTGCGAATTGAAGTACTCGGCCACTTCGCCGCGCATGCGGCCGCTGGTGAACACCGCCTGGGGCATGCCGCACAACAGCCGTATGAAGTGCGCGTCGTGCACGTGCAGGTCCAGCATCGGGCCGCCGATCTTCTGCGGATCGTAAAAGCCGGTGAGCCATTGCGGATCGGAAATCACGCGCTTGAAGTGCCCGCCCAGCAGCTGGCCGTATTTGCCGCCCTGCACGGCCTGCCAGGCGAAGCAGAACTCGGGAAAGAACGGCAGCACCTGGCCGATCATCAGCTGCTTGCGCGCTCGCTTGGCCGCTGCGACCATGCGCTTGGCGTCGGCCGAACGCAGCGCAATCGGCTTCTCGCAAAACACGTGCTTGCCGGCGCGCAACGCCGCGATCGCCACCGGCGCATGCGCGGCCGGCGGCAGGCAGACGTCGATCATGTCCAGCGACTTGTCGGCCACCAGCGCGTCGAGCGACTCGTAGGTGGCAATGCCCGACAGATCCATCAGCGTGCCGGCGGGGCCGAAATTGCCTTTGATCGCGCGCCAATCGCCGGCCAGCCGTTTGCGATCCTGCTCGCACAGCGCGGCCACCTTGACCCCCTTCAGCTTCTGGTAGGCCAGGTAGTGGATCATGCCCATGAAGCCAATGCCCGCGATACCGACTCGAATCATGGATGTCTGGCTCCCATTAACAAAGGCTTCGCAATGCTCGACTGGCGCAACTTGCGAACAACGCGTTTGAATTGCGAAGGACCGATATTGTCGGCTCGGCCAGGTGCCACGTCCACCGGCTCAAGCTCCAAAAATCAAAGCTGGTTTCGCTTGATTCTCGATTGAAATGTGCCCTAATGCGGAAAGGCGCGATTTAGTTGCAGTTCGTTGGCAGGAGAATCTCAATGAGCCCGATCCTTGCGGGAATAGCTGCAACGATCGCCTGCTGGGCTCCTCTCCACGCTACAGACTACGTACCAGGCGACAAGGTCGTGGCGACAGCTGAGTGCAAAATCGTTCGCGACGGCAAGATGGTAGGTCAAGCATTCCCGGGGTGGGTCTACGAGGTGAAGCGCGTGGAGGGGAATCAACTATGGGTGCACGCCAAAACACCGGGCTGGATAGACGCCCGCAACGTGATTCCATTCGACAGGGCCGTTGTGTTTTTCTCCAAGCGGATCGCCGCGGATCCGAAAGATCGAAACTCATTTCGCGCCCGCGCCATCGTCCTGCTGGAACTGGGTAAGGTTGAAGAGGCGATTGCCGACTTCAACGTCTTGATCGAGGTCCAGCCCGACGACAGCACGGTTTGGAACGATCGCGCGCAAGCGCGGGAACGCCTGGGCCACTTCGATGCTGCCATCGCCGACTACACGGAGGCCATCGCGTTGCATCCCTACGCCGTCTACTACCATAACCGTGCGATGGCGAGGGTGCAGAAGGAGGAATTTGGCAAGGCAGCCGAAGATTGGCTGACCGCAACCAAGCTCCGATCAAACTACTATGATCCACATCGGGAACTCGCGCGACTTTACGCGCTGTGTCCCGATCAAACGATCCTGGACGGGGCCAAGGCCGTATATCACGCCAAAATTGCCTGTGAGCTCTCGAAATGGCAAGAGCCGATAGACTTGCTAGTGCTATCGGCGGCCTGCATGACGGCCGGCGACTTGGATGGTGCCATCGACGCTGCGACCAAAGGACAATCGATCAGTGTAACAACCAAGGAAAGAGCGCTGCTGTCCGATCAATTGGAGCTGCTCCAAAAGATCAAAGCCAGGCAGCCGAAGTAGCCGGCGACTTGAACGATCGTTCGCGGTCGGCGGTTGAGCGCTGTTTACTCCTTGCGCCCCACGAACAAAAAATGGTCCGTCGCGGTGCGGACCTCGTCGGTCGCGGCCAGGCCCGGCACGCAAGGTCCCTCAAGCACGGCAACAGTTCGCACGCTACACCGCCCGGCGGCGCAGTTGGGCAAAACTCCAGAACCCGAACGCCGCCGTTGCCGCTTCGGAAATGGCCAACAGCCAGGCCGTTGCCACAAACGCGCCTTGCGCGTCGCCTGCCGGCAGATGACTCACGTGGTCCGGGCTGATGCCAATGAAGTGATGGTACACGCCAAACACGAAGCTGCCGGCCATCGACGCGCCCAACAATAGCGCGCCCGCCGCCGGCCAACGCGTCCAATACAGGGCCATCGCCACGAGCGGCGCAATCGTGATCACGCTGTACACGTAGGCCCATTGCCAGGCCACCAGACCCACACCCAGTCTTTCGTGCGCCTCGCCGTGCACGTAGGCAATGACCAGATGCACGAGCACCAGCACCGTGGCCACGAGCGCGTCGCGTTTCATGACAGCACCTCACACCCGCACAAGCTTGGAAAAACGGTCGAAGGCCTCTTCCCAGCCGGCCGTGTCGCGCGGCTCATAGCGATCGAGCGTAAAGCTGCGGCGCACGACCTCGCGCGCCTCGGCGATCGAGTTCACGTCGCCCGCGGCCAGCGCCTGCACCATCACGTTGCCAATGGCCGTGGCCTCCACCGGTCCGGCCAGCACCACGCGCTGGCACGCATCGGCCGTGGCCTGGCACAGCTGGCGATTCTGCGCGCCGCCGCCCACCACGTGGATCGTTTGCACGCGACCGCCCAATAACTGCTCCAGCCAGGTGAGCACCTGGCGATAGCGCAGCGCCAGGCTTTCGAGCGCGCAGCGCACGACCGCGCCTTCGCTCTCGGGCACTTTTTGGCCGCTGCGACGGCACCAGTCGCGAATGGCCTCGGGCATGTTCGCGGGCGCCAGAAACGCCGCATCGTCCGGAGCGACGAACGACACACGCGCGGGCGCGTTCGTCGCCAGGCGATTCAAATCGTCCCAGGTGTGCTCGGCCCCGGCGGCGTTCCATGCGCGGCGGCACTCTTGCACCAGCCACAGGCCGGCAATATTCTTGAGCAAGCGCGTGGTCCCGCCTACGCCACCTTCGTTCGTAAAGTTCAGCGCCAGGCACTGCGCGTTGATCACCGGCCGCGGCACTTCGGCCCCCATCAGCGACCAGGTGCCGGAGCTGATGTAGCACCAGTCGGGCCGTTCGCTGGGCGGACTGGCCGTGGGCACGGCCGCCACGGCGCTGGCCGTGTCGTGGGTGCCGGGCAGAACCACGCGCGCTTCGCTCAGGCCGGTCGCTTCGGCCACTTGCCGGCGCAGCGGTCCCAGCGACGTGCCGGGCGAAACCAGGTCGCCCAGCACTTGCTCGGGCAAGTCGAACTTAGCCAGCAATTCGCGCGACCAGGTTCTCTGCCGCGGATCGTAAAATTGCGTGGTGGTGGCGTTGGTGACTTCGTTCGACGGCTGGCCCGTCAGCAGCCAGTGAAACAGGTCGGGAATCATCAACAGCCGCTCGGCGCAGTCCAACAGCGGCGAGCCGGCCAAGCGCATGGCCCACAGTTGATAGAGCGTATTGAACTGCATGAACTGCAGTCCGGTGTGCTCGAAGATCTGTTCGCGCGGCACGATCTGGAAGGCCCGCTCAAGCAGCCCGTCGGTGCGCAGATCGCGATAGTGGACCGGGTTGCCCAGCAATTCGTCGCCGCGGCCGACCAGCGCAAAATCAACGCCCCAGGTATCGACGCCAATGCTGGCGATCTGCCGGCCCAACCGGCTGGAGGCGGCGCGCAGCCCTTGCATCACATGACGCCATTGGGCCAGCAGGTCCCAATACAGGTGCTGGGCGGCGGCGACCGGCACGTTTTCAAAGCGGTACAGCTCGGCCAGGTCCAGCCGCTGGCCATCGAACAGGCCCGCCAGGTGGCGTCCGCTGGAGGCCCCCATATCGATCGCCAGATACGCACGCTGTGCCATGCCGTGGCCGCCTATTGAGGGTCACCCGCCTGCGGGCTCGCTAGCACGCCCCGCGAGCCGGGCGTGTCTCGTCGCCGCCCGTTCCGTCGCCAGAATGACGCGCCGGCCGGCGGCCGTCAAGTTGCATTGGAGACAACGACTTGCGCCGACGCGCGCGACCCCGGCCAGACCGGAAAATCCGGCACAACCGCTGAAGAAAGAGCCTCCCGAGGGCCGATACAATCGAATGCGACAATAGTTGACCTTGGTGAGTAACATTAGTATCATTCGACGTATTGTTGTGTATGGCCATTGCAACTTGCACGAGCGCTAATATGTCCGTCTCGTCGACGTCTGCGGCGGAGTTGCCGGTGATTTCGCCCGCGAGCAAGCCAGAACCCCCGCTGACGGTACCGGCGGCGCCTCCGGTGCCCCCGACCGCCTCCCCGGAGCTCTTGGCCGAACTGGCCGAGTACAGCCAGCAGCTCGAGTCCGCCTCGCCCCGCGAGATCATCGCTTGGGCCGCCGAGAAATACTTCCCCAAGCTGACCATGGCCACGGCCTTCGGCCCGGAAGGCTGCGTCATCATCCATTACCTGGCGGAGATCAATCCGCAGGTGTACGTGTTCAATCTCGACACGGGCTACCAGTTCCCAGAGACCCTCGAGCTGCGCGAGCGGATCGCCCAGCGGTATGGCATTGCAGTGGACATGCGCAGTGCCCCGAGCACCGTCGCCGAGTACGAAGCGCAGCACGGCGGGCCGCTCTACAAGTCGAATCCCGATCAATGCTGCTTCGACCGCAAGGTGACCGTGCTGCGGCAGGCCGTGGTGGGTTGGAATGCCTGGATGAGCGGCATTCGCCGCGATCAGAGCAGCGATCGAGCAAAGGCGCCAATTGTCGGCTGGGACAAGAAATTTGGTCTGGTCAAGGTCAGCCCGTTGGCCAATTGGACCAAGAAAGACGTGTGGAAGCTGATCACCGAGCAAAAGATTCCCTACAATCCGCTGCACGACCAGGGCTTTACGAGCATCGGCTGCTGGCCGTGCACGCGGGCCGTGATGTTCGGTGAAGACGAGCGCGCCGGGCGCTGGAGCGGCACGGCCAAAAAGGAGTGCGGGCTGCACACCAGCGACTGATTCCGCAGGCCGCCGCAGCCGCGGCTGATCGCCGGCGGGCAACGGTGGCGCGTGGCAACCCGGCAGGCCTGACATGAGATTTTCGGCCAAGACCGAATACGCTTGCCTGGCCATGCTGGAATTGGCCGCCCGCTACGATTCGCGCGAGCCCGTGCGAATCCGCACGATCGCCGACGAGCACGGCATTCCCTCGCGCTTTCTCGTGCAAATCCTCCTGCAGCTCAAAGGCGCCGGCTTCGTAGCCAGCACGCGCGGCGCAGCCGGCGGCTATCAAATGATCAAGCCGCCCCAAGACATCACGCTGGGCGAAGTGATGACGGTCATCGAAGGTCAGGACGCCGACACGGATACCTCCGGCCCGGACCACTCGGCCGCGGCCCGCGTGCTGCACGGGGCCTGGCGCGAGGTGGCGCAGGCTCAGCGCGAGGCGTTGGCAAGCATCACGTTCGGCGATCTGGTGGCGCGCATCAAGCGGCACAGCGCGAACATGTTTTACATCTGACGCGCGTTCTCGCGCCTCGGCGAAAACGCGCACCTGTGCGCCCCCGCTCGCCGGAGTTCTCAGCTGACACGCCGGCCACGGAATTCTAACGCTCGGAATGCTTGACGCTCGCGGACGCGCCATCGAAAATGCGCTTCGCTAACTTTGGGCGGCTCGCGGCGGTGGCTCCTGCCGTGGCGATTCGCCTTCTGGCAATGGCAGCCTGGTAATGGCAGCGCACCGCTCCCGCAAACCGCGAGGCACCCCTCATGAATCGCCCGTTCTATCGCGTCGCCCCGTCCGGGCCCGTCAGCCGGCGTGACTTTCTGGTTGTCACCAGCTCGCTGTCGGCCGCCGCGGTGTGGTCCTCGCGCGCGCTGGGCGTGGTGCTGCAGAACGTCAAGCTGCCTGACTATCCGTTTCAGCTCGGCGTGGCCTCGGGCGAACCCCGGCCCGACGGCGTTGTGCTGTGGACCCGGCTGGCGCCCAAGCCGCTGGTAGGCGGCGGCATGCCGGACGCCGCGGTGGAAGTCGAGTGGCAAGTGGCCGACGACGAGCAGATGACCAAGATCGTGCAGCAGGGCAAGACCACGGCCAATCCCGACTGGGCGCATTCGGTGCACGTGGAAGTCGAGGGCCTGCGTCCCGACCGCTGGTACTTTTATCGCTTTCGCGCCGCGGGGGAGACGAGCCCGGTGGGGCGCACACACACGGCGCCCGCGCCGGAAGCCGTGCCCGAGCGGCTGCGCTTCGCGTTCGCTTCGTGTCAGCACTTCGAAACAGGCTACTACACCGCCTACGAACACATGCTGCGGGAGAACCCGGATCTGGTGATTCACCTGGGCGACTATATCTACGAAGGCCCCGGGCGCGACGGCCTCGTGCGCCGCCATGCCGGGCCAAAGCTCGTCGCCTTGGCCGACTACCGCCTGCGCCACGCGCAATACAAAACCGATCAGGCGCTGCAGGCCATGCATAGCGCTGCCCCCTGGCTCGTGACCTGGGACGATCACGAAGTGGAGAACAACTACGCCGATCTGATCTCAGAAAAGGGCACGGCGCTCGAACCGTTCCGCGAACAACGCGCCCAGGCCTACCGCGCTTACTACGAACACATGCCGCTGCGCGCCAGCCAATTGCCCACCGGGCCGGACATGCCACTGTTTCGCCGCGTGTCGTACGGGCGCCTGGCCGATTTTCACGTGCTCGACACCCGGCAATACCGCACGGACCAGCCCTGCGGCGATGGCGGCAAAGCGCCTTGCGAGGCCTCCTACGATTCGGCCGCCACCATCCTCGGCGACAAGCAGCGGGGCTGGCTGTTCGACGGCCTGGCGGGCTCGCCCGCCAAATGGAACGTCTTGGCGCAGCAGGTGATGATGGCGCGGGTTGATTTCCGCCCCGGCGATGAGATCGCCCACAGCATGGACCAATGGCCCGGCTATGAAGCCGATCGGCGGCGGGTGCTCAAATTCTTGCACGAGCGAAAGGTTACGAACCCAGTGGTGCTGACGGGCGACATCCACAACAACTGGGCCAACGAGTTGCCGGTAGACTTCGACAATCTGGGCGGCAGCTCGGTGGCGGTGGAGTTCGTCGGCACGTCGATCTCATCGAGCGGCGACGGCCAGCTGGAATCCGATCAACAGGCGACGCTGCTGGCCGAGAATCCGTTTGTGAAGTTCCACAATCGCCAGCGCGGCTACGTGGTCTGCGAAGTCACGCCGAAATCGTGGCAGGCAAACTACCGCACGGTGGACTACGTGACGCGCCCCGGCTCGCCCATTCACACCCGCGCGTCGTTCGTCGTCGAAGATGGCAAGCACACGCTGGCCAAGGCGTGAGCCTCGGCCGGGCAACGTGCGAGGCTTGCCGGACGGTTGTGAGGCGGCGCTTGCGCGCGTACCGCGCCGCCTGCGAGCGTACCTTACTCCGCGCAGTTGACTCTCCATGACCAAGACCCGGCTGGAAGCGTTCAGCGACGCCGTGATCGCCATCATCATCACGATCATGGTGTTGGAGATGAAAGCGCCGCACGGCACCGAGTGGAGCGCCCTACAGCCCATCGTGCCGGTGTTTCTCACCTACGTGATGAGCTACGCCTACCTGGGCATCTACTGGAACAACCATCACCACATGCTGCACGCCGCCGACCGCGTGACCGGTATGGTGCTGTGGGCCAACTTGCACTTATTGTTCTGGCTGTCGCTCATTCCGTTCGCCACTCGCTGGATGGGCGAGAACCACTTTGCCGTGTGGCCCACGGCCGTCTATGGGTTCGTGCTGCTGATGTCGGCCATTGCCTACGCCGCCCTGCAAACGACGCTGCTGCGACAGTGCGACAGCAACCACCGCCTGCGCGAAGCCGTGGGCCGCGACACCAAGGGCAAGATGACCATCGCGCTCTACGCGGTGGCCATCGCGCTGGCCTTTTACGAGCCGCGCGTGACGCTGGCCCTGTACGTCATCGTGGCGCTCATCTGGTTGGTGCCCGATCCCCGCATTGAGTCCATTTATCGCTCGGGCCGTCACTCGAAGTAACTCGCGGCCCGCGAGTTTGGGGCAGCACCCGCGATTGTCTGAGCGATAAAATGGGCCCGGGCACTTTCCTTCGCCCGTGCGGTGCGAGAAAATTACCGGCGCCCGTCAGCGGCACCGCTTTCGCTCTGGCTCTTGGAGACCGACCTCATGTCGTCGCCCGCTAGCGATTCCATTTCGAGCGCCGATTGGCAACAACGGCTCGACGACATCATGGAGATGATGCGCGAAACGAGCCGGCACACCGATCCACAGTCGATGGTGGCCGCCTACGCGCGGCGCATTTCGCGGATGTATCCATCCAACGGTTTCGTCGCCGTCAGCCGCCGCGACATCTCGGCGCCCAAGTATCGCGTTACGCGCTTCAGCGGCTGGCAGGAGACGGTCAATCCCTGGAAGCAGCGCGACAAACTGCCGGTGCTGGAGGGCGGGCTGTTGGGAGAGCTGCTCTACTCCGGCGAGCCGCGGATCATCGACGAGCTCACCGTGCCCGACGACGACCCCAGCGCGGAGTACCTGGCCGGTCAGCGGTCGTTGATGGCCGTGCCGCACCTGGAGAACGGTGAGTCGCTAAACATGATCTTCACCCTCCGCGCCGAGCCTTACGCCTTTGCTCGCAACGACTTTCCGGAGATCGTCTGGACCTCGATCCTGTTCGGACGTTCGACGCACAATCTGGTGCTGGCCGAACAGCTGCGCGCAGCTTACAACGTGGTGGACCGCGAGTTGCAGATTGTGGGCGACATCCAGCGGTCGCTGTTGCCGGCCGAGTTGCCGGACATTCCCACGCTGAAACTGGCGGCCCACTATCAGACCTCGCAGCGCGCCGGCGGCGACTACTACGACTTCTTTCCGCTGCACGACGGGCGCTACGGCATTCTGATTGCCGACGTGAGCGGCCACGGCACGCCCGCCGCCGTGATGATGGCCGTGACGCACAGCATTGCCCACATGTATCCCGCCTCGCCCGGGCCGCCGAGCGACATGCTCAATTTCGTCAGCCGGCATTTGACGCAAGGCTATTCGAACAACGTCGGCGCCTTCGTCACTGCGTTCTATTGCATCTACGATCCGCGCACGCGCGAGCTGATGTATTCCTCGGCCGGCCACAATCCGCCGCGGCTGAAGAGCTGTCGTGGCGGCGGGATCACGGCGCTCGACGGCGCGCAGAAGTTTCCGCTCGGCATCACCTCCGACGTGGTGTACGAGAATGCCTCGGTGCGGCTCCAGCCGGGCGATCAAATCGTTTTTTATACCGACGGCATTACCGAGGCCAACGATCCGGCGGGCAATCTGTTCGGCATCCAGCGGTTGGACGCCGTTTTGTCGCAATGTTGCGGTCAGGCCCGCGACATCATCGACGCCATTCTGGCGAGCGTCGCCGAGTTTGCCGCGGGCGAAGCGGCCACCGACGACCGCACCGTCGTCGTGGCCAAGGTGGAGTGAAGGACGAGGGGCCAGAATTCAGCGCCTACGGCAGCGCGAGGCTCCCGCCGAGCCTTTGGTAGCTTCGTAGGTCAGGCACCCCGTGCCTGACATGATTCCTGGGTAGCTGAACTCGCCAGAGATTCAGCCTCTTGGCCGCGCGAGCGGCCTAGGTCTTTTAGCGACGGGCTTTAGCCCGTCGAATCGCGTCGCCACACACACATCAAGCCGCGCGAGCGGCGCAGGCGGAATCTTTGATCAACCACCACGACACCACGCAAATCTTCCTTGTCTCTTTTCTCGGTGCCCTCGGTGTCGTCCTCTGTGGCAAACGATTTTGTCTCTTCGTATCCTTGGTGTCTTTGTGTTTGAAAGTCTTCGTTTCAATCTGATTCTTCTTCGTCCCTCTGCGCTCTCCGTGGTCAAATCTTCTTGTTTGGTTTGTCTTCGTACTCTTCGTGTCTTCGTACGTCGTGCCGTCGTGGTTAAACGAATTCGCTTTCGTAGGTCAGGCACCCCGTGCCTGACATCGTTCCTCGGTAGCTGAACTCGCCAGAGTTCAGAGCGTTTCCCGCCGAGCCGTCTGTAGCTTTCCGGTGCCACTGGCGTCTCGCCAGTGCAGTTTTCGTAGCTGAAAAGCGCCAGAGTTCAGCACCTTACGGGAGGGCGAGGCTCCCGCCGAGCCGGTAGCTGAAAAGCGCCAGAGTTCAGAGCGTTTCGGGTGACCCAGACGCCGCAGGCGTCTATGGTGCCGCAGGCACAAGAGGCCCGTCCATGATTCGTCCTTCTAAGTGTCCCTCGGTGCCCTCGGTGGCCGATCACTTCGTGTGTCTTTGTGCTCTTTGCGTTCTTCGTGTTTCTCTGTTCCTTCGTTGTGTTGTCGTGTCGTTGTGGTTTATGAACGATTTTTCCTGCACCACTGCGCGCTCCCGCACTCTCTGCGGCGATCACACCAGGCCGGGCACCGGATCGCGCTCGTCGAGCAGGCAGGTCGGCCGGCCGTTGTGGTCGGGGATCGTTGTGCCCGGGTCGATGCCCAGGTGCCCATAGAGACTCGTCAGCACGTGGCTGGAAGTCATCGACAGTCCGCGCGGGCTTTCTCCGCGAGCATCGGTCTCGCCGATCGACTGACCGGTCTTGAAATCGCCGCCGGCCATCACGGCGAACCCGGCGCGCGGCCAGTGATCGCGTCCGGCCGACGCGTTCACCCGCGGCGTGCGGCCGAACTCGCCCCACACGATGACGGCCACGTCGCGCGACCGCCCGCGCTCGTGCAGGTCGCTCACCAGGGCGTGGATGCCCTGATCGAGCCGCGGCAGCATGTCGCGCAGCGCGACAAAGTTGTTGCCGTGCGTGTCCCAGCCGCCGACGACCAACGTCACGACGGAAATGCCCGCTTCAACCAGGCGGCGGGCCCGCAGGAACTCATCGTTGCCGGCGCCGTACTTTTCGCGCACCGCCGGCGGCTCCTGGGCGATATCGAACGCGACGCGCGTCTTGCTCGAGGCAACCATGTCCAACGCGCGCACGGTGTAGGCGTCGACTCCGGCCAGCGCGCCGCGATAGTCGATCGCGCGCTCAATCGAATCGAGATGCGCCAACAGGGCCTTGCGGTCATTGAGCCGATCGAGCGACACGCCCGACACCAGGCCCAGGTTTTCCAGCCCCGGACCGGAAGGCACGAACGGTCGATGGGCCGGACCGCAATAGGCCGGATCTTCCGACAGCGGCTGGTTCATCAGGCTGACATACGGCGGCAAGCCATCTTGTTTGCCTTTGAGATAGCTGACGACCGAACCCAGCGCGGGCCGGTTGATGCGTTCGGGAAAGCCGGTCCACAGCGAATGGGCGCTGTGCTCTTCGACAAAATTCAGCCCACGCAAGATGGCCAGCTTGTCCATGATGGCCGCCTGGCGCGGCATCAGCTCGCAGATGTCCATGCCGGGGACGTTACTGCGAATGGGCCGAAACTCGCCGCGGAACTCGGCCGGCGCGGCGGGCTTCATGTCGTACATGTCGAGGTGCGATGGCCCGCCGTGCAGGAACACCATGATCACGCTTTTGCCGTTGGCCGGCGCGCGTGAACCGGAAGGGCTGACGGCCGCCTGCGATTGGGCCCGCAGCAAATCGGCCAGCGAGAGCCCGCCCACACTCAGGGCCCCGACCTTGAGAAAGTCACGCCGCGAAACTCCGTCGCAGAATTGCCGCCGCCGGCCGAAGAAGGTCAACATGCGTAGCCCTCCTGATGCGTTTGACGCGGTTGCCCCGTGGCGTGTTGCTGGCGGTCATTGTACCGGTCGAACGCATCAATGCAAGCTGATGGGACCGACCCTGGTCAAGCGGCATCTGGGAGGCGGTTGCCGCGGCCGCGCCTGCCAACCAGAATGAGGGCCGCCTTCGAGCGCGTTTGACGGTTGGCAAAGCCCGACGGGACATAGCGATGCGACGAGCGACTCGGCTTGTGAACTGGCCCGCGGGACGGCCTCTTAGCCGCGCGATTGCCACGCTGCTGGGAATGGCCGTGGCCGTTTTTTGCACCGTGCCGCTGGCCGCGGAAAACGCGCCGGCTGCCAAGCGCGTGGCGGCCATCGTCACCGAGTACCGCCACAACTCGCACGCCGACGTGATTGTCAGCCGCTTGCTGTTGACCGACACGCTGGACGGCAAGGGCAAGGAGCCGGCGCTCGAACTGGCGTCGCTCTATACCGATCAGAAGCCGGCCAACGACACGAGCCGCCTGCTGGCCGCATCGCATCGATTTCCCATCTACGACAGCGTGGCCGGAGCGTTGACTTTAGGGACCGGCCAACTGGCCGTCGACGGGGTGCTGCTGGTGGCCGAGCACGGCGACTATCCCATGTCGCCCACAGGCAACCGGCAGTATCCCAAGCGCCGGCTGTGGGACGAGGTGATCAAGGTGTTCCGCGCGAGCGGCCGCGTCGTGCCGGTATTTGTCGACAAGCATCTGGCCGACAATTGGCCGGATGCCAAGCACATCTACGACACGGCAGTGGAGCTGAAGATTCCATTGATGGCCGGCTCGAGCGTGCCGGGCACGTGGCGGCACCCGCCGGCCGACGTGGCGCGCGACGCGGCGGTGCGCGAGATTGTGGGCATCACCTATGGTTCGACAGATGCTTACGGTTTCCATGGGCTGGAGGCCGTGGAGTCGCTGGCCGAGCAGCGCGCCGGCGGTGAGACGGGCGTGCGCGCCGTGCAGTGCCTGGCGGGCGACGCTGTGTGGCAGGCCCAGCGCGAGCGGCTGTTCGATCCCGCGTTGTTTCAGGCGGCCTGGGAGAAATCGGCAGGGCGGCGCGAGGATCAGCCGCTCCGCGAGCTCGTGGCCGAGCCCAAGCTGATGATCGTGGAGTATCGCGACGGGCTGCGCGTGTTTCTGTTGGAGCTCAACGGCGCCGCCAATGCGTGGACCGCGGCGTGGCGACGCGCTGGCGACGGCGACATCGAGGCCACCCAGTTCGCCACGCAGGAGGCGCGACCGGCTTATCATTTTCAGCTGTTGCTCGACGGGATCGAGCGGATGATCGCTTCGGGCCGGCCCTCGTGGAACGCCGAGCGCACGCTGCTGGTGAGCGGCGCGCTCGACGCGCTCTTGCAATCGCACGTGGCCGGCGGCACGCGCCTCGAAACACCCTACCTCGACGTGACGTACCAACCCATCTGGCGCTGGCAAGAACCGGCGCCCCCGCCTCTGGGCCGTCCGTGGAGCGAACAATAGCATGGCGCGTCTGCGCGCACTTCGTTATCATTGCGCAAGAACCGGCGGCCGCTGCGTTGGCCTGCAACGCACAATGGGCTGGTGCGCGGTCCAAAACGGCCGCCGGTCGCAATAATCGAGCGGCTGCGGCGCGACTTTAGTTTGCCAAACGGGGCGTGCCAAAGCACAATGACACCTGGCGGCAAAGCGCAGGCAATATCCGACCTGTCGTCATCGGGACACGGCAGGCGGCCCAGGGTGCACAAGGGGCAGTTGAGGGCACCTTTTGGGTCGGTCGATAGGCTTTAAATTCTCCCCGTCGGCCGCAGCATCGATTTACTTCAAGGAACGACAGGTTGAGGCCAGTCCGCTGGTTTGCCGATCGGACTTCGCGCGCCCCGCAGGCGAGACGGAAAGTCCGCGCGCGCAGCGCCGCCCGCGGCCCCAAAACGGCCCGCTTGTCGTTCGACCCGCTGGAAGCTCGACAGCTCTTGTCGGTCACCTTGGCAGAAACCGTGTTTCACGACATGGTGGACGTGGAGGTGGTGGGCCGGCACCTGTTCTACAACAACTCAAGTTTTGACGGGAACGACCCGGCCGCCAACGAAGCGGATGACGCAGCGATTGCAACCGACAAGTCCGCCTTGTTGCCGGGCGGGACGGCCACGTTTGCCAACTACTCGAGTTACGCCAGCGGCATCAACGGAGTGATGATCGACGTGGCCGGGCTACCGACGGCAGCGCTGATGCCCGATGACTTCTCGTTGCGCGTGGGCAACGTCAGCGATACCTCGACCTGGACGACCGCGCCGTTGCAGGAGTTTGCCGTGCGGCTGGGAGCGGGTGCGCAGGGCGCTGCCCGGGTGGAGCTCACTTGGGAAGACGGCCTGATCGCCGGCCAGTGGCTGGAGGTGACTCTCAAGGCCACACCGCGAACCGGATTGACGAAGGACGACGTCTTTTACTTTGGCAACGCCATCGGCGACACGGGCAATAGCGCCGCCAACGCCATCGTTGACGACGCGGACTTGCAAGGCGTGATCGCCCATCCGCGCGGCGCGGGCGATCCGGCCCCCGTGGACTTTGCCTACGACTTCGATCGAGACGGGCTGGTCGACGAAGTGGATGAGCTGATCACGGTGGCATACGGCACCACGGCCGGCACGGCGCTGCAACTCATCGCGCCGCCGGTGCCGGCGGCCGGGCCCGAATATCAGCGGCCGCCCTTCAACTTGTTCAACTGGGGTGACGGCGGCCATCCGAGCCAATACTCGCCGACGTTAATCACGACGAATGCCGGCACGGTGCTGGCCTTCACCGATGCCTGGGCCACTTCGCAAGACCCCAGCTCTTATGCGGTCATCGTGCGGCGCAGCAGCGACGGCGGCGCGACGTTCGATCCGGCGACGATCGTCTATGGCGTACCGCCCGCCACCGGCACACGGATTGCCGCCATGTCGGCCGTGGTCGATCGTCCTTCCGGCCGTATCGTCGTGCTCTTCACGCGCGACATTACCGACGTGCTCATGGTCACCAGCGAGGACGACGGGCTCACCTGGACCGCGCCGGTCATCATCACCAACTCAATCAAAGTTACCGCGGGCAATAATCCCGGGCCGCCAGGCGCTTATCCCGATACGCCCTGGGGCTGGTATGCGATCGGCCCGGGCCACGGCATCCAGCTCGAGCACGGACCGCACGCCGGCCGATTGATCATCACCGCCGACCATCGCGAAAGCGTCAACAATGACGGCGGCCCCTCGTGGTCGCACGTCATCTACTCCGACGATGGCGGACTCACCTGGCAACTCGGCGGCGGACTGCAATACGAGGGTGGCGGCGTCCCCTCGGACAACGACTACTCCAACGAAAACCAGGTTGTCGAACTGTCCAACGGCGACCTGTACATGACCATCCGCATCAATACGGGCAGCGTCTTTGCCAACCTCAACCGGCGCGGTACGTCGCGCAGCACCGACGGCGGCATCACCTGGAGCGATATGCGGCTGGCGGCGGAACTGACCGTCCCCGAGGTGCACGGTAGCATTTTGCGGCTCAACGAAAACGTCATTCTGTTTGCCGCGCCCGACAATGCGGCGACCGACATGCGCGAAGGCATGACCGTGTGGGTCAGTTACGACGACGCACAGACCTGGACCAAAAAGAAGACCGTGTTCTTTGGTTTTTCGTCGTACTCGGACATGACCGTGGTGGGCCCGGATACCGTGCTCTTGGCCTACAACCGCGGCTTCACTGGCGGGGCGTTCATTGCCGGCGCGACCGGGTTTCCGCGCTCCAACACGGATACCGCGCTGGTGCGGCTCAATCTGCGCTGGCTGGAGAATTCGGATCCCTACCAGTTCGTGTACTACTTCAACGAGGGCGCGCCGGGTACGAGGGCCAATCCGGCGGGCTATGCCGTGCAAGACTACGGGCCGTGGGACCAGCGGGCCCGCGCCTACTACCTGAACGATACCGGCGCTTCGCTGTACGTGTCCGGCGCCAGCGGCGACAGCGCGCTGGCGTTGACCGATAACCAAGACGAAGTCGTGTTGTCCGTCAATCAACTCGACGCGTTTCAGTTCGACCTGAACGACAGCTTCACCATCGAATTGGTGATGAAAACCGGCGACGCCAACGGCGTCGTGCTGGGCACGCGTTTGGACATCAAGGGCTGGCGCTTGTCGATCGTCGACGGCAAGTTGCAATTCATCATTACCGACATGGTCGACTCGCCCACGATCAACAGCGACGCGCGGGTGGACGACAACCAGTGGCATCACATCTCCGTAGTGCGCGATGCGACGGCACGGACAATTTCGCTGTTTGTGGACGGCGAGGCGGCCGCCACGCCGATCAGCGACACAACTTCGGTGGCGCGCACCTCTGCCGACCCGGCGGACGCAGTGATCCTGGGAGCGGCCAGCGACCTGTCGCAGGCGAGCCAATTGGCGATGGTGGTCGACACGCTGCGCATTACGCGGGCGGTGCTGGCGACGGACGATTTTCTGCCGGTCGACTTTATCCCGCCAACGCCGCCGCCGGCGCCCCAGTACGCCGAAAACAGTCCCACCTCCATTCCCGGATTGCAGCTGTGGTTGCCGCCGTACGATCCCACGCGCTTCTATGCGGACTTTAACCAGTACGCCGATCCGCTGCCGTGGACGCCGTTTGACGGTGTGGGGACCCGCGCGGCGCGGGAGCTGTCGCCCAACCAGTTCAAGGTCTCCCCGAACACTGAGCTGCGCAGCGTGCAATACGGCCAGGACGACAAGATCGGTCCGTACTGGAAGTTCACGGCCAACTCGTCGCTGTCGGCAGGGTCGGAGCTGCGCGTGCGCAACACCAGCGGCAACAGCACCACGAACTTTAACTTCGTGCAGGATACCGGCGTATTCACCCTGTCGGCATTCATCAACGTGACGGCCAACACCGGCGGTTACATGACGATCTTCGACACCAACGAAGGCCAGGCCACGCTGCCCGGCTTCAGTCTCTTGCGGCAACATGACGGCCGGCTGTCCTTGTTGATCACCGGCGGCACGCCCGAGACCGTGCGCTTTTCCGAAGCCGCGCCCAGCGGCGCCATGAACCTGCAAACCTGGTATCACGTGGCGGCCGTCGGCACCGGGCCGGGCAATCCAATCAAGTTCTACGTCACGGCGCTCGACAGCAAGACCGTGACCGAGCTGACCTCGACCGGCGTGCTGGCCGGAGCCAACGGCAGCTATAGCACGAACCTTAATCACGACTTGTACATTGGCGGCCGGTCGGGCAGCAGCTCCGGCGCGCAGCCCTTCAATGGCGGCCTGGTGAACGAGACAATCTTTGACCGGGCGCTGGCCCCGCTCGAAATCCAGAAGCTGTTTCAGTACGGCAAGTCGCAAAGCCTCTCCGGACATGACTGGCTGAACCAGAACGTCGCCATGGACGTGTCGAACGACGGCAACGTGTTCCCCATCGATGCCCAGCAAGTCGTGAATCGTCTGATCCTGTGGGGCACCGGCCCACTGCCCGCTGCGAACGCCGAGGACCCGCCCCCGTTTGTCGATGTCTCGGGGAACGGCATTCTCGAGCCGCTCGACGCGCAGATTGTGGTCAACTGGCTGATCAAGTATCCGACCGGCGGCGGATCCGTGGTGCCGCTGACGATGCCGCAGGGAGCGCAGGCACTATCTGCCTCTGCAACGGCGGACAACTTGCTCGCTGTCCCGGCCGTCGAATCAACCCTGCCGGCCACGCCGCTCGTTGGGATGGCGGCCGCAGCGCAAGACGGCCCTGCGGCGAGTGTCGCGGCGAACCTGACGTCGTCGGGAACGGGCCAGGAACTGACCCCATCGGCAACGGTCGCTTACTTCGCAATGCCCGCGGCGCACGCAGAGTCGCCTGCGCCGAAGGTTGCCACCGCGGCGATCCTTTCTGTGCCGACGGCTCCGTTGGCTGACGAGGTTGCCGGGACGGCGAACGTGGCACTCGACTTGCTCGACGCACCGGAGTTGGCGGGCTCCGTTGTCGTGCGCGACGACGAGTCGGACGCGAGCGACGGGGGCGCCGACGCCGACGACGCGCTGGCGGCCGATCGTTTCTTTGCCGAGCTGGGCGCGTGGTCGTAGACTTCGCTTAGTTGGACGACGTCCGATTGGGGCGCGCTCCGCGCAGCACGTCGACGGCCTCGGTAAGGCCGTCAATGGTCAGCTCGTACATCGGGAAGACGCCGCGAACCATGCGGATGGTCGGCTCGTTCCAATGGCCGCGCGACTCGGGGTTGAGCCAGATGGAGTTGGGCACTCGCTGCCGAATGCGCCGCAGCCACTCCAGACCGGCGATTGCGTTGCGGTGGTCGAAATCGATGGCGCCGCCGCTATGGGTGAGCTCGGTGGGCGCCATCCAGGCATCGCCCACGAAGACGGCGCTCCAGGTGTGATCCAGTTTCTTGAGCACTTCGTGGGTCGGTTCTCCCCGCATGGTTTGCATGTCCGTATAGAGCCGCTTGTAAACGCAGTTGTGGAAAAAGCGGTACTCGAACTTCCTGAAGTGGTTGGCGGCGTGCGCGGCGCTGAACAGCCGCTCGCACAGGTGCGTGTACGGATCCATCGAGCCGCCCACGTCCATCAATAGCAACAGCTTGATGCGGTTTCGCCGCGGCGGGCCAAATACGAGCTCGATCTCGCCGCCGTTCTTGGCGCTTTTGTCGATGGTCGCGTCCAATTGCAGCTCCTCGGGACCTTCGTCCTTGTCGAGCCGCTTCAAGCGGCGCAGCGCGACGCCGATCTGGCGGGTGTCGAGGATACGGTCGGAGCGCAGGTTGCGATAGCGGCGGGAGTCGGCGACTTGCACGGCCGACCGACCGCCACCGGCCCCGCCCACGCGCACGCCGGTGGGATGTTCGCCACCGTGGCCGAAGGCCGAGGTGCCGCCGGTGCCGATCCAGCGGTTGCCGCCGTCGTGGCGCTCCGTCTGCTCTGCGAGAAGCTCTCGAAAACGCGCGGCCAGCGCGTCGAGGTCGAAGGCCCGCATCTTCCGGCGATCTTCATCGCTGATTTCCGGCAGACGCGGGTTCTGGAGCCATTCGAGGAGCTGCTCGTGGAGGCCCGGCGCCGCCTCCAGGCCTCCGAAGAAAGAGGCAAACGCGCGGTCATAGGTGTCATAGTCTGACTCACGTTTGACCAGCAAGCAGCGCGCCAGATGGTAAAACGTGTTGAGATCGCCTCGCGCATGGCCGCCGCGGAGCGCCTGCATGAGCGCCAACCATTCGGTGCTGGTGACCTTCAGGCCGAAATCGCGGAGTTTGTACAGGAAGTCGACGAACATGAGTTGCCCTGCTCGATGGCCTTTTTTTGGCGGCTGACGGCAATCAGCTCACGCGTCCGAAGCGGCGATTTCCCAGCACCGTGTCGAAATCGTTCTCGCGCTTGAGCAGCACACCCATAAACGGCAGCTCTTTTTCGATCGCCTCGGTCGTAATGCCTCCGCGCCGTAGCGCCGCAATCCAGTCAATCAGCTCGCTGGTCGAGGGGCGCTTGCGAACATCGGGCAGATCCCGCAGCCAGTAGAAGCGCAGCAGCACTTGGCGCAGCAGCTCGTCTTCGATGTCGGGATGATGAACCCGCACGATGTCGGCCATGGTCTCCTTGTCGGGGAACTCGATGTAGTGGAACACGCACCGGCGCAGGAAGGCGTCGGGCAGCTCCTTCTCATTGTTCGACGTGATGACCACAATTGGCCGCTGCTGAGCGGTGACGTGGTCGCCCGTCTCCATGACGGTGAAACTCATCCGATCGAGCTCGTGCAGCAGATCGTTGGGAAATTCCATGTCCGCCTTGTCAATCTCGTCGATCAACAGCACCACGCGTTCTGGGGCCCGTAGCGCAAGCCCCAAGGGTCCGAACTTGATGTACTGGCGAATGTCGGTAATGTCCCGGTCGCCAAAGCGCGCGTCGTTGAGCCGCTGCACGGTGTCGTAGACGTACAGGCCGTCTTGCGCCTTAGTGGTCGACTTGATGTTCCAAGTCAACAGCCGCTTGTCGAGGTTCTCGGCGATCGCCTCGGCGAGCACGGTCTTGCCCGTGCCGGGCTCGCCGCGAATCAGCAGCGGCTTTTCCAGCGCGCAGGCGACGTTCACCGCGTCGCGCAGCTCCGGAGTGACAAGATACGTGTCCGTCCCTGTGAACAAATGGAACGACATGGGTTCTCCTGGGTTATCGGTTGGATGTCGCCGGGCCGCGCACTGCGCATTAGCCGGCGAAAGCCGGCACTGCCGCGACGGCCGTGCCGGTGGGCCTATTTTGACGAGTGTTCGCCTCGAACGCAAAAGCCGACTGTCGAAAGGCATGCGGAAGTGTCTGCGCGTCGCCGGCGCGGACTTGGGGGTCGCGGTTCGAGCAATTCGACCCGTTTCAAAACCGATCTCGGGCGCCAAGGCTGGCTGGTCGAGCAGTGCAAAGTCGCAACCAACACTGGCGGGCCAGCCGCCGGTGGCACCTTGAATGCACCGACACCGAGGTTTGAAACCGCTGCTAGTCTGGAGCGAGCGCCCTGGCTGCCTGGCGGATATCGCGCAGGATTGCCAGTTGTTCGGCCGACCAGGTGGGCACGTCGCGTTCCGCTGCGGCGGGCGACAGCTCGTCGCCCAGGCCCGCCGTGCTGGATTTGCGCAAGCGGCTCAGGATCAAGTCGCGGATTTCGGACGCGTTGTCGACGCCTTCGATCAGTCCGCGATGCATGGCCGTTGCGCTTGTGCCTTCCGCCTTGGCAGATCCGCCGCCGGCCGTTTCGACCAGCACGTTGCCGATGCCGAAGGCGCGCTGCAGCGGTCCTTGCGTCACCCGGATGTTCTGAATGTTCTCGTAGGTGATCGTCGTTTCGTGCAGTAGCCAGATGCCGCGGCGAATGCGCAGGCTGCGGTTGCTGACGAGATACCAGGTGGTGTCGTAGCGCAGGTGAATGGCAATGTAGGCCACGATGTCGGGCAGCACCGCCAGAGCCAATGCCGGCAGCGCCAACACCAGGCCGGCCAACGGCCAGGCCACAGTGATCGCGATCCAGCCGATGAAAATGAACCCGTCAAGCAATACGAGCGCAAACCAAAAATAGAACTTCATGTACCGCAAGAAACCTTCGGCCGGGCGAAACGAGCGTGCGACGTCGGCGGTTCCGCCTGGGAGCGTCGGCGGTTGGTCGGGCACGCGAAACCAGCGCACCAGCACGGCCCAAACGCCGCTGTAGATCCAGCGGCTGGCGCGATCAACTTGCTGCTTCACGGCTGCGCCTCCCGATGCCTGGCCAGGGTCACCAGGGCGTCGCGAATGTCGCGCAGCAAGGCGGTGGCCTCGTCGGCGGCAGGAGTGGACGTCGCGTCGGCGGCGAGCTGTGTCGGCACGGCGAGTTCCGTTGTCCCGACTGGCTCATCCTGGTCCAAGCCGCGCGCACCTCGCATCCGCTGATACAGAAAATCGCGCAGCGCTTCGGCCTCCAGGATCCCTTCGATGGCCATCTCCGCGCCGGCAGCGCCTGATGCGGTTTGAATGCTGACCGTGGCCAGCCCCAGCCAGCGCTGCACGATATTGTGCGTCAAGTGAATGTCCTGGATCCGGCGATAAGTGAGCAGCGTCTCGCGCTTGAACAGCACGCCGTGACTGGCCGAGATGCCCTTCTCGTCAAACCGATACCGCAGCGTCAGGTACTTGCACACCAGCGGCACCAGCGCGAACAAGAACGCGGGTCCCGCCAACAGGGACAGCAGCGCGTAGTAATTCATCAACACCGGCGCCGGCCGCGTAATGGCGAAGGGATCGAACGCGCGGTTCAAAGTCGGGGGCTGGGGTGTGTTCATGTGGGGTGGCGACAAAGGGCTCATGATCATTCGAAATCAATGGCACGCCATCGAGCCACAGGCCGGCCATTGCCTTGCTGCAGCGCAGGCCTGATACGGCCGCGACGACCATTGTACTGATTAGCTAGTCGCCGCACGCGAGCGAATCTTGGGCCCGATTGAGGGTCGATCGCAGCGCCTTGCTGGCATTGCCCAAACCGCAACCGGTTGCGTGGCAATCATTTTGCCCGCTGGAGCAGAAAGTTGTCGGGCTCAGCGCGGCCATTTCCGTGGCTTGCAGTCGTGCCGCGGCCGCGGACCGCAATCTGGCCCATTTTATGACGGCGCGTTTTGGATTTGGTTCAGTCGGGGAACTCGACTATTTTGGCGCGAAGGCGTTGTGGAGCAGCGCGGGATCGAAAGCGTCCGGCACGCGGTCCGTCGCCCCGTACAAATAGAGGGCCGCCAGCACGATGGCACTCGCGGCCGACGACACCAGCGAGACAATCAGCACGGCCAGCGCGCCCACGCCAATAATCGCGCCGCCGAGCACGACCTGCCCCACGCTGATCACCGCGGCCCCGGCAAAAATCACCAGCACCGCCGGAATGCACAGCAGCGAGGTGATGGCGCCGATGCCGACGTTGGCCGTGAGCGATTCGCCCCAGGCTTTGCGGAGGATGGCGGTCGAACGTTCGAGGGCCGAGATGGGTCCGGCTTTTTCGACCACGATCACCGGCACGACAAAGTACGTGACCGTGGACCAGGCCATCCCCAGCAGCGAGGCCACCAGGCTGCCGAACTTTTCGGATCGCGATTCGATGGCCCGCAACAACACACCGACGCTGGCGGCGACCAAGGCCCAGCCGACAATCTGCGGCAAGCGCGCCAGGGCCACCCGCAGGCCGTCGGCGGGAGTCGGGTCGTCCCCGCCGAAGCGGAGCACCGCGCAGGCGACCAGAGCCGAGTTGAAGAACACGATCACGAAGTAGTTGCAGAAGTAGAAAGCGAACATCACCGCATATCCCCACGGACCGATGTCGAGCCGGCCATGTTCGTCCAGCAGTTCAATCGTTCCGGTCATCCACAGCGGCGCGGCGAAACTGGCCAGCACCAGCAGGCAGGCGAGGCCACTGACGAAGGGGAAGATCAGCAGGCTCTTTTCGGCGCGCAGCACCGCAAAGCTCTGCTTGGTGAGATTCCAGCCGTTGGAAATGCGTTCAAACATCGCGTCGGCTCCGGGTCAAAGGTCGCTGAGTTGTGGGATGCCGTTGTGCCGTTGCAAACTGATTTTGGGTGCCACTGCTGGCTTGTTTAGCAGTGTGAACTCGCAAAGACCACTGGCGGCAATCTGCCAGGGGACCGGGGAATCCTGCGGACTCGCGAAACCGACGGCCGTCGGACCACCGGTTGGCGCCCTCCGGAAAGCATAGCTCACGCTTCGCAGGACACGACGCACGAAGCGGTCGCATGTGCTGCCCCGGCCAGTTGTCGCCAATCGCGGCAATTTCGTCGGGAGTGCCTGGCACGGCGCTGCCAAATTCGGCTCTACGCCTGCAACACCGTGCGGCTCACACCGTGCGGCTCAGGCTGTGCAACTCACGCTGTGCGGCTGAGCCAGTCGTCAAAGCGCGTCGGGCCGAGGCGCGGGCGGTCGCCGGGCGTCAGGCTCTGGTCGTTCAACTCGGTGCCGAAGTAGCGCGATTTGGCATCGGTGATCACTTGCCGCGGGTCTTTCTTCGCGCTCAAGAAGCGGCGCACGAGATCGTCCTGGCGAATCGGCTCGGGGCCCGCCACCTCGACCATGCCGTTCACAGGTTTCTGCAGCGCGATCTCGGCCAGGGCGGCGGCGACGTCGTCGGACACGATGGGCTGCATCAGGGCCGGCGGCAGCCGAACGGTTTGCCCTTCCGTGGCCGATTGGGCGATGCCTCCCACGAACTCGAAGAACTGCGTGGCGCGGACAATCGTGTAGGGAACTCGGGAAGCCTTGATCAGATTCTCCTGGGCCATCTTCGCGCGGAAGTAACCGCTGTTGAGCAGTCGTTCGGTGCCGACCACCGAGAGCGCGACGTGATGACCCACGCCGGCGGCCGCTTCGGCGGCGAGGAGATTGCGTCCGGACGTCTCGAAGAACTCGAGCACGGCCTGGTCCTCCCAGGAGGGCGAGTTGGCCACGTCGACGACGACCGCGGCGCCGGCCAGCGCTTGGGCCAGACCCTCGCCGGTGATGGTGTTGACGCCCGAGGAGGGCGATGCGGCCACGACTTCATGCCCCTGCTCGCGAAACCTGTTGACGAGCTTGCTTCCGATGAGCCCGCTGCCGCCGATGACGACGATTTTCATAACAGAGCCTCCTGGTTTATTGACCCGAATGCCCCGACTGTCATTGTAGCGGGGCGTGGCGCCGGTTTTTTTCCGCGGAGGTGTTTGCGGGCCTTGCTCGCGACGGGCTTCGATCGACGTGACCGAATCAGGTTGGCAGGTTCGCGATCTGCGATATTTGCTCAGGACGGTGCGACCTTGGTCACGAGTGCAGCCATTCGCCCGTCCGTTCTGTTCAGGTTGATCGCGCGCGCTCAAGAATCTCGCGAGCTCGTTTTTGCATAGGGCGCCAGCCCGGGGATGAGTTCCCAGCCGGCAGGGACTTCCAGCTTCGCCCCTTCGAAGTCGTCGGCTGCTGACTCGAAGCGGCCGCCCAAATGCTTGTGCAGGAACTGCTCGGCGACCGCCCAGAAGGAGATCCAGCTTTGGCGTTGAAGATAGTCGTGTCCCTCGTCGGGGTAGACGAGATAGGTCACGTCTTTGCCATGCTTCTCGAGCGCCGAAACGAAGAGGTCGGAGTGTTGCTTGGGGGCCACGACATCTTTACCGCCGTGCGTCACCAGCAGCGGGCTGGTCACGCGCTGGGCGGAGTGCAGCGGCGACTGGCGGCGCAGCAGCTCGAGCCCGTCGGGAGTCCGGGGATCGCCAATACGCTGCGCTGTGTCGCGCCATATCAGGCTCGTGCGGCGCGCGAACAACTCCAGGTCCGACAGCCCATACATGGCCACCCCGCAGGCAAATTCGTCCGGATAGAAGGCCAGCGTGGCGAAGGTTGAGAAGCCACCGAAGGACCAGCCCCAGATGCCGATTTTCTCTGGTTGGGCAATGCGCTGGTCGACGGCCCAGTGGGACACTTCGACGAGGTCCTGCTGCGACTTGCCTCCCCACTCGCGCCAGCCTTGCTCCATGAACGACTTGCCAAAACCTCCGGCGCCGCGGAACTCGACGCGCAGCGCCGCGTAGCCGCGGTTTGCCAACAGCTGCAGGCAGCGGTTGGTCGGCCAACTGTCCCACGGGTAGGCCGCGTCGGGACCACCGTGGACGTAAAGCAGCGTCGGCAGCGGCACGTCGGGCAAGCCGTCGCCGTTGGCGTCGGCTCCCGGAGGCAAATAGAGGTGGCAGGGCAGCCGCAGGCCGTCTCGCGTGGTGACCACACGCGCGAACCGACTGGCCAGCGGAAATCGATCGAGCGCGCGGTGGGCCGAAAAAAGCGGCTGGACGGTTCGCCCAGACCGCTGGTACACGTGATATCGCAATGGTCCGCCGTCGAGGGGAGCGACCAGCCATGCGCGATCCTGGGCGCTGATCCCGATCGTGCCAACGGGTCCGCCGAAGTGCTTTTCGAGCAGCGCAAAGTCGCTCCGCACCGACTCGTCGATCACGTGGCGGCGGAGGTGGTCGAATTGCGCCGTGGCGGCCAGCACACGCCCCGTCACCCGATCGACAACCGCGACGGGACGGATATCGGCATCGGCGTCGGTGGCCAGGACGGTTTCGCGCCCGGTCGCCAGCTCAACGGCCAGCAGTGCCGACTTGTCGCGGCCCGTGTTGTCGACCAGATACAGAACGTCGCCCGCCGCATCAACGCCGACGACGCCTTGCACGCCGGCGCCGGGTGCGCGCCCGGTATTGGAACGATCGACGTCGAGCGTTCGCAAGGGAACCCACTGGTCGTCGTCGGCGCGGCGCAGCAGCTCGAGGCTTCCGTTGCGCCCCAGTTTCTCCGCGACGCGCGGCCGGTAGCTCGCATCGAAGTGCACGGTGGGAAACTCCGTCCGTTCCATGACGAGCACTTTTTCCGCGGTGACCAGATCGATCTTCCACAGGTCGTGAACCCGCGGATTGCGATCATTGAGCGCCACGAGCGCCTGCCCAGGCAGCGCGCCGCTCAGTCGCTCGAGTCGCGCACGGACGCCGGCAATGGGCGTCAGGTCGATCGATGGCGCGCCCGACGCATCGCAACTGGCGAGCCGCACGCCGTCCTCGACCTGTTGTTGCACGAGCAGGCGCTCTCCGTCGGCCGACCACCAGAGACCCAGGGGTTGTCCGTGATCGAGCAGCGCGACACGAGTTCGCGCTTCCGGATCGTGCGCGGGTGCGACCCAGGCCGATCGCGTCGCATCCTGAACGTCAATGTAGGCGACCCGCTCCCCGTCGGGGCTCAGCGCAGCGACCGGCCGGTCCGCGTCAGCGAACAGATCGCGGCGTGGGATCAGCGTTGTGTCCGCGCTCACTGGCGCGGAACCAAGAACCACCAGGCAGACGACCACCGCGGCGCGACGCGCCCTTGCGTGAAGGCTTCGCGAGGCCAGGTGGTTCGTCCTGCGCAGAGGGCGATCCCAGCGCAAGGATCCGATGTGCCCGCTGCCGCCGATGACGACGATTTTCATGGCGAATCTCCGAGTTGGTGGCCGCGTATGTCCGGGCTGTGATTATAGCGGCGCGTGGGCACGGGTTCGCCGGCGCCGGGGACGCCGGCACCCTTGTTGCCACCATCTTCCCCTGGCACCGCCGGATGCGGATCAGCGCGGACTGAAGTGCCATTCATATGCTGCATTATGGGCGGGTTGGCCAGGCAACCCGGAGAACGGCATGCAACCCCGCGTCGAGTTTGCTTGCCCAAAACTTTGCCAAGCGGTTACAACTACGATAGGCCCAAGGACCAGGAACGGAGACGGCCCACGACAACCTGGTTCGCGGCGGGGAGTCTTTGAGCATGCGCTCGATTCCCGCTGCTGAGTTTGGCATTGCGTCACCTCTTTTTTGTGGAGACCTCACATGCCTAGAACCATCGACCGCTCTTTGCTCTCGCCGCGCGTCCGCCGCGTGGCTCCCTCGATCGTCGATCCCGCGACCGCCGAACCGTTTACGCTGGAGCAGGAGCTCAAACCGTTCGGCGCCTGGGTGGGCAAACCGATTTGGGTTCCGCCCAAGAGCGCCGGCCGGACGTTGGCCGAGACCATGCTGCGCGAATCGCGGCCCTTTGCCGCGCAGGACAAGCGTTGGGCAGCTGTCGAAAAGAAACATCGCGGCGACTTCACCCAGGTGCGCGAGCTCGACCTGTTTCAAGCTTCGATTCGACTTCCCCAGGGAAAGTTCTTTGTCACGGTGACGGAGGAAAAGGACTTCGACAAGATCACCGATCCGATTCCCAGTTGCGTGCAAACGCGGCTCGACGAGTTCTTGAGCGGGCCCGCCAAAGAGCGCGGCGCAAAGGTCTATTACGTCAAACCGCTGTGCGTCGAAATCGGCGACGAGTTGGTGCTCACCACGCGCGAGGATCTGACGGCCGCCATTACCACAATCCAGGACGAAGTGTTCGCGGAGTATCGACGGCTGGCGCTGTACCGCCGTCCGCTGCAAGCCATGATGACGGGTGCCAACCTGGGCCTGGCCCTGCCGCGCGCGCTGGTGAAGTACGCGGTCGGCCGCAAGCAAAAGGCCATCGACGCGCTCGAGGCGCATCTGGAGTTCAAGCGCCGCCAGCTCGCCTTGCGCACGGCGAAGACCTATCGCAAGTGCCGCACGGCGGGCTGCTCGTTCGACGACGTGCTCGAGCTGACCAGCCCGCTGCAGCGCAGCGACGTGATCGAGCAGTATTGCACCGAGCAGGAGCTGTCGCGGGCCAAGCGGGAACAGTTGTTGCGGATGGCGGCGGGAACGGTGCCGTGGTTCGTCGCCTTGTCGCTGACGATCTCCTACGTATCGTCGCTGTGCATCATCGTGTCGACGCCGCCGGTGGTGGTTTGCGATCCGGCGTTCGTGGCCGAGATGCCGTGCTCCGGCGGGGTGGTGCTAAAGATCGGTCACTTCGACGAAGTGGGCGGCGTGACGCACATCGAGCTGTAGGGGCGGCCGCAAGTCGGTTCACCATCTGTGAACGTAGCGTTCGTTGTCGCGGTTAGCTTTGGTGTCCACCAACTTGCAGCGGTGGACGGTTTCTTGCGCGTGCTTCCTCGGCGCTCCATCCTTCGGCATCTGCGCAGAACAGAAAAGGCACGTTTAGCGTCGAAGCGAGCTGCTGCATGAGCCGGGCAGCGCCAATGCAATCGCAGGTCACCAATAGTGGCAGCCGATAGTAGTTGCCTTGCTCGGTCGGCGCCAGCACAAGCAAACTTTGCACAGCCCACATGCGAGTGTCCCCGCAGGCGTACTTCCACGGACATAGTTGGACGGCAGCAATCAGATCGCGCGGGATCTTCGCCTGGCGTCGCCCTAGATCCCCCTGAATCCATTTCAAGGCTGTGTGCAAGTTGCTACGGTCCGTCGGCGGCTCGTTCGCTGAATCCAGCTCGAGGTCGTCTCCATTGCGTGGAATACTCAGCCGAGACAGCCGTCGATAGTTGCCGCGAAGCAACAGGACTATGGCGAAGACGACGGTCCCACCGCTGATGGTGGTCGCAATCGCTGCAAATAGGATCGCCGCCAGCCAACTGGTTCCGTGCTGATCATGAAGGATCCAGCTCAGTAGCCCACAGAACAATAACCCAGCAGGAACTGAATACCCGAGGAGAAGACGCTTGTCGTTGCGCCACAGGCGGCCGCTCGGACGCAACTCCCATCCGTCTGCATCTTCCACCAGTTCATGCGTAACGCGGGCATGCACGACGGTCCCCTCGCGCAGCTCTGGTTCCGTGGGAACATTCGGCAGAAAATCGACCGAAGCATGACGAACGCGCGCAGGCCACAGAATGCATTTCACAGAATACAACAGTGAGATAACGCCCAGAGCAGCGAAGCCCGCCAGGAACAGCTTCCCACTCCACGCCGGCATCCTTGGCGGCGCGATGCTTCCAACGGTGAAGAACCCAATGAGGCCGGCAAGCAGAAACACGACGCCCGTGGAAAGGCTGAACCACTCCGCCGGCCTGTACACTTCCGATTCGACTTCCTTCCAGGGCAAGCCGGTTCGTTGCGCGCTAAAATTGCCGCCGCAACCCGAATGTCGAGCAGTTAACTGGTCGTCATTGTTGGGCGATTCCATATCACCGCCGTTATGCACTGCGCCGTGGGCTGAGTCCACTCCACCCTCGTGCTGGCCTTCGGCCAGCGCCTACTGCCCCTCATCCCCCCGCCCCAGCAGCGGCCCGAGGTACTGGCCGGTCCAGTTGCCTTCGACGGCGGCGATTTCTTCGGGCGTGCCGGTGGCCACCACGTAGCCGCCCGCTTCGCCCCCCTCGGGACCCAGGTCGATGATCCAGTCGGCCGCCTTGATCACGTCCAGATTGTGCTCGATCACCAGCACGCTGTTGCCCAGGTCGACCAGCCGGTTGAGCACGCTCAAGAGGCGCTTGATGTCGTCGAAGTGCAGCCCGGTCGTGGGCTCGTCGAGGATGTACATGGTGCTGCCGGTTTCGACGCGCGCCAACTCCGTGGCCAGCTTGATGCGCTGCGCCTCGCCGCCGGAGAGCGTGGTGGACGACTGGCCGAGCGTGAGATAGCCGAGGCCCACTTCCTGCAGGCTGCCCAGCAGGCGGACGATCTGCGGAAAGTTTTCAAAAAAGGTCCGCGCGTCGTCGATGCGCAAATCGAGCACGTCGGCGATGGATAGCCCGCGGTAGCGCACCTGGAGCGTTTGCGGGTTGAAGCGGGCGCCGCCGCAAGCCGGGCAGGTGACGGACAGGTCGGGCAGAAAGTTCATTTCGATGCGGCGGATGCCCTGGCCCTGGCACTCTTCGCAGCGGCCGGCCTTGACGTTGAAGCTGAAGCGGCCCGATTTGTAGCCGCGCTGCCGGGCGTCGCGCGTGCCGGCGAACACGCGGCGCACTTCGTCCCACACGCCGGTGTACGTGGCCGGGTTGCTGCGCGGCGTACGACCGATGGGCGTCTGGTCGACCTGCACCAGCTTATCGATCTGGCTGGCGCCGCGCAGGCTGGTGTGCGGTCCGGGCTTGGGACCGGCGCCGCCCAGGCGGCGCGCGAGCGCCTTCGAAAGGGTCTCGTTGACCAGCGAGCTCTTGCCCGATCCGCTCACGCCCGTCACGCACACCAGCACGCCCAGCGGGATGCGCGCCTCGACGTTCTTGAGGTTGTTGGTGGTGGCGCCTTCGATGGTGATGGAGCGCGTTTTGGCCACGCGGCGCCGTTCGGCCGGCAGCGGGATCGACGATTGGCCGGAAAGATACTGGCCGGTGACGCTGGCCGGATCGGCGGCGACTTCGGCGGGCGTGCCCTGCGACACGATGCGGCCGCCGTGCAGTCCCGCGCCGGGACCCATGTCGATCAGATGGTCGGCGTGCCGCATGATGGCTTCGTCGTGCTCGACCACCAGCACGGTGTTGCCCTGCTGTTCGAGCCGGCGCAGGGCGTCGATCAGGCGCTGGTTGTCGCGCTGGTGCAGGCCGATGGACGGCTCGTCAAGCACGTAGCACACGCCGACCAGTCCGGAGCCAATGCCGGTGGCCAGGCGCACTCGCTGCAGCTCGCCGCCGGAGAGCGTGTCGGCAGGGCGGTCGAGCGTGAGATACTCGACGCCCACGTGCTCGAGGAACTCGAGCCGCTGGTCGATCTCTTGCCAGATGGGCTTGAACACCGGCTGATCGCCGGCGGCCACGTCGAGCGCGGCCAGCCACTGCCGGGCCTGGGTGACGCTGAGCGCCGCGAGCTCGTGAATGGCGCGGCCGTGGAAGCGGCAGGCGCGGGCCTCGGGCCGGAGCCGGGCGCCCTGGCACTCTTTGCAGACCACCACGCCGCGCCAGGCTTCCAATCGTTCGCGACGCGGCTGCTTGAGCGACGTGACGTATTCCTGTTCGAGCAGGTTCAGCACGCCGACAAAGCCGTTGCCGTCGCCGTGCAGCAGGCGCTCGCGCACGCGCGGCGTGAGCGTGGCCAGCGGCGCATCCCAAGCGAAGCCGGCGGACTTCAGGAAGTCGCGCAGGGCCGCGCGCTGGCGGCGCAGCTCGACCGGCGAGGCGCCTTTCCAGGGCGCGATGGCGCCTTCGGCCAGCGAGAGGTTCTCGTCCGGCAACACCAGATCGGGATCGAACTGCACGCGGCAGCCCAGGCCCTCGCACGCCGGACAGGCGCCGTAGGGGCTGTTGAAGCTGAAGGTGCGCGGCTCCAGCTCGACAAAACTGATTTTGCAGTGCGGGCAGGCATAGAGCGTGCTGTACAGTCGCTCGGACCAGACGGGCTTCTCGGCGCCGTTCACTTCGGGCGCGAGGTAGCCCGCGACGACGGCGCCTTGGCCGTGCGTGAGCGCCAGGCGGGTGCTTTCGGCCAGGCGGGCGTCGACCCCTTCGCGCACGACGATGCGATCGACGACGGCGTCGATGGAGTGGTTCTTGCGCGGCGCCAGCTCGCCGAGCTGATCGACGTCGAACACTTCGCCATCGACGCGGACGCGGACGAAGCCGGCCTTGCGAATGGCCGCCAGCACGTCTTTGTGCTGCCCTTTGCGGCCGCGCACCATGGGGGCCATGATGATCAGCTTGGTGCCGGCAGGCAGGGCCAAGAGGTCGGCAATGATCTGCTCGGGCGTTTGCTGGCGGATGGTCTGGCCACACTGCGGGCAGGCCGGCTCGCCCAGGCGGGCAAACAGCAGCCGCAGGTAGTCGTACACCTCGGTGACGGTGGCCACGGTGCTGCGCGGGTTCTGGCTGCCGGCCCGCTGGTCGATGGAGATGGTGGGCTGCAGGCCGTCGATCAGGTCGACGTCGGGCCGTTCCATCTGGTGCAGGAACTGGCGGGCGTAGGCCGACAGGCTTTCGATGTATTGCCGCTGCCCTTCGGCAAACAGCGTGTCGAAGGCCAGCGAGCTTTTGCCGGAGCCGCTGGGGCCGGTGACGACGATCAGGCGGTCGCGCGGCAGGTCGACGTCGACGTTCTGCAGGTTGTGCACCCGGGCACCGCGGATGCGGATCAACTCCGCGGCCTGGCCATTGCCGGGCGTGGCTGCCCGGGCCCGTTCGACGCCACTTGCCATCCTCTGCCCCTCGCGAGGTTTTGAGACAATTGACCAATCTGGCAGCGTACCATAGAAGGTGTCGGGTGGCGATGGGGGCGGGGCCAAGGGCTATGGGCGATAGACGATAGGCTTTAGGAAAATACGGACGAGGTACCCGTGGTACACGGCGATGGGCGACTTAATATTTCCCTCGCTGGCGCTTCGGGCTTGTGTCAGTCCTTCCCCATCGCCTATCGCCAAAAGCCTATCGCCTGCTCAAAGACTGGTCGGCGGCGAGCGAATAGTATACTGGCGCCGGAAGGACGGACGATCGAGGCAAGTTCAACGGACCGCGGCAGGACTGAGTGAGGCAATCCTGTGGCAACCAGTTCCACGATCATCGAGCCCGAGCAACAAGCCGCGGCCACGATCGACGGGCGGAAATCGCTCGCGCGGCGAGGGTGGCACTTTCTGCTACGTGGATGGCGCGCGTGGTCGGCCGCGCTGGAATGGATCTTTGGCGCGCTCACGCTCATCGTCGGGCTGGCCGTGCTGGCCACGATTCCGGTGCTGCAATTCCTGAGCCTGGGCTACCTGCTCGAAGTGAGCGGCCGCGTGGCGCGCACCGGCAGCTTGCGCGCGGGATTCATCGGCGTGCGGCACGCCGCGCAGCTGGGCCGCATGGTGGTGGGCGTGACGCTGTTGATGCTGCCGGTTTGGTTCGCCGCGTCGATGGAATACTCCGCGTGGCTCATCGATCCGCGCAGCCGGGCCACGCGCGGCTGGGCGATTGCGCTAGTTGCCTTGAGCATCGTGGCGCTCGTGCAAATGGCCTCGGCCTGTTTGCGCGGCGGACGAATCCGGCACTTTCTCGTGCCGCGGCCAATTCGCACGGTGCAGTTGTCGCTGGAGCCGGGCGCGTATCCGCGGGCCCGCGACGCCGTGTGGGACTTCTTTGTCGGACTGCGGCTGCCGTATTACTTTTGGCTGGGGCTGCGCGGCTTTGCCGGGGCGGTGGTGTGGCTGCTGGTGCCGGTGAGCTTGCTGGCTTCGGCATCGCGGTTGCCGGGCGGCTGGGCCGGGCTGGTGGGCGTGGTGGGCGGAGCACTCCTGGCGCTGGTGCTTGTGCACTTGCCGTTTTTGCAGGCGCAGTTTGCGGCGGAGAATCACCTGGCGGCCATGTTCGACGTGCCGGCGATGCGGCGGCAATTCAAGCGCGCGCCGGTGGCCTTCTTCGTGGCCCTACTGTTCACGCTGGTGCTGGCGCTGCCCTTGTATCTGCTGAAGATCGAGATCGTGCCGCGCGAGGCGGCCTGGCTGCCGAGCTTGTTGTTCGTGGTCTCGATTTTTCCGGCGCGGTTGCTGACCGGCTGGGCCATGGCCCGGGCGAACGATCGGCGCACGCCGCGGCTGTGGTTCTGGCGCTGGACGAGCCGGCTGGCGACGATCCCGGTGGTGCTGTTCTACGTGGTGGTCGTGTATTTCACGCAGTACTTATCGTGGTACGGCGTGTGGAGCCTGTACGAGCAGCATGCGTTTCTGGTGCCGGCGCCGTTTTTGGGGCTGTGAGATCGAGTTCGCGGATGCATAAGCCCGAAGCGCCAGCGAGGGTGAAATGGTGCCCGCCGTAAGTGCGTCGCCCTCGCTGGCGCTTCGGGCTTGTGTGGATTGGACGTTTCACACTGGTGTTTGGTGCGAGACGCCAGTGGCAGCCCGCACGTAACCGCCCTCCCTCGCGCTTCGGGTTTGTGTATCGCCGCTCACGCTTTGGGCAGGTGGATCGTGAACGTGCTGCCGACACCCAGCGTGCTGTCGACGCTGACGCGGCCGCGATGGGCCAGCACGATGTGCTTGACGATGGCCAATCCCAGGCCGGTGCCGCCGAGCTTGCGACTGCGGGCTCGATCGACCCGATAGAACCGTTCGAAGATGCGCGGCAGGTGCTCGTCGGCAATGCCGGAGCCGCGATCGGTAACGTGGATGAGCACCTCCTGGCCGCTTTGTTCGGCGCTGATGCGAACTTCACGTCCCGGATCGCTGTATTTGATGGCGTTGTCGAGCAGGTTGACCACGGCCTGCTCGAACAGCATGGGGTTGATGTTGGCCACGAGTCCGGAATCGCAGGCCAGCGTCACGGGAATCTCGCGCTCGTGGGCGGCGCTTTGGCAGGTGTTGACGGCCGACTCGAGCGCACTGCGCAGCTGGAACGGCTCGAGCACGATGTCTTCGGCCTCTTCGCTCTGTTCGATCTTGGAGAGGCTGAGCAAATCTTCGATGATCGCGTGCAAGCGATCGGCCTGCTTGCCGATGATGCGCAGAAAGCGTTCTGAATCGACGGGGTCCGTCATCGCGCCGTCGAGCAAGGTCTCGACGAAGCCCTTGATGGAGGTGATGGGCGTTTTCAGCTCGTGGGAAACGTTGGCCACGAAATCGCGGCGAATGTCTTCCAGGCGGCGGAAATCGGTGACGTCGTTGAGCACGACGACGGCGCCGATGGCACGGCCTTCGGAGTCGTGCAAGGCCGAGCCGTGGGCTTGCATCACGCGCTGGCGGTCGCCGAGCAGGAACAGGTCGTCCTCGATCGGATCGCGACAGGCCAGCGCGCGGCTGATGAAGCGGCTGAGGTCGGCGTTGCGCACCACTTCGCCCAGGGCGCGGCCTTGGGCCTGGGTCTGATCGACGCCCAGCAGCCGGCGCGAGGCGGTGTTCATGCTGATTACGCGCTCCTGGCTGTCGACGGCCAGGACGCCTTCGGCCATGCTGGCCAGCACGGCCTTTTGCTCGTTGTTGTTTTGCGTGAGCACGCCGATCTGGCGTTGCAGGTGATCTGCCATGCGATTGAATCGCTCGGCCAGATCGGCCAGTTCCTGCGCATCGGGCAGGGCGGCGCGGGCACCCCACTGTCCGCTGGCCAGTCGATCGGCGGTCTGGCCCACGTGGCCGAGTTGCGTGGTGACGGTGCGTGCCGCGCGCCAGGCCAACAGCGCGGCCAGCGCGGCGATCACCAGGCCGGCCGTGAGCAGATAGAGCTGCGCGCGGGCGCGGGCCGCCTCCAGGCCCGACATGGGACCGGCCAGGTAGAGCACGGCCGCCACGCGACGATCGCGCTGCACCGGCACCGCCAGGAAGTAGACATGCTCGTCGAGCGCGGGACTGTAGCGCACCTGGGCACCGGTTTCGCCGGCCGCCGCCGCCTGAATCTCCGGCCGGTCCAGCTGATTGGTCAGCTCGTCCGGTTGATTCTGACTGTCGATGCGCACGGAGCCATTGGGCAAGAGCAGGCTGATGCGCGGGCCGCCGGCACTCTGCAGTTGCCGGCAGAGCGTGGCGAATTCGCCGTCGGCGCCCGGAAGATCGGAAGCGAGATGCTGCTCGAGAAAGCGGGCCAGGCCGTCGAGGTCGCCACGCGTGGCGCGCATCCAGGACTGCTCAATTTGCCGCAGCGTCATCCAGCCGATGCCGATGACGGCCGCCAATACGATCGCCGCGTACGAAGGGAGCAGGTGCCAGAGCAGGCGTCGCCGGGGCATGGCTATTCCTTGAAGCGATAGCCCACCCCGCGCACCGTTTCGATGTAGCTGCCGTAGTTGCCGAGCTTTTTGCGTAGGCCAGCGACCTGCACGTCGACGGACCGCTCGGTAACCGGGTAATCCTCGCCCTTGACCGCATCGACAATCTGATTTCGCGAGAAGGCCCAGCCCGGTTTCCGCGCCAAAAACTGCAGCAACCGAAACTCGGTGAACGTAAGGTCAACGGGGCGACCGCCCAACAACACTTCGTGCCGACCGGGATGAATCACCAGGTCATGCACCTGAATGGTGGACGGATCTTCGAGCGACTGCACGAGTTTGCGTCGCAAGATGGCGCGCACGCGGGCCAGGAGCACGCGCGGACTGAAGGGCTTGGTAATGTAGTCGTCGGCGCCCAGTTCCAGCCCGGTTACGATATCGGCCTCTTCGGTCTTGGCCGTGACCATGATGACGGGGATGTGCTGCGTGGCGGGATCGCCCTTGAGAATGCGGCAGACTGACAAGCCGTCGACCGCCGGCAGCATGAGATCGAGCAAGATCAAGTCGGGCAATTGCGCGCGCACTTCGCGCAGCGCAATTTCACCCGTTGCTACGCAACGAACCTGGTAACCTTCCTTGCCCAGGTTGTATCGAATCAGCTCGAGCAAGTCCTCTTCGTCGTCGACGACGAGGATCCGTTCGGTTGGCATAACCCAGTTTTCCGCGAGTGTCCCTGCCCGCTGCCGCCGCGGCATGGATACCATGGGTGCATTAGACATAAGTTATGATTGCGTGTAGATTTCGCCTGCGGCTAAAACTTCGCGCGAAACGAGTGAAATCCGAGACCGCGGCGGGGGAAAATTTGCGATTGTCCACCAGGGAAATGATCGTCTGCGACCATCTTAACTGGCGGCGGGCCGGCTGGCTAGCCGCTGCCGCAGGTTTACTCGCCGGCTGGCGCGGGGTGTTATTGCCCGCTGGAGCACACGCCGCATGCACGCGCCGGCGCACCACTGTACCGGGTGCGGAAGGTGTGCTTGGTTGCGGCGGCGGATCCATGCTACAAGACGTTGTCGCCTTGAAACTCGGTAGGCCCTGATGCTGACGCTGTTGCACATCTCCGATCTGCACTTCGGCCCCGTCTATTTGCCGCCGGTGGGCGATGCGGTGCAACGGGCCGCGGCCGAACTGCAACCGGACATCATCGTGGCCAGCGGCGATTTCACGCAGCGCGCCAAGGCACAACAATTCGCCGAGGCGCGGGCCTTTCTCGACGCGCTGCCGCCGGCGCCGCGCATCGTGGTGCCGGGCAATCACGACGTGCCGCTGTACCGCGTGGCCGAACGGCTGTTCGCGCCGTATGCCAACTATCGCAAGCACATCTGCGATGAACTGGACACGGTGCTGGTGCGCGACGATGCCGTGATTGTGGCGCTCAACACCACGGCGCCCTGGACGAAGATCACCAATGGCCGGGTAACGCGGCAGCAGCTTGACTTTTGCAGCCGCGCTTTTGCCGACGTGCCATCGGGAGCGGCGCGGATCGTGGTGGCGCATCACCATTTTGCGCCGGCTCCCGACTATGACGACCGCCACGACGTGATGCGCCGCGCGCGCCAAGCGCTCGACCGCTTCAACGAGCTGGACGTGGACCTGGTGCTGGGCGGCCACTTGCACCGGGCCTATATCGGCAACTCGCTCGACGTCTATCCCAGCCAGAGCCGCGCCAGCGGCATCATTATCGTGCACTCGGGCACGACCACGTCGCGCCGCGGCCGGGCGCGCGAACGCGAAAAGAACTCGTTCAATCTCATCGGCATCAACGCGGAATTGGTTCGCGTGACGCACTATATGTATTTCAGTCAGCTGGCGGCGTTTGCGCCGGTGGGGCGACACGAGTTTCCGCGGCGCAACCGCTTGTATCTGGCAGACTGCCCGCAGGGGGACCGCGCGACCCAGGCATGACGCACCAGTTGCAGTCCAGCTTGTTCTTGCCCTTGGAACCTGCGCGGGTGTTCGCTTTCTTCTGCGATCCCGGCAATCTGGCGCTCATTACGCCGCCGGAGATGCAATTTCGCATGATCACGCCGGGGCCGATCCGCATGGGCGCCGGCACGGTGATCGACTATCGGATTCGCGCGCTGGGCCTGCCGCTACGCTGGCGGAGCCTGATCGAGACGTGGGATCCGCCGCACGTCTTCGTCGACGTGCAGTTAAAGGGGCCGTATCGACGCTGGATTCACACGCATCGCTTTCGCGCCGCAGGCGGCGGGACGCACGTGGAGGACGTGGTGGAGTACGCGCTACCGCTTTGGCCGTGCGGCGAGCTGGCCCAGCCGCTGGTACGACGCCAGTTGGAGCACATCTTTGCCTTCCGCAGCACGGCAATCGAGCGCCTGCTGCTGGGCAACACGCAGCCGTAAACTGCGGGCTAGCGCATGACGTCCAGATCCGGCCGGGATTTTTCCAGCCGATCGGCACCCTCGCGTGTGATGTTCGTGCGTTCGATGCGCACGAACTTCAGGGTGCTGATGGCTTGCAGATGCGGCAAGCCGGCGTCGGTAATGCGCGTGCCGCGCAAATCGATCTCGGTCAGATTGGCGACGTGCTGCAGGCCTTCGAGATCGGCGTCTTCAACCTGCGTGCCGGTCAGCACCAACTTGTAGCCGCCCCCCTCGGAATTGATCTTGCCGCCGAGCTGCTGCACTTTCGCGAGCGCCGCTTGATGCTCCGGCGTAATACCCAAACCGCAACCGGCCACGAGGGCACCGGAAAATAATAGCCAGACGATGCTGCGCGGAGGACGTGTGACGGCTAGCGTGCGATGCTGAATTCGACGTGGCATGGGTTCTGGCAGCGCTGCGGAAGGGTGCGATGACCCTACGATTCTAGCTAAGTGAATGGGCAAAATCTGCCCCTGGGCGCTGGCCTGTTGCCCGGCGATGGCCGTGAAAAAACGGAGCCGGCGGGAATTCCACCGGCTCCGTGAGTACAACGAGTGATGCCGTTCTGCATCCCTACTGGCCGGCCTCGCCGCTACGCGGTTTGGCTTCTTCGCGGCCGAAACGGCGATTGTCCGGCGGCAGCACCTTGCTGATGTCGGTGTCCTTGGGCACCGCGATGTCGAACCAGCCGATCATCATTTCTTCCCAGGTCTGATCGCCCCAGGTGACCGGGCTGGCAGGATCCGGGTTCGCCGGGTTGTCAGCCGAGTTGTCGAAGTGCGCGATGCAGTGCATGCGCGTGCCGGCCGGCAGCTCGAGGGGCTTTTCAAACACGTAGCTCGTCTGCCAGTTAAAGTCGTAGCGCGGCATGTCCATGATGATTTCATGCTTGCCGTCAGGATAGAACAGCTCGTAGCGGAAGTCTTTGCCGCGTAGATGCATGTGCGGGAAGACGGAGAGCAACAGCACCTCGCCGCCGTAGGTGCGATCTGACTGGACTTCGTAGTTCGAATCGCCGGCGGGGATTTCAAACGTTCCGTTGGCGGCGTTCGCCGTGGCGACGCGATACTTCACCGACGCCGGGTCGGCGAACTTGATGCCCACGGCGCTGCGGTCTTTCTGCGGCGAGCCGTTCGGCGTGTAGTGCAACTGGAAGACCAGTTGCCAGCCGGCGGGAATGAGCTTGGCCATGCCCGGCGGCAGCACGTAGGGCCGCGTGCCGGGAGCAAAGCCGCACAACTGGCCGAACGAGGCCTGGCCGCCGTTGCCGCCGCCGCCACCGCGTCGACCGCCACGGCCGCGCCGACGATCGGCATTGCTGTTGCCCACGGTGCCGTCTTCGCCAATGCCGACGTTTTGTTCACCTTCGGCTTTGGCGGTTTTCTCGGCCGGCTTGCCGTCGCGTTTGTCTTCGGCAGCGGTTTGCGCCCCGGCGGCATCGCCTTCGCCCGAGCGACGGCGACTGGAGAACAGATCGGTCTGCGGCGGTTTCATGAAGACGATGATGTGGTGCACGACGCCGCGATTGTCCGGCATGCACTCGGCCACTTGCACCCACTTGTCTTCTTTGAAGCCGGTGTCGACCACGTAATAGCGATAGTCGACCGTACCCTCGGCCGGCACGTCGACCGGTTCGTCCGTCATATAGAATACGGCGTCCGGTCCGCCGGGAATCGACCAGCCGCCCACGTACTCCTTGGTTTCCGGCAGATCTTTCGGATCGCCCTCGGGCGCGCCCTTGGCGACCCACTGATAGATCAATTCTTTGTCCTGGTCGGACAATGCCAGGTTGTTGCGGAACTTGCCGTACTTCGGATCGGGATGCCAGGGGGGCATCCGCTGATCGCGCACCGTTTCTTCGATCATCTCGGCCCAGCCCGCCGCTTCTTCATACGATTGCAGCGCGAACGGTCCGATCTGGCCAGGGCGATGGCATTCCACGCAGTGATCCTGGAAGATGCGCGCGATCTGATTGCTGTAGGTCACTTCGCTGTTCGTGTCCGCTTGGCGCACGCGGCCGATCAGGCAGCCCTTGGAATCGGTAACCGCAGTGGCCACTTCCTTGCCTGCCAGCAGCGAATCGATGGCGCCGGCCAGATCACGATTCTGAATCTTGAACTTGGCGTAGCCGCTGCCGGATTGAAAGCCGTATTGATCGTCGATGCGGCCGGCATAGCGAATGGTGCGTTCGCCGTCGAGCAGGAACACTTGCGGTACGCGTGCTGCGCCCATCGCGTCGGCCAGAACGTTGTTGAGATCTTTGACGAACGGAAACGAGAGCTGATGCAGGTTGGCAAACTGGCCCATCTCGGTGACGGCATCTTGCCGATTGGGATCAACCGCCAGAAACTTCACGCCTTTGCCTTCATACTCGGCCGCCAATTCGACCAGGCGCGGCGCGTAGAGTTTGCTCAACGGACATTCCACGCCCAGGAAGGCGACCACCACCAGCCTGGCGTCCTTGAGATCGGACAAGGCATGGGCCTTGCCGCGAAAGTCTTGCAGCGAGAACTCTGCGACTTTCTTGCCGATGGCCGGAGCAATGGTTTGCTCAGCCGCGGCAACGAGGTTGAGCGAGGCGCAGAGCGAGGCTACCAGTACGAACGTACAGACGTGTCTCATGGCATGACTTCCGCCGTTTGAGAGTGATCAGAATCGACGCAGATGTGCCTCTCCAGGGTCCCATGATATCGCGGTTTCGCCAGGCAGTGCAATAGTTTCTGCCCCGGCGAGCAGCGCTAAATGCCCACTGTCAGGTCGATTCGCTACCGGCGACTCGGCACGCCCAAAGATTTGCCGCCGTCGATGCGTAGCGCGGTGCCGGTGACAAACATCGCCGCGTCGCTCACCAGATAAAGAATCGCCTGGGCGACTTCCTCGGGCGTGACCATGCGGCCCAGCGCGGCAGCCATGGGGCTGGCGTCGATCACCGCACGTTCGGCGGCGCCGCGGTCGGCGGCGGCAGCCAGTGCCACGTCCATAATTCCGGTGTTTGAAACCGGACCGGGGCAAACGGAGGTAAACCGAATGCGGTCGGGCGCGTAGGCCAGAGCCAGGGCTTTGGCCAGGGCCACGACGGCCGCTTTGCTGGTGGAGTACACCGGATCGTGTGCGCGCGGCAACAGGCCGGCGTTACTGGCAGTAAAGACCACCGCGCCGCCCTTGTCGCGCATCCAGCGGATGGCGTGTTTGCTGGTCAGGAAGCAGCCCTTGAGGTTCGTATCGAGACACGTGTCCCACTCTTCGATGCTGACGTCGGTGAGTGCCTTGGGCAGATCGAAGCCGGCGTTGCTGACCAGGATGTCTAGCCGGCCGCTGGGACCGGCGGCTTCGTCCAATAGCGCCCGCACTTGGGGTTCGTCGCGCACGTCGCAGGTGCGTTCTTGAATTCCCAGGGAGGCAAACAGCTCTCGATTGGCCGGTTGGGGGCGCAAGTCGGCGGCGAAGACGCGAGCGCCCTCGCGCGCCAACAGCAGGGCCGTGGCCCGGCCGATGCCGCTGGCCCCGCCGGTGACGACCGCCACGCGATCTTGAAGTTGAGCCATGCACGCACCCTGAAAATGAGTCGCCGAGATATTGGGATTCTCAAGTTATCGCCCTGTGGCGGACCTGTCGACGCGCTGCGCCAGCCGTCGAGGGGCCGCGCCAGCGGAACCCCGGCCTGCCGTCGGTTTTAAATACCCAGGGCGTTGGGCGCAGCGAGCACCGGGCGGGGTCAACGTTGCGGCCGACCCCCAGCGGCGGGAGATTGGGTGTGATAATATGAGCAGGTAGATGCCCTTGAGCCAACCGTTCGAAACCCCCGCCGTGAGACGCGCCGGTGGCGATTAGCGAATCCTCCGCCCAGCGCTACCAACTGCAAGACCCCGACGTGCGGTTGATGCTGGCGGTGCGCGACGACGACGCCGCGGCCTTCGACGAGTTGATGATGCGCTACCAGGGCCGGCTGGTGACGGTGCTGGAGCATCTCACGGGGCGGCGCGATCAGGCGGAGGATCTGGCCCAGGAGGTGTTCCTGCGGGTGTATCGGGCCCGCAAGCGGTATGTCGTGGGCGCGAAGTTTTCGACCTGGTTGTACACGATTGCCAACCACGTGGCGTCGAACGCCCTGCGATCGCTGTCGCGACGACCGGAGGTAAACCTGGGCGGCAAGCCGAACGACTCGACCGGCGCCGGCACGCTCGACCGCATTGCGCTGGCGGCCAGCGGCGCCATGCCGGCGCGACAACTGGACAAAGCCGAGCTGCGCGACGTGGTGCGGGCCGCCCTGGCAGGACTGAACGAACGGCAGCGGATGGCCGTGCTGCTCAACAAGTTCGAGGACATGAGCTACGCCGATATCGCCGAGACCATGGACATGTCGCCGCAGGCGATCAAATCGCTCCTGTCGCGGGCCCGCGTGAACTTGAAAGAGATTTTGGAGCCCTACTTAGAGGACGGCAAGCGGCCGCAATAAGCGCGCCGCCGAGCCGCTTCCGTCTCGAGCAAGCAACGATGGTAGAACCCGAATCCATGCAATCTGATCCAGTGCAGGAAGAGCTGAGCGCCTATCTCGATGGCGAGCTCGACGCGGAAGCGGTGCGCCAAGTGGAAGAGCGGCTGGCACGCGACGAAGCGTATCAGGCCGAATTGCGACGGCTGGAACGCGCCTGGGGATTGCTCGACCGGCTGCCGCGCGCCACGGTGAACGAGACGTTCGCCAAGACGACGATCGAAATGGTGGCGCTGGCGGCATCGGAAGAGGCCGGAGCCGTGCTGGCCGACCAGCCGCGCCGCTGGCGACGCCAAATCTGGCTGGGTGCGCTGGCCGCCGTGGTAGCCGGCGTGGCCGGATTCGCCATCGGAGGTCAGGTCTGGACCAATCCGAATGAATCGCTGTTGCGCGATCTGCCGGTGATCAAGAACTTCGAGCTGTACTACCAGGCGGGCGACGTCGAGCTTTTGCGCCTGCTGGAGCAGCACGGATTATTCGTCGACGGAGATGGCGATGATGAATAATCCGTCACGAAACCCCTCCACACGTAATCCCTCCACGGGTAATCCCTCCACGGGGCGGACCATCGCCGGGCGCGCGCGGCGCCTGCTGGCGGCAGCGGCCGTTTGCCTGGCGGCCTGGGGCGCCCTGGCCGCGGTGCCGTCGGCCGACGAGTTGGCCGCGCGGCGCGCCGAAGTGGCGGCCATGTCGCCCGCCGATCAACAGGAGCTGTTGCGGAAGCAAGCGCGGTTCGCGGCGTTGCCGGCGGCCGAGCAGGATCGCCTGCGGGCTTTGCAGGCGGCCATCGACGCCGATCCTAAGCGTGACCGGCTGATCCAGGTGGCGACCCACTATCACGAGTGGCTCAAGACGCTGTCGCCCGGCGAGCGGGCCAAGCTGGCGGAAAAAGCGCCGGCCGAGCGAATCGCCAGCATCGAGCAGACCGTGCGACGGCAGAAGGCGCGACGGGAGTTTCAGCGCAGCGCGGAACTGCTCACGCGCACCGACATGTCGCGCATCCTGGACTGGATCGAGGACATTCTGTGGAAGCATCGCGACAAGCTGATCGCCGACATGTCGCCGCGGCGGAAGCGCGCCTATGAAATGGAAAACGAGCAACAGCAGCGGCGCGAACTGGTGCGCGTCGCCATCGAGCGCTCGCGCGACAGCGACCGGAAGAACCGCGTGGAAATCAAAGCCGAGGATATCGAGCGCTTGAAGGAGAAACTGTCCGACAAAGTCCAAGTGGAGTTGTCGAAGGAGCCCGACTTGGAATCGAGCCGGCAGCTGGTCGGCCGGTGGATCGTGTTGTCGATGATGGACCGCTCGGACTTTGGCCGCTTTTCGCGCCGCGGCGCACCGTTGCCAAAATCGGACATGGCAAAGTTCTTCGAAGAGCAATTGCCGATCCCCAAGCAGGACGAACTGATGAACATGTCGCCCGAGGAGGCGCGGCAGCAGTTGCGGGAAATGTACTTCCTGCGCGAGCGCGGCGAATGGATGTTCCGCGACGGCCATCGCGGACCGCGCGGCGAGCGATCGCGGGGTGAGGGATCACGAGGCGATGGGCCGCGCGATCGGCCTCACCGCGACGGGCCTCCGCACGACGGGCCTCCGCCGGGTGGTCCGCCTGACGGCAGGCGCGGGCCCCACCGCGAACCGCCGGATGGAGATGATGACGGCCCACCGCGCAAGCCGCGCGAAGAAGCTCCGCGACCTGCGGACGCGCCCGACGAAGAACCGCCGGCGCCGGTGTTCTAGATTCGTCGCGGGGCGCAGACGAGCGATGCCAATTCATCACTGCTGAACGGGCCGGCGGTGGCACCCGACAACAGCAGAGCCCTGGGCGGACTGACCGCGCGTCAATGTCATGCGCGAGCGTAGGCGATCCGTGCGACGGCCGCGACAGCGGCCTAGGTCCCTAGCGGCGGGCTAGAAGCCCGCCGTACACGACATCCCAAAAAACCAAACAAGGCCGCGCGCTTCGGCGGCCAGGCTGCCAATACTCTTCGGCCGCCGCCACGCCGAAGCGCGCGGCACCGAGGGTTAGAGGGCTTCGGGATCCGTGGGCTCACCGCCCACGGCTACAAGACCTCAGCCGCTTGCGCGGCTGGGTGTCTCGCAAGTTGCACGCATTGCTGCCGCGCAGCAACACCGTCGACCTGACACTTGAGCCTGGTCGATTTACTAGTGCTTGATGCCGGCGCTCAGGCCCGGCAACCAGGTGCACAGATAGTAGGCGCGCGGCACGTTGAGCTCGGCCAGTGCCGAAATCTCGGCCATGGCGCTCCTGCCGCCGGGTCCAAAGAGCATCTGATCCAATACGCCCTGCGGCTGCTTGAACTCGACAACCTGCACGTTCTCTTTGTCGAGCGCGGCCAGTTCGCTGGCGCGGTCGATCGCGTCTTCGATGAACCCGAGCCGGTCGACCAGGTGGTTCTGCTGCGCTTGCTTGGCCGTGAAGATGCGGCCGGTAAACACGACGCCTTGTGCTGCCTGATCGTCGCGCAAGGCCGGCCGCCCGCTGAGCACCAGCTCCTTGAAGTCGGCGAAGCTGGAATCGACCAGCTCTTGCAGAATCTTTTGCTCCTCGGCGCGAACCGGTTCGGGCAGGCGCCGCGTCGGGCTGCCCATCATCTTCAGCGGGTTGCTGGCGATGGAGTCGTCCTGCACGTTGATCTTTTCCAACAGTCCGGTCACGTCGTAGTGGGGAATGATGACGCCGATGGAGCCGGTCCAAGTGGTGGGTTCGGCGAAGATCGTATCCTTGGCGTCGCCCACGGCCATGGACACGTAGTAACCGCCGCTGGCCGCAATGCCGCCCATGCTGACCACCAGCGGAATCTGGCGATCTTTGGTGAGCTGCTTGAGGTGGTGATAGATATAGTCGCTGCCGGTGACGGTGCCGCCGGGCGAGTCGACGCGCAGCACCACCGCCTTGACGCGATCGTCGTCGCGCACGCGGTCGATCTGATGTTTGACGAAATTCTGTTCGCCGAAGATGGTGCCTGCCACGGAAATGATGGCGATCTTGTCAGCCGCGGACTTGCTGCGTGAATGCCAGCGTTCCTGCACGTCGTCGTCGCGGCCGTAGTAGTTGCCCATCGAACCGAGCAACCACAGCCCGACCAAGATCACGAGGATCCAGCGCAGGGCGCGCCCCCACCAGCTTGGTCGCGGGGGCTCCACAATGACGCGAATCGGCCCGCGCGAAGGCTCGGCGACCAATTCGACGGGCACGGGTTGTTGGGGGGCAGGCGCAGGTTGCGGATCCATGGCATCTCCTCATTCGCGGTTCGGCGCGACGTTGATAGCAAGCGGGCGCGCCGCGTGCGCGGCCGCAGAAACTCGCCGTGATGACAGGCATTATACGCTGCGCGCAGCGTGGCCCAAGGCCGCATTCGCTCATTGCGACCGCACGCGGCGCAGCCGCGCGCGATCGTGCGGTGTTGCCAAAACGGTCGACACCGGGGTAAGCTAGCCGGCGCGTTGCCGCGGTCGGCCTTGCGCGCCCGGCCGTGTTCCCATCCGCTTGTCGGCTAGGAGGAGTATCGCGTGTTTGTCGCTGCTTCGAGCGAATGCTTTGGCAACCTGTCGTTGGACGGAGTGCTGCAACGATTGGTCGACCTGGAATATAACCACGTCGAAATCGCGCTGCACGAGAACGGCGGTCAGATCAAACCTTCGCAGGTACTGTCGAACCTGGACGAAGTGGTGGCGGTTTGCCGCGAGACCTATCGCCTGACCATTTCCGGTTACAGCGTCGAGATTGCCGCCGAGGGCGAAGAGTACTACGAACAGTTCGCCGCCTGCTGCCGACTGGCCAAGGCCACTAAAGTGGTCACGCTGACCATCGCGGCCGCCGAGCTGGGCACGCCCTTCAACGCCGAGATCGAGCGCTTGCAACGGCTGGTTTCGATCGCCTCGGGCGACGGCGTGCTGGTGGGCGTGAAGACCGAAACGGGGCGCATCACGCAAGATCCCGACACGGCCGTGGTGCTGTGCGACAACGTCAAAGGCCTGGGGATCACGCTCGATCCAAGCCATTACATCTACGGGCCGCACGGCGGCGACGGTTACGACCAGGTGATGCGGCATGTGCTGAACGTGCACCTGCGCGACACCACCAAGGACAAGCTGCAAGTGCGCGTGGGCCAGGGCCAGGTGGAATACGGCCGGTTGATCAGCCAGTTGGCCAAGCATCGCTACAATCGCGCGCTGACCGTGATGATCAACGAGATGGAAGACACCGACCACTCGGCCGAGCTGCGCAAGATGCGGCTGCTGCTGGAAAGCCTGCTGTAAGGGCGGGCTTGCTGTGCGCGTTTCCGCGTGCGATCTTCCCGCGCTGCGCCGCAAGCGGAATTCCAGCAACCGCGACCAGAGCGACTGCTCCGCGAGGAATTCGGACACTTGCGCGGCGCGATTTCCGCCGCATCTGGGAAAGTTGCTTTCGGCCCGCACGTACACTACGCTCAAGAGCGGTTTTGGACCTCTGTCTTTTCCGGTTTGAGGGCGCAGCGATGAGCAGGCATTGGCGGTTGGCACTGGCGGTGATTGCGGGGCTCGCGCCGGCTGCGATGGTGGCGGCCGAAAAGTCGCCCGAGATCAGCTTCCAGCGCGCGCAGCTCGACAGCAAGTTCCGCAGCGAAGGTGTCGCCGTGGGCGACTTTAATAGCGACGGCAAAATGGATGTCGCCGCGGGCAGCGTCTATTACGCCGCGCCCGACTGGAAATTGACGCCCGTGCTGGAGAAGCCGCAGGAATTCGATCCGCTCAACTACAGCGACTCGTTCTGCAACTTTGCGGACGACATCAACGGCGACCGCCGCACGGACCTGATCGTCGTGGGCTTTCCCGGCAAGGAGACCTGGTGGTTCGAGCAGCCGGCAACGGCCGGCGGGACCTGGCAGCGGCACGAGTGCACGCCCATTACGAATAACGAGAGCCCCAGCTATTTGGATATCGACGGCAACGGCCAGCGCGACTTGTTGTTGGGCTACGACCCTGGCAAGTTCATTGGCTATGCCGTGCCCGCGGCCGCGGGCCTGTGGAAGCTCGTGCCGGTATCGGCCGAAAACGCCCCGGGGACCGACCGTTTTTCGCACGGCATTGGCGCGGGCGACGTGAACGGCGACGGCCGTACCGACGTGCTGGTGATTCAAGGCTGGTGGGAAGCGCCGGCGAGCCCCTCGGCATCGCCCTGGGTGTTCCATCCCGTGAACTTCGGCGAGCAGTGCTCGCAGATGTACGTGTACGACTGCGACGGCGACGGCGACAACGACGTCATCTCGTCGAGCGCCCACCAGGTGGGCATCTGGTGGCACGAGCAAAAGCCCGACGGCTGGCAGACGCACACCATCTTCAAGGACATTTCGCAAACGCACAGCCTGAACCTGGTGGACATAAACGGCGACGGCTTGAAGGATATCGTCACCGGCAAGCGCTGGTGGGCGCACGGGCCCAAGGGAGACATCAATCCGGATGCGCCGGCGGTCGTTTACTGGTTCGAGCTGTCGCGCCAGGGGAACAAGCCGGTCTGGACACCGCACCAGATCGACGACAATAGCGGCGTGGGCACGCAGTTAGAAGTGGCCGACGTGAACGGCGACGGTTTGCTCGACGTCGTCACCGCCAACAAAAAGGGTGCGCACTATTTCGAACAGGTTCGCAAATAGCCCGCTCGACGGAACCCCTTGGCCGGCCATGCTCGCCGGCCACCGCCATGCAACCAGCGACACGAACTCGCCGGCAGTTTCTGCAATCGAGCGCGGCCGCGGCGACGGCGCTCGTTGGGGCGCCTTATGTATTCAGCGCCGACGCTGAGGAGCGCCTTCGCCCGCGAAGCAAGAACGATCGCTTGCGCATCGGCGCGATCGGCATGCGCTATCAAGGGTCGGTGATCGCCGAGAAGGCGCTGGCCGATGGTGACGTGGTGGCCATTTGCGACGTGGACCGGCAAGTGGCCGAGAAAGCGCGCGCCCAGTTCGGCGGCAAGGCCGAGCTGTACGAAGACTACCGCCGGCTGTTGGATCGCGACGACGTGGACGTCGTCACCATCGGCACGCCCGATCATTGGCACACGGCCATGGTCATCGACGCCTGCCGCGCGGGCAAGGACGTGTATTGCGAAAAGCCGCTGACGCTCACGGTGGACGAAGGCCAGCGGATGCGCAGCGTGGTGGCCGAGACGGGGCGCATCGTGCAGGTGGGCACCTGGCAGCGCAGCGACCACAACTTCCGGCTGGCGGTGGAAATGATTCGCCAGGGCCGCATCGGCGCCTTGCGCAAGGTGCAGGTGATTCTGGGCAAGAACAAGACGGGCGGACCGTTTGTCGCCGAGCCGCCGCCGGCGGACTTCAACTGGAACTTGTGGCAAGGGCAAACGCCCGATGTGCCGTTTATCAAGGAGCGGGCCCACTACACGTTCCGGTGGTGGTACGAGTACTCGGGCGGACAGATGACCGACTGGGGCGCGCATCACGTGGACATCGCGCAGTGGGCCATCGGCGCCGAAAACTCCGGCCCCGTCGAGATCGACGGCACGGCCAGATTTCCCACGATTGCCAACGGCTACAACGTGGCGACCGACTTTGCCGCGCGGCTGCGATATGCCAACGGCGTGGAGTTGGAGATTCTCGACGAAGGGCGCAACGGCATCCTCTTCGAGGGCGACCAGGGGCGCCTGTTTGCCAACCGCGGCGTGATCTCCGGCCAGCCGGTCGAGGCACTGGCCGAGCGGCCGCTGGCGCGCGAGCAGTTCACGCTGTACGCACACGACAACTTGTCGCGGCCCAAGCGCACCGGCAAGCTCGACGCCATCATCAATCACATGGGCAACTTCTTCGACTGCGTGCGCACGCGGCAAGCGCCGCTGGCCGACGTCGCCAGCCAGCACCGCTCAGTGAGCACCTGCCACCTGGCGAACATCTCGATGCGACTGGGGCGCAAGCTCAAGTGGGATCCCGAGGCCGAGCAGTTCGTGGGCGACGACGAGGCCAATACCTGGCTCAGCCGGCCGCAGCGCAAGGGATTTGAGATCGCCTGACCGAGGTCGCTTGGACCTAGCGCCGAAGGAGGCACCCGGACGTCGGGGCCCATTTGCGACGTCTCCCGCCTGTCGGGTTTGTGGTATTCTTGTGAGAGAAGGACCCTCATCTATGGCCTCCATTCAAATCGACGAAGAGATTGCGGCGCGACTCGCTGCTATCGCCGCCGAGCACGGCATGACGGTGGAGGAATACCTGCGTCTCGTCGTCGAGCGAGAAAACGGCTCGCCCAGGGCCAAAATCTACCCCCGAGACTTCGACGCGGAGTTGGACGAGCTCGTTTTCGATGGCCCTAGCCTGCCGCGCGATTTCTCGCGCGCGGACATCTACGCCGATCACGACTGATGCAATACCTGGTCGACACAGGCGTGTTGCTGCGGCTGTTTGACCGCAGCGACGCTGAGCACGCGACCATCCGTAAGGCTTTTGGAGTCTTGCGTGCGGCCGGCCATTCGCTGGCTACATGCCCGCAGAACATTGCTGAATTCTGGAACGTCTCGACGCGCCCTACGAGCGCTCGTGGCGGCTACGGACAAAGCATTCCGACGACGGAACGTCGCGTGAAGTTCATCGAGAACGTGGGCACACTATTAAGTGAGTCACCCGCCGTTTACCAAAAATGGCGTGAGCTGCTGATTCGTTTTAACGTGGTGGGGCTTGCAGTCTACGACGCACGACTGGTTGCGATGATGGAAATCGCCGGCATCAGCCACATCGTCACGTTAAACGGCGCCGATTTTGCTCGCTACCCGTCGATCACTTCGGTGACTCCAGCAGGGATCGCAACATCGACTAGTTCTCAAGCGCCGTAAGTGCAGGTCGGGCACGTGCCCGCATGAGTACCGGCGTCTGCAGTAACTACGCTCGCCTTGCGACGCAAGAAAACGCCGGCCGCGAACCAACACTCTGGCTGGCTCGCGACCGGCGCTCGTGCTCACTGACAGCCGATTTCGCGACTACGATTCGTCGGGCACCGGCCGCTCGTCCGGGCCGGGGCCATCCGGGCGCGGGCCATCCGGGCCGGGACCGTCGGGTCGATCGGGACGCTCCGGACGCCGGCCCCGCGGCGGGCGCGGCCCCTCATCGTCGCGCAGTCGATGCCGCAAATCGTTGAGCTGGTCGTGCATTTCCTGCATGCGGCGGCTCATGTCTTCCAGGCGGCGCTCCAGCGATCCTGGGAACCGCGCACGCTCCTGCGGAGGGCCAAATTCATCGAAGCCGCGATCGGCGTGCCCATCGGGTGGGCCATCAGGGCCACCGGGGCCGTGCGGTGGACGAGGCCCATCGGGCCGCGGTGGCCCGCCAGGACCATCGTGCGGTGGCGGAACGGGCGGGTGGAACGGTCCATCCTGCAGCGTGACGTGCGGCGGACGCTGGCCCAAAAAGCCCTCCACGTGCCCGCGCACTTCGTCTGGCAGGGGAGCCAGGTCGTTTTCCTTCACCGTCCAGGTCTGGTCGCCCTTTTTGACTTCGATGTCGGCCGGCTCTTTGCCTTGCTTGCGGATGTTGATCGACAGATCGTCCGGCAAGTCCGTGCGCCGCTGTACCATGAGCTTGAGCCCCGGCGGCAGCATGGTGCCGGGTTCGATGAATTGCAGGCGCAAATCAGCGCCGGCGCTCTTGAGTTTCTCGCGAATGGTGCGCTCGATATCGCGCACCTCGCGCACGTCGATATTGATGACGCCCTCGGTATCAAATTTGATAAACGTATCGCCTTCGGGCGGCTTCTGGGGCGTTACCGAAAGTTCCAAAGTCTCGCCCGCGCGCAGCACCTTCAGCTTGATTTCCTTGCCCGCGGTTTCCTTGTCGTTGGCCAGTTTCTCCAAGTCGGCCGGATCCTTGAGCGGCTTGTCGTTGGCGGCCAGCAGGATGTCGTCGGCCTGGATGCCGGCCTTGGCGGCCGGGCCATCCTCGCTGACACGGTTCACCACCAGCCCTTCGCCGTTGAGTTTCAATTGCGCGTTCAACGCGCGCGACACCGGCGTGACCGACATGCGAAACAGAAAGGTGGGCTCCAAGCGGCGGACGATCGCCCGCATGTGTTCACGATATCCCGGACCGCCATCCTGCGGGCCGTGCGGCGGCGGTCCGCCTGGAGGAGGCGGGTTGCCCGGACGCGGCCCATCGCCCGGCGCCGGACCATCCTGTGCAGTCGCCACGGCGGCGCCCAGCAAGATTGTTCCCAGTGCCAACGGCCAGGCGGCCCGGCACAGTCTCGAAGTAATTTTCATGGCGCAGCTCCTGAATTCCTGGGTTGACGTTCTGCTTGCGTACCGAATATCGAGCGTGCGTCAGAATTGAACCGAGTCCGGACGATGCACGTCGACCTGCTCCACCGGCACGACCATTTGTCGGCCATCGGACAATGCCACCGGCAACAACCGGCGCTGCCGGGTCACTTTCCAGCCCTCTTGCTCCAATTGATCCACCAGCGCGGCCGGCAGGGTGGAGGTTTCGCCGGCCAGCATCTTTTCGAGGTCGATCTTCTCGCCGTCCGCGCTATCGCGAACGCGGACCTCGAACTTGCTGTTGGGATCGACGTTGCCCGACTCATCGGCTTGGGCCAGGGTCAACGTTTGCCACGGCGAGGATTTGCCCGCCTTGGCGGCGGCAACGGTTGGCTCTGGGTCAGCGCCCACCGGTGAGTTGTCTTCTGGTCCGGTTGCGGTTGCCCCGGAGACGAGTGCGGTCGGTGAGGCCGACGCCGGCTGCGGCGCCGGCTGCACGTTGGCGATCGACGGAGCGGAGGTTGAGAACCGTGTACCCAGGCCAAACGCCAGGAACAGTCCAGCCGCCATGGCCAAGGTCCACGTCCAGCGTGCGGCCGATCTGGCCCGCGACGAAGGACCGGCCGCGGCTGAGCCGGCGTGTGCGGTGTGCGCCACCAGTGGCTCGGCGGCCATGCGTCCCAACTGCCAGCGCCAGGCTTGCGACTCGAGAAAGGCCAGCGCGCAGCGGCGCCACGCGCCGGGTTCGTCGTCGAGCGCGGCGAGCAAGTCTCGCCGATCAGCCTGGCTTAGCTCGCCGTCGACCAGCCGGTCAAGCACGCGTAGCTCGTGCTGGCGAAATTCATCCACGATCGTCATCGCTCTACCCTCGCATTGTCCAGTTGCGCCAGCTCGCGGCGTAAGCGAGCGCGAGCCCGATGGAGTCGGCTTTCCACGGCGCTTTCGCTCGTGCCCAAGTGCTGGGCCAACCTCTCGTAGCTCCAATGTTCCGAATACTTCAACAGCAGGATTTCGACGTCCCGCCGCGCCATGCGACCGATGGCCTGGCGAACCAGGTGCTGCCGCTCGTCGGCCAGCAGCCACTCGAGCGGATCGAGCAGGCGCGAGTCGTGCTCGCTGGGCCGCACACGTTCGGCATAACGGGCCGTCAACTTGCGCCATCTCCCTTGCTTGCGGCGATAGACGAGCGATTGGGTAATCGCCAGTCGATACAACCAGGGCGCGACCTTGCTGGGATCTGCCAGCGGCGACTGCTGGCGCACCGCGGCCAGGGCCACCTCCTGCATCACTTCATCCACGGCCAATGCCTGGCCGACGCGCGCATAGACCACCGTGCGCAGCCAGCGATCGTGCTCGGCCAGCGTCGTCTGCCATTCGATCGGCCCGTTGGGTGTCGTGGCCAATGCCTGGTTCCTGTCAATCAATCGGGCGCGGCAATTCGCGTTGGCGGGCCAGCGTGGTGCCGGGTTTTCTCAGGCAGTCCATCCGCCCTCACCGGCGACGCCGTTCGGGCCGTCCCTAGAGAGTTGCCACACCGCGAAGAATCTTGCCGGCAGCGGCAGATTTTTTCCCACCGGAATTCGATTATATGCCGGGTGAGGTTAGGTCATGGGGGTGAAAGTGCGTCGCTTTCCCACGTGGCAGCAGGTGGTCTAAAATGACCGCCTGAGGCCGTTGCTGGCAGAGTGCCGCAGGCGACCGTTGGGCACAAGGGTTCTTCGATGGCAAGCGCACGTTGTTGGCTCGTGAAGAGCGAGCCGGAGTGCTTTTCGATCCACAACCTGGCGGCCAGTCCTGACCAGACGACCTGCTGGGCCGGCGTGCGCAATTATCAGGCCCGCAACTTCATGCGCGACGGGATGAAGCTGGGCGACCGCGTGTTGTTCTATCATTCCAGCACCGATCCTCCGGCGGTCGCGGGCACGGCCGTTGTGGCGCGCGAGGCCTATCCAGACAACACCGCCTGGAACCCGCGCGACGACCACTATGACCCGAAGGCGTCGCCGGCCAATCCGATCTGGCAGATGGTCGATATCAGGCTGGTGGAGATCTTTGCAGAACCGGTGCCGATCGGCGTGCTGCGCGGCGTGCCGGCACTGCGCAAGATGGAACTGTTGCGCACCGGATCGCGGCTGTCCGTGCAACCGGTGACCCCGCAGGAGTTCGAGGCGGTGTTGCAACTGGCCCGGCACAAGGCGGGTCGTTCAGCGACAAGCTCTCAAGCGCGGCAAGCCAAGTCGCCGGCGCCCAAATCGGCCAGTCGCGCAGTGAAGCGCCCGGCGCAGCCCGGCCAGAAGAAGGTCACCCAGAAGACCGCGGCCCGTCGACCGCGCAAAAGCACCACGACGCGTCGCTAAATTTCTGCCGTATACAAATATCCCACGCTGCCACACCTTCATGCAGAATCCCCCGCGCGACCCACTGGCCTGGATCGACGATGAATTGGATGGGCTTGCTGCGCGGAACTTGTTTCGCGCGGTGCGCACGCACGATGGCCCGCAGCAACCGCTGATTCGTGCCGCGGGCAAGGAATTCGTAAACTTCGGCTCGAACGACTATTTGGGGCTGGCGGCCGATCCGCGGTTGGCCGCTGCGGCGGCCGAGGCGGCGATGGCCCAAGGCTGCGGGGCCGGAGCGAGTCCGCTCGTCACCGGTCACGTCGATGCACACCGGCAACTCGAGCTGGCATTAGCCCAGTTCGAAGAGGTCGAAGCGGCGCTGCTGTTTCCCTCGGGCTACGCGGCCAACCAAGGTGCCATCGCGGCGCTGGCGGGTCGCGGCGACACGATCTACGCCGACGAAAAGAACCACGCCAGCATGATCGACGGCTGCCGACTGTCGCGCGCCGAGGTTTGCGTCTATCCCCATGGCGACGCGCGCGCACTGGAGGCGATGCTGGCCAAGAATGCTCCTGGTCGACGCCGGCTGATTGCCACCGAGAGCGTCTTCAGCATGGACGGTGATTTGGCGCCGCTGGTCGAGTTGGCCGAACTGGCTGAAGCCTATGGCGCGATGCTCCTGGTCGACGAAGCACACGCCACCGGCGTGTTCGGCGCACGCGGCCGAGGCCTGGCTGAGCAACTGGGCGTCGAGCGGCGCGTGCAGGTGCGCGTGGGCACGCTCAGCAAGGCCCTGGGGGGTGGCGGCGGATTCGTGTGCGGCAGCCGACGGCTCATTGACTGGCTGGTCAATAGTGCGCGGCCGTATGTTTTTTCCACCGCTTTGGCGCCGCCGGTGGCGGCGGCGGCCGCCGCGGCGCTGGACGTTGTGCGGCAAGAGCCCGAGCGCCGCACGGAGCTCTTGGCACATGCCGCGGCATTGCGCACGGAGCTGGCAGAGCGTGGCTGGTCGATCGGCGCCAGCGCCAGCCAGATCATTCCGCTGCTGGCGGGCGAGCCGGCCACCGCGCTAGGCTGGGCCGAGCAGTTGCGGTCGCAAGGGCTACTCGTGCCGGCGATCCGGCCGCCGAGCGTGCCTGCGGGGCAGTCGCTGCTGCGCATCAGCTTAAGCTGGGCGCACACGCCGGAGATGATTGCCAGGCTGGTGGCCGCGCTCGATGGGCTGGTGCGGCCCGTCCCCACGCCGGCAGCGGCGCTGAGCACGCGAAGTTAGAATAAGAGCGTCTAACAAAATGGCCTTTGAGGGGGACAGTCCCATCTTGCTCCCAGGGCACCGCAAAATCGGGACAGTCCCCGGCCATTTTTGATAAGCGCTCTAAGCCAAGAGCAGTCCTTCGCGCGGCGCGGATTTTTTACCTGATTTGGTTCTCGGGTCCATGCCATTTTCCAGTTTGCAACGTAGCGAGCGCAAGGTTCACTCGCAAAACGGCGAGGACGGCGTGCTCGAAGCGATCTTTGCGCGGCTCGGCACCACGAACAAATACTTCGTAGAGTTCGGCTGCGGCGACGGCACGGAATGCAACTCAGCGTTCCTGCTCGAACAAGGCTGGCGCGGGCTGATGATGGACTCCGCCGGCGTGAGCAACAATCCACGGGCCACCATCCACGCCGAGTTCATCACGGCTGAAAACATCAATGCCTTGTTCCAGAAGTACGGCGTGCCGCCACAATTCGACCTGTTGTCGATCGATATCGACGGCAACGATTTCTGGGTCTGGCGAGAGATCGCGGCGCGGCCGCGCGTGGTGGTCATCGAGTACAACTCGCACGTTCCGCCCGACGTGTGCAGCGCCATCGTCTACGACCCGGCGTTCCAGTCGAATGGCACCGACTATTTCGGCGCCAGTTTGCTGGCGCTCGAGTTGTTGGGCCGTGAGAAAGGCTACACGCTGATCCATTGCGAGCGGGCGGGCGTAAACGCGTTCTTCGTCGCCCACGAGGCCCTGCCGCACGGGTTCCAGTCGTCACCGATCGCCAGGCTCTATCGCCCGCCGAACTACAACTATCAGGGCATGCGGCTGCGGCCCGATCCGGCGCGAACCATGATCGACCCGTTCAACGAGTTCAACCAGTGGTTCTCGCAGATTGATTGCTTTGGTCCGTGACTCGGCCGGCGGGCGAGCGAGGCGGGAAAACGGGACGAAAGTTGCCACCGTCGCGACCTTTTCAGGTGCGATCGTGCCGATCGTAACGCGTGGCGGACAAGCGGATTGCGCAGCGAAGAGGCGACGGGGCAAAAACTTGACACTCGCAGGCAGCCCATCTATCATCGATTTGTTCGGCTTTTTTGCCGTAAGTCCTGTCTGTTTGCGGGCATAGAGCCAAGCAGGCAACTCGTCGCGCGCGAGCGCGCCACGCCAGCACACCTCTGAGTGGAACAACAGCGCCATGGCGCTCGTGTTGGAAATCCTGTTGGGCGTGGCAATTCTGGCCGCCTTTGGCGTGGCCTACATGAGCGCCCGCGCCTGGCCGATCTACCAGGTTGTGCTGGTGGTGTTCTTGTTTCTGACGACGGTTGCGTTCTTATATCTGTCCGCGCGCACGCTCGCCACGCACAATTCCTGGCGCAATCTGTACAACAACAACGCCAAAGAATTGGCGCGACTGGAAAGCGACACCAAATTGCTGCAAGAGGGCGGTCCGCCCAACGACCAGGGCGTGGCCGATCCCAAAGGTTTGCGCCAACTGCGACAGGACCTGCAAAAGCTGGCGGTCGATCGGGGCGGCGTTCTGTGGGACGTGACGCTGGATGAAGTGAAAGACAATGTGGCGCAGCTCACGCTGAAGAGCGCCGGCCACGGCCTCACGCCGGAAACAGTCGTGTTCGTCTTTGGCGCGACGCCCATGGCCGAGGGGGGCAAGTATCTGGGCGAGTTCAAGGTGGCGGCCGTTGGTGAAGACGCCACCAAGGTGCAAATCACGCCCAATTTGCCGCTCACCGAATCCCAGGCACAGCGGTTTGCCGCGTATAAGGGTCCGCTGACCATGTACACGCGGATGCCGATCGACGACCGCCAACTCTTTGCGTCGCTGGACGATGCCACTCGCAAAGGCTTGTTGCCGGCGGCCAGCCTGGCCGAGTTCGCCAAGACGGATCGAACCTTGCGCGATTACGAGCAAGTGTTTCGTGAGCACTATGTGCAGACCTCGCTGATCAAAGACACGATCAATCGGCTGACGAGTGATATCGCGCGGACGGTGGCAGCCACCGATGAAGCCCAGAAGGAAGCCGGGTATCGGCAAGCTGAGAAGGAAAATCTGACGGCCGACCTGCAGCTGTTCCAGCGCGAGCGCCAGGCGATTGCCGACTACCAGGCGACGCTGGCAGCAACGTATCAGCAGGTGCTCGGCACCTTGAAGACGACGTTCGCGGCGAATCGCGATATGGCGGCCGCCCTGACCCAGCAGCAGTTGCAGGCCGCCGACGCAATCAACCGTCGCGCCGGTGACGCCGCGAGTCCCGGGCCGCAGCCCTACTAGGCTGGCCGCGACTTGGCGGCTGCCCCTGGTGTTGCAGCGCGAACTCAAGGCATTGGCGCCGCGGCGGATTGCACGGACCGCACTTTCCGCAGTGCACGCGCCACGATATCCTTCTACTGGAGCTTCGACGCCGCGTTTGGGGCCGCTGCAACGGTCCAGGGCGGACTCGAAACATGCCCCTTCCCCGGCGGCGCCGGGAGCGCGCCCTCACCGCTGACGACTGCCGATTCCCATGGGTCTTTACGACCGCGACTACTACCAGGAAGAAGAACGCGCGCGTTACGGCGGCGGCGGATTTGCCGGCGGGCGCACGATCGTCGTCAACCTGATTCTCATCAACGCGGCCGTGTTCGTGGCGGAACTGTTCGACCCGCGGGTTTCGGAGATTTTGTCGCTCAAGCCCGACGTGTTTCAACGGCCCTGGCTCTTTTGGCAGCTTCTCACGTACGGCTTCGTGCACGACCCGACTCACATCACCCACATCCTGTTCAACATGATCGGGCTGTGGGTGTTCGGCAGCGACGTGGAGACGGTGTACGGCAAGGCGGAGTTTCTGCGGATTTATTTGACCGCGGTGATTGTCGCCGGACTGGCTTGGGCCCTCACCACGGCGGCCACCGGTGGCGGGCCGTTGCTGGGAGCATCGGGCGGCATCATGTGCTTGATGATGTTGTTCGTGATGCACTTCCCGCGCAGACTGCTCTACATTTGGGGTGTGATTCCGGTGCCGGCCTGGGTGTTGGGGACGCTGTTTGTGCTGGTCGACGTGTTGAGCATCGGCAACAACGACCTCGTGGCCCACGTGGCGCACCTGGCGGGAGCGGCGTTTGGCTTTATTTATTTTCGCACCGGCTGGAACCTGGGCCGGCTGACGAGTGGTCGGTTCTCGCTGAGCTCCTGGCGCTCGTTTCGATTGAAGCCGCGTTTGCGCGTTCACAAGCCCGAGGACGAAGCAGTCGACCTGAATCGCCAGGTGGATCGCATCCTGGAGAAGATCAGCCGCGAGGGCGAGTCGAGCCTCACCAAGTCGGAGCGGCGCACGCTGGAAGACGCCAGCCGCCGTTATCAGCGCAAGCGGCAGTAGTTGTCTGATGTGGGTTGGGACGGGCCAATGGGACTCTCGGCCGCCTGTCCGTTTCTCTTCAGCGGCTCCTTCTCCTCAACGGCACGTTCTCAGCGGCTCCGTCTCAGCGGCTGCCTGCTGGCAAGTCGCTGCTGTCGTGCGTTTGCGACGCCCATTGTGCGACGCGTTCGTTTGCATCGTACACAATCGATCTTTGCGCAGTGCGGCAATTTACATATCATTCGCCGCCCGACGGAAAGGATCAATTGGGAGCGAGCCGGTGTGCTGGGGGTTCGCGGCGAGCTCGCCAGCGCTTGAGCCGTCAAAACAGGAAGCGATCAGATGGCCTTTCGATTGCACAAGCTCGCCTGGGGCGCGGCACGCACCTTCCACCCCTTGCAATGGGCGCGCGTCGCCTGCGGGCGGCGACTCGATTGGATTCGGCACGACAACTTCCTGGTGCTCAGTGCGGTCCGCAGCGGCACCTGCCTGCTGCAAGACTATCTGAATTGCAGTGGGCGCATCCGCTGCTACGGCGAGATCATCGGCGCGGACCAGCCGATATATGGCAACGCTTACGGGATGTCGCCGGAACGCTTGCGGCTGCACGTCGAATCGTTCTTCGTCAAACGGCCCGGGCGGATGGTGGGCGCGAAGATCATGACCTTTCATCTCGACGAATTGACGCTGAAACTGCCGGAACTGTACGAGATGCTGGCGCGGCCGAAGATCGTGGTGCTGTATCGCGGCAACATTCTCGAGCAATTCGCCTCGTTCAAATTGGCCATGCACTACGGCGTCTGGCACGTGAACAAACCAAAACACCTGGGAACGATTACGCTGGATCCCGACGAGTTCCTGGCGTTTGCCGAGCGCGAGCGGCGGATGTGGCGGGAGAATCTGGCGGCCTTGGGAGATGTGGGCGCAGACGTTCACGTACTGTCGTACGAGCGTCTGGCCGGCTGGCCGGAACCGGCGCTACGTGAGGTGTTTGAATTCTTGGGCGTGCCCGCAGTGCCGGCCCATTCGCGGCTGGTGCGCACCAATCCGCAGCCGCCGTGGCGCAAGATCTCGAACTATGACGAGTTCGTGGCCCGCGGCATTCCGGAAACCGCCGTTTTGGAATTGCCGACGGCGGCTCAAATCGCCGCACCGAAGGCGGCCTGGGTTGATCGTCCAAGTTCTGTCGCTGCACGACATTTCGACGCATGTCGCGAAGCTGCCTGACTCTCTGCGGGCGGTCGTCCGCGCCATCTGGCCGTGCTACCGTAATTTCGAATCGAGCGCGGCGGCGGACAGGGCGTCGTCGAGCGAGTGCGCGACGTTGTCGTCGCTTGCCGCGGTGGCCTCGTGCGTGAGTGCCGAGGGCGTGACAGCGCTCGTCGACGCGCGCGACAGGTTTTCGATATCCAGCGAGGCAAAATCGGTCGTGGCCAGCGCGGTATCGGTGGCCGAGGCGGGCGCGGCGACGCTGTTCGTCGGCGCCGCCTCCCAGGACATCACGTCGTGCCGGTGCCAGGGGATGAACCAAAAGATTCTCGGCAGCGGCAGCCCGAAGTGCCGGGACACATAGTTGGCCACCTGCTGGCCTTGAACCGAGCTGGCGTCCATGTCGAAGCGCCAGTGGACGCCCAGATACAACCGGCTGTCCGCGTTTTCGTGCTCGGCCTGGCTCAGACTCGTATACGAGCGGGTGCGCAGCGGCCGCACGTTGCCAGCGGCGTCGCGCGTCACTCCGTTGAACTCGTCCGAGGTAAACGAGAACGAGATATTGTCGGTGTGATAGAAGTTGCGCAGCACACCGAAGACCGCGGAGCCAAACCCGGCGTGGCCCGAGCTGTACGCGGGGAACGCGGGCGTGAAATTGGTGCCGCCGCCGTTGTCGTTGGGCGCGCCCAGGGGCGTCCAGTTCGGATCGCCGATGGTATCCGGGTTGCCATCGCCCAAGCCGGTTGGCCCGGTGCCGGGATCGGCCTCGCGAACGGCGGTGATCGGCCGCCAGAAGTTCTCCTCATACTTCGTGGTCCAGACGACCACGCCCACGTCCTGCATGGCCACATTCACTTGCGCAAACAGGCGCGCGTTTTCGAACAGCGAGTTGTGTCGCTGCTCGGCGATGACCCGCGTAACCTGATTGTAGAGTCGCGGCGGAGTGCCGAGTTCCGGCACGCCATCGTAGGCCCAGAAGACGCCGATTTCCGTTTGGTCGGCCGTGCGCGTCGTGGGCGAGTTGACGCCGTCGGCGCCCAGGTTCTTTACTTCGTTGAAGGCATCGGTGTAGACCTGACTCGTGAGCTCCGGCGGGGGCGGGGCGGCAAACTGGTCGCCGCTGCGGATCACGAACGGCAGCACGTTGTTCCAGTCGGGGCCGATCGCCATCTGATCGGGGTGGAGCGGGTCGGGCCGGTAGTCTCCCGGCTGATCGCCGGGCGTGTAGTCCATGGGCGCATCGGCGCCATCGTTGGCCCGCAGCGCCAGAATATCCCGCGCCACACGGCTGCCCAGGGCGGTGCCTTGCCGCGCGGCCCGGCCGGAAATTCCATCCAACGACTCGGCCAGCGCGGCGTCAAAGGTGCTCGTTTGGTGCGGAAAGAGGGCCACCAGCGTGTCGTGGGCGGCAGTTGCCACCGCCGCCTCGATCGACGTGCCTGGCAGAGCCAAGCCGTGGAAGCGATAGGGCAAATAGCGCGGCACGATGGTCATCAGCGCGTCGTACATGGCCACGTGGACGATGGCCAAAGCGCGGGCGGACTTGCCCGGGCCGCCTTGATCCGGTGTAGCGCCCACATCGTAGTCGTTCTTGATCGCATCGAGGGCGATCGCGTTCCAATCGAGAATTGGGTCGGCCGCCATGGTGCGGCGATCTTCGAGCGGCTCGAACTGGAGATTTGCCCAACGTCGAGCGGATGGTTGCTGGCTTGGCGCTAGCCGAGATCGATCCCTGCGCACAAGTGTAGACATAGGAGTGCCTCTGCTGTGCAATCGTTGAAATGCCACGGCCGCGGTGCGGCGCCGCGAGAGAACCGAAACGGTTCGCGGCAAAGAAATGCAGTCGTCCGGTGGCTGCCCCTACGCGAATCAAGCTAGTGCGTAGCGCCGGCACCGTAAACCCCGCCAGCGGCCTATTTCGCCCGCGCAGGTTCGCGCTGACTCCGCGATGGCGGCCAGGCCGCTTCGCGCGGCCAATCATCGTCGCTCAGCCGCAAGGCGGGCGCTTGGAAACATCGAGTCCCTAGGGAGCTATTGAAAAACGACGCCGAAACGCAGATCATGTTACCTGTCAAACCGTTCGGCTGTCGGTCCTCTGTGACCCCAGTAGAATTCCTGCCAAGATCGATCACGGGGGGCTTGCTAGTGAGCAGAAGCTGCCTTTGTACACTGTTCGCGCTGTGCCTTGTGACCTCCCATGTGTCGGCCGGCCAACTGTCGCTCTCAGTGACGGGCCTGATCGACTTCGGCCCGGGGCCAGTCGCGGCCGACTTCTTTGGCCCAGGCTCGCTCCCGTTCGACGGCCAAATCACGTTCATCGGAGCGCCGCTGAGTCCGTCGGGAGTTGCCAATGCAATCATGTATTTCGGACCGACATCCGGCATGGCGGAAACAATACCGATCGAGATGCTTGAGTTGCAGCTGATGAGCGATCATCCGATCGCTGTTTCTTTCGGCGCCATCACATCGTTTTACAACGTGTTCGCGACGTTGGATCCAGCGCTCCCTTCAACCGGCACGATGATGTTGGAGCCAACATCGCCCTCGGGGGGAAATATCACCGCGGTCGACCTGAACCTTGGTCTCGAAACGCGTTGGGTGCCCGTGGATCCTGGTCCGGAACGCAGAATTCCCGTGGAGACGCGCCCACTGTCTTTGCCAATACCCCCGTTGCCGGATCCGGGGCGTGGCGAGTATGAAGACCTAAGTCCTTTACCACCGGGGATCAGAGACCCGCTGAAGCTCACGGAACCTGCCGAAGTGCCGGGCAGAGAGGTGTTGGAAATTACGATCATGCCCGAGCCGTCGACCTGGGTGATGGGAGTCTGTGGGCTGACCGCCCTGATCACGATCGCGCGTCGAACGATCGCCCGTCGCAGGGGAGCGCTCGAGCGCCCTGTCGCTCAAAACGACTTCTCTCATGGCACGCGCCGGACAAGCCGCCCGTGGCACCCCGAACTCACGTAGTTCGAAGTTTTGAAACCGATTCTAGAAACGGCGAGCACTGCCGGCGAGGCGATGAAACGGACCCCCTTGCCAGCAGCGGAAAATCACGGATCGGCAGTCCAGGGACTTGACGAAAAGCAGCCAGCTATCATACGCTTGCGCGATTGGCCAAGTGACCTTGCCAGGGTGCCGAGTCACCCTATAATCCGCCCTTCCAGGCGCGTCGGAGCGACGCCCTGCTCGTGGGTGGCGTATACTTACGGTCGGCCACTAGGCGGGTGTAGCTCAGTTGGTAGAGCACGACGTTGCCAACGTCGTTGTCGTGGGTTCGAATCCCATCACCCGCTCTTGATTCCACGACCCGTCGTGTGTGGCGTTTTTCCCTTGCGGAGTGTACCGGTCGGCGGCCGGACTGGCTCCGCGTGTCGCCTGTGATTCGAGCGAGCATGTCTGCGAAAGAAACCGAAGAGTTGGTGGCCGAAGACGCGCCAGAAGCCGCCGAGAAGCTGAACTTGTCGATCAAGGTCGACAGTCCGTCCGCCTGCCAGCGACACGTGACGGTCACGATTCCGCGCGACGATATCGAGCGCTATTTTGACAAGGCGTTCAGCGATCTGATGGGCACGGCCAACGTGCCTGGTTTTCGCGCCGGCCGTGCCCCGCGCAAGCTCATCGAGTCGCGTTTTCGCAAGGACGTCGTGGATCAGGTGAAGGGCTCGCTGTTGATGGACAGCATGACCCAGATCACCGAGGACGAGAAGTTCTCGGCGATCAGCGAGCCGGATTTTGATCCGCTGGCCGTGGAGGTACCCGACGACGGCCCGATGACGTTTGAGTTCGATATCGAGGTGCGGCCCGAGTTCGACCTGCCGCAATGGAAAGGCCTGAACGTTGAAAAGCCGGTGAAAGATTTCGGCAAGGCCGACGTCGAGAGGCGGTTGGAGCGCATTCTGGCGGAATACGGGCGGCTGGTGCCGTTCGAAGGCGCCGCGACCAACGGCGACTACATCACCTGCAACCTCAAGTTCATGAACGGCGCGGTGGAGCTCTCCAGTGGACAAGAGGAAGTGATCCGCATCCGCCCGGTGCTCAGCTTCCGCGACGGCAAGATCACGAATTTCGACAAAGCAATGTCCGGCGTCAAGGCCGGGGAGACGCGCGAGACGGCCATTCGACTTTCGAACGACGCGCCGAACGAATCGCTGCGGGGGCAGGAAATCACCGCCGTGTTCGACGTGCTGGAAGTGAAGAAACTGGAACTGCCCAAGTTGAACGAAGAGCTGCTGAAGGAACTGGGCGACTTCGAGGACGAAGGCCAGCTGCGTGACGCCATCCAGGAAGATCTCAAGCGACAATTGGAATATTACCAGCAGCAACAGGCGCGGCGGCAAATCACGGCTGCGCTCACCGCCGCGGCCGATTGGCAGCTGCCGCCGGAGCTGTTGCGCCGACAGAGCCGTCGCGAGCTGGAACGGGCCGTGCTCGAGCTGCGCCGGGCCGGCTTTAGCGACGCCGAGATTCAGGCCTACGAGAACGATCTGCGGCAAAATAGCGCCGCGTCCACGGCCAAGGCGCTCAAGGAACACTTCATCCTGGAACGGATCGCGGAAGAGGAGAAAATCGAGGCCAGCCCGGAGGATTACCAGGCGGAGACGACGTTGATTGCCGCGCAAAGCGGCGAAAGCGTCCGCCGCGTGCGGGCGCGACTGGAAAAAGGGGGCATGATGGACGCCCTGCGCAACCAGATTATCGAGCGCAAAGTCATCGAACTGGTCCTGTCACACGCCAAATTCAAGGAAGTGCCCTACAAGCCCGAGGGAACCGACACGGAAGCGATCGATCAGGCTGCTGGCGGCCAGGACACGGAATCGGAGATTCCGGAAGCCAAGCATCCGGGCGAGGCCGAGCCGCTACGCTCGCCGAAGGAACACGCGTAGAATCTTGAAGTGCACGCCGGCGCGTGACGCCCTGGTGGGCAGCGCGCCGCGGCGAGCAACCGACACGAGCTCAGCAACCGGCGCAGACGAACCACCGAGCGCGGCGTGTTGAACTCTCGACAATCCACGCAATCCGCCAGGTGCGGCCACAAGCGGCCCTGTGGCGGCCAGAGGACGAACCAGACCATGGCCTATCGCGAATATCAACGCCAGCGACAACTCACCCTCGGCGATTTGCTGCTGGAAAATCGCATCATTCTGCTGCAGGGCGAAATCCACGACGGCAACGCCAACGAACTGGTGATGAAGCTGCTGTACCTGCAAAGCGAAAATCGCCGCAAACCGATCCATTTCTACATCAACTCGCCGGGCGGCAGCGTGAGCGCCACGCTGGCCATCTACGACACGATGCAGATTTCAACGTGTCCAGTGGCGACTTACTGCGTGGGACTGGCTGCTAGCGGTGGCGCCGTGTTGCTGGCCGGCGGAGCCAAAGGCAAGCGTTACGCGCTGCCCCATGCCAAGGTGATGATCCACCAGCCTTACGGCCAGGTGGGCGGCCAGGTGTCCGACATTGAAATCCAGGCCGACGAGATCCTCAAGACCCGCGAAGTGCTCAATCAGATACTGGCCAGCCACACCGGTCAGCCGCTGGAGCGCATCGCCAAGGATACGAATCGCGACTACTACATGTCCGCCGAGGACGCCAAGAAGTACGGGGTGGTGGACGATATTTTGTCGCGGCCCCAGTTGCCCGAAGACGGCGAAGAGGACGAGAAGAACCTTTGATTCCCACGCCGGCGCGGTAGCGCCGGATTAAGTGCTCACACAAATCCATCGAACGCCTTTAACGCGCCGGCGCGCAGTAGCACAGCCATGCCTCTGATACCATTCGTCATTGAGAAGAGCGGCCGCGAAGAACGGGCGATGGACATCTACAGTCGCCTGCTCAAAGACCGCATCATTTTCCTCGGCTCGCAAGTGAACGACGAAGTGGCCAACTCCATCGTGGCCCAAATGCTCTTCCTGCAGTCGGAGGATCCCAAGTCCGACATCCACTTGTACGTCAACTCGCCGGGCGGCAGCGTGACCGCGGGCCTGGCGATTTACGACACCATGCAGTTCGTCACTTGCGACGTGGCCACGTATTGCATCGGCCAGGCCGCCTCGATGGGCGCCGTGCTGCTCACCGCCGGCACTCACGGCAAGCGCCACGCGCTGCCCAACGCCCGGATCATGATCCATCAGCCGTTGGCCGGCATGGAAGGCACGGCCGAGGAAATCATGATCCACGCCAAGGAATTCAAGAAAATCAAACAACGGCTCAACGCCATCTTGCTCAAGCACACGGGCCATCCGCTCGAACAGATCGAGCGCGATACGGACCGCGATCGATTCATGACCGCGGAAGAGGCCATGGAATATAAGTTGATCGATCGCGTCATCGAGCACATGGACATCAAGCCGATCACCGGAGTCGATAACTGACGATGAACGTGCCGTCAGGCACACAGAAATAGCGGGCCGACGGATCGGCGACGCACACGCGCTGGCAGCCTCACTTCACCTTTGGGCCGCAGCGCGGAGCCAGGAAAACGTTTCACATCATTTTACGACGTTGATTCGAACGAGCGTCCCAGGACGGACGGCACGCGCACCAGCGCGAGCGCTCTCTGCGCCCCCGACGCCGGCAATCGATTTTCTGTCGCACGAGGCTGACATGAGAACGATGCACTCGATCGCACAGGCCCAGGGGCCGCTGCGCGGGCGAACGCTGCGGCGATCGCCCGCCGGCCGATTAGCCGCCGGGGCTGTTTGCGGCCTGGCCCTGCTGGTCGTGGGCTGCCGTGCCAACGACTCCGCGGTGCTCTTGGAACGCGACCTGCGCATGCAGGAAGACAAGATCTACCATCTGCAGTCATGTCTGGAGGATGCGCAGGCGGCCCGCGAAGCAACCTTGCGCGAGAACGAATCGCTCAAGCACGAGTTGGCCGAGACCGAGCGGAGCGGCGCGCCGAGCCGCGGCCCGGCGGCAGATTTCGAGGCTCCCAGCGTCGAGCTGCCCGGCGGCGAAACGCTGCCGCCGCAGCGCGACACCCCGGACCTGGCCCCGCCGACAATCGAGTTGCCCGGTGCCGACGATGCGCCGGGCGGCGAGACGGCCCCCGCTGAGAAAGACGCCGCCATCATCGAAAGTCCGCCCACGCAATTGGTCATCAACAAGCGGCTGACCGGCGGACTGGATCGCGATGGGCATGGCGGCGATGAAGGGCTGCTGATTGTCTTCGAGCCGCGCGACGCGGCCGGACACCTGGTGCGCTGGCCCGGCAAGGTATCGGTCGTGGCCATGGATCCGGCACAGCAGGGCGAGGCGGCCCGTGTGGCGCGTTGGGACTTTCCGGCCGAGGAAGTGCCGGCGCATTACCTGAGTACCGTGTTCGGCCGCGGGCTGCAATTCGAGCTGCCCTGGCCGGGCGACCCGCCCGACACGCGCGAGCTGAAACTCTTTGTGCGCTTCACGACCGAAGAAGGGCAGAAGCTGACAACCGACACGACGATTGAAGTGCGTCCGCCCGGCGCCGGCGCGCCGTCGGATCGCCAGACGCGGCGCACGACGGACGATCGCGATAGAGAAAGAGCGGAAGACGGCGAACCGCGCTCGCGACTCAAGGCTCGGGCCCCGCGCAGTGACGCGCCGCGATCGACGCGCGCGCCGTCTGGCACCGACTCGGCCGCAGCGTCGCCTGGCGACGGTGAAGGCATCGCCGCCGACGCACATGGCGCCGACGGAAACGCCGAAGCGCGCGCGGACGTGCCGCTGGAAGCAGCCCGGCCGAAACGTCCCGAGTGGAAGCCGTTTCGGTAGCGCGGCGGGCGCTGCACGCCCAACCGAATCCGAACGACCATCAACGTGCCCGCACTGGTACTGTCAGGCACGGGGTGCCTGACCTACTAGTGCACTCTCTGGCCCGGCTGCGCTCCGCTGTCGGGCGAGAGCAGGTAGATCTCCGTGCCGCCGGCGCCGGCGGCCACGACCATACCTTCGCTGACGCCGAACGTCATTTGGCGCGGCGCCAGGTTCGCCACGCAGATCACCAGCCGGCCCACGAGCGCACCGGGCTCATAGGCGCTCTTGATGCCGGCGAACACCGTGCGCCGCTCGTCGCCGCCCAGCGAGAGTGTCAGCTTGATGAGCTTTTTGGCCTTGGGCACTTCCTCGGCCGCAACCACGCGGGCCACGCGGAGGTCGACCTTCACGAAGTCGTCGATCGAGATCATCTGGGCCACCAGCGGTTCGGCCGCCAAGGCTGCGCCTGAGTCGGCGGGAGCGGCGGCCGGCGTCTCGGCAGCCGGCGTCTGGGCAGCCGGTGTTTCGGCAGCGGGCGGAGCAGGAGACTGGCCCGCGGAATTCGGTTCGTTCATCGTAAATTCCTTTCGGCTCTCTTCGATCATGGCGGCGACCTGTGCCGGCTCGACGCGTTTCATCATGTGCGTGAATTCATTGATCGGCGCGCCCACCAGCGGATGCGCCGCCAGCGACCAGCGATCGAGCGGCTGACCGAACAGGGCTTCGGTCTGACGCTGCAAGCTGGGCAGCACCGGCGCCAGATACACCGCGAGCTGGCGAAACAGGTTGAGCGCGATGGTGCAGCTGGCCTGCAGCTCCACGGCCCGTTCCACGTTGTCGCGCAGTTTCCAAGGCGCCGTGGTATCGACGTACTGATTGGCTCGATCCGCCAGCGCCATGATCAAACGCATGGCGCGGTTGTAGTCGCAGTTTTCGTAGGCGGCGGCGATGGCTTCGCCTTCCGCGGCGGCCTGGGCGAACAGGCCGCCATCGTCGGGATAGCTGGCGGACAGGCCGGAATCGCGCACGAAGCGCGCCGTGCGGCTGGCCAGGTTCACCACTTTGCCCACGAGATCGGAGTTCACCTTGACCACGAACTCGTCGCGGTTCAGATCCAGATCGTCGAGCGCGGGCCCCAGCTTCGAGGCGTAATAGTAGCGCAAGTACGCCGGGTCGAGGTGGTTCAAATATGTGCTCGCGCGCACGAACGTGCCCTTGCTCTTCGACATCTTCTCGCCGTCGACGGTCAAGAACCCGTGCACGTGGATTTTGCGCGGCAAACGAAAGCCGGCCGTCTTGAGCATGGCCGGCCAAAAGAGCGTGTGAAAGTAGGTGATGTCCTTGCCGATGAAGTGGTGGATCTCCACGTCGTCCGATTTCCACCAGCGGTCGAGTTTCTCGCCGGTGCGGGCACACCATTGGGCGGTGGAGGCGATATAGCCGATCGGCGCGTCGAACCAGACGTACCAATAGTTGCCGGGGCTGTCGGGGATTTCGAAGCCGAAATACGGCGCCGGGCGCGAGACATCCCAATCGCGCAACGGCTCACCCAAAAAGTGCCCGGCCAGGTAGTTGGCCACCTCGCGCTGCAGGTGATCGCCCGACTGCGTCCACTCGGCCAGAAAATCGTGCAGCTTCTCGATTTGCACGAACAAGTGGCTGGCCGCGCGGATTTCGGGCGTGGCCCCGGAGAGCGTGCTTTTGGGATTGATCAATTCCGTGGGACTATAGGCCGCGCCGCACTTGTCGCAACTGTCGCCATATTGATCCGGCGAGCCGCAGCTCGGGCAGGTGCCTTTCACAAACCGATCTGCCAAGAACACGCCGGCTTCGGGATCGAACAGCTGCGTGACGTCCTGCTCGCTCACGAGGTGCGCTTTGCGCAGCGCCGTCCAGAACTCCGCGCACAACTGGCGATTCTCCGCGCTGTGCGTGCTGCCGTAGTTGTCGAACGCGATGCCGAAGCGCTCGAAGTCGCGCACGTGGGCCTGCTGCATGTCGGCGATCAACGCTTCTTCGCTGCGTTTCTCTTGCCGGGCCCGGATCATGATGGCCGTGCCGTGCGTGTCGTCGGCGCAGAAATAGTGGCATTCGTGCCCGCGCAACTTCTGGAACCGCACCCAGATATCAGTCTGGATGTATTCCACCAGGTGGCCCAGATGGATGTGGCCGTTGGCGTAGGGCAGGGCAGCGGTGACCAGAATTCTGCGCTGGTCGACGGCCGGCGGTTGAGATGAGGAAGCGCTGTGCGTCACGATGGTAGTGGATCAAGCTGGCTATGGCGTAACGGCGGAGGAGCGAAGCGGTGCATTGTACAAGGCACGGCAAATCTGCGTGAGTCCTCTTGGGCGCGGCCCACGACTGATCAAGTATTTAGCCACAGAGTTCACCGAGGACACAGAGACTTTCTTCGTCTGTCTCGGCTCTTTCTCTGTGTTGTCGGTGCCTTCTGGGGCGCATCTCTGAAATAACGACGATGTAAGGCCGATGGTCGGGCGGAGGAACAGGTTCGGAGGAAGGTGTGGCCAGTCTGTGCCAGCTAGAGTTTGGCTCGGTTGATGGCCCGTTCGATACTGGTCCGCAACTTCTCGTTCTTGTCGCGCACATGGTCGTTGAGTGCGTCGGTGACCAGTTTCTCCAGAGGGCTGGCCAGGTCGTTGTTGAACTGCAGGTCGCTCAGCTTTCCTTGCAGCTTGGTAACGCGGCTGTCCTTGAGCCCGCCCCCACCGGCGGCCGCGGAGCCTTCCAGAGAGAATGTCGCGTGCAGGGTGCCGCTGGCGTTGCCGCGGACAAGTTTGGGAATGCGGCCCCAAACACGAAAACCCAGCTTGGAGCGAACGTCGATGGCGAACTCCAGGCGATCGCCCCGGGCCGCCAGTTGCCGGACTGCGACCGAGAGCGACTTGTCGGGCTCCTCGACCCAGACCCAAGTTTGGGACTGTTCGGTCCACGAGGCCACGCGTTTGTCGATCTCGCGGCCGAACAGATTCATCTGCCAGATCTTTTGCTTGTCCTTGCTCTTCTCGTTGTACCAGGCGGTCTGTTCGGAATGGTGGTCCTTCATTTCCGCAACGATGGCGCGCTCGACGACCTTGCGCAAGAGCAGGCTGTCTTGCGCGTGGAGGTGCGCCGCGCCGAGCGCCAAGATGTTCACCGCCACGAGCGGCAACACCCACGATCGGCGCACAGGACAAAAGGAAGTGGGCGGGCGTGAACGTTCCATCGTTCGTGGTCGTTCCTCACAAACACAAAATTCCGACGCGGATGCGACCGGCGTCTGGCCAGTGTTTGGCTGCACTGGCAGAATGCCCGTGCCACCCATCGCAGCAAGGCGAGCAACGCTGAATCTTACTCCGCATGCCGGCCGCGAGTGAATGTCACTAGAAGCAGTTTCAAAATCTCACGGCGGCCATTTCGGGGTGCCAGTGGCGGCTTGTCCGCCAGTGTCGGTGGCAACTTTGCACTGCTGGACGAGCCTGGACGAGCCAGCAGTGGCACCCGAAACCGTTCTGGAAACTGTTTCTACTTTCTCCCCACGCCGCTGCGCGGCTTGGCGCAAGGTGCTGACAGGATCCGACGGGCTAAAGCCCGTCGCTAGGGACCCACGCCGCTGCGCGGCCTGGCGTCGCCCGCCGCGTTTTGCTGCACGGCCGGCGCCGGCGCGCCGATGCAGAACAAATGCTGCTCACCGCGGAAGAACAGCTGGCCATCGCTAATGCACAACCACCAGGACGAGCAGGCGAGCGCGGCCGCCCGACAGACTCTGCATGGAACGATTCTCCGGTAACGCGACGAATCAGGCGGGGCAAGCAGCGGCGGGATCTAACGGCAAGTGCCCGATTTTAGCAGAGTTCGCGGCCATTTTCAGCGAGAAATGGCCGGCATGGCCGGTCGAATCCGCTCTAGGCGTGCATTTCCACGAGAGTTATTATGCGCCGGCTACGGTGCCTGGCGAATGCCGCGAACCGCCGGCGATCCTGTCGCGCGCAAGCGTGCCTAACCATTCGCGGGCCGCGCCCATCCATCCGACCTTGTCCATCCACTAGAGCGCATGTCCTGGCCCACGTTCTCCTGGCAAGACAGCATCATCAGTCCCGCCCAGTTCACGCTGGGAGTCGTGGGATTGATCTTTGGGCTGTTGATCTTCAGTCAGGTCACGCCCGACGTGATCCTGATCGGCGCCGTTGTGTTGCTGTTGGTGACAGGAGTGCTGACCCCGTCGCAGGCGCTGGAAGGCATGTCGAACGAAGGCATGCTCACCGTGGGCGTGCTGTTCGTGGTGGGTGCGGCTGTGCGGGAAACGGGCGGCGTTGACTATCTGGCCTCGTGGCTATTGGGCCGGCCCAAAACGCCGACGCGGGCCGTGGCCCGCATGACCTTTCCCACGATGGCGCTCAGCGCGTTCATGAACAACACGCCGTTGGTGGCCATGCTCATTCCGGCAGTGACCGATTGGGCGCGGCAAAGCCGGTTCCCTGTTTCGAAACTGCTGATTCCGCTCAGCTACGCGGCCATTCTCGGCGGCACCTGCACGTTGATTGGCACCAGCACCAACCTGGTCGTGCAGGGAATGCTGCTCAAGGAAATGCCCGGCACCGGCGGCTTGCGAATGTTCGACATTTCCTGGGTGGGCATTCCCACGGCGTTGATCGGCGGCACCTTTCTGGTGCTGGCCAGTCGCTGGCTGCTGCCCGATCGCACGCCGGCGTTGAGCACGGCGACCGATCCGCGCGAATACACCGTGGAGATGCAGGTGGCGCCCGACAGTCCGCTGGTGGGCAAGTCGATCGAAGCGGCCGGGCTGCGGCACCTGCAAGGCGTGTACCTGGCGGAAATCGATCGCGACGGCAACGTGTTGCCCGCCGTCTCGCCCCAGGAGATTCTTCGCGCCAACGACCGGCTGTTGTTCGTGGGGGTCATCGAGTCGGTGGTCGATTTGCAGCGCATACGCGGGCTGACGCCGGCCACCGACCAGGTCACCAAGCTCAGCGCGCCGCGCACGCAGCGCTGCCTGATTGAGGCCGTGGTGTCGAACAGTTGCCCGCTGGTGGGCAAGACGATTCGCGACGGCCGCTTCCGCAACGTGTACAACGCCGTGGTGGTGGCCGTGGCCCGCAACGGCGAGCGGCTGCACAAGAAGATCGGCGATATCGTGCTGCGCGCGGGCGACACGCTGCTGGTCGAGGCGCACCCTTCGTTCGCCGATCAGCAGCGCAGCTCGCGCGATTTCTTTCTGGTGAGCCGCCTGCCCGATTCCAATCCGCCACGGCACGATCGGGCCCTGTTGGCCGTGGGCATTTTGCTGGTGATGGTGGTGGTGGTCAGCTTCGAGTGGATGTCGATGCTTAAGGCGTCGATGCTGGCGGCCGGGTTGATGATTTTTACGCGCTGCATTTCGACCGAGGCGGCGCGGCGCAGCGTCGATTGGGAGGTGCTGTTGGCCATCGCCGCATCGTTTGCGGTAGGCACGGCCCTGGAAACCACCAAGGCGGCCGAAGACATTGCCCGCACGATGGTGCAACTGGGCGGAGGCAATCCCTGGGTCGCGCTGGCCATCGTGTATGGCGTGACCCTGGTGACGACCGAGCTGATCACCAACAACGCGGCCGCTGCGCTGATGTTTCCCTTCGCCATGAGCACGGCCAAGGGGCTGGATGCCAACTACATGCCGTTTGTGATCGCCGTGATGATGGCCGCGTCGGCCGGCTTTGCGACGCCCATCGGCTATCAGACGAACCTGATGGTCTACGGCCCCGGCGGATATCGGTTTGGCGACTACGTGAAGATCGGCGTGCCGATGGATATTCTGGTGTGGGTCATCACCGTGACCCTCGCGCCCTGGGCGTTTCCGTTCTGACGCCGCGGCCGCCCGGCTTTTGGCGGCCCGCCATCGCGGCCGGGTGTGCGTGCGATCGCCGGGATGCGCGTCGATTCGACTGATGTTGCCCGCCCGCGCCTGCCGACCCTATACTAGACATCTGTTTAGTAGTTCAGGGATTCGCGGTCGCCCGCGCCAGACGCTGCTGGATCGCCCTGCGACGCGCGCAGTACGGAGGCTCTCGGGATCATGGACGTCGCCGCATTTCTGGATGGCATTCGACAGCGCGAGTTTTACGCAGGTCAGCTCGAACACGTGGAAGTGCTGCCCGAGCGACCGGGCCGCTTCGCCGATCCGGCGGAGCCGTTGCCGCCGGCGCTGGTCGGCTGGCTCGCCGCGCAGGGCATCGATCGACTGTACGAGCACCAGGTGGCCGCGCTCGAGCTGGCGCGCCAACAGCGCGATCTGGTGGTCATCACCGGCACCGCCAGCGGCAAATCGCTGTGTTACAACCTGCCGATTCTCGAGGCGGCGCTCGCGGACCCTGAAGCCCGCGCGCTGTATCTGTTTCCGACGAAGGCCCTGGCCCAGGACCAGCACAAAAAGCTGGTCGCGCTGGTGGCCGGCGATCTGGGCGGCCACGCAATCAAGAGCGGTGTGTTCGACGGTGACACGCCCACGTCGCAGCGGCGCCGGATCCAGGCGGAAGCGCAGCTTGTGCTGTCGAATCCCGACATGCTGCACGCCTCGATCCTGCCGTACCATCCCAAGTGGAGCCGGTTCTTCAGCAATTTGCGGTTTGTCGTCGTCGATGAGGTTCACACGTATCGCGGCATTTTGGGTGCCAACGTGGCGTGCGTGCTACGGCGGCTGGCGCGCGTGTGCGAACACTATTGCTCGCGGCCCACGGTGCTGGCCGCCAGTGCCACGATCGCAAATCCCGGCGAGCTGGCCGGCAAACTCTTGGGGCGTGAAGTGGCCGTGGTCGACGGCGATGGTGCGCCGCGCGGCCGCAAGTATTTCGCGCTCTGGAATCCGGCGCCCCTGGGCCAGGACCGGCTGGCGCGGCGCAGCACGGCCGACGACGCCGTGGTGCTGATGGTCGAGGCCATGCTGGCCGGCGCGCAGGCCCTGGCGTTTACGCGCACGCGGCAATCGGCCGAGCTGGTACACCGCTACGTGAAAGACGAGCTGGCCGCGCGGCACTCGAAGCTGGCCGACCAGGTGCGCGCCTATCGCGGCGGATATTTGCCGCTCGAACGGCGGGCGATCGAATCGCAACTGTTCGACGGGCAATTGCGGGGCGTCGCCGCCACCAATGCGCTCGAGTTGGGCGTTGACGTCGGCTCGCTCGACGTGGCCATTCTGGCCGGCTATCCCGGCACCATCGCCAGCACCTGGCAGCAGGCCGGCCGCAGCGGTCGCCGCCACGATGAGAGCCTGGCCATTTTGCTGGCTGGCAACGATCCGGTCGATCAGTATCTGGCGCGCCATCCGGAGTACTTTTTCGCGCAGTCGCCGGAGCACGCCGTGGTGGATCCCGAGAATCCGTACGTGCTGGCCAATCATCTGGCGTGCGCCGCGTTCGAGCTGCCGCTGGCGGAGACGGACGTGGAGCGTTTTGGACCGCTGGCCATGCCGGTGGCCGGCGTGCTGGCCGACAGTGAGCAATTGACCGCGGTCGACGGGCAGTATTACTTCTGCGGCCAACAGAATCCGTCGGTCGGCGTGAGCCTGCGACACATGAGCGACAACACGTTCTCGATCGTGCTGCGACGGCCGAGTGCGGCGGGTCGAGTTCATTCTGATGTTCTGAGTGACCCTGGCCGTTTGGGTGCCACTGGTGTTCCGCCAGTGCGGAGTTCTCTGATTGCCGCGGGCGATGTGCCGCGGGTGCGCGCGCCAGTACGCCCGAAAAAATTGGATCAGCACTGGCAAGATGCCAGTGGCGCCCGGTCTCCGCACTGGCAAGATGCCAGTGGCACCCAGAGAACTCAGCGCCGGCAAGACGCCTGGGGCAATCGGCCCGACTGCGAAGTGATCGCCAATGTCGACGCGATCAGCGCGCCTGAGCTGGTCTATCCCCAGGCCGTCTACCTGCACAACGGCGAAAGCTACTTCGTGCGCGAGCTCGATCTGGAGGGCAAGGTGGCCTACGTCGAACGGCACGAAATGGACTACTACACCCAAGCCGTGCTGGAGAGCAGCGTGCAGATCAAGCAGGAGCGCACGCGGCGGAAGCTGTCGGGTGGCACTGGCGTTTCGCCAGTGTCTTGTGATTCGGGTGGCACTGGTAAGCCGCACTGGCAAGATGCCAGTGGCACCCAGAAAACTCTGCACTGGCAAGATGCCGGTGGCAGCCAGCTCGCTCAGGGCGCCGGCGGCACCGAAGCCTTGTTGGCCTACGGCGAAGTCGACGTCACCTGGCAAACCGTGGCCTTCAAGAAGATCAAGTTCGGCACGCGCGAGAACATCGGCCTGGGGCCGGTCGACATTCCGGCACAGACCCTTTCGACGACGGCCGTGTGGCTCGCCCCGGACGACGCGCTGCGAACGCGCATGAAAGCCGCCGGCCAGCGCGCCAGCGAAGGTATGGCGGGCCTGCGCAACCTGGCGGTCGTGGCGCTGCCGATGGTGGCCATGTGCGACAGTCGCGACCTGGGCGGCGTGGTGGACAGCAAGAACCTGGGCCGCACCACGGTCATTCTCTACGACCGATATCCCGGCGGGCTGGGCTACTGCGAAAAGGGCTTTCGCCACTTCGAGCAACTATTGGCCGTGTGCCACGAGATGGTGCGCGATTGCCCTTGTGAAGAGGGCTGCCCGAGTTGCGTGGGCCTGCCGAACTTGCGGCCCGCGATTCACAGCGACCCCGATCTTTCGCGCGGCTATCCGATGCCGAGCAAAGAGGCGACGCTCGTGCTGCTGGAGATGTTGTGCATGAATTCACCGCTGGAAGCCGGTCGGGGATGTTTGTGAACCACAACGACACGACGGCACGACGTGGTGTGATCAATGGCGTGCGGCCGAAGGCCGGAGCCGCGCTGCTCTGCTAACGGCACATGGAATGTGCCGGCTACCACAGGCGCGGCGGGAGCGCCCTCGCGCACGGCGCGGCCGACTAGTTCGGCTCGGGTTGCAGCGGGGGCTGGGGTTCCGGCTTCAACTTGGGTTTGGACTCGGGAGCGGGCCCGGGCTCGATGTTCGGTTTCGGTTCGGGCCGAGTCGGTGCGTCCTCGGGTTGCGGTCGCACTTGCGGCGTGAACGGATCGTCGCTGGGCGGCTCAAGAGGCGGCGGTTTGACGTTCGGCCCTTCGGAGGGAACGATCAGTGGATCATCGGTCGGCGTGGGGTAAGGCTGATAATGTTGCCGACGCTCCTTCTCCAGCATCTTTTGCAACTGATCGATCCGCGCGTTGAGCCGCTGAACCTCCTGCAGCAGCTCGTGCGATGGTTTGTCATTGTCCATCCGACGAGCTGGCGCCGCGGTCGAAATCGTGCCTTGCTGCGCGTACGTGACTTGCACTTGCGGATCGCGATAGATTTCTGCAATCGACTTCTCGATCAGATCCTCGGCTTCGGCCAACGTCTTGCCGCCGACGTTCACGCGGCCGAACCGCACGCCCAAGGCGACGTTGCCGTCTTGCTCGACCACGGCTGGTTTCCTTACCGATACGTCCGCTTCCGGCGGCTCGACGTCGATATTCAGTACGTCGCCGGGCAGAATCGTCGTGGTGCTGACAGCCGTGGCCGGCGGCGGCGGGGTGTTGGCGTGCAAGCGGGTTGGTGCGGCCGCGGTCACCGGGCCGCCGGCATTCGCGAAGCTCAGCCGGACGTTGATCTGCATGTGATTGAGCGCGTCGTCGACGAGGTCCTGCGAGATGCCCTTCGGCGTCTGGTATCTCATTTTCGTCATCGTCTCGAGCTTCTCGGCGATGCTTGCTTCCGCGCGATCGAGGGTCTCTCCGGCAACGTCGACGTTGCCATAAATGCTGCCCAACGACAACTTGCCGTCGCCGGCGACGGTCGCGGTCGCGCCTGTTCGCATCAACAATCGCAGGCCGGGCAACTTCAGACTGTCCACATTATCCATCACGTCGATTGTCAGCGTGTCGCCCGGAGCGATCTTGCGCGGGCCTGCTGGTGGTGCCGCCTGCGGACGTGGCACGTTCGGCGATGGTTGCGGGAGCAGTGGCTGTTCATCCTGCGCGGGTTGGCCTCGCGCAACTTCCGCCGCCAACAGCTCGACCACGCGCGGCCGAAGGTTGGCCTTATATTCGTCGATCTCTTGATCGAGTGAGTTGATCTCCGCGTTGAGGTCGTTGATCGCAGACTTCGCCGTCCCGGGCTTCGCCTTTAATTTGGCGAGTTTGATGACCAATTCCGCGCGCTCGCGCACGAGCGACGTTAGAAACTGATCCTTCATCAACTCCTGCTCAACCATCGCGTCAGGAATTCTCGCCGACTGCGGCTGGGCACCTTGTTTGTGCTTGGGCTTCCTGGACGTCTTGGGAATCAGCGAATCAGCCTTCGACCGTGCGTCCTGCACGCTTTCGGAAATGACCGGCGGTGACCCGAAGGGCGCCACCTCATACGCTGGGGCCGGCGCCTCGTCTTTCGCCGTCGCCGGCTCCTTGTCCTCCAGCCTCCCGCCTCCAGTCTCCGGCTTGTTCGCTGCGGCCTCCGGCCTCGATTCCTCCTGCGCCAAGCCGGCTGTGGCCGCGAGGACCAGCACGGCCAGCGGCAGCGCCAACAGATTCCAACGGCGCGGACTCCTGCTCTCCAACGCGCGGCGACGTTCGACCAGCATGATGACTCTGCGGCGCAGATCGGCAATGCGGCCGCCAATGCCCAGCCCGGCGGCCAACGTGGGACGGGTAAAGCTCGACGTCGTCAAGAACTCGGCGTAGTCCTCGGGCGTTTCGCCCAGCCGGGCCGCGGCCGCGTCGGCCACGAAGTCCTGGCTGAGTTGCAACTGCCCGCGCAGCCACCACACAAGTGGCTGATAGAAATAGAACCAGCGCACGATCGCGCTGGCGGTCCAGGTTGCCAGGTCGCCGTGCTCGACGTGCGACCATTCGTGCGCGAGCGCCCACTGCAGCGCGCGCGGGTCGGCGTCGGCCACGAGCTGCTCCGGCAGGACGATCGTGGCCGAGCGCGAGACGACAGCGCACGGCTGCGCGGCGCGCGACGAAACCAGCAGCCGCACGCGATCGCTGCGGGGCCCGCCCACGGCGCGCAGCAGGATGCGGCACTCTGGCGGCGCCGGCCGCGCGGAGCGCAGCAGCCGTTGCACCGCGACCAGGCCCATGAGCGACCAGAGCGCCATCAGCACCACGCCGATGCCGTAAGCGGCGAGGATCCAGAGGCGGAAGTCGCCGGGAATGTGCAACCCGCGAACGGGTGTCTCACCCTCACCCCGGCCCTCTCCCGTCAAGGGAGAGGGAGAAGATGTTGGACGCTGGGTTGCGCGCGGTGATGCACCACCCTCACCCCGGCCCTCTCCCGTCGAGGGAGAGGGAGAAGATGCTGCACGCTGGGTTGCGCGCGGTGATGCGCCACCCTCATCCGGGCCCTCTCCCGTCGAGGGAGAGGGAGAAGATGTTGGACGCTGGGTTGCGCGCGGTGGTGCGCCACCCTCACCCCGGCCCTCTCCCGTCGAGGGAGAGGGAGAAGACGACAAGTGCTCGGTTGCGTTTGGCGATTCCACACCCTCACCCAGGCCCTCTCCCGTCGAGGGAGAGGGAGAAGATGTTGCAAGTTCCGAAAGAGCCGGCAGCACGGCCAGCCGCGGATAGCCCGGCACGAGCAGCAGGGCCGGCAGCAGGACCAGCCCGGCGAGCGTCCATTGAATGACGCGGATGCGGCGCGCCGGCTGCCGCAAAAGCAGCACGGCCGTGCAGGCAATCGCCAGCAGCAACAGACTTCCGAGCGCCGAACGAAGCACGATCTCGTACACAGCGACGGCGGTGGCCATGGTCAGGTACTCCGCGAGCGATTGGTTTGTTTGCGGCGCGCCTCGGCGATGATGCGTTCGAGCTTCTTGAGCTCCGCCGGGCTGGCGCTGGTGGTCTTGAGCAGGCTGACGACGAATTGATCGAGCGCGCCGTCGAACACCTTGTCGAGCAGGCGCGACATTTCGCGCTCGCGGGTGTGCTTGGGCTTGTAGACGAACGTGCGGCCGCGCTGGGCGTGCGTGACCAGGCCCTTTTCGTCCATGATGCGCAACAGCGTCTGTACGGTATTGAAGGCCAGCTCGGCGTCGGCGGGCATTCGCTCGTGCACCTCACGGACCGTAGCCGGCCCGATGTCCCAGAGGATTTTCAGGATTTCGAGCTCGCGGCTCGAAGGTTTTCGCTGCGTCAACGGGGCACCTCCATGGCTGGCGCTATCACCTAAGAACTTAGGTCATTGTGCCGAGGTCGGCGCGCGGTGTCAAGATTTGGTACCTAAGAATTTAGGTGGCGTCTGCGAGGCTCGGCGGGAGCCTCGCCCTCCCGGACGAAGACAGCGCCTGCGGACGTGAGCATGGTACCGACCCCTCTTGTGCCTGCGGCACCGAGACGCCGAGTGCGGCGTTTGGGCCGCCCGGGTTTGGGCCGCCCGGAGTCGCGCGACGTCACTCCTCGGCCAGCACGCAGCGCAGGCCGACGGCGTCGTCCTTCAGATCGCGCGGAGCCGGCCGGCGATATGTCGATGTCAGCGGCTCGGCCGCGTCCTTCCAACTGCCGCCGCGGAGCACACGTTGCTGCTGGTCGACCCCCGCAGTCCAGGCAGAGCCGTCGGCCGGGGCGCCGTCATAGTTTGCGTGCCATGGGTCGGCGCACCACTCCCAGAGATATCCGTGCACGTCGTAGAGATCCCAGGGATTGGGCCGCCTGGCTCCGACCGGCGGATCGTTGCCGGCGGCGTTGCGCGTGCTCCAGGCATGCTCGTCGAGCTGGGCCACATCGTCGCCGAACGAATAGCGTGTGGTGGTGCCGGCCCGAGCCGCGTATTCCCATTCGGCCTCGCTGGGCAGGCGCACCGCTTGCTTCGGCCCGATGAGCCTGGCCGCCCGCATCTGACGGGTAGCGCGGCGGCAGAATTCGAGCGCTTCGTCATACGACAGCATTTCGACGGAGTTGCGCGGGCCCTTCCAGCGACTGGGATTGGCGCCCATCACCGCCTCCCACAAGTTCTGCGTCACTTCGTAACGGGCGATAGCAAACGGCCGAACCATCGTCAGCCGGTGGGGCGGCCGCTCGTTGGCCGGACCGGCGGCGCTGCCCATTTCGAACTGCGCGGGAAACTTGTCCTTGCCGGGCGTCAGCTCGACGAACTCCTGGCGAAACGTCTTTAGTAGCTCCGCGGCGGGCGGTGTCTCGGCGGCGGCAAAGCCGGCGAACGGCAGCGTCAATAGCGCTCCCAGAACGGCCCCGATGACAGATTTGCAAGGGTTCATGGCGCGGGCGAAGTTGACGGCCAAGCTAAACGCTTGCGGGTGCGCTGGCAGGATACCAATGCGTTGGACCATTGGAGACACTGGCGAGACGCCAGTGGCACCGGACATATGATTTCCAGCCCATCCAGGGTTAGCCGCGTTGAGTGGCACGCGGAGTTCAGGGTTAACGAAGCGGCCGCGCTTTAGCGGGGCGGAACGGGCGGAACCGGCGGACGCCCGTTGCCCTCGGGCGGATGCGGGTTGCTGCTGCCGAAATTGCCCAAGCGAAATGCTTCGGCCATGGCGCGCGGCACTTCGGCCTCGGCCAGGACGACGCCGGCCCGATTCTCGGCCACCTTGGCCTTCATTTCCTGTTCGCGAGCGATGGCCGTGGCGCGGCGCACTTCGGCCTTGGCGCGGGCCACGCGGGTGTCGGCCTCGGCCTGATCGGCTTGCAGACGCGCGCCGATGTTCTCGCCCACGTCGATGTCGGCAATGTCGATCGACACGATCTCAAAGGCCGTGTGGGCGTCGAGACCGCGGTCGAGCACAGCCTTGGAAATGCGGTGCGGATTCTCCATCACTTCTTTGTGGCTCTCGGCCGAACCAATCGACGTGATGATGCCCTCGCCGACGCGGGCGATAATCGTCTCTTCGGTCGCTCCGCCAATCAGTTGCGACAGGTTGGTCCGCACCGTGACGCGGGCACGAATTTTCAGTTCCACGCCGTTCTTGGCCACGGCGCTCAAGTGCGAGCGCTTGGACTTCGCCGGGTCGGGGCAGTCGATCACCTTGGGATAGACGCTCGTGCGCACGGCGTCTAACACGTCGCGACCGGCCAGGTCGATGGCGGCGGCGCGGTCGAAGTCCAGATCGATGTCGGCCCGATGCGCGGCGATGATGGCATTGATCACGCCTGGCACATTGCCACCCGCCAGGTAATGCGCCTCCAGTCGGCGGGTGGTGATGCCGCTGGTCGGATCGCTGCCAACGCCGGCCTGCAGGGCCATGATCTTGCCTTGCAGGATGACCCGCGCATTCACCTGCCGCAGGCTCATGCCGATGAGGCTCAGCATGCTGACCCGGGCATTCGACATGTAAGCCTGAAACCACAGCTTGCCGTAGGCCAAGAGCATGATGGCAAACATGAAGATAAACAGAATGAGCACGAGAGCCACGGCCAAGAGCCACAAGGGCGTGTCTCGTAGTCTGGCGTCGTCGGGCGCGGCAAGCAGCCACGGTAGCAAGGCATTCATCAAGGGGTCCTCGCCTTCGGAACAGGGCGGATCCACAGGCGCCAGATCGTGCGCCGTGCCCGCCTACTAAGCATAGCGGACTGGCATACCGGCGAACAGCTTGCCCGGCACCGCGTGCGAAACCACCGGGCCGCAGGTGTCCTGGCGCAGCTACTGGTGCGCGGCTACTCGATCCAGCCGCCGCCCAGCACCTGCTCGCCATCGTAGCACACCACGGCCTGGCCCGGCGCGACGGCATGCTGCGGCTCGTCAAACACGACGTGCAAGCGGTTGCCCGGCAGCGCGGCGACGCGCGCCTCGACCGGCGTGGCGTTGTAACGAATCTTGACGGTGCAGTTGCGGGGACGATCGGGAACATCCACCAGCCAATTCGTATCCTTGGCCGTCAGCTCGCGGCGCAATAGATCCTCCTTGCTGCCCAGCACAACGCGCCGCGTTTCGCTTTCCAGGCGCACCACAAAATGGGGCTCGCCCAAGGCGATGCCCAGGCCCTTGCGCTGACCCACCGTGAAGCGTTCCAGGCCGTCGTGCGTGCCGACCACGCGGCCGTCGCTGGTGACGATCTCACCAGCCGTGCTTGCCGCGCCGCGTCGCGAGCGCACAAAGCCCGCGTGATCGCCATCGGTGACGAAGCAGATCTCCTGGCTGTCGCGCTTGTCGGCGACGTTCAATCCGAGTTCGCGCGCCAGGCGGCGGATCTCCGGTTTGCGGTATTCGCCCACGGGGAGCATCATCCGGCTCAGCCGCTCGCGGGCAATACCGAACAGAACGTAGGACTGGTCCTTGCCGTGATCGATGCCGCGGGCCAGCACCGGCGTGGCGGAGCCGTGGGCGGCCGAGAGCCGGGCGTAATGGCCCGTGGCCACGTACTGCGCGCCCACGCTGTCGGCATAGTCGAACAGGCGTCCGAACTTGATCCAGTTGTTGCACACGACGCACGGATTCGGCGTCCGCGCGGCGGAATACTCGGCGACGAAATAGTCGATGATTTGCCGAAAATCTTCCTGAAAATCGAGCGCGTAAAACGGAATATCGAGCGCGTCGGCCACGCGGCGCGCATCGGCCGCGTCGGCGGCGGTGCAGCAACCGTGTGTGCTGGCTGCCGCGAGCGAGACGATGGGCAGCAGGCCTTGCTCGTGAGATGTCGAGGCGCAGGTGGTGGGCGCGGCTTCGCCGTGGCGCATGAACACGCCGACGACGTCGTGGCCGGCGGCGCGCAGCAGGTGGGCCGCCACACTGCTATCAACCCCCCCCGACATTGCGAGAACGATGCGTGACACAGGCTAACCCGTTCGTAATGAATCGCGCCGCTGGTGTGTGTGCGAAACGTGAGGAACAGTTGAAGTCTAGCCATCGCAATCACTTGGGGCAACCGATGTGACAAGCGGCGAAGATTCCAAACGAACGTTCGGAATTTGTCTTGGGAGCAGCAACAATATCTCTAACGAGCATCAAATCACGGTCACACGGTCGGGACACAAAAGACTAACAGTCGTTCCCTATCATCCACTCTCCGGGCTAGGACATTGAGGCACTCCCACCCCAAGCCAGTCTGGAAAATTGCTCGTGGTGGCCAGCGATGAAAATGCGCGCATAGTTCAGGGCGAACGGGTTGCGGATGGTGCACTCCGCGTCGTTCGGCTGTGGGTGTATGCACTTAATACGAGCCGCGCCAGCCAGCATTGCGCTCGCGGGACGCGGATTGTGGTGCGCGCTGAGCAAGCAGCGGAATGGGGTCGAAAGGTTGGCAAGGGAATTCAGCCGGCCGGCGAGCGGATGGCGAGGGATAGCAGAAAGGGATATTGGATGGAGAGGCTTCGGGCGGTCGCGGTGGGCCTGGCCGCCGCGTGCATTCCGTTGGCATGCGGCTGCGCTGCGCGCGTCGACGCCGACGACGCGTACGACACGGTGCGCATCACCGGCTCGGACACCATGGTCAATCTGGCGCAGGCCTGGGCCGAAGCCTTCAACAAAGACCATCCGGCGGTATCGATTCCGGTCAAAGGCGGCGGCTCGGGCGTGGGCATCGCCGACTTGTGCGAAGGCAAAATCGAAATCGCCACGGCCAGTCGGGCCATGGAGCCCGACGAAATTGCACTGGCAACCAGCAAGACCGGCAAAGTGCCCAAGCAATTCGTGGTCGGACAGGATGCGCTGGCCATCTACGTGAACAAACAGAATCCGCTCGATTCGATTTCGCTCGGCGAGTTGGCAGAGATCTACGGCGACGGCGGCACGATTGCTCGGTGGGAGGAGCTGGGCGTGGACAATGCGGCCTGCCCCAGCGGCAAGATCGTGCGCATCAGCCGTCAGAACAGCTCCGGCACCTACGCCTATTTCAAAGAAGCCGTGCTGGGATCCAAGCGCGACTACAAGCAAGGCTACACCGCGCAAAGCGGCTCGTCCGACCTGGTGGCGCTGGTTTCGAAAACACCCTGCGCGATTGGCTATAGCGGCATGGGCTATCGCAACGACACGGTCAAGGTGCTCAACGTAGCGAAAGCCAAGGGAGAGCCGGGCGTCGAACCGACCGTGGCGCATGCGTTGGATGGCAGCTATCCGATATCGCGACCGTTGTATCTGTATACCCTCGGCGAGCCCAGCGGCGCCGTGCATGAGTTCATCGCTTGGATTCTCGGCGCCGAAGGCCAGCGCCTGGTCGAAGATCAAGGATTCATTCCGCTCTCTCCGCCCGCAGCGCCCTCGCCCGCAGCCGCCGCGCAAAAGTAGTGCCAATGTTTGTCGCGCCCACCAACGACGCCCCTCCGCCAGTGCCGCCGACGCGACCGTCGAGCCGGCTGTGGAACCTGCCCGAGCTGGCCATCGAGGCGGTGATTCGCTTGTGCGGCTGGAGCGCCATTTTCTTCGTGTTTGCGATTTTCTTTTTCGTGCTGCGCGAAGGCGCGCCCATGTTGTTCGGCAAAGTGAACCTGTTCGAGTCGTTGACGAGCACCGACTGGAATCCGGTGGGCAAGCCGCCGCGCTACGGCATTTTGGCACTCTTGGCCGGCACCCTCTCCGTGACGGCGCTGGCCATGGCGATCGCCGTGCCGCTAGGGCTGGGCGCGGCGGTGTACGTCTCGGAGTTTTCTTCGAACCGGTTGAAGGAGTTTCTGAAAATCACGATTGAGATGTTGGCGGCCATTCCCTCGATCGTGTGGGGCTTTATCGCCTACATGACGCTCAACCCATTGATTATCGAGATTACCGGCGCGCCCATTGGACTCAACGTGCTCAACGCCGGCATTATTCTGGCCCTGATGAGCGTGCCGGTCATCGTCTCGGTGGGCGAAGATGCGCTCAAGGCGGTGCCCGACAGCTATCGCGAGGCCGCGCTGGCGCTGGGTGCCAGTCGCTGGGAAATCGTGTATCGCGTGTTGTTTCCGGCCGCCAAAAACGGCTTGCTCGCCGCCGTGCTGCTGGGCGTGGGCCGGGCGATCGGCGAAACCATGGCCGTGCTCATGGCCAGCGGACACGCCAATCAGATTCCCGGCAGCATTCTGGATCCCGTGCAGACCCTGACGGCCACGATTGCCGCCGAGTTGGGAGAAACCAACCAGGGCGGAGACCACTATCGCATGCTGTTTGTGATCGGCATGTTGCTGTTCGCGATTGCGTTCGCCGTAAACCTGATCGCCGATCTGGTCGTCAAAGGAGTGCGAGGCCGGCAAAATGTCTAACGGCGAATCAAAAACGGTGACTACTCGGCCGACCATCCGGCGGCGCAACGGCGTGATGCGGCCGACGAAAGCGCCACCGACGACTGCCGGCGATTGCGGCGGGCAGGCGGCCTTGTATCGCTATTACGTCGTGCGCAGCGATGGCGCGATCGGCGAATCGTGCCGCGACGGCACGCCCGAGCGGCCCTGGCCTTCGATGGCCGACGTGCTGCGCGACATCGCGCGGCGGCATGCGGGCGCCTCGCCCGAAGTGAAGCGACTGCACGGTTACGACCGCATCGAAATCTGCGCGCTGTCGCGACCGCACGACACGCCGCCGCCGGACAAGAAGCCGCAGTACGAGTTTTTTGTGGACCCCATCGGCACGTGCGACGAGCGCGGCGCCGGCTCGGCGATGTCGCCCTGGCCGAGCTTGGAGATGGCGCTCGAAGGGCTCGCGCGGCTGGAAAAACTTGGCGCCGTGCGGCTGGATATCGGTCAGCGGCTCACGTTGACGGTGCGCGAGGTCTTTTCCGCTTCGCCCGTCGATCTGCGCCGGCGGCGCATCGAACAATTCGCCAGGACCGTACTGTTGCTCATGACTCTGTCGCTGGTGATACCGCTGGTGGCCATCCTGGCGCACCTGTTGCACAAGGCCTGGCCGGTGCTCACGCCCTCGTTTCTGTTCGAGAACCCGAAGAACAATATGACCGCCGGGGGCATTTGGGCGCCACTGGTGGGCACCTTCTACCTGGTGTTCTTTTCGCTGTTGGCCGCGGCGCCCATCGGCGTGCTGGCGGGGGTGTATCTGAACGAATACGCCCGCGACAACTGGTTCACGCGCATCGTGAACATGGCCGTGGTGAATCTGGCAGGGGTGCCCAGCATCGTGCACGCGCTGTTCGGCGTGGGCGCGTTTGTGCTCTTCGCGGGCATGGGAGAAAGTGTGCTGGCCGCGTCGTGCACCCTGGCGGTGATGACTTTGCCCGTGATCATCACCAGCACCAAAGAGGCGTTGGCCAGCGTGCCGATGTCGTTCCGCGAGGCGTGCTGGAACATGGGCGCCAGCCGGTGGCAGACGATCCGCACGATCGTGTTGCCGAACTCGATCAGCGGTATTTTGACGGGGGTGATCTTACAGGTATCGCGGGCGGCCGGTGAAACCGCGCCGATTCTGTTTACCGGTGCGGCCTATTTCGTCAACGTTCCAAGCAAAGGTCTGGGCTACTACTTTCCCTACTCGCTCGATTCTTCCTGCATGGCCCTGTCGTACCACTTGCACGTGGTGTTGACGCAGGTCAAAGGCGCCACCGCGGAGCAGATTGCCTCCGGCCAGGGCATCCCACTGGAGCAATTGCAGTATGGCACCGCGGTGGTGCTGATTGGCCTGGTGCTGGCAGTCAACAGTGTATCGATCGCCCTGCGCATGTACCTGAGATCGCACAAGAAATGGTGACCATCGGCGCGATCGGCATCGAGATTGAGAACTTGTCGGTGCTGTATGCCGGGCGGCCGGCGCTGCGCGATGTTTCGCTGAATATTCCGGCGAATCAGATCTTCGGGATCATTGGCCCGGCGAACTCCGGCAAGACCACGCTGCTGAAGTGCATCAACCGTACGATCGACTTTATCGCGGCAGCGGAAGTAAAAGGGCGCGTGGCAGTCGGCGGCCAGGATGTGCGGCAGTCGGCAAACGTGTATCAATTGCGGCGGCGGATTGGCATGGTGTTTCCCTTGCCGGTGGGCTTGCCGCTGAGCATCTACGACAATGTCGCCTATGGGCCGCGCATGGCCGGGCTGCGGCACCGCGGCGAGCTTGACGCCCTGGTGGAAAAATGTCTGCGCCAGGCCGCGCTGTGGGACGAGGTGAAGGACCGGCTGGATCTGCTGGGCACCAAGCTGTCCGGCGGCCAGCAACAACGGCTGACGCTGGCCCGGGCGCTCTCGCTGCGGCCGGACATCTTGTGTCTCGACGAGTTTTCGATCGCCATCGACCCGGTGACCACGATGAAGATCGAAGAAGTGTTGTTGGAGCTGCGCACCGAGATGACCATCGTGCTGGTGACCAACCTGGTGCAGCAGGCCCGGCGGCTGGCGCAGAACACGGCGTTCTTCAACGATTCGCGCCTGATCGAGGCGGGCGAGACGCGCCAAATTTTCACCAAGCCGCTGCATCAGCTAACCTACGACTACGTGACGGGAAACATCGGCTGATGGTCAGCGGCGACGCCAAATCGCACAGCATTCAGACCCGCGGGCTAAACCTGTGGTACGGCGAGTTCCACGCGCTCAAAGATATCGACGTCAATATTCGCCAGGCCTGCGTGACGTCGTTGATCGGTCCCTCGGGGTGCGGAAAGACGAGTTTGCTGCGCTGCTTTAACCGCATCAACGAGCGGTACGGCAACGTGACCACCCAAGGCGAGATCTCCATTCTGGGCAAAAACGTCTACGACCCGGACGTCTCCCTGTCTGAGTTGCGCAAGACCGTGGGGATGGTGTTTCAGCGTCCCAATCCGCTGCCCATTTCAATCTACGAGAACGTGCTGTTCGGCATTCGCGTGCACACCCGGCGCGCCACGCTCGACAGGGCCGAACGCGACGCGCTGGTGGAACAAGCGCTGTCCGACGTTTTTCTGTGGAAGGACGTGAAGGACCGCTTGCACAGCAAGGGCACGTTGTTGACCCTCGAACAACAGCAGAAGCTGTGCATTGCGCGGCTCTTGCCGCTCAAGCCGCGCGTGATCTTGATGGACGAGCCGTGTTCCGCCCTGGATGCGGAAGGGACGCAGGCCATCGAAACGCTGATCGACACGCTGCGCCAGCGCTACACCATCGTCATCGTCACGCACAACATGGGCCAGGCGGCCCGGGCCAGCGAAGAGTGCATCTACATGCTGCTGGGCAAAGTCGTGGAGCACGGCAAGACGCAAGATATCTTCCTGCATCCGCAACACAAAGAAACGGAAATGTACATTGAAGGGCGTTACGGGTAGGAAGTTCGAAGCGGCGGCGCACTGGCGAGACGCCAGTGGCACCTAACGAAGCGGCGGCGCACTGGCGAGACGCCAGTGGCACCAAACAAAGCCAGGGGCACTCGAGATAGTGCCCGGCCGGCGCTAGCGCAGGCTCGGCTCCCAACCGCTGAGTTGCCGCTGCACTTCCTCGACCGAGAGCGGCTTTTGCGGCAGTAACTGGCGCACGCCGTCGGCCCGGTCGCCGGACACCGCGCCGCGTTGAATTTGCTCGACTTCCTGTTCCAACGCGATGATCCAGGCCGGCACTTCCAGGCCCACGCCGGTCGGCTCCTGAGCCATGTCGTCGGCCTCTTGCTCCAACAGCGAGAAGGCCGACGGGCCGGTGACCTCCTGTGGTTCCGCGCCGCCGCAAGCTGCGATCACGCTACGGCTCTCGCCGCGCGCTTCGTCCATCGCCGGCTTTACCAGTGCCCGCACGCGATCGATGGCCAGCGGCCGGATGAACCGCTCGGCCACGCGGTCGCCGACGGTCGGCAGCCGCATGGCATATTTCTCGCGCAGCTTCTGATAGCGGTTTTGCAGGGTGTCGGCCAATTCGGCCGTCCGCTCGGCCAGCGCCCGGCGCCAGGTTTCGGCCGCGCCGGTGCGCTCGCGGCGCACCAGGATCGCGTGGGCCGCCAGCACCGGTTTCAAATGCCAGGCCACGCGATCGTAGTGTACGCGCAGCCGCAAAAAATCCAAAAGCGTATAGAGCAAGTCGCCGCGGTCCGACTGCGTGGTGGTGCTGTTGTAGTCGCGATACTCGGCATAGTTTTCCACGATCGCCTCGATCACGAAGCTCAAGTGCTTGACGGCTTCGGCGCGCGGAATCTTCTGGTCCAGTTCCTGCAACAGCAGCAACGGTTCGTCGTCGTTACGATCGGCTTCGAGCTGGGCGAGCCAGGGCTCGACCCCCTGGTGCAGAATGGCGCGCAGGTTGCCCAAGTGCAGAAAGCGCTGGGTGAATAAATCGCGCCCATAGCGCTCGATGAACTCGACCAGCGATTTCCACGACTTCTCGCTGGTGATGCGTTCCAACACGCTAAGCCGGAGCGTGCGGCTGTGAGCCAGCCACTGCCGGAGCAGCGCCTCGGTCGGCTGTTCCAAACATTCGATCAGCAGGGCGTCGACTTTCTCTGCGCCGCCTGCGTCCGTCCAGCCGGCGGAAATGTCGACGAGCGCTTCGACCAGCGCCTCGTAGCCGCCGATGAACAGCCGATCGTATTCGCTGATCGCTCCGGAGCCAACCGAGTGGTCAGACTCCATCAGCCGTGCGGTTTCCATGAGTTGGCACGTCTCGGCCAGCAGTCCCAGACGCGGCAGCCAGGCAACCAGGTCGCGCAGGGCTTGCTGCAGTGCGCGGGCCTGGGCCACCCGAGCAGGACTGCCGCCTTTGGCCAAGGGCACGTACAAAATCGGCTGCGTGCGCAGGTAGGCAACCAGTGCCGGCCAGTGCTGCCGCACGGTCGCGGGGTCGCCGGCCAGCGCGGCGCGCAGCACGTCTTCGATCAGAGCGCCGTCGGTTGCCGATTCGACGGCCGGCGGTGGTGCCGCCGGCCGCGGCAGCACGGCGCGGAGCGTGCGCGCAGCGTCGGCCGATTCAATGACCGTGGCCGCCACTTTGTCCACCAGCGCATCTTTGACCGCACGCCGCCGATCGTACTCCAATAGCGAGTCGCGACTGGCACTGGGCGCAGGGATTCGCCGCGCGTCGACATTGGCCAGCAGTTCGACAAGCTGCCGCTGATTCGCTTCTGCCTGCGCCAACCACTGCTCGATGACTGCCGCCGGCAATCCGTTGGTCGTGAGCGGGCCGCAACGCACCGCCGCCGTCTTCCACAGCCAGGCAACGGTGCGCAATAGCTTCAAGCGCTCGCCGACGCGCCGGGCCTCGGCATCGAGCTCGAAGTCGGTGACGGCCGGGCCACCCGCCTCAAGCATGTCGGCGTCGACGCCGTCGGCCGTGCTGTCTACATACACCACCTCGTCGTACGCCGCGCGATAGAGATTCTCGTCGTCGTCTTCGTCGTCTTCATCGTCTTCGTCCGCAGCGCGGTCAGCGTCGCCTGCCGGGCCTCGTTCGCTACGGCCGCCATTTGTCGTGCCGTTGGCAGGTCGACCGCCCAATAGTTCGAGCGTCGGCACTTGCCAGAAGTCTTCGGCGTTGGCCTCGAACAGTTCCAAGAACCGTCGCACCAGGGTCGAGCGTTGCCCGGGCTCGAGCGCGGCCGAGGCGGCGCCGTCGCCCGAGCAAACGTCGGCCAGCCAGCGCTGAGCCAGGGCAGGCAGCGAATACTCGCCCTGCTCCAGCGCGATGATTCCGGCCTGGCTGAGCCATTGCATCAGCAAGGCCATGGCCGCCACGAGATCCGGCTTTTCCAGCAAGGCACCCACGGCCAGCGAGTACGCCTTGGGCGATTGGAAGTGCGCCACCTGCTTGCGCCAGAAATTGATGTCGCCAGCGGCCGCACCGGCGCGATGAAAAGCGGCCAACGCTGCGGCCACCTCGCGCGCCGAGTCGTAGGCGTCGGCACCGCTAAAAGATTCGATGCTTTCGACGCTGGTGGGCGCAAACTGGTCCCACCAATCGGTCAGGGCCTTCATCCGCCGCGCCAGGTCGTCGGCCAGCCGCTTCTGGGCGCGCGAGGCCGCCTCGCTCCACAGCCGCGCATACAGGCCCACGATCTGCTCCAACAGTTCGACCAATTGATCCACGCGGTGATCGGGCACGCTGTTTTCGGGCGATGGAAACAGGCTGAATTGCCCTTGAAACCCCAGTATGTTCCACGGATCCACCAGCGCTCCGCACTCGATCGCCCGGTGCAGCAAGTCGTCGATCTCCAGGAGCATCGCGGCCGCTTCCTCGAGCCGGCCCACGTCGATCGCGCGGTGCCCCGTCGAGAGCCGGCACTGCATTTCGCACAGCATGCGCGCGGAAGCGACGGGCACGACGTTGGCCTGCCGGCGCGCCGCCTCGGGAAAGCCCATCCGCGCAAACAAGAGCGCCAGGTGCACGTGCTCGACCTGCGAGGCCCGGCGCCGTGCCAGTTGCTGATTCAAGTGCTGCCGCGCGCCGGCCAGGGGTTGCTTGCCGCGGGCCGCTTCGGCGCGCAAGCGATCGCCGTGCGGTCCCGCGACGCCGGCGATGAACGACTCGTAGAAGGCATCGCGATTGACGGCTATCTTTGGCAACAAGGTGCCGAGCGTGGTGGCCGAGTCGTGCGCGCCAATGCCGCTGCCGCTGGTGCCGGACGCCATCAACATCGTACCGGCCAGCACGGCCGCCGCCTCCAACAGCAGCTCGTCGGCGGACAATTCATCCGGCTGTGCCACGCGTGACACGAGCACGTCGAGCGTTACCTGCTGCAGGACAAAACGCCGATAACGACCCTGATTGTCGAGATGATGCGGATCCCACTGGCCGAAATGGTAGTTGGGCCGCTTGTTGACCGGGTGGTCGAAGTCGTACGCGCGCGGGTCGAGCGCCAGCTCGTCGAGCAGCTCGGGATCGAAGTAGGCGTCTCGCAACAGGGCCGGATCGGTGCGCCGCAAGATATCGAGCGCAGCGCGCACGATCGGTTGATACGGTCCGACGGCCACGCCCACGTCGCGAATAGCGAGCGGCAGCGGCCGGATGCGTTCGTGCGGATAGGGCTCGATGCGCTGCGCCGATCGCAGGACGGCTACGGGGCGATGGCCGAGAAAGTCGTTCAACCGGGCGATGGCGCCGTCGAGCACGCGATCGGTTTCGGTCCACGGCCCCCCCTGAGCGAGCACGGCCTCGCAGGCGCGGCCCAGAAACAGGGGGCCCCAAATCGCGGCATCGGACTGGTGGAACAGCAAGTCGCGGTGAAAGTCGCGGTAGCGACCCGGCAATTCGTCGAACACCAACTTCAGCACGTCACGTGCCTGGCTCACGTCACGAAAGGCGGCCGATTTGCCCGCGGCCTCGCTCAGTTGCCGTTCGAGCCGCTGGCCCAGCCGTCGATAGGTTGGCTCGGAATCAGCCGACGCGAGGCTGCCTGCGAGCGATTCTGCCTCGAGCAACGCGTACGCCTCGTTGAGATTGCGGAGGAACTGCGCGTCAGGTTTGCCGGACGAGAAATTCAAGTAGCCCAACAACTCTGGCAAGATTGCGGGCAGGCTCGGCACGGTACGCTCGGCAGACATCAAGGTGCGGCTTCCGGAGACGGTTTGCGCCGGCGGGCGAAGGTTGCTGTGGCCATGTATGTTAGGAAACAGGGGCGGCCGCGGTCTACCCGATCGATTTTCCGGCCGCCGCGGGGGGCGTGTTGTCGGCGACGATTCACTCAGTTTCGACCTGCTAGCGGCAATCCGACAAAAACTCGCTCGACCGAGCAAGCACAATCGACGCCGGCCGACTATCATGGGCAATAGGTGGTCGTTGCCTCGTAACGCAGGCCGATACACCGGTGGGCTGACGTATATCGAGCGTGGAGCAAACCATGGGACGGCGCGGATGCGGATGGTGGGCCTGGACTGCGGTCTTGTTGGCGGTGCTGTTGGCAGAAGGCACCTCGGCTCAGGCGGCAGCGCTGGTGGCCGAATCGCAGGCCAAACGATGTGGGCTGACTCGCGGCTGGTTTGCCCAGGTCGGCTCTTTGCAGACCACGGGGGAAGCCAACCACCTGCACTACGTCGACGGCATGTTGCTGGTGCAGACCACCGGGGGCATGCTCAGCGCGCTCGATGCGGAGACCGGCCGCGTCTATTGGGCCACGCAAGTAGGCGTGCGCGGTCGACAAACGAGTGAGGCCGCCGCCAATAAGGATCACGTGGCCGTACTCAACGGCTCATCGCTGTACGTTCTCAACCGCGCCGACGGCTCGGTGAAGTGGCACCGACCGGTGAGCGGAGGCCCCGGCGCCGGCCCGGCCGCCTCCGAAACGCATGCCTTCGTGCCCATGGTCGACGGACAGATCGAGGGCTACAAATTCGAAGGCGGCGACAAGGGCCGTCCTTGGATCTACAAATCCGCCGGCCGGGTGCTGGTGCCGCCGGTGTTCAGCGGTCAAACGGTTAGCTGGACGACCGATCGCGGCTATCTGTACGCGGCCGACGCCGAAGGCGGCGGTGTGCGCTTTCGCTTGGAGACGAGCAACGCCATCAACGCGCGGCCCGGCTATTGGACCCCCAACTTGTACGCCGCGTCGACCGACGGCTCGGTCTACGCTGTGAACGAGGCGAGCGGGCGCATGCACTGGAAGTATTCCGTTGGCGAGGCGATTCTCGAACAGCCGGTTGCCATTCAAGACAAGGTCTTCGCGGTGTCCATGTTTCGTGGCATGACCTGTTTGGGTGCCAAGGATGGTGCGGAGTTGTGGGTGGCCCCCGGGATCACTCAGTTTCTGGCCGCCAGCCCCACGCGTTTGTATGCTTGCGACGCGACCGGACAATTGTCGGTCCTCGATCTGGCGACGGGAACGCGACTCGGCTCGCTGCCGCTGGTGGACGTGGCCGTAAGACTGACCAACAGTCACAGCGACCGGATTTACCTGGTGGGCGCGACCGGCGCTGTGCAGTGTCTGCGCGAAGTGGCGCAGAAGACACCCGTGTTGCACATTCCGCCGCCGCCCAAGAAGGAAGAAAGCAAGGCCAGGCTCCGCGATCGCAAGGGCGAGGCGCCAGCCGAGTCGCCGGATGAGCCGCCGGCCGAGCCCACTGAGGATCCGGACGCGATGCCGGCCGACGACGCAGCCGACGCCCCGCCTGCCGAGGCGATGGACGAGCCGGCAGCCACGCCGGACGACAAGGCGGATCTGCCCGACGATCTCAAGTCGGATGATCCGTTCGCCACGCCCGAATCGCAATAGCCCCAGCCGCACGCGGCAACTAAAACCACCCAAGGGCGCGGCCCAAAAGCGCGCAGGGAGTTGACGCTGTGCCGGAAAAGGGGACATTCTACTTTTCTGATCTCCGGCAAGGCGCTTGGCCGTGCCGCCGCTGCCAAAAGCAGAATGTCCCCGCTTCCACAAGGAATTCCAAGACTCGTGTCTGAACCATCGCCGCCAGTGAAACGCGCGCTCATCAGCGTGAGCGACAAACTCGGTCTGGCCGGTTTTGCCGCCGGGCTGGCTGCCGCCGGAGTCGAACTGTACAGCACGGGCGGGACCCGGCAGTTTCTCGAGGCCGAAGGAATCTCGGTGCGCGACGTGGCCGAGTACACGGGCTTTCCCGAAATGCTCGACGGCCGCTTGAAGACCTTGCACCCCAAGATCCACGGCGGCATTCTGGCACGGCACGATCGGCCGGACGATCTGGCGTCGCTCGCCGCCCACGGCATCGTCACCTTCGAGCTGGTGGTCGTAAATCTTTATCCTTTCGAAGCCACCGTGGCGCGGGCCGGCGTTTCGCTGGAAGAGGCGATCGAACAGATCGACATCGGCGGCCCCGGCTTGATTCGTGCCGCGGCCAAGAACCACGCATTTATCACCGTGGCGACCGATCCGGCGCAATACAGCGAAATCCTGGATGAAATCACGGACGCGGGCCGCACGAGCCTGGCGCTGCGGCGCCGCCTGGCCCGGGAGGCGTTTGGGCGCACTGCCCGCTACGACGGGGCGATTGCCCATTACCTGGCTAGCCAGATCGAGCCGGAACTGTTTCCCAGGCACTTGCACTTCGAGCTGCGACGCAGCGAGGTGCTGCGCTACGGTGAGAACCCGCATCAGCAGGCGGCGCTCTACGCGGAGGCGCGCGCCGGCGCGGGGGCGAGTCTCGTCGTCGCCCAGCAGCTGGCCGGCAAGGAACTCTCGTACAACAACCTGTTGGATCTCGATAGTGCGCTGGCCATTGCCCGATCGCTCGCCGGGCCGGCCGCGGTCGTCATCAAGCACAACAATCCGTGCGGCGCGGCGACTGCCGAACAACTCTCCACAGCCACGCGGGCCGCGCTCGACGGCGACCCGGTGAGCGCATTCGGCTCGGTGCTCGGTTTCAATCGCGCGCTGGATGTCGCCACGGCCGAAGTGCTGGCCGAGCCGGGCCGTTTTGTCGAGGCGATCGTGGCGCCCGACTACGAGCCTGCGGCGCTCGACAATCTCACCACCCGTCCCAAGTGGAAGGCCAACGTGCGGCTGATGAAAGTCGGCCCGCTCGACGTGCCGCCGGCCGCGCGGCTGTTGCGGCAGATCGAAGGTGGCATGCTCGTGCAGGAAGCGGACAACCAGGCTGATCCCGAGGGCGAGTGGACGGTGCTCACCGACGTGCAGCCGACCGCCGCGCAATGGGGCGATTTGCGTTTCGGCTGGGAGTTGGTGCGGCACGTGAAGTCGAACGCGATCGTGCTGGCCGCGGGCGGCGCGCTGGTGGGCGTGGGCGCCGGACAAATGAGCCGCGTCGACTCGGTCGAAATCGCCATCAAGAAGGCCGGCCAGCGAGCGCGGGGCAGCGTGCTGGCGTCGGACGCGTTCTTTCCGTTTGCCGATTCGATCGAGCAGGCAGCGGCCGCGGGCATTGCCGCGGTCATTCAGCCGGGCGGATCGCGCCGCGACGACGAGGTGATCGCCGCCTGCCAGCAGCACGGCATCGCCATGGTCTGCACCGGACGGCGGCACTTCAAACACTAGGCCCGCTGGGTTGCGATCACGATGACGAGCGTGCTGGACAAGATCGTCGCCACGAAATGGGCGGAAATCGCGGCGGCCAGGCAAGCGCGGCCGGAGGGCGCGTTGCGCGAGGCGGCCGCCGCCGCGCCGCCGGTGCGCAATTTCTTTGCGCAGCTGGCCGCCGGTGGCCCGATCCGGTTGATTGCCGAAGTGAAAAAAGCCAGCCCTTCGGCCGGATTGATCCGCGCGGATTTTCAGCCGGTCGAGATCGCACAGACCTACGAACGGCACGGGGCAAGTTGCATCAGCGTGCTCACCGACGAGCCGTATTTTCAGGGCAAGCTCGACGACCTGCGCGCCGTGCGCGCGGCCGTGGGGCTGCCCGTGCTCCGCAAGGACTTCATTCTCGACCGCTACCAGCTTTACGAGGCCCGGGCCGCCGGCGCGGACGCGGTGCTACTCATCGCCGAGTGCCTCGACGATTGCAACCTGCGGGCCTTGCACAACGAGGCGGTCGCGCTGGGCATGACGCCGCTGGTGGAACTGTACGATCCGGCCAATCTGCAGCGGGTGTTCGACGCTGGGGCCACGCTGATCGGCGTGAATAATCGCGATTTGCGCTCGTTCCAAACCGACCTGGAACACACGCTGCGACTGCGCAACCGTGTTCCGGACCAGTGCGTGCTGGTGAGCGAGAGCGGCATTCGCACCCGGGCCGACGTCGAACGGCTGCAAGCGGCGGGCGTCGACGCGATCCTGGTGGGCGAGACGCTGATGGCCAGCGCGGACATCGGCGCGGCGGTGGATGCGCTGTTAGGGCGAGGAGCGGGGCGGTAGGATTGCTCCCTGATAACCGGTCCCCGTCCCTGTGGTAAAATGGTGGGCATGGCAAGCTGGTTCAAACCGACACGACCGTCGCGCGACGTAATCCCGCCCCGTCGGTGGACGCAGGGATGGTTTGCCGATCTGATTGAACTCATCGGCTACTTCCTGCCGCTGTGATACTCAGCGAAGCCGCCAAGACTTCCCCACCTGGTACAATGGTGGGCATGAAGCCCCAATTCACGCTCGCGCGACTCCTGCGCTCAACGGCGTTCTTTGCGGTCGGTGTTTGGGCAGTGACGTGGTTCTGGTTGTATCCACACATGATTCGGGAAGCCCTGGTCCTAATTCCCGCGGCATTCGGCGGCGCTATTGGGGCACTGTTCGGGAAAACCCCGCTTGGAGCTTTTTGGGGATTTGCCGCCACGTTTATTCTGCTCGGCACTGGATTGCTACTGGCAGTGCTGCTGGACGTGGCGCACCGAGCTTTCCCTTGAACCGATTCAAACTGTACCCCCCCCCGCTTGTCACCCGCCGCTAGAAACTTCCGGCCCTGAACGCCTATAATCGGCAGTTGCCGGCGAATAGATCCGCACGGAGCGGGAGTACGCCGCCACATCGATCTCGAATTGTTCACGGAAGCACATCCGCATGCCAAACACGGTTTCGAATCTGGCGAGCATCATGCGCGCCCTGGTGTCGCTGGCACTTTTGGCCGTGCTGGGCGGCGGCGGCTGGGTCGCGTATCGGGCCTACGACGCGCGCGAGCGGCTCGAGCGCGAGCTGGACGAGAAATCGGCCCGCGTCGAAGAGCTGTCGAACCAGAACCGCGACCTGACGGTGCGGAACGAGCGGCTGGCGGCCGAAGTGGAAAAGCTCAAGCTGGCCATGCGGTTGTTGAAGGTGGACCATCGCGTGGCCCGGATCGACGTGCTCGACCAGCAGGCCGGCGCGGAGCGACCGCAAACGCGTTTTCAGTTCACCGAGCTCACCAGCGACGGCAACACCGTGGGCCAGCCCAAGGAGTTGACCGTTGAGGGCGACACGGTTTACATCGACGCCTGGGTGATCAAATTCGCCGACGAGCTGGTGGAGCAGGGCGACCCGCTGCGGTCGACTTCGGTGTGCTTGTTCCGCCGCATTTTTGGCGAGTATCAGGAGCCAAGCGGCGGCTTCGCGCTCGATGCCGACGGCTCGCGGCCGGCCGTGTACAGCCAAGGCAACGAGATGTCGGCGCTCGAGCGGGACATTTGGGCGAACTTCTGGGAGTATGCGAACAACCCCGCGAAGGCCGCCAAGAGCGGCGTGCGCGCGGCCCACGGCGAGGCGCCCTCGATCCGCCTGGAGCTCGGCAAGCGCTATCGCGTCGAGCTGCGCGCCAGCGCCGGCCTGTCGATCGTGGCAGAAGATGCCCCGGACGCCCGGGCGTCGTGAGGCGAGGAATCAACATGCTTACGCGAGCGCGAGCGTGCGCCCGAATGGCAGACGCCCTGAATTCTGGCGAATTCAGCTACGAAGAAGGATTGTCAGGCACGGGGTGACTGACCTACTGGACTTGCGTTTGCACAAGCATGCTCACGTGGCGTGAGCATGGCACCCGAATTCTGGTAGCTGAGCTCGCCAGAGCTCTGATGGTCATTGCAGGGCGAATTCAGCTACGAAAAAGGATTGTCAGGTCCGGGGTGCCTGACCTACTGGACTTGCGTTTGCACAAGCATGCTCACGTGGCGTGAGCATGGCACCCGAATTCTGGTAGCTGAGCTCGCCAGAGCTCAGATGGTCATTGCAGGGCTCGGCTGAATTCTGGCGAATTCAGCTACAGGCTCAGTAGGGGCGTCGCGCTCCCGGACCATCTTCTTGTAACCGGTCCCCCAGCAAAGCTGGCTGCACGGTTCACTCCGCCGACAGAACCTTCGCCAGCTTGCGCCCCGTCGTGCTCAGCGGATAGTCGGCCAGGTCGGCGATCCGCACCCACTGCCAATCGTCGGCCGACAGGCGCTTCTTGATCGGGCCGCAGGCGGTCTCATAGCAATCCAGCGTGATGCGAAACCGCGTGACGGTGTGTTTGAACGTGGCGATGCGCAGGGGCGGTCGCACGGCGAATCCGGCTTGCGCGCGCACGCCGTCCACCAGTTCTCGCTCAAGCGCCGCGCCCCGCCGTGCCTGTACGGGAAACCGCAGAAAGTCCCACAGGCCGGCCCAGCGCTCACCGGAAGCGCAGCGGCGCAAGAGCACTTTCTCGCCGCGCCGCACGACCACGGCCGCTTCGCGCACTTGTGCGGTCTGCGGTTTCGGCCGCAGCCGCGGAAATCGCTCGGGATCGTGCTGCCGGTGGGCCGCGCAAAGCGCGCTGGCCGGGCATTGCCCGCAGCCGGGTGCGCGGGGCGTGCAGACCAGGCTGCCCAATTCCATCAGGGCCTGGTTGAACTCGCCGCAATCGCTGTCCGGCAGCAGGCCGGCGGCCAGGTCCCACAATTGGCGCTGGCCTGCGCCGTCGGACGCATTGCCCTGGTAGGCGACCAGCCGGCTGAGCAGCCGCACGGTATTGGCTTCCAGGATGGGCGCCGGCTGGTCGAAGGCGATGGACACGATGGCGCCGGCGGTATAGCGGCCGATGCCGGGCAGTGCCCGCACGGCTTCCAGGTCGCGCGGGAAGCGGCCGCCGTGATGCTCGACCAGGACGCGCGCCGCCTGATGCATTTGGCGGGCGCGGCGATAGTAGCCCAAGCCCTCCCACTGGCGCAGCACGTCGCGCTCGGGGGCCGCGGCGAGCGTGCGGATATCGGGAAAGGCCGCCAGGAATCGCGCGAAGTACGGAACGACCGTGGCGACCTGCGTCTGCTGCAGCATGATCTCGCTGACCCAGATGGCATACGGATCGGCGGTCTGCCGCCAGGGAAGGTCGCGCCGGTGGCGTCGATACCAGGCGCGCAAGCCGCGCTCGAAGGTCCGCCGCCAGCGCGCGTCGGGCAAGGAGTTCGTGTCGCATCCATCCTGAAGAGCGCGGGCGGCCATCGTGGCTCCAGCACGAGCGAAATTGGCAAAAGGCGTGTCGCGATTCTACGGAGCGCGGCATGCGCCCAGCAAGGGGCGCTGTCGCGGGTGGACGCCTGCCACACGGCGCAGTACGCTCTAACGCGTTGCGCGGTTTTCCAGCCGCCGGCGCAGTGTCCCACGCGGAGAACGATTTTGAAACGGAAGCGGCGCGACCGAGGACCCTCGAAACGCAGTGGACCTGCGCGCGGCCGCCAGAGCGGTCCGGCGAGCGATCGGCCGACGCCGCGCGACGATGCGTCGCCGCCGGGCAGCGACGATGATTCGCACGACAGCGGGACCATCGGCCTGCGTCCGCTGCGCGATGAAGACGGCTGGGAATTGGTGCATCCGCGCTGTGCCCGCGAACGGGAGGAAGACCTGGAAGAAGTGCGGCACATGCTCGATGCGGGCGAGACGGACGTGGCGCGCGACGAATGTCGTTGGTTGCTGGAGGGGTGTCGCGATTGTCTGGAGGCGCATCGCATCCTGGGCGAAATTGCGCTGGTCGACGAAGACCTGCCGCTGGCGCGCGGTCATTTTGGCTACGCCTACCGTCTGGGCGCTGCGGCGCTCGAGCGCGCTGGCGGCAAGGTGCGGCTGCCGTATGCACGGCCGGCGAACCGATCGTTTTTCGAATCGGCGAAGGGGCTGGTGTGGTGTCTGAAGCAATTGGACAAGCCGGAGATGGCGGCCGAAGTGGCCGCGCAGGCCGTGGCCTGCGATCCGGAGGATCCGCTGCAGATAGCCGCGCTGGTGGCGGACGCGGGATGAGGGTTGTTGGCCCCCCGGGACGCGGTCGGCCCCCGCAATTACTTTTCGCTGCCGGGCGGGGCGACAACTTCCTTGGTCGTCCGATCGCGATAGGGCACCAGCCCGGTGAACTCGATCTTGGCGTTCGCCGCTTCCTTGTCAGCGATCTTTTCGAACAGATCGAGCGAAGCCGGCATGCGCATTTGATCCATGACTTCGGTCCACTGGCGGCTGCCGGGCTTCGCGTCGGTGGCGCGGATCAGATGCACGCCGAAAGGCGTGGAGACCGGCGGGCTGATCTGCCCCTTGTCCAGGGCAAAGGCCGCTTTGGCAAACGGCTCGACCATCACGCCGTAGCGGGGAAAGTAGCCCAGGTCGCCCCCTTGGGCGCGGCTGGGGCCGGCAGAGTACCGCTCGGCCGCGGCCTCAAACGTAATCTTGCCGCCTTCAATCCCTGCGCGGAGTTGGGCGGCTCGCTCGGCCAACTGTTTGCGCGATTCGGCCGCGTTTTCCGAGCGCAGCAAGATGTGGCTGGCGCGGACCAGCGTGCCGTCGAAGTCCTTGCGATGCGCCTCGAAATAGGCTTGCAGGTGATCAGTCAGGGTGCGTTCCAGGTATTTGGGCCAGCCAAATTGCCAAATCACTTCGCTGCGCCAGGCGTCGATCGACGCTCCCTGTTTGACGGCCATCTCCTCGATCGTGGTGTTCGTCTTCTCGGCTTGCGCCTGGAAGGGCTCGAGCGCCTTGTTGATTTCTTCGTCGCTTACGTAACCACCCTCGCGCTTGAGCAGCTGCACTACCAGCCGGCGCTTGACGATCTGATCGAGCACGTCGGCGCGGGCCTTGGCCGTGTCGGTGCTGGGCATGGTCTTGGCCTGCTTGAGCTTGTTCCAGAAAGCGTTGAACTCGACGACATAGATCGGCTCGCCGTTGACCGTGGCGGCGATGGGCGAATTGGCCGGCGCGGAAGCCGCGGAGGCGGCCGCCGGAGATGGTGCAGCGCCAGGCGCGGGCGGCGCGCTGGCGGGCGTTTGGTCGGCCTTGGTCCCAGTGGCTGGCGTATCTGCCGCCGGCTTGCCGGGCGCCGGCTTATCGGGCGCCGGTTTATCGGCCGCACGGCAGACCGCCGCTGGCGGCGCGAGCAAGCAGGCCAGCGCCAAACTGCCGGCCACGAGGGCCGTGCGCCGGCGAATGCTCGCCAAAGGACTCCGCTTCATACGTTGGTTGGCTCTATGGCAAAGGCAGGTCACGCAGCTCATATTCGATCGGAATTTCCAGGATGGTGATGGGGGTGCGATAAACGAAATCGAGCGTGTCGGGACTTTGCTCGAGATCGAAGAAGTAGTTGATCCCAACTTCATCTTTGGCCTGGCGAGATTGCTCGAAACCGCCGGCCGCAAAGCGCCGGCCGGCCGGGTCGATGAAGTACACGTCGTTGTCCAATATCCAGCCGCGGTGCGATTCCAGGGCCGTGGAGGGCGAATCGAACTTCACGCGCAGGCTGACTTCCCAGGCCGAATTGTTCTTGCGCAGCCGATCGATCGCCACGGTGGCGCCGGCCTTGCGTTGCTCGAGCCGCCGCGGCGGCGCGTTGCGCGCGGCGATGGGCGGCTTCGAAAAGCGAAAATCCTCCGCCGGACCAGGCACCAGCGCCAGGAACTTGCCCTTGAGCGTGCGAAGCGACTTTGTGTCGCGGGGCGGCAGCGCGAGCTGAATCTCCAGCTCCGTGGCCGACATGCCCGAGCGGATGGTAGCCTCGGGCATGGCGTCTTCGCTGGTTACGGCGATGTTTTCGCCGTTGTCGCCCACGGCACTGATCTCGCCCAGCGGTTGCAGTATGGCAAACGGCTGCAGGCGCGGCTCCCAAGTCACTTCCAAATAGAAGCGCAGCGACTGGGTGTCGCGATTGCGCAAATCGCGCACGGCCTCGAACCGCAACGGTTCGATGCGAAAGATGCCAGAATAGTGAGCGTGCTCCGCGGCCGGACCAGCGCCGGGCGGGCGCGAGACGACATAGGCGCCGCGCTCGCCCGAGTATTGATAGAGGGCCATGCCGGCCTGGTCGAGGGTCTGGTCGAGCGCCTTCCAAAAGGGCGTCTTATCGAAGTCGACCTTTACGTGCACGTCGGTGGTGGTCTCGTTGAATGCGCCGCGATTGTCGACGATGGTGTTGCCGGTCTGCTTCTGGATTTCGGCAAACACTTCGGAGATCGGTGCATCGTCGCGCTGGAGGGTGACGACCGTGGGCTCGGCGGCGGCGGCGGCCTGCGCCTCGAGCAGCTTTTGCTGCACGCGCGACACGCGCAAGGAAATCTCCGCGGGTGTATCATCGCCCACTCGCGGCAACAGCGGCAGCACCGCTTCGCCCAGCTCCAATAGCGCGCGTTCCGCTTCGTTGCGCACCGTCAACTCGCGGGCATCCAGATCGCGCACCAGCCTGGCTACCTGGTCGGCGGTGGGGGCAGCCGGTTTGGCCTCCTCGGCGGCCGCGGCCAGCAGCGCGGTCCAAAGCAGCAGCGTTAGCACGGAATTTGCCTCCTTGATTGCCGGCGGGCCGGAAGTTTGCGGGGGGGCGTAATGGGCATTCCTGCATTTTACGGCCGCTCGTGCGGCACTGCCAGCGCGCGGCCGGCATCCCCCGGCTTGCGCGCCGGGTCCGGCACGAAATTCCATCACAATGCTTGCAATTGTCCGCGTTCCGCGGCTCAGACGGGCCGGGGGCAGCGATCGATCCAGGGCCGTTTTGGCGCCCTAAGCTTGAAGTTGGCGGCGGTCGCAGGCGCGACGATTCGCAGGCCGCCAGGTTGGGCACTGCTGCCGAGACGGCGGCAGGCAGAACGCATCTGACTGGAAGCTGGGAACGATGGCCATGTATCGCATCTGGTTACTTGTGGCACTGCTTGGCGGGGGATTTGCAGCGACGCCGCAGGCCGCCGCGCGCGAGCGCTTTACCATGCTGGTCGACATCGCCGGCAGCGAGGTCGAAGGCATGCCCTTGGCCTGGTCCGACGAGCGCGTGTTCCTGCTGGCGCGGGACGGGCGGCTGTGGGAGTTTGCGCCGCGCAGCGCCACCAAGTTTCGCAAAATCAGCTCGTCGTTCACCAGCTATTCGGCCGCCGAGATGCGCGCCGTCCTGGAGCGCGAATTTGCCGGGCGGCTGGAAGTGACCGGCACCGGCCACTACCTGGTGGCGCATCCGCCGGGCAAAGGTTCGTTCTGGTCCAACCGTTTCGAAGAACTGTATCGCTCGTGCGTGAACTATTTCCAACGGCGCGAGCTGCGGGTGCGGGAGCCCGAGTTTCCGCTGGTGGCGGTGATCTGGCCGCGACGCGATGACTTCGTGCGCTACGCGGCCACGCAAGGCTCGAACGTGCGGAGCGACATCCTGGGCTTCTACTCGCCCCTTTCCAATCGCGTGACGCTGTACGATCAGAGCGGCAGTATGCCGAGCACGCGGGCCTGGCTCGAGAACGAGGCCACGATCATTCACGAAGCCACGCATCAGATGGCGTTCAACACGGGCGTGCACAACCGTTTTACAACCACGCCGCTGTGGGTTGCCGAGGGTTTGGGCACGATGTTCGAAGCGCCAGGCGTCTGGAACTGGCGCGACTTTCCGCGGCAGGGCGACCGCATCAATCGCGACCGCCTGGCGCAGTTTCGCCAGTGGCGGCAAAACGGCCGCCAGTCCGGCACGCTGGCCAACCTGGTCGGATCCGATCGGCTCTTCCAGACCAATCCGCCCGCCGCCTACTCGGAAAGCTGGGCCTGGGTATTCTTTCTGACGGAAACCTATCCGCGGCAGTTCGGCGAGTATGTGCAGCGCACGGCCCAGCGGGCTGATTTCGAAGAGTATCCGCTGGCCCGGCGGATTTCCGATTTCACGACGGTGTTCGGCAACGATTTCCGCATGCTGGAAACGAACTTCCTGCGGTTCATCGATGGGCTGCGGTAAGAGGCGCGCACTCGGATGCGTCCGCAGGCGACGCTGGCCCGCGCGGCGTGGCGCCCGGTCGCCCGTGGTGCGTGGGCGTGTTAGGATGTCTCGCTTTGGCTGCTCGCCTACGGAGCGCCGCGACTTCATCCCGACTGCCAGCCTGCATGCCGAAGTTCAAAGTACTGCTGACCGACTACGCCTGGCCCGATTTGGACATCGAGCGACGCACCCTCGCCGAGATCGACGCCGAGTTGATCGTGGCGAGCGAGAAGGACGCGGCGTCGCTGGCCCGACTGGCGGCCGGCTGCGACGCGATCATGACCAATTGGGCCAAGGTGCCGGCCGAAGTGATCGAAGCCGCACCGCAATGCCGCATCATTTCCCGGTTGGGTATCGGGCTCGATAACATCGACGTGGCCACCGCCAGCCGGCGCGGCATCATCGTCACCAACGTGCCCGACTATTGCCTGATCGAAGTGGCCGAACATGCGCTGGCCCTGTTGTTGGCACTGGCGCGCAAGGTGGGTTTCTACCATCAGCAAACCAAATCGCTCGGCTACGAGTTGCAGGCCGGACCGACACTGCGCCGCATCGAAGGCCAGACGCTGGGCATCGTCGGGCTGGGGAACATCGGTCTGCGGCTGGCCGAGAAGGCGCAGGCGCTTGGTCTCCAGATCATCGGCACCACGCGCACGGCGCGTCCCATGCCCCCCGGGGTGCGTCGCTGCGAACTGGACGAACTGCTGACCATCAGCGACTACGTGTCGCTGCACGTGCCGCTCACGGCCGATACGCGCCGCATGATCGGCGCGACCCAACTGGCGCGCATGAAACAATCTGCCTACCTGATCAACACGGCGCGCGGGGGGTTGGTCGACCAGGAGGCGTTGGCCGCCGCACTCGCGGCCGGCAAGTTGGCTGGCGCCGGCCTGGACGTGCAAGAGCCCGAGCCGCCAGACCTGGCCACGCCGCCGTGGAACGATCCGCGCGTGATTGTGACGCCGCACGCGGCTTTTGTCTCGCAGGAGTCGCTCGACAACCTGCGCTCGCGTACGGCACGCCAGGTGGCCGCATGTCTGAGTGGTGGCACGCCGGAGAACGTGGTGAACCTGGCGGCGTTGACCGCGGCAGAACGCGGCCGCTGAGTTCGCCATAATCGGCACAATCGGCCACGGCTTTCGCGCGCGGCGCAGACCGTTTTGACCCTCAACCGCCTGTGGCCTATAGGTATTTAGGCGCATTTGGGCGGTGGCTAAGTTCCCGCGGCAACAGGCGATCGCAAGATCGCTCGGACGAACGTCCGCCGCGCGCGAAGGTTACACGCTGCTCGGCGCTTCGGGAACGCGCGCATTTAAACACGAACTGCCCTTCGTGCGCCACCGTGTTTCGCAGCCGGCCGGCGCTTGAGCGATCGACCGCGGCACAGGCCGGCGACACCGGGGCGCATTGAACCGAATTGGCCGCCATGGACGAGTCCAGCCTGTCGCCATCCCCCATCCCTGGCCAAACCGGGCCGAACGACGGCACGCGCACCGACCGCCGGCATCACGCGCGCGAGTTGCTCTCCAAGCAACATACCCGCCTCGACCGGTTGGAAGACGACTTGACCAACCGGCTGCAAGGCCTGGCCGACGAAATTGCGCGCGAACTGGCCGGGGCCAACGACAGCGAGGCCGCGGCCATTGCCGAGGCGGCCCACGACGGCCGGATTGCCACCCTGGAAGAGCAAATCGCGCGGCTGCACAGCGAGCTGGAGGCTGGGGGCGAAGCGTTGCGCCGCAGCCAAAGCGATGCCGAGCAGGTGCGCATTGAACTGGCCGCACTACAGCAGGAACGCCGCGTGAACGATGCGCTGGCCGCCGAGGCGCAACAACGCGACGAACGCACCCGACTGGAACTGGCCGCGCTGCGCGAGCAATTGACCGACGCAATGGCGCAAATCGAGCCGCTGCGCGAACGGCACGACGCCTTGCGCCGCGCCGGCGAGGCCCGCGAGCGTCAGCTGGAAGAAGAACGCGAAGCGGAGGAAGCGCAGCGCCGCCAGGCGGCACGCGAGCTCAAAGCGCGCCAACAGGCGCAGGCCGACCAGATCGAACAGCAGCAAGCCGAGCTGGCGCGCCTCCAGGAGGAATTGGAGCTGGCCAGGGCCGAACAGGATCGACTGGTGGCCGAGTTGCGGGCCGCCGCCGGCCCCCAGGCCGACGACGTCGAGCAGCTGCACAAGCTGCACCAGGAGCGCGACGCGCTGGCCCAGCGGCTGGCAGCCGCCACCGAGCAACTCGGCGAGCAGCAGGCACTCTCCGGCGAAGTCGAGAAGGCGCGGCGCACGGCGGAAGCATTGGAACAAGAGCTGCAAGTACGCGCCACGCTGCTGACGGAGGCACAGGGCCGGGTACAACAGGGCCGCACGGAGCTGGCAGAGGCGGAGCAGCAACGCGACGACGCCCAGCTGCGCTTGACCGCGTTGACGGAGCGCCTGGCAGAATTCGAACGCACCAGCGCCGAGCTGGAACAGGCGCAGCTCGCCGCAGCGAAGCTCGAACAAGCACTGCGCGTGCGCGACGCGCTGGTGGCTGACGTGCAGAGCCGCGAAGAAGCGCACAACCTGGAACTGGCCGAGGTCCGCCGTCAGCTGTCTGCCGCCGAAGCCCGCGCGGCAACCAGCGACGAACAGCAGCAGGAGCTGGAACGGGCCGTGGCCGAGCTGGAACGGACTCGCGCCGAAGCCGCCCGGTTGCGCCAGGAGTCACTCGCGCGCGAAGAGCAGGCGGCCGAGGCGGGCGAACTCCAGCAACAGATGCGGACCGAACTGGCTACGGTCACCGAACAGCTGCACGAGGTGGAAGCCCAGCTGACGGCGGCACGCGAGCGCCAAGAGACATTGCGTCGCGAGAGCGAAGCCGCCTTGGAATCGGCGGCCGTCGCAGAGCGCAAGTTCACGACGCAGCGGCGGCGCCTTGCACGGCAGGTCCGCGCTAAGAACGCCGCACAGCAGGAGAACCTCGCGGTCGCCCAAGTCGAGGCCGAGCAACTCCGCAGGGAACTGGAAAACGCGCAGGCCCAACTGGCCGAGCTGGCGGCTGCCGGCGCCGAGTCCGAACGGACCGGCGCGGACGTCGCAGCTTTGCGGCAAAAACTCAAGGCCGGCGAAAACGAGCTGGCCGAAACTCGCGAACGGCTGCGAGCCATTGACTCCGAATTTCGCCAGGCGCAAGCGGCGGCCACGGCCGCCGCCGATCGCGCCGCGGCATGCGAGGGCCTGTCGGCCCAACTGGAACAGGCGCGCATCGAGATCGGCTCGTTGCGCCAGGAGATGCGCGTGCAAGAAGCGCTGGCCGGCGAAGCGCAATCCCAGCAGGCCGCCGGACGCGTGGAGCTGGCGACGACCGCCGAGCGAGTACACGAGCTGGAGGCCCAATTGGCAATCTCGCGCGAGCGCCAGGAAGCGCTGCGCCGCGAGCTGGCCGAGGCCCATTCTGCGGCATCGCACCAGGCCGGCGGAACTGCGGACCAGAACGCGGAGCTGGCCCGGATGCGCGAGTCGCTGGATAAATCCCGCGCCGAGAACCAGCGGCTGGCAGACGAATTGCAGATCGCCGAGCGCGGCGCGGTCGACGCGGCGGAACAAAAGAAACTGCGCGCCGAGCGCGACAGCCTGCAAAGGAAGCTGGCCGAGGCCGAAAGCAAGCTTGCCGCTGCGGCCGACAGTGACACCGACGGCCAGAGCAAGGACGACCTGCGCCGACGTTTCGAAATGGCCGTCGAAGAGCTGCGCGAAGTCAAGCGGGCCAACGCCGAGCTGGAGTCCAAGCTCAAGAAGGGCGGCGCAATTGCCGTCGCGATCGGCGGCGGCGGACTCGACTGGGAAGCCCAAAAGCAGAAAATGATGGCTGCTTGGGAAGATGATGACGACGACGACGGCGACGAGGAGCGCGTGGCCGAGCGGCAGTCGATCGAGGGCACCATCCGGATCACCGATCAGATCGTGGCCCAAAAGGACGAAGAAATCGAAGATCTCAAGCGCCAGCTCGAAGTGTACTCAAGCAGCCGCGGCGCCGCCGATGACAAGGCCGTGGCCGAGCTGCTCGATCGCGACGAAATCATTCGCCAGGAGCGCGAAAAGCTGCAACGGGCCGAAGCCGAATGGCGCGAAAAGATCGGCCAGGCGGAAATCGACATCTCCGTGGAACGGGCCCGCATCGCCCGCGACCGCTCGGAGCTGGAAGAGAAGTTGCGCATCTACCAGGCCGATCAGGCCACGCGACCGGCTGACGCGTCCGGCACCGGAGCCTCCGACAAACCCGTCCGTGGGCGATGGCTCGCCCGACTGGGGCTCAAGGATCTGAACGAAGAGTAGGCCGGACGATCTCTTGCGTTCGGCACGGCTGTGAAAGCGTCGACGCGGATTTACGCGGTCGCGCGCGCTAATTGTGCATGCCGCGGGTCGACTTTCCTGTGACCCGCGGCCAGCGTTTTGCGCCGAGCGCAGACCGGCTACAATCCCATTATCCCATTACTTGACGCCGATTGCGCGAAGCTATCTTCGCGACGCGGGAGGAATTCAGACCGACGAATCCGTAACGGGGACGAGTTTCCGCTTACGTGAAGGAGCCACTCATGGTGACGTCGCGTTGCAAGTTTGCGCTCGTTTTACTGGTTCTCTTTGGTACTGCGGTCCCGCCAGGTTCTTGGGCTGACGAGCCAGCAGCCGCCCGATCAGACGATGGGCTGATTGCCGTCGCGGGCACGGTGCTCATGCCGGACGGGACTCCCGCGGAGCAAGCCACCGTCGTCTCCAACCCGAATTTGGACAGAGTGCCAATTGTTGCGAAGACCGATAGCGCCGGGCGGTTTGAGCTACGCGACATTTTTGGCAACGGTGCGACACTCTACGTCCGCTCGGCCGACGGTGCGCACCAAACGACGCGGCGCGTCGACTATGTCGCGGTCCGCAGTGTGTTTGGCGCGCCGATCGAGCTCAAGCTGGAACCTGCTACAGCGCACGAGGTAACGGTGAGCGCCAACGGCAAGCCGGCCGCAGATGTCACCGTAGTGTGTTCCGGTCACGGCTTTATCGCCGAGGCTGTCACGGGCATGGAGGGCAAGGCCCGGCTCTTGGTCCCTGCAACCGCCGAAGTAACCGAGCTGGCCGGTTGGCATGGGGAGCTTGGCGTCGACGGAGTTCGAACGGCTGATGATCTCCCGAACGTGGACCTGACTCGCTTGAATTTGCGAGCACCGAAGTCGCATGTCGTTCGCGTGGTGGATTCCGACGGCAAGCCGGTCGGCGATTTAGAGCTCGGCGTCAGCGCCCGCATGAACGACAATCGCTGGATCTCCGTTCGCCCGATCAGTGCGTCCCATGCTCACACGGGCGGCGATGGAACAGCAACGATCTCCTGGGTGCCGCGCGACGGCCTGAAGGGCCTGGACGTCGATTTTTACGGTGCCGACTGGAAGATCGACGAGATCGATCGCGACCGATTGGCCGCAGGCGAAACCACCGTTCATGCGCGTCGAAGAACGAGGATCGAAGGCCGGCTGGTCATGCCCGACGGCGCGAGCGCCGAAGGAATTCTCATCAGCGGTTTCGGGATTGGACCGGGCGGCCGCGGCGATATTCCGTACGCTCGTGCTCGCCGCGACGGCACGTTCACCTTGCCGATTGCCTCCGACCACGGCTATGTGTTGGGAATTGCCGACCGCCAGTGGGCCAGCAACCCGTGGTTGGGCGTGATCCTGAAATCCGACGGCGGCCAACCGACCGACGTGGCAATCGACGTCTATCCGGCCACGCCGCTTAGGATTCGTGTGACGCGCGGCGCGGAGCGCCAGCCGGTGGCGGACACCTGGATCGACATGTCGAGTCGCGGAACCGTGACATTTATGGATGCCCAGGGAAAAGAGCGCAACGGCCGCGCAGGAATAAGCGGTTGGTTGAAAACGGACGAACACGGCGTTGCCGTCACCGGCGTGGGCCAAGGCGAACAAGAAATCCGACTCGCTAACAACAAGTGGACTGAAGAGCGAACGATCCAGGTCAAATCCGCAGAGCCGGTGGAGGTCGACTTCCACCGCGCGTGGCTAAGCAACCGGCGGATTGCGGGGCGCCTGACGCTCGACGGTCAGCCGTACACGCCGGCACCAAGCATGGTGGCTCGGGCCTGGACGGAACGCAGTCCCTATATGCCACTCATTTGGCAACCGCAAGTCAGCGCGGACGGCACGTTCGAAGTTACCTTCGACGCGGAGTCGGCATCTGTGTTAGTCATGGATCGCGAGCAGGGCCGTAGCGGCTTCGTGAAGCTCGGGCCGAACGATTCCACCGCCGACGTAGCGATGCAGCCCACCGCCACCTACAGCGGCACGCTTTTGGACGAGAACGACAAGCCGATGGCCGGACAGGTGTTGAAGTTGCAGGTGGATAAGGCTCATGACGTCGTCGTTGCCTCGCAACCGGCGGACGAGGAGGGCAAGTTCAAGTTCGCGGCCGTGCCGGCGAACGTGCCGATTCGCCTGGTCCTCGCCAACGATAACCCCGACGAATGGCGCTACTTCTCCGATGACGAGCGGGCATTCTTGCCGGGTGAAGTGCGCGGAGACGGCATCCTCAAGTCGCGGATTGCAAATAATGATCGCGCCCCTGCGGCGGCCAAAGCGCCGCCGCCGCTGGCCGAAACCGTCGCCCGCGTCTGTCAGAACGCGGCCGTGGCGCGGATGCGCGGCCTGGCCGTGCTCGCAGGCGACAACTCCGGCAACGTGACTCGGCTCGGCGACACCGTCTTGTCGTACGACGATTCGCAAGAGGTCCTGAGCTACGTCACGCTGCGTGTCACGCCAGAACAGCTAAAGTCTGAGGCTACCGCGCTGGCAAAGCTGGGTTGGCCGCTGCCGGCCGCAGGTGAAGTGGTGCTGGTCGCTCTCGACGGAGATCAGAAAGCAATCGCCACGGATCGCTTCACGGCCGACGGCGGGTCGGTTGCGCTTGGCAAGTCCCGCGACTTTTTGAAGAAACACAAGCCGCCGACCGTCGACGCGGTGAAATCGATCGCCGCGGCGCGCGACGAAGCGAAAGCGACCAATCGCCGCGTGTGGCTGGTGTTGGGCGGACCGCGCTGCGGCCCTTGCTTCCGGCTGGCGCGCTGGATGCACGATCATCACGCCATGCTGGAAAGTGACTACGTGATCGTCAAAGTGATGGGCGGGCTGGACGAGAACTATGAGCAGGCGGTTGACGGGCTGCCGATCAAAGGTTTCGGCATTCCCTGTTACGTCATCACCGAGCCCGACGGCAAAATCCTGGTGACCAGCGAAGGGCCACTGGGCAATATCGGCATGCCCAGCTCGATCGAAGGAATCCGCCACCTCCGCGGCATGCTCGAACGAACGGTCAGGACGCTGTCGCCCGCCGACGTCGATGCGCTCGTGCAATCGTTGGCGCCGCAGAAATGACGCCGCAAGCTCGGACCGCGCTGCCGGCCACGCTTACTGGCTAACCGGCACGCTCGACGTCTTGGAAAGCAGCTGCTCGGCGGCGGCCACGCCGCGCGGGTCGGCATCGCGCAGGCGCGCCAAGGCTTTGCGCGCCGGCTCCTGAGGACACGCCAGCAGGTAGCCGATCACGGCTCGCCGAGTGCCTGCAGTGCTGGCGGGAAGCGAATAGACCGCGACGACCCGGTCGAGCAGATTCCAGGCTTGCCAGCGGGCGAGATCAACAATGGCGGGCTCGGCAAACTCGGGCCGATTCAACAGGTGCGCCAGGGCCTGAGCCAGGCGCGCCGGCGAGATCTCGCGGCCATACTCGTGATAAAAGCGCAAGGCCGTCAGAGCATGCCGCACGTCGCCATCGGCTGCCAGCGGATTGGCCAGATACCGCTCTTCGATGAGCTGCAGGCCGTCGTCTGCGGCCAAGAGCAGGAAGCCGCCCAGCACGCCGTCGAACCCGGCGCGAAAGTCATCGGCCGGAGCCACGATCTGGGTGCGCAAGAAATCGGCAGTGGCGCGGCGCTCGTGGGGTTTCGCGCACAAGGCGATGGCCAGGCCGTAAAAACCCTTGCGCGACGGCGGCACACGCGGATCGACCAGCCAGGCCCGGATTTGCGCGGCGGGCAGCATATCAGCGGCCGCGGCCACGTCGGCAAATGGCGTGTGGCCAAACTCGAGATAAGCATCTTCGGCCACGAGCGGGTCGGCGTGCTCCAGGTAGCGCGCGAAGTAAGCCAGCCGCTCGCGAACGGGTGTCGCAAACCCAGGCGCGCGGGCGAAGTACCCGTAGCTGGTTTCGTCCACGGCCACAGCGTGCCAGGCAAGGCGATCGCTTTGTGGCTCGCCACCCGCTTCGCCAAACAAGAGCACCAGCCCGCCCGGCCTGACGGCCACGTCGAGCTCGCAGTCCAGCGTGCTTTTGGCCGGCAGCTGTTCGCGGCCCTTGAGCACCTTGTGCAGCCGCACGTCGGACGACTTGTCGCTGGTGGAGATGATTTCGGCCAGGGCCACGACGTCAGCCCGGTCGCGCAATTGCGAGAGCGAGGGCTTGAGCGCCGTGCAAAACGGGCAGGCCGCCAGCGGCTGTGCGGCAAACGCCAGCGCAATCGCCGTGCCGACAAGTGCCCACGCGGCGCGATTATTTAACGCCTTTGCCATCGAGATGATAGATGGCCAGATGGTTGCCATTGCCCGGATCTTTGACCTCGCGAATCGAGAACGTACCCTCCACACTCACCGGTCGCACGGTAAACGTGGCCTCCGCCGGCGGCACCATTTCCACCAGAATGCAGTCGTGCAGCATGGCGCCCGGGCCAAAGCAGCACTCCATATTGTCACGGACCAGTACGAATTGCTTGATGCCGGTCTGCTGAAAGCTGGGCAGGATGTAGCCGCGAATGCGGATTTCCTTGCCCTCGAGCTTCTTCACCTTGTCGGTGAGCAAGGAAAGATCGAACGGGTCGCCCTTTTTCATTTCCAGCTTGACGTCGTCGAACGTGACTTCCTTGACGGCGGTGCGTTCTGCCGCATGCGCGGAGCCGCCCACGGCAAGCGCCATCACCAACAACACGGCAAGCCTGGCAAGCGAGCTCATCATTCCAGATGATCGGCCTTGAGGTGGTAGTACACGCCGCCTTGAGCACCGTCGATCGTCGTCGGCTGCACCTCGACGTGGAAAGTGCCGCCCACCTTGTGCAAGCGGGGCGCGTAGGTCAGACGCAGCGGATTCTCCAGCGTCACTTGAATGCGGTCGGTAATTTTAGGGTTGCCGCCGAAACAACATTCGCCCCGATCGCGCACCAGCAGGAATTCACGAATGCCATTCAACTGCCGACCGGGATAGACGAAGCCCTTGATGAAGATCTTCTTGCCTTCAAGCGAGCGGGCCGCCGGCGGCACGAGCTGGCCGGCTTGAGCCGGGTCGGGCTGCAGGTCGGAGTAGGAGATCCGCTCGTAGCCTGCGGGCAGTTCCGTCACGTAAACATACGTCAGCCAGGCGGGCCCGGCGATCGCGAATGCCACGGATAGCGCCAACCCAGTCTTAGCCAGGCCGGCGCCGGTCAGCTCGTCCGCGTGGCGCTTGACTTTCGCCCAGGCAAACAGACTCAAGCACACGCCGATGACCGGCACCGCCACGAGCGTCCAATCCAGGATCGCCAGCGACGACAACAGTCCCACGATCAGGCTCGCAACTGCGGCGCTGCTCAAGGCGCGGTACTGTTCGTACGTTTCGGCGGAAGTGCGGTCGGTGTGGACGTCGATGCTCATGTGCGGCGGGAAAGCAAGCGGTGATTTACGAAGTGGCGTGCCGGCCACCTTTCAGGATCGCCCAAAAGGCTCCGCCGAGAATCACCGCCGCGGCCGCCAGTCCGCCGAACACGCTGGTGCTGCTGGCCGGCGGGCCGGGCAACGGCGCCGCGTCCTTAGCAAAGGGCTGGGTCAACACGGCCGTCTCGCGCGCGGGCCGTGAGGCCGCCAGCTGGCCGACACTCTCCGGCGCCGCGGCGTCGGATTTCGCTGCGCCCGCGTTAGCCGCACCTTGAACGGCGCCGGCCGCCGGCTTCTCCTGGGCAGGGGGCGCCTGGGCCGGCTTGTCGGTATCGGGCCTGGCAGTGGCAGGTTTGGCAGTGCCTTCGCCTGGGGCGGCGCTGTCCTTGTTCGCTCCGGCCTCTTTGGAAGCGTCGGCTTTGGGAGTGTCCGCCTTGGCCGCGGCGTCATTCGCCGGCGCCGCAGCGGCAGCGGTGGCAGCCGGGAACGGGAAGAACGAATTGGCCCGCTTCACGGTCTCCGGATCGAGCTTGGCCAGCTCGTCGAGTCGCTCCTTGGCCTTCGGCAGCGGACAGGCACGCAAGTAGTTGATGACCGGCACGCGGACCCAGCTCGATTCGTCGTCCGACGTTTTGAACAGCTCCACCAACCGGTCCATCACCGACCAGTCTTCCCAGCGGGCCAGGTCGGGAATTACCAGGTCCGCCAACTGCGGCCGATCGAGCATCAGGCGAATGCCGCCCAGCAACCGGTCGCGTGGAATGATCTTCTCTTCCGTGCCATGGAATCGCAGGGCCATGATCGTAGCATACGTGTCGGTGTACTCGGCGTCCTTATTCTTCAAGAACAGTTCCTCGACCAGCGGCATGCCGTCCGGGCCTTTGAGCGTCAGGTAACAGGCCACGAGCGCGTCGAGCGCGCCGCGCGTCTGGCGATCTTGCGACTTGATCAATTCCTCCAGCATCGGCAGATCCTGCGGGCCGCCGCACACTCCCAGCATCGTCAGATACAAGCGGCGGCGGCTGACGGGAATCTTGGGGCTCTTGATCCACTCGACCAGCTTGTCGTGGTGCATGCGGTCTTTCAGGGCCAGCACGCCGGAGTACGGCGTTTTTGCAAACTCGTCGTAGGCGTCGCGAGCCAGCATTTCGTCGGCGTCTTCCAGGTGCTCCTGGAAGAAGGCCAGCCGGTCAGCACCTTCCTTGGGCAGCGCAATCGCGCTGACCACGTACTTCTCGCCACGGTCGGTCACGGCAATGGGCGTGCTCCAATTAATCATCGGCGGGTCGATGCCCATGATCAGAAACTTCGCGCCGATCTGGCCGTCGCCGAAGTACACCGTCTCGATCGTGCGCTTGTCGCCGAGCACGTCGGCGCCCTTGAGCACGTTGGTCACTTCGAACTTCGCTTTGGGCACTTCCAGCGAGTTGGCCGCGGCGGCATCGCTTTCGACGCGCGGCGGCAGGTAAACCAGCTTGCCGATCACGGCCACTTGCGAGTTGCCCACCTCTTCGCTGAATGTGAGCGCCACGGCGGCACAGAAGGGGCAGCTCCGCGCGGGCATCGACCACGCGACCAGACCGGCCACTGCCAGCAGCAAGGCCAGGGAACGGCAAAGGCGATTTGTCGATGTCCTCGTCATGCGGGTGATCCTTCTCGTCTGAAGACCTGGCCCAGGCCCAAGCGCCGGCGGGATCGAAGGCGAAGACCGTGTGGCCGGGAGAGTGTTTACGGGGTAGCGCTGAGCGCTTTGGCCACATCCGTGCGATATGCGGCCAGGGCGGGCAAATAGCCCACCAACGCCGCCAAAACGATCAGCCCTGGTATTATAACCAATTCATAGCCGACAAACTGCGTGGCGCCGATGGAGACGCCTGTTTGCGAGGCGATCCAGGGGCTCAAGGCTCCGATCAGGCCGTGGCCGATAGCCCAGCCTGCCAGCCCGCCCGCCAGGCTCAGCAGAATCGATTCAGCCAGCACGATGAGCATGACCGTGCTGCGGCCTGCGCCCAGCGCGCGAATCACGGCGATCTCGTGCCGCCGCTCGCTCATCGAGTTGTAAATGCTTACCAGAATGCCGATGCCCGCCACGATCACGATCATCACCGTGAGGCTCAAAAGCACGATTCGCAACGGATCGACAAACGTGCTGAACAGCGTGCTCATTTCCCGAATCGGCAGCACGGCCTGAGCGGCCGAGCCTTCGTTGATCTGCTTGATCATGCCCATCGCCAACAGTTCGGGCCCAGCCCCCGGCACGCTGGCGGTCAGCACCAGAATGGCCGTCACCTCGCGCTGTTCCAGCGGAATGGGTTCGTGCGCGTGCGCATGGCCATGATCGTGGTCGTGCCCGTGGGCATGGTCGTGCCCATGGGCATGGTCGGCGTGCTCGTGGTCGGCGTGCTCGTGAGCCGCGTCGCCAGCGGTTGCACCTTCCTGAGCATGCTCGTGGTCATGCTCATGGCCGGCAGGTTCGCCAGCGGCGTGCTCGTGGTCGGCGTGCTCGTGTTCGGCGTGCCCATGTTCGGCGTGCGCGTGGTCGTGACCGGCTTTGGCATCCGGGTGATCGTGCGGCTTTTCGTCGGCGTGTTCGGCATGCTCTTCGCCAGCGGCATGCTCATGCTCGTGTGGCTTCTCCGCGTCGGCGGCCCCTGTGGCTGCCTCCGTTGAATGCTCAGCGGCGGCGGGCTCAGTCCTGGTCTCGCCAGCAGGCGCCGTCGTTGTTTCGGCACCCGCCTCGTGCGCGTGCTCGCCAGGCTCATGTTCGGCATGTTCGCCGGCAGCATGTTCATGCTCGTGCGCGCCGTGTTCGTGCGCGCCGTGTTCGTGCGCGCCGTGTTCGTGCGCGGCATGTTCGTGTGCGGCATGTTCGTGTGCGGCATGTTCGTGTGCGGCGTGTTCGCCGTGCGCGTGGTCGGTGGGCGGCGTTGGGGTGGCGGCGGGATGGGCGTCCTCTTCCGACTTGTGATCCGGAATGAGGTAAAAGCCTTCGATGTTCACGAACACGCCGTTGTCGTTCGGAGTGCCCGTGGGCTGGAGCACGCCCAGCACCGTGAATTTCTCCTCGTGCACGTGGGCCTCGGGGCCGCCGCTGTGCGAGGGCTGGAACGTGTCGCCCTTGGTCAATTTCGTGGCCCGGGCAACGTTGGCGCCAATCACGGCGCCAAAGAACTCATCGGGCTCGAAGTTGCGTCCCACGGCAAACTCGTAGTGCTTGCCGCCGTAGTCGAGCTTGTTGAAGAAGTCGGCGGTGGTGCCGATGACGCGAAAATCGTGCAGCGTGTCGCCCAGGCAGAGCGGAATCGCGGTTTGCACGCGCGGCGCAAACTCACCTTCGATGAATTCCTGGTAGTACGAGTAGGGAATGTTCTCGATGGGCCGGGCCAGGTAGTAAACGGAATTGAGCACCAGGTCGAGCCGGCCGCCCTTGGCGCCCACCACCAGGTTGTAGCCCAAGCCCTCGTTATTCAGGAACGAGCGATTGATGGCACCGTGAATGACGAGCACCGCCACGACGAGCATCACCCCCAGGGCCATGGAGATGCCGGTCAGGCTCGAGGCCAGGCCTCGCTGTTGAATGCTGCGCCAGGCTATCTTCCACAAACTCATGCGACGGCTACCACTTGATTAAACGGCTCTGGACGTGCAATTTTTCACAGGCTCAGGCGACCGCGACGGCTTGATTAAAATCTTCCAGTCGCTCCACGCGTCCGAATTGCTCCGCCACTTCGGCGGTGTGCGTGACGATCAACAGCGCCACGTTCTCTTCGCGACACGTCTGCCGCACCAGATCGACAATCTGCTGTTGATGACCGGCGTCGACATTGGCCGTCGGCTCATCGGCCAATAGCAGCTTCGGCCGATTGGCCAAGGCCCGGGCCACGGCCACGCGCTGCTGCTCGCCCACCGACAGCATTGCCGGGCGGTGCGTCAACCGCTGCTTCAGGCCGACGCGCTCCAACAGGTTGCGGGCCCGCGCCGGATCGGCACGGCCGCCGGCAAACGACATGCCCAAGAGCACGTTTTCGAAGGCCGAAAAGCCGGGCAACAAGTTGAAGGTCTGGAACACGTAGCCGATCTTGTCGGCACGAAAGCGATCGCGGCCGGCCTCACTCAGGCGCGTAATGTCGCAGCCATCGATGTGCACCGTGCCGGCGTCCGGGCGGCTGATGCCGGCGATGATGTGCAGTAAGGTCGTCTTGCCGCAGCCGCTACGGCCCATCAGCACGACCTGCTCGCTCGCGCCCAGATGGAACTGTTTGATGTCAAGGATCGGCAGCAGACTGCCGTCTGGCTCGCGATACGACTTGCGAAGATCGGTGATTCGCAACATGTCGGCGACCACACAGACAAGGGCAGGGGAGGGCAGGGGGCGCGAAAGCGGGCCAGGTTCAAATGCTTCCGGTTTTCCCGAATGCCTTACATCGTATAAGGTTATCGCACGCCGACAAGACCAATTTGACCGATCGCGGGCGCGCACACATAGCTGGGCTTTGATACGCATGCGCGTCGCTATCGGTTCGCGAGCGATCTCGAGCCCCGTTCGGCACCTGGGCCACAACCACTCTCGTTGACCCCGCGGGGCCAGTTACTAGACTACAGACCGCATTCCACGCCGAAGCCGGCCGGGAATGTTTTTTGCTTGCGACGTGCCGTTAACTGTCCAGGCGGAGATTTCGGCCATGCGCTCAATTTCCATGCTGCGCGCAGTGTTTTGCTCACTGCTGGTGACGTGCGGGCTCTGGCATCTGGCGGACGCCGCGCGGGCCGATGGTCCCCGCGACCACGCCGTGTTCAACGCCATTCGCGCGGGCGATGCCGCTGTGCTCGAAAGCCACTTGCGCGAAGGGGCTCCGGCCAATGCGCAGGCGGCAGATGGCACCACGCCGCTGATGCTCGCGTCGCTGCACGGCACGCCCGAGATGGTTCGCTTGCTGCTCGACTACGGGGCCGACCCGAATCTGGCCGACAAGCGGCGTGCCACCCCGCTCCTGTTCGCCGTGGGAGACGCGCGCAAAGTCGAGCTGCTCATTGCCCGCGGGGCCAACGTGAACGCGCGTTCGTCAACGGGAAACACGCCGCTGGTGGCCGCGGCCGGATATTCGGACAACCTGCCGGTGGTCAAGCTGCTGCTCGATCACGGTGCCGACTTGCACGCCAAGAACAACAACGGCGTCAGCGGACTGGCCGCCGCCGTCTACGCGAATGACGCACAGAGCGTGACGTTTTTTTTGGAGCGCGGCTGCAAGCCGGAACAGATTAAGAACCTGTTCGGGGCCGTGGAGAACTCGCTGTTGGCGGTAGCCGCACAAATGGCCGACGCAGAGATCGTCGATCTGCTTCTCAAACAAAACGTGGAAGTGAATGCGCCCGATGCCAACTTTGCCGGCCACGCGCTCAACTACGCGCTGTTGGCGCAAAATGCGGCCGCCGCCAAACGGCTGATCGAGGCCGGCGCCGACGTGAAACTCTGCACCAGTGTCGGCCAGACGCCGCCCTTGCTGTTGGCCACGTATTTCGAAACGGGCGACGCGTCGGTGATCAGGATGCTGGTGAAGCGCGGCGCCGACGTGACCGCGGCCAACCAATCGGGCGAGTCGCCGCTCACCTGGGCCCGCCGTCGAGGTTATCCGGAAATGATCGCCGCGCTCAAGAAAGCCGGCGCGCCGGAGCGCGACGATCCGCGACCGCAGTTGCCCAAGCGCGAGGTTCCCAAAACGACCGCCGAGCGCGATGCGATGCTGCAGGCCGCCATCGAGAAGAGCGTGGCCCTGATGCAGCGCACATCAGATGTGTTTCTGGAGAACCGGCGGACCTGCGTGTCGTGTCACCATCAGAATTTGCAGGCCGTGGCGCTGGGCTGGGCGCGCGATCGGGGCGTGGCAATCGACGACGCGGCCGTGGACCGCATCGTCGAGCGCAACCTCAAGACCTGGGCGTTCCGCACCCCGGCCGCTTACGAGATGGACCGGCCCATGCCCGCGCCACCGCAACTGCTGGGCTATGGGCTGTGGGGCTTGTCGGCGCTCGGCCATTCGGCGGACGAAGTGACGGATGCTTACTCCTGGTACCTCGCGGCCATCCAAAAGCCTGACGGCCACTGGATTCCCGGCGCGATCACCCGGCCGCCGATGGGAGGCAGCCGCATCATGTCGACGGTGCTGGCCATGCGCGCGCTGCAACTTTACCCGCCGCCGGGCCGCCGCGAAGAGACACGGGCCCGCGTCGCCAAAACGCGGCACTGGCTGAGCAACTGCCAGCCGGCCACCCATCAGGACCTGGTATACAAACTGCTCGGTCTGGCCTGGGCCGGCGCACCGGCGCACGAGCTGCAAGGCGATCTCACGCGGCTCGTCGAGATGCAGCAGGCTGACGGCGGCTGGGCGCAGTTACCCCAATTGTCGAGCGACGCTTGGGCCACCGGCCAATCGCTCTTGGCGCTGCGCATTGCCGGGCGCGTGCCGCTCGACGACGATTCGTTTCGTCGCGGCAGCGACTACCTGTTGAGCACGCAGTTCGATGATGGCTCGTGGTACGTGCAGAGCCGCGCCTGGCCGTTTCAGCCGCCGTTCGAAAGCGGCTTTCCCTTTGGCCGCGATCAATGGATCTCGGCCGGCGCGACGGCTTTTGCCACAATGGCATTGCTGCTCGAGCTCGAGCCCAGCGACTCGGCCCGCGTGCCCAGCAGGGCCGAACCACGGCCGGCGGCGGTCGCGGTCAAGGCGCCTGCAACCGCGCCCGCCAAACCGGCGGCAGCACCGGCAACCGTTCCTGCGCCGGCCCGGGAACAGCCGGTGGACTTTGCGCGCGACATCAAGCCGGTCTTGGAGCGCTCGTGCGCCGGCTGCCACAGTGGCGAAACGCCGGAGGGGGCCTTTCGGGTGACCGATCGTGCGGCGCTCTTGCGCGGAGGCGAAAGCGGTGACGCGGCCGTATTGCCCGGCCAGAGTGGCGAGAGCCCGCTCTGGGCGCGCGTGTCGAGCAACGATGAGTTGCTGGCCATGCCGCCACTGGCCAAGCGCGATACGATTCCGGCGCTTTCGGCGGCAGAGCTGGGTGTGCTGCGCGACTGGATTGACGCCGGCGCGGCCTGGCCGGAGGGGGCGACGGTGGAAGTGAAGGAATAGCGACCGGCTAAGTCGCGTTCGCCTGCGGCGTGGGCGTTTCAATGACGATGCCCTCGGCCCTGTAGGGGCGAAAATCGCGCTCGTTGAGAGTGAGAATCGTCTCGATTCCCCAACAGAGCGTCATCGCAATCAGGCGCGCGTCGTGAGCCTGTTTTCCACCAAAGCCGTACTTTTGACCGAGTCGTTTGAACTCGGAATATAGCAACTCGGCCTCAATCAGAATCCCGCACGTCGGTTCGATGATTGATTGAAGCAACTCGACAACATTCGCGCCTGTCAATCCTAGGCCGTTCGCACTTACCGGGCGGGTAGCGACATTCCAGAATTCCGCGATGTTCTGCGTCGTCGTAAAGAGCTCTTCGTTCTGCTGCGCGAGTGCAGCAACTGCCTGCACGACGCGCTCATGCAACGGATCCCGTTGGTCGACAAGCCGTAGCAAGATCCCCGTGTCAAGAAGATGAGCCATCAGTCATGGTCTTGATAGATATCGGCTCGCGAAAAATCTACTGGCAGAGTTCCAATCGAAACCGAATGGCTCGCGATACGATCGCGCAATTGTTCAGCGGTGAACCTCGGCGCCGCCACTCTTGCGGTCGCGCCATTGCGAACGCCACTGGAAAGAACCAGAAATTCCACCTGCGAGTTCTCGGGCAGGTCGAGCGGCTGATCGGGATGGATCACACCAGCGATGTATTTGCCGCGAATGTGGCTGCTCATAATCAAAATTCTAGCTCGCTGCGCCTAGCGCGGTCCAGCCTTCGGTTTGCAGTCCAAAATTGACCGTGCAGCCTTATCCGCACTTCACGCGCCCACTTCCGCGTCCACTTCGATTTCGATCATCATCGCCGGATCGATCAGTCGGTTGACTTCGACCATTGCGGACGCCGGGCGGATGTCGCCAAAGAACTCGCCGTGCGCCCGGCCGTACTCTTCCCAGCGGCTGATGTCGGTCACGAACATGCGCGTGCGCACGACGTGCGCCAGCGTGGCGCCGGCCTGCTGCAAGGCCCGTTCGATGTTCTTGAGCGTCTGCACGGTCTGCGCATAGGGATCGCCCGGCCCGACCACCCGGCCGTTGGCGTCGGTGGCCGTGGTGCCGGCCACGTACACGCGCGACCCCACGCGCACGGCCCGCGAGTAGCCTACGATCGGTTCCCAAGGACTGCCTGAGGAGATGGTCTGGCGGGTCATGATGTGGAGTCCGTTGAATGGAGCCGTTTGGCTCGGCGGGAGCCTCGCCCTCCCGTAACGACGCAGCGGAGCGGTCGTCGCGCGACAGCGCGGGGCACGGCCGATCATCCGCGGCGCATGACACGGCTCATGTCGCGCTGCATGGTGCGCTTCTTGAGCACTTCGCGCTTGTCGAACAGTTTGCGCCCCTTGCAGATTCCCAGCAACACTTTGGCGCGTCCCTCCTTGAAGTACATTTTGAGCGGCACCAGCGTCAATCCCTGCTCGTAGGCCTTGCTGGCAAACTTGCGGATCTCGCGCCGGTGCATCAGCAGCTTGCGCGGCCGCTTGGCAACGTGGTTGAATTGATTCGCCTGGACGTACTCGGCGATGTCCGAGTTGATGAGCCAGACTTCGCCGTCTTTGATCCGGCCGTACGATTCGTCGAGCGAGATGGTTCCCTTGCGCAAGCTCTTCACTTCGCTGCCGACCAGCACAATGCCGCATTCGAGCGTGTCGAGCACTTCGTACTCGCGGCGCGCTTTGCGATTCTCGGCGATCGGCCGATCGTTCTTCTGCGCCTGTTCGGCGGCTTTCTTTTTCGGTTTGGCCATGCGGCGGTAGCCAGACTGTCAAACGAGGGCAGGGCGGTCGCGACGGCTGCTCGCGGCACAACAACAGGGTGCACCGGAATCAACGGGCTCGTCGGTCGTCGGCCTACAGCGATCGTGCTGCGGCCGCTATCATATATATACCGTGGCCCCGCGGCTGGCCATGCAGATCATCGACGGCGCCCGAGCCCGAGGCTTTCCCGCGTGAACGACGCACTGCAGATTCTCCCCTATGCTCCCACCGGCCACGCGCGGGGTGCCAGCGCGGACGCACCTGAGCGTCTGCCGCGCTGGCTGAAAAAGCAATTGCCGCTGGGCCCGGGCAACCAGTTCACGGCGCGGCTGATCGAAGAGTTGGGCTTGGAGACCGTGTGCGAGAGTGCCAAGTGTCCCAACCGCATGGAGTGCTGGAGCCAGCGCACGGCCACGTTCATGATCCTGGGCAACGTCTGCACGCGGCCCTGCGGATTTTGCTCGGTGCCCAAGGGCAAGACCGAGGCGCTCGCGGCCGACGAGCCCGAGCGCGTGGCAGAGGCTGCGGCGCGGCTGGGCCTGGCTCACGTGGTGATTACTTCCGTGACGCGCGACGACCTGGCGGACGGCGGCGCCGAGCACTTTTATCAGTCGGTGCTGGCGGTGCGGCAGCGCACCGGCGCGGTGGTGGAAGTGCTCACGCCCGATTTTCTGGGCCAGCGGGGCGCCGTGGAGCGGGTCGTCGCGGCGGCGCCCGAAGTGTTCAATCACAACACGGAAACCGTGCCGCGCTTGTATCGCCAGGTGCGCGGGCGCAAGAGCGACTATCGCTGGACGCTGGCGTTATTGCGCCGCGTCAAAGCGCTCAACCCGGCCATCAAGACCAAAAGCGGCCTGATGCTCGGCCTGGGCGAAACCCGCGACGAACTGTTCGACACGCTGGCCGACTTGCGCGACGCCGGCTGCGATTTTCTGACGCTGGGGCAGTACCTGCGCCCGTCGCCCGAGCACTTGCCTGTGGTGCGCTACGTGCCGCCGGAGGAATTCGACGAGCTGGGCCGTGCGGCGCGCAGCCTGGGCTTTCGCAATGTGGCCAGCGGACCGTTTGTCCGCTCGAGCTACCACGCGCGCGAGATGGCCGATCCGGCGCGAACGCCGACAAGCGACGAACGCACAGCATCGGCCTGCTGAGCCTGACGTTTGCTCCGAGAACGGTCCCGGCCTTCGGCCGGCAACGAATCCGGCCGAAGGCCTGGTCATCAATCCGTCCGACTCCCCCACCGTCTTACGGTTATTGCGGCAACGGCTGCGCAGGCACCGGCGACGCGGGACGCTCGCTGGGTGCAGTGTCGGGGGCCGGCTCGCTGGGCGCGGGCGTCGTAGGCGCTGGGGCCGGTTCGTTCTCCAGTGACGGCGCTTGCGTATTCGCGGGTGGCACGTTCTGTGCGTTCGGCTCCACCGTCACGTTGGCACCAAGATCGGCAGCCGGCACGTCGACATCCACCCCACCGCGCCGCCCCTGAATGTCCACGTCGGCGCCGCGACCGGGCTGGGCGTCGATATTCACTTCCGGCCGACCGTCCCGCGCGGCTCCCGACACGTCGGCAACCACAATGGCGCCCTTCATGTCCTTGTGCAGATCGCACACGTAGTGGTACGTGCCGGGCTGTTTGAAGCGGGCACTATAGCTGCCATCGGGAGCAATTTCGCCCGAGTCCCAGTTGCCGTCGGCCGAAGTGATCGTGTGATCGTGCGTGCCGCGGTTGACCCACGTGACGGTCGTGCCCGGGGAGACGTGAATCGTCCCCGGCTCGAAGCTGTCGTCATGAATGGCAACGGTCAGATTCGGCGCCCCAGGCTTGCCGAAGGCAAAGCGATCGAAATCGTTGCGGCCGGTATACACACCGCGATAGCCGCTCGTGTAGCGCTGCCGCAACGGACGATAAGCGGCGCGGTCGTAAGGCGTCCAGCGATTGTCTCGGTAGTACATCCACGAACTCTGCGGCGTATAGTACCACCACTCGTTGTTGTAGTAGCGAAGTCGCCAGCGATCCGGATCGTTGGCGCGAGCCACGTCGCGACGATCCTGCCGACGTTCCATCCGCTCGTCGACGCCCGGCGCACCCAAGGCCTCGGCGGTCGCGCCCGCTCCCCGCCGAATGGGGCCGCGCACGTTGGGATCGGCCAACTGCGCAAATGCCTGGTGTGCGACTGCCAGCACCAGGGCAGCCGCGGTTGTGAGAAGTAAAGTACGCATGCTACAAACTCCTGTGAAAATAGGTCCCCTGCCCGCGCTCGTTCCGAACGCAAATCGATCGAGTGACGTGGTGCATAACGCGTGCCGGCCCGTCGATGAGGCTCTAACACGCAAAAACAGGCGCCGCCAGCGGCGCGAAAACGCGCATGCTGAAAAGGCGACGACCGGCTGGAACAATGTCGTGCCAGGTCCAGGGGCGTGCATGCGTCGCGCAGGGGCCATGCGATGCGGCGCTGCACCGGCGCAGCGTGGCTGTCAGCAGCTGCAGAAAATACGCGGAACTGGCCGCGCCGGTCCGATTAGACGGCCTGGGCCGCCGCCAATTCTCGCGCGACAGCCGCGAAAAGCACCCGCACCCTATGGAATCGCAAGCTATAGATCAAATAGCGAGCTGCGCGCACGCACACCTCGATTCGTGAGCGCTGGGCGGTGAATCGCGCGGAACATCATTCACGCGACCGAAACCACGATGCTTTAGGGGGTAGTCAATGGGCTGGGCAGGCTGGATATTTGAAGAAGGGGCAAAGCCCAGTCTGCCGGATCGGGCCGAGCAACTCGCGCTGTTGGAAGAACGGCTGCGCGCGGCCCGCAATCGCGACGCGGCAGTGACCGAGGAGCTGCACCGGCTGACCGCCGAGAACAACGAACTCAAGCTGTACGTCACGGCGATTTTCCGCCTGCTGCTCGACAAGCGGCTGGTTCATACGGACGAGCTCGATCGCGTGATCCGCCAGATCGATCTGGAAGACGGCGTGGAAGACCACCAGCTGCGGCCGGTAGGCCCGGCGCAGTAAGCGCCGGTCCTTGGCTCAACGGCTCCATCGTCTGAGCAGCCTCACTGCGAACGCGCGTCGCGGCCATGCGGGCAACTCATTTTCGCTCCCTGGCCGCTTGCTTGCTGCGCGAGGGACATTGAAAATCATCGTGCCGCCGCGTTGCGATGGCGGCCGATTGTCCACCACCAGGGAGCCCTTCGATGTCGCGAATGATCCTGCGCTGTCTACTCATTGCGGGCCTCTGCCCGTTGCTATCCGGCGGCTGCGGACAAGAGCCGCTGGGCGGCCCGTCGAAAAATGTGGTTCGCGCTGGTGCGCGGGCCAGCGACGACGAGGCGGACGAACCGCAGGTTGCGGCGAGTTCCGTGGAGCTTGCAAGTGACGCGTTGCCGGCGGCCGAGGATGGCATCTGGAAAGGTCTGGAGCCGCACGAAATCCAGCTCGATCAGAAGCTGCTGGTCGTCAAAGGGTCGCGCGGCGTGGTCGGTTGCCCGTACTTGAACATCGACTCGTTCGAGAAGTTCGGCGAGGCTTGCGCGATCATTCCGGCAGTGGACGTGCGCGGCATGCCCGACTCGAAGGTCACGGCCGTGACCACCAAGGCCAAGGAATTGGGCATCGAAGTGGGGATGAGTGGCCGCGAGGCGCTGGACAAGATTCGGTAGCAGCGCGAGTCGCCTGCTTTCGGCGCTTGGTGCGGCCACCGGCTTTGCCGGAGGATCGAAATCCAATGATCTGCACGCGGGACGGACGGCACTTATCCGCACCCGGGCATATGGTGATCAGCGGTACCACCAAGCTGGCAGCGGCACCCGCGATGCCTGCAGCGCATTACTCCTTGATCAGATCCTTCACCGTCATGCCGGCGGGGATCATCGGCAGCACGTGCTCCTGGTAGGGCACTTCGACGTCGAGCACGTACGGCCCGTCGTAGGCGATCATCTCGCGCAGCGCGTCGACCAGCTCGGCCTTCTCGCGGACAAACCGACCGCCCGCGCCGAAGCCCTTGGCAATCGAGACAAAGTCGGGATAGCGCGGGGCCGGTTGATGGGCCAGGCCGCGGCCAATCGCCTCCGGATTGTCGATCGGCCCAAGGTAGGTGTGTGCCCGATTGCCTTCGTGGAAGCGGTCTTCCCACTGCACCACCATGCCCAGGTGCTGATTGTTGAGCAGCAGCACCTTGACCGGAATCTTTTCGCAGTAGCAGGTGGCCAGCTCCTGGATGTTCATCAAGAAGCTGCCGTCGCCGTCGATGTCGACGACCAGCTTGTCCGGATGGGCCACCTTCGCGCCCATCGCGGCCGGCAGGCCGAAGCCCATCGTGCCCAGGCCGGAGCTGGAGCACCACGTTTGCGGTTCGCGCAGCTTGTAGTGCTGGGCGGCCCACATCTGATGCTGACCCACGCCCACGGTGACGATCGTGTCGCGGTCTTTGGTCAACTCCCACAGCTTGTGGATCGCGTACTGAGCCGAGATGGAGTTCTCGTTCTTGCCGAGCTTGAACGGATCGCTCTTTTTCCAGGCGTCGATCTGGGCGTGCCAGGCGCTCAAGTCTTCCGGCGCTTCGACCACCTTGTTCAACTCGGCGATCGCATACTTGACGTCGCTGACAATGGGGATGTGCGCTTCTTTGTTCTTGTTGATCTCGGACGGGTCGATGTCGATGTGCACGATCTTGCCGTGCTTGGCAAACTCCGCCACCTTGCCGGTCACGCGATCGTCGAAGCGCACGCCGAACGCCAGCAGCAGATCGGCCTGGTCGACCGCGTAGTTGGCGTACACGCTGCCGTGCATGCCCAGCATGTCGAGCGACAGCCGCTCGCCCCCCGGATAGGCGCCCAGACCCATGAGCGTCGTGGTCACGGGAATTTGCGTCTTCTTGACCAGCTCGCGCAGCTCGTCGCTGGCGCCGCCCATCAGCACGCCGCCGCCGGCATAGATGACCGGCCGCTTCGAACGCTTGATGGCCGCCGCCACTTGAGCAATCTGCTCGGGCCGGGCCCGATAGTCTTCCACGTGGTAGCCCGGCAGGTTCATGGGCGCGTCGTAGTCGGGCACGATTTGCGCCTGCTGCACGTCCTTGGGCACGTCGATGAGCACTGGTCCCGGGCGGCCCGTGGTGGCGATGTGAAACGCCTCGCGCATCACGCGGGTCACGTCGGCCACGTCGGTGATCAGGTAATGATGCTTGGTGATGCCGCGACAGACCTCGACGATGGGCGTTTCCTGAAAGGCGTCGGTGCCGATCACCGCAGTCTTGACCTGGCCGGTGATGGCAATGAGCGGAATGCTGTCGAGCTTGGCGTCGGCAATACAGGTGACCAGGTTGGTGGCGCCGGGCCCGCTGGTGGCCATGCACACGCCGGGCTTGCGCGTGGTGCGAGCATATCCCTGCGCGGCAAAGCCGCCACCCTGCTCGTGCCGCGGGAGGATCGTGCGGATACGGTCCTTGTAAGCGGTGAGCGACTGGTGCAACGGCATGCTGGCCCCGCCCGGATACGCAAATACGACATCCACGCCGTGGTTGACCAGGCATTCCACGAGGATGTCAGCCCCCGACTGCATGTGCCGGGTCGCGCGTTTGGCGGAGGAGGAAGTTGTCGTGGCCACGATCGGAATATCCTCAAAAGGAAGTTGGGCCGACGGCGCGTCCGGCGACCGCAGTCGCCCGGCCGAGGTCGCGCAAGCCGCCTCGCGCGCCGTGCCGAAAGCCATTTCGAGCAAACATATTAGCATACCTCGCAGGGCACGAGCGGACAAACGGCCGTTTCACGCGGAAAGCCCGGCCGTAGTGGACATTTTTAGGCCGTGGCCAGGTGGAGCGCTCGAGTCCAAACCGGCGCCGGATCAAGCCCCGCTGCGAGGCAGACCGCGATCCAATGCGACACCGCGGCAGTGCGATACGTTCGCGCGCTGCTCGTCGTCGCGGCGCCGCAGCTAGCTCGCCGCCTGCGTCGCACGCCTGCGGCGCGCCAGCGACCACAGACCCTCGCCGAGCAAGAGCGCCAGGATCGACAGGCCCAGCGCGGGCAGCACCGCGCCCAAGGCGATGATCCCCACGACGAGTGCGCGTGGCACGCGCACCACCGGCCGGCGCGGAAAGCCCGACTTGCCGCGCGGCCGCCGCTGCCACCACATCCAGACACCGGTCACCGGCAGCAGCATGAGCACGATGCACGCCGCCAGCCAAATCACCTTCGTCACCAGCCCCAGAATCGAGCCCACGTGCAGCGGATAGTTCCAGCTTGTCCACCAGCCCAACAACGGATACTCGCTGTTGTCGCGCTGCGCAAGCACCTTACCCGTGGCGTGATCGATGATCGCCACTCCGTCTGACGAAGGGCCGATCGGGCTGGTACCGAACACCACGAAAGCGCCGTCTGGAGCATGGGGAATGCTCACGCCCAGCGTGCAGCCAGGGAGTTCGCGGCCGGCGATCGCGGCGATCTGGTCCAGCGGCAACCGCGCGGCCCCGGCCGGCGACTCCGATTTCGGCGGCTTCAAGAACACATCGTAGGCGCCGCTCTGCACGGCGGCATAGGCATAGCCGCGGCCCCACACGTACGTGTAGAGCAGGCCGGTCGCTGCAATGATGATTGCCACGAGCGCCGCGTAAAATCCGCACACCGCGTGCAGGTCGCGCAAGGCGACATAGGGATGCCGGCGCAGCCTTGGCAACCACGCGCCCCACACTTGCCGGCCCTTGCGCGGCCACCACAGATAAACGCCGCTGACCAACAGCACGATCGTCCAACACGTCACCAATTCGACGACGATGCGTCCCAGCGTGCCCACAAACAGCGTGCGATGGATTTTGAGCACCACGTCGAAGAAATTGCCCGGCCCCAGCTCACCGAGCAGCGTGCCGCGATACGGATCGACAAACAGCGTGCGAAATTCAGCCTCGTCGTGAATGTAAACCGCGGTGGCGCGCGTGGTATCCGCCGGGATTTCCAGCTGATCGATGTGAAAGCCGTTCGGGCAGGCCGCCTGGGCCGTGGCCACCTGCGCGTCGATCGACACGCCGCTTTCGGCGGGAGTGACGAACATGAGCCGGGCGTACATGACGCGCTCGAGCTCATCTTTGAAGATGTAGAGCGCTCCGGTCGCCGCCATCACCACGAGAACCGGCGCGACGATCAGCCCCGCATAGAAGTGCCAGCGCCAGACGACCCGATAAAGGGTGGCGACACTCGGCCGGCTCTCGCGATCCGCGCGCTGCGGCTCTACTTCCGGCAGTCTGTTGCGCGGCGCCGCGCGCAGCGAAGTTCGTGACTCGTACGATAGACTCATGCGCAAACCGCTCGTCTCACAGAGTTTGCAGACGGTGCTGCGCAGCCGAACGATTGGCGAGCGGAAGGGCGGGCGAGTGCGGCTACGAACAATGAGACTGAATCTCAATTAGTTTCGATTCTAAACTCAGGCACCTTGTTGTCAAACGAATTTTGGTTCTGGCGCGCGGGCGTCCATTCCGGGCCCGTTTGGTTGTTGAAAAGCCCTACGGTTCGGCCACGAGGTCGAAGTCAAACGTCTGGGGCCCGTTGCCCGTTAGCTCGATCCGCAGCGCCGAGTCGTGCGCGTACTGGTACGGAATGCGGCGCCGAGCACTCTTGCCGCTGCCGGTCTGGCCGGTTGGCGGAACAGTGCCGGGTGCAGGCGCGTGATCGAGCGGCGGATTGTCGAGTATTTCCACCCGATACGGCCCCGGCAACAGCCCGTCCTCGGGGAGCACGTGGTAACGACCGCGGCGAATTGGGGCGCCGGTCTTGCGCTGCCCCTGCTCGAGCGGCACGAACAAAATTACCGCTTCGTCGAGCGGCTGTCCGGCGAGTGTGACCCGGCCGCAGATTTCGCGCGGCGCGGGCTGGCAGCCCGACAGGCCGACGACGGCCAGGACGAGGACCCAAGCGAGCGGCGCGGCGTCAGAATTCATCGAGCGTGTGGCCATCGTTACGCTTGGCCAGCCATTTCAGTGTGTCGGGGTGGATGGCTTCTTCAATCAACCGGACCGAGCCATCCACCAAGAGCATGTTCACGCCGCCGGGATGATCGCCCCGAAACGTATTCAGCTCCAAGAACCCCGTGACCAGGCGCGTGCTGTTGAAGATTCCGGCCGTGGTGGCCGTGCTGCAGAAGGGGTAGCCGTTGGCCCACCGAGTCGAGCCGCCGCCGCTGAAGTTGCTCAACCCATAGTCGAGCTCGCCGGCCAACAGCGTGTTGGTCGTGCCGTCGAGCGCAAGGATGCGCTTGAGGCTCGTGGTGCCACGGTCGGGATCGATGATCGCGCCGTTGTGATATTCGGGATCCGCATTATTGATAAAGTGACCGTAGGCGCTGCCCGTGCAAACCGCGTAGCTCGACCAACCGGCCAGCACCTGGCCGTCGGGCAAGACCATCGACGGGCAACGAAAGACAGCAAGCTCCGCCGCGGCAACGGCGGTGTTGCCCGCCGACGAGAGCGCGAGCTTGGGGTTGTACTGATCCAGCAGCGACTGCTCTTCCAGCCATGGCAGCAGCGGCATGAACGCGCTGGCGCCCGAGTCGGTATAGGCCGCGGGAAATCGCCCCTGCACCTGGTCAAAACCGTGCACCGCCAGGCCGATCTGCCGCAAGTTGTTCGCGCACTGGGTGCGCCGCGACGCTTCGCGCGCCATTTGCACCGCGGGCAGCAACAGCGCGACCAGCAATCCGATAATCGCAATCACGACCAAAAGCTCGATGAGCGTAAAGCCGCGGCGCTGCCTGGAGGCTGATAGTTCTGCGATGGTGACCATGGCAGCCGAAAGGTTGCGTAATTAAAAGTCCGATAGCCCCCGGGCCGCCACGCGCGACGCGTGAACGGTGGGGGCCATCGGGTTGCTGCGCATCGAGCACAATGGGCGATCGGCCCGATACGCTGCCGAGTGTGTCAACCGCGGCGCCGGCGCCAGGCGACCAGCGCCAGGCAAACTCCCAGTCCGCCGACGAGCGCCAGGCCGCAGCTGGCCGGCTCCGGCACGATGGCGGTATGGGTGTCGACCGACATGACGTCCAAGCTCGACGAGGATACCCCCCAGCCCCAATCGAGTTGGAAGGAACTGAGATCCACTGGCGCCGTAAAGGTCCAGGCGTGCTCGATGGCGAATCCGCCGAACCCGCCCAGCGACACGCGCGAGAGCTCCGTGTAACTGTAGTTGGACAGCGTGCTCACCAGCGTGCCGTCCAGCGTCAGATCGTTGACGTCGATTTCGGACCCTTGCGTAATGAGTTGCACCAGAAAGTCCGTGGGCTGGCCGACGCCATAGCCGGGCACGACGGCCACGGGATTGATGACCGCCGCGAAGGAATAGATGTTGCCGCCGCTGGTGACAAACGAGCCGCTGGTGGCGTTGGCGGCGTCGTACGCGTTGGCAACGCCGATCGGATTGATCTCCGCGACGTCGGGCGCGTTCGGCCCAGTGGTGGTGGTAAAGACGTTCCAACGTTGATAGGTGGTCAGGTCGCCGGCCGCTTGGCCGTCGCTGGCCGGACGTGTCCACGAGGGGTTGATGAGTGCCGCGCGAAGTTCGGTCGCGGCGGCAGCCACGATGCAAACCAAGATGCCCATCACAAGACGCTTCACAATCGCTCTCCTTTTGCCAAATGAGCCGACGAAGGCGCCGAGGTCCGGCTGGCTCGGGGCGCCGGACGGCGCGCTGGGTCAAAAGCCCAGACTGGGTGGGGGAAACCGCCGGCGGGGGGCGAGATGGCTCGACCTTGGAATGGCGGGTGCCGCCGACAGGGCGGCCCGATTTGGCGAGCGGGCGAAGAGCTGGCTGGCTAGATCATTTATTGAGATTCAATCTCAACAAGGCGTATCCTACTTGCTTGCCACCGCTTGTCAACAGGCAGCAAAAAGAAATTCGGTCAGGTTCTCGAGCCGTGGGACCTGCCGTCGCCTTTCAGCATGCCGTGCAGGACTGGGCAAGGCTCCGTACCATCGCCGCGCTTATTGCGCGTCGCCGGTCTTGGTCTCGGCCGCCGGTTGGACCGAAGGCAGACGGCCCGGCAGCGTAGCCGTGGTGAACCAGCCGATCATCATCTCGTCCCAGGTCTGCTCGCCGAACCGCACCCATTTGGTCGGATCGGGATTGGTGGGACTCTTGGGCGAGTTGTCGTAGTGCGCCTCGCAGAACAGCACTGTGCCTTTGGGCATCAGCTTGGGCTCGGCCAGCAGATAATCGATCTGCCAATTGAAATCCCAGTGCGGCACGTTCAAGAGCGTTTCGCGCGTGCCGTCGGGATAGCGGGCTTCGTAGCGGAACGACTTGCCGCGCATGTGCATGTGCGGCGTCAGGCCCAACAGCAGCCGATCGTCGGCAAACTCGTGCTTCGAGGTGATTTTGTAGTCCTCCACGCCCGGCGGAATCGCGAACGCCAGATTGATCACCCAGCCGCTCTCGGCCACTTGCTTTACATCGCCCGCGTCGCAGAACTTCAAACCGAGCGTGCTGATGTCTTCCTGCGGCTTGCCGTTGGGTGTGTAGTGCATCTGGAAGATGATTTTCGAGCCGGCCGGAATGTGCTTGGCCATGCCGGGATCGGTCACACGCGGCGGCGAACCGGGCGCATAGGCCGCCAACAGCGAACCGCGCAACAGCTCCAGCTCACCGCCCGGCTGCTGCAAGAACACGAGAATGTGATGCACGACCTGGCGATTGCCCGGCCGCGCCTCGCAGGCGATCATCCACTTGTCTTCCTTGAAGCCCGGGTCGATCACGAAATGTTGATAATCCACGACGCCTTCGGCCGGCACCCGGAACGGCCGCTCAGACATTTTCAGCACCAGATCGGGCTCGGGAATGTTCCACCCTTTGGCAAAGACACGCGGCGCGGGGAGATCCTTGGGATCGCCCTGGGGACAGCCATCGGTGACCCACTGGCGGATCTGTTGTTTCTCCTCGTCGGACAGCCGCGGATCGTTCTGAAAATGACCGACTGCCGGGTCGGCAAACCAGGGCGGCATGCGCCCCTGGTCGACCACTTCGCGAATGGTGGCGCCCCAGCCTAGCGCGTCTTCGTAGGTGGACAAAGCAAAGGGCGCAATCTCTCCTTCGCGATGACACTCCACGCAATGTTTTTGAAAGATGGCAGCGATGTGCTGGGAGTAGGTGATGGCGCCCACGGCCAGTTCCTCCGGCTCCTCGCTGCGCCCGATGAAGCAGCCGACGGCCTCTACTTGGGGCTGGCTCACCTCCTGGCCGGCCAGTAGCTCGTCGATGGCCAGGGCCAGGTCGCGGCGGGGATTGGAAGTCTTTTGCACGCCCGGCTGGTATTGCCCGTCAATCCGGCCGCGATAACGGACCACGCGCTTCTCGTCGAGCAGGAACACTTCCGGCGTGCGGGAGGCTTGAAACTGGTCGGCAACGACATTGCCCGCGTCTCTGAGGACAGGAAACGACAGTTCGTGCTCGCGCACGTACGCGGCAATCTCCTCGGCCGTGTCTTGCACGTTCGCGTCGATGCCAATCAGCCGCACGCCCCGTTCGGCATACTCGGCGGCCAGCGCGTTGAGGCGCGGGGCATAGAGCCGTGCCAGAGGACACTCGGTGCCCAGGAAGATTACGGCCACCAGCCGGGCGTCTTTGACGTCGGCCAGGCCGTAGGGCGCGCCGGCCGAATCGCTCAGGCGGAAATCCGGGGCCGGCTGGCCCAGCGAGCTTTCGGCGGCCGTCAACGGGCCACTCGCAAGCACCGCAATCAGCGTCAGCCCCGGCAGTAGCTGCCAAAAACGTGTCATAACCATATCTTTCAAAGAGTTGGACTGTTATGGGAGCCGGCCGGTCACATGCCGCGCTGTTCACTTCCGCGCTGGTCACCCGAGCGCGGCCGCGGGCGAACTTTGACCACGGCTTTCTAAATACCATTCTTGGCGCGCAATCGCTCCCGGCAATTATACCGGTGCGGTGATTGCGGAGTTTCGGATCGCGCCTGGGCTCACGATTCGTAAACATTGGCTGGAAAATGAGATAATCCCCGGTTTGCCAACCCGCGACAAGAGGAATCCGCGGCCGTTGCTCGAGGCGGGGCAATTTAGGAGGCGCTACGCAAATGCGCGCTCCCCTTGCCACTGACGTACGCTCGCAATACCCGCCAGAAGGTCGACGCCGCCCCCCCCAGAGTCGACGGGTGACTCGCCCGTTGGTCAACGCCACTCTGTCACGTGCCCATGGGCTGCCAGAGGAGTTGACATGCCCGCCGTCGAAAAGCTGGGCATGCGCGCCCGTCGGTTGTCCAACGTGCTTGGGTGCTGGCCGAGGAGTTACACATGCCCGGCTTCGCTTCGCGCGCTATCCACTTTCGGCGGCGGCGCCAAAGTATTGAGTTCGCTTACTGAAGCACTAGATACGGAGCAATGAGCGGGCACATTCTGCTCACGCGGAAGAAACCTGACTCTTGCACTAAATCCGTTGACATCTGGTGCATGGCGGTTTAAACTCCCCGCCGCTTTCCCGTGGTGCTTCACGTTGGTAGGGTCGCGCCAGCAGGAACTAGTGACGTTCGCTCCTCTGGTGTAATCAAGCGGCGGAAAATGATCCTGCCAACAATCGCGCTACTCGCGGAGTGCGCGCCTGCTACTCTCTGCAAGCGCGTTCGCAAACGGCGAGACCAACTTGATCAGCCCGGGCCTGGAGGCTCTCGGCGTGAAGGAACAGTTGGAGGATCGTCACTGCACCGTAGTGCATGTTCAATTCGGCCAGGCGTTCGGCCTCTATGGCACACGCAACGGCCTGGACCGCCCCGCCGACTTGGCGTTCGATGCCTCGGGGAATTTGTCGGTCGTCATTTCCGGCAACGACCGAACCCAGGATTCCCGGTAAGCGCCGCCGAGATCCCACGTTGGGTTACCTGCCGTCGAGCGGCAGTGCGGCCGTCTTGCCGCCAACCGCGATCATCTTGGGTTATCTCTCACCCTCGCGTTGAAGCGATCCATTCGAAGACCAGCTGGCGCACAGAATGCGATTCGCTTAACAGGGCAATTCGTCGGACCATTTCATGTTCAAACTGTTAGCCGATTTATGGATTGTGAATTGCGCCTGCCGGGGAAGCATTTTCACCCGCGGATGTGCCATCGGGCGACTTTCGGCAATCTGTACCGGGTTGAACGCGCGCTCGCTGCATGACCCCTGGTACCGCAATCGGTTCGGCGTGTGATTCCTGCGGATGCATTTATAGGAGAAATCGTCTTGAAAGCGACACGCTCACGCGCCCACCGAAAAGCAGCTCGCAAACGGCACCCAGACATCTTCCGCTTGCAGACTGAGCCGTTGGAGGAGCGAATCGCGCTATCTGTCTCGACGCTGAGCATGATGCAAACGCCGCTCGTCGCCGGTGACGTCGCCGATCTGCCATTCCGCTCAGAGCTGGTCGACTGGCAAGGCCAAGAGCGTCTTGCCGCTTCAGGGCGTTGGATTGTTTCGTTCGACGAACCGACAGGTTCGCGGGCGAGCCAAACTGCCCTCCAAGTACTCGCCGCGGCCGGGTTGTCCAATCAGTTCGAGGTTGTCAGCAATTTGGGAACCGCCGGACTCTATCTGTTCGACACGACCGCGACGCTTCCAGCACAGGATGTATATGCTGCGTTGCAAGGCTTGGCCGGCTTTCGTTACGCCGAGCCTGATTTCATCGTCTCGATCGCGGCCACACCCAACGACCCGAGCTTCGGCCAGTTGTATGGGTTGAACAACACGGGGCAGGTCGTCAATGGCGACCCCGGAACCCCAGACGCGGACATTGACGCGGCGGAGGCATGGGACACAGGAACGGGTTCAAGCAACGTCGTGATTGGCATCATCGACACGGGGATCGATTACACGCATCCAGACCTGGTCAACAACATCTGGACCAACCCGGGCGAAATCCCAAGCAACGGCATCGACGACGACGCTAATGGATTCATTGACGATGTGCACGGCTATGACTTCCTGAATCTCGACGGCGACCCGATGGACGACCATTCGCACGGCACGCACACGGCCGGCACGGTTGGCGCCGAAGGGAACAATGGTATAGGCGTTGCAGGGGTCAACTGGGATGTGTCCCTAATGGCCCTTAAATTCCTCGGAGCATCGGGCTCTGGTCCCATTTCTGCCGCGGTCGCGGCCGTCAATTATGTCAGCATGATGAGCGATCGAGGTGTCAACATCCGCGCGACCAACAACAGCTGGGGTGGCGGCGGTTTTGATGCGGCGATGTACGACGCCATTGCCGACAATCGCGACCGCGACATTTTGTTCGTGGCCGCGGCCGGCAATTTCTCGAACAACAACGACATCAACCCCTTCTATCCCGCCTCGTACGACTTGGACAATCTCATCGCTGTCGCGGCGACCGACAACGACGATAACCTAGCGGGATTTTCTCACTACGGGCTCACGACAGTCGACTTGGGGGCGCCGGGTGTCAATACCTTAAGCACGGTCCCCGGCGGTTACGCGTACTTCGACGGGACCTCAATGGCCACCCCGCACGTAACCGGCGCCGTGGCGCTCGCATTCGCCGAGCAGCCCAACGCTACCTACGCCGACGTTCGCAATGCGATCCTGAGCGGCGTCGACACCTTACCGAGTCTGACCGGCTTAGTTGCCACCGGCGGTCGCCTGAATCTGGTCGGCATGTTGAACGAGCTAGGTCTGCGCGTGGACAGCACGACCCCCTCGTCGGGTTCAGTGCTCACCGTGCCGCCGACGGAGTTTGTGGTCGATTTTACCGACTCCTACGATCCTGCGAGCGTGCAGGCGACAGATTTCATTGTCAATGGGATAACGGCCGATTCGTTCGTGCTCACGGATGCCGATACGCTTACCTTCCACTTCAACAGCACGCCCGTCACGACCCAGGGTCCGCAGACGATGGCCATTACCGCTGGCTCGATTTTGCGCGCGAGCGATGCGGATCCGATCGATGCATTCAGTGCGATATTTTTCTACGACATTCTGCCGCTCGAAGTCATCTCGACAGTACCACCGTTTCCCGGTGGCATTTTTACGTTGCCGGGACCCGTTACGTTGGACGTGACCTTTAACGAGCCATTCGATCCGTCATCTGTCCAGTCCAGCGATCTAGTGTTGGGCGGTATTGCCGGCGCCTTTGCCAGTGCGGTCACAGTTCTGCCGGGCGATACAACTGCGAGATTCACAATCGATGGGCTGACCACGACGGAGGGATCACTGACAGCGAGTATCGCCGCGGGTGCGCTTAAGGATACTTTTGGGAGTCCCGGCGCGGCCTTCTCGACAACCTATCAAGTCGACATCGGTACGGTGCCGTATCCCACCCCCCTCGCGCCCAAGAACCCTCCGGGATCATTGATCTACGACCCCAGCGTTGGAGGAAGCATCAGCTTTGCCGGCGACGTGGACAGTTTCACGCTGGCGATTGATGCGGGCCAGACGATCACGGTCGTGGTCACGCCGCTGATTGGCAACCTGCAGCCGAGTATCGAGCTGCACGATCCGGCCAACACGCTGATCGGCAGCGCCACGGCGGGCGCGGTGACCCAGAC
>JBFWOR010000009.1:0-303207 GCA_050250435.1 Pirellulales bacterium | reverse complement strand
CGCCATGGACCTGACCTATGTGATCAAGGATGAAGTGCTGCTGATCACCACCACCGACGTGGCCAGCCAAGAGCTGGTGACCAAGGCCTACCCGGTTGCCGACCTCGTGATTCCGATTCGCTCCGGCGGCGGCGGCATGGGCGGCGGCATGATGGGCGGCGGCATGATGGGCGGTGGCATGGGCGGCGGAATGGGCGGCGGCATGGGTGGCGGAATGATGGGAGGCATGGGCGGCGGCATGGGTGGCATGGGCGGCGGCATGGGTGGCATGGGCGGCGGCATGTTCAATGTGGCCGATGATCCCAACGCCACGCCTGCGCCCTTCCAGGCCTTCGCCGTCGAAGACGAGTTGCGGCTCTCGCCCAAATCGTCGAAGCCAGCCCGCGCGCCGGCGACCGCTAAGCCGGCGACCATTAAGCCGGCTACGGCTAAGCCGGCAGCAAAGGCGCCGGCAAACGTGACCACCAAGGCGTCGACCGCAACTTCCGCGAAACCGGCAGCGGCGGCGGCGGCCTCTCCCGCCGGCGCGCAAGCGAAAGCCGCTAAGCCGGCCGCCAAAGTGGCGCCCATTGAACTCAAGATTCCCGAGGGCGCCGACCCGGGCGCAGCATGGAGCGACTATTTCGCTGCCCATAAAGACATCGAGCCCGAGCGCGTCCGCGAGACGGCACGCCAAATGATGCACGCGCGGCGATTTGCCGAGACCATCGGCATGATCAGCGCGGCGCTCAGCCAAGGCGCGCCGCAGCCGTGGATGTACGAAGCGCTGGGCCTGGCGATGCAGATGTCAGGCGCGCCGAAACCGGAAATCGAACGGGCCCTGATGTCGGCCGTTGATTTCGGACAGAGCGCCGAAGACTTCATGTACGTGGCGCAGTACATGGCTCGCATCGGGCTCGAGGCCCGAGCCCTGTCGATCTTTCGGCAAGTTGCACTGTTGGAGCCTTTACGTCCCGAGCCGTATCTGTACGGTTTGCAGTTGGCCGAACGCACCGAGAACCTGGATGGAATTCGCTGGTCGAGCTTGGGCATCCTCAAGCAGGCCTGGCCGCAGGATAAGCAGCAACTGGTGGATCACGCGGCGCGGGCCGCGGCCGCCGTTATCGAACAATTGAAGACCGCCGGACGTTCGGAAGACGCTGCCGCGTTCCAGAAGCAGCTCGAGCGGGCCAAGCAGCGTGATTGCCTGGTCAAGGTCACCTGGACCGGCGATGCCGACGTCGACATCGTGGTCGAAGAGCCCTCGGGCACGGTCTGCTCGTTCCGCAATCCGCGCACGACCGGTGGCGGGGTGATGCTGGGCGACGCCGCGTCGCACAGCGGCAAGGCTGCTGTCGACGGCGTGAGCGAAACGTACGTCTGCCCCGAGGCGTTCAACGGCACGTATCGCGTGCTGTTGCGCCGCGTGTGGGGCAAAGTGACGGCCGGGAAAGTCACCATCGACGTCTATCAGCACTTTGGCGGCAAAGATGAAAAGCACATGCGGCATCAGCTGCCGCTGGGCGACGAGGATCAGTTGGTCGTTTTCGATCTGGCCGGTGGCCGCCGCACCGAAGCCGTTTCCGACCACCAGTTGGCCAACGCCGCCGCGGAACAAATGAACGTCAACCAGGCCATCCTGGCGCAACAGGTCAGCTCGCTGGCCAACAGCAGCACGGGCGCCGGCGCAACGCTCGATGCCTCGCGCCAAGGGCTGTTCGGCCTGCCCGTGGTGCAGCAGGCCGTGGGCTATCAGCCCGTGATCACGGTGCTGCCGGCCGGTACGCAAATGTTCGTCACCGGTGTGGTCTCCGCCGACCGGCGCTACGTCCGCATCACGCCGACGCCGCTATTTAGCGGTGTCAGCTCGGTGACGACGTTCAACATCCAGTCGGGCAGCTCGACCACCACGGCCCAGTCGGGCACCGGCGGCACGCAGCCGGGCCAGGTTCCCCCAGGTGCCAACCCGAGCACGGGAACGTGATCGGGCACAAGAGTCGCGCACGGCGGCTGCCGGGTCGCGGTGGCGCCGGCGCATGCCGCTTAAGCGGACGCGTGCCGCACGAGTCCCGGATAGACGTCCAACTCGAGGGGCTCGAAAAGGCCGGCCTTGAGACGCTCGACGGCGATGGCGCCCATCACGGCGTTATCGGTACACAGGCTCATGGGCGGGATGTGCAGCGCAATGCCGCGTTCGCCGGTCACCTCCGTGAGCCGCTCACGCAAGCGGCGGTTGGCGGCCACGCCTCCGCCCACGCACAGCACGCGCAATCCCGCGCGCTCGGCGGCCAGCAAGGCCTTGCCCACCAGGCAATCGACCACGGCCTCTTGAAAGCTCGCGGCCAGGTCGGCCACGAGTTGCTCGTCGAGCGGGCGCGGCGGAATCGCCGAGCCTGGCGGGGCGATGCGGTAGCGCACGGCCGTCTTCAAACCGCTGAAGCTGAAGTCGAGCCGGTCGCTGTCCAGTAGGGGCCGCGGCAGCGCGTACGCCCGGGGATTGCCGGCCTGTGCGGCCCGATCGATCGACGGTCCGCCCGGAAAGGGCAGGCCCAGCAGGCTGGCGACTTTGTCGAAGGCCTCGCCGGCGGCGTCGTCGATGGTGCCGCCCAACAGTTCGAACTCGAGCGGCGTTCGGCAGCGATAAAGACTCGAGTGGCCGCCGCTGACAATCAGCCCCAGGCAGGGGAACACGTCGGTGCCGGCGGCCAGCCGGCAAGCATAGACGTGCGCTTGCAGATGATTGACGGCAATCAGCGGCAGCCCGCGCGCCACGCACAAGGCCTTGGCCGCGGCCAGGCCCACGAGCAGCGAGCCGGCCAGCCCCGGCGTGTTGGCCACGGCCACCGCGTCGATGTCGTCGAGCGACAGGCCGGCCTGGGACAGGGTTTCGTCGATGACCGGCAAGATTCGCTCGACGTGGGCCCGCGAAGCCAGCTCCGGCACGACGCCGCCATAGCGCTCGTGCAGCTTCTCCTGCGAGGCGACGACGGACGAGCGGACCTCGAGCCGGTCGGTCACCACGGCGGCGGCAGTTTCGTCGCACGTTGTCTCCAGAATCAGCAGGTTCGCCATGACTTTTCGCCCGACAGAACGGATCGCCCTCGCATCCGCTTGGTAAGTGTGGGCGCGAGCCGGGCGTTCGGCAAGGGCGGCGTGCGGCCTTCGGCCGACTATTGCGGAACGTGCTCGGCCAGGATGGCATTGAGCCGGGACACGAACGCGGCATCCATTTTCATGTTCAAGACGAACCGCTCCTTGAGGAACAGGTTCAGTTGCCCGGGCGGATCGCCCGACCACGAGTAGCGGCCGATCTCGTCCCAGCGCCGCAATTGAAATCCGCCCAACAGCAGCCCGTTCTGGCAGGCCTCGATACCCATGGGGTCGATGTTCCACACGCCGCGCACCACTATGAAGTTCACGGCGATGATCAGCAGCATCGGAGAGCCGGGCACCAACGCGAACGACGGATTTCGGGCAGGATCGGCGAAATGAAACCAGACCGTGGCAACGTAGGCAATCCACATTCCGCTGGCCAAGAGCCAGAACAGGACCCTGGAAGTGAAGCGTTCGAAGCGCTCGATGAGCGCCCCCGCCTGGCGCTCGGCCGCGCGGCGACGGTTGAGCGTATACGCCAAGATGCCGATCACGGCCAGGAGCAGTACCCCTGCTTGCGCAGCAGTGGTCAACTGCCGTTCGGCGTTCATTTCTCGAAAGTACGGCGCGACCACGGCGAACAGCACCGCGGCGGCCGCCGTCAGCCCGGCCAAATGCCGCACCTGAAACTGGCGGTAACGGCGATTGTCGAGCGGCGCTGACATGGCGGCCAGCGTAGCCGCTGCGATCCGGGCGGTCAAAACGCACGACAGCTGCGCTCAGAGCCCGCGGTCCGATCGGAGCGCGGACACCGGATCAACTTTCCTGCGATCTGCGCCGACTGCCCGGTCAGTATGCCGCGTGAGCCGTCCGGTCGAGCTCGCGTCGCGCGGCCGACCTGCGCCGCGGCGCCGCGTGGGTTTGGCGCCAACAGGCCGCCAGCGACACCGCCATCACCAGCGGCACCAGGATGTCGACCCACAGCCAGGAGCCGGCGTTGCCGGGCGCGAAGTTTTGGGCCTCGACGATCTGCCGCACGTGGCCCACGGCGTCGCCGCCAAGCCAGGTGATCGCGGCCAGCGTCGTGGCCAAGCGAAAGCCGAGGCTGCCCCGAAACGCCAGCACGCCCAGCACGCCGATGGTGAGATCGGCCATGCCCACTTCGTATTGAAACGGGCTGGTAGCCCAACCGATGTGGGCCGCCGCGCTGGCGGGAAAGAACACGTGGAAGACGAACGTGTACAGGCCGGTGAACCCGGCCGCCAAGAGCGACACCCAGCGAAACGTTTGCTCGGCGAAGCTCAGCCGCGTTGCTTGTGGCCGGCTGCGCTGGGCGTAGGTGAGGGCCGCCGCCAGCACCAGCGCGAGGATGAGCATGGCAAAGCCGAAATTGCCGAAGAATATTTCGAGTGCGGTTGCGAGCATGGAAGCACCTGTAAGAACGGAGATTGACGAGGTCCACTGCGAGCACAGCGAGGCGTGGGCGTCCGCTGCGTCCCAAGAAAACTATAGGTCGCGGGGCAGGCGATCGATGGGCAAGAATCGCCCGGAAAAGCGCCGACACCGGCCGTTTAGTTCGGGCCTGTTATCCGTGAGGCGCTCACGCGGTAAGTCTGGGACTGGCGAGACGCCAGCGGCACCCCGGCACAAACGGCTACAGAAGGCCTTACTCGGCCCGGGCGAGTTCCTGAGTCAGATAGTCGACCGCTTTTTGGAGTTGCAGGTCGACAAAACCGGCCGCGTGAGAATCGGGCTTGGCCGCATCCGCGTTGGCATCGGCGGCCGGCGTGTCCTTTGCACCCGGCGCATCGGCCGGCTGAGCATCCGTCGGTTCTTCAGCGGGCTTATCGTCAGCGGGCTTCGCGTCTACAGGCTTGGCTTCGTCTGACGGCGCGTCGGCCGGCTTGCCTTCCTCGGGCTTCGCGTCTTGCGGCTTAGGCTCTTGCGACTTAGGCTCTTGCGGCTTGGGCTCGTCCTTCTTGGCGCCAGCTTCGTCCGGCTTGGCACTTTCAGGTTTGGCTTCGTCTGGCTTGGCTTCGTCCGGCTTGGTTTCGGGCGACGGCGTGGGCCCAGCCTCCTTCGCTTCGCCCTCTTTCGCTGCGGCGTCCTTGGGTTCCGCGGCCTTTGTTGCCGCGTCCTTCGCATCCGCCGCTGTGCCTTCGGCAGCTTCGTCCTCAGGCGTGGCCTTGTCGTGATGCGCCATGAGAATGTCGCGGCGGCGGCGATCGACGATGAGCTGCTCGGTCTGGCTGCGGTTCAACGCGAGCTCGAAGCCCGGATCGGGCATCACGCCCCACTCGTCGCTGTCCTTCGAGTCGGGAAAGCGATGGATGTTCTTGCCGCTGGGGCGGAAGTAGCTGGCGGTGGTCAGCTTGAGGGCGCTTTTGCCGCCTTCGAGCTCGATGACGTTTTGCACGCTGCCCTTGCCCCAGGTGCGCTCGCCAATCACCACGGCCCGATGGTGGTCTTGCAGGCAGGCGGAGAAGATCTCGCTGGCGCTGGCGCTATAGTGATTTACGAGCACCGCCATGGGAAAGCCTTCGAACGTGCCTTCCTTTTCGGCCTCCCAGCTACGCTCGGGCGTGTTGCGCCCTTTGGTGCTGACGATCTTGCCATCGGCAATAAACAGGTCGCTCACTTCGATGGCCGACGTGAGCAGCCCGCCGGGATTGAAGCGCAGATCGACGATCAGGCCTTTCAGCCCCTCGGCTTTGAGCTCAACGAGGGCCTTCTTCAGGTCCTGCGCCGTGTCGCGGCTGAAGGCGGTGATGCGCACATAGCCGATCTTCTTGTCGTGGTCGAGCATGAAGTCCCAGGCATCGTTCGGCAGCCGGTGATGTCCGAGGACGGTATCGATGTGGACCCATTCGCGGGTGATGTTGAGCGTTTCGCGTTTGCCGGAGGCGACATGGCGCACGGAGAGCGAAACCTTGGAACCGGCTTCGCCCTTGAGCCGCTTGACGGCTTCGTCGATTTGCACGTTCTCGGTCGACTGGCCGTCGATTTCCAGAATCAGGTCGCCGCTTTCGAGTCCGGCCCGATAGGCGGGCGTGCCCACCAGCGGGCTGATCACCTTGAGCTGGCCGTTCTCTACGCCGATCTGAATACCGATGCCGCCGAACTGGCTTTCGACCGTGCTCTTGAAGCGGCCGATGTCGTCGGGGCTGATGTAGTTGGAGTAGGGGTCGAGCTTGCCGAGCACGCCTTGGATGGCGGCTTCCATGAGCTCGCGGCGGCTGATGTCTTTGACGTAGTTGCGCTCGACCTGGTCGATCGTGTCGGCGAAGATCTGGTACAGCTCGTACTCTTCGTCGGTCGGTTTTTTCGGCTCGTCAGCCCGCAGGTTGGCGGCCGGCAGGCACGCGACGGCGAGCAGGAACAGCACCGCAGGCAAGAACCAACGACGTTCCATCGATCGGACTCCTTCGAGGGCGAATAACGGTCCGAATACGCCGCAAAACCGACAAGCCAGGGAAACAGACGCCCGGCATGCCACCTTGGTAGGGTAGGTTCCGGCGAGTTGCGGCCGCCAGCCGCTTAGCCCAGCTTCCTTAAATTGTAGTATAGGCACCGTTTGCGCGACCGGCAATAACGACTCAGCCGGGCGCGCACGACCATCGCCGGCCTAAACGCGGCGTAGAGCCTGCAACCCCCCGGCCTCCAGCCTTCAGCCTCCAGCGGGTTCGAACCGCACGTGATGGACACAGGCCGGCGGCACGTTGCGCCACACCCAGTCGCAGCGGAACTCGTGGGGCTCGAGCAGTTCGTTCAAGGCCCGGCCGATTCCCTGCAGCCGGGCGCGCTCTTCCGCCCCGCTGACGATGGCGCGGGCCCGGCGGATGGCCAGGTATTCGAAGAACGATAGCGTGCCGCCGGGCCGGGCCAGCCCCCGCAAGGCCGCCAGAATGCGTTCGACGTCGGCGACCGAAAAGTTGTTCAGTGGCAGGCCGGAAATGATGACGTCGTACGGCTCGCCGGCGGCCAGTTCTTCAACGGGTTGATGCAGCACTCGACTCCGCGCGGCCACACTGCGAAAGGCCGCATCGTTTTCGAAGCGCTGCCGCAGCCGGCGCACGAACTCGGCATTCAGTTCCACGAGGTCGAACTGATCGTGCGGGCCCAAGCTGCGCACAATCTGGGCGGTGACCGCGCCGGTGCCGGGCCCCACTTCCAGCACGCGGCAGGGCGCGCCGCTTTCGCCCACCTGGCGCGCCAGGGCCCGGGCCAGGAACCGGCTGCTGGGCAGCACCGAGCCGGTGGTGTGGATATGGTCGCGGAATTGTCGCCAGAAGACGCGCTGGTCCAAAAGCCATGTGCCCATGCGAGGGTTTTAGCGGGCGGCGAGTGCAATCTCAAGTCGCTGGCGGGCGGCCGTCGTGCCGTGTCGTCATCGCGCGACCAAAAACTTGCCACTTGCGCCCATAGCGGTTAGCTTATCGGGCAGTCCACGTGCCGCCCCCCAGCGGTTGAACGCCCGAGCGATCGCTCGGCCAGAGTCGCACATCAGGCATTCGCAGGAGTTACTCCCATGTTCAAGCTGCTGGCATTGTCGTTGATCTTGGGTTTGGCGTGCAGCGTGCAAATGGCGCGCGCCGACGAATTGGGTGAAGACGGCTTCGCCGATTCCGACGGTGTGAAGATCCACTACGTAACCGCGGGCAAAGGTCCGCTCGTGGTGCTCATCCACGGCTTTCCGGATTACTGGTACACGTGGCGTGCCCAAATCCCCGCGCTGGCGGAGCACTTCCAGGTCGTGGCCATCGACCAGCGGGGCTACAACAAGAGCGACAAGCCGCAGGGTGTGGAGAACTACGCGCTGCCCAAGCTGGTGGCGGATATCGACGCCGTGGTGCGGCACTTCAAGCAGGACAAGGCGATCATCGTGGGGCATGACTGGGGCGGCATCGTGGCCTGGACCTTCGCGATGACGCATCCGGACAAGACCGACAAGCTGGTGATCCTCAATCTGCCGCATCCGCGCGGCCTGGCGCGCGAGCTGGCCAACAATCCCGACCAGCAGAAGAACTCGCAATACGCCCGCGACTTCCAGCAGCCCGACGCCGTGGCCACGCTGCTCAAGCGCGCCAAGCAAGGTCTGGGCCTCAGTGGCGCCGGCAAAGGCAAGGACGACAACGAGCTGATCGCCATGGCGCTGACCTTCTGGGTCAAGGACCAGGATGCACGCAAGAAGTACATCGAAGCCTTCAAGCAATCGGACTATGAAGGCATGCTCAACTACTACAAGGCCAACTATCCGCGCGAGCCGTATACCGAGAGCGCCTCGAGCCAGTTGCCGCCGGTCAAATGCCCGGTGCTGATGTTCCACGGCCTCAAGGACAAGGCCTTGCTGTCCGGCGCGCTCAACGGCACGTGGGACTGGATCGACAACGATCTGACGCTGGTGACGATTCCCGGAGCCGACCACTTCGTGCAGCAGGACGCGGCCGAGAAGGTGACCAAGTGCATGGTCGCGTGGCTGACGATGAAATAGCCACGAATGCCAGTCTGGGCGGCTCGGCGGGAGCCTCGCCCTCCCGAGCTCGATCTGGCGGGTTGTGAGTCTGCCATGGCACTTTTGGAATTCTCGATTACGCCCTTGGGCGCCGGCGAGAGCGTGAGCCAGTATGTGGCTCGGGCGGTCGACATCGTCGACAAAAGCGGCCTCGACTACCGGCTGCACGCCATGGGCACCGTGGTCGAGGGTGACGTGGGGCAACTGCTCGACGTGCTGAAGAAGTGCGTCGAAGCCGTGGCGGTCGATTGCGACCGCGTGAGCGTGTCGGCCAAGCTCGACTATCGCAAGGGACATGCCGGCGCGCTGGGAGCCAAAGTGGCCAGCGTGGAAACGCGCCTAGGCCGCGCGGTGAAGAAGTGATTGCCCGCGCAGCGGCAGCGGCAGACGCGCACGGGCGTTCGCCTGTGACCACCCGTGGACCCGAAATTGCGGGCGGCACTGGCAAGATGCCAGTGGCACCAGATCGCATCGACGCGTCGATCCTACCGATGCAGCCGTCGGCGGGCTATAATCAGGGTTTCCACCGATGGTTAACGCGGCCCGGCGGGGTCGTTTCGTCTCGTGATCTCTTCCGCATTGTTGCCCCTCGTCGACCAGCTGCGTCGCATCGTCGGCGACGGGAACGTGCTGGCCGCGCATGCCGATCTCGTGGTCTACGAGTGCGACGGCTTCGTGATCGAGAAGAACTGCCCGGACGTGGTGGTCTTTCCGCGGTCGAGCGACGACGTGGCGGAAATCGTCAAGCTGTGCAACGCGGCCGACGTGCCGTTCCTGCCGCGCGGAGCAGGCACCAGCCTGGCCGGCGGCTGTCTGCCGGTGGGCGGCGGCGTGATGATCGTGCTCACGCGGATGAAGCGCATCCTGGAGATCAACCTGCGCGACCGGTATGCCGTGGTCGAACCGGGCGTGGTGAACATCTGGCTCACCAACGCACTCAAGGGCACCGGCTATCACTACGCCCCGGATCCTTCGAGCCAGGGCGCGTGTACGATCGGCGGCAACGTGGCCACCAATTCCGGCGGCCCGCACACGCTGAAATACGGCGTGACGGTGAACCACACGCTGGGCATTGAAGCGGTGACCGCCGACGGGCAGATCGTGCATTTTGGCGGACCGGCGGAGGACCCTGCCGGCTTGGACCTGACCGGCACCCTGGTGGGCAGCGAGGGGACGCTGGTGATCGTCACCAAGATTTGGGTCCGGCTGACGCGCAACCCGAGGGGCGTGCGCACCATGCTGGGAGTGTTCGACTCAGTGGACGACGCCACGCAGGCGATCAGCGCCATCATTGGCGCGGGCATCATTCCCGCGGCGCTGGAGATGATGGATCAGGGGATCATTCAAGCCGTGGAAGCGGCCTTTCACTTCGGCTTTCCGCTCGACGCCGAGGCCGTACTGCTGATCGAAGTGGACGGGCTGGAAGTGGGTCTGGACGCGCAGCGCGACGAAATTGTTGCGCTCTGTCTGCGCGCGGGGGCCCGCGAGGTGCGCCAGGCGCGCGACGCGCAGGAGCGGCTGCTGTTGTGGAAGTGTCGCAAGCAGGCGTTCGGGGCGGTCGGCCGGCTGAGCCCCAGTTACTGCACGCAAGACGGCGTGGTGCCACGCACCAAACTGCCGCACATTTTGCGCCGCATCACCGAGATCGGCCGCAAGTACGACGTGCGGATCGTGAACGTGTTTCACGCCGGTGACGGCAACCTACACCCGATCGTACTGTTCGACGAGCGCGACCAAGCGCAGATTCCACGGGTGCTGGCCGCCAGCGGCGAGATTCTGGACGAGTGCATCGCCTGCGGCGGCAGCGTGACGGGCGAGCATGGCATTGGCGTGGAGAAGATCAGCTTCATGCGGAAGCTGTTCACCGACGACGATCTGGCGGCGATGGGCCGACTGCGCGACGCCTTCAACCCGCAGAATCGTCTGAGTCCCGCGAAAATGCTGCCGACGTCGGGCGCGTGTGGTGTGGAGCAAATACATCCCGGCCGGCGTGCGGCGCTGTAGTCTCGATTTCGAACATTGCAGTCTCGACATGACCGCCGTCACCGACACGCTGCCGCTTACGGAAACGACGACGCCGGACGATCAGCCGGCGTTGGCGGCGGCCATGCGCGCGGCGTTCGCGTCTGGCACGCCGATGTATCCGCTGGGCGGCGGAACGAGCCTGGACTACGGCTTGCCGCCGACGCGGCCGGGCCTCGGCATTTCGTTGTCGCGCCTGGCCCGGGTGATCGACTATCCGGCGCGCGACATGACGATCACCGTCGAGCCGGGCATCACCATGGCGGCGCTGGCCGAGACATTGGCGGCCGAGAAGCAAGGTTTGCCCATCGACGTGCCGCAACTAGCCAGCGCTACGCTCGGCGGCGTGATTGCCACGGCCTGGAGCGGCCCCAGGCGCTATGGCTGCGGCACGATGCGCGACTACGTGATCGGCATCTTGGCGATCGACGGTCGCGGCACGCCGTTCAAAGCAGGCGGCCGGGTGGTGAAGAACGTGGCGGGCTATGACTTCTGCAAGCTGCTGACGGGTTCGCTCGGCACGTTGGGCGTCATTTCGCAAGTGACGCTGAAGGTCAAGCCGCTGTCCAAGGACTCGGCACTCTTGGCCATCGATCTCGACAACCTGGATACGGCCGAACGATTGCTAGCGGCGCTCGTGCAGTCGGCGACCACGCCCACGGCGATCGAGCTGCTGGCCGGCCCAGCGTGGAGCGATCATCCCGCGCTGGGGCTGCTGACTGCCGGCGAGCACGTGCGGCTGGTGGTCGGGCTGGAAGGAGCCGTAGACGAAGTCGCCTGGATGACGCGCACGCTCAGCGATGAGTGGCGGGCACTGGGCGCAATCGGCGCGCGGGCCATTCATGGCGCGCAGGCGGCCGCAGTCTGGCGCGATCTGGCCGAGTTTCCCGCGGCCGCGGAAGCGCCGCTGGTGCTCAAGGCAAGCATCTTGCCCAGTCACGTCACGCGGTTTGTCGCGCTGGTGCGCGAAATCGATCCGCAAGCGACGATTCAGGCTCATGCGGGCAACGGCATCGTGATCGTCCGCTTGTCGCAATTCGATGCGGGCGACGTATCGCGCATCTTGATTGGGCGGTTGCAACCGGCAGCAGCGCTGGCCGGCGGCCACGCCATCGTGTTGAGCACGACGGTCGGCGGTTTGACGCGACAAGCCGTGTGGGGCGGAGTGACCGCCGACATGGCGTGGATGTCGAAAGTCAAATCGCAGTTCGATCCTCAAGACCTGTTGAATCCCGGCCGCTTCATTTACGCCGATTGATCCCGACGCATTTCATGGACTCCTCCACGCCACCCGCCGATCCGCACGCCGCGTCGCACGCGCCGGCACTCGCGCCACCCCGGGCCAATCCGGGCGCCGGCATCGATGAGCAATTGTTTCTCGATTGCGTTCACTGCGGTCTGTGCACGGCGGCCTGTCCCACGTATGTGCTAACGGGCAACGAGAACGACAGTCCGCGGGGGCGCATCTATTTGATGCGCAACGTCACCGAGGGCAAGCTTGAGCTGGGGCATGAGGTGCGGCGCCATTTGGAGCTGTGCCTGGACTGCCGCGCCTGCGAGACGGCCTGCCCCTCCGGCGTGCAGTACGGCAAGCTGATCGAGCCGTTTCGCGTGGGCATGAGCCAAATGGCCGGCGCCGCGCAGGACCACGACTGGTTTCACCGCTGGATTCTGTTTGGCCTGTTTCCGTACCCGGCGCGGCTGAGGGCCTTGCTGTGGCCGGCACGCGTGGCGCAATGGCTGCGGTTGGACCGAATGGCTGAAGCCATTGGGCTATTCCGCTTGTTGCCGCCGCGGTTGCGGCAACTGGTGCAGACACTGCCGCCCTTGGGCCTGCCGCAGGCAGCGCTACCGGCGGTGCTGCCGGCAATTGGCACGCGGCGCGCGCGCGTGGCGCTGTTCACGGGCTGTGTCGGCGACGCGGTCTTTCGCGGCACCAACTGGGCGACCGCGCGCGTGCTGCAGCAAAACGGCTGCGAGGTCATCGTGCCGCGCGGACAAGTCTGCTGCGGAGCGATTCACTTTCATGCCGGCGCGGGCGAACCGGCGCGCGAACTGGCCGACGCCAACCTGGCGGCATTGGCCGACGACGTTGACGCGATCATTGTGAACGTGGCCGGCTGCGGCGCAATGCTCAAAGACTATGGCCATCACTGGCACGACGAGCGCCAGGCGGCCCGCGCCAAATTCGCGGCCAAAGTGAAAGACGTCAGCGAGTTTCTCGACCAGTTGGGACTTGTGCCGCCGCCGGGCGAAGTGCCCATCCAGGCCACGTATCACGACGCCTGTCACCTGGGGCATGCCCAGAAGATTCGCGAGGCGCCGCGGCGACTGCTGCGGCAGATTCCGGGCCTGGAATTGCGCGAGTTGCCGGAGAGCGAGCTGTGCTGCGGCGCGGCCGGCACGTACAACCTCACCGAGCCCGAGATGGCCGGGCAGCTCAGCCGGCGCAAGCTCGACAACATCGCATCGACGGGCGCCCGCGCGGTGATCACGGGCAACGCCGGCTGCATGCTGCAAATCGCGCGCGAAGCGCGGGCCCGCGGCGAACGGCTGTGGGTTGTCCATCCGGTGGAATTGCTCGATCTGAGCTATCGGCGCGCAGCGGTGCCGACGTAGCGGCGCTGGCAACCTGTTACGCCGACTCCAGCATCGCGTAGCGTTCGGCAAACGTTTCGATCTCGAGCGCCGCCAGTCGATCCACGACGTCGGCCGGCAAGGGGCGTCGCAGCGGCTCTTTGGACAGCATCTGGTGCACCAGCCGTGCGGCGCGCGTGGGCACGTGCGGCGCCAGGCTGCGAACGTCGCTGGGCAGGTCCTGGCGATGCTGGGCCGCCAGATCCGCCACGTCGTCGGCATCGAAGGGCAGGCGGCCGGTGAGCATTTCGAACAGGGTGACGCCCAGGCTGTACACGTCGCTGCGAATGTCGCCGCCGGCCGACGAATACAAGACTTCGGGCGCCATGTAGTTCAGCGTTCCCAGTACGGGGCGCTCGGCAATGCTGCCGGCCTCGCCCGCGGCACGCGCAAAACCAAGGTCGATCAACGTCACGTGACCGCTGCGCGAGATGAACAGGTTGGCGGGCTTGACGTCGGCGTGCATCCAGCCGGCGGTGTGCAGGGCATCGAGCGCCTGGGCAGCCTGGCGAGCAATCCAGGCCACGACCGGCAGATCGAGCGTTGGCTGCCGATCGAGACGCCGATGGAGCGTCGTGCCTTCCAAGAGCGGCATGGCCAGGTAGCCCGGCGGATCGTCGAGATGCGCCGCCAGGATGGGCACCAGGTGCGGGCTGGAGACGTGGCGGCTCACGAGCAACTCGCGGGCCAGGGTTGCCAGGCCGCGCGGATCTTCCTGCCACTTCGGCCGCAGCACCTTGAGGGCGTATTGCGCGGGCTGTTCCGGGCGGCTGCCGGCCGGTCGGGCAGCAAAGACTCGCGCCAACTCGCCCTCGCCAACTACGCGCACGAGTTCCCACGAGCCCAGGCGCGCGACCGTGGCGGTCGCAAAGCGCGCAGTACGATCCGCGGCACTCGAACGAGAATGCGAAGTCGAAGGCATGAACGAGAGGTGAGGTGAGGTGAGGTGAGTGGTGGCGCGGGAAGGAAGGTGCGCGCCGATGGTGGGTCTATAGAATGAATCGGTCGCAGCGCGGGTGAAAGTTGAGCGACCAGGCGGAGCGGGAGAATTTGGTGAATTCTTCTCAAGTTGCAGTCGCTGTGCGCGTGGGTCGGCAATGCCCAGCCACGACGGCGGCGTCACCCAAACGCCCGGCAGCGTAGGGCACACGGCTACGGCACGGGGAACTGTCGGCTGCAGAACTCTGAATTCTCGCGATTTCAGCCACCCCAAACGCGTTCGTGCCGCTCTTGCGAGCCGTTGTAAGCCGTTTTAGAATCTGAGTTTCGCAGTCGGCGAGCGATCTCGAACAGGCGCTCGCTAGCGGCCGGACTGCGGGGCGATGGCTGCCAGCGGTGGCACATCGCCAGCACGCCGGCCAACCAGGTTTTTCCCGAGGCAATCAAGACGAAAGAGACCCGTCATGAAGTTCAAAGCAAGCGTTGCCTGGTTGATGATCGCGGTGTTCTGTTTGGCCCCGGTGCTCGGTTGCAAGCCGGTGGACACGAAGGCACCCGACGAACCGGCGCCCAATACGACCGATTCGAAATAACGGCGTGCGCGCGGCCAGCGATCGGCCGGAGTGCGCTAGGCGGAGCTGCGGGAGTTGTCGATGCGCAAGTTCGTGTCGCACGGTTGGCTGGTCATGGGGCTGGTGGCGGTTGCGTTGAGCGGCTGCGGCGGCAGCGCCGGCGGCAGCGCGAGCTACCCCCGGCGCGTCATTTTGCTCACCAACGGCGCCGACCCGTTCTGGGATGCCATGCTGGTGGGCATGCAGGACGCGGAAAAGGAATTCGATCTGCAGGCGTTCGGCCTGACCGTGGCGCGCGACGTGAATGACGGCACGCCCAAGGGGCAGGTCGATCGGCTGCGGCAGTTTGCCAATCAGTCTGACATCGCGGCGGTGGCCGTGTCGGTCACCGATTCGCAAAATCTGGCGATCGCCAACGCCATGAAGGACTGCCAGGCCGCCGGCATTCGCGTGATTGCCATCGACTCGGACGTCGATCGGACGAAGAGCCGCGACGCGCGGTTCGCGTATCTGGGCACGAACAACGTGGTGGGCGGCCAACAGTTGGGCAAGGCCGCGGCGGGCATCCGTCCCCAAGGCGGCAAGTACGCCACGTTTGTCGGACTGAGAGGCGCGGCCAACGCCATCGAACGCATCGACGGTTTTGCGCAAGGCGCCGGCGAAAAGTTTACGCAGCTGGAGAGCCTGGGCGACGAGATGGATCGCAGCGTCGCGCTCAAGAACGTCAAAGACGCGCTGGACCGCAATCCGTCGCTCGACGTGCTGGTGGGCATTTGGGCCTACAACGCGCACGCCATCGTCGAAGTGGTTTCGCAGCGCGGCTTGCGCGACAAGACGGCGGTGGTGGTGTTCGACGCCGCGCCCAACGCCATCGCCGACATGGAGCAGGGCAACATCGACGCCATGGTGGTGCAGAATCCCTACGAGATGGGCTATCAGGGGACGCGGCTGATGAAGGCCCTGGTCACGGGCGACCACCAGACGATTCACGAGATGCTGCCGGCCTACGACCCGCAAAAGCAGGCCTTCAACGAACCGGACGGCGACATCCTGACGACCGGCTTGCGCGTGGTGCATCCCAACACCGGCTCGCCGCTCACGAAAGAGATGTTCGACGCGGGCACCGAGTTTCTTTCGCTCGGCGAATTCAAAAAATGGTTATCAGAGCATAACCTCACCGGATCATGACCAGCGCGGCCAACGGCGAAGCAAGCAGTTTGTTGCGCCGCTGGACGGGCCGACACTCCAGTGAACTGGGCCTGGCGCTGGCCGTGCTGGTGGTGCTGGGGACCACTACGATTGCCAGCGACGCGTATCGCGACAAGCCGCTGCAGAACGCCGCGGAGATCCTGCGGCAGACGTCGCTGTTGGGTGTGTTCGCGCTGGGCGCGGCGATCGTCATCATTTCCGGCGGCATCGACCTTTCCAGCGGCGCGGTGATTGCTTTTAGCGGCGCCGTGTGCGCGGCGATCATGACGGCGCTCGCGCCCTTGGACGCGACCGGCGCGCCCGACACGCGCGAACTCGGCGCCGGCGTTTTTGCCGCGGCCATTGCCGGCACGCTGGCCGTGGGCCTGCTGATCGGCACGCTGCACGCCTGGCTGATCACGGTGATCGGCTTGCCGCCGTTTGTGGCCACGCTGGCGTCGCTGGTGGGCCTGCGCAGTCTGGCCCGCGTGTTCGTGCAGGAAGTAAACGCCGCTGTCATGCCGACGCAGAGCAACGCCTCGCAGATCTATATTTTCAATCCCACGTTCGGCAAGCTGGGCAGCACGTGGTGGATTCCGCTCGTCGTTTTTCTGGTGCTCAGCCTGGCGTGCTGGCTGCTGATGAGTCGCACGGTGGTGGGGCGTCACTTGTATGCCATGGGCGGCAACGAAGCGGCGGCCCGGCTGAGCGGCATCCGCACCGATCGGCTGAAGTGGCTGGCCTACTGCATCGGCGCGGTAACCGCGTCGATCGCAGGCATTCTGTACACGGCCGAGATTGGCGCGGCCGCGCCGCAAACGCAAGGCCTGGGCTACGAACTCAACGCGATTGCCGCAGCCGTGGTGGGGGGCTGCAGTCTGCAAGGGGGCGTCGGGCTGATCGGCGGCACGATGCTGGGCGTGTTGTTTCTGCGCGTGGTGATCGACGCCGTGGCCAAGATCGTAAAGGTGGGCGCCGACGATTATCAGGGCATGATCGTCGGCTTCCTGGTCGTGCTGGCCGTGGCGTTCAACGAGCTGCGCTCCGCGCGCCGCGCGGCGGGCAAGCAGTTCTTTCCGGGACTGCTGGGCGCGATCACGATCGGCATCCTGGCCGTGTTGGCCGGCACGATTGCCACGATCATGGCCGGGCGCCATGCGGGCGCGGGCGTGGCCGGGATTTCGCTCGTGGGGCTGGCCCTGGTGGCCCTGGCGCAGCGGCGCGCTGCGCGACCGATGGACGACTAGACGACAGGGCAGCCGGCGCGCCGGGTGCCACGTGCCGCCTTTCCGCCCGGGCTAACGTTGGTATTCTGGGTGGCACTGGCATTTTGCCAGTGCGCCAGACACGTCCGGAGTCACACTGGCGAGACGCCAGTGGCACCGGACACATGATTTCGAGCACTTGCAGGGTTAATCGGCGTAGAGTCGCACTCGCAAAGCACCGTCGAAATGATAATGTCCCCGACTCCTCAAATCTCGATCCGCGGCATTACGAAGGACTATCCCGGCGTGCGCGCGCTGGATGCCGTTTCGTTCGACGTCGCGGCCGGCGAAACGCTGGCGATCGTCGGCGAGAACGGCGCGGGCAAGAGCACGCTGATGAAGATCCTGGCCGGCGTGATCACCGACTACAACGGCGAGTTCGTGCTGGCCGGCGAGGCGGTCCGTTTTGGCGGCACGCGCGAGGCGGAACGGGCCGGCATCAGCATCATTCACCAGGAACTGAACCTGGTGGAACAGCAGTCGGCCGCGGCCAATATTTTTCTGGGCCGCGAGCTGCGCACGCGCTGCGGCCTGTTGGATCAGCCGGCCATGGATCGCCGCGCGGCGGAGCTGCTGGCACAGCTCGAGTGCCACATTTCGCCGCGCGTGGCGGCCGGAACGCTGCGCGTGGGCGATCAGCAGCTGATCGAGATCGCCAAGGCACTGTCGCTGGAGGCCGACATCCTGATCATGGATGAACCGACCAGCGCTCTGACCGAGGCCGAAGTGGCGCGGCTGTTCCGCGTGATCGAGCGGCTGCGGGCGCGCGGCGTTACCGTGCTCTACATCTCGCACAAGCTGGACGAAGTGTTTCGCCTGGCCGATCGTATCGCGGTATTGCGTGACGGACGGCTGGTTGACGTCGTTGCGCGAGGTGACACCGATCCGCGGCGCGTGGCCCATCTGATGGTCGGGCGCGAGATCGAGGAAACGGACCTCTCGCGGCCGCGCGAGCCGGGCCCGGTTGTGCTGGAGGTGGAGAATCTGTGGCTGCCTTGGCCGGGCCATGCCCGCGCGTGGCGGCTGGAGGACGTGTCGTTTCAGTTGCGGCGCGGCGAGATTCTGGGCATTGCGGGCCTGATGGGCGCAGGACGGACGGAGTTGCTCGAGTGTCTGTTCGGCGCCGCCGGTGAAGTGCCGCGCGGACGCATCACGCTGGATGGACAGCGCGTGTTTTTCCGCCACCCGGCCGAGGCCTGCGACGCGGGCGTGGCGCTGGTGACCGAAGATCGCAAACGGCTGGGACTGTTCGATCAGTTCTCGGTGGCGCACAATGTGACGCTGTGCACGCTCGGAAAATGCCTCCGCGGTGGACTCGTCAGCAACCGTCGCGAGTCGCGGCTGGCGGCAGAAACCGTGGCTCGGCTGGGCGTCAAGACGGGCGGCCTTGACGCGCCGATCACCAGCCTCAGCGGCGGCAATCAGCAGAAGGCGATTATCGGCCGCTGGCTGCTGACCGAGCCCAAGGTGCTGTTACTCGACGATCCGACGCGCGGAATCGACGTGGGAGCCAAGGCCGAGCTCTATCGCCTCATGGACCAGCTTTGCCGCGAAGGGCTGGGCATCGTCGTCACTTCGAGCGAACTGCCCGAGCTATTGACGCTGTGCGATCGGATTCTCGTCTTGTGCGAGGGGCGCCTGACGGGCGAGTTCGCGCGGGCCGAGGCGACCGAGCAGCGCATCATGGAAGCGGCGACGATGCGGAACAGAGGGCAGGTGTCAGTCGCCAAGGGTTAGGGAAGAAAGTGATTGGTGGTCAGGGGTCACAGTAGACGCACTGGCGAGACGCCCGTGGCACACGGAAAGCTACGGCACACGGCGTGTGCCGGCTACAGAAGGCTGAACTCTGGCGAGTTCAGCTACGGCAGAAGGTGCCTGACCTACGAAAATCAACAAACCACGACGGCACGACAACACGAAAATACGAAGAGACGAAGACAAACCAAACAAGAAGATTTGACCACGGAGAACGCAGAGGGACAAAGAAGAATCAGATCGAAACGAAGCCTTTCAAACACAAAGGCACCAAGGACACGAAGAGACACAATCGTTTGCCACAGAGGACGACACCGAGGGCACAGAGATGAAAGGCAAAGCGTGGTGCAGGGGTCACGACGATTTTCGCGCGACGTGTGGGAACAAAGATGTCAGGCACGGGGTGCCTGACCTACGAAACTGGCGAGACGCCAGTGGCACCGGAAAGCTACGGCACACGGCGTGTGCCGGCTACAGAAGGCTTGGCGAGAAACTCTCTGAACTCTGGCGCTTTTCAGCTACGAAGACTGCACTGGCGAGACGCCAGTGGCACCGGAAGCTGCGGCACGTGGAACGTGCCGGCTACAGAAGGCTCGGCAGGAGCCTCGCCCTCCCATAAGGCGCTGAACTCTGGCGAGTTCAACTACAGGAACATCCTCAATTGCCGACGTACTTGGCGTAGACACCGCGGGCGGTGGCAATGTCGTCGGTGCCGCCGATGATCGCGCGGCCGTCGGCAAACACGGTCACGAGGTAATCGTTTACGGCCAGCCGCACCAGGTAGTTGTTCTGTGTCACGCGGCCGACACTTTTCAGTTTGTCGGCCAGGGCCGCCAGTGAAATGCCGGCGCGGTCCGGCGGGCTGAGCTGCACGGCGTTGCGGCCGCAGAGCACGGCTGAGTGGCTGGTGCGTTCGCCGGCGAGCCAGGGATACTCGCCCTTTTTGCAGGCAGCGCACTCGTTGCCAGCGGCCAGCGAATCGAGATTCACCTGGCGGATGCGGTTGTCCCAGGCGTCGAACACGGTGAGCGAGCGGCTGATGGCCTGGCGGTTGCCGCTTAAGATCTTGATGGCTTCGTTGGCCTGCAACGAGGCGATGATGTTGATAATGGGCGCGAGAATGCCCGCGGTGTCGCAAGTGGGCGTAGTACCAGGCGGCGGGGTTTCGCTCATCAGGCAGCGCAGGCAGGCGGTCTGGCCGGACACGATGGTCATGGTTTGCCCTTCATCGCCCAGGCAGCCACCGTAGACCCAGGGGATGCCGCGTGCGAGCGACACGTCGTTGACGAGCATGCGCGTTTCGAAGTTGTCGGTGCCGTCGAGGATGATGTCGATGCCGTCGGTCAGCTCGCGGATGTTCGTGTAGTCGACGTCGGTGACCAACGGCTCAATGGTGATTTCGGAATTGATGTGCCGCAGTTTGTTGGCGGCGGCCACGGCCTTGGGCAGCCCGGCGGCGACATCCTGCTCGTCATACAGCACCTGCCGCTGCAGGTTGTTGGTTTCGAGAAAATCGCGATCGACGATGCGCAGATAGCCGACACCGCTGCGGGCCAAGGTGTTGGCAATGACCGATCCCAGCGCGCCGCAACCGCAAACGAGCGCGCGAGCGGCTAGCAGGCGGCGCTGGCCTTCCTCGCCGATGGGCCAGTAGCGCATCTGGCGGACATAACGGTCGAGGTTGGCGTCGGAACTCATCATGTATTGATCTAGCTGGCAGATAACGAAGCGTGTCAGGCACGGGATGCCTGACGAACAAAACTACCAAAGGCTCGGCGGGAGCCTCGCCCGCCGCGCCCTCCCGAATATGCTCTGAACTCTGGCGCTTTTCAGCTACGAAGAACGCTGGCAAGACGCCAGTGGCACCCGAACTCGTTCATTTATTGATATTCACCACCGGTTAACGACGTTGCGTGGCACCCGAAAACGAATTCATACAGATCCTAGCTGAATTCTACACGATGTAGCCGGACCAATCGCAATCGGCGCGGCGGGCGCGAGTGGCCAGATCGTGTTGCAAGCGGTCGCAGGCGGTGCGGGCTTCGGCAACGCTGGCGAAGTTTCCGCCTGGCCGCATGGCAATGAGTGCCGGGCGATCGGCCGCGTTTCTTGTGAGTTCGGCCCGCGAATCAACGTCGACGAGGACGGCATCGATCCAGGGAGGTAGTGCTGTCAGGTCGCACGAGCTGCCGCGCACGGCCAGCAGCAAGTTAGGTCCGGCGCCGGCGGGCCGACGATGGGCGTGGTCAGGCAGGGCGGGCTTCACGCGCGCGGCTGGCAGGACCACCATTCCCACCGCGGGCCAGCGGCTCATGCGCCGCAACGCTGCGGCATCGGGCGCGTCGATGACCGCCACCAGGAGCACACCGGCGTGGCTGGCAGCCTCGCACAATGCGTCCGTTGGCGAGGGCACCACCATGGCAGCGCGGGCATCGCGCCAGGCAGCCAGATCGGACTGGGGCACCTCGTCGCAGATCACACCGCGGAGCATCCAGCGCGTGGCATCGTAGATCAACTTGCCGCCCGCCGCGCCCAGCGGGCGAATGCCGAACAGGCGGCTGGCCCGCGCCAACACTTCGGCGCCGCGGCGCAGCTCTACTTCGGCGCGATACCAATGCGGCAAGTCGGGCGTCCAGAAGCACGGCTCCGGCACGGTGGCGGCCGCCAAGAGCGATGGGCCGGGGCCGCGATCGACGAGCTTAAAACGAGCCGGCAGCGTGGCGGCATACTGACACTCGGGACCGTACAAACTGCCCGAGAGCGTGAGTTCCTGCGTGTCGGCCCCCACGCCGGACGGCGCAGCGAGCCGCGCGTACACGTGGGCCACGGTGTCCGACGCAGCGCCGAAGAACAATTCGAGCCGGTGCTCAAAATGCTCCGCGACCGCTCGAGCAGCTTCACTCGTCGTCATGCGTTGCCACCAGGCGACTTTGCTCTGCCCGTTCGTCGGCAGCCAGGGCCTTGGCCAGGAACCGGCCGGTGGCCGATTCTTTCACACGGGCCACTGCCTCCGGCGTGCCTTGCGCCACGATGCGGCCGCCTTCGTCCGCGGCGCCGGGCCCGAGGTCGATGATGTAGTCGGCGGCCTTCATCAGTTGCAGATTGTGTTCCACCACGATCAACGAATGGCCGACGTTCACCAGTGCCTCCAGGCAATCGAGCAGTTGCACGACGTCTTGAAAGTGCAGGCCGGTGGTGGGCTCGTCGAGCAGGAACAACGAGCGGCCGCGTCGGGTGGCCGTCATGTAGGCGGCCAGCTTGAGGCGTTGCGCCTCGCCGCCGGAGAGTGTATTGGCCGGCTGACCGAGGCGCAGATAGTCGAGTCCGACGTCGATGAGACGTTTGAGCCGGGCCTGCACTTTGACCTGGCCGCGAAAAAAAGTGAACGCCTCGCGCACGGTCATGTCGAGCACCTCGGAAATATTCCGGCCGCGATACTTGATGTCGAGGATTTCCTTGCGATAGCGGCGGCCGCCGCATTCCGGGCACTTCATGTAGACATCGGCCAGGAACTGCATGTCGATGGCCAGGAAACCGTCGCCCTGGCAGGTGCCGCAACGCCCGCCGTCGACGTTGAAGCTAAAGAACGTGGCGTCGTAGTTGCGCATGCGGGCCTCGACCGTTTCGGCAAACACGGCGCGAATTTCGTCGAAGGCCTTGATGTAAGTGACGGGGTTGGAGCGCGGCGAGCGGCCGATGGGGCTCTGGTCCACCAGGATCACATCGTCCAGCTGGCCGTCGCCATATACGTCGTCGTACGCGCAGGGCTTGTCGGCGTCTTTGCGCATGCGGCGGCAGAGAGCCGGATAAAGCGTGTCTTGCACGAGCGTGCTCTTGCCCGAGCCGCTGACGCCCGTGACCAGGCACAGCACGCCCAGCGGGAACTCGACGGTCACGTTCTGCAGATTGTTGCCCCGCGCACCGGCCAGGCGGATCCAGCCGTGATCGGGCTGCCGGCGGCGGGCGACCGGGGCCACGCCGCGGCGACCGGTGAGGAAATCGCCGGTCAGGCTGCGCGGGTTGGCGAGCATTTCTGCGGGCGTGCCCTGGAACACCACCTGCCCGCCGCGCTCGCCGGCGCCGGGACCGATCTCGATCACCTGGTCGGCGGCGCGAATGAGCGACTCCTCGTGTTCCACGACAATCACCGAGTTGCCACGATCGCGCAGGGCCACAACGGCGCCGGTGAGCCGTTCGATATCGCGTGGGTGCAGGCCGACCGAAGGCTCGTCGAGCACGTAGAGCATGTTCACCAGGCCGGAGCCGAGCGCCGTGGTGAGCGCCACGCGCTGCGATTCGCCGCCGCTGAGCGTGCGCAGGGTGCGGTCGAGCGTGAGGTAGCCCAAGCCAACGTCCACGAGGAACTTGAGGCGCGACTGCACGGCATCGAGCATGATGCGGGCCACTTTGCGCTCCCAGGTTGCCAATTCCAGAATTTCGAAAAATCGGGCCGCGTCCTGAATCTTCAGCCGCGCAATGTCGGCAATCGATTGCCCGGCGATCTTCGTGGCCAGGGCCTCGGGCCGCAGCCGCGCGCCGCCGCAGGCGGGGCACGGCCGATAGCTGCGCCAACGGCTGAGAAACACCCGCAAGTGCATCTTGTATTTGCGCCGCTCGAGCCAGGCGATAAAGCCGTTGAGCCCGCCGAACTCGCGCTCCTTGACGCCTTCGATCACCAGCGCCCGCTCGCCGTCGCTCAGCTCGCGATAGGGCACGTCGACGCGCAGATCGTAGTCCGCGGCCAAGGCCAACAGCTCTTCCAGCTCGTGCGCGTAGGCGGGCGTGTTCCAGGGCGCGATCGCGCCCTCCTTGAGGCTCTTGTTCGCGTCGGGCACGACCAGGTCCATATCGACGTCGATGATATTGCCAAAGCCCTCGCACTGGGGACAGGCGCCCAGCGGGCTATTGAAGCTGTACAGCCGCGGCTCGGGCGCGGGATAGGTGAGCCCGCACGTTTCGCAGGAGAGCTCGCTGGAAAAGACGACCCGTTCCCAGGCTGCGCCGTCGAGCTCGAAGGGCGCGCTGCCCAGGGACTCACGAAGTTCCCCGCCGCTGGCTTCGACGAACACCTGTGCCTGGGCGCGGCCCTTGGCAAAGGCGGTTTCCAGCGATTCGCGCAGCCGCTGCTTGCTGGCGGCGCCGGCGGCCAGCCGATCGACAATGACGATCGTGTCGCCGTTGAGCTCGCCGGCCGGCGCGGCGGACGGGTCGGCGAAGTTGACGAGTCGGTGGCCGACAATGGCCCGAATGAACCCTTCTTCCTGCAGGCCGGACAAGGCCGATGGCTGATCTGCGGCCGTGGCAGCCAGCGCAAAGCCGACGAGAAAGCGTGTGCCTTCGGGCAACAGAGCCAGGCTATCCGTCACGGTGTCTGGTGTGTGCCGGCGGACTTCGCGGCCGCATTGATGGCAATAAACCCGGCCGATCTTGGCGAACAGCAGGCGCAGGTAGTCGCTGGCTTCGGTCGCGGTGCCGACGGTCGAACGGCTGGAGCGGCTGGTGTTCTTGTGCGTGACGGCGATGGCCGGAGGAATGCCGTCGATACGATCGGCCGCGGGCTTTTCCAGACGTTCGAGAAACTGGCGGGTGTAGGCGGAAAAGCTGTCGATGTAGCGGCGCTGGCCCTCGGCGTAGAGCGTGTCGAGGGCGAGGCTGGTTTTGCCGCTGCCGCTTAAGCCGCAGAGCACGACCAGTTGGCGATGCGGGATGTCGAGATCGACCTGCTTGAGGTTATGAACGGCGACGCCCCGGAGCGAGATCGAGCGAGCGGTCACAGGGAGCCTCGACATTGGGGCACGGGAAAACTTGTATCATAGGCCCGGGCGGCGGCGGGGACCACCCGCGGCCGCGGCGGGCGAGCGAGCCCGGGGTCGGTTTCCGGTGGCGCGGCGGGCCGGCGGCGAACGTCTCCTAAACGCGACGCGATGGTGGTTTCGCCGCGACAACGACGAGCCACGCGGGCGACGCTGTACGCGGAGGATGCCAGTCAAGCCTGCCGCAGAATCGCGCCAGGCGATACGACCGCTAGACACGGCCGGCGGGAACGTCTGGGCATTCGATTTGCTGCCGCATCTCTCGTCTTGAAAATACCCGTCTCACCGCAAATTCACAGTGCGGCCGGCAGACCGTTGCCGGGCGATTTGGTAAGCTAAAAGCTTCGGCTAAGTTTCCCGCAGCCGCCAGAGGGGTGAGGATTCCGGGACCGCTCGGCATTCTCGTCCGGATGTCTATTGCAGGCGGAGAATCCATCGTTTTTTCAGGGGACGCATGTCACCCATGGGAACGGAGTGCGCGCCTGGCTCACGGATGGCCGCCAGGTTCAAATGCCGTTGTCCCACTGCGCAGCACGTTGTGTAATGGCTTGCCGATGCCCATCTTACCTCGCGAACCCGACATCTATCCGGCCGAGCTTTTGCAACCGCTCGAGCACGGCGATGCGAGCGCGCAGCCCTGGTGGGCCATGTACACGATGGCTCGGCGCGAGAAGGAGCTGATGCGGCGCTTGCGAGCCCTGGATATCCCCTTCTATTCGCCCCTGGTTCATAAGCGCACGCGATCGCCGGGCGGCCGGGTGCGCGAGAGCTACGTGCCATTGTTTCCCAGCTACGTGTTCGTGCGCGGCGGGGAAGCAGAACGGCAAAAGGCATTCACGACGCACTGCGTATCGCGCACGCTGGCCGTGACCGACGTGTCGCGGCTGGTGACCGATCTGCGGCAGATTCAGCGGCTGATCGAGCTCGACGCTCCGCTGACCGTGGAAGCGCGGATCGAGCCTGGGCGCCGGGTGCGCGTGCGGTCGGGTCCGATGGCGGGCCTGGAAGGCACCGTGACCAAGCGCCGCGGCCGGGACTGGCTGGTCGTGGCGGTGGAGTTCCTGCAGCAGGGCGCGAGCGTGATGTTGGAAGATTTTCAGGTAGAACCGTTATGACGCTTGCCAGTGCTGCTAGCGCCGCACTCCAAAGCTGCTTCGAGAGGGTAGTTGCGGCGAGCGTCGCGCGGCAATTCCGCGTGCGTGGTGGGCGGCGCGGCGCCTGGGCGAGGGACTGTTTCGTTGAATCTGCACCCGCACTTGGTTATGCTTCTCGGCGGGGGCAACCCGCAGGCCGGTCGGCCACAGGCCGACCGGTCGACGCATCGATTGACACCTTTGTATAGCGCATGAATACCCGTCTGATGCCCCAGCGTTTGACAAAACGCGCCGTGGCCGCGCTTGTGCTGCACGCGATCACGTTTGCGGTCGTCTATTGGCTGGCCTACTCCATTCGCTCCGAGTTCAACCTGCCGGAGCAGGAGTGGATCACGCTGGTGGTGACGCTGCCGGGCATCGTCGCCATCAAGAGCATGGTGTTTTACTACCTGGGCCATTGCCATCGCTCGTGGTACAGCGTTTCGTTCTCCGACCTCGTGGCCCTGTTCAACGCCGCCAATTTGTCATCGCTGGTGTTGTTGGCCATCAACGGCCTGATGATCAGCACGCTGCATCCGCCGCGCGGCGTGTTTGTGATCGACTGGGCGCTGACGATCCTGATCTTGGGCGGGATGCGGGCGGTCGGCCGGCTCTCGCGCGAAGAGCTCAGCCCGCGCTTGTGGGGCAGCGACTACCGCAAGGCGTTGATCGTGGGCGCCAACCAGTCGGGCGAGACCTTGGCCCGGCACCTGCTATCCGACCGGCGCTTGAAGTATCAGCCCGTGGGCTATCTGGATGACGACGCCGCCCGGGTGGGCTCGACGATGGTAGGGCTGCCGGTGTGGGGCAAGCCGGCCGACGCCGTGAAAGTGGCCAAGCGATTGGACGTGGCCGACGTGCTGGTGATATCCGGCGTGCTCACCGGCGTCCAGTTGCGCGGTTTGATGGAAGCCTGCGGCGCGGCGCAGATTGCGCTCAAGGTCATCCCGGCATACGACGACCTGCTGGCGGCCAACTATTCGCCGCAGATTCGCAACGTCGACATCGACGACTTGCTGCGGCGCGAGCCGGTGCAGCTCAACAGCGAAGCGATCGGCACGTTAATCGGCGGCCGCACGGTGTTGGTAACCGGCGCCGGCGGCAGTATCGGTTCGGAAATTTGCCGCCAGGTTTTGAAATTCCACCCCAAAGCGGTGGTGTTGGTCGAGCGGGCCGAGAACAGCCTGTTCCTGGTGGAGCAAGAGTTCCGGGCGCTGCGCACCGAATCGCAAGTGATCCCGTGCATTGCGGACATCACCGATCACGAGCGGATGGATCAGGTGCTACGGCATTACCGGCCGGCGGTCGTGTTCCACGCGGCGGCGCACAAACACGTGCCCATGATGGAATACAACCCGGGCGAAGCCATCAAGAACAACGTGCTGGGCACGCGGCTGCTGGCACAACTGGCTGACGAGCACGGCGTGCAAGAGTTTGTGATGATTTCGACCGATAAGGCCGTGAATCCCACGAGCATCATGGGCGTGTCGAAGCAACTGGCCGAGCGCTTTGTGCATGCCTTCTCGGAAAAGGCGGGCACCAAGTTCGTGGTGGTGCGGTTTGGCAACGTGCTGGCCTCGAACGGTAGCGTGGTGCCGATTTTCCAGGATCAGATACGCCGCGGCGGGCCGATCACCGTCACCCATCCCGAGATCGAACGCTACTTCATGACCATTCCCGAGGCCTCGCAGCTGGTGCTGCAAGCGGCGGCGATGGGCAAGGGCGGCGAGATCTTCGTGTTGGACATGGGCGAGAGCGTGCGGATCGTCGATCTGGCACGCGACCTGATTCGCCTGTCCGGGCTGGAAGAGGACGACATCGAGATCAAATTCACCGGCTTGCGGCCGGGCGAAAAGCTCTACGAAGAGCTGTACTTCGACGACGAAGAGCGCCAGGCCACGCCGCATCCCAAGCTATTCGTGGCCTACCATCGCCCGTACACGCTGGCCGAAGTCGAGCAAGCGATCGCCGAAGTTGCGGCGCTGGCCCACGCGGCCCCCGACGTACTGCGGCTGAAAATCAAGGAGCTGGTGGCCGAGTACTCAGACGAGTCCGCGGCCGATGTTCCGCCGATCACCGGCGGCAGCGCAACCCGCAACCCGGCAACCGCCAACGGCACGCCCGATTCCACTTCCCAAGCGCCCTCCGTCGCCGAAACCTGAGCGACGGGCCTGCGCGGCCTTTGAACGCCGCCTAAGCACATTCCGCTTCGTGCATTCGATCGCGCTCTTCGGTCAGTTCCGGGGGACCTTCCCGTCTTTCCCCCGGGGCACCAAAAAACTGCGTCCGTCTTTGCAGGCATCGCTCGTTCGAGCAAGCTGATTCAAGCGTGAACATTTCCATTGGCAAGCGCGCAGTAGGGCCGGGCCAGCCGTGCTTCATCATTGCCGAAGTGGCACAAGCCCACGACGGCAGCCTGGGAACGGCGCACGCGTATATCGACGCCGTGGCCAGCGCCGGGGCCGACGCAGTCAAGTTTCAAACGCACATTGCGGCCGCCGAATCGACGCCGGGCGAGCCGTTTCGCGTCAAGTTTTCGCCGCAAGATGCCACGCGCTACGACTATTGGCGCCGCATGGAATTCAGCGAGCCGCAGTGGCAAGGTCTGGCCGATCACGCGCGCGATCGAGGACTGGTCTTCTTGTCGACGCCCTTTTCGTTCGAGGCGGTGGAACTGTTAGACCGCCTGCACGTGCCGGCCTGGAAGGTGGGCTCGGGCGAAGTGACCAATCTGCCGATGCTCGAACGCATGGCCAGCACGGGCCGGCCGGTGCTCATTTCCAGCGGCATGGCGTCGTGGGAGGAACTGGACCAGGCCGTGGCCGCGGTGACGGGCAAAGGCGCGCCGGCCGCGGTGCTGCAATGCACCACCGCCTATCCTTGCCCGCCGGAGAAAATCGGCCTCAATGTGCTGGCCGAGCTGCGGACGCGCTACGCGTGTCCGGTCGGCCTGTCAGACCACTCGGGCACGATCTATGCGTCGCTGGCGGCCGTGGCACTGGGCGTCGACCTGCTCGAAGTGCACGTCGTCCTGTCGCGCGAGAGCTTTGGGCCGGACGTCAAGGCGTCGGTCACCACGGCAGAACTCGCGCAGCTGGTGACGGGCGTACGGTTTGTCGAACAAGCTCTGGCCGCGCCGCTCGACAAACAACAATTGGCCGGCGAAATGACCGAGCTCAAGGCCATGTTTGCCAAGAGCATCGTGGCGGCCCGCGATCTGCCGCTGGGTCATCGACTGGAACTGGCCGACGTGGCGCTCAAGAAGCCGGGCACCGGCATTCCGCCGGCGCGGCTGCCGGAGCTCGTGGGCCGGCGACTGGCGCGGGCCGTGACCGCCGACAAGTTACTCGCGGAGGACGACTTTGACGCAAAAAAATAAACGAAAAGTGTGCGTGGTGCTGGTGGACCGCGCCAACTACGGCCGTATGAAGCCGGTGATGCAGGCGCTCAAGGACCAGCCGGGACTGGAGCTGCAATTGCTGGCCAGCGGAACCATGGTGCTGGAACGGTTCGATCAGCCGGTGCGCGTGGTGCGCGAAGACGGCTTTCACGTGGATGGCGAAGTGTACATCGAGCTGGAAGGCTCCACGCCCACCACGATGGCCAAGAGCATCGGCTTTGCGCTCATCGAGTTTGCCAGCGAGTTTCACCGCTTGAAGCCGGACGTGGTGATGTTGATTGGCGATCGCTACGAAGCGCTGGCCGCGGCCATTGCGGCGGCGTATATGAACATCACGCTGGTCCACGTGCAGGGGGGCGAAGTGAGCGGCTCGATCGATGAGAGCGCGCGGCACGCGATCAGCAAGTTCGCACACTTTCACTTTCCCTCGACCAAGCGCTCCGCCGAGTACCTCATCCGCATGGGCGAGCGGCCCGACACGATCCTGGGAACCGGCTGCCCTTCCAGCGATATCGCCCGGGTGATCGACCGGCAACTGGCGCCCGAGATTCTGAACGCCCGCGGGGCGGGCCCGCAGATCGACGTGAGCAAGCCGTATCTGTTGGTCGTGTTTCATCCCACCACGACGGAATACGGCGGCGAGCAGCGGCAGATGGAGGTGCTGCTGTCGGCTTTGGAGTCGCTGCAGACGCAGACTGTTCTGCTTTGGCCGAATATCGATGCCGGCTCGGATCACATCAGCAAGGTGATTCGCGTCTATCGCGCGCGATCGCACACCGAGTGGATGCGAACGCTGACGAACTTGACGCCGGAGAATTACTTGAAGGTGCTGGCCAACGCGGCCTGCGCCGTGGGGAACTCGAGCAGCTTTGTGCGCGACGCCGGTTACTTCGGCACGCCGGTGGTGCTGGCGGGCAATCGGCAGAGCGGGCGCGAAACAGACGACCACGTGATTCACGTGCCGGTGGAGATGGACACGATTGCCGCCACCGTCCGCAAGCAGCTGGCACACGGCCGCTACGCGCCGAGCACGCTCTATGGCGATGGCCACGTGTCGCCGCGGATTGCGGCGGCCATCGAGAAACTGACCCCGTACCTGCAAAAGCGGCTGGCGTTCGTAGAAGAAGAGTAGCTGGAAACAACTTCCGCACCAAACGGTACAGTCCCCGACGTTCTGCCCCCAGGCCGCATTCCGGCACTCCGAGTGTTCGATGACGGGCGATTTTGTGGCGGCGACCGTCGCGCCTCACTGCCACGTCACCGCACTGCTGGACAAGCCAGCAGTGGCACCCAGCCCCCAACAACAATCGTCATCGACCACTAGTCCATGCGAGCGAAAGTGCTGATCGCCGAGCCGCTGGATTTTTCGCCGGCCGCGGTGCGCCAGCTGGAGGCCGCGGCCGACGTGACGCTGCGAACGACCGATCGCGCGGGGCTGGCGACGGCATTGGGCGAGTTCGACGTCGTGTGGTTTCGCCTGGCGCATCGCATCGATCGAGCGTTGCTGGCATCGGCATCGCGCTGCCGAATCATCGCCACGCCGGTTACGGGACTGGATCACATCGACCTGGAAGCATGTCGCGAGTTGGGCATCCGCGTGGTGAGTCTGCGGGGAGAGATCGCGTTTCTGGAACAAGTGCGGGCCACGGCCGAATTGACGCTGGGGTTAACGCTGGCGCTGTTGCGGCACATTCCGGCGGCCGCGACGCACGTGTGCCAAGGGGGCTGGAACCGCGATTTGTTTCGCGGGCACGAGTTGTTTGGCCGTACGGCCGGCATCGTGGGGCTGGGCCGCTTGGGCCGGATCGTGGCCGGCTATTTTCGCGCGCTGGGAATGGACGTGATCGGCTATGACCCACGCCACGATTTTCCACAGGACGCGGCCCGGCGGGTCAGCACGCTGGCGGAGCTGATGGCGGAAGCCGACGTGGTAAGTCTGCACGTGGCCTACGACAAGACGACGCGCGGCCTCGTCGGGCGCGCGGAGCTGGCCGCGGCCAAGCGCGGCTGCGTGCTGATCAACACGTCGCGCGGCGGCATCGTGGACGACGCGGCGGTGCTGGACGCGCTGCGCTCGGGCAGATTGGCCTGCGCCGCGCTCGACGTGCTGGACGGCGAGCCGAACATCACGATCGATAACCCGCTGGTGGCCTACGCCCGCGAACATGACAACTTGCTCATCGTGCCGCACATCGGCGGCAACACGGTGGAGTCGTTCGAGAAGACCGAACTGTTTCTGGCGGGCCGTGTGCTGGAGGCGCTGGCCGCGCAAGCCACCAAGGCGGCTGCAATCAGGTGACCTTGGGCTTGGTTGGCACTTTGTGTCGATATGAATGGGCAAGATGCCGGTGGCACCAGGCATCAACAAGTCGATCGGGTTAAACGGCACAAGTGACGTTCCAGGTACTGGGAATCATTCCGGCGCGCGGCGGCTCCAAACGCCTGCCGCGCAAAAACGTCTTGCCGCTCGGCGGTAAGCCGCTGGTGGTGTGGACCATCGAGGCGGCGCAGCGGGCGCGGCGGCTGGCGCGGGTGGTAGTTTCCAGCGACGACGCCGAGGTGCTGGCACTGGCCGCAAAGATCGACGCGCAACTGCCGCTGGCACGACCGGCCGAGATCTCGGGCGATACATCACCGGCGATCGACTTCGTGCGGCACGCGCTGTCAGAGCTGGAGTCGCGCGGCGAGGGGCCGTTCGACGCCGTGGCGATCCTGCAGCCGAGTTCGCCGTTGACACTGAGCGAAGACATGGACGGCACGATCGAACTGCTGGAACAATCTGGCGCGGACTCCGCGGTGAGCGTGATGCGACTGGATCACGCCATTCATCCCCTGAAGATGAAGACCATGCAGGGCGATCGGCTGCTGCCCTTCCTGGAAGAGGAACGAGGCCGCATGGCCGCGCACGAACTGCCGACGATTTACGTGCGCAACTGCTCGGTATACGTCACGCGGCGCGGCGCCATCGATCGCGGCCAGGTCATCGGCGACGACTGCCGCGGCTACGTGATGCCGCGCGAGCGATCGCTGGACATTAACGAGGAGCTGGATTTGCAGTTTGCGGAGTTTTTGCTGTCGCGAGGCGCGACACGATGAAGGCCGCAGTGATTGGGCTGGGTCCGCACGGCCGGCGCATCGTCGACGTGCTGCGCGCGCTCGGCGGCGTGGAGCTGGCGGCCGTGGTCGATCGCAGCGAGGCGGCCCTGGCCGCGCTGGAACTGCCGGAGAGCGTTGCCCGCTGCCGATCGGACGAAGAGCTGTGGTCGCGCGGCGACGTGGGGCTGGTGTGCGTGGCGACGAACGGCCCTTCGCACGCCGCGCTGGCCGTGGCGGCCATGAAGGCCGGCGTGCGGCGCCTGCTGGTAGAGAAACCGATGGCCTGCTCGCTGGCCGAGTGCGATCAGATTCTGGCCGCGGCGCGACGGACCGGCACGCGCGTGGCGGTTGACCACGGCCGCCGGCACGCACCCGTGTACCAATGGTTGCGCACGCGCATCGCGTCGGGCGATTGGGGGCAAGTGCGGGCGATCTGGATGCAGCGGCCAGATATTGGGCTGGGTTGCAACGGCACGCACTCGTTCGACACGGTGACTTACCTGGCCGACGCCGACGTGGAGCGCGTGACCGGTTGGGTCGACAAGCCGATCAAGAAAAACCCACGCGGCGAGCAGTTTGTCGATCCGGGCGGAACCGTGATCATGGAGCTGGCCGGCGGAGCCAGGGCCCTGGTGGCGCAGATCGAAGACGGCGCCGGGCCGACCAGCCTGGAAATTGACATGACGGCGGCGCGCATTCGCTTCGACGAGCGGACGGGCGGGCTGGAGATTATCGAGCGCGATCTGTCGATCAAGCCGGGACCCAATCGGCCCGCGGTGTTTCAACAAACGGCCCCGCCGACGGACCTGCCGTTGAAACTTGACATGCCCACGATGATTCGCGGCTGTTTGACGGAGCTGGTTGCCGAGGCGCCGCTGGCAGGCGACGGGCGGCATGGCCGCGCTGCCGTGGAGGTGTTGGTGGCGGCGTATTTATCGCAACAGCGCGGCAACGTGCCGGTGAAGCTGCCGCTCGAACAGCGCGACGAGTTGAATTTGCGATTGGCGGTTACATGACGCGGTTGGCACTGGTCGGATACGGTCGCATTGCACCCAAGCACCTGGCGGTGTTTCGCGCGCTGGGCGCGCAGATCGTGGCCGCGTGCAATCGCAGTGCGGCAGGGCGGCAGCAAGCCGAAACCGAGGGCGGCATTCCGCACACGTACGCGCAGATCGGCGAGATGCTCGAGCGCGAGCGACCGGACGGCGTGTTGTGCTGCGCCTCGTCGGACACCCAGTTTGCGGCCGCGCAAGAAGTGTTGCCCTACGGCATTCCCACCCTGCTCGAGAAACCGCCGGGGCTGTCGCTGGCGGAGTATGAAACATTGTGCGAAACCGCCGCGCGGCATGCCACGCCCGTGATGGTGGCCATGAACCGGCGGCATTACTCGGTCTTGCGGCGGGCGATCGACGACGCCGGCGGATTGTCGGCCGTGGAATCGGTCGCGGTGGAATGGTCCGAGAATCCCCGACATTTTCTGGCCCGCGGGTTCAGCATCGAGCGGGCCTCGCGCGAAGTGTTCAGCAATTCGCTGCACGGACTGGACCTGCTGACGCTGTTGGCCGGCACGATCGATGACGCGACGGTGACGGGACTGAATTTTGGCGAGCCGTTGCGGTGGATGATGGCCTTGCAGGGCGTCTCCGAGCGCGGCGTGCTGGCCACGTTCAACTCCACTTGGGACAGTCCGGGACGCTGGCGGCTGTCGTTCTGTTCGGCCGGGCGACGCTACGTGTTCGCGCCGCTGGAGACCTGCCAGGTCAGTGAGTTCGGCACGAACGAAAGCCGGGCGATCGAGCCCGACGCATACGATCATCAGTTCAAGCCGGGTTTTTACGGCCAGGCGCAGGCATTTTTGGAAATGATCGCCACGCGCAAAGCGCCGCCGCTGGTGAGTCTGGAAGCCGTCGGCCCGGCGATGCGTTTGGCAGGTCGGCTCACCGATGCCTGCCTGCGGGCAGGCGAGGCGCCGGCCACAGCCGTTACGGCGTCGCGGATCTCGCTGGGCGGCGCCGTAGACGAGCGAAACGGCGCGCCCGCCGCGGCGCCGGCTCAGTGCCGCGATCGAAGCGCGGAGCCCCCTGCCCTGCCCTTACGGATTGTGGTGCTGGCCGATTCGTTGGCTATGGCCCGGGCCGAGCCGGTGTTGATTCGCTGGGAGGATACGTGGCCGGCGCGGCTGAGTGCCGGTCTGCGGGCCGCGGGCGTCGCGTGCGACGTGATCAATTGCGGAGCCCGGGCTCGCACCGCGGACCAATTGCTCGGGTGGGATTTCGAGGAGCACGTGGTTTACAAGCGGCCGGACGTGGTGATTCTGCAGGTGGGCATCGTCGATTGCTCGCCGCGGATTTTCTCGAAGCGCGAGCGGGCGTTGTTGAACCGCGGCTTCGTGCCCGCCCGGCTGCGCGACTGGATGGTGGCGCGCCGTTCGGCACGGCGCGAAGCGTTGTTGCGGCAGAGCCATCCGCTGCGCAAGGTGTACACGCCGCCGCAGGAGTTTGCCGCCTGCCTGCAGCAGTTCGCCGCCAGGCTGGCCCAGGTCGAGCATGTGCCGCGGCTGATCGTATTGCCGATTTTGTGCGATCCCCAGGTAATGAACGTCAAGTCGCCCGGCCACACCGAGAACGTCGCGCTGTACAACGGCCTGCTCCGCACGATTGCGCGGGCCGCCGGGGCCGATTGGCTCGAGCCCGGCGAATTGATTCGCGACCAGGAAGTGGCCGAGAGTTTCGCCAGCGACGGCTATCATCTGAGCGTGGCGGGCTCGGCCCGCTGTGCGCAAGCACTGGCCGAGCTGCTGGCCGCACCGCCGAGTGCCCCCATCGCGCCCCCCGCCGCGCTGTCCGCCGGGACGGCGCGATCGATCCATGCTTAAGAAAATCCTCTCACTGCTCGCGGATGTCATGACGTACGGCGTCAGCAGCCTGCTCAGCCAGGTGATCGGCGTGCTGCTGCTGCCGTTGTATACGTGGTACCTGACGCCGGCAGATCAGTGGCAGATTGCCATGCTGGCGCTGGTCGGGGTGGCGTTTGGGCCGCTGGGGCATTTAGGTATGACGGCGGCCGTGTTCCGCCGCTTTTCGCTGGCTAAGACAGACCAGGAGCGCGGAGAGGCGATGAGCACCGCGCTGTCGAGCGTCGTGTTCGCATCGCTTGTTGCAGCGGCGCTCGGTTGCCTGGCGGCCGGCGAGATTTCGCGGCTGATCGTGGGCGACACGAGCATCGCGAACCTGGTGCGCCTGACGCTTTTGGGCGCCGCGGCCACCACGATCGGCGCGGTGCCGATGGCCGTGCTGCGTGCCGGGCGCCGCGTGAAAACCGCCGCGGCCATCAACGTCGCCAAGTTGCTGATCACCGTATGCACGACGATCTGGCTGGTCGTGTTCCTGGGCTGGGGCGTGCGCGGCGTGGTGGTGGGAGTGCTGGCCGGCGAGGCGGCCCTGTGCGTGGTGCAATTCGCCATCACGGCCCACGCGTTTCGCTACACTCCGAGCCTGACGACCTGGAAGGGCATGGCGGCCTACGGGCTGCCGTTCGTGCCGCATCATCTACAAGGGCTGGTGATGATCTGCTTCGCCCAGTATTGGGTGGGCCGCATGATGGGCGAGACCGAAGGCGGGCTGTACAGCTTTGCCATCAAGCTGACGACGCCCATCGTGTTCGTCGTCAACGCGGTGCAGAACGCCTGGGTGGCGTACAAATTTGAGATTCACGCCAACGATGAAGATCCGGCCAGCTTCTTTCGCACGGCGGTCACCTATTACGTGGCGGGCATTTTGTATCTGTGGGTGGGCGTTTCGTTGTGGGGGCCGGAAGTGATCTGGCTGCTGACGAATCCCTCGTACGAGGCGTCCGCCTGGCTGGTGCCGGCCGCGGCGGTGATCCCCGTGTCGCAAGGCTTTTACTACATGTTCGGCACCGGTATTGAGCTGACCGACAACACCCGACCGGTGCCACTGATCAGCCTGGCCGGGCTGATTACGACAGTGGCTTGCAGTTTGCTCTTGGTGCCGCGCCTGGGCGCCATTGGCGCTGCGGCCTCCACGGCGGCCGCCTGGCTGGCGATGGCGGTGACTGTTTATACGTTCTCACAGCGGCGGTTTGCCATTCCCTACGATTGGACCGCGATTGCCAGTCTCGTCGTGTTGGCGCTACTGGCCGTGGGTGTGGGTTATTCGAGCTTGACTCTTTCGGCCGGCCCGCGACTGACCGTGGCCGTGGTCGTGTCGATTTTGTTTCCGTTGATCGAGTTTGCGGTGCTATATCGCTCGGAAAGCGAGCGGCACCGCATGCACCTCTTGTTGACCAAGGTGCGGCTGGTGCCTTCCAGTCGCTAACAGATGGGATTTACCGACTACGTGTTGTATCGGCTGGCGCGGAACTGGCCGTCGCCCACCGAAAAGCTGGCCAGTGAGCTGGGGGCCACGCCGGGCACCGAGGCTTACGACATGGCGTATGCGCAGCGCCAATTCGATTGGAAGGTGCGCCACGGCATCATGCGCGAAGTGACCGGGATGGACGTGCTGGAAATCGGCACGGGCCACGGCGGCATCGCCTGCTACCTGGCCGCGGTGGGCGCCAAGAGCGTGGTGGGCATCGACCTGAACACGAAGCACCTGGAATTTGCGCGGCGGTTTGCACAGATTGTGGCGGCGCGCTATGGCGAGAACTATCGGCTGCCGGTTTCGTTTGTCGAGATGACCGCGGACCGGATGACCTTTGCCGACGCCTCGTTCGACGTGGTGCTGGCGGACAACGTGTTTGAGCACTTTACGGATCCGGAGGCGGTGCTGCGCGAGTCGTATCGCGTGCTGCGGCCCGGCGGACGCGTGCTGGTGCCGGTGTTTTCGTCGATCAAGAGCAAGTACGGGCTGCACTTGAAGCACGGGCTGAAGATGCCGTGGGCGCAGGTGTTTTTCTCCGAGCGGACCGTAATCCGCGCGATGCAGCGATTGGCCACGGAGAATCCGAAACTGTACGAACTTTATCCAGGCTTGACCGACAGTCCGCAGCGCGTGCGCGATTTGCGGCGCTACAAAGACCTGAACGACATCACGTACCGCGAGTTTCAGGCGATGGCGCGGCGTGTTGGCTTTCGCGTGGAATCGTTTTCGGTGTATGGCACGCGGGCCGGAAAAGTGTTGGGCCGGCTGCCACTTCTGGGCGGCTCGCGGCTGATGGATATTTTGTCGACGGGCGCCGCCGCCAGTTTGCGAAAGCCCCAGTGACGGCCCAGAAATCCGAAGCGGCAGATTGTCAGCCGGACCATCCGGACGGCGACTATGCTATGATGGGGCTGACCAAGAGTGGCGCCACGCGACGTAGGGCAACGAACGCAGGTGCCAGCAACGACAACGTCCGATTCATGAGTATCTCGACCCCAGAGACCGCGCGGGTCGGGCAAGCAACGATTCTGAGCTGGATGGACGGCCTGCACGCGGCCGCGCGCCGCGCAGCATGGTCGGACTTGCTCAATTTCGAAGGCGTGGACGCTTTCGACGTACTGCTCAGCCCGATCTACTTGTCCGTGCTCAATGCATTGCGCAACGGTCCGGGTGCCAGTGCGCTCGGATCGCAGCACCCGCTCACGCGCTTGCGCAATTGGGCGTATCGCTGCAAGATTGCTTATCGCGAACGGCAGGCGGCGCGGGATGCTGCGGCGGCGACGCCGATCGGGCCGACGGACGTGCTGTTTTGGACGCGCGACATTACGCATACGAGCATTATGGCCCCGGTGGCGGAGGCGGTTACCGCGCAGCACATTGCTTGTCGTTTGATGGCCTGCCAGCCGAAGGTGCTGACCACCTTGAACAGCGTGGTGCGCGACCCGGTGTATACAGTGGCCGCGTGGCCGGAAGCGGTCCACGCTGCCCGACGCGAAGGGCTGCGCCGGGCGCGACTCTTGGCGCGGGAAAGTCCCTGGTCGCTCGACGAATTGAGCGTCGAGCCGGTGCCGCCGGTCGTGGCGGCGGCGGTACACGCGGCGGTGGTTGAGTATCTGCCGCTGGCCGCCGAATCGATCGCCAACACCCAGCAGGCGCTCGACGCGTTTCGCCCGCGCGTGCTGGTGGTGGGCAACGATCTCACGGCCGAAGGACGCGCCGGCTGCCGGGTGGCGGCAATCCGCGGCGTTCCCACGGCCATGTTCACGCACGGCAGCGTCAACGGCGACGCCTTGCAAGCCATGCACTGCGCGGACCGCGTGCTGGTATACGGCAATCGGCAGCGACAGGTGCTCACGCAGATTGGCATCGATGCCGCGCGGATCGTGGTGTGCGGGGCGCCGAATCTGGACGCCCGGCCACGACAGTCCGGCCAGATTCATCCGCTGTTGCAGTCGCGGTTGGGCCTGCGGCCCGATGCCAGGTGGATCCTGGTGGCAACCAGCGGCCCTGGCAATCGAATTTCGCACGAGCACCATCAGCAGGTGATCGAAAATGTGGCGGCGCTGTGCCGCGCGCTGCCGGATGTGCCGGTCATCGTCAAGCTGCATCGCAAGGATCTGCTGCAGTACTATCAGGCGGCAGTGGCCGCCTGCCACGGCCGGTTAGTGGTGCTTGCCGACGACGCGCCCGGCGTGCCGCGCGAGATTTTCGATTGGCTGCAGGGCTGCACCGTGGTACTAACCGGGGCCTCGGCCGTGGCCGTGGAAGCCATGCTGATGGACGTGCCCGTGATCACCATGGACTTCCGCGAAGAGGTGCGGGAGGTGGACTTCATCGATGCCGGCGCGACCATTCACGTGCGCACCGGCGACGAGCTGCTGGAGCGAGCGCAAGCCGTTGTGCGGGGCACTGATTCGGGCAAGGACACCTCGTCGCGTGTGACCGCCTACCTGGAAGACGCGTTTTGCGCCCTGGACGGCCGATCGTCCGAGCGCGGCGCACGAGCCTTGCGCGACATGTTCACCCTGGCCCGCAAGTCCTGAATCATGCCTGTTCCTGCACGTCACGCCTGTAAGCTCCTCGCTCGCACGCACTAACTCCCCTCCATGTGCGGAATCGTAGGATTGTGGAACGTCTCGGCCGAACAGCCGCAGGGGACCGTCTCGGCCATGCTCGACGCGATGCAGCATCGCGGGCCCGACGCGCGGGGCACGTTGGAGTTCGAAGGCGGCGCGGCCGGCATGGTGCGGCTGGCGCTGGTCGATCTTTCGGACCGTGGCAAGCAGCCGATGTGGTCCGATGACCGCCGCGTGGCCATCATCTACAACGGCGAGATTTACAACTTTCGCGACGAACGACGGCGCCTGGAACAGGCCGGCCATCGCTTCCGCTCCACAACCGACACGGAAGTCATCCTGCACCTGTATCTCGAGCGTGGGCCGGAATTCCACGAGCGGCTGCGCGGCATGTACGCGCTGGCCATCTTCGATTGGCGCAAAACCGCCCCAGGCAAATTGCCGGAAATGGTGCTGGCGCGCGGGCCTAAGGGCATCAAGCACCTGTACGTGGCGCATCCGAACGGCGATCCGCGCGGCGTGATCTTTTCGTCGGAGATTCGGGCGCTGTTGGCCTCGGGGCTGGTGCGGCCGCAAGTTGCGCGGGAAAGCGTGGCCAATTACTTCGCACATGGCTTCGTGTTGCAGCCGAACACGATCATTGAAGGCGTGCGGATGCTCGAGCCGGGCTCGATCGAGCGATACGTGCCGGGCGAGGCGCTCCTGCGCAAGCGGTTTTGGCAGATGCCGGCGTACGCGCCGCGCAGGGAAACGCTCGACGAAGCCGCCGAACGCTTGCGGGGCGTGCTCAACGAGAGCGTGGCCTTGCACGCCATGGCCGATGCGCCGATCGGTGCGTTCTTGAGCGGCGGCGTCGACTCCACGGGCATCGTAGCGCTGATGCGCAAGCACGTGAGCGACCTGCGGACCTACACGCTGCAATTTCCGGACGTGGCCGGACAGGATGAAGTGAAAGAGGCCCAGGAAGCGGCCAACGTGTACGATTGCCGGCACACCGTGGTGCAAATTACCGCGCGCGACGTGCGCGACGTGTTGCCAAAGTTTGCCGGCGATATCGATCAGCCCTCCGCGGACGGGCTCAACACGTGGCTGATCTCGAGGGCCGCGGCGCGGGACGTGAAGGGAGTTCTTTCGGGCGTGGGTGGCGACGAGCTGTTCGCCGGCTATCCGGTCACGCGACGCATGGCGCGCTACGGGACCACCGTATCGGGACGCGTGGAGAAGCTTGCCGGCCGTGTGGCCTATCGTATGGCTCCTTGGATACCCGCCGGACGTTTGCGCGAGCGGGCCGAAAATCTCGCCACGCGGCGCAACGCGCTGGCCACCTGGCTGCAACCGCACACGGTGTTTCGCTACGATCTGGGGCGCCGCATGGCGGGGCTGGAACCCAATCGCGACCTGCAAGAAGCGCTGCTCCACGAGGTTCTCGAGCACGACGTCGACGACTGGACGAAGGAGACCATGGTCGGCCTGTCGTGCTTGTTGGATACGCGCGTCTATATGATTGGTCAATTGTTGCGCGATTCGGACGCCACGAGCATGGCCCATTCACTCGAGCTGCGCGTGCCGCTGGTAGATATGGAGCTGATTAAGTTTTCGCGCAGCTGCGCGGACGAATACAAGCTGCGTGCCGACGGCGGCGTCGACTCGCGCTATCATTCCAGCGGGTCCAAGCGGGTGCTGATCCATGCCCTGCGCGACGTGCTGCCGCTGTCGATCTCGGCCCGCCGCAAGAAGGGATTCGCCCTGCCGTTCGACAGCTGGATGCGCGGCGAATTGGCCGAGATGGTCGAGGACACCTGCAGCGATGCCACGGTGGCCAAGCGGGGCATTCTCGATCCGCGGACGGTTGCCGAGACGCGCCAGCACGTGCGGTCCAGTGGTTTTCTGTTTCCCGGCATGTGGTCGCTGATGATTTTCGAGCTGTGGTGCCGGGCCGTGCTGGATCCTTATCGACAACCGACCGCGGCCCGGGCCGTTTCCGTCGTATGATGTCAGATATGCAGCCGTCGCGCTCCAAGACCCCGGTGCCCGCTCTCGACGATGCGGAATTGCGCCACCGCCTGGCCGAGACCGCGGTCTTGATTCCAGCGGCCGGCCACGTGGCCGAGGGCGTGATGGCGCTGTCGAACATCGCCTGCCCGGCCATGGTGCCCGTCGCCGGCCGGCCGGTCATTCATTGGACGCTGAGTTATCTGCGTTCGCTCGGGCTGCGCAAGTTCGTCATTGCGGTGTCGCGGCGGGGGATGTTTGTCGAAGACTTCGTGGAGTGCTCGTTCGGCCAGGATTGCGACATCTCGTTCATCGTGCCTTCGGGCGAAGGCGGCGTTGGACGCACGGTGCTGGAACTGGCCGAACATGCCCAAGGGAAAGCGGCGCTGGTGGTGCTGGGCGACACGCACTTTCAATTCGCCGATCCGCAGCTGCTGGCGCGCGACGAAGCGGCCGTGCTCGTGCAGAACGTCGACGACTCGTACCGCTGGTGCACGGTCGACGTCAACGCGCAGGGCATTGTCACGGCGTTGCACGACAAGCAGCGCGATCTGCCGGGCCCACTGCAGGCGCTGATCGGCGTGTACTACTTTCCGGACCTGGCGGAGTTGCAAGCGGCGGCCCGCGCGGCCGTGGCCGAGAGCGAGCCGGTGAGCGGCCGCACGGAACTGGCGGCGATTCTGCGAAAGGTCAACGCCCAGCGGCCGATTCGGGCCATCGAGGCGGCGGACTGGCTGGATTGCGGCAATCCGGACCGGCAGGCCAGTTCGCACCGCGCGCTGTTGCAAAAGCGCGCGTTCAACGAGCTCTCGATCGACAGCGTGCTGGGAACGATCACCAAGCGCAGCCGTTACGTGGAAAAGTTTCTCGACGAGATCAACTATCTGCGCCTGCTGCCGCCGGACCTGGCGGTGCTGTTTCCGCGCGTGCTGGGCTACTCGACCGATTGGCAAGATCCGTGGCTGATGCTGGAGTACTACGGTTATCCATCGCTGGCCGAAGTGTTCGTGTTCGAGAACGTCGACCCGGCCATTTGGGAACAGATTTTCGTGCACTTGCGCGAGATCTTGCGGCAAGGGTTCAGGCGGCACCATCGGCCGCTCGATCGCGGCATCATCCGCGACATGTACCTGGGCAAGAGCCGCAAACGGCTGGAGTCGATGAACGCTCCCGAGGAGCTCCTGCGGCTGGTGCGGCAGCCAGGGCCGGTGACGGTCGACGGGCGGCTGCTGCCGAACATTCCCGCGCTCTGGGAGCGGCTGGAAGCGGAGGTCGACCGGCTGGCAGAGAACGTCTCGGGCTCGATCGTGCACGGCGACTTTTGCCTGTCGAACATCCTATACGACCTGCGCTCGCGGATTTGCAAGCTCGTGGATCCGCGGGGCAGCTTTGGCGCCGCGGGCATCTATGGCGATCCGCGTTACGACGTGGCCAAGCTGTACCACTCGATCTACGGCCTGTACGACTTCATTACCAACGACCTGTTTCACGTATCGATCGACGGCACGCGCATCGAGCTGGATATTCGCGCCCGGCCGCAGCATCGACAGATCCAGGAGCGGTTCGAAAAAGTGTTCTTCGCCGATTTTGACCGCCGCGAGATCCTGCTGATCACCGGTTTGCTGTTCGCCAGCATGCCGGCGTTGCACTACGACGCGCCGCGGCGGCAAATCGCCATGTATGCCCGTGCTTTGCAACTGTTGGGCGAAGTGTTCTCGCCGGCGGAAGCGGTGCGCGAAAGCGGAAAGCAGCCCCATGCGGATATGCATTGATCTGGACGGCGTGATTTGCCGGCTGCGCGAGCCGGGCGAGACCTATGCCGATCTGGAGCCCGTGCCGGGCGCCGTGGAGGCTTTGGCCCGCCTGAAGGCCGCGGGGCACTACATCATCTTGTACACGGCGCGGCATATGAAGACCTGCGGCGGAAACGTGGGCCAAGTGATTGCGCGGCAAGGCGCCATTACGCTCGATTGGCTCGCACAGCATCGCGTGGAATACGACGAAATCCATTTTGGCAAGCCGCACGCCGACGTTTATATCGACGACAACGCCGTGCGCTTCGAGTCCTGGTCGCTGATTGCTCCGGACGGTTCCTCGTTGCCACTCAGCTCTGAGAAGCGGTTGGCCGACGCGGAAGACTCACAGGCGGCGACGAACGCGTGAACATTGTGATTCCCATGGCCGGCCGGGGCAGCCGCTTTGCCGAGGCGGGCTACGACACGCCCAAGCCGCTCATCGACGTGCGCGGCAAGCCGATGTACGCCTGGGCCACGGATGGATTGCCGCTAACGCTGGCCAGGCGACTGATCTTCATCTGTCTGGCAGAACATATCGCCGACCGCGCGCTGGAACGCGATATTCTGACGCGCTACGGCCAGTACGACCCGTTGATCATCGCCCTCGACGAAGTGACGGCCGGGCAGGCCTGCACCGTGCTGATGGCGCGACACGCCATCAACAACGACGAGCCGCTGTTGATCTTCAATGCGGACACGTATTGCCCGACGACGCTGGGGGATGCCTTGGCCCGCTATGCCACGCCGCCGGACGGGGTGTTGGACGTCTTTCGCGCCGCGGGGGATCGCTGGAGCTTCGCCCGGACCGACGCGGAGGGGCGCGTGCTGGAAACGGCAGAGAAGCGTCGCATTTCGGATTGGGCCAGCACGGGCTTGTATTACTTTCGGCGCGGCAGCGACTTCGTGCGCCATGCCGAGGCAATGATCGACGAGAATCAGCGCTCGAACAACGAGTTCTACGTGGCGCCGCTTTATAACCGGCTGATCGCCGCCGGCGGCGACGTGCGGGCGAACCCGGTCGACGAAGTGTGGATTCTGGGCACTCCCGAGGAACTGGCCCGATTCGAGCGCGACTATCCGCGTGCCGCTGTATGACGCGCCGACCACGAAAAGTGCTGCACGTGATGAACAGCCCCTCCGGCGGCGCCGCCTTGAGCACGCTGGGGCTGATCGAAGAAATGGCGCGCGAAGGAATCGCCTCGTGCGCCGTGTGTCACGATGCGGGCAGCCACGAGGAGCGCCAGCGGCTACGCGAGGCGGTGCACGGCGACGTGCTTTTCACCCGGCTCTACTGGTCGAACCGCAAAATTCGCGATCCGCTGTGGAAGCGCCCCCTGGCGGAAGTGAAACAAATCCTGGCCACGGGCTGGGCACTGGGATCGACGACGCAGGTGGCCCAATGCGCCGCGCGCTGGGCGGCCGACCTGGTTCATACCAACACGATTCTCACGCCCGAAGGCGGCCGGGCCGCGCGGCGGCTGCACTTGCCGCACGTCTGGCATGTGCGCGAATTGATTGGCCCTGGCAAACCCTTTCGTCTGCCGCACGAAGGGGCCGCGTTCGGCCGCGACATGGCGCTCTATTGTTCGAAACTGATCGCCAATTCGCACATTTGCGCCGCCTGTGTCCGCGATTGGGTGCCGGCGGCGTTGTTGGAAGTGGTGCCCAACGGCATCGACCTCAGCCGATTTCACGTGCGTAGCGAACCCTGGCGGCGCGAAAAGATCGTGGTGGCCATGGTCGGCAATCTTACTTCGCGCTGGAAGAAACACGGCTTGTTTGTAGAAGCGGCGACGCGTGTGGACCGCTCGCTGCCCATCGAGTGGCGGTTGTACGGTCACGACCCGTCGGCGGGCGGCTCGCGGCCGGGCGACGCCTACGTCGATCGCCTGCACGCCCGCCTGGCCGAGGCCGGCATTGCCGACCGCGTGCGTTGGCCGGGCTTTGTGGCCGATCCGGCCGAGATCATGGCCGATATCGATCTGTTGGTGCATCCGGCGGACCACGAGTCGTTTGGCCGTATCGCGGTGGAAGCGATGGCCGCCGGGCTGCCGGTGGTCGGCGTGCGCGGCGGCGGCGTGGCGGAGATCGTCGAGCACGGCGTCACCGGGCTGTTGGCCGGGGAAGACGATCCGGCCGATTTGGCGGCCTGCGTCGAACAGCTGGCGCGCGATCCCATGCGGCGGCACACGATGGGTCTGGCCGGACGCCGGCGCGCCGAGGCAAACTATTCGCTGGCCGCCTGCGCGGCCGGCGTGCTACGGGTGTACGAAATGGCCATGCAGCGCCCGCTCGACACGGCGTGTCCCACGTTGCACGAAGCCGCTGCCAGCGGAGCCCCGGCACCGTCATGAAATTCTCCGTCTGCATTCCGAACTACAACTACGAGCGCTTTCTCGGTCGCACGATCCAGAGCATTCTCGATTCGACGGACCAGGATTTCGAAGTGCTGGTCTCCGACAACGCCAGCACGGACGGCTCGGTCGACGTGGTCAAGCGGTTTAACGACCCGCGCATTCGCCTGCGCGTCAACGCTTGCAATGTGGGCTTTTCGGGCAACCTGGACCGCGCCGCCACCATGGCCGGCGGCCAATGGCTGATCATGCTCTCGTCCGACGACTTGATGCGGCCTGCGGCGCTGGCCACGTACTCGCGTTTGTTTGATCAGCTTGGCGAGCGAGGGGAGTCGTCAGTCGTCAGTTCGAGCTGGGACGTGATCGACGCCGACGATCGCACGACGTCGCAGACCGGTCCCGACGCTACCGTGTGGCATGCGTCGGATCGGAAGCCGGAGCTGGAAGCGGCGGTGGGGGCGCCGGTCTACGGAGTTGCCGGGAAGGAGCTTTTGCGCCGCTGCCTGCGAATGATGAAGAACCCGTTCAACTTCGCGGCCACGGTGTACCCGGCGAGGCTGTATCGAGCGGTGGAGGGCTACGGCGGCGGCCGGCTCTACAACCCGGACAAGTGGTTTCACTGGCGCGTGTTGGGCCAGGCGGAAATGGCCTATTTCGTCGACCAGCGGTTATTCGCTTATCGCTGGCATGCCAGCAACCAGATGGCACAGGAAAAGACCGCCAGCGCCCTGAAGTTTCTCGTGGATGAGTACGTATCCACGCTGGAAATCGACAATCAGCTGCTGGAATCGGTCGGCATGACTCGCGATGAGCTGCGCGGCGCCTTTGCCGAATACGACATTGGCCGTCACGGGCTGGCCACGCTGGCCAGGGGGGACCGGATTCGGGCCCGGCAGATTCTCGATTTTGGGCGGGCAACGTACCCGGACCATTGCCGGCGCAATCGGAAAACCCAGGCCTTACGGGCCTTATTGGCGCTGGGGCCCCTCGGACAAGCGATTGCCGGCCGGGCCTATCGCTCATACCGCCAACAGGCGGACACGCCAAACGGGCAATGAATGGTAAAATGAATCTACGTCCCGTCCGCGATGTGACCGGCGTTTGCCGGTTGCGGTCTATTTTCAGCGACGCGTTGCACTGCCATTGATGAGCACCCCATCTGCCTTTCCATCCGCGCCCGGAATGCTTGCCGCCCCGCCTGCGCAAGTCGGCCGCAAGCTGAAGCTCGCCGGCGTGTCGATCAACGGCGCGCTGTTGTTCGTGACTTCGATTCTGGTGGTGTTTTCCGGCTTCACCGGGTTCCGGCCGGACGTGTTTGGCCTGATGTTGCATCCCTACCTGGTGCCGGTGGCGGTGGCGTTTGTATTCCTGGTGTTGTCCAAGCTGGCCCTCTTTCCGGCACGCGTGCTGGTAGGGCTGTTGGCTTTCATGACGATCTACGTGTTCTCCATGCTAAGCGCGGGCATGCAGGGCATGGGCGAAGTGTTTCGCATTGGCTCCGGCATCGTCACGATCGTGACTTGCGCGCTCTTGGTGAATCGTCGCGGCGACTTTGTGGCCGGCGCGTTTGGTTTGAGCATTGCCATCGCCATCCTGGCCGTGAACGGGCTCAAGGAAGAATCGCGCCTGGGAGTCGAAGCGATCGAAGGCGCCAACAAGAACTCCTACTCCGTCTATGCGCTGCCGGCCATGTTGATGGCAGGATTCGTTTGCCTGCACATGCCGGAAACCAAGTCCTGGATCAAAACGGTGCTGATCGCCTGCACGCTGCCCGCGCTGGCCGCCATCTTCATGAGCGCCAACCGCTCGGGTTACCTGGGCTGCGCGTTGATTGGCTTGATGCTGTTTTGGGATCGCCGCGGCAAGGGGCTGTTGCTGGTAGGCGCGTTGGCCGCCGGCTTGATGATCTGGCTGGCCCAGTTCGGCACCACCGAAGTGTTCAGCCAGCGGATGCAGCAAACGACCGAAGGCAACGAGTCCGACGAGTATCGCAAGCACATCTTGCTGGCCTGCCTGCGCATCGGGCTGGAGAATCCTGTGCTGGGCGTGTCGCCGCAGCGACTGCCGTTCATTATCGGCCGCTACACGCAGATCATGCATTCGCACAAGGCGGTCGACTCGCACAACGTGTTTGGCCACTTGTTTGCCGGCAGCGGCGCGATCTGTATCCTGGCATTGTTCCTGACCGCCTGGAGCCTGTGGTTCTGGAAGCCGCGTGACGGCGTTCCGATCGGCGGCAAGGAAGACCCGCTCCGCGAGGCGCGCACCCTGGTGCGCATGCTGCTCGTATTGTGGGTGGTGCGCGGGATGTTTACGCGCGAGATCATGTATAACCCGTCGTTCAACATCGCCATTGGCTTGTGCATTGGACTGTGCATCCTGGCGGAAAAAGTTCGTGCTGCGACGCCGCGCCCGGTCGTGCGGCCGAATTGGATGCCACCGTCACTGTGGAAGCCGAACATGCCGCACGCCTGATCATGTCTCACGCGCCGATCCTCGTTGCAGGATCGGCGGCCTACCCAGCACATCGCAATCCAGTTTTGTTTGCCGGCTGAGCGTCCACAGAATCGCCGGCCAACAAAGTCTCAGCGGAGATCGCCAGCTTGCCACGCTATATCCTCGGAATTCACGCCAGTCATAACGCCAGCGCCTGCATCGGCGACGAGTCGGGCCTGATCCACGCCGTCCAGGAAGAGCGGCTGTGCGGCGAGAAGAACTATTGGGGCTTCCCGCGCTTGGCCGTGCAGGCCTGCCTGGATCGCGTCGGAGTTCGCCCGGGCGATCTGTTGTCGACGACGCATGGCGGCAACCAGGTGATCTGTCGCTACCACAGCCGCGACGACGTGATTCACGCCTACCGCCGGCAAGCGACCCTGGTGGGCAAGCTGCGGCAACGCGTGGTGGTGCCGCTGGTGACGACGGTGCACCGCAACTACGGCCAGTCGCAGTTGATTTCCGCGCTTGCAGAAGCCGGCTTTCCCGAGAAACCGGTGTCGTACCACGATCATCACCTGACGCACGCCGCCACCGCCTATTACGGCCTGCGGCGTTCGCCGGACGAGAAGTACCTGGTGCTTACCTGCGACGGCGCGGGGGATAACGTGAGCGCGTCGGTGCGCGTGTGGGGCGGCGGCAAGTGCGACGAGATCGCCATTACGCACACCGGGGACTCGCTGGGCGCGGTGTATACCTGGGTGACCTACGGCATGGGATTCGTGCCGCTGGAGCACGAGTACAAGCTGATGGGCATGGGCCCGTATGCGTCGGAGAAGGCGGCCCGCGAGACGGCCAAGATCTTCGAGCGTTATCTGCAATTGCGGCCCGACGGGCTGGGTTTTCAGCGCGGCACGTGGCGGCAGACGCACTTTATCCACGAATGCCTGGAGCGCGATCTGCGCGGCATGCGCTTCGACTACATTTGCGCGGGCCTGCAGCAATTCACTGAAGACTTGATGTGTGAATGGGTGCGGCGCGCCGTGCAGGCCACGGGAGTGCGCAAAGTGCTGGCCGCCGGCGGCGTGTTCATGAACGTCAAGGCGAACAAGCGCATCGCGGAGCTGGCGGAGGTCGAATCGTTCGAGGCCTTCCCGTCGTGCGGCGATGAGACGCTATCCATCGGCGCCTACTATCTGGAAGCCGCCCAGCACTTCGGCCAGGAGACGGTGCGGCCGCTGTCGCACTTTTATCTGGGCGACGCTCCGGCAGAGGGCGACGTGCTGGAGGCCGTGCGCAAAAGCGGCTTTGACTACGAGCGGCCCGCCGACATGGCCGATTCGGTGGCGCGGCTATTGGCCGAAGGCCAACCGGTGGCGCGCTGTGCCGGACCCATGGAGTTTGGCGCCCGGGCTCTGGGCAACCGCTCCATTCTGGCCGACCCACGCTCTCAAGACGTGGTCCGCGTGATCAATCGCATGGTCAAGAAGCGCGATTTTTGGATGCCCTTTGCACCGATGGTCAAAAGCGAACGGCAGCACGACTATATCCAGAACCCCAAGAATCTGCGCAGCCCGTTCATGATGATGACGTTCGACACCCGGTCGAATTTTCGGGAACTGATCGCCGCGGTGCACAATGCCGACCTGACGTGCCGCGCCCAGATATTGTCGCGCGAAGAGAATCCGCCGATGTACGCCATCCTCGAGGCGTTCGAGCGGCACACCGGCGGCGGCATCGTGCTCAACACGTCGTTCAATCTGCACGGCTTTCCAATTGTGCGCACCGCCGAAGAAGCGCTGGGCGTGCTGCGTGACTCGGGACTCGAATACCTGCAAGTGGGCGACTACCTGGTCCACAAGCGAACTACGGCCGCAACCAACGGGGCGGGCCACTAAAGGATCTCATGACCGCGGTCACTCCCGATTACCGACTGGGGATCATTTGCTGCGTGCCGGCGGCGTATAACGCCGAGGGACGCCTGGCGTGCAACCACGGCATCGGCCGCTTGTTGGACGTGATGCGAGCGATGGTTCCGGGCGCTCGACTGTGCATTCCCATTCTGCCGCAATGGCAGCCGTTTATGATCCACGCGGTCGATTTTCCGCGGGAAGACATCGTGCCGTTGCCGCCTTTGGAGAGCGTGGTGCGGTCGCAGGCGTATTTCTTTCAGACGCGGCGGGCAGTGCGCCGCTTCGCCCGCACCTGCGACGTGGTGTTCGTACGTCTGCCGTTTCAAGTGCCGATGGCCGTGGCCGGGCTGCAAACGCCAAAGCTGCTGCACGTGGTGGGCAATGCCTACAACGTCATCGCGGCTTCGAGCAACTATCACGGGGTCGTGAAGAAGCTGGCGCTGCGGTTTGCGGCCCACTCGAACGCCACGATCCGTCGCATGGTCCACGAGCCCATGACCCGCGTGGCCACCAACGGCCGCGAAATGTGGGACTTGCTGGGATGCCACGATGGCCGCGTCGTCGTGTCGAGCTGCATGTATGAGCGCGAGATGCGGCCGCGAGAAGACTTGAGTCCGGGGGATCCGCCGCGACTGTTGTTCGTGGGCTTCCTCCGGCCCGAGAAAGGCATCGACAACCTGCTCGACGCGTTTGAGATGGTCCGCCGAAAGCGTCCGCTGAAGTTGACGCTGGTGGGCGGCACGGACAACGTGACCAATGCCGAGCGGCGGGCGCGTGAGCGCGTGCAAAACAGCCCGTTTCGCGACGACATCAAGGTGACCGGGCTGGTCGAGTTCGGCGAGCCGCTGTTTGAGCTGTACCGCCATCACGACGTGTTCGTCTTGCCGAGCCTGTCCGAGGGCACACCGCGGACGCTGGTCGAGGCCCGGGCGTGCGGCTGTCCGGTGGTGGCGACGCGGGCCGGCGGCATCCCCTCGAGCGTGGACGACGGGCGCACCGGGTTGCTCGTGCCGCCCAACGACTCGCCGGCGCTGGCCGCGGCCATCGAGCGACTGCTCGACGACGAGCCTTTGCGGCGGCGTTTGATCGACGAAGGCCTGCGCGGCTCGAGCGAACATTCGCTGGAGTATTTTACCGGCCAGCTCGTGGACGAACTGAACCTGTTGGCCGCGCAGTACTGTCAGCCACGGGCCGTCGTGTGAGGCCGCGCGGGCGCTTGCCATGATCGACAAGCAGATCGTCGACGACGTCATCCAGTGGGATGTGCGCAATTGGTCCGAGGCCTTGCGCTTCTGGGACCAGAACATCGACTGGAGCGCGGTCCACCATTGTCTGGAGGTGGGCAGTAAGACAGGGGGACTTGCTCTGTGGTTCGCCTTGCACCATAAACCAACGGTTTGTTCCGACATTACCGACACGGCGCACGTGGCGCGCCAGCACCATCAGAAGTACCCGCTTGACCCACCGATGTCCTACGAAATCATCGACGCCACGGAAATCCCTTACGAGAACCATTTCGACCTGGTGGCGTTCAAATCGGTGTTGGGCGGCATCGGCGGCAACGGGCGCAAAGATCTGCAACAGCGCGCCATCGACGAGATCTACAAGGCCCTGCGCCCCGGCGGCAAACTATTGTTCGTAGAGAACCTGACGGGCTCGTACATGCATCAGTGGGTGCGGCGCAGGTTTTTGGAATGGGGAGATTGGTGGCGTTATGTCACCCGGGACGAAATGCGCGAGTTTTTGCGGCGTTTTGCCCGCGTGGAGCTGCGCACGACCGGCGTATTGAGCACGTTCGGCCGATCGGAACGTCAGCGCAGCATTCTGGGCGCCATTGACCAGGCCGTGCTCAAGCGGGTGACGCCGCCGCGCTGGCACTATTTGACCTACGGATACGCGGAGAAGTGACGCGGCGGTTTGGTCGCCCATGCCAGTAACCATCCCACGAACCACCGAAACGAGTCGATCGACAGCGATGGGGATTGTCGTCAAACCTTACACCGCCGAACACCGGGAGGCTGTGCGGGCCTTCAACGAACGACTGCGCGCCGGCGGCGTCAACATGCGCTTTCCGGAGAGTCACATCCCGCCCGACCTGCCGAAGCTCGAGGGCAAGCCGGTTTACTACGATTACCTGCTGGCGCTCGACGAGGGCGCGGTGCGGGGCGCGTATATGCTCAAGCATCAGCCCTTCGAAATTGCAGGGCAGGTGAATCCGCTGGCGTTGTATCGGCTGCCGCTTTCGGAGGGCTGCTTCGACAAGCGCTTCTCCGCGCTGGGCGTGCAGCTGTTTCTCGACGCGCTGCGGCGGGCGCCGCTCTTATACACGGTGGGGCTGGGCGGCTACGACGAGGCGATCACGCAGCTGCTGGTTCGCGCCGGATGGAGCACCTGGGCGGTGCCGTTTTACTTCCGTGTTTTGAGGCCGGCCGCGTTTCTGCGAAACATTGTGTATTTGCGCCGCACGCCCGCGCGGCGCGCGGCGCTCGACGTGCTGGCCGCGACCGGATTGGGCACGCTGGGCGTTGGTGCTTATCAGCTGTGGAAAGCGGGCCGGCTGCGAGCACCCGCGGCGCCAACAAGTTGCAGCATCGAGGCGTCATTTGGCCCCTGGGCCGACGACATCTGGAACGCGGCGCGCGGCGAGTATTCAATGATCGCGGTGCGCGATGCCCATGTTCTCAATACGCTCTACCCGCCCGGTGACGACCGCTGGGTGCGGCTGCGCGTCGCCCATGCGGGTCGTACGGTCGGCTGGGCCGCGGTGCTTAACGTTCCCATGGATGGCCACAATTATTTTGGCAACATGCGCGTGGGGTCGCTGGTGGACTGCCTGAGCGTCCCGGGCATGGAAACGGAAGTGGCCCGCGCGGCGGTGCAATACCTACAGCAAACCGCGGCGGACATTGTGGTCGCGAATTTCTCGCATCACCGCTGGCGCGCTGCGCTGGCGGCCGCCGGCATGTTCGAAGGGCCGTCGAACTATATCTTTGCCGCCTCCAAGAACGTATCGGCAATGCTTAATCCGTTCGAAGAACGCAAGCATTCCATTCACATGACGCGGGGCGACGGTGTGGGCGCGGAAAACTTGATCGCGGCGCGCAAGTGAATCAAACTAACGGCCGTAACGAGGCCGCAACGTTCGTGAACATGCAACCCACCAAGCCGGCGGAGTATCTGCAGGCGGCCAGAGCGCTGGAATCTGCCGGCGCCGCGCCGCGCACGCTGGGGGTGGTTTCCACCTTCACGGCCGAGCTGTTGCGCCCGTATCTGGTCGTCGAGAGTCATCGACTCGATTGTCCCGTGCGACCGTGGTTCGGACCGTTCGGCCAGCTTGAGCAATTGGTGCTGGCTGCCGATTCGCCTCTGTGGCAACAATCGCCCGCGGTGCTGTGGATTGCGGCCCGCTTGGATGATGTCGATCGGCACCTGGTACACGAGAGCGCGGCCATCGGCCCTGAGGCGACCCGAGCCAGGTTGGATGCAATTCGCGCGCGGCTGGTGAATCTGGCCCGAGCGGCGCGCGAGCAGCATCGTGCGGAAGTGCTGGTTTCCAATTTGGCGCTCGAAGCGGCCCACGACTTGAACGTGTTCGACGCGAACGATCCGGAGGGGTTCGTGCACCTGGTGGCCGAGTGCAACCGGCAGCTGGCGCGCGACCTGGCGCAGGTTCCGGGAGCCACGGTGCTCGACTACGCGGGCACCGTGCGCGATCGCGGCGCGAGCCGCTGGAGCGATCCCAAGCTGTGGTACATGGCGCGCAGCGGCTGCAGCTCGGAGAACATGGCGGCGCTGGCGAAGAATGTGGCGCGCTGCGTAGCGGCGCTCTTGCGGCCGGCTGCCAAATGCCTGGTGCTGGACCTGGACAATACGCTGTGGGGCGGCGTGCTCGGCGATGACGGGCCGGAAGGCATCAAGCTCGGCGACGACTATCCGGGCAACGTGTTCAAGGATTTTCAAGCGGCCTTGTTGGGGTTGCGCCGGCGCGGCCTGCTATTGGCCATCGTGAGCAAGAATGACGAATCGACGGTGCTGGAAGTGCTCGACTCGCACCCGGAGATGCTGCTCAAGCGCGAACACTTCGCGGCGATCGTCGCCAACTGGGAGCCGAAGCCGGCCGGATTGCGCACGATTGCGCAGACACTGAACATCGGGCTGGATTCGCTGGTGTTCGTCGACGACAACCCGGTGGAACGCGCGGCGGTGCGCGCGGAACTGCCCATGGTGCACGTGGTAGAGCTGCCGGCGGATCCGCTGGGCTATCTGCCGGCCCTGCGCGAAGTGGCCGTGCTCGATCGACCGCGCGTGCTGGACGAGGATCGCCAGCGGGCCGACATGTATCAGAGCGAAACGCAGCGCAAACAGATCGAGCAGCAAGCCACCAGCGTCGAAGAGTTTCTGGACAACCTGCAAATGGAGGCCCAGGTGGGGCTTTGCGATGCCACCACGCTGGAGCGGATTCACCAGCTCATTCAAAAGACAAACCAGTTCAATCTCACCACGCGGCGGCACCACCTGGACGACGTGCGACGGCTGGCCGCCGCGCCCGATGCGGCCGTGGCCTGGCTGCGTTTGCGCGATCGCTACGGCGATTTGGGCCTGGTTTGTGTTGGAATTGTCAGCCGACTGGACGAGCGCACCTGGGTGATCGATACTCTCTTGATGAGCTGTCGGGTGATGGGTCGGCACGTGGAGGACGCTTTTTTGTCGTACCTGGCCGAGCTGGCGCGCCAAGGCGGCGCTCACGTTTTGCGCGGCGTATTTCGGCCCACGCCAAAGAACACGCCGGTCAAGAACTTTTATCCCCAACACGGGTTTACGGAAATTGGCGGCGAAGGCGAGCTATCGTACGAGGCCCGGCTGCAGGCCGAGGCCTTTGCCTGGCCCAGCGTCATCCAGCGCGTGGCGGGAACCAAGCGGGAGAACGTGAGTGTCTGACACCGTGGAACAACGTACCTGCCGGCTGGTTGCCGAAGTGCTCGGCTTGCCGGCGGACCAGGTGACGCGCGCCACCTCGCACGAGACGATCGACAATTGGGACTCCCTGAACTTGCTGAATATTTTGATGGCGGTGGAAGGTGAATTTGGCGTGTCGGTCAGCCCGGAAGAAGCCGCGGATTTTGTCTCCGTGGAACGCATCGTGACCGTGCTGGCCTCGAAAGGCGTGAGTTAGTCCACCGAATCGCAGCCAATGCTCGCATGAGTCAGGCCGAAAACGTCATCGACGCGCAGCGCCCCGCGACGGATAAATATCCGTTCGTCTCGGTGATCATCCCCGTGCGCAACGAAGAAGCGTTCATCGCCCGCACGCTGGATCGGATTCTGACGCAGGACTATCCGCTGGACCGGCTGGAAGTGATCGTGGCGGACGGGATGTCCGACGATCGCACGCGCGAGATCCTGGCCGAGTACGGCCGGCGGCATCCGCAGGTGCGCGTGGTGGACAACCCCAGCCGTGTGACGCCGGCTGGATTGAACGCGGCCATTACCGCGGCCAAGGGCGAGATCATTTCGCGCATTGACGGCCACTGTGAAGTGGCCAACGACTTCGTGCGCCAGAACGTGCAGCTGCTGGAGGAGCATCCGGAAGCTTGGGTCGTGGGTGGGCCGATGGTGCACGCCGGCAAGAACACGTTTGGCGAGGCGGTGGCCGTGGCCATGTCGCATCCGGCCGGCGTGGGCCTGGCGCGGCACCGGTTCGAAGGTTTCGAAGGTTACGTCGAAGGCGCCCAGTTCCCGGCCTTCCGGCAATGGGTCTTCGACCGCATCGGCATGTTCGACGAAAACCTGGTCCGCACCGAAGACGACGAGCTGAACTATCGCATCGCGCAGGCCGGGGGCAAGAGCTTCGTGTCGCCGCGCGTGAAGTATGTTTATTACGTGCGCGGCAAGATCGGCCAGTTGTTCAAGCAGTACTTTCACTACAGTTTTTGGCGCATCCCGGTGATCCGGAAACACAAGCGGCCTACGACGCTGCGTCAGATGGTGCCGCCCTTGTTTTTCCTGGCGATGATCGTGCTGGCGGCCGTGGGCGTGTGGCTGCGGCAGCCGCTGGTGGCGCTGGCGTTGCCGGCCATTTATGCCGCGGCGCTACTGGCCATTGCGGCGACGATTGTGCCGCGCAAGGGACTGGCCGTGGCCAGCATGGTGCCGTTGGCCATGGTGACGATGCACGTGGCTTACGCGGCGGGCATCGTTTACGGTTTTATTTGCTTGGCATTTCACCGCCGCGCGTGGGAACTGGGCGGCAGCATGACCAGTATCAGCCGTTGACGCGAGAATGAACATGAATCAGCCGCAGGCGGGCGTATTTTTCGATCGGTTTGCCGATACGTTTGACACGTTTTACGACGGCAAGCGCAGCCCGGTCATGCAATGGGTGGACCGCCGCTATCGGCACGACATGTTCGAGCGCTATGCGCTGACATTCGAGCGTCTGGGCGATCTGACAGGCAAGCGCGGCTTGGACATCGGTTGTGGTTCCGGTCCGTACATGGCCGAGGCCCTGCGGCGCGGCGCCAGCCAGGTGGTGGGTTTGGATCCCGCGCCCGGCATGCTTGAGTTGGCCCGCCGCCGCGTGGAGAGTCTTGGCCTGGCCGAGCGCACCGAGTTTGTGACCGGTTACTTTCCTGAGACGAAGCCGGCCGGCCCGTTCGATTTCGCCATTATCATGGGCGTGCTCGACTACGTGGCGCAGCCGGTGCCGTTCTTCGCGGCTCTGCGCAGCATTCTGACCGGCCGGGTCGCAGTGTCGTTTCCCAGCAAGCACTGGTTTCGCACGCCTTTAAGAAAGATTCGCTATCGCCTGCGCAATTGCCCGGTGTACTTTTACGACGAGCAGGTGATTCGCTCGATCGGCGCAGAGGCCGGTTTCGGCACCGTGGACATCGTGAAGATCGACGGCGCCGGAATGGACTATCACGTATGCCTGCAACCTTGAAGCACGCGCCGCCGATCATCAGCATCGACGTCGAGGACTGGCCGCAGTCGAGCTGGGACCGCAACCTGCCGATCACCGAGCGGGCGGCCGCGAACACGCGGCGGCTGCTGGCCATTCTCGGCCAGGCCGGCATTCGCACCACCATGTTCGTGCTGGGCAAGATGGCCGAGCGCTTTCCGGAGGTGGTACGCGAGATTGACGCGGCCGGACACGAAGTGGCCAGCCACGGCTACGGGCACGTGGAGATCTTCAAGCAATCGCGCGAAGAGTTTGCCGCCGACCTGCGCCGCAGCAAAGACTTTCTCGAACAACTGCTCGGTAAGCCAGTGCGCGGGTATCGGGCGCCGGACTTCTCGATTGTCCGCAGCTCACTGTGGGCGCTGGAAGTCCTGGCCGAGCAGGGTTTCGAATACGACTCGAGCATTTTCCCGGTCAAGCGTCCGCGCTACGGGATTCCGGATTGGCCGCTGACGCCCACACGCGTGCGGCTGCCGAATGGCCGGTCGATTTTGGAGTTTCCCATCGCCAGCTATCGGGCCTTGGGCAAGAATTGGCCGGTGGGCGGCGGCGGCTACCATCGGTTGCTGCCCGGCCCGGCGGGCCGCTGGCTGGCGCAGCGCGTGATGCGCACGCGGCCGTTTGTGTTCTATTGTCATCCCTATGAGTTCGATCCGCGTGAGTTCGCGGAGATCGACGTGGCCATCCCGCTCAAAGTGCGTTTGCACCAGGGGCTGGGCCGCGGCCGCTTCGAGGCACGCTTCGTCCGCCTGGTGCGACAGTTCGGCGGTTGCCGCATGATCGATCTGGTGGACAATCAGCAATGGCCCGACTTCACATACGAGACTGCGCCCGCGGCGGTAGGGGCTCAGTCAACGTGAGGCCCGGTGGAGAGATACGACACGTGACCCATTCCGAGGCATCTGCGATGGAAGCGGCGGCGTCCGGCACCCCGGCCGCCGGCGCCTTGAAGGTGCCCTTTTTTCGCCCGTCCATTGGCGAGGCCGAGATTGCCGAAGTCGAGCGCTGCCTGCGCTCGGGCTGGCTGACTTCCGGCCCCGTGGCCAAGCGGTTCGAAGCGGCCTTTGCCGAGGCCGTGGGCGCCAAGCACGCGCTGGCACTGAACTCGTGCACGGCGGCCCTGCATTTGGCTGTCGAGGCCCTGGGGCTGCGGCCGGGCCAGGCGGTGCTTGTGCCCACCATGACGTTTGCCGCCACGGCCGAAGTGGTGCGCTATCTGGGGGCGGTGCCCGTGCTGGTCGATTGCCAGCGCGAAACGGGCAATATGGACCTGGCCGATGCCCAGCGCAAACTGGCGGCGGCAAATGCCGGCACATTGCCTGCCGCGCGCGGTCAGCAGTTGGCCGTGGTCGGCATCATGCCGGTGCACGTGGGCGGCCTGATGATGGACATGCACGCGGTGAGCTCTCTGGCCGACAAGCATGGCCTGTGGGTAGTGGAAGATGCGGCGCACGCGCTGCCTGCGGCGTGGCGGCCCGACGCCAGTCGCACCTGGCAGCGCTGCGGCGAAAACACCGCCGCGGTCACGTGCTTTTCGTTCTATGCCAACAAGACCATCACCACCGGCGAAGGCGGCATGGCCGTGACCAGCGACCCAGCTTTGGCCGATCGCATGCGAATGATGTCGTTGCACGGCCTCTCGCACGATGCCTGGGAGCGGTATTCCGGCGGCCGCAGTTGGGATTATCAGATCGTCGAGGCCGGCTACAAGTACAACATGACCGACATTGCCGCGGCCATCGGCGTGCACCAGCTCGAGCGGGCGGAAGCGATGCGCGAAAAGCGCGAAGCGCTGGCCCACGCCTATTTCGCAGAAATGGCCGACATTGCCGAAATTGAATTGCCCGCGCGCGATGAGAACCGCGTTCACTCGTGGCACTTGTTTCCCATTCGGCTGCGGCCGGAGCGCCTGTCGATCGATCGCAACGCGTTCATCGACGAGCTGCGGGCGAACGGGGTCGGCTGCTCGGTTCATTGGCGACCGCTGCACCTGCACCCGTACTATCGCGAACGATTTGGCTGGCGGAGCGAGGATTTTCCGGTGGCCACTGCGCTCTGGGAGCGCGTGGTGAGTTTGCCACTGTATCCGGACATGCTGGCCGCCGAGCGGGAATACGTGGTCGCGGTGGTGCGCGCGCTGTGCTCGCGCAACCGGACATGACGCGGGCCGCGCCGCGCCCGCCGGCGATTTTCCCGTCCCAGCGCCGCATTCTCTGATGACCGCCATCCTGGGCATCTCGGCCTTCTATCACGATTCGGCCGCGGCGCTCGTAGTGGACGGGCGGATCGTCGCGGCTGCCCAGGAAGAGCGCTTCTCGCGCGTCAAGCACGACGAGCGCTTCCCGCGGCACGCCGTGGACTATTGTCTGGCGGCCGGCGGTCTGACGGGCGGCGCGCTCGACTTTGTCGGCTTTTACGACAAGCCGCTGCTGAAATTCGAGCGCCAGATGGAGACCTTCCTGGCGACCGCGCCCGTTGGCTTTCGCGCATTTCTGCACGCCGTGCCCCCCTGGCTGCGCGAAAAGTGGCACGTGTCGCGAGCCATACGCTTGGGGCTGCACGGAGCGTTTCGCAAGCGGCCGATCTACTGCGCGCACCACGAGTCGCACGCGGCCAGCGCGTTTTTTCCATCGCCCTTCGACAAGGCGGCCATCTTGACGATGGATGGCGTGGGCGAATGGGCCACGGCCAGTATCGGCGCCGGGCGCGGCAACCGCGTGGAGCTCACGCACGAGCTGCGCTTCCCGCACTCGCTGGGGCTGCTGTACTCCGCGTTCACGTACTTTTGCGGTTTCAAGGTCAACTCCGGCGAGTACAAGTTGATGGGGCTGGCGCCGTATGGCGAGCCGCGATTCGCCGGGCTGATGCGCGAAAAACTGATGGATCTCAAGGCCGACGGGTCGTTTCGGCTGGACCTGAAGTACTTCAACTACTGCCAGGGGCTGACGATGACGTCGCGTGCCATGGATCGCCTGTTCGGCGGCCCGCCGCGGAGCGCCGCAGAGCCCCTGACCCAACGCGAAATGGACATCGCTGCGTCGATCCAGCAGGTGACCGAGGAAATCATGCTGCGGATGGCGCAGCACGCACACGAGCGGACCGGTCTCAAGAACCTTTGCCTGGCGGGCGGCGTGGCGCTCAACTGCGTCGGCAACGGCCGCATTCTGCGCGAGGGGCCGTTTGAGCGCGTGTGGGTTCAGCCGGCCGCGGGCGATGCCGGCGGGGCGGTAGGCGCGGCACTGTTCATCTGGCATCAACTGCTCGATCAGCCGCGCACGCCCGACGCGCACGACGACATGGTAGGCGCGTTTTTGGGGCCGTCGTTCGGCGAGGCCGAGATCAAAGGCCTTCTCGACGCGGCCGACGCCGAGTATCAACAATGCGAATCCGACCAGGCGCTATGTGAGCGGGTTGCCGCACTCTTGGCCGAGCAAAAGATTGTCGGCTGGTTTCAGGGACGCATGGAGTTCGGTCCGCGGGCCCTGGGAGCGCGCAGCATCCTGGCCGACCCGCGCAATGCGCAGATGTGGGAGCGGATCAACGCGAAGATCAAGTTTCGCGAGTCGTTTCGGCCGTTTGCGCCGGCCGTGCTGGCCGAGCGAGCCGCGGAATACTTTGAACTGCCGGCGGCGGTGGAGAGTCCGTACATGGCCATCGTGGCGCCGGTGCGACGCGAGCAACGGATCGACCGGGCCGCTGCCACGTCCGCCACGGGGCTGGCCAGGCTGCGCGAGCCGCGTTCGACCGTGCCGGCGGTGACCCACGTCGACGGCTCGGCCAGGCTGCAAACGGTCGACGCCGGACGGCACGATCGCTTGCGGCTGTTGTTGGAGCGATTCGCGGCCAGGACCGGCTGTCCGCTGCTGGTCAACACGAGTTTCAACGTGCGTGGCGAGCCGATCGTGTGTACACCGCAAGAAGCGTATCACTGCTTCCTGGCAACCGAAATGGACGTGTTGGTGCTGGAGCGATTCGTGCTGGTCAAGCGGCGGGCCGGCTCGCCGGCGGACCGCGCATCGCACGTCGCGCAATTCGCGATGGACTGAGGCCAAGGGATCCATGGGTCTGGTAACGGTTAACCGCCATCCATCGCCCCGACAGGTGCGGCAGTTTGCGCTGGTCTGGCTGAGCGGTGCATTGCTGGTTGCGGCTGCGGTTGCCGGCGTTCGTTATGGAGCCTGGCTGGTTGCCGGGCTCTTGGCCGGCGGCGCCGTGCTGAGCGTGGCGATTGGAATAATCCGCCCAGGCTGGATGCGGCCCGTCTTCGTGGCATTTGTCTGGGCCACGTTGCCATTCGGCTGGGTTGTGGCGCACGTATTGTTGGCGACGATCTATTATGGAATGATCGTGCCGTTGGGCCTGGGGATGAAACTCATTGGGCGCGATCCGCTCGAGCGGCGTTTCGATCGCGAGGCGGCGAGCTATTGGTTGCCCTGTGAGCCGCAGCCTGAGCGGGCCCGATATTTTCGACCCTATTGACGGGCCATTGTGTTGAACGCGCCGGACCACCAAGATGAGGCGCGGCGGGCGATGCTGGAAGAGGCCTCGCGAAAGCCGCCGGGTTTGGTGCGCGAGTTCGTCGACTTTCTCAAGCACAACAAGAAGTGGTGGTTGGCACCGTTGATCTTGGCGCTATTAGCACTGGGGGCGATTGTCGCGCTGAGCGGCACGGCGGCCGCGCCCTTCATTTATCCGCTCTTATGATGTGTGCCCGCGCCAACGATGCCGTCGATCCTGCGCCGGCCGGCACCCTGCCGTCTGAGACAGCGATCCCGCGGCGGCCGATTTACCACACGAGCAAGCGCCTGCTCGACATGACCGCGGCGGGCCTCGGGCTCGTGCTGTTAAGCCCGCTCATGCTCGCCTTGGCGCTGGCCATTCGCCTCGACTCGCGCGGGCCCGTGCTTTTTGTGCAGCGCCGCATGGGCCGGAATTTCGTGCCTTTTGGCGTCTACAAATTCCGCACGATGGTGACCGACGCGGAACGCCGTGGCAGCCAGATTACGGCGGGCGACGACGCGCGGATTACCCGCGTGGGCCGGTTGCTGCGGGCGAGCAAGCTGGACGAGCTCCCGCAGTTGTTTAACGTGCTGCGCGGCGAGATGAGCGTGGTGGGCCCCCGGCCCGAGGTTCCCAAGTACGTCGAGATGTTCCGCCAAGACTACGCGCTGGTGCTGAGCGTGCGCCCGGGGCTGACTGATCCGGCGTCGATCAAATATCGCGACGAGGCCAGCGTGCTGGGCGCCAGCCCCGATCCTGAACGCGAGTACGTCGAGCGCATCCTGCCCGACAAGATCGCCCTGGCGCGGGCCTACGTGGCGCAGGCATCGCTCCTGGGCGACCTGGGGCTGGTTCTCAAGACGCTGGTGCGTATCGCCCGCTAGCTCAGAGGCACTGCTGGTCAAGCCAGCAGTGGCACGCAGAGCTGGCTGGTGGCAACTAGAGCTGGCTGATTCTTTTCGATCATGGCCGCGCGCACGGTCGCCTTGCGTAGACCCAGACGCTGGGTACCGGTCGCGTCTTGTAGACCCAGACGCTGGGCACAGCGTCTGGGTCAGCCGGGTCTGGGTCAGCCGGGTTGGGTCACACGGGTCTGGGTCAGTCGGGACAGGGTCAGCCGCGCTTATCCCTCAGTGGAATTGCTGGGCGCAGGCAGTGCATGCGGCTCGAGCTCGTCACGCAGCACCAGCACCTCCGGCGGCGCCTCAATACCCAGTCGCACCTTATCGCCGGCGACGCGCACCACGGTCACGATGATGGAATCTCCCAGCTTAATACGCTCTCGCTCGCGACGCGACAGGACGAGCATGATCGAACCTCCGTGTATTGATCGTTGTTTTTGTGATAGTGTAGTTATGTATACTGCCCGAATCTCTGTCAAGCGCGGTTTTCGAGGACCTCCACCGCGCGTCGTCGCCAGGTCAAACGGCTGCGAGCTCTAACCGCGGCGCCTCCACGAGTTGCGTCTTGAGGAAACGCTCGCCAGTCGAACCGTAAAACAAAACCGTGTTGTTTTGCGTTTCCCAAATGGCGGTGCATTTCACCGCTCGCGGACCGTGCAAACAAAAGTAGATGCCGCAGGGGGAATCGCCACGGACCAGAATGCGCTCGGTTAGTTCGAAGACTCCTGTTTCAAATTGGCTGTGCTCGCACAAAACTTCGTTGACAAATTCTCGTAGTTGCTCCAACGTCTGAATCACCGGTGAACTGGTGAACATGGGGTTGGCAGTCTCCTAGGGAAAGCGCACGTGGAAATGGATAAGGCGAGTCCTCACGTGCGGGATAGATAAATTGGGGGATGTTCCAACAAAGAATCCTATCGGCCGGAATAGAGGGGGTACTTGCAGTAAGACGCGCAGATTTTAGAAAAGTGTTAGATCGCTAAGATCAGCGAACTTGGCTAAAGCTTGCGGCTTTGCAGCGCCCGTTTCGGGCGGTGGCGCTCTCGATCAGCAGCGTGGCGCAACGGCAGCGGAAGCGCGCGCAGCGCCTCGCCCTAAACGAATGGTCCGCACGGCATTGACGCGCGGCGCAAGGCCGCCTGACCAGCGCGCTACTTCGAGTAGTCGGCAAACGACTCGGCAACACGGCCGGCCTGCTCGTCGCCGCGGTGGATGAGCACGCGATAGCGCAGCGTCATCGTTTCACCGGCCGGTAGCGTATAGGCGCCCTTTTGCGCGCCGGCGGTAAAGTCGCTCAGACCGAACGGATTCGCCGCAAACAGTCCGTAGGTGCGCACGTGCCAGTGCGTGGGAAAGCGGAAGCTCGTGGGATGATTGAGAATGGCGATGCCGAGCACTTCGCCGTCCACGGGCCCGTGATAATCGACCCAGGCGGCGGGCTTGCCCCAGGCGGCCTGATTCGACTGTCCTTCGCTGTTGACGATTTTGCCGCCTTGCTTGGAGTCGACGCGCATGCTGGAGGCCGTGCGCACGCCGAACGAGCCTTCCTTGGTATCGCCGAATACGACCGGGCCGTCGCTCGCCTTGACGACGATCTCGAAATCAATCCAGCGGCGATCGGCATCGGCCCCGAAGCGCAGCGTCCGCTCGTCCTGGCAGATGAGTTTGCTCCCATCAGGGCTCAGCCAGTCGTTGCGCGTGACGATCGTAGCGTCCGGGCCGCCGGCCACCTTGACGAACTCGCGATGCTCGATGCGGCCTTTGCCCTCGCTCCAGAAATCCACGCCGTTCACATCGCCGTGCGTAAACCACAATGAACGCTGGTGCGGATGATCACGGTCGGTCTCGCCCGGCACTCCGGTCTCCATGGGCCAATTGCGGGTCACGCGTTTGCCGCCGGGAGCCACCAGCGGCCAGAGAATCGGCTTGGAGCCGGACTTGGTGAGATATTCGGTGAACAGCTGCCCGTCCACGTTCACGGTCACGCCTTGCGGCGACTCGGCGACCGTGATTTCGGCAGCGTCCAGACGGGCCGCCAGCGAACCGAACACGAATAGACCGACAACCAGCAAGCGCGTCATGGCACAGCGTCTCCGGGGGCAAGGGGGGCGATGGACACCATCGTAACCGGCCAGGAGGCCGGCAGCTACCGGCGGGCGGTGCGTGTTCAGCACGGGCAAGATGCCCGTGCCACCCCGGTCAGTACGGGCAAGATGCCCGAGCCACTCCGCCGGGCCTGTTGCTTTCGAGACGGCACTGCTTGACAAGCAAGCAGTGGCACCCCAATCAGCGCTTGGTAACCGCGTCGGGCTGGAACTCGGCGAGGTCAACCGCCTGGAAGGTCGCCAGTTGATTGGCGGTCTCGGAGAGGCGCTCGAGATCGCGTTGCAACAGCCGCCAGGAGACGTGGTGCTCGGCGCGCATTTGCGTGGCACGTACGCCGGAGCTGGACTGCGCCGGGATGGTGAGACTGACCTTGGTGGGCACGAGGGTGCGCTTGGCCAGCTCGCGATTGACTTCCAAGCGTGGAAAGGGGGGCGTCGAGCCCAGGTAGATCATGGAATTGAACCGCGCGTACCAGTCGGAGAACTCGCGGTACTGCAAAGCCGTCGCTTCGGATTGCGCCGGCACGGTCTCCACGCGGTAGGTCAGGTGTTCGCTGGCGAGCGTCAGTTCGCCCTCGACGTCGAACTCCACCTTGAACTCCGGATCGGCCGCGAAGCGCAGGAAGGCATTGGCGCTCAGGGCAGCCTTGTCGTGACGTTTTTCGGAGAACACCAGCACGTCTTCGGTCTTGATCTCGACTTTGACCTTGCGATCCGGATCGAGCAGGATGAATCGCCCGTGGGCCTTGTCGAACACGGCCACGCGCTCGGGATCGGAGAGGTAGTCGTACACGTAGCCGGCTTGAAACAGCGTGAGGTTCTGGCTGGCGGGGGTTTTCTCCTTGCCGGTAAAGACCTTGGTCTCGACGCGGAAGTCCTCCGCCCTGGATCGCAAAGTCAGAACACAAACGAGCACCAAGGCCAACGACAAGGCTCGGTGGAAACGCATGGCCGATCTCCTCACAAGACCGAATTTACGCAGTTGCCGGGGCGAGAAGAGTACGCCAGGCGCCCGGCGGTGTAAAGCCGAGAAGCCCGGGCGATTATGAGGGCTTTGCAAGCAATTGCCGCGGCGGCCCGAGGGCGAGAAATGGGCCGCGCTGGCAGAGCGCTGCCCTAGGTGGCCCACTCGCTACAATTGGCCGTGAAAATCCGCACCCCCTGCCAGCACCCCCAGCAGCCGCGAGTTATCGTTGATAAACTACAGGGTTTGCAGGCCACACGCTGGCAGATGAGCTACCCACGGCGAGGACCAGGCATTGGCGACACCATCTCTTGAACAGGCAATTCGCGACAAGACGGCCGTGGTCGGCGTGGTCGGCTTGGGCTACGTAGGGTTGCCGTTGATCCGGGCCTTCGTGGCCGCCGGCTTTCGCACCATGGGCTTCGACGTCGACCGCACGAAGGTCGATCGCCTGCTGGCTGGGAAGAGCTATATCGGCCACATCCCGTCGGAGTGGATTGTCGATTGCATCGAGCGGAAGCGCTTCGTGCCGACGGCCGACATGAAGCGGCTGGCCGAGGCCGACTGTCTGTTGATTTGCGTGCCCACGCCCTTGAGCGACAGTCGCGATCCGGATCTGGCCTATGTGGAAGCCACGGCCCGGCAGATTGCGGCTGTGCTGCGGCCGGGCCAGCTGGTGGTCTTGGAGAGCACTACCTACCCCGGCACCACGCGCGACGTGGTGCTGCCGATCCTGGCGGAGCGCGGCTTGCAACTGGGGCGCGATTTCTTTCTGGCCTACAGTCCGGAGCGCGAAGATCCGGGCAACCCGAACTACACCGCCAGTGGCATCCCGAAAGTGGTGGGCGGCGTGGACGAAACCAGTGCGGCGTTGGCCGAGGCGCTGTACGCGCACGCGGTGGTGAACATCGTGCCGGTGTCGAGCTGCGAAGTGGCCGAGGCCTGCAAGATTCTGGAGAACACGTATCGCTCGGTGAACATCGCCATGGTCAACGAGTTGAAGATGCTATTCGACCGCATTGGCATCGACGTTTGGGAAGTGATCGACGCGGCCAAGACGAAGCCCTTTGGGTTTCAGGCGTTTTATCCCGGGCCGGGCCTGGGCGGGCACTGTATTCCGATCGATCCGTTCTACTTGAGCTGGGTGGCGCGCAAACACGGCATGCCCACGCGATTTATCGAGCTGGCGGGTGAAATCAACACCAGCATGCCCAAGTACGTTGTGCAGCGCGTGATGGAGGCGCTGAACGAAGCGGGCAAGCCGCTCAAGGACAGCAAGATTTGCATTTTGGGCGTGGCCTACAAGAAAGACGTGGACGACCCGCGCGAGAGCCCGTCGTTCGAGCTGATGGATTTGCTTCGCGCCGGCCGGGCCGACATAAGCTACAACGATCCGCACGTGCCCCAGCTGCCGAAGATGCGGCATCACGACGTGCCGGCCATGACGAGCAGCCCGCTCGACGAGCGTTTTCTGGCGGCGCAGGATTGTGTGCTGATCGCCACGGACCACTCGGCATACGACTACGACTTCATCGTGCGGCACGCGCGGCTGGTGGTCGATACTCGCAATGCCACCAAGAACGTTCGCCAGGGGCGCGAAAAGATTCGCAAGGCCTGAGTCGTTTGCCAGGCGCGCCACCCGTCCACAACGCCCGCCGTATTCTTCCAACGCAAGACACCCTTCGCATGGCCTCTCGAAAACGCATCCTGGTCACCGGCGGCGCGGGCTTTCTCGGCTCGCACCTGTGCGAACGGCTGGTGGACCAGGGGCACGACGTCATCTGCCTGGACAATTTCTTCACCAGTCAGAAATCCAACGTCGAGCACCTGCTGGATCGGCACAACTTCGAACTTATCCGGCACGACGTGACGCAGCCCTATTGGCTGGAGCTGGACGAGATCTACAACCTGGCCTGCCCCGCCTCGCCCGGCCACTACCAGTACAACCCGATCAAGACCACCAAGACCTCGGTCCTGGGGGCGATGCACGCGCTGGCCATTGGCAAGCGCTGCAAGGCCAAGGTGCTGCAGGCTTCGACCAGCGAAGTGTACGGCGATCCGGAGATACATCCGCAGCCGGAATCGTATCGCGGCAGCGTGAACCCGATCGGGCCGCGCGCCTGCTACGACGAGGGCAAGCGGCTGGCGGAAACGCTGTTTATGGACTATCACCGCCAAAACAGCGTGAACATTCGCATCGTGCGGATCTTCAACACATACGGCGCGCGGATGCATCCTTACGACGGCCGCGTGGTGTCGAACTTCATTCGGCAGGCAATGTGCGGCGAAGATATCACCATCTTCGGCGACGGCCAGCAGACCCGGTCGTTCTGCTATCGCGACGACCTGATCGAGGGCATGATCCGGATGATGAACGCTGGGGACGACGTGATCGGCCCGATCAACCTGGGCAATCCGGGCGAGTTCACCATTCGCGAACTGGCCGATTTGGTGCTGGAGCTGATCCCCTCGAAGTCGAAGCTGGTTCACATGCCGCTGCCGGCGGACGATCCCACCAAGCGACGGCCGGACATCACGCTGGCCAAGAAGCACTTGCACTGGGAGCCGCAGATCAAGCTGCGCGAGGGCCTGGTGAAAACGATCGAGTGGTTCCGCTCGATCAACCTCGACGACTACCGGCCGCCGACGCCCAATTATTGAGCGTCTCGGTGCGCTGAGAGGGGGACAGTCCCCGCTGTCTTGTCCCCAGGCTCTAAGCCGCGGGGCGTCGCCAGAACATCGCGACTGCGGCCACGGCAATCAGACCAGCCGCAGCACCCACGCAATCGGCCAGCCAGTCATAGCCGTTGGCGTCGCGTCCGAAGGGCGGCTGGGTGATCTCATCGAAGGCGCCGAAGGCGACGATGGCCGCAAGGCACAGAAGGGCCGGCCACCAGCCGAAATGCCGGCGCAAGGCCACGTTGGCCCCCAGCAACACGGCCAACACGAAATAGGCCGTAAGGTGCAGCAGCTTGTCCGATTGGCCAATGCCCAATAGCTCGGGCGCTCGCGGCCAATGGGTGCCGACAAAGAGCGTGATCCAATAGCCAATCAACAACAGCTGCGCAGCTTTGTGCAGCCAGGCGGTGCGCGGCTCGTCGTCGACTTGCACCACGCAGGGTGCCTCCCACTAGCAGGCGTATTCCGGAAACGCGGCCGCTGAAAAATCCGGCCCAGCGTGCTATAAAGGTAGCTCAAGCCGTAGCGTGCGTCAGCCCCCGTGTGCTGTGCCGCCCGCGCCGCGTTCGTTCCCTCCTTGTGACTCGAATACCTGCACGCCGCCTATGCCTGCCCATCCATTCACGCCCGACGAGTTGTCCCAATACCAAGAGCAAGGTTTTCTGCTGGTGCCCCAGCTTTTCGACGCCGAAGAGATGGCCATTCTGCTGAAGTATGCCAAGAACGACGAGGCGCTGGTGGCCGGTGCAGCCGGCCGACGCGATGCCACCGGGCAGATCACCAAGCTCACGTTGTGGAACTATGCCGGCGAAGACCTGTACAGCATGTTTTCGCGGTCGCCGCGGATTGTCGACCGCATGGAGCAACTGCTGGGCGGCGAAGTGTACCACTATCACACCAAGATGATGCTGAAGGAACCGCTGGTGGGCGGCGCCTGGGAGTGGCACCAGGACTACGGCTATTGGTATCACAACGGCTGTCTGTACCCGCTGTTGGCCAGTTGTTTGATCGCCGTGGATCGCGCGACCAAAGAAAACGGCTGCCTGCAGGTGCTGGCGGGCTCGCACCAGATGGGGCGCATCGAACACGGCAAGACCGGCGACCAGACCGGCGCGGACATGGAGATTGTCAATGCGGCGCGCGAGCGGCTGCCGCTGGAATATATTGAGGCGGAGCCGGGCGACGCGCTGTTCTTTCATTGCAACCTGCTGCACCGCTCGGACCAGAACCGTTCGCCGCAGCCGCGCTGGTCGCTGATCTGCTGCTATAACGCGGCCCGCAACGATCCCTACAAAGAGTCGCGGCATCCGCGCTATACGCCGCTGACGAAGGTTTCGGACCAGGCCATCAAGCGTTGGCAACCGCCGGCGCCCGCCGCGACAACCGCCTCATGAAACTGGGACTGATCAATTCGGCGTGGGTGCAGGCGGAACGGCCGACGAGCTTTGGGCTGCGCAAGACCAAGGAGATCGGCTTCGATGCGATTGACATCTTTTGCGATCCGCTGATGCTCGACGTGCGCGAGCGGCGGCTGGTGAAAGACGAGTGCGACCGGCTGGGATTGCCCATCGTCTCGCTGCCGTGCGTGGCCGTGGGGCTGATCGATTTCAACGCCAGCGTGCGCGCGTTTCACATCAACCGCGTGCGGGCCTATCTCGACCTGGCCTACGAGTATCAGGCCCAGAACGTGCTGCTGGTGATCGGCGAATACATCTGGAATCGGGAAGTGATTCCGCCCGAGGAGCAGTGGCGGCTGGGCGCGGAGGCTGTGCGCGAGCTGGGCGCTCGGGCCGCAGAGCTGGAACTGGAAATCGTGCTGGAGCTGGAGCCGTTTCCGCTTTCGCTTGTTAACAACGTGGAGACGATGGTGCGTTTTCTGGACGACGTGGGGCTGGACAACGTGAAAGCCAACCTGGATATCTCGCACCTGGTGTTGTCGCGCGTGCCGCCGGAGGAGATTCGCCGCCTGGCGGGGCGCGTGGGCCACGTGCACCTGTCGGACTGCGACGGCAAAGTGCACGGCGATCTGCCGCCGGGCCGCGGGGTCGTGCCGTTCGAACCCTATCTGCGCGAGATCAAGGCGCTGGGCCTGGGAGATCGGGTCGTGTCGATCGAGTTGGAATACTCGCCGGAGCCGGCGCGGATTGTGGAATGGGTGGAAGAAGCGTACCGCGAGACGGACAAGCTGATGCGGAAGTTGGAGCTGCGGGGCTGAGGGACAGCGCGAGCTGTCCGTTCGCTGCCCTTGGGTCTACCATTCAGCGCGCGACCGACGGCGTCTCTTGCCCCGCGGTATACGACGAAAAACTTCGTCGGCGCTGAGGGCGCGTATACTCTTCGGTAGCCGCTTCACTTGCTCGACGAGCAACTTTGTCAGATAGGCGCGATATGCCTTCACCTGCGCTGGATCGTCAGAAAATCCTTCGGGATACAACCGTTCGTGGATAAATGTGAGCAACCGAATGACCTCTTGATGCTGGAACTCGTTCGAAGCATTCTTGGACGCGACCATCAGGAGCATCGGAACTTCGAGTGCTTGATTGCGTCGCTTTGGCACATGCAGCAGCGGTTGACGGTAGTCAATGCCAACGATGCGCAGTGAGAACCCGCGGGCTTGAGCCAGCAGGGAGAATAGCTTAATTCTTGCCAGGGCCTCGGCTTGGTGCCGTCCGGACGCCAGGTGCCGAGGGTCGTCCACTTCGGTCAAGAATAAACCGCATTTTCGCAGCTCGGAGTCTCGGGAGAATTCGGCCGCTACTTCGTCAATCAACCGGCGCGAAACGAATCGACCCTCTCGGTCTCTGACCCCCTTCTTCGACGCCATATAGGCAACAAACGCAAGACTGTCTTGCGGCATGTAGTGCAACAGAGCAAGGCCGCAAACCTTTTTTCGCATGGTTGCGATGAACATCAGGTCGGAAGGCCCTAGGTCCGCGCGCCGGGGATTGTCCCTGTCGTCGCGTAACCAACGAAGTATGTCGTCGGCCGAAAATCGCTCCTGTTCCGGTATACGCTCATCGTAGAGCCAGAGCGCTTCTATAACGTCTTGACTTTCGCAGTCTCTTGCCAGCTTCACGTCGATTCTGTCTCGATTCTGAACAACCACGGGAATCTTTGGCGAGATCGCATTGGCGAGGCTGCCGGCAATCTTTTCACAGATCATTTGCCATGCTGATCCGAGCGATCCTCCGCGCATTCTGTCCAGCGGCTTGATCGGGTCAATGAGAGCCTGGATGTCGCGAAGGCCAAACTCTTTGTATGCGCACGCGCTCAGCGGGATCCAAAGAATTCGAACGCGGTCTTCCTTCGCCCTCGCTAGGAATGGTTCCAGCTCATGCTCGCCGATAAAATTTGACCTAAGAAACTTATGGCTCACGAGCAGGATCGCGACACGCGCGGCATCACGCATTCTTAAGATCTCGTCGAACCAATACGCACCAGGCTCAATGTCCTGATCGCTCCAGACCTTAATCGTTGCAGGCCTCCGCCGCAGATAGGGCGCCAGCCGATCTTTCAAGTCGTCGTACCATTTCTTATCTGCGTGGGCATAGCTGATGAAGACTAAGTACTCCATGTCACTAACTCCCGTGCGAAATCGGCGAATTCGACGCGCGTGTCGACTTTACTTCCCTCACTCTGGGGGACCCCTTTCGACAAATAGAAGGACCCCCTGTTTCTGTGTCAAGAGTTTGGACTAGGATTAATGCGCAACATCGACAGTTCGGCCCGGCAGCCTCACGCCGGCGATCGCAGCACTCTTCAAGCAGTGTCAATAATTGAGGATCAGGCAGGGAGACAAAGATCGCCATGCACGAATTCTTCATGCGCATGGCGCTGGCTGAGGCGGAAGCGGCCCTAGCCGAAGACGAGGTGCCGGTGGGGGCCGTGATCGTGCACGGCGAGCGGGTCATCGCCGCGGCCCACAACCAGCGCGAGCAATTGCACGACCCCACGGCACACGCCGAGATGATCGCCATCACGCAGGCGGCCGAAGCGTTGGGCAGTTGGCGGCTGGAGGGCTGCACGCTGTACGTAACACTGGAGCCCTGCCCGATGTGCGCGGGCGCGGTTTTGCAGGCTCGTATCGACACGTTGGTCTACGGCGCCGCCGATCCCAAGGCCGGCGCCGTGCAGACACTGTATCAACTCTTAAGCGATCCGCGGCTGAATCATCGTACGCAGACCGTGGGCGGGGTCCTGGTGCACGAATGTGGCGGAATTCTCACGCGCTTCTTTCAGGATCAGCGGCGGTTGGGTAAGAAGTAGTTGGTTCAGTACCTCGCAGAGCAAAAGCCGCCCCGTGACCGCGCCGCCCCAAGTGACCGCGCCGCCCCCGGATCCCGAACCTTCCCGATGAAGCTGCCCCTGATCACTCGCTGGTTGTGCACGGCCGCGCTGGCCGCTTTGGCCGGGCTGGCGCTGGTGCCGCGCGCGGCGCAGGCGGGGGGCGGGCCAGAAAACGTCTTTCTGGTGGTGAACTCTGCCAGTTGGGCCTCGCAAACCGTGGCCAACCAGTTCATTGCCCTGCGGAAGATTCCGCCGGCCAACGTGTTCTACATCAATTGGCTGGGCGGGACCGATTCGATCGACGGCGAGACCTTTCGCACGCAAATTCTCGTGCCCACGCTGCGCACGGTCGAACAGCGCGGCATGATGAGCCAGATTGACTATGTGATCTATTCCAGCGATTTCCCCTATGGCGTTGATCTGGGGCGCGACTTCTCGGCCGCGCGCTTGGTCGACCAGGCGCGGCCCGGCTGCTCCATCAATTCAGCCACCTACTTCTGGCACCTGGTGCTGTCGAAGAACCCCCTGATGATGGACTTTCACGCCAACCATTACATGCGCGGCGCCGAAGGCCGGGCGGTTGACGTGCCCACGCGGGAATTCCGCAGTTGGTACGGCTGGGGCAACGCCGGCGAGCTGATCGAAGCGGGCGGCCAGCCGTACATGCTGTCGACGATGCTGGGCATGACCAGCGGGCGGGGCAACTCGGTGAGCGAAGTGATCAGTTATCTTCGTCGGTCGGCCGCCGCCGATGGCACGCGGCCGAAGGGCACGATCTACTTTTGCTTGACAGAAGACGACCGGGTGAAGCCCCGCGCGCCGCAGTTCAACACGGCGGTGAGCGAGTTGGCAAAACTGGGGGTGGCTGCGACGATCGTGCGCAGCGCGATGCCTTCAGGACGCAACGATGTGATGGGGCTGACGAGCGGCGTGGCCGATTTTTCCTGGCAGCGCACGGGAAACACGATTCTGCCCGGCGCCATCTGCGAGAACCTGACCAGCTATGGCGGTATCTTGGCGGAATCGCGCGAGCAGACTCCGCTGACCGAGTTTTTGCGCTATGGTGCGGCCGGCTCGTGCGGCACCGTGATCGAGCCGTATGCGATGAAGGAGAAGTTCCCCTCGCCGCTCGTGCACGTCCACTATGCGCGCGGCAGCACGCTGGCCGAAGCGTTTTACCAGTCGGTCTTTGCCCCGGCGCAGCTCTTGATCGTGGGCGATCCGTTGTGCCGGCCCTGGGCACAGATTCCCAAGGTGCAAGTCGCCGGCCTGCCCGCGGACGGCAAGGTGTCCGGAACGGTTGTCTTCGAGCCCAAAGCCACGTCGCCGGGCGGCGCCGCCATCGACCGCTTCGAGTTGTTTGTCGACGGGCGCCGCGTGGCTGGCACGCACGCCGGCGGAACTCTCGAGTGGGACACCGCGGTCGAAGCCGACGGCTACCACGACCTGCGTGTGGTGGCCATCGAGGCCGGACCGATCGCCACGCAAGGACGGGCGATCTTGCCGGTGACGGTCAACAATCACAACCACACGATGCAAGTCTCGGCCGAGCCTGCGGGCAAAATCGCCTGGGGCGAGACGCTGAAAGTGAAAATGGCCGCGCCGGGCATGACGGACCTGCTGCTGGTGAACAATGCCCGCGTGATCGCCAATCTCAAAGGCGAAAGCGGCGAGTTCAGCATCGATCCGCGGCTGTTCGGCCTGGGGCCCATCGAACTGCAGGCCGTGGCCACCAAGGGCGCCGCCGCGGCCGACCGTGTCTGGTCCGCACCGATTGCGTTGGAGATCTCAGCGGGCCGTCCGCTGCCGGCGCTCGCGAATCCGCCGGCCAATCGAGGACGCGGCCTGGTGCTACAGTTGCCGGATCAAAAGATCGTGCGCGTGGACGAGACGCGCGATCCCGCCTGGCTTACCTTGCACGGCGTGCGGCCAGATCAGCCGTTCCTGTTGCAAGGATTCTTCGACGCCGACAAGGACGACGTCTATCAGTTTCAGGTGTGGCACTATGGCGCGCTGAAACTGAGCGTGGACGGCCGCGCACTTTACAGCTCCGAGAAAGGTGACTACACCCAGAAGTTCGTGCCGGTGGCGCTGGCCGCGGGCATGCATCGCCTGACCGTCTCGGGCCGCACCGGCAGCGACGTCAAACTGCGCATCCTGTTCGGAGGGCCCGGGGCCGAGAGCCTCAATCGCGACCGTTTTCGACACGCACGCTAGCCGGTTCGGCGGGCATCGCGGCCCGCCGCGTGCGGCGACGTTGCGGCCGGCGGGGGATAGAATGCTGAAAACTCAAGTGCCAACTTCACCGACGCGAGGGCTGCGATGAGACGCGTATTTGGCCTGTGCCTGACGTTGCTGCTGTTGAACGGATGCGCGAAGTCGAGCGCGCCGGCCCCGAGCGCAAATTCCGCGTCGGGCGCCGCTGGGGTTGCCGTCGAAAGCGCGGCGCCCGCGGAAACCACCGCGACATCCGCCGCCACAGCGCCAGCCCAGGGGGACGGCAACATCGAGCTGGCGATCCACGTTGAGCTGGCGATCCTCGACTACCAAGGCATTCAGGATCGAATCGCGCAGCAGCGCGGCAAGGTAGTGGTCATGGATGCATGGAGCACGTCGTGTCCGCCGTGCATGAAAGAGTTTCACAACCTGGTCGACCTGCACAAGCAATACGGTCCGGACAAGGTGGCCTGCATATCGCTGAGCTTCGACTACGAAGGGCTCGGCAAGCCTGAAGAGCAATCGCCGCGCTTGCTGGAGTTTTTGCGCAGCCAGGGAGCGACGTTCACCAACCTGATGTCGAGCGAGGAGTCGGACGTGTTGTACCGCAAGTTCGATTTGGCGGCCGTGCCGGCGGTTTTCGTGTACGACCAGGCCGGGCAGTTGCGCAAGCGGTTCGACAATCAGCAGGCCAAGAGCAAAGAAGAAGCCTTCACCTACGAACAAGTGAAAGCATTGGTGGCTGAGCTGCTCGCGGCCGAAGGCAAGGCCGCAGGCACGGGGTCAGCTCCAGCCGAAAGTCGCCAAGCGGCGGAGTGACGGAGACGTCACTGGCGGACGAGCCGCCAGTGGCACCCTGCGTTCGCTCGCCACCGCCCGATTAAGTGCGGGTCAGCATGTAGTCGTCGAGGCGGATGCGGTGACTGCCCTCGGGCATGCTGGCAAAGAGCATGTCGAGCATGCGCGAAAACTGCTTGGTCTTGAGACCGTAAAAGTTGTGCTTTCCTTCGCGGCGGCGACCGATGAGGCCGGCCACGCGCAACAGCGCCAGATGGTGGCTCACAGCGGGCTGGCTCTCATTGAGCAATTCGCACAAGGCCCGCACGTGCAATTCCTCGCGCTGCGTGAGGTAGTAGAGGATGCGCAGGCGCGTTTCGTCGGAGAGCAGCTTGAACAGTTTGACCAGGTTGATTACCAGATCGTCCGAGACAGTCATCGAGCGCGACGTGGATGAGTCCATCATCGAGTCGCTTTGGCGTCCGTTTGCAACTTCGTGAGCAACAACATTCCCCATGGTTTTCCTCGCGAGTAACAAAGCAGTCGGAGCGAATCCCTCTCCGGCATCGAAAGCGGACAAGGAACGAACGAACTAATGTTCGCCGAGCGCAGCGCCGTGCCCGAAGTGATTAGTTACGAACTCGTCGAATCGACAGCCGAAATGAAACGTGATTCCGCGCTGGCGTGCGATCGTTCCACAGAACGTGGAAAAGTGATTGTCGACGCGCACTACTCACGCGGATTCAAACTCCGACCATTCTAGCTGGTGCTGTTAAAAAGGGAAACGAATTTGCCTGAATTGTGCGTTTTTTGCGGCCCGGATGCTGGCAGAACCGATCAATTTTGCTGCACCTCTGATCGTTCGCCACCTGGCCCGCGCAACGTTCACACACCTTGGTTGATTCCCACCCAGCGCCCAGTCAATCGGGTGGGCGGTGGGCGGCACACGAACCTGCGCATAGATCTACCCATTTCGCATCGCGTGTGTTTCCGTTTTTTAGATTGACCCGTTGGCGGCAAGCCAGCAAGCGGCGGCCCCGGCACTTCCCGGCACTGACTCGCCGACCACGGGAGAATCTCACGGAATCGTCAGGTGATTTGGGCCGTTCGGGCACAATACTCGCGTTGACTCGGCCGGGGCGGCTCAATAGTATTTTCCGGCTTCTCGGTGGGGGCCTGTCGCTGGGCCACTCGGCCATGAAAAAGTCGCTTATCATCGCCGCGGCAATCGCGATCGTCGCGATTCCCATCGGCGGCATTTCAGTCTACTGGGCCTTCGAGGCCTCGCAGCAGGTGCCGGCGTTCTACCGCCAGGCGGTGGCCCGCGACACCCAACTTCAGACCACGGCCCGCGACCAGTTTGTCGCCGAAGCCACGGCCTTGGCCAGCAACACGCATCGCCCAGGGCGCTGGCAGCACGTTTTTACGGCCGACCAGATCAACGCCTGGCTGGCGCTGGAACTGGCGAACCACTATCCGGGCATGCTCGCGCCCGAATGGCGCGACCCGCGCATCGATATCGACGAGCACGAGGCCACGATCGCCTGCCGCTTCGAAAGCGGTTCGATCGCGACCGTGATGTCGCTGTCGTTCGATGTCTATTTGCAAGAGCCGAACGTGGTGGCCTTGCGCATTCGGCGGGCCCGCGCCGGCGCTCTGCCGGTGCCGCTCACTCAAGTGTTGGACGCAATCAGCCAGGCGGCGCGGGAATTGAAGCTGCGCCTCGAGTGGCGCAAAGCGAACGGTGACCCGGTGGCGCTCGTCACGTTGCCGCCTGCCCGCGATTCGCAGGCGACCGCCATTCGACTGGAATCGATCGAGTTGCGCAAAGGCGAACTGTTTGTGGCAGGCGTGATGGCCCGCGGCGGGGAACGCCTGGCCGAAGCCGTCGACACGACCGGCGGGCCCATTCAAGATGGGGGTGAGCCTGTCGAGCCGCCGCTGGTCGGCGCCGCGGCGAAAGAAACCCGCCAGGAGTGATCGGCCGGGGCACGCGCCAGAGTCATTCGACCAACCAGGCGGCTGCCGCTGAGTACGACCACCCATTCACCTGCGGACTCCGCCACGATCGTATATTCGCCGCGGTCCCAGCGCGTCACGCTGCCGCGATCGCCTGACACCGGCCCTTCGTAGTCCAAATAATCCAGGCGATGGTCCGCCAGCGCCAGCGCCGACTGCGGATTGCTGAAGTCCGGTTCGCGTTCGACGGCCCAGGTGCGCAGCGTGCCTGCGCGCTCGAACATAAGGTCCCAATGCGAGGGCCGCGACGAGCCGGCCGGCAACTCGTGACGCAAGATGACGAATCGAGCCATGCGGCGATTGTAGCTAAATCCGCGCCGGACGGCTGGATTCTGGCGAGTTCACGCAGCTGACTCGCGGCATGGGTAGTTCAGCTACCCCTGAACTCTGGCGAGTTCGGCGACGATGCCAACATACCGCGTGAGGCTACGGCAGCACTTGCGTGGTCTGCTCCGCTTTGACGGGCTGAGCCTGGTCCTTGCTGGTCACTTCCACCTTCACCGCGGCCGCGCCGGCCTGAGCGGCCGTCACGTGCAACTCAAAGCTGAGCGGGGCCTCGCCGGCACGTAACTCACGGATCGGGGTGAACCGCAACGAGGTAGGCAACACCTGGCCTTGCGTGCCCACGGGCCCGGCGATGGTATCGACCTTCAGCTCCGGCGTCAGTGTGGCGCTGACCACGACGTCGAAGTACGACGCCGTGTCCAGGTTCTCCACCAGGATTTGATAGGTGGACTTACCGCCCACGCGCAGCGGATCGGCCGTTTCGGCGACCGACACGCGCAGTGGCCGCCTCGTGCTGGCGGCCTGCGGAGCCGTGGCTGCTCGCTGGCCCACAATCTCCAGGCAGGCCTCTTCAGCCACCGGCAGAGTCGCGCGGGCCGTGACCGTCACACGGTTGCAGGCGCGCGGCGTTTCCTGCAGGCAGCGCATCTCGATATCGCGCCGCAGCGTCTGGCCGGCAGCTAGCGAGCCGACTCGCCAGCCCAGGGCGTTGCCTTCGAGCCAGACGTTGCCTTCCGTTGCGCGGCCGGGCTCGAGCGAGGTCTCGAAATTGTTGGCAATCACCAGGTCGTCCAACGCCGTTGAGCCGCGGTTGGTCACCTCAATGGAGAACAGTGCCAATTCGCCGACGTTGCGCCGGCTGGGCCCTGTCATGCGCACAACCAGCGTCTGGCCGGCGGCCGCGGGAGCGCCGGCCGCTGGCGCCTGGCTGGGCGGCTCGGCCGGAGTCGGTTGCACGCCTGGCTGGCCCTCCCAGCGCTGCTCTCCCGCTGCGGGCGGCGAGATGGGAGGCGAAGCGGCCGTCAGGCAGTGCCGGGCCGTGGCGGTCAGCCCGCCGGCACCGGTGATTTCCACCTCCTGGCACCATTGGCCTGGCTTGGTCACGCGGAAGTTGACACTGAGCTGCGCCGTGCCGCCCGGCTGCAGGTCGGCCATATCGTGGTCGATTGAGCCCGTAGCGCGGGAGTGGGCCAGGCCGTCGTCGAACTTGTCGCGCACCAAAAGATTGCTGGCCACTGCGGTGCCGCGGTTGGTGACCTGAATCTGAAACTGCACGGTGTCTCCCACCGTGGCGGAGTTTGGCCCGCTGACGATCACGTCGAGCTCAGCCTGCGCCGCTGGTGGCGCAGTCGGGGTTATTGTTGGTGGGACCGTGGCAGGCGGCGCGGCTCCCAGAGGTGGCGCGGTAGCCGGGGGCAAACTGGGCGCTGCGGTGCCGGGCGCCGCGGGTGATGGGACCGCTCCCGGCGGCGGCGGGAAGACCGGCGTCGGCTGGGCCTCGAGGGTCGGCAACGGGGCTCCCGCGACGGCCCAGGTCTGCAGCGTAGAGCCGGCGCCGACCGTGAGCGGCGGGCCTTGCGGATCGGCTCCGGTGGGCTGAATGACCGAGATATTGATTTGATTGGTGCCGGCCACCGGCGTGCGCTGCACGATCTCGACCGGTGCCTGGCCGGCCTCGTTGGTGACGATCTGGATGCTTGTGGCGCCATCAGGCGCGAAACCGGCCTCCGGTCCGCCGGCAATTTCGTAGCGCACTTGCCAGCCTGGCAGCGGCATGCCGGTGGTCTGTCGTGCCACGGTGGTCACCAGCGAGTTCTTGCCCCCGGCGGTGCCGATCGTGGGCGGCGGAAAACGCCATTGTGCGTCGATCCAATAGATGGTCGCGCTTTGCTGGCGGAGTTCCCAGCCGGCAATGGCCGGGGCAAAGGCGGTCACGCGCGACATGCCTTCGGTGGCGGAGGTCAGGGTGACCCAGGCCTGGCCGGTCTGCACGAAGAAGTCGTCGTAGGGCGAAGGGGTGCCGCGATCGAGCGTCTTGGGGTACTTCAGTGTCGAATTGACCGCATAGCGGCTGTCGATCTTCTTCGGCAGACCACGCCACCAGTTGAGCACGTCCAAGCGGCGCCGTTCGCCCGGGCTAAGAAACTGGCCCGCGCTATTGGGATCGATGGTCCACTCGACCACTTCATTGGTGAGCAAGTAGCCTTCGCCGCCGACGACGCTGGCGATCATCAATACTTCGCTGCCCACCGGCGCAATCAGCGCGCTGGGGCTGAGCGAGACGCCCGTGTTGGGGCCCACCGGCGGCGCGATGGGTGAAGCACCCGGCGGAAACGAGGGCAGCGGCGAGCCGGGCGGCACCAAAATGTGTTCGCCGGTGGGATCCAACCGCGGCATTTGCCAGTTGGCGCAGCCCGTGCAAAGACCGACGAGCGCGCACGCCAGCAGCCACCCGGGCATCCCGGGTGCGTCGCATCGAGCACAAGACTGGCGGCGCGCAGGCATCGTCCTTTCCACCGCGGCGGCGCGAGGTTAAACAGCGAGCGGAACCAGAACGGCGGACGCCACCTGCGAGGGGCGCGCGGTCGGGTCGCGGCCGGGCACCGGCGCGGCCGGCGCCTAGCGCCACATTCCCGTTGCGCTCGCTTAGCTCTTGAAAACCTACCATGCACTTTTCGCAACATGGTGATTTCTTGCCACACGCCCGCGTGGTCGAGATGGCCCAGGCCGCACGACCGTTACGACGGGCGCAAAGCGCAGCATGGGCGCGTCGCCGCGAGGCATGAACGCGCAATGCGCAGGCCAACGCAGCCGCGCGCGAAAGAAGCGCGGCCCGAGGAGGGCGATCTCAACTGATGCCGCAACGAACGCTCAATTGCGTCCGAATCGGTGGCCGAAAATCCCGGTGGCGTACCAGATGCCGTTGCGGCCGCGCTTGATGTCGTAGCCGAACAGCGGATGTCGACCACGCACGGCGCCCCAATGGCCGGGGCTCTGCCGCCAACTGTGTACACAGTCGACACAGGCTTCGACCAGGCCTTCGTTCGGCCAGCTTTCGGCCACGACTTCCTTGGCCACTACGCCGTCGGGCAGTTTGGCGTTGATGCGATGAAATCGCGACTCCCAGCTATGGTGCCCCTGCACCAAAATCTGCGCCTGGTAGTCGGCGTGTTCCTTGGCTTCGTCGGCCAGCGCGGTGTGGAAGATGCCCTGCGTGCTGGCGGGCGACTCGGGATGGATGCGCACGGCGTAAATCATCGTCCGCTGCGTCAACGTGCCCGGGGGCAGGTCGAGGATGATCGACAAGGCCTCCTTGCGATAGTACTTGCCGTGCGTGAACGGGAACGTGCTCACCACGTGTCCGTAGTACTCGTCGCGGGGGTGCGCCAGATCGATGATGGCCACGCCCTGGCGGCCCATCATCTCGGCGAAGGCCGGGTGGTCCAGAATCCTGGTGCGCTTGCCGTTGATGGTGATGGCCGCGTCGCGCGGCAGCCGCAAAAGCACGTATCGCTTGAGCTTCTCTTTGATCACGTTATCGGCCAGGGTGAGCGTCTCGAACGCCCGTTGAGCGGCATTTGGCCAGCGCTCGTGAAAGTAGATGAACAGCAACTTGCCGTCTTCGGCGGCCAGTTTCATGGCGGCCCGATAGTCAGTGAAAACCTGCTGCGGCACTGGCTCATGGGGTACCGCCACCGTGGGGTGCAGGCTGGTTGGAGCGGGCTCGCCCACGGCTTCTGCCGTCGTGACAGCCGGGTCGGGTCCGGCCGGGACGACCGCCGTCGCGGCGACTACCGGGCTGGCGACTGTCGGGCTGGCGGCGACTGCCGAGCTGGCGACTGCCGCGGGCGGGGCCGCGACCTGGCTGGCTGGGGCCTGGCCATCGGTGTATTTCTCGATGGCGAACTCTGACACCTGAGCCGTCTTCACTTCAGGCTCGGCATTTGCACGAGGCACACTCGCCGGCTGGTCGGCAGCGCGGCCACCGGCCTCCCGTTTGATACCCAGCGAGGGATCTGGCGCAGAATTCGTAGGCACCCATGCTGAATCGGCCGCACGGGCCGGCTGAGCGGGCGCAATGCCCCGATCAATGCCAACAGAAAACAGGGTTCCGGCCACCAGGGCCGACAGCATGTACAAAATTCGTCGAGACACGACAGCTCTCCCTTCTCGAACAGCGTATGCAATCACCTCCAAGCCCGCTGCCGCCTTGCTGCGTGCCGTACCCGGTCGATCATCCTGCCGCACGTTCTGCGGCAGAGTTCGCCCGGCCGATTGCTTTGTCAAAAACCAATGTCCGGATATGGTTGCAGGTCAGCTAGCACCACGCAATGGGCCAACTGGGGGCAATTTCGCACTGGCGCAAGAATTACCTGTAAAATTGGATAAGTATTTTGAATAGTTTGAGAAGGACATTGAAATTCACTGGTTTTCGTGCTTTGTATCGATTGAGACCTCGCAGCAGTACATAAAGCCGTAGTCGATAACGGCTTTTTGTGATATTAAATGGGCCGGGCAGCGTTACGGATGATCCATCTGCCGAGGAGCTTTGCCATGCAGACCCAACTTCGCTCAGTCGCAATAGCGTTAACCGTTTCTACATTCTGCTTAAATTGCGCGTGGGCAGCGCCCGACGCCCCGACAGCGCCGGTGGCTGCGGCACTTGCGGACTTAGAGCAATGGCTGGGAAAAGGGCAGAACGGGGCGGCTTGGGCGGCGTACTTGCACCTCGACCAGCTCCAGGCTGCCTTGGAGAAAGGGGCTGAAGCAGACCAGGCCACGATCGATGGCGTCGTAAAACAGCTGGATAGCGGCGCGCCCGGGCTCGAGCTGCCGAAGTTTCGTGCGCTGCGCGCGGCAATCGCCACTTGGGCCGACGATCTGGACGTCGCCAAGGCCGGCGGCCTTCCCGAAGCCGCGCTGGCTTCGGAAGGCAAGTACGAGCCGATCTCCGGTGACGATGTCACCGGATCCAAGGCGGCACTGGAAGCAGCGTCCGCGAAGCTCGGCAAATACCTGACTGGCGACAACGGCAAGAAATGGCGGGAGTATTTGCGGTTCGACGCACTCGAACAACAACTCCAAAGCGCCACGCCCGACGTCGAAGCGCTTGGCGGCGTGTACCAGCGTTTCACGGCCGATCATGTGGGGCTGGAAATGCCGGTGTTTGCCGACGTGGCGACGGCGCTCGACCGCTACATCAGCGCTGTGGCAGCGGCGGCCGGCGATGCCAAGGAGCAATTCGCCACGCAGATCAAGTCGCTCTCCGATGAGCTGAAGCAGTACTCCCAGGCGCAATCGGAGGAGCTGGCCTCGGCAATCGGCGGACGGCTGGGGTGGCTCGAGCGGATGCGACAGGCCCGCGGGCTGGTGCGCGCGGTGCGGCGCGAGTATTCGCATCCCAATTTGTTCGTCGCGGCCTCTGCGCGGCTGGTGACGGCCGGACTGGAACAAGACGTCGATGACACGGGACCGGTGAGCGACTTTATCCTCGGCACCGATATCAGCGGCACGGGCCACACCAAGGGCAAAGTAACGGCGCGGTTGGTGCCCAGCGACGATCGTGCCACGATCGAGGTACTGCTCAACGGGCACACGCAAACGCGCACCGTTGGCTACAACGGCCCGGCCACGATCTATTCCAAGGGCGAAGTGGACATCTCCGGGAGCAAGCGCATCATTCTCGACGCGTCGGGATTCAAGAGCTATACGGCGGTGGGCACCGCCCATGCCAAGACCAAGACCACGGGCATCGGCGCCAAGCACAAGCTGGTGCAGCGTATCGCCACCCGCCGCGTCGCGGAACAGAAATCGGAAGCGGAACGGATTGCGTCAGCGCACGCGGGCGTTCGCGTGGGCGAACGGGTGGACGCGCAATCGGGCGAGCAATTGAGCAAGGCCCACTGGGATTATCTGTCGCAAGTTCGCCAACCGCTGGTGCGCCGGCGGGAATTCCCGGAACTGCTGCAATTCCGCACGACCGACAAACAGCTGCTGGTCACCGGGCTGAAAGCGAATCGCATGCAGCTGGCCGCGCCCAACGATCCGCCGGCCGTCGACGGCGAGTTCGATCTCGTCGTGCGGCTCCACGAGACCATGGTCAACAACATGGCCGCCGCAGTGTTGGCCGGCGTTACGCTGAAAGAGGAGGAAGTGCAGAAAAAAGTGATCGAACTGCGCGGCGAGCTGCCGGAGAAACTGAAGAGCGAGGAGGACCGCGATCCGTGGTCCATTACGTTCGCCGCGATCAAGCCGGTCACCATCACTTTTGCCGACAACGGCTTCAAACTAACCATTCGCGGGCAGCGCTATACCTCGGGCGAGCGCGACTTTCGGGCGATGAACGTGACGGCGGAATACAAGATGGAGATCGACGGTCCGGGTGCCAAGCTGGTTCGCCAGGGCGACCTCGTCGTGCTGCCGCCCAACTTCGTGCCGGGCAAGTCGCGGTTGTCGTCACAACAAATCTCGTGGCAAACCACACTTAAGCGCCGCTTTGGAAAATTCCTGGAGCCCGAGATCAAATCAGAGGGACTCGAACTGCCCGGCAATTGGGCCAAGGCGGGCCGGCTGGATCTCAAGGTGCTCAACAGCAGCACCGGTTGGTTGGCGTTGGCCTGGCTGGAAAGCGGCGTGCCGGTTAAGGACAAGAAGTCCGACAAGCCGCAGGAAAAGGTCGCGCTTGCCAATCCTGAGGGGCACCGGTAAGCTCGGAACTGCTGCCCAAAGGAGCACCGAGCGACGGAGCCGCGGATGAGCCAGTACGTCGATATTGAATTCGAGTGTCTGCCGTTGCGCAGTGTTGGCCGCCTCGACATTCCCATCGACGCGTCGCCCGCCTATCGCGCCCGTTGCGAGCGCATCAAAGAGGCGCTGGAAAAGCACGGCTCGCACAACACCTACTTTCTCTATAACGCCAGCTGCACGTATCATCTGACCAACAACGATGACGTCGGCATGCTGCACTACACGTTCGAGGGGACGGTGATGACCGACCCCTCGGACCAGAAGGCCGTGCTCAGCGATTTGCACGTGGAGCTGGCCCGCGAAACGTGCGATTGGCTGACGGAGCCGGCGGCCGCCTGGCTGGCGGAGACCGTGTCACAAGCGGTGCGCGCGGAATTCGATCTCTATATTGCCGCCGGCGACTTGGCGCAAACGCTCGCTCGGATTCAGAAACTGCAAGCCGAGAGCGACGCCCACGGCGGTTTCCTCGGCATGTATCTGTAGCACCGGCGACTTGGGCGGCCAGAACGCCTGCCACGCCTGCCGCCCCTCTGCCCCATCGCTGGCGCAGACATGTCCCGCTGGCGCCTGCTTGCACGTCGCTTCGTGCCAGCTGGGCACCGTGGTAAATCGCCGCGGCCGCATTGGCGCGAGGGGTCTGGCGGTTCGCCGCAGGCTTCATATCTGTCGCGTGCCGCTCGGTTGTGGCGCGGAATGGGTCGACCGCAAAGGACAGCTAAAATGCGGCGATCTTTCCTGTTACGCGAACTCTTCTCAATACGAAGAAAGTCAGAAGTTTGACGGTTAGGCCGTCGATACCTTGCTCTGCCGAAATCCTCATTCGGGCATTGCGCGTTGATTGCGCGAGAAACGAGACGAGGAGGCCGGTGTGGACGGGGGGCGTCCAGGATTTCGTGGCTGCCGCAAGGACCATCAGCTAGCTAGCGGTCCGGTGGCAAGCGCGAAGAAGCGTTAGGGACAACAACCCCCAAAGGTCGATCGATGAGCCGACGACGAGTCCACACCATCTGGGCCATTCTGACGTCCATGATGATGGCGTCCGCCGGGTGCCACCCGCAGCAGCCGTTTTACCTGCACGAGGACGGCGACCTGTCGCACTACATTGATGTGGCCACGGAGATCGAGTATCCCGACGTTTGCACCACGCCGCTCGACGAAGTAACGCAGGCCGTTCCGCCGCTGACGCTCGATAACCTCAAAGTGTGCCAGTACTGGGACCTGACGCTCGAAGAATCCATCAAGACGGCTATGGCAAACGCCAAGGTGATCCGCACTCTGGGCGGGCGGTTCGCCAGCTCGGCGTTCAACAACCGCACGCAGGTGGGCGAAGCGCCCGATGGCTTGACGTTAGCTCCCGACGCGGCCCGCACCGTCTACGATCCGGCCATCGTCGAGACGACGCCATTTACGGGCGTGGAATATGCTCTGGCCGCGTTCGACGCCCAGTGGAACACGAACTTGTTCTTCCAGCACAACGACCGGCAGCAGAACGTCCAGCCGACGTTCCCGATCACCGACTTCTTCCGCCAGGTCTTCACGCAGGAGACCAGTACGTTCAACACCCAGTTGAGCAAGACAACGGCCCAGGGCGGTACGTTCACGGTGCGCAACAACATCATCTACGACTTGAACAACAACCCGACGCGGCAGATTCCCAAGGACTGGAACGTCAACTACGAGTTGTCGTTCAACCAGCCGTTGTTGGCCGGTGCCGGCGCGCAATTCAACCGCATTGCCGGACCATTCAACCCGTTCTTGAACATCGTCGGCGGTGCTCAGCAAAGCCCGAGCTTTGACGGTGTGCTGCTGGCGCGGATCAACGTGGACGTAAGCCTGGCCGACTTCGAAGGCGGTGTCCGCAACCTGGTGAGCGACGTGGAGAACGCGTATTGGGAATTGTCGTTCGCCTGGCGCAACCTGGAAACCTCGAACACGGCCCTGGCCAGCGCCAAGCAAACCTGGAAGAAGACCTTCCTGTTGTATCAGGTCGGCACGCAGGGTGGTGAAGCGGCTCAGGAAGCGCAAGCTCGCGAGCAATACTTTCAATTCAAGAGCACCACGCAAGCGCTGTTGAACGAATTGATGCGGGCCGAGAACCGGCTGCGCTGGGTGATGGGTCTGTCGACCAGCGACGGCCGGCTGATTCGCCCCATCGACACGCCCACGGTGGCCAAAGTGGAATTCGACTGGTGCGAGATCACGGAAGAAGCGTTGGCCCGAAACCTTGATTTGCGACGGCAGAAGTGGCAGATCAAGCGGCGCGAGTTGGAGCTCATCGCCGCGCAGAACCTGATCATGCCCCGGTTAGACCTCACCGGCACGTATCGCTTCCAAGGTTTGGGCGACACGCTGTTCGGTGCGAACCGCACGCCTTTCCAGGCGAACATTCCGCTGGCTCTGACCGACTCGAGCGCGCTGCAAACGTTGGCCACCGGTCAGTTCCAGGAGTGGGCATTGGGAGCACAAATGTCGATGCCCATCGGTTTCCGCAAGGAACTCACGACGGTGCGGCACTTCCAATTGCAGTTGGCCAAGGAACGGGCCAAGCTGCAAGACCTGGAGCTGGAGCTGTCGCATCAGTTGGCTGATGCCGTGCGGCAGCTGAAGCTGAACTATCAATTGACGCAAACCAACTTTAACCGCACATTGGCCGCCGAACGCCAGGTGGAGGCCGTGGCCGCCGCGTTCGAAGCCCAAACGGTGACGCTCGATCAGTTGCTCGAAGCCCAGCGGCGCCGGGCGGAAGCCCAAGCGGCCTTTTTCCGCACCCTGCTCGACTACCAGCGGGCGATTATCAACGTTCACTACCGCAAGGGTTCGCTGCTGGAATACAATAACGTGTACCTGACCGAAGGCCCCTGGCCGGCCAAGGCCAAGTTCGACGCGCATCGCCGTGCACGAGCACGTGACGCCGCGTACTACGTCGACTATGGCTTCACCCGTCCGGCGGTCATGAGCCAGGGTGCGATCAACCAAGGCACCGACGGGCACGGCTTCACCGGTCGCCATGCGGACCAGACGATGCCGGTGCAAGGGGTGCCGACCGAGGCCGCACCGGTAGAGGAACTGCCTCCGCCGAGCGAGAACGAACTGCCCGTGCCGGATGCCGGGCCGATGGAACCGGCCGCGATGACGATGAAGCCGCTGCCAACGGTCGCGGCGCACGAGCCGGCCGCGGAAGTTGAAGCGGAGCCGATGGCCGATGGCCCGAGCGGGTTCGACTGGGGATCGCTCGGCCTGGCCGGCGACGTGCGGGACGCCAGCAGCGGCAGTGCCAGTCCGGGGCGTGCCAGCCGGTCGACCGGGGTGAGCAACCGCGCGGCCAAGGGGCGCGCAGCGAGTGCGCCCAAGCCGCTGGCGAGTGCCACGAAGAGCTCGACGCGAGATTGGATCACAGCGTCGGCGAGTAAGATCGAGACGGACGGAGCCGCGGAAACCGTGCAGCATCAAAAGTGGAAACCGGCCTCCGCGAATGAACCTGTCCAAGATCAGCCGTCTGGTCCAGCTCTTGGGGCTGCTGCAGGCCGCTAAAGGGCTCAACGTCGGCGCCCTGGCCGACGCCTGCGGCGTCAGCCGCCGCACCATCTTTCGCGATCTCGACGTGCTGCGGCAAGCCGGCGTGCCGCTGCTGCTCGATGACGACAGCGGCATCTACCGCATCCCGGGCACTTATTTCCTGCCGCCCACGAATTTCACGGCCGAAGAGGCGTTGGCGGTGCTGGTGCTGTGCTACGAATTGGGCAGCGGCAGCCGTCTGCCGTTCTATGAAGCCGCCGCCAGCGCCGCGCTCAAGCTCGAAAGCAGCCTGCCCGGCCGCATGCGTGAACGGGTGCGCGACGAATCGGGCGCGGTGCACATCAACATGCAGCCGGGCAGCAAGCTCGACGACAAGATGCCCGTTTATCGCCAGCTGCTGGGTTGTATCGCCGCGCGGCAGGCAGCGCAAATTACCTACGACAGCCCCAGCGATCACGGCGTCATTCGGCTGAAGTTGTCTCCCTATCGGTTGCTGTTCAGCCGGCACAGTTGGTATGTGATTGGCCGTTCTTCGATCCATCGCGAGGTGCGCACGTTCAACGTCGGCCGCATCCAGTCGCTGGAACTCGTGAACGAGGCGTTTGACGTGCCGCGCGGATTCTCCGTGGAGCGGTACCTGGGCAATGCCTGGCATTTGATTCCCGAACCCGGGCGCGATCACAGCGTCGTCGTACACTTCAGCCCGCTGGTGGCGCGCAACGTTGGCGAAGTGGTGTGGCACAAGACGCAGCGCCTCGTGCGCCACGACGACGGCTCATTGGACTTTCACGTGCGCGTTTCGGGCCTGAACGAGATCTCCTGGTGGATCCTGGGCTACGGCGATCAGGCCGAGGTGCTGCGCCCGGCACGTCTGCGACAGATCATCGCCCAGCGCGCGGCGCGCCTGGTGGATATGTATAATGGCCACGCTTGAGGCCGCGCACGCCGCGGTCGTAACGCTGCAAGCCCGAGGCAACGACTGCACAGCCCATGTTCTTCTCGTTTGACGGACTCGACGGCGCCGGCAAATCCACGCAGATGGACCTGTTCTGCGGTTGGCTGAGCGAGCGCGGGCACGATGTGGCGCGCTGCCGCGATCCGGGCAGCACGCCGTTGGGCGAGCAAATCCGCGAACTCGTGCTGGGCCATCATGCACCCATGGCGCGGACCGCGGAGATGCTGTTGTTCATGGCGGCCCGGGCACAGTTGGTCGACGACGTGATACGCCCGGCGCTGGCCGCCGGCAAGGTGGTGGTGTCCGATCGCTATCTGCTGGCCAACGTGGTGTATCAAGGCCACGCGGGCGGGTTGGACGTGGAGAGCATTTGGCGTGTCGGCCAAACGGCGACCGGCGGCCTCATGCCGGAACGCGTATTTCTGCTCGACCTGGATCCGGCGGCAGCAGCCGGCCGCTTCCATCGCCAGCGCGATCGCATGGAAAGCCAGGGCGCGGCGTACGAAGAGCGCCTGCGGCAAGGATTCTTGGCCGAGGCTGCCAAAGACGCCGCGCGGATTGTGGTGATCGACGCGGCGCGGCCGATCGAAGCTGTGCAGGCCGATATCCGTCGCGCGGCGGAGCCGGTGCTGGAGCGCGCGTAGCCGTGGCATTCAAGTATCGCTATACGTTGCGAGCCGTTTTTGTGGCCGTGGCGCTGGCGGCGATTCCGCTTTGGTGGCTCGCGCGAGAGATGGCCGAATTCCGCGCCGAGCAAGCCGCCCTGGCCGAACTGGCGCCCTCGCGTCCGTTGATCAGCTTGATGAAGCAGTGGCCCGGCTATGGCAGCCGCGTAATGACCGTGATCCTGCAGCATTCGGCGACGGACGAGGACGTAGCGCGGTTGCAGGCATTTCAGCACTTGGAAGGACTCGATCTCCGCAACAACGACAGGTTCAGCGATGCGGCGCTCGCGCACGCCGCCAGATTGCCACATCTCAAAGAGATGGACCTGTGGAACGTTCCCATCACCGACGAGGGCGTTCGCCGATTGGCAGAGTTACAGACTCTCGACGATCTGGGGCTGCGGTCTACCTTGGCCACAGAGGCTTGTTTGTCGAACTTGGCGCGCTTGCCCAATCTGAGGCGGCTCGTGCTGCAAGGCATGCCGCTTGGCGAGCAGGGTGTCGCGGCGATCAAGACATTTCCGCTGCTCGAAGTGCTGTTGGTGGACGGAGCGTACGTATCGCAGGAAACGGTTGATGCGCTGCAACGTGCCCGTCCCCGCACGTCCGTGCTGCGTACCACGTTTCCATGACTCGCCCCGGCGCATGCAAGCCTTGCGCGAGCGAACGGCCCGCGATAAGATGAGTCTGCCGCCATGTGAGCGGTGGGACCATCGAAAGGAACGGCGACAAACCTATGGCCTGGCAGGGAGTCGAAGGACACGACGAGGTCGTCGAGCTGTTTCGCCGGGCGATTGCGCGGGCGCGGCTGGCGAGCACGTTTTTGTTCGTGGGGCCCGGGGGAGTCGGCAAGCGGCTCTTTGCCGAGCGTTTGGCGCAGGCCCTGCTCTGTCAGCGATCGCCGGAGGCGGCGCTGGCGCCGTGCGGCCTGTGCGATGCTTGTGTGCAGGTTCTGTCGCACACGCATCCCGATTTGATGATTGTGGAAAAGCCGGCCGACAAGAGCTTCATTCCGGTTGAATTCTTTCTGGGCGATCGCGACCATCGAATGCGCGAGGGGTTGTGCCACGACATTGGACTCAAACCCTTCATGGGCGGGCGAAAGGTGGCCATCGTCGATGACGCCGACTTTCTGAACGAGGAAGGCGCCAACGCGCTGCTCAAAACCCTGGAGGAGCCGCCGCCGGGGTCGGTGCTGATTCTGTTGGGCACAAGCGCCGAACGGCAACTGCCGACCATCCGCTCCCGGGCGCAAGTGATTCGCTTCCGGCCGCTGGCGCCGGAACAAGTGGCCGAGATTCTGGTGCGGACCGAACTGGCGCCGGAGGCCGCCGAGGCGCAGCGGCTGGCAGCGCTCTCGGCAGGAAGCATCGAGAGGGCCTTAGCGCTGGGCGACGCGGAATTGTGGAAGTTTCGCGACCAATTGCTCGCGACGCTCGCACGCCCGCAGCTCGAAAGCGTGCCCATTGCGCAGGCCGTCGGTGCGTTTGTCGACGCCGCCGGCAAGGAAGCGCCTCCGCGGCGGGCCCGGGCCCGCCAGGTTATTGCTTTTGCGTCGGAGTTCTACCGGCAAGTGCTGCGCGCGCAGTCCGGTCTCGAGCCCGGCGGCGATCCGCCGCTGGTGCGCGCCGTGGGCGAAGCCGTTGCCGCCGGACGCGTCGACGCCGAAACGGCCGCGGCCTGTATCGAACGCTCGTTGGCGGCGCTCGACCACGTCGACCGCAACGCGCACCAGGCGACGCTCATTGAATGCTGGCTCGACGACCTGGCACAGATCGTGCAAACCGGGCAGCCGGTGGCGAGCTGGGAACGGTGAGCCGGTGGAGTTTTGTCGAAGAGCGCGCTCGAATCGTCGCTCCGGCGATGGCGCTTACGGCCCGGCAGCGGGCGGCGTGCGTTGCTACTTCTGCTCTTCGCCTTGCAGCGTGAGGACCAGCTTGCGGCCTGCGGCGCGGTTGCGATGCTCGCACAGATAGATCCCCTGCCACGTGCCCAACAGGAGCCGTCCGCGGGCAATGGGGATTGAGACCGACGAGCCCAACATCGCGGCCTTGACGTGCGCCGGCATGTCATCCGGCCCCTCCACCGTGTGTCGATAGCCGAAGTCTTCCGGCGCGATGGCGTTGAACGAGCTTTCCAGATCCGCCGGCACGTCGGGATCGGCGTTTTCGTTGATGGTGATCGACGCCGAGGTGTGCTGGATGAAAACGTGCAACAGGCCCACGGCAACGCGCGACAGTTCCGGCAGCGCCTCCACGACGTGGCCCGTGACAAGATGAAAGCCGCGATGAAACGGCGGCAGGTGCAGCGTTTTTTGATGCCAAATCATGAGGAGGTGGCGCAAGTTGTTACAATGAACTGTATGAGGTTGAACCGGACGCCGGCTCCCAGATTAACCGATGCCGAGGCGGACCGGGGGCTCGTGGGGGGCCACCGCGGCGGTGGACAAGGCCGGGGCTGCGATGGCCCCGCAGCCAGAATCGCCGGGTTTTGGCCGGAAAATCGTGGCGGCTGGGTACTTGACATCCGCGATGATTTGGCGAGAATGACATGTTTTACATGGAGTCGAAATCTCGCCCCCCGATTCGGACCGAAAAGAGTATCCCCCCGCGTCCGAGCACGTGATCTCGCAAGCGACGTCCAGGATGGTCAGGCCGCTTTAGAGTTTTCCCTTTTTCGCCGCCCCCGGCAGTATTTGTCCGTGCGGGTCGCACTATTGAGTTGAGGTGCCAGCAATGAGTCAGTTTAAGAGCGACCGAGCGAAAGCCGATCGCGATCGGAACAACGTGCGGCCGAGCAGTGCGGCGCGCAAAGCGCGTCCGCAAACACCCGCCGCACCAGAAAGAGGCCCTGTAGCCAAAACGGGAGGAAGTACGTCGATGCGGCAGATGCGGAACGTGTTCGAGGCGATTTTGAAGTACGGTCACGACGAAGATTTCGCGCCCGCGGAAGGCGACGAATTCTACCCGACCGAAGCACCCGCCGGCTCCAAAGAAAAGCTGGACGTGTTGGCCGAGCGCGTGTTGCGCGGCGAGCCGTTGTGGCACCCCGAAGATCGGCCGGACTATAGCGGCCTGACGGGCGCCGTCCGGCCGCGCGAGTAAGTCCGGCCGCGCGAGTAAATCGCCGGCGGACCGCAGAGCACCGCGATGGGTCGCCGTGTCGAAGATGGTTCGCCGTGTCGAACGAGCGGCTCAGTAATACAATACATACGCGACAAAAAGTACGCGACGGCAAAAATACGCGACTACAACGTCAAACACACCGTCGGCCCTTGCGGCCGGCGATGTGTTTTTTGTTGCGCAAACATGAATGCGGGCAGCGGCGCCTTTCGTTGGCTCAGCACGGCTGATCAGGTGGCAGCCAGAATGCCAAGCGCCAACGGCTGAGTGGCACGCAACAGCAGGCGTTGGACTGCCAATCGCTGCGGCGAAGGGCGCGCGAGCATCGCTACTTGGCAACCGCCGCTATTTGGCAACCGCAGCTTGTGCCGATTGCGACTGGTCGAAGGCGGCCTTCTCGCTCGCCAGGCTGTCCAGGTTCGCCTTGGCAGCCGCGGCGGCATCTGCCGCGGCTTTGGCCACTTTGGCCTTTTCCGCCACCACGGCTTCGGCAGCGGCCAATTCCGCAGCCGCTTGTTCGGCTGCCGCAACCGCCGCGTTCACCGCTGCGGTTTGCGTTTGCACGAGCATTTCCAAGGTGGGCGGATTGGGCGCCAGTGCCGCCACCTGCTTGCCGTCTGCCACGTCGGACATGCGGACTTCACCCAGCCAATCGCCGGAGACCACGCGGCCCGCGTCGTGCGTGAAAGCCACCTCCAGGGCGATGTCGCCGGCAGCCGGCAGATCGCGAATGGCGGCGCCGTTGGGATCCCAGACGCGGGTCAGCCGATCGCGCCCGACGGAGACCAGCCGAGCATCTTTGGCAAACTCGACGCTACTGGCTCCGCCGGCGTGGGCGTTCCAGCTCTTGATCTCTTTGCCGCCTTCCATTTCCCAGAGCTTGATCGTGCCGTCTTCGCTGGCGCTGGCCAGAATGTTCGAGTCGGCCCGCCAGCTCACGTCGTTTACGCCGCCCTTGTGGCCGGCCAGGTTCTGAAACTCGCGGGCCGTTTCGGCTTCCCAGACGAACAGGCCGCCGTTGCGATCGGCCGTGGCCAGGAGCACGCCATCGGGGCTGAACTCCAGGGCATAGATCCATTCGGTGTGTTTGCGAATTTCGTGCACGAGCGAGCCGTCCGCCGTGGAGAAGATGCGGACCACGCGGCCGGGCCCGCCGAGGGCGATGCGCGTGTGATCTTCGTTGATGTCGGCTGCGAGCACGGCATCCAACTCATCGCCCACCTGGAACACGCGATTGCCGGTCTTCACGTCGTACACCACCACGCTACCGCTCTTGCCGCCGACGCCGCCGCCGGCCAGGAGCAGCGTGCCCGAGCGGCTGAACTTGAGCACGTAGGGCACACCCTCGGGAAAGGGCAGCACGCCCAGCAGAGCGCCGCTGTCGGTGTTGTACATGGTGATCTGCTTCTGACCCGCTACGGCCGCCAAGGGCGCCCAGGGGCTGCACGCGAGCGCGGTGACTGCGCTGGCCCGCGGTGTATAGACGGCCGGCTGGCGCGAGAGCTTTTCGGGCATGGGCGGCGGACCTTCCGGCTTCGCCGCGCCGCTGGCGGCGGACATTTCGAGCGCCGGCTTCTTCTTGGCGGCCGCCACGGAGCCGCTGTTCTCCAGGGCTCCGCCGAGGATCCAAGCCTTGATCATTGCCAGCTTGGCCTCCGGCAGCTTGTCCTGCATGGGCGGCATCTTCGGCTCTTCGGCGTGCGACACCAGCGCCCACAGGCGGGAAGCATCGGGATCGCCCGGTTCGATGACGGCGCCGCTGGCGCCGCCGGCGGTCAGGCCCGCGAAAGAAGCAACCGAGAGATCGCTTTTCTTGGTATCCGCGTTATGGCAGCTAAAGCAGTGCTCGCGAAAGATCGGCTGCACGTGCTCGTCGTAGGTGATTTTGGCGGCGGCCGGCGGGGCCTCTTCAGCCATCGCGGGCGCGACGCATGCCAACAATAGCGCAGCCGAACCAGCGGCCAGGCGGCTTGCAATCCGTGCGAAAGCGGTGCGAATCATCAATGAGTCTCGCATAGCGTTTTAGTGGTTGAACAAGTACTCGCGCGAATTCAGCACGGCCCACAGGATGTCGTCCACGGCGTTGCGCGGATTGGCTTCGGTGCCCAGAATCGGTTCGAGCCGGGCCACTTCCTCGGGAGTGGGCTTGCGCGACAGACAAGTGACGTAAATCATCTCCACGACCTCAGCCGGTTTCTTGCCGGCGTCGAGCATCTCTTGCAGCCGTTTGCTCTCGCCGATCTTGCGGCTGGTGGTATCGCCATTGAGCATGTGCAACGCCTGCGAGAGCGTGGGCTCAGTGGTGGCTTCGGCGGCGCACACCGTTTGGCGGGCCGAACGGCCGAACGTGGTCAGGAAGTAGTTGCTGGCGTTGCCGTCGGCAATTTGCACGGCCCGGGCACCCAGCGGCAAACCCTGGAACTTGTCGGGCACGCCGGTCACCAGGGTCAGGCAGTCCAGCAAGCTCTCCGCCGGAATGCGGCGAATGCGGGCGTGCGAGAAATTCACCAGGTCCTCGGCGTTGCTGGCGTTGGCCTGGCTGGCTCGCTGATACGCGTGCGAGTTGCAGATATCGCGCACCAGCTGCTTGAAGTCGTAGTTGTAGCCCGTGAGCTTGGCGCCGAGCGCCTGATACAGCTCGGGATTGCTGGCCGGATTGCTCACGCGCACGTCGTCGACCGGCTCCACAATGCCGATGCCGAAGAAGTGGGCCCAGACGCGGTTGGCGATGCTGGTGGCGAAGTAGGGATTCTCGGGCGAGGCCAGCCACTTGACCAACTCCTCGCGGCGGTCCTTGCCGTTAACGTCGGGCTGAGCGCCGCCCAGATACTTGGGCGGCATGACGCGTCCGCCGACGGGGTGCGTCACTTCGCCACCGCCGGAATTGAAGATGATCGTTTCGCGATAATCCTGCCCTTGCTTGCGGCCGATCTGCGCAAAGAAGGCCGCAAAGCTGTAGTAGTCGTCCATCGTCCAGCGGTCGAACGGATGGTTGTGGCACTGGGCACACTGCGTGCGGATGCCCATGAACACCTGGGCCACATTCTCGGCCGTCTTCAGCGTGTCGCGCTCGATCTGGTAGTAGTTCGTGGCCGGGCTGGAGAATGTGCCGCCATTGGCGCTGAGCAACTTTTGCACCATCACGTTGATGGGCACGTTGTTTGAAATCTCGTTGGTCAGCCAGTTCGAGTACAAGAACATCGACTTGTAGCTGACCTCGTTCGACGTCTTGACCATCAACAGGTTGGCCCACTTAAGGGCCCAGATCTCCGAGAACTCCTTGCGCTCGAGCAGCCGGTCGATCAGCTTGGCGCGCTTGGCGGGGTCGGCGTCGGCCACGAACTGCTGATACTCGTCGGGCGTGGGCAGCAAGCCGGTAATATCGACCGTCACGCGGCGCAGGAAGATCTCGTCGCTGCACAACTCGCTCGGCAGCACGCGGATCTTGCGCATCTTGGCGTCGACCAGCTCGTCGACGTAGTTCACCGGCGTTTCGCTGGGGGGCGCGTATTGCAGGTCTTTGGGCAGCACGATCACCTGGCTGCCGACGGTGTGCGTGGCAAAGCGCGACATGACAAACGCCTCGCCACGCGCGGCGGCGGTGATCAGCCCGTTGGGGTCAATCGGCGCGGAGTTGTCATTGTTCGTCAGGAACACCGCCAGGTCGGAAACGTCGCGGTCGGTGCCGTCGGAATACTTGGCCCGAGCGATGAACTGCTGCTTGGCGCCTTCGCCCTCGAGCACGGCCTTGGGCGGATAAATCTCCAAGGCGGTCACCGTGGCCACTTCCGGCGCATCGTTGGGCACGTTGTTTTCCAGCCAGCGGAGCAGCGTCTGGTAGTAGGGGCTGTCTTCTGCAAAGCGCTTGCCGCCGGTGTGCGGCACCTGACCGGCTGCCTTCTGCATCAGCAGGCTCTCGCGCGGCAGCGCCAGGTTGATCCGGCGGAAGCCTATCTCGTGCGTAATGCGATGATGGTCGCCGGCCGGATCGAAGCCGAACAGCGAGAGGTTGAAGCCGTCTTTGCCGCGGGCCGCTCCATGGCAACTGCCCGTGTTGCAACCGGACCGCATGAAGACCGGCATCACGTCGAGCCGGAAGCTAATCGGCCGGTCGACGGCCGCGTCTTTCACAGCGACCGGCAAGCTCACTGTCTGGCCCTGATATTCCACGGCCAGCGTAGTGGCGCCGTCGGCAGTTGGATACAGCGTGTTGCCTTCCAGGCGGGCCAATTTCGGGTCGGCCAGCGTCGCCTTGACTTCGGCCGTTACGTCCAACGTTACCCCGTCCGGTCGCGTGACCACGGCGATGAATGGCTGGCGGTCACGGCTGGTGGTGAGCTGGACGTCGGGCGGATAGACGTCGAGTTTGGGAGCCGCCTCGTCCGCCAACGCCAGGTCGCAGGAAATCGATCCCTGCCACACCGCGGCGAGCGCGAGCAGCATGTAAGTCAAATGTCGTCGGCCTCTCATTTCGTTCCTCCTGCAACTTGGGCGGCCTTGGCTTGCTGGCGCTCGAGCCGCAACTTCTCCAATGGGCTCAAGCGCTTCTCCGGGGCCGGTGCGGCCGCGGGCGCTGCCGCCGGCATGGGCGCCGCTTCAGCGGCCGCTTGCATCGGCTTGGGGGGCAATGGTTCGTCGATTCGTAGTTCGCCGGTGCCAAGCGTGTGGACGATCGGCTCGCCATTGGCAGTGATCGTGGCGACGCAGATGACAGTCTTGTGCTTGCCGACCGGGGAATTAACGGTCGTCTTCACGGGAAACACCAGCTCGGTCGTGTCCTTGGTGATCTCGCGCGGTTCGCTGGTCACTTCGTTGGGCAGGCCCAATAGCGTGATTTGCGCCGGACCTTCGAAGTCGGTGCGCTTGGTCACTTTGATAACCACATCGGTGCCCTGCCCTTTTTCCGTGGTTGCCCCCAGGAACTCGAACGCCAGGTAGGGCTCGGCCACGACGAGATTGGCCATTTGCGAGGCGGTGGTGATGGAGCGTTCGCCGACGGCGGAATCGCCCAGCACGACAATCTTCCAACTGCCCACTTCCGCGCCGCTGTTGGCCGTGAGCGGAATCAACGCCTCGTTCTGGCCTTCGGGAATCTGGATTGAGGCGGAGGAGCCCACGCCCGGCGGGTTGTAGAGCAGGACGACGCCGATGGGCGCCGTGAAGCCTTCCTTGCGATGGGCCACGACTTTCAGGTTCATTGAGCCGTCGCGCACCAGCGGCACCTTGGGCTCGACAATTTCAATCGTGTACGGCGCTTCTTCGGTCACGGCCGTGGCCAAGCGCTCGGCAAATTGGTTCCAGACTTCGATATTGTTCTGGCCGCGGATGAGCGAAGTCCGTTGCTTGAGGTGGCCTTCGATCTTGAGATTCGGATCGGTCGTCCGGCCGACGATGTCGACCAGCGAACCGCCCACAGGGGCATCGGCAGCGGCCGTGATGAGCACGGGCACGTCGCTGCGGTTGGGACCCATGTTCAGCGTTTCGACCGTCACGCCCGGCGGCAGGTCTTTGAACTCCAGGTTCAGCTCGCCGCCGAAATCGGCGCGCGAAGCGTTGACCAGGAAGGCAAAACGATTGCCCTTGGCCACCGGCGCGACGATATCCACAAACTGGCTGCGCTCGGAAAGGCCCATGGTCAGCGTGGGCTTCACCGGCGTCACTTCCACGCGATAGACGTAGTCGGGTCCGCCCTGTTTGAGATGATTCTGCACCAGCACCACGTAGGTGTCGTCTTCCGGCGCGGTGAAACGCTGAAAGCTATCCGGTCCGGCACTGTCGTCGTTGCCGCCCACGCCGGCGCCGCCGATACGATAGATATTCACGACCGAATCCAGCGGCGAGCCGTAATTGCGGGCCAGCACGCGGACGTCGAAAACCTGCCCCTTGGTGGCCGTGAATTTAAAGCAGTCGACGTCGCCCGCTGCGCTGATGACGCCATTCATGGCGCCCGGCGCCGCGGACTGGGTGCCTTCGGCCAAGGCGTTGTTCGGCTCGACCTCCATGACGTTGGGCAGATCGATCAAGCGGAACGGCAGGGCCGACGGCGAGACGCCGCGCTCGTCGCGAGCAAACAGGCCGAACTCTTCGGGCACAGCGGTCGGCAGCGTGACCTGCTCGGCCTGGGGGCCCAGCAAGTCGCCCAGCCATTGGACGGAGAGGGTTTCGCCCGGCTTGCCACCCAGCGGCATCACCGCAGTGGGCCGCGGATAACGACCTACGTGCAGCCGATACAGGCACGAGCCGTTGCCGGCGAACGACGTTTCCCGCGCGGCGATGATGTAAGTGCCATCTTCCGGAGCGATGACGGAGCACACGCAGTCCTGCCGCACCAGCGGCGCATCGTCGCTGCGGGCCAGTTCAAATCGCTTGGAGTCGAGAATTGCGACGTAGGGATCGAAGAAGGTGATGCCCAGCCGCAGGCCTTCAACCTCAGCGGTGATGCGCTCACCCTTTTTGGCGTCGACGGCGAAGTAGTCGATGTCTTCGTTGTCGGCCACGCCGTTGACCACGGTGTCGAGACTCACTTTCTGCGGCGCGGCGAAATCGTTGTTCGGCTCGGCCTCGTTGATCTCCGGCAAGGCGCCGACGCTGAACGTGCGCAGGTTGCTGATGCCCGTGGCCGTGCGGATGCGCAGCCGGTGCAGGCCCAAGCGACAGTCCGGAGCAATGGCCAATTTGGCTTTGACGATGCCGTCGCCTTCGGGCGCCAGGCTGGTGACGGTGATGCCCGGCTCGTAGAAGAAGATCTGCTGGGCGTCGGCAAAGCGGCCGCCGCTAAAGCGAACTTCCACTTCCGTGCCGCGCTGCCCGCCGTAGGGCGTCATGCCGCCCAGGCTGGGCACCGCCGCAGCCGCCCACTGGAACGACGCGGCAAGAACCGTGACGGCGATCGCGGCGGCAGCCAAGAATCGAACGGTGAATCGTGCGTTGCTCATAGCGTTCCTCATAGTGCCACTGCCGCGCGCGGCCGCGCACGCGTACCCATGGGCCGCGGCGCATTTGCGCGCTGGTCAGGCCAGCAACTCCTTGCGGACCTTGCCCCCGTCGACGATTTCGATCGGCCGATTGCCCGGCGCCATCAGCTCCTTGTCGGCGACAATGCCGAGCTGATGGAACACGGTGGTGGCCAGATCGAGCGGATTGAGTTCATCTTTCTCCGGCTCGGAAGCGACGGCGTTCGAAGCGCCAAAGATGGTGCCTCGCTTGACGCCACCGCCGGCCAGAACCACGCTGAACACCTTGGGCCAGTGGTCGCGGCCGGCCGTGCCGTTGATCTTGGGCGTGCGGCCGAACTCGCTGGAAACCATGACCAGCGTCTCGTTCAACAAGCCGGTGCGATCCAGGTCGCGAATCAGCGTGGCGAACGCCTGGTCGAAGGCCGGCATGCTGCCCCGCATGCCCGCCGTAATGTTCACGTGCATGTCCCAGCCACCGTAGGTGAGCGTGACAAAACGCACACCGGCGGCCACCAGGCGGCGGGCCATCAGCATTCGCTGGCCGGCCTCATGGCGGCCGTATTCGTCACGAATCGCATCTGGCTCGGCGGCGATGTTGAACGCCTCGCGGGCGGCCTGCGAGCTGATCAGACTGTAGGCCCGATCGTAAAACGTGTTCATGGCCGAAAGCGTGTCGGCCTTTTCTGATTTGGCAAAGTGCTCATTCACCGCTTCCAGGGCCGAACGGCGACGCTCGAAGCGGGCCATGTCGACCCCGCCCGGCAAATTCAAGTCGCGCACGGTGAAACCGGCGGCTGCCGGATCCGAGCCGAGGCTAAAGGGGCCGAACGACGAGCTCAGGTAACCGGTGCCCGCGAACTCGGTGGGCATGCCGGGAATGCAGACATACGGCGGCAAGTTGTTGCGCGGGCCGTATTCGTGACTGATCACACTGCCCATGCTCGGGTAGACGAGCGCCGGACTGGGCTTGCTGCCGGTGAACATGTTGTGCGTGCCGCGCTCGTGGGCCGCTTCGCCGTGCGACATGGAGCGAATGACCGTGATCTTGTCGGCGATCTCGGCCGTCTTGGGCAGCGTTTCGCAAAAGACTTCGCCGGGGATCGTGGTCTTCACGCTGCCCAGCTCGCCGCGATATTCGATCGGAGCGTAAGGCTTGGGATCGAACGTCTCTTGATGGGCAATCCCACCCGGCAAGAAGATGTGGATCACACTCTTGGCCTTGGCCTCGATGAAGTCGTAGTTCTTTTGTTCGGCCATGGCGCGGCGCGTGAAGTAGTCGCCGAGCGAGAGGCCCATTCCAGTCAGAGCGCCAACGGCCAGGAAACCACGGCGGTTGGGGCGATACGTGCGCAAACTCATACAGATCTCCCTAAGGATTGAGGTCGCGGCAATTCAAATTGCAGTTGGCAATCGGCGTGCCAGCCTCGAGAGGCTGTGATAACCAAACACAACGTCGGGCAGGATGATCGGGCGGGATGGTTGTCGGTGGGAGGCTGCCCCATGCGGCACGGCGCCACGCGGGGCGACCTGGTTGTCTTTTTTTCGACAGAACCGATGCTATCGAACCCCAAGGCGATTGTCAAATATCAGGCGATTTTTATGCGTTGCTTCGTGCGCTAGCTACATGATTTGCTAACACGCCGTTTCTCGCGTTCGAGTGGGTTGCTCACGCATTGGCCGGCTCGATTTACGAGCGCGCAGCCTGAACGTTCGGGCGACGATTTCCCCGCGAGTTCTCCGCAGAACAACCGTGAAATAATTAATTATTGATTGACTAACTGGGGGGTCCAGTTACCATGAAGGTGAGCCCATTGCTTCAATGCCGCGGGGCGTGCGACGGCGAATGTCGAAGCGCCGCTTCCCGCTTCCCGCTGCCCTGCAGCCGGAGCAGCACTGCCGACGTTCAGGGAAGTCCGGGCTTTCTGCCGGGCAAGGCAGATAACCACAGCCGGAAGCGAGGGGGGAGGCGTGCAAGCACTTCGACATGCCGCGCGAAGCGGCGTTGTTTGTCTGGCGATTCTGGCATTCGCCGGGCTTTCGCAGTCGGCCTGGGCGGTTGTTCTCAGCGCGGGCAACGGGAACACCGATAGCGCCAGCCTGATCGCCGCCGGCGGACCCGGGCTAAACGGCACCCCGGGATTCGGCAACGTGGGCTCCAGCGGCGCGAGCGCCTCGAGCATTGTCTATCTGGGCAATCGCTGGGTGCTTTCGGCCGGCCACGTGGCGATTGGCACGTTTCACGGTCAGGTGTTCTTAGGAGGCACCGGCTACAACGTCGTCGACAGCACGATCACCTACCTGCACAACCCGGACAATTCGTTGGCCGATCTGAAGTTGTTCCAGATCGACCAGGACCCGGGCCTGCCGCAGTTCACCAGCCAGATGTTTGCCAGTGCGACGCCGTCGGGCCGGCAAATCATGATCGGCAACGGGCTGGATCGCGGCAGCCCGCAAACGTATTGGAACGTCGACGATTCGCAAGTGCCCTGGGAGTGGAGCGTGCAGTCGGATCCGGGGACGCCCGGCGCGGACGACTACTCGGGCTTTCAGACGATCACCAACCATCACATACGTTGGGGTGAGAACGAGGTGCTGGCCACGGGCTTGTTCGAAATGACCGCGTTTGGTCCGAACAATGCGCCGCTGTTCGTACACGGCTACAGCACGCAGTTTGACGACCTGGCGTACACCGGCGTGCAGCCGCTGCCCAGCGAAGGTCAAGTGAGCCTGGGCGACTCCGGCGGCGCGGTGTTCACGCTGGAAGGCGGCGCGTGGAAACTGGGCGGCATTATGGTGGCGTTCGAAGATCTCTACAGCGGCCAGCCGCAATCGCCGCCGGGCATTCCCTATACCGTCTTTGGGAACCAGGCGTTGATTGTCGACCTGTCGGTTTATCGCGACGAGATCCTGACCATCGTGCCGGAGCCGACCGGGTTGGCGCTGGCGGCCGTGGCCGGGTTGGCGCTGGCGGCGTTCTATCGGCGGCGCGGAATTACTCGGTAGCTGAGGTTTCGCCAGATCTCAGTCAAAGTAGGTCAGGGCTCGCCCTGACACCTTTGAACGCCCGGGATACCTCCTGTCAGGACAAAGTCCTGACCTACACAAGGTCGCGGAGGCCGCGTTTTCCGCGGAAAAGGCTGGACTCATTTGGCGACTTCGGTGAGAATAAACACTCGGGCAGTGGAAGCGGGCACAAGTGCGTAAATCGAGAGGAGGTAGGGTGATGGGAACTCTACAGCAGGCTTTTTGTCTTTCGCGTTGGCAGGCTGGCGGCGCAGCACGATCGGTCACTCTTGAATCCTCTCTCGGCCGCGGGCGGCGTAGCTGTTCGCCACGCGGCTTTACCCTGGTCGAACTGCTGGTGGTGATCAGCATCATCGGCATGCTGATGGCGCTGTTGCTACCGGCGATCCAATCGGCGCGCGAATCGGGCCGGCGCAATACGTGCTCGAACAACATGCGCAACATCGGCACGGCGCTGATGAACGTTGAGCAAACCAACCGCGGCTTTCCCGGCTACGCCAATGTCATTGCGTCGCAGAGTTCCATGCTCGGTGTCCAGCATAAGCGCGCGTCGTGGGTTGTGCCGATTTTGGCAAATTTGGAGCGATCGGACTTGTATCGCGCCTGGCAGTCGATTGGTTACACGGGAACGACTTACAATACCGATCCAATGACGGGCGGCCCGACGACGTCGGCGCCGTGGCCCCACACGCTGCTGAACATCCTTGTTTGTCCCAGCAATCCCAACGGCAACTTGGGGGAAAACCCGCTGTCGTATGTCGTGAATTGCGGCTCGGCAAACAACGCGAACGACAATCTCCCAGGTGCGAGCCAGCCGTGGACGGAGGATACGAATAGCGGCGTGTTTTTCAATCAGGCCCTTGCCGACAGCACTGCCGGTGGGCCGGTGAACTATCTGCCGATGAGTTTCCCAGGCGGTGGCCCCAAGGTGACGATCGATTTCATCAGCACCAATGATGGCACGTCGAACACACTGATGCTCAGCGAGAACCTGCAAGCCACCAATTGGGCGACTGATCCAACGGTGACCGGCGCGAATACGAGCCCGTTCCAGAGCGAATTTCAAATCAAGCAGAACACAGGATTTGTGTTCTTTATCACCGGTCAACCCAATAACATTCCAGACCCAAGCGTAACTCCGCCCTCGCACTACAACATCAAGACCGCTGCAATCGGTGGCTATGCGACTTCGGTCGCGACACCGGTGGCGACCACGTTCAATTTGACAGGAATGGATGCTCCTAGCGATTTCGGTGGTCTGGCGTGTGCCCGACCTTCGTCGGCCCATCCCGGTGGCGTGAATGCCTATTTCTGCGACAATCACTACCGGTTTTTATCGGAGGAAATGTCCTACCACGTGTACACCCAATTGATGACGCCGCGCCAAGGACTCATCAAGTTGAATGCAATGGGAGTAACGCCGAAGAATCCGCCCTGGAACTACCTCCTTAACGAAGCCGACTATTGATCGGCGGCACTCTGCAATCGAAATTCAAACGCCCCGCGCAGTTGCGGGGCGTTTTTGTTGGTGCCGCGACGGAGAAGAAAAAGGTGTCAGGAACCTTTTCCCTTCCGCTTACAAACGACGACGAACGACAAACACTGGCGGACAAGCCGCCAGTGGCACCCCGCGCGCAGTGACACCCTGAATTCATCGCAAAACGAGCCGGTCACCGAATGGCCCGATTCGTCCACGAGCGCCACAAGCCACCGGCAACGCTGGATCGCCCGCGCGAGCTCGTTGTCGTTTGCGCGCCATTGCGCAGCAACATCAACCTGTCACGCATCGTACGCGTGGCGAGCTGCGCGGGTCTGACCCGCGTGATCGCCTGCGGCACGGCCAAGGTGATCGACAAGATCGCCCGCGACGGGGCCGACACGATTGCGATCGACGTGCATCGCACGCTCGCGCCGGTGCTCAAGGAACTCAAGGCGGGCGGCCACCGGCTGGTCGGCTTGGAGCAGACGACGAACTCGCAGAAGCTCTACGAATTCGCCTTCGAGCGCCGCACGGCGCTGGTCGTGGGCAACGAGCGGGCCGGGCTGACCGAGGACGTGCTCGCGCTTTTGGACGCGGTGGTGGAGATTCCAGTGTACGGCCTGCCGTATAGCTACAATGTGGCCAGTGCCGCCACGATGGCCGTTTATGAATACTGCCGGCAATTTCCGCGCGGGTGAGGAGGACTAGTTCGTGCGACGTCGCAAAAAAGGGGGACATTCAGAATGTCCCCTTTTTCACTCCCAAACATCAACCCGAAGCGCGAGCGAGGGCCCTTGGTCTGCCGTCGCTCGCGCGTCGGGCTCGTGGTGATTCTCCCTCGCTGGCGCTGCGGGTTAGTGGAGGTATGAGGATCCAGTGTCGCCGCCGCCCGCGCGACCCAATCGACCACGTACCGCGCCGCCTTGACCAGCGGCGCGGGCCGTACTTAGACTGGGCAGTTTGGACGGGTCGTCCAAGTCCATTCGGGGCCACCGACCGCGTGGTTTTCGGCCCCAGCTCACTTGAGGTCTTGCGGTGCCAGTTACGTGCGTTATCGGTCTGCAATGGGGCGATGAGGCCAAGGGCAAACTCGTCGACCTGTTGACCGACGAGCACGAAATCGTGGTGCGTTATCAGGGAGGCAGCAACGCGGGGCATACCGTGGTCACCGGCGGCCAGACCTATAAGCTGTCGCTCATTCCCAGCGGCATTCTGAGCCCCAAGGTGCAGTGCGTGGTGACCGGCGGCGTCGTGCTCAACCCGGCCAGCATCCTGCAGGAGATCGACGGTCTGGTGGCGCGCGGGATTCCGGTGGGCAACAATCTGATGCTCAGCGATCGGGCGCACGTGATCTTTCCCTGGCACGTGGCCGAAGACGCCATTCTGGACAAGAGCACGTCGAGCGGCGAGAACATCGGCACGACGATGCGCGGGATCGGCCCCTGCTATCGCGACAAAGTGGCCCGCTCGTTCGCTGTGCGGCTGGGCGATTTGTATCGGCCCGACTTCCGCCAGAAACTGGAATACATCGCCCGGGCGAAGAACGAGACCGTGGGCGTATTGATCGCGCCCAGCCCGTTCAATGCCACGGAGATCGCCAGCGAATATATTGGATATGCCGAGCGGCTGAAGCCGTTTGTGTGCGACACGACGGCCTACTTGCTCGATGCGGTAGAAAGCGGCAAGCGGGTGTTGTTCGAGGGCGCCCAGGGGGCGCTGCTCGACGTGGATCACGGCACGTATCCGTTCGTCACCAGCAGCAACAGCTCGGGAGCGGGCGTGTCCAGCGGATCGGGAGTGCCCGGTCGATGGATCAACAAGGTCATCGGCGTGGTGAAGGCCTACTCGACGCGCGTGGGCGGCGGCCCGTTTCCCACCGAACAAGACAACGACATTGGCCAGCACATTCGCGATCGGGGCAACGAGTACGGCACGGTCACCAGGCGTCCGCGGCGCTGCGGCTGGTTCGACGCCGTGGCCGTGCGCTATACGGCCCGGCTCAGCGGCGTGGACCGGGCGGCAGTCATGCTGCTGGACGTATTGAGCGAGCTGGGGGAGCTTAAGATTTGCACGGCCTACGAATTGGCGGGCAAGCGCGTCACGAGCTTTCCCAGCCACGTGGATGACCTGCGGCGGGTAACGCCCGTTTATGAAACGCTGCCCGGCTGGCAGACGGATATCACGAAAGTGCGCACGATGAGTGGCTTGCCACCGGCGGCGCGGAGCTATTTGGATCGTATCAGCCAGTTGATAGGCCGGCCCGTGGAAATCGTTTCGGTCGGGCCCGATCGCGAACAAACGATCTTTGCCGAACGTACGTCCTGACAGTCGCAGGGAAACTTTCCTGCCGGTCCGAGGGGGACCGCCGTGGCCGAGCCATCGACAACCACCACTGCCGCCGAGCTGCTGGGCGTGCCCGCCGAGGCGCGGCCCCGGCACATCGCCATCATCATGGACGGCAACGGCCGCTGGGCGCAGCGGCAGGGGCTGCCGCGGATCGAAGGGCATCGCCGCGGCGTGGCCAGCGTGCGCCGCGTCACCGAAGAGTGCACGCGGCTCGATCTGGCGCAGCTCACGTTGTATTGCCTGTCGAGCGAAAACTGGAAGCGCCCGCCGCGCGAGCTCGAATTTCTCATGCACCTGCTCGAGCAGTACATGATCGAGGAGCGGGCCACGATCATGGAGCAGAACATCCGGGTCACGGTGATCGGCCGCCGCCGCGACATTCCGGACGCCGTGCAGCGCGAGATGCAAAAAACCATCGACATGAGCGCCACGAACACCGGGCTGCGGCTGTGCCTGGCAATCAACTACGGCAGCCGGCTGGAGATGGTGGACGCGGTGACCAGGATTGCCGAAGAGGTGCGGGCCGGAACGCTCGAGCCGGCGACGATCGACGAGGCAACCGTGGCCGACCACCTGTACACCGCCGGCATGCCGGACCCGGACTTGCTGATTCGAACGGCGGGCGAAATGCGGATCAGCAATTTCCTGCTGTGGCAGATCAGCTATGCCGAGATTTGGGTAACAGAGCACTGCTGGCCGGAGTTTCGCGAGAGCGATTTGCACCAGGCCATCCGCGACTTCGCCGCGCGCGATCGGCGGTTTGGCGGGCTGAACGGTTGAGAAGCAGTTGACCACAGAACCGTGAATCTGGGGCGGCACTGGTAGTAAGCTAGCAGTGTGCCTTCGCGGGTTCGGCACTGCTGGACAAGCCAGCAGTGGCACCCAAACAGGAATCAAAAGCGGACTACTCGCTCAGGAGCACGCTGGGTTGCTGCGTTGGCGCATCTTATTGGGGGCGGTTTTCATCGCGGCGCTGGTGGGCCTGGTGTGGCTCGACCTGACGGCGACGCCCGGCACGTGGTTGTTGCCGCTGGCCATGCTGGTCGGATTGGGCGCGGCGCAAGAAATGGTGTCGCTGTTGCCGCGCACCGGCCAGCGCCCGCTGGCGGGGATTATCGTCGGCGGCAGCCTGCTGGTGATCGCCAGCAACGCGATCCCATTGTTCATGCTGACGTCGATCGACGATCGGCCCAACGAGCATTTGGGCTGGCCCGTGTTGGCCTTTGCACTCGTGCTATTGGCTGCATTCGTCGCCGAGATGAGTCGCTACGAACGACCCGGCGGCGGCACCACCATTAATCTTGCGCTGGCCGCCCTGGGCGTGGCCTACGTCGGGCTGCTGATGAGTTTTGTCGTGCAATTGCGCGTGCTGGGGGGCGCGATCACCGGCATGGTCAATCTGCTGGCCCTGATTATGGTGGTCAAGTTTGCCGACATCGGAGCCTACACGACGGGCCGCCTGTTTGGCCGGCACAAGATGGCTCCGGTGATCAGTCCCGGCAAGACGATCGAGGGCGCGTGCGGCGCCTTAGTGTTCGCGTGTCTGGGCGCCTGGCTCTCGTTCACCTATCTGCCGCCCAGGCTGGGCTGCAACCAACCGCAGCATCCGCTGGGCTGGATCGTGTTCGGGCTGGCCGTGGGCGTCGCGGGGATGCTGGGCGACCTGGCCGAGTCGCTGCTGAAGCGTGACTTGGGCGTGAAGGACTCGAGCACGTGGCTGCCCGGCTTCGGCGGTGTGCTGGACCTGATCGATTCGATCCTCTTTGCGGCGCCGGTCGCCTATTTGTGCGCGGTGCTGGAAATCACGTGATTGGCCGCGCGCTCCTACGGCCGCGCAGCGGCCCCAGGCGTGTGGAAGTGCTGGCGCAACGTGAACGTGGCATATTGTGACCAGCCAGCAGCGGCACCGGCAGCAGGGCTGCTAGCATTGACGCGCATGCATTCCTAGCTTATATTTCGTTGATTGGCGAAATAACAAAATAGCGTGCCATGAACGAAGTTTTCCAAGCGCTGGCGGATCCCACGCGGCGCGAAATCCTGCGCTTGCTGCGGCGTCGCGATTTGACGGCTGGCGAAATTGCCGAGCACTTTCCGCTGGCGCGCTCCACCTTGTCCGGCCACTTTTCCGTGCTCAAGAACGCGGGACTGATCGTGGCGGAGCGCAACGGCACCAGCATCGTCTACAGCCTCAACGTTTCGGCCATCGAGCAAACTCTGGCCACGGTGATGAATCTATTGGACGTCGGCAAGCCATCGAAGAGGACCAGGCCATGAAATTCTCCTGGCGCGTCGAGATCGTGCAGTGGCTCATTCTGGCGGCGATGTTCCTGGTGGCAGCGGCCGCCTGGTCGCACGTGCCAGATCGCATACCCATCCATTGGAATCTACGTGGCGAAGTGGATGGCTACGGCGGCAGGTTCGCCGGTCTGTTGCTGTTGCCTGTAGTGGCGCTAGGAATGTATGCGCTGCTGCTGATCGTGCCGCGTTTCGATCCGGGCTACGCCAACTACCAAACGTTTGCCGGGGCTTACCGCACGATTCGCATCGTGATTTTGCTGGTGCTGGCCGGCATTTACGGGATCACGGTGGTCGTGGCCCTGGGATACCGGATCGATGTTTCCCGCGCCATCGGACTGGCAATGGCCGCCATGTTCGTGGTGCTGGGGAACTTGCTGGGCAAGATCAGGCCCAACTGGTTTGTGGGTGTGCGCACCCCGTGGACGTTGTCGAGCAAGCTGTCGTGGACCAAAACCCATCGGCTGGCCGGCTGGCTGTTCATCGTCGATGGCCTGTTCATGGCGCTGTGGGGAGTATTGCAACAGCAGTGGGCGTTCGTGCTGGCAATGGCGGTCATGGCGGCCACGACCATCTGGATGGTGATCTACTCGTACCTCGTGTACCGGACCGATCCGGATCGAATTCGGCCGGCCGGCACTTCTCCGGAGCCCCGTTAGCTCCGCGAGCGATCACCGGCACAACGGCCGTGGACCAAGAGTGGGGGTCCGGCGGCTGGCAAATCCCAGGCTCGGCTGCGGAAGTCGTTGTTCGCGTGCCGCTTACGACCGTTCGCGCGAATTATCCTTCGTGCGCCGCTGGGCTTCCGGTATAGTTAACCGTAGAGACGTTCCCTGCCAACTTCCGGGGCGAGCGTGCCGCAAGTGCCGCCGCTAATTGGATGTCGGAAGCTACCATTCCGCTGGTCGATACCAAGTCGCTGTTGACGCTGTTTGGAGCGCGCGACCAGCACCTTCGCAAAATCCGCGACTCGCTGGGAGTCTCCGTCTCCAGCCGAGACGATCGGATCCACATCGAGGGCCAGGACGAGGCCGTCGCCCACGCCACCGAAGTGTTCGAGCAGCTCAAAGAGCTGGCGGCACGCTATGGCGCGGTTTCGCCGGCCGAAGTGTCGGAGATCCTGGCGCGCGTGACGGGCCAGACCACCGAGGGCGAGCATCCGGCGATCGAATTGCAGTTGGCGGGCCGGCCGATCCGTCCGCGCACGTCCGGGCAGGCGCGGTATGTCGACGCGATTACCAATAGCGACCTGGTGTTTTGCGTGGGCCCGGCGGGCACGGGTAAAACCTACCTGGCCGTGGCCATGGCGGTGCAAGCGCTCAAACAGGAGATCATCCGCAAGATCGTGCTGGTGCGGCCGGCGGTCGAAGCCGGCGAAAGTTTGGGATTCTTGCCCGGCGATTTGCAGGCCAAAATCAATCCCTACCTGCGGCCCCTGTTGGACGCCTTGCGCGAGATGTTGGACTACGACCAGATCAAGCGCTACACGGAGCAGGATCTGATCGAGATGATTCCGCTGGCGTACATGCGCGGCCGCACCTTGAACGATGCCTTTGTCATCCTCGACGAAGCGCAGAATACCACCGTGGCGCAGATGAAGATGTTTTTGACGCGCATGGGTCTGGGAACGAAGATGGTGGTTTCCGGCGATACGACGCAGGTGGATTTGCCCACCCACGCCCGCAGCGGTCTGATCGACGCGATCCACCGGCTGCGCGGCATCCCAGGCTTTTGCCAGGTGACGCTGAACAACGAGGACATTGTGCGGCACCGGCTGGTGCAAGAGATCGTGCGGGCCTACGAGGAGGAGGAGCCCAAGAAGCGGCGCTAAAAGAGCGGCGCGGGACAGGAAATGTCGAGTGGCGGTCAAAAACGGACGCGGTTGGAACGAGTGGCGGCGCTGGAGCTGCCGCCCGGGCTGATCGAGCGCACTTGGGAATATCTGCAGCGCAGCGACGTGCTGGTGCGACTGGGGTTGTGCGTCCTGACGGTGTTGGGGCTGTGGGTGGTAACGGCCTCGTGGACCTCCCCGCCGCGATTCCATCGCAATTACACGCCCTCGCGCGACGTGGTGGCCAAAGTCGCCTTTCGCCGGGCCGATGCGGAGCGCACCCAGCAGGCGCGCGCCGCCGCCGCTCAGCAGGTGCGCTACGTGTACGATCACGATCCGGCGCCGCTGACTCAGCTGCGCGCGGCCTTGCGCAATACCCTGGTGAGCGTGGCGGGGGCCAAGTCGCTGGGCGAGATCGAGAAGCTGGACCAGAAGGTGTGGCAAGACTTCTTTCCGCCGCCTCAGCCGGGCGCGCCGGTGCTGAGCGCCGAACAGCGTGAAGCGCAGTTCAAGGAATTTCACGACGCGATCTCCACGCCGGAATCGCTGGACAAAGTTGAGCTGGCGGTAGGCGAGGCGATGGCGCCCTACGAACGGCGCGGCTTGATGAAAAAGCTGCCGCAAGAGCCGAACCAGGGCAATCAGCAGGAAATCGTCGTTCAGTCCAAGGGTATAACGCCGCCGGAAGAGGTGGTGAAGGTCAGCGACGTGTTGATCGGCGAGGCCGACAACCTCAAGCGGGCTCTGGCTGAGCGGCTGGAGTCGCCGGTGGTTGCCGAGCGCGTCTTTAGCTGGCTGCGCAGCCGCCTGCCGACGACGCTCACGCTCGACAGTACCGCCACGGAAGCCGCCAAGGCCAAGGCCGTGGCCGGAGTCGACGAGCAGTATGTCAGCATTTCGCCGGGCGACGTGCTGGCGCCGGCCGGGCAGCCCATCAAAGATGAAACCATGGCGCTGCTCACGCTGGAGCACCAGACCTATCTCGAGCAGCTCGGCCTGGGCCGCCGCGTGGCACATTCACTGGCGGTGCTGGGCATGTTCGTTGCGCTGACCGTGCTGTGCGGCGCCTACGTCTGGCATTACGAGGCGGACTTGCTGGCCAACTTCCGACAGCTGGCCGCCACGCTGACGTTTCTGGTCGTGGCCGTCGGCCTGTCCGTGATGGCCTCGGTGGATAACGTACGGGCCGAATCGGTGCCGTTGATCGTGCTGGGCATGACGTTGTCGATCGCCTTTCACCGCGAAATGGCGCTTTTGTTTTCGGCGGCCGCCGCGCTGGTGATTGTGGTGGCAACCGGCCAGGGGCTGAACGAGTTGATGATTCTCAACGCCACGGTGGCCTCGGCCGTGCTGCTAGTGGGCAGCATCCGCAATCGGCGAAAGCTGATCTACGTGGGCATCGCCGTGGGATTGGTGGCGATGCTGACCACGCTGGGCGTGGAAACGATCGATGCCCAGCCGTGGGAGACCATCTGGCCCGACGCGGTGCGTTTCGGCCTGTGGTCGCTGTTCGCGGGCTTGCTGATGCTGGGGCTCTTGCCGTTCATCGAGAGCCTGTTCGGCGTGCAAACGGAACTGAGTCTGCTGGAGCTGGGCGACGTGGCCCATCCGCTGCTGCAGGAGCTAGTGCGCCGGGCGCCGGGCACATACAACCACTCGATCAACGTGGCTTCCATTGCGGAGGCGGCGGCCGAATCGATCGGCGCGCGCGGCTTGTTGGTGCGTGTGGGGGCCTACTTTCACGACATCGGCAAAATGCTCAAGCCGGGCTACTTTGTGGAGAACCAAGGGCACGACGTGAACCGCCACGAATCGCTGGTGCCGGCGATGAGCACGCTGATCATTATCGCCCACATCAAAGACGGCGCGGACCTGGCCCGGCAGCACCGCTTGCCGCAGTCGATCATCGACTTTATCGAGCAGCACCACGGCACGACGTTGGTGGAGTATTTCTATCGCCGTGCCAGCGAGCGCAACGAAGCCAATCCCGACGGCGGCGAAGTGGACGAAAGCGACTTTCGCTATCCGGGGCCCAAACCGCAAACGCGCGAGGCCGCCGTGCTGATGCTGGCCGATGCGGTGGAAAGCGCAAGCCGGGCCCTGGTGGAGCCTACGCCGGCACGCATCGAGAGCCTGGTGCACGACATCGCCATGAAACGGCTGCTCGACGGGCAATTCGACGCTTGCGGCCTCACGCTGCAAGAACTGGCCACGGTGGAAGACAGCCTGGTCAAGTCGTTGACCGCGGTGTACCACGGCCGCATCAAGTATCCCGAGCAGCGCACGGCCTGAGTTGCCGCCGGTTTGCGTGCTCTGGGTCGGCGCTCTATCCGCTTGTCGCACCGCGTGCGACAATTGCTGGCTGGCGCGCGGGTTGTCTTTTGCCGTGAACATCGAAATCTCCGACCAACAGTCGTGTATCCAAGCCGACCGGCCGCGAATGTTGCGGGCCGCGGAGGCCATTTTGCGCGATGCCGGCGCAAGCGATGCGCAGCTCAGCATTGCCCTGGTCGATGACCCCACGATTCACGCGTTGAACCGCCGTTTCCTGGCGCACGACTATCCCACCGACGTGCTCAGTTTTCTTTTGCACCGCGACGGCGTCGTTCTGGAAGGCGAAGTGATTGCCAGTGCGGAGACGGCGCGGCGGGCGGCCGCAGGTTATGGTTGGACGGCAGACGACGAGTTGCTGCTATACGTTGTCCACGGCACGCTGCACCTGGTGGGGCACGACGATGCCAGCGACGAACAGCGCGAAGCCATGCGCGCGCGGGAACGCGAGTACCTGGCGCTGGTGGGCGTCCGGGTGCGCGGCGAATCGTCGTCGATCTACGGCGACCACACTGCGATCTCCGACAAAAGCCCGTGAGGGCCGAGCGGCGCGCAGCTTGCGCCCGTGCTAGCTTATGGCAATCGAAAAAGCGACGGCCCTGGTATTGCGGGTGATCGACTTCAGCGAGACCAGCGTTGTGGTGACGCTGTTCACGCGGGAGTTCGGCAAGGTGCGCGCTTTGGCCAAGGGCGGGCGACGTCCGAAGGGCCCCTTCGAGTCTGCCCTTGACCTGTGTGGCCTGTGTCGCATAGTGTTCCTCCGCAAATCTTCCGACGCGTTAGACTTGTTGACCGAAGCGAAGTTGGAGCGGCGCTTTCGACCGCCGCCAGGCGCGCTAGCAAATCTGTATGCCGCCTACTACGTCGCGGAATTACTGAGCGACTTGACCGACGATTACGATCCACATCCCGAGCTTTTCGACGCGGCCGTGCATGCGCTGGCCACGTTGCGGAGCGCGGCTGCGGTTGCGCCGGTCTTGTTGCGATTTGAGTTAACAGCGTTGCGCGTGTTGGGACATTTGCCGTCGCTCGATACTTGCGTCGAGTGCGGAACCGCGGTGAAAGAATCAGGACGCACGCCGTTCAGCCAACGGGCCGGCGGAGTGCTTTGCAAGTCATGTCGTGTCGGTCAGAAACAGGTCATTTCCGTCAGTACTCCCGTGCTCGAGACGATGGGTCGGTTCGCCGAAATGGCCCAACCGAGCGCCGTCGAGCCCGAACCGTCGCCTTTGGACAGGCGCGTGTACGGCGAGCTGCGGGCCGTGCTGAATCACTACTGGTCACATCTGTTGGGTCACGAGTTGCGCATGCACCGCTATTTGGGCAGCGCGAATTAGCATCACTGGCAAATCGATAGCGCAAGGCATGGCAGCTCGCGCGCGCCTCCATATCGTTCTCGCGTTGTGCCTGACGGCCGCCGTTAGCGGCTGCGCGGTGTTCGGCCGACCCAAGGTTCCCGAGCGCGCCCCGCTGACAGCCGAACAAGCGGCCTGGTGGGAAGCCAACAAGGACCGCAAGCGCTACGTGCCGGGACGCGGCTACCAGATCGAAGGCGTGGCCGGATTCTTTGACGATCAGGGACGCAAGATTCCGGACGAGACGCTGGAAGGCATTTCGCCCAGCGAAGCGAGCCAGGCCGGCTTGCTCGACCGGCTGGCTCCGAAAAAGGCCACTGCCAATTTCAAGAAGCTCATCGGCCAGGGGCCGAACGAAAGCATTGCGCGGCAGGCCTTGACCGAGGGCGACGCGCTGTTCCGCCAGAAGCAGTTCGAAGCCGCGGCCAAGCAATTCAAGACGGCCTACCGACGCTGGCCCGATAGCCCGCTGGAAGAAGAGGCCCTGTTCAAGGCGGCGGAGAGCCAGTTCTTTGCCGACCGCTATTCCAAGGCCGACGACACTTACGGCGAGTTGACGAAGAAGTACCCGTCGACTCAGTATCTCAGCCAGATTGTCATTCGCCGCTTCGCGATCGGGCGGTACTGGGAACAGCACGATCGAGCCCATCCGCATTGGCCGCTGACGCCGAATCTGGTGGATCGCACCCGGCCGTTGTTCGACACCGCGGGCCATTCGCTCAAGATTTATGAGCGCATTCGGCTGGAGGATCCTACCGGCCCGCTGGCGGACGACAGCATCATGGCCACGGCCAACGCGTACTTCATCAAGGGCCGCTGGGAAGACGCCGACTACCACTACGGTCTGATTCGCACGGAATACCCCACGAGCGATTTTCAATACCAGGCGCACTTGCTCGGGCTGCGCTGCAAGTTGCTGAACTATCAAGGGCCCGACTACGACGGCACCCCGCTGGACGAAGCGGAGGAAGTGGCCACGCAATTGCTGACCCAGTTCTCCGGCGAGCTGGGCAACGAGCGCGACCGAATCGTGCAGGTGCGGGCGAGCATCAATTCGCAACGCGCCAAGCGTGAGTGGGACATGGGCGAATACTACGCCAAGGGCGAATACTACGCCGCGGCGCGGCATTTCTACGAGAAGATCATCAAGGAGTATCCCGAGACGGAACTGGCGCAACAATCGCGCAGCCGGATCGACCAGTACAAGACCGAGCCGGACAATCCCGCGGATCCGTTCGAATGGCTGGTGGGTATGTTCCCAGAGTCGAAGCGCGAAGGACCGTTGGTGCCCAAGACGACGCCGGTCGTGGCCAGCGGCAAGCCGTCCACCGTGCAGCGCTAACAGGCCGGGAGCCGGGCATGAACTACACCGCAGTCGTCCGCCCCGACGTGGCCATTGCCCGCCCGGCAGATACTGCGCGCGGCAGCGGCGCCGGCAGCGTGCGACGCCTGGGATTCGTGCTGGTGGCAATATGCGTCGTCGCGTCGGCGGGCTGCGCGGCGTATCGCTTTGGCGCTGCGTCGCTCTATCCGCCGGATATTCAGACGGTGTACGTGCCGGTGTTCGAGTCCAATAGTTTTCGCCGCAATCTGAGCGAGTTGCTGACGGAGGCCGTGGTGAAGGAAATCGAGAACGTCACGCCTTACAAGGTCGTGGGCTCACCGGATGCCGATAGCGTGCTCTCGGCCAAGCTGGTGAACGATACCAAGCGCGTGCTGATCGAAGACGCGTACGACCAGCCGCGCGAAACGGAAATCAACATGGCGGTGGAAGTCCGCTGGGTGAATCGACGCGGCGACTTGATCGATCAGCAGACGATGGTGCCGGCCGCCGAAGATGCGGTCGTACTGTCGGCGCCCGGCACACTCGTGGCGGAGTACGGCCAATCGGTCAGCACGGCCCAGTTGCAGTCGATTCAACGGCTGGCCCGCAAAATCGTGTCCATGATGGAAACGCCGTGGTAAGCTAGGTGCATGAGCTTCACGCACCCGGCCGGCCGCGCAGCAGACGCGGCAATCGCTTCGGGCCGCGCCGCATCCTGGCACCTTCGCGGGCGGCGTCTGCACTTGCCGGCGCGCCCCTTGTTGATGGGCATCCTGAACGTCACGCCCGACAGCTTTTCCGATGGCGGGCGCTTTCACAGCACCCGTGCCGCCGTGGAGCAGGCCCTGCAACTGGCTTCGGCCGGGGCCGACATACTGGACATCGGCGGCGAGAGCACGCGCCCATATTCACAAGCAATCGGCGCGCAAGAAGAGCTCGACCGTGTGCTGCCCGTGCTGGAAGCGCTGCGCGGGCGATTGCTGGTGCCGGTCTCGATTGACACTTCGAAGGCTGCCGTGGCACTTGCGGCCCTGGCCGCGGGCGCGGAGATCATCAATGACGTGACGGCGCTGGCGGGTGACCAGGAAATGGTCGCCGTGGCGCGCGAGTCGCGCGCCGGCGTGGTGGCCATGCACATGCGCGGCACGCCGCAAACCATGCAGGACCAGCCGATCTACGACGACGTGCTGGGCGAAGTGACGGCGTACCTGGCTCAGCGGCGCGATGCCTTGGTGGCGGCCGGCATCGAGCGTGACCGCATCGCGCTCGATCCAGGCATCGGTTTTGGCAAGACGCAACAGCATAACTTGATCCTGCTGCGACACTGCCACCGCTTGCACAGCTTGGGCTGTCCTCTGGTAGTTGGACACTCCCGCAAAGGATTCATTGGCAAAGTGCTCGGCGATTCCACGGCCGATCCCACGGCGGGAACGATCGGCGTTTCGCTGGCGCTGGCAAACCACCAGGTGCAGATCCTGCGCGTGCACGACGTGGCAGCCGTGCGGCAGGCACTGGTGCTGTATGAGGCAATCGGCGGCGCGCAATCGCCCGGAAATCCGGCCGAAGTCGAGACGCCGCATGAAGATAGCGCCGTTGACTGACACCCCGAATTGAGGGATACTTCCGGTAGATTGTCGCGGTTTGGGATTTGTCTCGGCGGGTCGGCGCTTTCGCACTTGTGGCCATTGCCGCGCCACAGCGCGGCCCCTTTGTGCAATCCCGTCTGGCGGCAGACGAGCGAACGTTTGCGGCGGCGATAGCGTCTATTTACGGCAGCGGCCGCACGTACGACACGCACCCTATCGAAGCTTCCCATGGCAGTTGCCGATTCCATCAACTTGCGCCAGTACTGCCGTGAAATGGCCCAGCGGGCGCGCGCTGCCTCCGCCGAATTGGCCTGCGCCAGCGGCGCGCTCAAAAACGCGTGGCTCGAGCGCTCGGCGGCGCTCGTGCGCGGCGAGCAAGCGGCGCTTTTGGAAGCCAATCAACGAGACATTGCTGCGGCGCCGGACTACGGGCTTACGGATGCCCAGATCGATCGCTTGCGATTGTCGGCCAAGGTGATCGAATCGATGGCGGTTGGCCTGGAGCAGATCGCGGCCCAGGGCGAGCCGATCGGCGAAGTGATGGAGTCCACGATTCGGCCCAATGGACTGGAAGTGTTGAAGGTGCGGGTGCCGTTGGGCGTGGTGTTTTTCATCTACGAGTCGCGCCCCAACGTCACGTCGGACGCGGCCGGCATCTGCATCAAGAGCGGCAACGCGGTGATCTTGCGCGGCGGCAAAGAAGCGCTGCACTCGAACCGGGCGATCGCGGGGCTGCTCGAGCGCGCCGCGACCGAGGTGGGACTGCCGGCCGGCGCGGTGCAGTTGGTGAGCACCACGGATCGAGCAGCAGTCGGCGAGTTCCTGTCGCTGAGCCAGTACATAGATCTGGCGATCCCCCGTGGCGGCGAAGGACTGATCCGGCGCGTGGCTGCCGAGGCGAAGATGCCGGTGATCAAACACTTTACCGGCAATTGCCACGTCTATGTCGATCGGGCGGCCGATCTGGAAATGGCGGAACAAATCACGCTCAATTCCAAGTGCCACCGCTACGGAGTGTGCAACGCGGCGGAATCACTCGTCGTGCATACTGAGGTGGCCGACGAATTTCTGCCCAGAATTGCGCAGGCATTGTCCGAGCGCGGCGTGGAACTGCGGGGCGACGGCCGCACGCGCCAGCTCGTGCCCAGCGCCGCCGCCGCCACCGAAGACGACTTTACGGCCGAGTACTTGGCGCCGATCATTTCGATCAAGGTCGTCGATACGCTGGCCGAAGCGATCGAGCACATCAATCGCTATGGCTCGCACCATACGGATGCCATCGTGACGACCGATCTCAATGCGGTGCGGCAGTTTGTCACGGCGGTAGATAGCGCGGCGGTGGTGGTCAATGCCAGCACGCGATTCAACGACGGCGGCGAATTCGGGCTGGGAGCCGAGATTGGCATCAGCACCGACAAGTTCCACGCGCGCGGACCGTGCGGGATCAAGGAGCTGACCAGCTACAAGTACGTCGTGTACGGCAACGGACAAATCAGGCAGTAACCGTTCGGCAACGGTTCGGCGCGGTGCAGCAGGAAATGCACGCGGGCGGCCGTTGCCCTGTGTGACGCAAGCCAGTGGAGGCCACGGATGGCTGACGACTCGCTGAGCCCGGCCGAAATGGGAATTCTGCTCTCGGCGGGCAAGACCGCACCCGCTGCGCGCCGTGGTGCGCAACCGCCGCCCCACCATCTTGCGCTACCGGGGGCGCCGTTCACTCGCGCCGACTCGCGCCCGCGAGAACGTCAGCCAAGCGACGGGTTGCCCGAGAGCGCGCTGGCGCGACTGCGTTTGCCGCACCAGCGCTTCGCGGTAGCGGCTGGCAGCGCGCTGTCGAACATGCTGCGTTGCCGCTGCGAAGTGCGCGCTGCAACGGTGCAGCAGCATTCCTACGGCGAATTTGTGCGCGGGGTGGAAAGTCCCACGTGCGTCGCCGTGCTCCGCGCGGCGCCCCTGCCAGGCGAAATGGCGCTGGAGGTACCATTGGGGCTGCTGTTTCCCATGCTCGATCGTTTGCTCGGCGGCGGGCGCGAAGCGGGGCCGGTGGAGCGGCGGCCATTGACCAAGATTGAAGGGCGCCTGGCGACGCGCCTGTGTGGCGCGTTGGCCGAGCAATGGTCCCAGGCCTGGCGCGAAATGGCACAAGTCGAATGTTCGGTTGACCGCGTCGAGGGCGATCCGCGGGCCGCGCAGCTCGTGTTGCCGACAGAAGTCGTCGTGGTGATGACTTACGAGCTATCGATGCCCGGGGCGAGCGGCCGCATGACGCTGTGCATACCGGCTGCCGTTTTGCGGCTTGTTGTGTCGGCCCGGCGGGAGCCAGCGACCCGTGGCGAATCGAAGGGTTGCGACCCATCGTCGCCTGCCGACTCGAAGGTCAAGCTGGTGGCACAGTTGGCGCCAAGCGGAATTGCGGCCGCGGAAATGCTGAAATTGGCCGTGGGCGACATCATCACGACGAACCACGACGTCAATGCCCCGCTGGAATTGCGCGTCGACGGCGTGCCGACGTTTCTGGTCCGGCCGGGCGTCGCGCAAGGGCACAAGGCGGTGCAGATCGTGGAACAAGCCGATCCGCCGGCCGGCGCGTAGCGCTCGGCGATTCCCGGTTGCCGCGCGAGCGCCGTGCGCGTGGCACCTCCAGCGCCGTGGCAGACGGCCATGGCATGGACGGCTTGCCCCGTCGTTCTATAATTTTGATTCATCACTGCTGACTTGCTCGTCCATTGATTGCACACCTGATTGCCCACCAGCCCGACAACGGGGAAGGAACCGAAACGTGGCTATTGAAAAAGTTGTCATTATCGGCAGCGGTCCGGCAGCCTGGTCGGCGGCCATCTACGCGGCCCGCGCCGAATTGCAGCCCTTGGTCTTCGAGGGCGCCATCACCGAAGAGAACCGGATGGCCGGCACGTTGCCGTTAGGGCAATTGAATCTGACGACCGAAGTGGAGAATTACGCCGGCTTCCCCGCGGGCAATCTGGGGTCGTACCTGGATGGCGCCATCGAGCCATCGGTCCGCCAGATCATGGCCCCGCACAGCGGGCACGGCGTCAGCGGGCCGGAGCTGATGGAATTGATGCGCCAGCAGGCCAAGAATTTTGGCACGCGGATTGTCACCGATGACATCGTGAAGGTGGACTTTGCAAAGCATCCCTTCCGGCTGATTGCTTCGAATGGCGAGACGACGCAGTCGCACACCGTGATCGTGGCCACAGGCGCCCGAGCCAACTACCTGGGCCTGCCCTCGGAAAATGCGTACAAGAACCGCGGCGTGAGTGCCTGCGCCGTGTGCGACGGAGCCTTGCCGCGGTTTCGCAACAAGCCCTTGGTGGTCGTGGGCGGTGGCGACTCGGCCGTGGAAGAGGCCAGCTATCTGTCCAAATTTGCCAGTCGGGTGTATATGGTTCACCGTCGCGATCAACTGCGCGCGTCGAAGATCATGGCGCAACGGGCCGAGCAGAACAAGAAGATCGATATCGTGTGGAATCACGCACTCGGAGAAGTGTTGGGCGACGAGAAACAGGGCGTGACCGGCGCCGTGCTCAGCAGCACGGTGAGCAAGGATTCGAAAACGGTGGAAGCCAGCGGTGTTTTTTTGGCGATCGGGCATACGCCCAACACGGCATTTCTCGAAGGGCAGCTCAAACTGACCGAGAAGAACTACATCGCCTGGACGACGGCCTCCCGCACTTACACCAGCGTGGACGGAGTGTTCGCGGCCGGCGACGTCGCCGACGATTACTATCGCCAGGCGATCACGGCCGCCGGCAGCGGCTGCATGGCAGCGCTCGACGCCGAGCGCTGGCTGGCGGCGCGCGAATAGCGCCGCCGCGCGGCTGGCATCTTGCTTACCGCCCGGCGTGGTGCCGACGACAATCATTCCCGCGCATCCCACAGGATTGGCAGCATGGAAAACCTGAGCGTGGCGGAGGCCCGGCGTGCCGAGTCGGTTGGCAAGAGCGCACGATTGCGAGGTTGGATTCGCACTCGGCGCGATTCCAAGGGCGGTTTCAGCTTTCTGGAGTTGAACGACGGCTCGTCGCAAGCCAACCTGCAGATCGTCGCCGCCGGCGCGCTGGGCAACTATGAATCAGAGATCAAGCACCTGTCGGCCGGCTGCAGCGTGACCGTCGAGGGGGAAGTGAAACCGTCGCCGGCGCCGGGACAGCCGACGGAACTGCACGCCGGTTCCATCATCGTCCACGGCTGGGCCGACCCCGAGAGCTATCAGCTGCAAAAGAAGCGGCACTCGTTCGAGTTCCTGCGAACGATCGCGCACCTGCGGCCGCGTACGAATACGTTTGGGGCAATTGCCCGGGTGCGTAATTGCATTTGCCGCTCGATCCACGGATTCTTCCAGGAAGAAGGATTCTTGTACATTCACCCGCCCATCATCACGGCCAGCGATTGTGAAGGCGCGGGCGAGATGTTCAAGGTCACCACGCTCGATCTTGCCAAGGTGCCCAAGCAAGGACCGCAAGTCGACTACACGCAGGACTTCTTTCATCGGCCGGCATATCTCACGGTGAGCGGGCAGCTGCAGGCCGAGATCTTTGCTTGCGCCATGGGCAAAGTGTACACCTTCGGACCTACGTTTCGCGCCGAGAACTCCCACACTTCGCGCCACCTGGCCGAGTTCTGGATGGTCGAGCCGGAAATGGCGTTCTTCGAGCTCGTCGACAACATGGATCTGGCCGAGCGATTTCTCAAGCGCATCGTGGGCGACGTGCTCTCTCAGTGCGCCGAGGACATGCAGTTTTTCAACGAGCGGATAGAGCCCGGCGTCGTCGCCACGCTGGAAGGAATCGCCGCGAGCCGATTTGTGCGAATGCCCTACTCGGAAGCGATCGATATTCTCACACGTTGCGGCGAGGCATTCGAGTTTCCCGTGAGCTGGGGGCACGACCTGCAGGCCGAGCACGAGCGGTACCTGACGGAGCGTCATTGCCAGAGCCCGGTCATCCTGTACGACTACCCACGCACCATCAAGCCGTTCTACATGCGCGTGAACGAGGACGGCAAAACGGTGCGGGCGATGGACGTGCTGGTGCCAAAAGTCGGCGAGATCATCGGCGGCAGCCAGCGCGAAGAGCGGTTGGACGTGCTCGAACAGCGGATGAACGAGCAAGGGCTCGATCCGGCGGCCTATTGGTGGTATCTCGATTTGCGGCGCTATGGCACGGTGCCGCACTCGGGATTCGGGCTGGGGCTGGAACGCGTCGTGCAGTTCGTCAGCGGCATGGCCAACATTCGCGACGTGATTCCCTTTCCGCGCGTGCCGGGAAACGCGGATTTCTGAGCTGCCCGGGCCGGCGGGCCGCTCGTGCGACATTGCAATCCGCCGGCTACCGTGGCCCCGGTGCGGCCCAGCGGCGTGCGAGGTCAGGCCCGACGAGAGAGGTCAGGCCCGACGAAAGATGATCGGGCACATCGCAAACAGACTGACGGCGGCGCCGACGAGCACCAGCCAATCTTCGGGAGTTACGTAAGTCATCGCGGGGCCTGACCTTTCTAACCCACTGTAGGTCGTTCCACCGCGTGCGCGCCGTGCGAACTGCCGGGGAATAATTTCCGTCCACCGTGCCGATACGGTTATGGCGCGCAGGCGGGTTTTGCGGGCCGCGGGCAGCCGCAAAGTCGCCGTGTTTGCTTGATTTTGCCAGGTGGCTCAAATAGGCTACAGGGGAACTCTTAAGCCATTGCCGCCGCGGCTTGCATCCGTTCGGAGCGGGCCAATCACGTCCCCACCGGCGCAACCACACTTTGTGTATTTAGGCGCGGAATGAACCCAGTTTCCTACCAGCATATTTGCCGTTGCGGACAGACGTTTCGGCAACGCGCAGTGCCCCTCCTGTTGGCGGCCTGCGTAGCCTTGATTGCGGCACGCCCGGCTGCGGCCGTGAACACGTTGATCAGCATCAACACCAACAAGGGTTCGATTCAGATCGACCTGTTTGGTGAGTACACGCCGCTGACGGTGAACAACTTTTTGAACTACGTGAATAGCGGGGCCTATTCCAACACGATCATCCATCGCGAGGCGACGCTCAGCAACGGCCAACCGTTTATCATCCAGGGCGGCGGATACTTGACGTCGCAATTCACGGCCAATCCGCTACCAGCCACCCCGGCGCATATCACGCAAAATGCGGCGGTGCTCAACGAGCCCAAGATTTCCAATCTGCGCGGCACGATCGCCATGGCCAAGCGAGGCTCGGCGACCCCCGAGTTTCCCGACCCTGTTAACAGCGCCACGACCGAGTGGTTCATCAATCTCAACAATGACAATGCTATTACCAGCCCATTAAGCAACGGTCAGCCTGGCCCCAAGCTGGACGAGCAAAACGGCGGGTTCACCGCCTTTGGCGAGGTTGTCGGCGGTGGCATGTCTGTGGCCGACGCCATCTACAATCTGAATTCGGTGAGCGTGCCGTTCAGCGCCGGTGCATTTTCGAGTGTGCCCTACGACGGTACCAACTTCGTGACGGTAAACTCGATCACCGTGTTGGGCACGCACGCCGCCTATCAGAATCCTTATTCCACGGTCGACATCAACAACGACGGCATCCTGGAAAACTTGGACGCGCAGATCATCATCAACGACCTCGTGACCAATGGCATTCATGCCTCGAACACGTTCACGGGAAACCAATACTTGTATCGCGACTCGTCTGGCAACAACACGATCGATCCGCTCGACGCGCAGCGCGTGATCAACGCGATCATTCTGCACGGCACCGGTGGGGCCGCTCCGCCAGACGAGGAATCTTTTCCGGGCCCGACGCACTTCGCCGCTCCGGCGATGTCGGCCGTTCCGGAGCCATCAGCGCTCGTGCTGGCCGGTATGGCGGCCACGGGTCTCGCCTACGGCGTTTGGAAGCGACGCCGCAGTCGCCGGTAGTCGTTCCCGCGCACTCTGAACTCGGCTGTGGCCGCTGCCGCAGCGGACTATTCCCCGTCACTGCGGCCGCGATTACAATCCGGTCAACAGCGCACTGCAATTTGCCAGCCAAGTGCGCATTTGCAGACCCCTTGCCGAGTGCTGCGATGTCCGTTGCCGACGAGTCCGCCGACGATGCGCGGCCGCTGCCCGATACCGGCGGGCTGGTGTTCGTGGGTTTCAATGCGCGTGTGGCCGCATTGGATCGCGAAACGGGGGAGCTGGTGTGGCAGTGGAAATGTCCGCGGGGCAGCGGGATTGCAGCCTTGCTGCTCGACGGCGACCGGCTGATCGCTTCGTTGCAAGGCTACACGTATTGCCTGGACGCGGCCAGCGGGCAGTTGATTTGGAACAATCCGCTAAAGGGCATGGGAATAGGCACGGCGTGCCTGGCCTCCGCCCGCGCCAACACCACGCCGCAATTGTATGCTGTGTTGGCAGAATATGAGCGCCAGCGTCAGCAGTCACAAGATGCGACCCCGGGTTGAGCGTGCCACCGAACTTCGCGTGCGGTAAGCTGAGAGTCTGTTAGTTCCCCCCGCGCAGCCATCTCGGCTGACGCTCGTCCACACGCTGATCCACTCACTACACCTTGATCCACTAACTTAGGTGACTCGATGTCAAAGACCGCTTCGATTGCACTTGCGCTGTTGCTGCCTGCCGTTTGCGGAACGCTGGTTTCACCGACCCTGGCCGCCGATAACACGCCGCCGGCGGGATACGTCGCACTGTTCAACGGTCACGACCTGTCGGGCTGGAAGGGGCTGGTGGGAGATCCCAAGGCCCGCGCGAAAATGTCGGCGCAAGAGCTCAGCGAGAAGCAAAAAGCGGCCGACGAATCGATGCGAGCGCATTGGAAAGTGGAGGATGGCGCCCTGGTCTTCGACGGCAAGGGTGAGAGTCTGTGCACGGCCAACGACTACGGCAACTTCGAGCTTCTGGTTGACTGGAAGATCCTCAAAGACGGCGACAGCGGCATCTATCTGCGCGGCAGTCCGCAAGTGCAAATCTGGGATCCGGCCGTGCCGGCTGCCAATGGCGTTGGGTCGGGCGGGCTTTACAACAACCAAAAACATCCGTCCAAGCCGACGCTCAAGGCCGACAATCCGGTGGGCGAGTGGAACACGTTCAAGATCCGTATGGTGGATGACAAAGTGAGCGTGTGGCTGAACGGCCAACTGGTCCTGGACAACGTGGTGATGGAGAACTATTGGGAACGGGATAAGCCGATCTACCCCACGGGCCAGATCGAGCTGCAGAACCACGGCAATACGTTGTATTTCAAGAATATTTACTTGAAAGCGCTCTAAGCGAAGCAGGCGAGCTGGGTACGCTCGTGCAAACAGCCAACCGGTAAACGGCGGGCTTCCGTGCGACGTTGCTTTCGTTCGGGTTGACAGCCTCGCCGGCAGGGCCTTAATTACAGAAGAGTGGCGCGGCGCGCGTAATCCTGCGGCTGGAACCGTTCATGCACGTCGAGTATCGAGCCGAATTTCGCTGCCCAGCCGAGCAGCTGTGGACATTGATCGACGACGTCGAGAAGCAGAAGCTCTGGCTGACGACGCTCGTGGACATCACGCCGACCAGCGCATTGTCGCGCGCCGCGGGTTCCACATTCGACATGCGGGTGCGCGAGGGCCGGCGCATTTCGCGCTACGAAGGCCGCGTCAACGCCTACGATCCGCCCCGCCATTTGGGCGTTTCGTTCTGGGGCGGCCGCTTCCCGCCCGGGGTCGTGATGCAGGTCGACTATCGCCTGGCCGATTTGGGAAACGCCACGCGGCTGGAATACTACGCCGAGGTCGATACCGCGGCGTTGAGTGGGCCGGTAAAACTGGCGCTTCCGCTGGCCAGGGTGTTTTCGTTCTTTCAGCTGCGCTATTTCATGCGCAATCTGCGACGGCTGGCCGAAAGCAGCCGCGCGGCCGCGCCGCAACTGGCGACGGCTCAGCGAGCGCGCTAAGCTAAATCGCCCCTGTCGCGCCGTTCGTTGACACTCGCCAAAAGCGCCGACTAGAATCCGGACTCGGCGAACGCGAACCGACTCATTGCGCCCAGTCCCTGCGATATTCGGAAAGGCCCAGGCACCCATGAACCAGAAGTCGACCGGCCAGGTTAGCACCGTGATGCAGGAGACGCGGGTGTTCCCGCCCCCGGCAGAATTCGCCCAGCGCGCGCAAATCGGATCGCCGGCAGCCTATGAGGCGCTGTGGAACGAAGCGGCGGCCGATACCGAGGCGTTTTGGGGCAAGCTGGCCGAAGAGCTGCACTGGTTTCGCCGCTACGGCAAAGTGCTCGAGTGGAACGAGCCGGACGCCCGTTGGTTCGTCGGCGGTCAAACGAACGCTTCGTACAACTGCTTGGACGCGCACCTGGGCACCTGGCGCAAAAACAAAGCCGCGCTCATCTGGGAAGGCGAGCCGGGCGATACCCGGACGCTCACCTACCAGCAGCTGCACCGCGAGGTGTGCCGCTTTGCCAACGTGCTGAAGAAGCTGGGCGTCAAGCAAGGCGACGTCGTCTCGATCTACATGCCCATGGTGCCGGAGCTGGCGATCGCGATGCTGGCCTGTGCCCGCATTGGCGCCGTGCACTCCGTGATTTTCGCCGGCTTCTCGGCCGAAGCCATTGCCGACCGCAACAACGACGCCAAAGCCACTTTGCAGCTGACGGCCGACTATGGCTGGCGGCGCGGGCAGGAGCTGCCACTGAAGAAGAACGTGGACGACGCGCTCAAGAAGTCGCCCACGGTCAAGCACTGCATCGTGCTCAAGCGCACCGGCAATCCGGTGCACATGGAAGATGGCCGCGACCACTGGTGGCACGACTTGATCGCCGAGGCGCCGACCGATTGCCCCGCCGAACCGCTGGATAGCGAGAACCCGCTGTTCATCCTCTACACCAGCGGATCGACCGGGAAGCCCAAGGGGATCAAGCACACGACCGCGGGCTACAACTTGTTCACCAAGAAGACGTTTCAGTGGGTGTTCGATCATCGCGACGAAGACGTGTTCTGGTGCACGGCCGACATCGGCTGGGTGACGGGGCATAGCTACGTGGTTTATGGACCGCTGGCCGCCGGCGCCACCACGCTCATGTATGAAGGCGCCCCGAACTGGCCGGACGAAGGCCGCTTTTGGCAGCTGATCGAGAAATACGGAGTCACGATTTTCTATACGGCGCCCACGGCCATTCGCGCGTTCATCAAGTGGGGCGACCATTGGGTGGACAAGTATGATCTCTCCACGCTGCGCCTGTTGGGCACCGTGGGCGAGGGCATCAATCCGGAAGCCTGGATGTGGTATCACCGCAAGATCGGCCGCGAGCGCTGCCCGATTGTCGATACCTGGTGGCAGACCGAGACAGGCGGCATCATGATGAGCCCGCTGCCGGGCGCCATTCCCACTAAGCCGGGCAGTTGCACGAAGCCGATGCCCGGTATTGTCCCGGCCATTGTCGATTCGAGCGGCACGCCCGTGCCGCAGGGGAACGGCGGCTGGCTGGTGATAACCAAGCCCTGGCCGTCGATGTTGCGGGGCATTTGGGGCGATCACGACCGCTATCGCGAGCAATACTGGTCGAAGGTGCCGCACAATTACCTGGCCGGCGACAATGCCCGCTGCGACGCCGACGGCTACTACTGGATTATGGGCCGCATCGACGACGTGTTGAACGTCGCCGGACATCGGCTGAGCACCATCGAAATCGAAAGCGCGCTCGTGAGCCATCCACAGGTGGCCGAAGCCGCGGCCGTCGGCCGGCCCGACGAAATCAAGGGCGAAGCGGTGGCCGTATTCGTTACGCTCAAGACCGGCCAACCGAACGAGAACCTGCGCAAAGAACTGAAGGCCCATGTGCGCAAAGAAATCGGCGCGCTGGCTCAGCCCGACGATATTCGCTTTACTAACGCGCTGCCCAAGACGCGCAGCGGCAAGATCATGCGGCGGCTGCTCAAGGACATCGCCAGCGGCAAGGAAACCGTGGGCGACACCACGACCTTGGAGGACTACAGCGTGCTGGCCAAGCTGCGCACGGACGAGGAATAGCGATGACCTATGTTGTCGAGCTCACCGAGGTGGCACCGCTGCCTATCGCCGTGGTCCAGCGCCGCTCGACGATTGCCAATCTCTCCCAGGTGATTCCGCCTGCCTGCGGCGAAGTGTGGAATTTCATCCGGGCGAATAGCATTCCTCACACCGGGCTGAATCTCGTCGTATATCGCGGCACCCAAGGCTGTAGCCAGTTGGATCTGGAGTGCGGCGTCATCGTGTCGGCGAGCTTCTCCGGCACTGAAACCATCGCTTCCACCACGACACCGCACGGGCGCGCTGCGACGACCGTGCACATGGGGCCGTACCATCGGCTGGGCGACGCGAATCAGGCCATTCGCGATTGGTGCGACGCCCGGCACCTCGCGCTGACTGGAGTCAGCTGGGAAATCTACGGCCACTGGAACGACGACCCGGCGCAGCTACGCACGGATGTCTTTTGGCTCGTGGCAGACGATACGGCATGACCGATCGCTGCTGGCGCGCTAGGCAACCCTGAGCGTGTATCGCTGGCAGGAACCGCCCTTGCGATTCTCATTCCGGGAACAGCTTGGTCGACAGGTAGCGCTCGCCCAGGTCGGGCAACACCACCACGATCAGCTTGCCGGCGTTCTCGGGTTTCTTGGCAAGCTGAATTGCTGCCCAGGCTGCGGCGCCACAGCTGATACCGCACATGAAGCCCTCGAGGGAAGCCATTTGCCGCGACGTTTCCATGGCGTCGTCGTCGGCCACGCGCACCACGTCGTCGATGATGTCGACGTTGAGCACCTCGGGGATGAAGCCGGCGCCGATGCCTTGGATGGTGTGCTTACCGGGTTTGATTTCCTGGCCCGCACGGCGCTGGGTGATCACAGGGCTGTTGGCCGGCTCGACGGCCACGATTTGTACTTCGGGCTTGCGGCTCTTGAGCACTTCGCCCACGCCCGTGATCGTGCCGCCCGTGCCCACGCCGGCGACGAAGATGTCGACCTTGCCCTCGGTGTCGCGCCACACCTCTTCGGCCGTCGTCTTGCGATGAATCTCGGGATTGGCCGGATTCTTGAACTGCTGCGGCATAAACCAGGTTTTGTTCTCGGCCAGCAGCTCCTCCGCCTTGCGCATGGCGCCTGGCATGCCTTCGGCCGCTGGTGTGAGGATCACTTCCGCGCCAAATGCCTTGAGCAAGCGGCGCCGCTCCAGGCTCATGCTTTCGGGCATGGTCACCTTGAGCTTGTAGCCGCGCGCGGCACAGACGTAGGCCAAGGCGATGCCCGTGTTGCCGCTGGTGGGCTCGATGATGACGGTGTCTTTCTTGATCTTCCCGTCGCGTTCGGCGGCGTCGATCATCGCCCGGCCGATGCGGTCCTTCACGCTCCACAGCGGATTGAAGTTTTCCAGCTTGCCGACGACCGTGGCTCCGCAGCCTTGCGTGATCCGACGCAACCGCACCAACGGCGTATTGCCGATGCAGCGGGTGATGTCGTCGCGGATGCCCTTGATCCCTTTTTCGACGGTCGTGGCCATGGCTGGTTCCTCTGGTTCTGGTTTCGGCTGGAAAATCCTCGGGGCACGATCACCACTGGCCTTCCCAAGGCACCGACCGCGCATGCCCGCCGGCAAGACCGCTGATTATACCGCTGGGCGAAAAATCGGGTCAATGTCGCGTGCGCAGCTGACGATTGCGGCCCGAACGCCGTGCGGCGACGACGCGGCGAGCCGCGGGTGGTCAGTCGTCTTCGTTGAAGTCCCTGATGGCCTCCCGCGGCGCCTCGGGAAAGAGCTCGCGCACGCGGGCCAAATATGCTGCGTCATACGTGCCGGGATACAGCCAGATCTCCTCCACTTCGATGTCGCCGAACAACCGGCCCGTAACGGACGACGGGCGTCGAAAGCTGTAGCCCTGCATCGTGCGCACGTGGCCGTCGACGGCGCCGGCATTGGCCACGAAGTGCAGCCGGGCCTGGGTGCGCTGCCAGTTGCGCGTCGCCCAGGCGGCCAGGAGCGCAACGAGTGCCGTGGCCAGAAACAAGTGCCACAGGCGGAAGCGGAACCAACGTCGGCTGCCGACCGCAGGCACTGACATGATCGCGTGCTTTCTGGTGGCTCGTGTGGCCTGCGGCCCGGGTTACTTTTGCTGCGCGAACATCCAAGGCAACACGCCCGCGGGGTCGGTGTAGGCCGGCGTCCAACTATCGTGTCCGACTCCCGGCAATTCAGTGTAGCGCGGGTCGCCGCCGGCTTTGCGAATCGCCTCGATCATGCGCCGCGAGCGGGCGGCAGGAACCACCGTGTCATCGCTGCCGTGCCAGGCCCAGACCGGCACGCCCACCAATCGATCGGCATACAGTTCGTCGCCGCCACCGCAAATCGGCGCGACAGCCGCCCAACGCTCGGCCAATCGAGTGCCGAGATCCCACGAGCCAAAGCCGCCCATCGACAGGCCCGTCAAATACAAGCGCCGCGGATCGACCGGAAACGCGCTCGAAACGTCGTCGAGAATATTGATCACGACTGCCATTTGTGGTCCCGGCGCTTGCCGCGGCGCGGCGCGATCGAAGGCGCGCGGCGTCTCCACCCACAGGCGATCCGTGCGGCATTGCGGCGCCACCAGGTAACACGGATAACGGGCGCGGCTTGCAGGTTGTGCCAGCCACTCGGGGAGGTAGCGCAATTGCGATTGGTTGTCGTCGCCCCGTTCGCCGGCGCCGTGCAAGTAGAGCACCAGGGGATACCGTTCGTCCGAGCCAACCGACTGCGGCTCCAGCAGGCGATAGCGAAACCGTTCGCGCGTATATTCGCCGCCGGTGAACTCCAGCGAATGCTCGGAAAACGATGCGAGGTGTTGGCTCGTCACAGCGTTGTCAGTCCTGCGGCCTGTTGCGGCGGTGCGCTCTCCTGGGGGCAAGTCTTCCCGCTAGAGCGAAACGCGTCAAGCAGCGGCAGCGTGAGGCGAGGGCCGGCCGGAGGGCGACGACCGGCGGCACGTGGTTCCGGGCTGGGCAAAACCGGCAAAACCCCCTTGTTTCTGCGAGGTTTGGGCGTGGACAGCAGATTGGACATCTCGGGGATAGCGGTGCTAAACTTGAGCTGTCTCATTTTCTTTCGGAGGCGCCATGTCGGCCATCAGTTCCTGTCCCCAGTGCGGCAAGCAAGTCACCATTCCCTCGGGCGTCGCCACCAGCGCCAAAGTACGCTGCCCGCTTTGCGATTCGCAATATACGCTTGCCGACGCGCTGGTGAACATGCCGCCGCTCTTGGAGCTGATCGACGATGAGCTGCCGGCCGGCGATGGTGCCGAGGACGACCTGCTGGCCGGCGTGCCGCGGGTAGCCGACCTGGAGTCCCCGGCGCCCTATGTGCCGCTCGAACCGAGCGAGGCGGCAGAGCGCGATGAGGAACTGACGTTCAGCGAGCCCTTGGCCGACGACGACGAGTTGGCAGCGCCCAACCTCGATGCAGCGCTCGAACACGACGATCTGACGGTGGAGGAAAAAGACACCGACCTCGAGGACGTTGGATTTGCGCCGTCCGAGCCCATCGTGCGCAAAGTGAGCGACGATCTCGAGCCGCTGGAAATGGCCGATTCCGTGGAAGACGCGGCGCTCGATTTCGACGATGCGCTGGCCGCGGAAGAAGCCGACCTGGCGGAAGCGCCGCCGGTCCCCGCCGAGGACGAGGAAGTGGCCTTCGAGCTCGAGCCCTCGCTCAGCGCCGAATTGGGCGACGACGACGGCGCGATCCAGTTCGACGAGCTTGCCCCCGAGCCGCAAGAAGGCGACGTGCTGTCGTTCGGCACGGGTGACGCATTGGAGGAAGAACCGGTCGACAACGTCGAGTTCGGCATGGAGTTCGAGGCCGCGCCGGCAGCCCCCGACGACGGCGAGGAAATCGGCATTGATTTTGGCACACCCGTCGAGGCCGAAGCGCCGGTTTTGACCGCGGTAGCGGCGGAGGAGCCAGCGGCAGAGGAAGACGCTGGCGGCAAAAAGAAGAAAAAGAAAGAGAAGAAGAAAAAGGAACCGAAGGCCGCCACTGCTGACGACGGCACACGCAAACGCAAACCGCTGAGCACGGTCTTGAGCGTCGTGTTGGGGGCGGTCGTCGCAATCCCCGTGGCCCTGTACATCCTCATGTGGCTGGGCTCGGACTTTGATTTCCTGGGCATGGGCCGCACGTTGGCAGGCTACGGCATTCCGCTGCCGGCAGAGTACAGCAAGTCGACGCGCCTGGCCGTCAATCCGCAGTTCAATCTGCCGCCCGCGTCGCCGGAAACGACGCCGCCCGCACCGGCGAACGAGCCGGCCGCGACAGCACCCGCCCCGGAAACCAGCAATGCGGCGGAAACGACCCCGCCCGCTGAACCGGCTGCCGGGCCCGACGAAACGGCTCCGCCGGCGTCGCCTGCCGAAGGCACGCCCGCAGCGGATACTCCGCTGGCGACCGATCCGTCCGCTACGGAGGCGGCGACACCCGCAGCCGGGGCCCCAACAGAGCCAACGACAGCACAGCCAACGACAGCACAGCCAACGACAGCACAGCCAACGACAGCACAGCCAACGACAGCACAGCCAACGACAACCGAGCCAACGCCCGCCGAGCCCACGACAGCGGAGCCCGCTCCTGAGGAGCCGGCGCCCACCGGACCGTCGCTGGCCGAACCGTCGGCACCGGCCGCGACCGAGCCCGCTGAATCACCGGCGGCCATGCCGGCCGACGCTCCCACGCCGGGCGCGCGCGAAGTGACTGCCGCCAAGCCGACGGCAGATGCCCCCGCCGCTCCCGCGGAAGAAGATCCGTTTGCCCCGACGCGCGAAACGCACGAATTGCCGGCGCCCGCTGATGCGGCAACTCCCAGCGAACCTGTTGGACCCGTGAACGCGGCGCCCGTTTCGCCAGCCGTCTTGGCGAAGGCGATTCAGGATGCGCAAGCGGCCGACGCCCTGATGACCGCTGCCCAAGGCAAGACCGAAGCCGATGTGAAGCGAGCGCGCAGCAATTTCTACGTGAGCTATTTCCGTCTGGCGGACGCCGTGACATTTGCCAAGGATGATTCCGGGCCCGGCCAGGTTGAAGCGCTGCGGCAGAGCGTCGAGCAGATGGCCCGCCAGTTTGCTGCCGACAGCAAGCGTATCGAAGCGCTCAAGTACAATGCGGGTCGTTGGCTGGCCTTCCCGCGGCGCTCGACGCCGGGCGTGATGCTGGCCGGCAAGGTGGCCAGCGTGCAACCCGTCGGCAAGCTGCAGGAAATCAAGCTGGGCATTGGTCTCGATGCCAACGAGTCGCTGGTCTCCGTGCTGACGGACAAGGATCCTGGATTGAGCCCCGGCGACGAGGCATTCGTGTTTGGCACGATCGTCGACAAACCGGCCGAGCAGTTGGCCGGCTACTCCGGCAGTGAGCCGACCGTAGTCTGGAACGGCATGCTGGTGAAAGTGTCGGCGCAGCCGTAGGCCCTCAACGTCGCGCCTGCGGCCCTTTCAGACGACATTTATTGGCCCCGATTGCAGCCGTCGGCAGGACCGCGTAGAATCCCGTTAGTGAGATTGAGTCTCAATAACACACGTTTGGGGATTCCGCGGCTGTGCACGATTTGATCCCCCTGAATCTGCTTGCGCCCGGCGAGTCGGCCGAGGTGGGCCACATCAGCGGCCTGCCGGACGACGTGCATCGCCTGGAAGAGTTGGGCCTGCGCGGCGGCGCCGCGATTGAGATGGTGCAAGGCGGCAGCCCCTGCATCATTCGCTTGTCTGGCCAGAAGCTGTGCTTCCGCGCCGACGATCTGGTGCACGTTTTGGTGCGCCGAGGAGTCGCGTCGTGAGCGTGTTGGCCGAACTGCCGATCGGAGCGCGCGGCCGGGTGAACGCCATTTCCGGCGTTGACGAACTGAGCATGCGGCTCTTGGAAATGGGCCTGACTCCCGGCGTGGAAGTGGCCGTCGTGGGCAAGGCGCCGCTGGGAGATCCACTGGAGTTGGAATTACGCGGCTATCGCCTGAGCGTGCGGCGCAGCGAAGCGGCCCGCGTGGAAATCGATCGGCTGTAGTTGCCCGATCTGCGACGCGCTTTCGTCGGGCGGCGCGTCTTGGCTTGTTGCCATCGATGTTTGACCATGCACCAGCGGTCCACGCTCACTGTCGCCCTTGTGGGCAACCCGAACACCGGTAAGAGCACGCTCTTCACGGCGCTGGCGGGTGTGCGACAACGCGTGGGCAACTATCCGGGCGTCACGGTGGAGAAGAAGATCGGCCGCTTCGAGCTCGCCGGCCGCGCGTGTCAGTTGGTGGATTTGCCCGGCACGTATAGCCTGGCGCCGCGCTCGCCCGACGAGATGGTGGCCGTCGACGTGTTGTTGGGTCGGCAAGCCGACGTGGGGCCGGTGCACGCCGTGCTGTCGATCGTTGATGCCACGAATCTCGAGCGCAATTTGTACCTGGTTAGCCAGGTGCTCGAGCTCGGCTTGCCCACGGTCGTGGCGCTCAACATGGGCGACCTGGCGCGAGCCAAGGGCCTGGCACTCGACGCCGAGCGCTTGCAGCGGCAGCTTGGCGTGCCGGTGGTGGAAGTGCAAGCCAACCGGCGGCTCGGCATTGAAAAGCTCAAGCAGGCCTTGGTCGAGATTGCCCAGGGGCCGGACGGTGTCGCGCCGCGCGAGAGCCCCTTCCCGGCGGAATTTCAACGCGAAGTGGCGGCGCTGGGCGACGCGCTGGCAATGTTGAGCACGGATCACACGCGGCGTGCAACCTCTGCGCCCGTCGGCAGTCAGGCCGCGCCGACTGCCAATGCGCCGTTGCCGCGGTATCTCGTCGAGCGGCTGCTCTTGGATACGACGGGTTACGTGCAAAGTGCGCTCGCTTCGGACCGACACGCAGCGCAGGGTTCAGCGACGGCCGTGGGGGAGGCGCTCGGCGCCGCGCGCCGGCGGCTGGCGGCTGCCGGCATGGCCGTGCCGGCGATCGAGGCCCAGGCGCGCTATGCGTGGGTTGGCCGCGTGACGAGCGACGTTGTCGTGCGTCCCAAGCAGCCGGTCAAAACGTGGGGCGACAAGATCGATCGCGTGCTGACACACAAGTTCTGGGGCACGCTGGTGTTCGCGGCGGCCATGCTGGCCGTGTTCACGTCGGTATTCGTCGTGGCGGATCCCTTGATGGGCGCGATCGACGAGTCGATTGGCGCTCTGGGCGCGGCCGTGGAGGGCATGCTCGCGCCCGGTCCGCTGCAGTCGCTGCTGGTGGATGGCATCATCGGCGGCGTGGGCAGCGTGTTGATATTTCTGCCGCAGATTCTGATTCTGTTTTTCTTTCTCGCCGTGCTGGAAGATTGCGGCTACATGGCCCGGGCCGCATATCTGATGGACAAACTGATGGTTCGCGTGGGCTTGAGCGGCAAGTCGTTCATTCCCATGCTGTCGTCGTTCGCGTGCGCCATTCCGGGCGTGATGGCCACGCGCGTGATCGAGAACCGCCGCGATCGGCTGACCACGATTCTCGTTGCGCCACTGATGAGCTGCAGCGCGCGACTGCCGGTGTACACGATTTTGATTGGAGCGTTCATTCCCGCGCAGGCCTATGCCGGTGGCCTGGTCCAGCTGCAGGGACTCACGCTGTTGGCGATGTATCTGGTGGGCATCGTGGCGGCAGCGGGTGTGGCATTGCTGCTCAAGCGGACGCTGTTGCGCGGGCCGACGCCGCCGTTTGTCATGGAGCTGCCCTCGTACAAATGGCCGTCTCCCGCAATCGTGGGTCTACGCATGGCGGAACGCGGCTGGGCGTTTGTGTATCGCGCGGGCACACTGATCATGGCCGTGTCGATCCTCGTCTGGGCTGCGTCGTACTATCCGCACAATGCGCCCGAGGTGCGGCAATCGCTGGAGCCGCAGGCAGCGGCCCTGACGGCGGATATCGAAACGCTCGCTGCCGATTCGCCCCAGCGACTGGCGCTGGAAGCGCAGCGCGATGACGTGGAGCACGAAATTGCCGCCGCGTATCAGCGCGACAGCTTTCTCGGGCGGCTGGGTAAGACGATCGAGCCGGCCGTACGCCCGCTAGGTTGGGACTGGCGGATCGGCTGCGCGGCGATCGCTTCGTTCCCGGCGCGCGAAGTGGTGATGGGCGCGCTGGGGGTGATTTACAACCTGGGGTCCGAAGTCGACGTGGGAGACGAGTCGGATCAGGACCGGCTGGCGCAGCGCATGCAGGCTGCGCGCTGGGACGACTCGGGCGAGCCGGTCTATAATATCCCGGTGGCCTTGTCGATCATGGTGTTTTTTGCGCTGTGTGCGCAGTGTGCCTCAACACTGGTCATCATTCGCCGCGAGACCAATAGCTGGCGCTGGCCGGCGTTCACGTTCGTTTACATGACCGCGCTGGCCTACGTGGCGGCGCTGGTAACGTACCAGGTGGGCATGCGACTGCCGCCGTTTTAGACGTTGATCGCGCATTTTCGAGCGCCGGCTGGTGCGACTGGCATCTGGCCAGTGCAGCGCGCCTCGTGACGTGGAAATCGCACTGGCGAAACGCCAGTGCCACCCACAAGCGAGGTTGTGCATGGTCGACGGTATAGAATCCATCAGGGACTTCAGACACCATGACCTTCGACTGGCAAACAACTGGAGTGCTGGCGATTGTGGGCGCCGCGAGCGTGTATCTCGCGCGCGTGCTGTGGCACAGCGTTATCCGGCGCCGGGCCGCGGCGTGCGGCAGTTGCGGCACGTGCCCAGCGGGCCAAACGAACGGCCAGCCGCAAGTGGTGGAAATCGGCCAGTTCAGCGCGACACCGCAGAACGGTCGCAGCGAGGCGAACGGGTTATAAGTCGCGCGCCACGCGGGAAGCCGAGCGAAGCATCCGCATCGCCCTACGGCTGCGCCGTGGTGGCCGCCGGCTCGGCCGCGTCGATCTTGGCAGGCTCGGTCTGGCTGGCGGCCGCACTGGCATTGCCGCCGCCGGCCTGCGGCTTGACGATCTCGGCAAAGGCCGTGAACGCCTGCACGACGTTCTCGCCCTGGTCGGTCGTGATGCTGATTTTCTCGGCGATGCGGCCGGGATGATCGCCGGCCGTGAACACCACCGGAATCAGGTGCACGGCTTTGGCTTCTTTGGGAGCGTCGATCTCGAACGAGTGGTCCGCGCACTTGACGTCCACGATCTTGAACGGCTTCTTGCCGCGGATCACCAGCTTCTTGGTCACGCGCTGGCCAGGGTGAACCACGCCGATGAACAGCTGGCTGGGATGGATGGTAATGTCGGAGATCACGCGGCCTTCGAGATCAACCGGCAACTCAGTGGCCTGCGTGCTGTTGGTCACGAGGATCAGCTGGTCGCGGATGAAGCCCACCGGTGCGTCCTTGGTCAGCCGCACGGTCAACTCGTAAGAGGTTTTGCCGGGCACGCGGGCCAACTCGGCGATCTCGACCTCGAAGTGCGGGTCGAGCGTTTTGACGTCCACGATGCGCCACGGCTCGCGGCCGAGATAGTCGACGCGCAGCTTGCGCTCGGCGCCCTTGCCCACGTCGATGCTGCCCATGTCGAGCGAGCCGGGCTGCAGCACGATGTCGCTTTGAATCGAGCCGGAGATTTGCAGCTGCACTTCGGCAGGGTACGGCCTGTCGAAGGTGACGCGGATCGTCGCGGTCTTGTGGCCCAGGAAGTCGCGGGTGTTGAAATCGGCCACGACCTCGCCGGTCTCAAAGGTCTTGAGATCGGGCCTGGTCACGGTCGGCGTGGTGCAACCGCAGCTCGACTCCACTTTGATAATATGCGCGTCTTCCTCGTAAATATTCTTGACTTGAAAACGGAACTGAGCCTTCGAACCGCGGGCCACGGTGCCGAAATCGTGTGCCGTGACGTTGAACATCTTGACCGCCCAATCCTGAGCCTGGGCGCTCGCGGCTGCTAGCAGCAGACAGACAAAGCCGAGGGCAGCGTTGCGTGGCACGGATGCATTTCTCCAGAAACCGGCCCAGGTTCCGAGGGCTGGACCCTGTCATTCTACGCGGCACGATCGCAAGTGGATCTTTGCGAGCCGGAAACCGGGAGTGACGGCGGGAAAGGCGTACTGTGGGGCAACTTTACCGCTGCCGGCGTCCAACTGTCAACTTCGATCCGTTGCCACGTGTAACGGTTATTACGAATGTTTCGGCGCAGGCCACGGCCGGACAAAAGCAATTCTCCGGCTTGCCGGTTCGCCGCCCCAAGTCCGCCAAATTGTCCCGCTCGCGAAGATGGAGCAGGACGCCGCGAGACGACCGGGGCCGCGAGGCGTTGGCGGTTGGCTGCCTGGAGTTGCGCCCCAGCGACAGCGCAATTGAACCATCGATCGACGCCGCGCGCGAAGGCAGCTTGGGCCACATTGCGCGGGTGCGCGCGATCCTTTGATGGGCTGCATGCGTTAGGATAAGATGGGCCCGACCGATGCCCTCCTGCTATCCCCCCAATGCTTGAGGTACTGCCATGTCGCGTGCGCACGTCACTCGAGGTGTGATCCAGCGTGCTGTCGTCTGGCCGCTCTGGGCGGCACTGCTAGCGGCAGTTGCACTGGGATCAACCGCCCGAGCCGACTCGCCGGCCGGCCCGTCGAGCGCCTTTTCGCCTGGGCGTTCGGCCCCTGGCGCGCGTTCGACCGTGCTGCTGGCACAAAAAGCCGACGACACCCCCGCCGCGCCGCCGGCGCCTGAAAAGCCGCCCATGGACGACCATCCGTTTCCGAGCCACGTGCGCGCCCCCTCTCTGGACGGCGGGATCGAGTGGATCAATACGGCCGGGCCAATCGAGCTGAAACAGCTGCGCGGCAAATTCGTGCTCCTGGATTTCTGGACTTATTGCTGCATCAACTGCATGCACATCCTGCCGGAGCTGAAGAAGCTCGAACACGCCTATCCCAACGAGATCGTGGTGATCGGCGTGCATTCGGCCAAATTCGAGACGGAGCAGGACTCGAAGAACATCAAGGAGGCCGTGCTGCGCTACGAGATCGAGCACCCGGTGATCAACGACGCGAACCACGTGGTGTGGGACAAGTACGGCGTGCAAAGCTGGCCGACGCTGTGCGTGATCGACCCGGAGGGAAATTTCGTCGCGCGCAATGGCGGCGAGATCGACTTTGAAACGCTCGATCAGTTCTTCAAAAAGGCCATTGGCTACTACCAGAAAAAGGGGCTTATCGACGCCACACCGCTGCGGTTCGAACTGGCCGCCTACCAGGCGCCGCAAACGCCGCTGCGATTTCCCGGCAAGGTGCTGGCCGACGAGAAATCCGGCCGACTGTTCATCGCCGACAGCAACCACAATCGCATCGTCGTGACGAAGCTGGATGGCACCCTGTTGGAGACGATCGGCTCGGGCCGCATCGGCGACGACGACGGCGGCTATGACGCAGCGACGTTCGACCATCCGCAAGGCATGGCATTGTCGAAAGACTTGTTGTACGTGGCGGACACCGAGAACCATTTGCTGCGCGAAGTCGATTTGAAGAAGAAGCGCGTGCGCACAATTGCCGGCACGGGCAAGCAGGGCCACGGCTGGCCGGGAATGGATGAGTTCAAGGCGGGCATCGGCGCGCGGCCGGCGAAGTTCAAGTTTGCCGGTCCGCCCTTGAAGACCGACCTCAACAGCCCTTGGGCGCTGTGGATCCACGGCCGCGATTTGTACGTGGCGATGGCCGGATCGCATCAGATTTGGAAGATGCCGCTTGCGCGCACCGGCGAGATCGGGCCCTTTGCGGGCAACGGACGGGAGGACATCGTCGACGGGCCGCTGTTGCCGGCCGAGCCGTACGCGTTGGGCTTTAGCTCCTTTGCGCAGCCCAGCGGACTGAGTTCCGACGGCAAACTGCTGTACGTGGCGGACAGCGAAGGCAGCTCGATCCGCGCCATGCCGTTCGCGCCGGACGGCGAAGTGGCGACCGTGGTGGGCACATCCTGGGTGCCGGCGGGGCGGCTGTTCACGTTTGGCGACGTCGATGGCCAGGGTCAAAGCGTGCGGCTGCAGCACGCGCTGGACGTGGTCTTTCACGATGGCCAGCTCTACGTGGCCGATACGTACAACAACAAGATCAAGGTGATCGATCCGCGCAAAACGACGAGCCGGACCATCGCCGGCGACGGCCAGCCGGGACTGGCAGACTCGCCGGCCAACTTTGACGAGCCGGCCGGACTGTCTTACGCGGCGGGCAAGCTCTACGTGGCCGACACGAACAACCACGCCATCCGCACCGTCGACCTGGCGCGCAACAACAAAGTGGCCACGCTCGAGATCAAGGGCCTCGAGCCGCCGGTGGCGCCCCAGCTCGACAAGCGGCCGAGTTTCCCCGGCGCGAAGGAAGTCGACGTGGCGGCCACCCAGCTGCGGCCAATGGATGGCAAGGTGAAGCTGCAGGTGGCGCTTGAACTGCCCAGCGGCTACAAGATCAACGCGCAGGCGCCCTTGCGTTACCTGGTGGAAGCATCGAGTGCGAAAGGCCCTATCGGCCGCGACGCGCTGGACAAGCTGACCGACGCGCCCCGCACCGCGCCTTCGTTCGACATCGAGCTGCCCGTTGCGGAGGCCGCCGGCACCGATCGCCTGAAGATCTCGCTGGCGTACTATTACTGCCAGGACGGATCGGAAGGGGTGTGCAAGGCGGGCAGCGTAATCTGGACCGTGCCCATCAACATCGCGGCGGACGCGACGAACTCAAGCGTCAGCCTGCCGCACACGGTGCAGTGAGGCAGGGATCAGGGTCAGGCGACAAGGCTCGGCTGGAGCCTCGCCCTCCCGAAGAAACGCTGGCGCGAGTTAGTCAGTAGCTCACGCCGAGCGCAGCGTTGCCGCCGTCGCGCAGATCGCGCACCGGCACGCCCTCGGGCGGCTGCAGTGCAAAGCGAGAATCGGGAATGTCGGCGTTGAACTCGATATCGCCCACGTCGACCTGCAGGGCGTAGCTCTGCACCAGCGATCCGTCGGGGAGCGCCCCGAGATAGTAGCGCAGCATCGCGCTCGACGGAAACCACACCTGGTTGCCCTGGCCGTCGCCATACGAGCGGAAGTTGCTGAACTCCCAGCGCGAAAACACTGCCGGTTCGCTGTCGTCGGTTTCCATCCAGGATGACGCGTCGCGGAGGATCACGTCGCGGGCGATGAGCCGGTGCTCTTCGTCGTACTCCAGGCGCAGCTCCAGGTGCTCGTCGCGCGGATGGCGCGCATGAACCACGTACCGGTCCTCTTCGCCGTGGCGCTGCCAGGTGAGCCGCCGCTGTGTCGAACCGCGCAAGATATCGGCGTGCGGGTCGCTGCGGTATTCGAAGGCGAATGCAAAGGGCTCAATGCGGGACTTGTGCATCCAATTGGCTTCGGGCGAGGTGAGGTAGAGGCAGGACCGGCCCGGCGTGCCGTCGAGCGTTTTGACCACGCTGCCGTCGAAGACGGTGGTTTCGACGATCGCGGGCCGGGCGATGTGGGTCTTTTCCTGGCGTTCTTTGACGCCGGCCCGCCACCACGCGGCGTAGTAGCTGCGGCGATTGGCTTGCCGCTGGGAAATGAAGTAGCCGGCGGCGCGGTACTCGTGCCCGCGATAGCGGCACAGCGCGTTGATGCGCCGCATGTCTTCCTGCGAGGTGGGCAAGTAGTGGACGGTGAAATCGCCGCGGGCGCTGTGGACCAGGCCCGAGTGGTGCTCGATCCAGATGATGGCGTCGAGGATGCTCTCGGGCTCGATGGAGCTGGCCCGAGCCGCGGACGCGGCAGAGAGTCCGACGACCAGGCTCAACAAGCACAGCAGGTGACGACGTGAATTGCTCACGGCCATTGCCCTCCTGGAATGTGTGCGGCGGCTGGGCTGCGATGGGCAGCGCGTCGCCGGGCGACGTCCTGGTCCGGGATTCAGTGTACCAGCGGCAAGGCGCGAAGCAACAGAAATGCAGGCGCTGGCAGTGAGGCCGGCGTGCAAATTCCTGGAAGGTCGAATGGCCGCGATGTGGTCCGGCGTGTAGATTAGGGGTATGGAAGGGAACCGAGTACCGGTCTATTTGGAGTACGACGACGAGGCGAAGCTATTTTCCGCCTACGTGCCGGATGTCCCCGGTTGTGGGGAAGGGAGCACGCAGGCCGAGGCTATCGCCGATCTCAAAGAGTCGTTGCGGGCCTACATCGAAGCCTGTGGACTCGACAAGGTGCTCTCGCTCATTCGCCCGCCGGCACAAGTTCTCGAAGTAGATCTGGCTGAGCTCACCCGTGGGTAAGCTGCCTCGCGTCAGCGGCAGGGCGATGCTGCGCTTTCTTGAGCAAGAAGGATTTACGTTGCTCAGGGTCCGGGGAGCCATCATGTGGTAACACGGGATGATGTGGACACCGTCGTGCCGGTACACGCCAATAGACCGTTGGCGATCGGCACGCTGCGAAAGATTCTCCGCGACATCGACCTGTCGCCCGATGATTTCGTGGAGCGGTTCAACAAGTAAGGCGACGAAACAAGGACTTGCACAGGGAGGTTAAGTCGCATGGGGAGGGCCGCCGCACTCGTCGCCGTTGCGATGATCATTTTGGGCTGCTCTCGACCGACATTCGTGAATATCGGCAAGAGTCCCACCGGCGCCGACATTGGCGTGCCCAAAGCGGACGTCGAGCAGTACGCCGCTCGGCATCGGATTTCGTTTCAGGAAGCCAGCCGCCGAATGGCAGCGGAAATGGCAAAACCATGAGCGAAGGGCCATCATCGAAACAAAGCTTCAGCGTTTTGCAGCTATTCCTGGCAGTGACTTTCGTCGGGATTACCATTGGTGGAAATATTCCATTGTGGAACCTGTGGCGGCCGATCGAGAGCCACAAGCTTTTCATCTTTATTGGCATGTTCCTGCCGCTGCTAACGCCGTGTGCGTTTGCTGGCTACGCTGCTGGGCGTCGCGCCCTAACGCCCGGGATCACGATTTCCTACGCGATCAGTCAGGCCGTTGCTGTGGCGTTGTACTACGTGTTTATGAAGATTCACATGGCCGTGTGGTGATCTCAGACTGGCCCACTCGCCCACTGCCTGCCCCAGCCCGAATTGGACTTCAAAGTGCATCACCAACCCGCATCCTGTTGTAATTGCCCCTGGCGGCCAAACCGGATATAATCGCCGATTCGTCTTTGGCGCCTTTCAGCTTCCCGGCGGCGGGCGGCGGGCCGAGGGCAAGGGCTTCTTACATTGGGCATTCGCTCGCCCAGGCAGCCAGCAGCGTGTCGGCCGATGGCCGCACGATTGGCCGCCCGGTGGGACTTCTGGCCCGAACACACAATACAAATCATGGTAAATCGCAATCTGATACGCGGCCTCGATCTGAAGCAGGACGAGTGGGAAGAAGAGTTGGCCCAGGCCATGGGCGGCACGGCCACCGAAGAGATCGATTGGGGCGGCGCTGAGCTGGCCGTCAACAAGATCATCGACGGCCGCATTCTGCGGATCGACAACGACTTCGTGCTGGTCGACGTGGGCTACAAGAGCGAAGGCATCATCCCGCTCTCCGAGTGGGAAGAAGGCGAAGAGCCGCCGCAGGTCGGCCAGTCGGTCAAAGTGCTGATCGAGGAAGTAGAAGACGTGTATGGCCGCACCGAGGAAGGTCGCGGCATGATCAGCCTGAGCAAGCGCAAGGCCGAAAAGATTGAGGCCTGGCTCAAGGTGATGGAGACGGTGCACGAGAACGACATCGTCACCGGCACGGTCACGCGTAAGATCAAGGGCGGTTTGCTGGTGGATATCGGCGTGAACGTGTTCTTGCCGGCCAGCCAGGTGGACATTCGCCGCCCGGCCGACATCGGCGACTACATTGGCCGCACCATCCAGTGCATCGTGCTGAAGATCGACGACACGCGCCGCAATATCGTCGTCAGCCGCCGGGCGCTGATCGAAACGGAGCGGGCCGAGAAGAAGGCTCAGCTGCTCTCCACGCTCGAGCCGGGCCAGCTGAAAAAGGGCGTGGTCAAGAACATCGCCGAGTTCGGCGCGTTCGTCGATCTGGGCGGCATCGACGGCCTGCTGCACATCACCGACATGAGCTGGGGCCGCATCGGCCATCCGTCGGAAATGGTGGCCATCGACCAGGAAATCGAAGTGCAGATTCTGCACGTCGACCGCGACCGCGAAAAGATCGCCCTGGGGCTGAAGCAGAAATCGGCCAGCCCGTGGGAATCGGTCGAGCAGAAGTATCCCGTTGGCTCGGTCGTGCGGGGCACGGTGGTCAACGTGATGAGCTATGGCGCGTTCGTGAAGCTGGAAGAGGGCATCGAGGGCCTGGTCCACATCAGCGAAATGTCGTGGACCAAGCGCATCAGCCATCCGAACGAACTGGTGCACATCGACGACGAGATCGACGTCGTGGTGCTGAACATCGACAAGAACAAGCAGGAAATCTCGCTGGGCATGAAGCAGACCCAGGCCAATCCCTGGGACAAGGTGGCCGAGCGCTATCCGCCGGGCACGCTGGTCAAAGGCACCGTGCGCAACCTGACCAACTACGGCGCATTCATCGAGATCGAAGAGGGGATCGACGGCTTGCTGCACGTGAGCGACATGTCGTGGACCCGCAAGATCAGCCATCCCAGCGAAGTGGTCGAAAAGGGGCAGACCGTGGAGTGCAAGGTGCTGAGCGTCGATCAGCAGCGCCGCCGTATCGCCCTGGGCCTCAAGCAACTCGAAGAAGATCCCTGGGCCACTGACATCCCCAGCAAGTACCAGCCGGGGCAGCTGGTTACCGGCACGGTCACCAAGATCACGAACTTTGGCGTGTTCGTGGGACTGGAGAACGGGCTGGAGGGCCTGCTGCACATCTCGGAGCTGGCGGACCACAAGGTGGAGAACGCCGAAGAGATCGTGAAAGTGGGCGACCAGATCGAGGTGAAGATTCTGCGGGTCGACGCGGCCGAGCGCAAGATCGGCCTGTCGCGCAAACGGGTCGAGTGGGCCCACGACGACGAGACCGAAAGCGGCGAGAGCGCCGGCGGTGGTGGCGGCGGATCCAGCACTGGCGGCGGCACGCCGCAGCAAGAACTCAAGGGCGGCGTCGGCGGCGACACGGGCCCGCTGATCAAGTAGCCCCGCGCACGCTCACAGATACTCAGGCCGCGGTCACGCCCATTGCGGGTGTGTGGCCGCGGCCTTTTCGTTGCGCGAGCCGAAGTTGGCCAGCGCGGCAAATCAGCGGCAAATCACGCACCAAAACGCACGCGCCGCACAATCGACATACGGCGTGCAGGCGGACGCCGATTCCACGCGGCGCGACGCACACGTCCGCGCCAAAGCGCACCAGCGGCACACGTCCGCCAACGCCGCCGCCACTCGTCGCAACTCACGACCGGACACGTCGTTGTCTTCGCTAACGAAGGCACTCAAAGCACATTCGTCTCACGGTGCCTAAACGCCGCTTCTTTGCAGAAAAGCCTTACGCCCGTCGATAGTTATGCTTGTCCAACGCGGGCGGTGGGACCAATCGCGCGGGCACCGGCACCGCGATTCCACACCTCGTGCGCTTGCGACCGGTTCGGCGTGAACCAATCCGCACTCCCCCGGTCAAGGACATCACGTGACAACACGACGCACCGCCATGGCTACCAGCCGACCCCGAAATTCGAGCGCCGTACAGACTCCGCTGGAGACTTATCTCCGCGAGATCAACGAGACGGCTTTGCTCACCGCCGACGACGAGCAGGAACTGGCCGAAGCCATTGGCCGGGGCGACTCCCGGGCCCGCGACCGCATGGTCCGCGCCAATTTGCGGCTGGTCGTGAATATCGCCCGCGGCTACACGGGCAAAGGACTGAGCCTGCAAGACCTGATCGAAGAGGGCAACCTGGGCCTGCTGCGGGCCGTCGAGGGCTTTGACCCGGCGATGGGCACGCGCTTCAGCACGTATGCCAGCTACTGGATCAAGCAGTCCATCAAGCGGGCGTTGATCAATACGGCCAAGACCATCCGCATTCCGGCGTACATGGTCGAATTGCTTTCCAAGTGGCGCCGGGCCACGGCCCGGCTCGCCGAAGAGCTGAGCCGCACGCCGACTCCCGAGGAAGTGGCCCGCGTGCTCGGCCTGCCGCGCAAAAAACTGCCGATCATCAAGAAGGCGATTCGCATCTACAACTCGACCCCGCAAACCGATCAGACCGAAGCCGGCTGGTCGCTGGGCGAGATGATCATGGACGAACGGCTCAAGAGCCCCGAGGATGAGCTGATCGACAGCGACAACCTGGTCCACGTCCTGCAAATGCTCGAAACCATGGACCACCGCGAGGCCACGGTGCTGCGGATGCGGTTTGGGCTGCACGACAACGAGCCGCGCACGCTGAAGGAGATCGGCGAGGCGCTGGGACTGACGCGCGAGCGCGTGCGTCAGATCGAGACCGAGGCGTTGGCCAAGCTGGCCGACAGCCTGCAGGGCCCCCTGGCCTAACCCGCATTTCTCACCAGCCTCCTGCTGTGCGGAGCCCAAGTCCTTGGCTGGCGTCGTCGAGGGGCGCGTCTCGACTCTCAGCGTATGTACCAATACGCTTGCGGCCGAGCCGCACCTCTCTCCTCGGCAGTCAAGGACTTAGCTCCGCTCGCTACGAAGTTGGTGAGAAATCCGGGCTAAAGCGCGGCGACACCGCCGCCTGGGCGCAGCTGCCGCGCAGTTGGGCGGCGCTGCCCTGCAATTCGCGGCGCGGCCCGATTCTTAAACGGGCCGCCAGTTGCTAGAATGCCGCCACGTTTGCGGCCGCGCGGCTGCGCGTTGACAGCGCCGCGCGCGGTGGCGACATCCCCAGGGAGGCACGGCTTACACGATGGATCTGACCCGCTTTATTCGCGCCATCCCAGACTTTCCCAAGCCGGGCATCCTGTTTCGGGACATCACGCCACTTTTGGCCGATCCAGGCGCCCTGCGCGAGGCGGTGCGGATGATGGCCGAGCCGTATCGCGGCGCGGGAATCAACGTAGTCGCCGCGGCCGAGGCCCGAGGATTTATCTTTGCCGCACCCTTGGCGCTGGAGCTGAACGTGGGCTTCGTGCCGGTGCGAAAGCCGGGCAAGCTCCCCTTCGACACGCACGCCTTCCACTATGAGCTGGAATACGGCACCGATACGCTCGAAGTCCATCGCGACGGCATCAATCCCGGGCAGGGAGTGCTCCTGGTCGACGACCTGCTGGCTACCGGCGGCACGATGGAAGCCTGCTGCCGGTTGGTGGAGAAGTCAGGGGCGACCGTGGCCGGCTGCGTGTTCTTGATCGAGCTTATCGGTTTGGGCGGCGCCGAGCGATTGGCAACCTACAAGCCGTTCAGCCTGATCAAGTACGAATAGCGCCCCTTGGGCATTCACTGGTGGGGGTGGCGCAAACTCAGGCGCGCTGCCTGCTTGCCGCTCACGTAACCGGCTGAATCGCCGAGTTTAGCCTGACAATTGCGCAATCATTGGCCACTGGTCCGGTTCTTGCATACCATTGCCGTGGCGAAAAATCGCCATGGGAATGGACTTTACCAAGGAGGACCTAGCGATGAGACGCGTTGTTATCTCCTGCGCCCTTGCGGCGCTGGCAGTCGTGCTGATCGGCAACGAGCAGACCTGGGCGGCCACGGGCGATGCTGCCGCGGCGCCCGCTCGGTGGGCGGCATCGTCCTCGCCGAGCGCTTTCAGGTTGCTGAGCAACGCCACGCCTGGCCAGGCACAGGTTGAACCAGTGCGCTGGTACCGGCCGTATCGCGGGTACTATGGCGCCTACTATGGATACCGGCCGTACTATCGACCGTACAGTGCGTACTACGCGCCCTACGGCGGCTACTACGCGCCCCGGGCATACGGCTACGGTTATGGGTACCCCTACGCCTATCGAGCACGGACTTGGGGCTACGGCTATGGCTACGGATATCCGTATCGCAGTGGCTATCGCGGCCGCTACTACTGGTAGGCCAGCGGCGCGGCGGGGATTTCAAGGGCGCGTTACCGGCTGTAGCCCACGAAGAAGCTGAACAGCTGTTTGATGTCGGTGTCGGCATAGGCGACCGGCACGGCGATATCGAGGGCGATCGGCGCCGGACCCAGCGCGGGCAGCGAGATGCGCAAGCCGGCGCCCGGCGCCACGCGGAACTGATCCCAGTTGATGGTCACCGATTGTTCGACCGTACCAAAGTCGACAAACACCACGGCCCGCAGCATGTCGTCGGCCGTTAGCGGGAACATGTATTCCACCGAGCTCAGGTTCTGGAAGTCACCGCCCACCTCAACCGTATTGATCTGCGGCGACGCTCCGCGGAACTGGAAACCGCGCAGCGTCGAGAAACCGCCGGCATAGAACCGCTCGTAGATGGGCGTGTCGGACCCGGTGATGCCGAACTGGTTGTACAAGCTGAGCACGTGGCGGCCGGAACCATCGGGCCGCTGCCGCAGCATGAAGAACTTGCGGAAGTCGACCGTGTAGGTCGGGAATTGGAACGTGCCAACGGTGTAGCCGACCGACAGGGCAACGTAGTTGCCTTCCGTGGGCAGGAACGTGCTGTCGCGCGTGTCCCAGGCCATGGTGCCGGTGAAGCTGTACATTTGGGTGTGCCCGAGGGCGGCTTCCAAGGGCGGCACGGTGGCGGGGTCGATGCCGGACCGCACGCCGTTGACCAGCACATCTTCGCCGCGGAAGGCCAGCGCACCGGACAGGTCGGGCGAGAACTGATAGCCCAGGCTGGTCCGCCCGCCCGTACGCTGCTCGTTCCAGTCGCGATAAAAGCGCTGGAAGTAATAGCCGCTCAGGCCCAAGCTGACCGGGGTATCGAACAGATACGGCTCGGCGAAATTGAACATGTAGCGCGAAACCTGCGTACCGGGCGCGGCCTCGATGCGGAACTTCTGGCCATCGCCACGGAAAGCACGCCCGCTGCGGAAGTCTTCCCAACTGGTCGGGAACCGCCGCCAATCGAAGTTCTGCTCGTCGAGCACGATCGAGCCCACCAGACCGGCGTTCGAGTTGACGCCCGCGCCGAACATGAACCGGCCGGTTTGCGCTTCATTGAGATAAATATCTACCGGGATGCGCGGCCGATCATCCGGCGGCAGGAGCGGCTCGGGATTTGGGAACGGCAGGCTGCCGCCGGGCTGATCCGGCGGACCAGCGCCATAGCCCGAAGGATAGCCGCCGGGGGCAGCGCCGTTGTTTTGCGCGTAAATGGCGCCTGGCGGGGGAGCGCCGACGATCGGCGGCTGCGTGCTGTATCCGCCGCCGGGCGCCTGGGCGACCGACGTGCCAGCGGCCTGCGTCGAATAGCCGGTGCCGGGTTGCACTGCATAGGGGTTGCCCGCTTGCGGGGCCGCAACGGGCGCAGGAGCTTGGTATGCGGCCGGCTGAGCCGCATAGGCGCTCGGTGGCGTCTGGTAGCCAGCCGGCTGCGACGGATAGCCTGCCGCGGGCTGCTGCTGCGGGTAGCGCTGGGCCGCGCCGTAGGGCGCCTGGGCGTAACTGCCGGCCGGGGCAGCCAGACGATTGGGCGCCGGCGATGCCGGCGGGTTGGTCGTGTAGGGTGGCATGCCGCGCGAGGGTGCGGGCGGCGTGCTTTGGGCTGCGGCGGCGTAGGGATTCTGCGCCGTCGCCGCGCCTTCTCGGGGGGCCGTGTACGACATGCCGCCGGGCGAAAGTTCGTTGACGGCCGTGCCGCCGTAAGAGTTGCTGCCGCCGGCGGGGCTTTGGTAACGAACCGACGGCTGGCGCCGGGGCGGATCGAGACTCTGACCACGCACGCCGGAGTCGCCGTTGCCGCGCGCGACGTTGCGCTGATTGCCCTCGGGGCCATCGCCCTCGCCATCGGGCGGCGTAAGCACGACCCGCGGCACGTCGCCCTTGCTAGGATCGACATTGAACAGGCCGGACGATTTGAGCCGCCGTTCCAGGGCGCGAATCTGGCGAATGTCGATGACGTCGCCCGGCCGCACCGTGGAGCGGTTGACGGCCGTGATCAGGCGGGTGTGCGGATTGTCGCCGCCGATGTGGACATTGATATCGCCCACCAGGCACTGCTGGCCCTCGGTCACCTTGTACAGCAAGTCGAGCTCGCCAGGGTAGAGGTCGAACTGCAAGTCGGGCTGCGCGTCGGCGAACACGTAGCCATTGGCGCCGTACACGTCCTTGAGATAGCCAATGTCGGCATTCATGGCCGCGCGATCAAAATAGTCGCCTGGCTTCAGCTTCAGCCCGTCCGACAGGGCCGCGTTGTCGTAGATGGAGTTGCCGGCAAACGCGATGTCGCGAATCTTGTAGCGCGGCCCTTCGGTGATGTAGATCACCAGGGTCATCCATTCTTCGTCCTCGTCCCACTCGTAGTCGCGACCGACGTGGGCCTTGAAGAAGCCGAGTCCTCGGTAATAGTCGGTCACGCGTTCCACGTCGCCTTCGATCTTCGAGCGGTCGACGTAGCCCTTGAACAACCACAACACCGGCGGCTTGGATTGGATTTGAGTCTTCAGCCGCCCGTCGCTGGCGATGTAATTGCCCTCGAAGCGGACCTTCCAGATCTTCTGGATTTTTCCTTCGTTGATGAGGAACACGGCACGGCGGTCAGAGGGCTTGTCGCCTTCCAGCACCTCGACCTTGATGTCGTTGAAGCCCTTGGTCTGATAGTAGGTCTCCAGTTTGCGGGCGGCCTCTTCGATGGCGTAGGGATCGAGCGGATCGCCCTTCTTCAGGCCCGTCTGCTTGGCCAGAGTCTTGGGCTTCACCTTGCGCCAGCCGAGATAGCGCACTTCCTCAAGGGTCGGCCGCTCGACGACGCGCAGCGTGATGATGATGCCGCCGGCCGTGCGCTCGCGAATGGGCTCTACGTGAACGAACCAGCTCTTGCCCACGAGCTTTCGCACGTCGGCGTCGAACGTGGCCTGGTCGAACGGATGGTTGACCTTGGTGCCGATGTTGGCCAGCACTTTTTCGCGGGTGATGGTGCGATTGCCCGTCACGCGGATATCCAGCACGCGTTCGTGCGGGGCGGGCACGTCGGCCGTGGCGGCGGGCAGTGGGGCAACTCGCTCGGGCCCACCAGGCGCAGGCGCTTGCGCGCGCAGTGTCGCACTGCGCAAGACGACGACGACGAGCATCCCCGCTACGACGGTGCGCAGCAGTAGACGATCGTGGCGGCAAGCAAAAGCCATGACCAGTGGATTCCGCAACTTGTTTGACGTGAACGCAGACGTGAGGGCAGCAACCTGCGGCCGGCGTTCGCCGTGGCGGCGCCGCGCAGTGCATCCCGGGACCGCGAAGCAAGATGAGCGAACGCCTTCTTCGCTTGCGGCCCGTGAAAAGCGGGCGTAGAGATACCCGAACGTTGCGCCACCGGCAAGGCGAGTTCAACGCAAGCCGCAGGCTGGGCGCAGGGTGGTGAATTTACGTGATTTGCGGGCCGCTGGCGGCGCTAGCAGGCCGATGCCAGTGAGGTCGTCGACTTGCAGGAAGCGGCGCGTCAGAACGAATCGGCCGTGTTGAATTGCTCGAACTCGTCGTAAGCCCGGCGCTCCACCGAGCGGAAGCGGGTGAAATCCTTGAGCCACATGAGCGGCACCACGCCGGTCGGCCCGTTGCGCTGCTTGGCGATGATCAGCTCCGCCTGGGCGGAATTCGCGGCCCGATCTTCATCCTCGCCGCCGAATGCATCCTCGCGATGAATGAACATCACGACGTCGGCGTCCTGCTCGATGGCCCCGCTTTCGCGCAAATGGCCCAGCCGCGGTTTATTGTCCTCGGCCTGCCGGTTCAGCTGCGCCAGACACAACACCGGCACGCTCAATTCGCGGGCCAGTCCCTTGAGCCGCCGGGCAATCCGCGCCACCTGTTCCTGGCGCGGGTCGCGCGTGTTCTCCGGCTCGATGAGCTGCAAATAGTCGATGATCACCAGTCCCAGCTGGCTCTTGCGTTTCAGGCGGCGCGCAGCCGCGGCAATTTCCGTCATCGTGCGGCTGGGAGTATCGTCGACGAACAACGGCGCCCGGCTCAACTCGGCCATTTTCTCGACCAGTTTGCCGCGCTCATCCTTCGTGATGTTATTGTTCCGCAGTCGCTGGCCGTTTACTTCGGCCAACGAACAGACCATGCGATCCGCCAGCTCGACATTCGACATTTCCAGGCTGACGATGAGCGTGGGGATTTGCAGCTTGAGCGAGGCGTGCTCGGCAATATTGAGCGCCAATGCCGTCTTGCCCATGCTGGGACGCGCGGCAAGCACCGACAATTCCGAGTTGTGCAGGCCGCCGGTCAGATGATCGAAGTCGCCAAAGCCGGTTTCGACCCCGGTGTGACCTTCGGTCTGCTTCATGCGCGCGTCGATGCGCGACATGGCCTCCTGCATGATGTCATAAATCGACGTGACGGCGTTGGCATTGCGATTGTCGAGGATCGAGAAGATCTTCTGTTCGGCCTGGCCCAGCATGTCGCGCGTGTCGACCGATTCATCGTAGGCGTCGCGCAGGATCTCGGTGCTGGCGTGGATGAGCGAACGAAGGGTGCCCTTGCTCTTGACGATCTGGGCGTAGTACACGGCATTGGCGGCCGTGGGGACCGACTGCAAGATTTCCGCCAGATAGGCCGCGCCGCCAACCACCTCGAATTGGCCGCAGCTCTTCAGCCGCTCGACCAGCAGCGTGGTGTCGATCCGCCGGCCTTCGTCGTTCATGGCCCGCATGTGGCCGTAGATCGTGCGGTGAGCGGTGTCGTAAAAGTCTTCTGGCCGCAGGATGAGGGCCACTTCGTCGCACACCATGGGCAGCAGGAGGATGCTGCCCAGCACGCCGCGCTCTGCCTCGAGATTGGCGGGCGGCTGCCGGTCGAGGATTTCTGAATTGGCTTTCATCGCCAGCGAGCCTCCCTGCGACGGCAAACGGACCGAGACTGGTGCCACTGGCGTCTCGCCAGTGCGTGGCTGGCGCGCCCCAGCATGCGCGTGGCACGCGAGGCGTCCGGCGGGCGCTACTTCTTGTCCTTCGGGCCGTCCTTGTCCGCGCCTTCTTCCGACACGGTCGGCACGACCCAGACTTTCAATTCGCCCTCGATGTCGTGGCCCAAGTGGATATTCACAGTATACAGGCCCAGCTCTTTGAGCGGACCCTTGAGGCGCACCTGATCGGCCGTGATGGTGATTTCGTTGCGCTTGAGCGCCGAGACGATTTCCAAGGCGCCGACCGAGCCGTAGAGGTGTCCTTCTTCGTTGGCGTTGGCTTCGATGGTGACGCTTTGCTTGCCGAGCTCATCGGCCAATTGACGCAGACCGGCCATGCGGGCATTTTGAATTTCCTGCAGCCGGGCCTTGTGCTTCTCGACCATTCGCTTGTGATGGTCCGTGGCAACCGTGGCCAGGCCTTGCGGCAGCAGATAGTTCAGGGCGTAGCCGCGCTTGACTTCCACGACGTCGCCCTGCCCGCCCACGTGGTCGACGTTCTGAATCAGCAGCAGCTCCACGCCGCTGTGCTTGCCCCGGGGAAGCCGCTTGCCGCGCGAGATTTTGGAGTTTGTTTTTGCCTTGGCCATGTTCGAATTCTCACCAATCGCTAGAAGATTGTAGTTTCAGGTCCCCGCTCGCGCGGTGTGCGACGCGGGCAGTTTTCATGCCGCACGCGCCCACGCCGCGAACTAGAACGGAATGTCGTCGTCAGGGGGTGCTTCGGACTCGTCGTGTGCCGCGGGATGGGCCGCCGCCTGGGTCGCGCCGCCACGCGATCCGCCACCGCCGCCCCCTCCTCCGCTGCGCCCGCCGAGCATTTGCATCTTGTCGCCGACGACTCGCAGTTTGGAGTTCTTTTTGCCGTCCTTTTCCCAGGTGTCGAGCTTCAGCCGGCCTTCGACCAGCACGCTGGAACCCTTGTTCAAATATTCCGTGGCCACTTCGGCAGTGCGGCCCCACAAGGTGACGTCGACAAACGTGGTCTCCTCGACCCATTCGCCGCTGGCGGTCTTGCGCCGGTCGTTGACGGCCATGCGCAATTCGGTGACCGCGGTGCCGCTGGGGATATAGCGCAGCTCGGGATCGGCCGTCAGATTGCCGAGCAAGATCACGCGATTGTAGCTGGCCATGGTCCGCTCCTTGTGGTCGAGCGCCACAAAACAAACGTCTTATTCATCGATGCCTTCGACAGGAACCTCGGCCGCGACCGCCACCGGCTCCGGCGGTCGCCGCAGCGCGGCGGGACCGGCCAAGGCGTGGCTCACCAGCGCGTCGGCAATGCGGGCATCCACCTTCAAGAACAGCGTCCGCAGAAAATTCTCGTTCAGCTTGCACTGGCGCGTCAGCGCGGTGAGTTCGCGGCTGTCGAGCTTGAAATAGGTGAGCCAGTACGTGCCCTTGCGGTGGCCGTTGACCGGGTAGGCCAAGCGCCGCTCTTCCCACAGACGGCTGGCCAGGATCTCGCCGCCGGCCTTCTGGATCATGTCGGGAATCTGCGCCGCGACGCCGGCCGCGTCGCGTGCATAGCGATTCGAATCCAGGATATACATGCCCTCGTATACGTTCACAGCCACGACTGCACTCCTCAGTTGATTTTCAACTTCTGTGGAAGACCAGGGGGACAGTCTCATTTTTCTCGCCGACCATCCGAACGAATGGCGCCCGACAAAAATTGGGACAATTCCCGAGCTAATTGTATCGATTCATCGATGCGACGATGCCCTCGCGGACCCACGCTTCCACCGCGTCGGCGGCACAGACGATGGCCACTTCGATCTCGCTTTGCTCCGCTTTTGTGAACCGACCGAGCACCCAATCGGCCGCGTCGCGACCCGCGGGCGGACTGCCGACCCCGACGCGCAATCGCGGTATGTCTTCGCTTCCCAGCCGGCGAATCACGTCGTCCAAGCCGCGTTGCCCGCCGGAGGAGCCGCCGCGTCGAAACCGCAACTTGCCCAAGGGCAGGTTGATGTCGTCCGACACGATCAACAGTTCCTCAGCGGTCAGTTTGTAAAAGTCTCGCGCGGCCAACACGCTGCCGCCGCTCCGATTCATCAACGTGTGCGGACAAAGCAGCAATACCTTTTCGTCATTCCATTGCGCTTCGACAACTTCTCCCTGGAAGGCCTGCTTCGGCTGGCTTTTTGCGTGGCGCCGGGCGAATTCTGCCGCCACGCGAAAACCAACGTTGTGCCGCGTTCCTTCATATTTGCGGCCCGGATTGCCCAAGCCGACGACAAGCTTCATCGATGGTAGTCCAGCTCCGTGACGCCGTGACGCAGTTACTCCGTGGCGCTGTTATTCTTCCGCGCCCTCTTCGTCCTCGGCCTTGCGTCCGATGACTTCCGGCTCGGCGCCACCGGCTGCCGGCGCTTCGGCTTCCTCCTCGCTCCGTACTTCGACACAGTGTACCAGCAGCGTTTCCGGATCGGTAATCAGCGTCACGCCCGGTGGCAGGGGCAAGTCCGCCGCGGTAAGCTGACCTTCGATCTGCAGGTCGCTGATATTCAATTCCAGCTTGTCGGGGATGGAAACCGCCTCGCACTCGATTTCCACTTCGTGCACCAGGTGCTCGACCAGGCCGCCCGCCTTGGCACCGGCCGCCTGCCCGCGCAGCTCGACGCTGACCTTCACCTCGATGCGCTCGTGTTCCGAGACCCGGGCAAAGTCGACGTGCAACACGTGCGTGCCGTAGGTGTCCCACTGCAGTTCACGGATGAAGGCTTTTTCCTGAACCGCGCCAATCAGGTCGACCACGCGTCCGCCGTGGCGCACGACCGAGGCCATCTCGTCGGCCACGACGGTCAGGTGCTTGTTGACTTCGCCGTGGCCATACAGCACCGCGGGAATGGTTCCGGCGCGGCGCAGGCGGCGCGCATCGCGCTTCCCGCCGGCCTGGCGTTCCTTGACGTTCAACGATTCGGCCATCGCAGGCTTTCTCCGTCGCAAGACTTGCTAGTGTGTTCGCTGGTTGCGCGGGCGATTGCGCCCACTCGCATACGGTTGGGTGCCACAGGATGGCTGCGGCTACGGCCGCCCTGCCGCTGCGGAGCGGCGAGCCCGTGACAGCCATGGCGAATCACTCGGCGGCCCGCCGGCATCCTGAGACAAACCACTCATTGTCTCCGAAAACGGTCGAGTTTCAAGCCCAGGCAGGCAGCTGGGATTCGATACGGACGACCGCGAGCTTCCGGCCGCCGGTCGGCCCCATTTTCGGTCGGACAACGCCGGAACGACAAACCGCCCGCTTTACGCAACCGACAGGCCGGACCGGGCTTCGGGGCGCGCGTTTTCGGTCGAAACGGATCGACGCCCGGCTAGTCGAATAGCCGGCTGACGCTCTCGTTGCGGTGGATCCGCTTGATGGCCTCGCCGAGCAAGGGGGCGACGCTCAGCACCGTGATCTTACGCAGCATTTGCTCGGGCCGCAGCGGAATGGTGTCCGTAATCACGATTTCGTGAATGGGCGCCTTGTCGAGCCGCTCGACCGCCGGTCCGCAGAGCACGCCGTGGGTGGCGGCCACATGGATTTCCTTGGCTCCGCGCTCGTGGATGACGTTGGCAGCGCCGCAAATCGAGCCGCCGGTGCTGATCATGTCGTCAAACATCAGCGCCACCTTGCCCTCGACCGAGGCGCCGATGATGTTCTCTTGCCGGGTGTGCTCGGCATCGGAGCGGCGCTTATCGACGATCGCCAACTTGGCCCCCAGTCGCTCCGCGTGGCCCAGGGCGCGCTTGATGCTGCCCTCGTCCGGGCTGACCACCACGATGTCCATCCGGTCAAAGCCGCGGGCCAGAAAATATTCGGTCAACACCGGCGCCGCGTAGAGGTGATCTACGGGCACGTCGAAGAAACCCTGAATTTGCGCGGCGTGCAGATCCATGGCCAACACGCGGTCGGCCCCGGCGCGGGTGATGATGTTGGCCACCAGCTTGGCCGTGATGGGCACGCGGCCCTCGTCTTTGCGATCCTGGCGGGCATATCCATAGTAGGGCATCACGGCGGTGATGCGCTCCGCGCTGGCCCGCTTGCAGCTCTCGATCATGATCAAGAGCTCCATCAGGTTCTCGTTCACCGGCGGGCAGGTGGGCTGCACGAGAAAGACATCGCGGCCGCGGATGTCTTCATCGACCTTGCAACTGATCTCGCCGTCGGGAAAGTTGCCGATCGAGATGCCGCCCATGGGCAGCCCCAGATAGTCGCAAATGCGGCGGCTGAGCTCGCGATTGGCGCGGCCACTGAAGATTTTGAGGTCATTCATCGTGTGTTACTCGCCCGCGGAGCACATGCCCATGTCGCGCATTGCGACTTCGACGGCGGCCAACTCGTCCCTGTTATTGATGCTCAGGGCCTCGCACGGCTGCAAGACATTCAAGGCTCGCACGTCCCGGCCTGCTGCCAGGAGCACGCCCGGACAATCGGTCACGTAGTATTCGCCCTGCGCATTATCCGGCCGAATGCGGTCGAGAGCATCGAGCAAATCGGAAATATTGAAGACATAGCAGCTGAGATTCACTTCGCGGATTTGTTTTTGCTCAGCCGTCGTGTCTCGTTCCTCGACAATGCCCAGGAAATCTCCCTGCGCATTGCGCACGATGCGGCCCAGCCCGCTGGGATCCTGCTTGTTGCCGGTGCCCAGCAAACACGCGGGCCGCGAGCGCTCGAAATCCGCGAGCAGTGTTTGCAGAGAGTCGACCTGCATCATGGGCGAATCGCCGGCTACGACCAAAACGGCTCCCTCGCGGCCGACCAAATGTTCCCGCGCACACATCACGGCATGGCCTGTGCCGCGCTGCTCGGCTTGTAAGGCAAATTCGATATTCGGCCGTCCGGCGAGTGCCAACCGCACATCGTCGGCCCGGTATCCCACCACGACGATCGTGCGCTCCACGCCAGCGGCAGCCAGCGCATCGAGCACGTAGTCGATCATCGGTCGGCCGCAGACCGGCACGAGCACCTTGGGCAATTCCGATTTCATGCGGACGCCCTTGCCGGCCGCCATTACGATTGCCGTCGCAGTGCCCACATGGATTCTCGCAAGCCTGGCCCCGGGGAAACAGCTATCTTTGCACGTTCGAGCGGATCAATCCAGTGGCCGCGTGCAGTGGGGCCCTCGAGCGCCAGGGACAGTGCCTGTGCCGCGACATCGGCCGTGCTCAGGCGCCGATGCGTTGACAGCCACAAGGGGGATTTTACAATCATATGTTTCCTTCGAGGCCCTTCCCGACAGCAGGTCGAGAGCCAGGCGGCGAGAGCGTGCAGCGTCGCCGCCGTCCCCCCGGAGCGCCGGCGATTGCTCACACCGACTGAAAAAGCCGACGTCCTGATCGAGGCCCTGGGCTGGATCCGCAAGTTTCGCGACAAGGTGACTGTCATCAAGCTGGGCGGCAGCCTGATGGACGACGTCGATGCGCTGCGGCATCTGTTGGTCGACATCGTGTTCATGGAAACCGTCGGCATGCGGCCGGTGGTCGTCCACGGCGGCGGTGCCGCCATCAGCCGGGCGATGGATGCCGCGGGACTGAAACCGAACTTCATTCAAGGACGCCGCTACACCGACGACGCCACGCTGGAAATCGTAGAGCGCGTGCTGGCCTACGAGACGAACGAGCACGTGGCGGAACGCATTGAGGCCTTTGGCGGCCGGGCCGCACCGCTCAACTTTCGCACCACCAACGTGCTGTGGGGCGAGCGGCTGGTTTTGGACGACGGCCACGGCAACCCGGTCGACCTCGGCTCGGTCGGCGACATTACGCGAGTCGATCGCAACACGATCAGCAATTTGTGTTATGCCGGTATCGTACCGGTCATTCCGTCGATGTGCCTGAGCGAATCGGGCGAGAAGCTTAACGTCAACGCCGACACCGCGGCCACCGCCGTGGCACAGGCGCTGGGAGCGGAGAAACTGATCTATTTGAGCGACGTCAACGGCGTGCGCCGCAGCAAGGACGACCCCGATTCCCTCATCAGCTCGCTGACGGCCAGCGAGGCCCGCGCGCTGATCAAGGGAGGATCGATCGAGTCGGGCATGATTCCCAAAGTGGAGGCCTGCCTCGACACGCTCGGCCGCGGCATTCGCAAGATTCACATTATCGACGGACGCGAGCGGCACGGGCTGCTGTTGGAGATTTACACCAGCAAGGGCGTGGGCACCGAGCTCGTGCGCGATCCGGATCCGGCCGCTCCAGCCGCGGCGCCGACGAGAAACTGAACCAACGGCAGCCCCCGGCTGTCTAATACGACCTGGCACTTAGCCGAAACTAGGGCACTCACCGGCTCGCAGGAGAAACCTCTCATGGCCACGGCCGAAGCAACCATGAACACCGCCGAGATCGTCGAAACGTTCCTGCGTTACGTGGTGCCGAACTATCGCCGCTATCCCGTGGCGCTGGCCCGCGGCAAAGGTTCCTACGTCTGGGATGTCGAGGGCAATCGCTATCTCGACTTCTTTCCCGGCTGGGGTTGCGACCTGTTGGGCCATTGCCCTGAGGCGGTGGTCAAAGCGGTGCAGGAGCAGGTGGAGTCGCTGATCCACGTGCCCAACACCTGGTACATGGAAGCCCAGGGACGCTGGGCGAAACTGCTCTCCGAGCGCAGCTTTGGCGGGCAAGCGTTCTTTTGCAACTCGGGCACCGAGGCCAACGAGGCGGCCATCAAGCTGGCGCGACTGCACGCTCCCCAGGGGCGCTACAAGATCATCACCTTCGAAGGTGGCTTTCACGGCCGTACGCTCGGCGCCACGGCCGCCACGGCGCAGCCCAAGTACCACGAAGGCCTCGGACCGCTGATGGCCGGCTTTGTCTACGCGCCCTTCGGCGACCTGGAGGCCGTGGAACGGCTGGTCGACGAGACGGCCGCCATTATGGTCGAGCCGGTGCAAGGCGAAGGCGGCGTCAACCTGCCGCCCGAAGGATTCCTGGCCGGCCTGCGAAAGATCGCCGACGAGCACTCGTTGTTACTGATGTTCGACGAAGTGCAGACCGGCTGTGGCCGCACGGGGCGCTGGTTCGCCTATCAGCACTACGGCGTCGTGCCCGACGTGATGACGCTGGCCAAGGCACTCTGCGGCGGGATCGCCGGAGGCGCCCTGCTGACCACTCCCGAAATCGCCCCCAGCTTGCGGCCCGGCATGCACGCAGCCACGTTCGGCGGCAATCCGATCGCGGCCCGGGCCGGCATCGCCACCATCGAGACCATCGAGAACGACAACCTGCTCGAGCACACAGCGCGCGTCAGCGAGATCTTTCGACAGCGGCTGACGGCGCTGCAATCCGAGTGTGAACTGGTGCGCGAAGTGCGTATTCTGGGCGTGATGATCGGACTGGAGCTGTCGATCGACGGCACCCCGATCGTGCAGGGCTGTATGGATCGCAAGCTGTTGGTCAATTGCACGCACGGCACCGTGATCCGCCTGCTGCCGGCCATGAACATCAGCGAGCAGCAAGTGCACGATGGCTGCGATATTTTGGCCCAAGTGATCAAGCAACAGTCGGGCTAATTGTGCCCCTGCCCGCGAGCGAACCAGAGCATGCGAAACCTGCTGACCGTGGCCGATCTGAAATCCGCCGAGATTGAGCGTATCTTCGCGATCACGCAGGATCTCAAGGCCAAGTATCAGCAAGGGCTGCGCGAAGCGCTGTTGCCTGGCCGGGTGATGGCGTTGCTGTTCGAGAAGCCCTCGCTGCGCACGCGCGTGAGCTTCGAGGCGGGCATGATCAACCTGGGCGGCAGCAGCCTGTTTTTGAGCGACGACGTGGGCTTTGGCTCGCGGGAAAGCGTGGCCGATTTCGGCCGGGTGCTGAGTCAGTATGTCGATGTCATCGTCGTCCGCGCCTTTCATCACCAGACCGCTGCCGACCTGGGCGAGTATTGCAGTTGCTCGGTGATCAACGGCCTGACCGACTTTGCGCATCCCTGCCAGGCGCTGGCCGACTTGTACACGCTCAAGGAGCTGATCGGGCGCTTGAACGGGCACACGCTGGCCTATATCGGCGACGGCAACAATGTGGCCCACAGCCTGGCCGAGGGCTGCGGCAAGATGGGCATGCGGTTCGCCATGGCCACGCCGCCCGGCTACCGCTTTGACGATGCATTTCTGGCGCACCTGGAGCGCGAAGTGCCCGAGCTGGAAATCCACATGACGGATGACCCGCACGAGGCACTGCAGGGGGCGGCCGCCGTCTACACCGATGTGTGGACCAGCATGGGCCAGGAGAAAGAGTCAAAGAAACGGCGCCGCGATTTTGCCGACTACCAGGTGAACGAAAAACTGATGGCCCAGGCGCCCGCTGGAGCGCTGTTCATGCATTGCCTGCCGGCCCACCGCGGCGAAGAAGTGACCGATGAAGTGATCGACGGGCCGCAGAGCATCGTCGTGCAACAAGCTGCCAACCGGCTGCACGTGCAAAAGGGCATTTTGGCCTGGATGCTCGGGGCGCAGTGTTGAGAGCGTGGCTAGAAGCTGTTTCAAAACCTCACGGCGGGTGATTTCGGGGCGGCACTGGCGGCTTGTCCGCCAGCGTTCGGTTTTGCACTGCTGGGCAAGCCAGCAGTGGCACCCGAAGCACCGACCACTGACCACTGATCACTGCACACATGCGACACGACGGCCGCGCACCCGACGCCTTGCGTCCCATCACGATTCGCCGGCAATATACGCGCCCGGCGCATGGCAGCGTGCTGATCACGTCGGGCCGCACTACCGTGTTGTGCACGGCCACGGTCGATGCGCAAGTGCCGGCCTGGCTGGTCGGCAAGGGTCGCGGCTGGGTGACGGCCGAGTATGGCATGCTGCCCGGCAGCACCAACCCGCGCAAGAAACGCGACGTCGGCAAGGTAGACGGCCGCACCACGGAAATTCAGCGGCTGATCGGCCGCAGCTTGCGGGCCGTGGTCGACCTGGCGGCGCTCGGCGAGCGCTCGATCTTTGTGGATTGCGACGTGCTAGAGGCCGATGGCGGCACGCGCACCGCGAGTATCACCGGAGCCATGGTCGCACTGGTGGACGCCATTGGCACGATCACCGATCTGCCGGCCTCGCCGCTGCGCGATAGCGTCGCAGCCGTGAGTGTGGGAATTGTCGACGGCCGCCCACTGCTCGATTTGGACTATCACGAAGACGTCGACGCGGACGTGGACATGAACGTGGTGATGACCGGCGGCGGCCGTTTCGTCGAAGTGCAAGGGACTGGCGAAGAAGCCACGTTCAGCGAGGCCGAGCTGTCGCAAATGCTGGCGTTGGCGCGCGGCGGGCTGGCACAGATTCGCCAGTTGCAGCGCGAGTCGCTGGGCGAACGCTGGCCGTTTGCGTCGTAAGCGACAATCTGGCAAACTCGCAAGCGAATGATCTCCAGGAGTGGCGACATGTTTGCCGGCATCGATTTCTATTCCGATACCATCACGCGGCCCACCCGCGCCATGCGACAGGCGATGGCGGAGGCCGAGGTGGGCGACGAGCAAAAGCGCGAGGACCCCACGACGCTGCGCCTGGAAGAGCGGATGGCGACGCTATTGGGAAAGACCGGGGCCATGTTCTTTCCTTCGGCGACGCTGGCCAACGAGATCGCCATTCGCCTGCAGTGCTCGCCCGGCGACGAGCTGATCGCCGCCGAAGACTGCCATCTATATTTTGCCGAGGCCGGCGGACCGGCCATCCACTCCGCCGTGATCTGCAAGGCGATCCCCACGGCCAGCGGCATCTTTTCCGGAGACGACGTGCGGCGCCAATATCGCTGGCCCAAGGGACCGCACTATCCGGTGAGCCGGCTCGTTTCGGTCGAGAACACGACGAACATGGGCGGCGGCGTGGCCTGGAGCAAGGCCCAGCTGCAGGACGTCGTTTCGGCGGCTCAAGAGCTGAGACTCAAACTGCACATGGACGGCTCGCGGCTGTTCAACGCGGCGGTGGCCACGGCACTTTCGCCGCGCGAGATTGCCGATGGGTTCGACACGGTCACGGTCTGCTTTTCCAAGGGTCTTGGTTGCCCGACCGGCGCGATCCTGGCCTTCGACAATGTGCAGTGGGACACCGTGCGGCGCTTGAAGCAGCTGTTTGGCGGAGCCATGCGGCAAAGCGGCATCCTGGCCGCGGCGTGCCTGTATGCGCTGGATCACCACGTGGAGCGTTTGGCCGAAGATCACGCCAACGCGCGGCGGCTGGCTGAGCTCCTGTCGACGATAGGCGCGCTGGAAGTCGAATCGCGCGCACCGTCGAGCAACATGGTCTTCTTCCGCTGGCGATCCACGGCCTGCGGCGATCGCGAGTTCCTCGACCGCTGCGTGGCCCAGGGCGTGCGATTTTCGCACGTGGGCGCCAACCGCTTCCGCGCGGTCACGCACATGGACGTCTCGGCCGCCGACGTGGAGCAGGCGGCGAATATCGTGCGGGAAATTTGCGGGTAAGGGCGGCGACTCCGCGTCAGCATGCGGCTCGACCGCGCCGCCGGAAAATCCGCGCCCTAGCTGAACATCTGCCCCTTGCCGACCGCTTCGAAGGCATTGCGGATGTGCTCGATCTTTGGCCGGCGGGCATGCTTGGGCCAGGTCAGGGCCAGCACGTCAAAGCGGGCCTTGCACTCCAAAAGCTCGTGACGCTTGAGATAGGCTAGTGCCATGCGCGTCATGCGGCGCTGCTTGTCCGGCCCGACGGCTTCGGCCGGATGGCCGGCATCGTGCGAACGGCGCGTCTTGACCTCGACAAAGACCACCGTGCGGCCGTCGACGGCAATCAGGTCCAGCTCTCCGTAGGTGTCGCGCTCGTGGCGGCCGACGATCTTGTAGCCCCGGCGGCGCAGGTAGCGGGCAGCCGCGCGTTCGCCGCGCTGGGCCAACGAATGATAGTGCCGCCAGGCGGCCCGCACGCGCGCTACCAGCAGTTGCCAGCGCATGGCATGCTTTCCGGTTCCGCACTGCCGGACCAGCCGGCAGTGCCACCCTGCACCGTTAACCGCGGACCTTTCCGGTGACCCAGCACTGGCGACACGCCAGTGCCACCCTACGGACCTTTCCGGGTGCTACGCGGATCTTGTCCGTGCTGACCCAGCACTGGCGACACGCCAGTGCCACCCAACGGCCAGTGCCACCCAACGGCCGGTGCCACCCAACGGCCAGCGCCACCCAACGGGAACTGGCGCGAGCCACCACAGCCCTATGCTTCGCCTTCGTCTTCGCCGCGGCGCTGTTGCAGGCGGACGGCCTTGCCGACGCGGTCGCGCAGGAAGTAGAGCTTGGCACGACGCACGACGCCGCGCCGCTTGACCTCGATCTTGGCGATCTTGGGCGAATGCAGCGGAAACTTGCGTTCCACGCCTTCGCCGGCGACGATCCGCCGCACGACGAACATTTCGCGCGTGCCCGCGCCGCTGCGTCCAATCACCACGCCGTTGAAAATCTGGATGCGTTCTTTCTCGCCTTCCAGAATCCGCGTGTGCACATCGACGGTATCGCCCACTTCGAACTGGGGGACCTCGGTTTTGAGCGAGCTTTTTTCGACCAGTTCCAGGGTTTGGTGACTCATGATTTCAACCTTTCACTGCGTATCGTTAATGCGTATCGTTCGGTTCGTCTTGTGGTTCACTTGGTGGGGCCAGCAGGTCGGCCCGCTGTTGTCTTGTTCGTCGCTCGCTCTCGGCCGCGCGCCACTGAGCGATTTGGGCGTGGTTGCCGCTGATCAATACCTCGGGCACACAGAGCCCGCGATACTCCCGCGGCCGCGTGAACTGGGCAAACTCCAGCCAGCGATCCGCGCCCGAAAAGGAATCTTGCTTGTTGCTTTCCTCGTCTCCCAACACGCCGGGAATCAGGCGAGCCACGGCGTCGATGACCACCATCGCCGCCACTTCGCCCCCTCCCAGCACATAGTCGCCAATCGAGATTTCGTCCGGCTGTAAAATCTGCCGCACGCGATCGTCGAATCCCTCGTACCGGCCGCACAACAATAGCAGCCTCTCTTTCGTCGCCAACTCCTCGACCACGCGTTGCTCGAGCCGCCGCCCGTGCGGCGTGAGCATCACCAGGTGGCCGGGCGTGGCCGCCATGCCGCGCACGGCCTCCACACACTCCACCACCGGCTCCACTTTCAGCACCATGCCCGGGCCGCCGCCAAACGGGCGATCATCCACGCAATGGTGTTTGTCGCGCGCCCACTGGCGAATATCGTGCAACTCAACTTCAATCAGCCCGCGCTCGATGGCCAGTTTCAACAGGCTCTGACTCAAGTAGCTCGGGAACATGCCCGGGAACAAGGTCAGCACATCAAAGCGCATGACTCAGGTTACTCCGCGGCGTTGGCCGCTGGCTCGTCGGCCTCGGCGGTTTCACTGGCTGCGGCCTCGCTGGTCGCGACCGCAGCTTCGGCAGCAGCCGGAGCCGGGCTGGGAGCCGCACCTTCCTCTGGCCGCACGTAGACCGGCTCGCCCGCGTCGGGCACGATCTTTGGCAACGCCAGCTTCTCGCGCGCCGACTGTTGCGCCGCGACGTGCGTGCCGCTGGTGCCGTACTTCTTGATCAACACCTTGACCCGATCCGACGGCTGCGCGCCGACGCTCAGCCAGTAGTTGATGCGTTCGCCGTTGAGCAGCGCCCGGGCATCGGTCTCGTTGACCATGGGGTCGTAGGTGCCCAGCTCTTCCAGCACGCGGCCGTCGCGCGGGTTGCGCCCGTCGATGGCACAGATGCGAAAGAACGGGCGATGTTTTCGGCCCATCATCTTCATGCGAATTTTTACTGCCACGCGTTCCTCCTCGGAGATCTATAAAGTGTTCACGATTCGATAGCGCCTGTGTGCCGGTTATTCCCCTTCGTCGCCGCGGCGATCACCGCGTTTGCGGCGCCGGGCTTCCTTTTCTCGTTGTTTTCGCAGTTTGGCCCGCTCCTGGGAAGTGAGCCGCTTGCCAGTTCCCACTTTTTGTTTCTGCAGCCGGGCGTTCGGATTGCTCAGGGTTTGCTGCAATTGCTGGACTTTCTTCATCCGATCGCGCATGCCCAGGCCCGACATTTCCTTCATGATCGAGGCCATGCCGTCGAACTGTTTGACCAGCTCGTTCACCTCGTGCGGCTCGACTCCGGCACCCGTGGCGATGCGGCGGCGACGGCTCTGATCGATCAGTTTCGAGGGGTTGCGGCGCTCGGCGGGCGTCATGGAATCGATAATCCCGCCCAGCCGCGTCATGTCGCCTTCGGCATCCACCTGCTCCATCATTTCCTTCATGCCGCCCATGCCCGGCAGCATGCCCATGATGCGATTGATGGGCCCCAGCTTCCGCGTCTGGCCCATCAGGTTGCGGAAGTCGTCGAGCGTGAACTCGCCCTTGCGCAGCCGCTCTTCCTGGCGGGCCATCTCGTCCTGGTCGAACTTCTGCTGCGCCTGCTCGACCAGCGTCAGCACGTCGCCCATGCCGAGAATGCGCTGCGCCATCCGCTCGGGATGGAATTCCTGAATGGCATCGAGATGCTCGCCGGTGCCGATGAACTTGACCGGCACGCCGGTCACTTCCTTGACCGAGAGCACGGCGCCGCCGCGGGCATCACCGTCGAGCTTGGTAAGGATTACGCCGTCGAGCTCAAGCGCCTCGTTGAATGCCTTGGCACTGTTCACGGCGTCCTGGCCGGTCATGCCGTCGACCACCAAATACACCTGCTGCGGCTCGACACGGCGATCGATTTGCTTGAGCTGCGTCATCAGCTCGTCGTCGATGTGCAGCCGGCCGGCCGTGTCGAGGATCACGACGCTGGCGCCCACCTGCTTGGCCTGCTTCACTGCGTTCTGGCAGACCGCAACAGGATCGGTGGCGCCTTTTTCGGAGTAGACCGGCAGGCCGAGCTGCTCGCCGATGATGTGCAGCTGCTCGATGGCGGCGGGACGCTGCAAGTCTGCAGCGACCAACAGCGGCTTGCGGCCGCGCTCGTTGATCAGCCGGCCGAGCTTGCCGCAGGTGGTCGTTTTGCCGGAGCCCTGCAGGCCGCAGAGCATGAGCACGGTCACGCCCGGCTGCAGGTGCAGCGAGTGGTCGACCGGGCCCATCAGGTCGACCAGCTCCTGGTACACAATGCCGATGAGTTGCTGGCTGGGATCGAGCGAAGCCAAGACGCGCTCGCCCAGGGCTTTCTCGCTGACGCGCCCGATGAAGTCCTTGACGACGGGATAGCTGACGTCGGCTTCGAGCAGGGCCGTTTGCACGAGGCCGAGCCCTTCGCGCATGTTCCCTTCGGTGAGCTTGCCCTTGCCGCGCAGGGTCTTGAGCGCGCTGGAGAGGCCTTCTTGCAGGGATTCGAACATGGCCGGGTATCAGGTCGTTAAGGAATCGTGGGTACGGCACCGGCAGGCGCGCGATGCTGCGACCCGCCGTTGCGGCAGCTCCAGGGCGGGGCGCAAGGGAGGCGCCTCCCTCGCCCGAGGGAAACTCGCATTGTATCGAAATGGCCCGGTGCTTGACAATCCTGGGTGCGCACCTGCGTTACCCCCGCGGAGCCGGCGTCCTCGCTCCCAAAAAACGCCATGAACACGCTGGCCACAATCCTCTTTGTCACAATGCACTTGGCGATTGACGCTGGTTTCGAGGACCAGGCGGCGATTCAGGGCAGTTGGCGCGGGGTGCGCTTCCATGACGGGATGTCCGCGACTTTTGCCGGTGAGACCGTCACCTTGACGAGTCCGACGCGATGCATTCGCTCGCGATTCAGGATCCACGACGGGGAAATCGATGTCGCCGACAAAGGTGAACCGGTGCGCGGGCGGTACGTTATCGAGGGGAACAGGCTGATACTCTTCTTTGCGGATAGAGGCGAGGAACGCCCCAACTCACTTCAACCGACGATTGTCGGTTGGGAAAAGTTGACAGAACGCGCCGCTCGATTGGCCAAGCAGGGAGCGTCCACCGACACGATTCGCGCTGGGATGCCGGATTGGTACTTTCGGGTTTGGTTTTTTGAGCGGATCCCGATAGAGGAAGCTTCGGCGGCTGCTTCAAAATAGCGCAATTTTGCCGATACTTCCAATCGTGCCGCTTGCGCAAAGGAGGCGCATCCCTCGCCCGAGGGAAACTCGCATTGAATCGAAATGGCCGGGTGGTTGACCCCGGCGGACAAGCCGGTCAAAGTGAACCAGTCGGCCGGCTATAATGGGGCCATGAGCGGAGCCAGCGATGCAATCCGGCAGCATGTCCAACGAAACTGGCGGTGTATGGAGATTCTCTGCGCCAAGTGCAACTTCCTTGGCGAGCTAGACGCGACTCAGTTCGACATTCACTCCCCTGAGATTTGGCAACTCGCGGCCGACTGCTTTTCTGCGCAAGGCTGGGCCAGCAAAGAGGGGCGGCCGATTTGCCCGGAATGCGCCAGTTCAAAGTGAACCACTACCGTGTTTTGGCGCCGACAGGGCGGTTTCCTCGGCTGCTACAATACGGCCAGGGTCGAAGCGGCCCACCCCAGAGTCGCCGCGTGAGGAGTTGCCGGCCATGGATGCTTCCCAACCAACGCGTCGCTGGCGGATTGCCTTCTCCCTGCGGTTGCTGTTCGTCGTCGTGACTCTGCTCGGCTGCTGGCTGGGTTGGCACTTGCACGTCAAAAGCGAGCGCCAGCGGATGGCCGCCTGGGTTGCGGCACGCGGGGGTAGTGTGAGAACCGAGGCGCAAACCGTGGCGACCCTATCGGCTTTCGGAACGCCCGTGCATCCATCGGCCTACGCCCGGCCGCTGCCGATAGCCTGGCGACTCTTCGGCATCGCGCCCGTACGCAATGTCTATCTGCCGTTCGGAAAGTTCACGGCCGACGATGCCGAGCGGCTGCGTCCGCTGTTTCCGGAAGCAGATTTCTTTCCGAACTATTGAGTCTGCTGAGCGCTGGGCGCTGCCCGGCGTCGCGCCGGCAAAATCGACCGTTTACCTGCACGCAGTAACTCTCTTGTCGATCGTGCCGCTGGCGCCTGCGGCATCACCGGCCTATTCCTCCCAAACCGCAGGAATATCCCCCGGGGGCAACCTACTCTTAGGTACAGCGATATTTCCATCGCTGACACTCCTTGAGTCAGTGGAGCCTCGTCGATGCACCCCTTTGCGTCGCTGAAGATTGTCTGCGCCTGCAGTGCGCTGGCGATGATTTGTGGTTGTGGGCAGCGGCTGTACCGGGCCGAAACGAAGCTCGATGCGGACGGACGCGTCTCTCGCGCCGTCTATCAGCCGATCGAAGACACGCCCGCTGAGGCCCGCGATCCGCGCTTGTGGAGCGGCGTGAACTACGCGGTCGAAATTCCGCCAGACAAGTGGGCAGGCACGATCCGCGAGCTGCCCACCGGCAAAGCGGACAACGACCATTCGTACTTTGCAGCCTGGGGCGACTTCACTTCGCCCGCCAAGCTGCCCACCACGTATCTCAAGCCGGCGCCGCAGGGCCTGCCGGATGGCCGCCTGAGTGTCGACTACGAGCGCGTGGACCATGTGTTCGTCGTCGAGCATCGGTGGACGGAAACGCTTACGGACATTGTCACGCTGGAGGACATGCACCGCAGCCGGCGCAAATTTCTGGACGTGATGATTCCGCTCGTCGAGCGCTGCCTGGAAGTTGGCCTGGGGCCAGACTACGACGTGAGCGGCGTTACCGAATGGATGCGAACCATCGGCACCTCCTGGTTCGAGGAGGCCACCGACGCGTTCTTCGAAGCGGGCACGCGCGGACAATTGCCGCCCAACGATGGGTGGAAAGAATCCATGGCCGACGTGTGCGGCCGCTACGGCTTGAAACTGCGCGACGACTCGGGCCGGTTGCTGACCGAAGATCCGGCGCGGGAAAAGGTTTCGCAGTTCGCCACCGAGCTGTTGCGTGCCCGGATCAAACGTCGCGACGGCGCCCCCGTGCCGCAGGCGGCCATCGACGATCTCTTGGAGTGGGTCAATCTCAAAGACGCGACCGGAAACGACAACCCGCGATTGGCGCGGCTGGACGGCCTGGCGCAAAAAGTGATCGTCGAACAATTCGGCAGCCAACAGAACTTTGAAGACGTGGTGACGCCGCTGGGAGCACGGATGCTGGGGCTGTATCGCGCGGAGATTCTTGGCCCGCCACGAAAATTCCACTACGAGCTGGAGCTTCCCGGCACGATCGTGGAGAGCAATGGCGTCATTGAATCGGGCAACCGCGTATGCTGGAATTTCGAGGCCGTCGAGGCGTATCCGTTCGGCTATCGGATGGAGTGCCGCGCATTGGCGCCCCAGACACAATTGGAACAGGAGCTGCTCAACGGCACGCCGCTGACCAGCTCGCAAGACATGCTCGACTACCTGGCTGCGCTCAAACGCGACTTTCTCTTGCTCGAGACGCTGCGCCGCTGCGTGAAAGCGAAGTCGATGGAGCCGTTGTCCCAGGTTCGCTCGCAAGTGGTCACCGAGGGGGGCGACACGCGCCCTTATGACACGGTGCTGCGGCTGCTCGAGCCGGCGAAGTAGGGGTGAGGGGTCAGCGGTCAGCGGTCAGGGACACCCATGGCCCGTTGGCGACCGTGGCGTGCCGCGGCGTGACAGGCGCGAATGCGCCGCTCGACCTCCGCGACCAGTTCGTCATCGCTGAGCTTCGCGACGAGCGCCGGCTCGATCGGATCGCCCCACCGCACGTGTACGATTGCCGGCCGCGGCAGCGCGCGGGTGCGCGGCCAGGCATCGAATGCACCGTCGAGCGCCACCGGCACCAAGGGCACGCCGGACCGCCGGGCGAGGGCGCAAAAGCCCGGCTTCATCGCGTGCACTTCACCGTCGGGTGTCCGCGTGCCCTCGGGAAACAAGAGCACCATTTCGCCGCGCTTGATGCGCTTGAGCGTCTCTTTGAGGCCGCCCAGGCCGCCCCCCTCGCGATCGATGGGAATGGCGTCGAGTCCGGCAACCAACAGCCGAAACAGCCCTGAGCTAAAAAGCGTGGTGCGGGCCACGTAGTTGAGCCGCCGCTCGCAAGCCAGGCCGATGAGCACCGGATCGAGATTGCTCTGGTGATTGGAGAGCACCACGCCGCCGCCCGCCGCGGGCACTTTCTCGCGATCGAAGCAGCGAATGTGCAGGACCGCTACGGAGCCCACGCGGCAGGTGAACTTCAAGAACGCCTGCCACGCGCGGTTCGGCAAGGAGCGTTGGGCCGGCTCGGTCATCGCGACATCTTCTCGCGCACCAGCGCCTCGAGACGATCGAGCACTTCCTCCGGTGACAGGCCGTCGGTGGGCACTTCGATGGCGTCGGCCGCCGGCACCATGGCGCCGACTTTGCGTCCGGCGTCGCCGGCGTCGCGCTCGTTCTGCGCCCGCAGCACGTCGTCGACCGAAGTAGGCTGGCCCCGCGCGATCAATTCCTTGGCGCGGCGGCGAGCCCGTTCGCGCGGCGTGGCCGTCAAATAGATTTTGCACTCGGCCTGCGGAAAGACGACCGTGCCCTGGTCGCGCCCTTCGGTCACAAAATCCTCGCTGCCCGCGGCGCTGCGCTGGAGTTCGACCAGGATGGCGCGCACGCCGGGATTGTCGGCGGCATAGCGCGTGACGGCAGTGATCTCGGGCGTGCGAATTTCCCGTGTCACGTCGCGGCCATCCACGCACACGCGATCTTCGCTGACCTCCAGTTTGAGGCGGCCGGCCAGCTTCACCAGCTCGTCGGGCCGCTTCCAGTCCAGGCCTTGTTCGGCGGCTGCCCAGGCCACGGCGCGATACATGGCGCCGGTATCGAGAAATCGAAAGCCCAGGCGGCGAGCCAGGCCGCGGGCGATCGTACTCTTGCCGGCCCCGGCCGGACCATCGATGGTCACTATCATCGTTGCGGCAGCATACCGTGGACTGCGAGAAACCCGTCCACGATTCTATTTCTCGGGGTACGTTTGGGCCAGCAGACAGCCCAGATTGTACCCGAGGGTACAAATGCCGCGAGCCGACGAGACCACCTTCATTTGAGACCGGGCAAGATGACCACCACCAACAGCGCCTCGTAAACGGCAGCAACGGCCAAGACCGCGGCAACCAGAAGATAGTGTTGCGCCGTCCATCGCAGCCCGATACGGTAGCCTTGCCAGCGACTGCTCGCGCCGACGCTGGCGGGCAAGAGGAACCCTTTTCCCTGCACATAGGCGGCCAGCGCGGCCAGCACGTAACCCTGGCCTTCCAGGAATATGAGCCCGGCGATCAACAGTCCGCGTGTCAGCTGGACGCCGCTGGGCTCGAGCGTAGTGGGCGCAAAGATGATTCCCCACAACACGGCCCGATATCCGGTCACCAGCAGGCCACTAAACGGAATCAAGAGCGATGGCAGGGTGATCACCAGGAGACTGCCCGCCAGCAGATTCACGAGAAACGTGGCGGCTGCCGCCGGAACGACGCCGCTCTCGTACGCGCCGACGACCGGCGACAACGGACCTTTGATGCCTTCGTTGACGGCCTCGTGAACCGCCGCCTGCGTTTCTCGACTCATGGTGGCCAACAGCATGCCCGCCACAACCAGTCCGTAGTACAGCGCATTACTCACGGCGTACGCGCGGCGATATTCCACGACTTGCGCAATGGCTCGGCGAAAGACGTTCATCGGCGGCAGCCTTTCTGGCGCGCAGCGCCTAGTCGGCCCACATGGCTTCCACTTCGATCCACTCGTTGGCTGCGAAGTCCAGCGAAAGGCGATCGCCCTCGGCAGGTGCGGTCACCAGCGTCTGCCCGAGGAAATCGACTTGCCGCGCCTGGGCCACCGGCCGGAACGTGCGCAGCGTCACGCGGCCTGCGCGACCGGCCGTTTCCAAGAGCCGCGCGCGAAAGCCTTTGACAAGACATTCGCCGGCGGCGCCGGAAGATTGAGCCGTGCCTGCGGCAAACAGCGGCTGCCAGTGCGTGGCCACTACGTTCTTGGCATCGACGTGAAAAAACCAGCCGCCTGACGCGGAGCCGCCGGCTGGGGCGAGGCGACTGGCGCTGGGAGTGATGAGCTCCATCGCCGCCGCGGCCGGCTGCGCCAGCCCCACGCCAATTCCCATTTGAAAACGCCGCGCCGTCTCGCCGCGGACGATCAGCAGGCTGTCGAGCATGCGGGCACCCGCGCGGCGATGATACGGCAGGCCGCCGGTGAGAATGGTCGTGCGACCGCCGGTGCTCTCGATATCGATATACTCGGGCGCTTCGAGACGTCCGCTCGTAGTCGCGTGCCGTGCCAGGCCCAAACCGCGCGCCAAATCGGCCAGCTCGTCCGGCCAGGCAAAGCGCGCAGCGTAGTAGGAATTCCACGGGTCGGCGCGCAATTCGGCCAGTTCATCAAGCTCCAATTCCAGACGCAGCACGCGGCTGCCGGCCCAAACTTGCACGCGCTGCCGAAAACTTGCCAGGGCGCGACCCTCGGCATCGACCAGCTTGCCGTGGCTCGTGATTTCGCCAAACGCGGGGCAGTTTGCGGAGATCTGTACATTTTCGGCGCGCATCGTGGTGTAGCCGGCATCCGGTTCAGCGGCCGCCCAGGGCGTGCCCGGTTCGGCGTCGATCTCGGGCAGCCGCATCGCCAGCTGTTGCGAAAGCTGGTTGCCGCGGCGCCCATAGTCATAAAGCGCCTGAATGCCGCCGGTCGTGCGGCTGACGGTCACTTCCAAGAACTCGTTGGTCAGCTTGTTGTCGACGCCGATCGTCTTGTCGCGCGACGCGCCGCCGGGCTTGAGCTGCGGCTCAATCCAAGTAAAGCCGAGCGCCGGCACCTCGATCACGGCAAAATTTCGACCACGGTCCGAGCCGGCGGCAACCACAGCGCCGCCCTTGGCCGGCAACCCGACCTCGGCCGGCAGCTCCAGGCCGATGCGGCGCGAAAAACTGAGCGGGTTGACGACCAGCAGCTTCGACGGCCCACCATCGGGTCCCGGCGGCGACAGTGCAGCGGCGAATTCCACTAACGCTTGTCCGACGTCGCAGGCCGCCGTATTCTCGCGCGGCGCCGCGTGGCCGCGCACCAAATCGGACAGCGTCGCGATGGTTTGCGCCGTCGCTTGCGCAGCCTGTTCTGCGTGCGCGCGTACGAGCGACGAGATGGAATCGGTCTCGCGCCGCACGATGGCTTGTTTCAGATAGGGCGTGCGATATTGATCGGGCTCGAACTTGGACAGTCGACCCGGCATGTCGGTATGGGCGAAGTAATCGTCCAAGAGCGTGAACTTGCCCAGCACGGGGCTCTGGCGCGCGATGCGCCGCAATTCTTCGTACCAGGGACTGATTGCGCCGGGCCAATGGGCGAAGGCCAGGCCCGCCACGTGGTCGTTGTCCATCGAGTCGGCCATGTTGCGCGCCAAACTGAGAAACGTCGAAGCCTTGGCCGCGTCGTACGGCACGCGGCAATAGGCGTCGAGCGTGCTGCTGTCCAGGCCCTCCCAACGCGTTTTCGATTGGGGCGAAAGCGGAAAGCGGCCGTCGTCGAGCGTGAAGTGCAGCGCCCCTTGATAGCCGAGCTTGACGAGAATTTGCGGCACACCGGGCCACAGCCCTGCCCGGCGCCGGCCATACACCTGCGGCAGCCGGCCGAGCAATCGCTCATATTGCCGGGCGCCCGACAACAGCGAGGCGAGGGCCGACTCCAGCGGCAGCAGCGGCAAGCAACGTTCCTCCTCTTCGCCCCCCAAGACGCACGCTGTGGCCGCATCGATGGAAGCCAACACGCGCGACCACGTTGCCGGATGCTCGACGTGCATGGCCTGCAACAGCCCGGCGGTCGCCAACAGGTTGGTAGGTGTTGCCGCGGCCAGCGACTGTTCCAGCGCGGGGCCCAGGGTCGTCGGCGCCAGCAGTGTCAGGTCGATCAAGTGCACGTCCACCGGGTAGAAGCGCATGCGGGCTTCGTGCAGGGTTTCGAAACATTGCGCCAGCTGCGCGCGGGCCGCCTCTTCGTCGCCGCGCAGTGCGGCCTCGGCCGCTCCTACGGCCGTATTGCGACAGTGCGTCTCGTCGATCTGGACAGAGTAGCGCATCTGCCGCGTGAGAAGCTCGATTTGCAGCCGCGCAAATCCCAGCGATATAAAGTCCGCGGCCAGCTCGGCCGCGACCGTCGCGTCCGGGACGATACCCGCCGCGGCGGCCACGCCCTCGTCGCGCGACGCGGCGCGGATCACGCCGGCGGCCTCGCTTTCGGCCCGGGCAAGATAGCCGGCGGGCAGCCGCTCGAGACAGAACGGTGGAATCGATAACAGCCGATCTGCCAGCGCCTCGGGCGGAATGTCCACCCGTTGAAACACGGGCAACGCGCCGGCGGCCGCCAGCAGCGCGGGATGCCACAACGAGCACCAGGCGGCCAGCAGTTGATCCGCCTCAGGCCCCTCGTAGTAGGTCGGAAAATCCTCCAGGCTGTGGCACGGCAGCAGGACCGAGAGTTCGCTGAGTTTCATTACCAGAGTCGGTCAACAAGGCCAGGCAGGACGCGCCGCGCGAGATTTCCGAGGCAACCCGCTCCACGATACAGGCCCGGGATTGGCAAGTCGAGGCACGGCCAAGCGCGGGCCGCTGGCCGGTACGGCGGCGGCGTGAGGCTGCAAAATTCCCGGTAATTCTTGCCGGCCAGTTGCGCTGCGGGGTGTGCCGCGCGATTGTCCGAGGGGCCCAGCGGCGGTGCCGACAAGTGCCATGTTTCATTGACATTTATCCCGCCACAGGTCTAAATTGAAGGGTAAGAGGAACTGTCAACCCCCGTGCTCCATCACTTCGAACTAACTTCAGCAGTGGCACGGGGTTGAAGGCGGAATTCTGGCCCGAGCCGTTCGCGCGGCGCCACGCCGGGAACAGGGATCGCACGATGGCGAAATCGAACGCCGTGTGGGGGATCGATATTGGACAATGCGCGCTCAAGGCGCTGCGCTGCCGCGCTGGCGATGAGCCCGGCGAGGTGCAGGCCGACGCGTTCGACTACATCGAATACCCCAAGATTCTCAGCCAGCCCGACGCCGATCCGGCGGAGCTGGTGCGCGAGGCGTTGGAGCTGTTTCTGTCGCGCAATAGTCTGCGGGGCGACGGGGTAGCCATCTCCGTGTCGGGGCAAAGCGGCCTGGCCCGCTTCATCAAGCTGCCCCCGGTGGAATCCAAGAAGATTCCAGACATCGTCAAATACGAAGCGAAGCAGCAAATCCCGTTCGCCCTGGAAGACGTGGTGTGGGACTACCAGCAGATGGCGGGCGGCAGCGAAGAAGATGGCTTCGCGCTGGAGACCGAGGTCGGCTTGTTTGCCATGAAGCGCGACCAGGTGTTTCGCGCCCTCAGGCCCTTTGAAGAGGCCGGCATCGAGGTCGACGTCATCCAGCTTACGCCGCTGACGATCTACAATTACACCGTCTTTGACCAGATGCAGGATTTGCCGCCGGCCGAGCAATACGATCCCGACGATCCACCGGAATCCGTCGTCGTATTGTCGTTGGGCACGGACACGACCGACCTGGTCATCACCAACGGTTATCGCGTCTGGCAGCGCAGCATTCCCTTGGGCGGCAGCCACTTTACCAAGGCACTGACCAAAGAGCTGCGGCTCACGTTTGCCAAGGCCGAGCATCTCAAAAAGAACGCCTCCCAGGCGGAAGATCCCAAGGCCGTTTTCCAGGCCATGCGGCCGGTGTTCAATGACCTGGTCACGGAAATTCAACGCTCGATCGGTTATTTCACCAGTATCGACCGCGGCGCCAAGATCGGCCGCGTGATCACGCTCGGCAACGCCATGAAGTTGCCCGGCCTGCAAAAGTACCTTTCGCAGAACCTGGGACATCCGGTCAGCGAAGTGCAGAAGTACCGCGGCATCACGGGCGAAGCGGTCGTGGGCGAGCCGGCCTTCAAAGACAATTTGCTGAGCTTCGCCGTGTGCTACGGCCTGGTGCTGCAGGGGCTCGGGCTGTCCACGCTGTCGACCAATCTGCTGCCGCGCGAGATCGTGACCGATCGGCTCATTCGCGACAAAAAGCCCTGGGCCGTGGCCATGGTCGCCACGCTGCTGTTGGGCTGCACGATCAGCTTCTTTGGGCATTGGCGCGCCTGGAATTCAGTGGCCGAAGGTCGCTTCAAGGAAGCGGAAAGCGCGGCTTCGAGCATCGAATCGCAGGCCAGCGGCGAAAAGGCGGGTTACGACACCAGCGTCACGAGCTTCAAAGACACGAACAAGATGGGCGAGGACCTGATCGGCAATGTCGACGGGCGCCTGCTGTGGCTCGAGCTGTACGACGCACTGAATCAATGCTTGCCGGCCGATCCCGCCGACAAACGCCCGCCCGATCTTGCGGATCGCAACGAGCTGCACATCGAGTCGATCAATTGCGAGCGCTTCACCGATTTGGGCACCTGGTACCAACAGGGCATTTCGGACCTGATCAGCAAGCAGCAAATGGGGGGCGCTGGCGCGGCACCAGCGGCCGGGGCAGAGGGCGCCCCACCGGCCGCACCGGTCGATCCCAGTGCGGATCCTGCGGCGGCTGCCGCCGCCGCAGCAGGCGGAGATGCCGCCGCCGCAGACGCGGCGCCCAGTGGCGCCGGCTGGGTGATCCAACTCGTCGGTTACCACTATCACAACAAAGATCTACAGATGTCGGGCTCAACCTTTGTGCGCGACACGCTGATCAAGCAGCTCCGCGACGGCAAGGTGAAATTGCCGGGCAAAGACGGCCAGCCCACGGAAGTGAGCACCAAGGACCTGGGCATCAGCCATCCGGTGATCGTATCGGAGATCGTAGCGCCGCGCCTGGTGGAATTGCCGGGTGTGGCCCCCGCGCCGGACGATGCCAACGGTGTTCCCAGACCGGCACAAGTGAAACGGTTCGATTTCATTTTGCAATTCGCCTGGCAGCCCACGCCGCTCGGCAAGCGGATCGAGAAGGCGGAAGAGCGGGCCAAGCAGCAACAAGAACAGCAACAGCAACAACAGCAGCAAGAGGCCCTGGCTGCCGACGGCGCTGCCGCCGCAGAGGCCAACTGAAATGGATAAAGTCAAAGTCATCCTCGGGCATCTCCAGAAGCACCATTTCTGGCTGCTGTGCCTGGTGTGCATCGTGTGCGGTTTCGTGGCCTGGAACATGGCGGCCGGCAAACTGTCGAAGGACTACGACAGCCGCAAAAGCGCCATCAATACCAAGTTCACAGCGCTCGAGGGCATCCTGAACGAGCCGAACTTTCCCAACGAATCGTGGAAGACCGCGGCCGATAAATTGACGAACGAACAAAAGGAAAAAGTGCGCGTCGCCTGGCAGCAGGTCTACGACGAGCAAGCGCCCTATCTCAAGTGGCCCGAGTTCCTGGGCGAAGACTTTTTGAAGCAGATCCAGGCGTTGCCACAGGGCTCGGAAATCCCCTTCAATTTGCGCGAGCGCTACGCCAGCCTCATCAACCAGGATTTTCCCCGACTGCTGGCCATCATTGGGGCCAAGAAACACGGCGAGAACAAGGACTCGGCTCTCCCGGGCGCTGAGCCTGCCATGCCGCAAGACACCGTCGTGTGGTCAGACGATAGTCAGCAAGCCATCGAAAGCTCGCTGCAATTCGAGAAAGGCACCCCCGCCGCTCTCGAAGTCTGGTTGACGCAAGAAAACCTGTGGGTTTACCAGGTATTGTTGTCGATCATCAAGAACGTCAACGCCGATCGCTATGTCCCCGCGGTGAAGCGCATCGAGGAGCTATCGATCGCGCAACAGGCAGCCAAGACATTCGAAGCAGGCATGGCCGCCGGCAAGATCGAAAAACCCGCCGTTGCGCCTCAGCCCGGAGCGGAAGGTGGAATACCCGGCGCTGACGCCGGTGCGGGCGCTACCGGCGGCGAGGGGCAGGAAGGCGAGCCGGCGCCCGATGCCGGTCGCTATGTCGACGCCGAGGGCAAGCCCATGGCCACGCCGCCGACGCCGCAAGATCCGTTCAAGCGCATGCCCATTTCCATGAAGCTGATCATCGATCAGCGCGAGATCCCCAAGCTGCTGGTCGAGTGTGCCAACTCGCCGTTGCCGGTCGAGATCCATCAACTACGGATCAATCCGGACGCCAAGGCCAACAAGTCGAAAAGCTCGGGCGCGCCCGCCGACAGCGCGAATGCGCCCCAAGGCACCTTCGACGTGCCGGTAGAGTTATGCGGCATTATCTACATCTACAATCCCCCCGATAAACAACGGCTGGGCACCGGTGCGGCCGATGGGGCCGCGCCGCCTGCGACCGACGAAGGCGCCGCGGCGCCGGTCGCCACGGGTGGCTGAGCTCGACCAACAAGGATTTCGAGCGGAGAGCGCACGATGAAAGTCAAAATGAAGTTCGACTTGCAGGCGATCAAGGATGCGGCCTTGCGACACGGCGAAAAAATTGCATTCGCGGTGGTCGGGCTCGTGTTCCTGTTGTTCGTCTATTCCGCGCTGAAACGCGAATCGTTAGACGCCGCCAAACAGCCCGATCGGCTGAACGCAAAGGCGGGCGAAGCGCGCAACCACGTAACCAACTCCACGTTCGACGCCAAAAAGGACAGCCTGGCGGTCGTGGACTACGCTGGCCGCGCCAAGCGGGAAATGGTCTTGGTGAAGAACTACGTGGCGCGGAACATCTTGAATCCGCCCGAGGTCGAGCAGAAGACCCAACGCGGCACGCCGGCGATACTGCCCATCGAACAATTGCGCGCTGCCGGTGGCTTTGGCGTGTTCGCGCTCAAAGGGGGCAACGCCGCGCCGCGCCCCAAGGCGGATGCGGAAAATCGCCGTGCCACGCCGCCCAAGGGTAAGGACGAAGTGAATTTTCCGGCGGGTGACGCTTCGAAGCTCGTGCCGCAAGCGTACACCGTGATCACCGGACTGGTGCCAGTGAACAAGCAAGCCCAAGAGTTTTCGCGCGTGTTCGCGGGCGCCTTGGGCGAAAAGGCCGATCGCGATCAGCCGACCTACCTGCGCGTCGTGCTGCAGCGGGCCGAGATCGACCCTGCCCAACCAACCAAGGAGCCGCAATGGCAGGATGTACCTTCTGCCGACGCCTTCGTTTCGCAATGGGAAGGCGTGATGGACGAGGAATCGAAGGATAAGTTCGTCGAGCCGGCGCTCGTCTCCAAACTAGGGCCGCTGGTGATTGGCAAATGGGGCAACGCGGTGCGCCATCCGGCCATCGACGCGGCGCAGGCGGCCTTAGAAGAGCATCTGGCGCAAGAGACGCAGCCTGCGGTCGGTGTCGTGCAGCCGGCCGGTCGCCAATTGCCCGTGGGCCAGGCACAACCTGGCGCACCCGCGGTCCCCGCCGCGAACAAAAGTCGCCAGGAACACGTGATCGAATACCGCCTCTGCCGGCTGTTTGATTTTTCCGTGCAGCCCTCGAAGAAATATCGCTATCGGGCCAAAGTGGTGCTGGCCAATCCGAACTTCGGGCTGCCGCCCGCGGTGTTGCAAAAACCGGAAACCAACCGCATCGAATTGTTGGAAGCGGACTGGAGCAATCCAAGTTCGACGGCTGCCGTGCCGGATCGTTACGGCGTGCTGGCGGGCGGCGTGGGAGAAAAGAACCGTAGCGATGATCCCAGCGTCTCTCTGGTGGCCACGGCCATCGAACCGAACGAAGGCGTGGAAGCGGCGGCAAAATTCGACGTGTGGCGCGGCTCGGTCATCAACGCCAGCAAAGAAAACGTGGAGGCCCACGACCCGCGTAACGGAGTCTTCGTCAAGCTGCCAACCATGGACTTCATGACCGGGATCGTCGTGGTCGACATCTTCGGCGGCAAGCCCCTCTCGAAGCGCACCAATACCGAGGCCACGGGGCCGGTGGAAGTGCTGGTGATGGATCCCGAGGGAAACCTGACCGTGCGCCGCGAGGGCGAGGATCACGAGGCCGTCGAGTTCCGCGTGCCTTCGGAAGTCGCGGTGAAGAAAAAGGAAAAGGACAAGGACGACACCATTCCGCAGGCCAAGAGAGGCGGCACTAGCAGGCCACCCAAGACCAAGGCCGCTCCGAATCCGTGATGGCCCAACAAGTAGACCTTCTCACGGCTACCGCCTCTGCTTCGGCCGGCACCTTCTCTGCTGCGGCCGGTCGTCGGCCGCTAGCATTCCGCCGCTGGCTCGTTACGCGCTAGCTCCATTCTCTCGCCGGACCGCGTGCACTGGCCGGCTGTCGCTCGTCGATAACGCCGCGTCCACAGCAGGCTGCGCGCAACTGCCCTTGACCGCATTGACGGCGACAGCTATTTATCCCGCCCTCATCTCGGATCAAGTCACGACAACGGCAACAAGTCGCACGCTTCCACGCGCCCTCGTGCAGGACGCCACGAAGACCAATCAAATCACGTGCCAATAGCCCCGGGCACTTGGCCGCTAAGTTGAACTCGATGCGCGAGGCCGGACAACCAGGTTGAGTGAAATAGCGCCCGCGACGTTCGTCACGCGCGACGCGGGCCCGCGTGTCACAAGGAGAATCGTTTTGAATACCCTGAAATGGCTCTCTCCATTGCTGGTGCTCACCCTCGGCCAATGGGCGGCGTCTGCCGCACAGGCGGCAACTCACCGCGCCGCGAGCACCATGATCACCGCCGGCGTTCTGGGCCAGGCACCCAAAACAAAGGCTGCCGACCGCAAAGAAGTAGAGAGCCTGATGGCCCGCGCGCGAAAAGCGCTCAAGAACGGCGATCTGGAAGGCGCCGAGGCGCTCATCACGCAGGCCGAAAAGCACCAGGTCAATTACAGCGTGCTGCACTTTGGCGATACCCCCAAGAAACTGCGAGCGCAGCTGAATGCCAAGCGGCGCCCCGACCGCGCCGCAACTCCCGGCCGGCCGAGCCAGAATTTCAATGCAGAGCTGCCGGACCCCACCAAGGCCCAGCCCGGAGCGGGTCAGGCTGCGGAACCGGTGGCGAACGAACTGCCCCCCGCCACGCTCGACCCCAACGACGAGGCACCGCTGGAACTGCCCAAGAGCGGCGGCAAGATGCGCGAGTTGCTCGCGCCGCAACATTTGGCCGAATCGCCGGATGACGAAGCCGACATTCAGACGCCCATTGCAGACTCGGCGGGAAGCGCTCCCGTCGAAGCGCCCCTGCCGCAACAGGGCAATCCGCAACTGCTGACCGCGCGCAAGGCGCTCGCCGTGGGAGATGTGCGCCGCGCAGCGGCCGCCGTCGAAGCGGCCCGCAAAGTCACGATGAACTACGGGCCGCACGACGATTCGCCCGACAAGGTGGACAGCGCCATCCAGGATTATCGCCAGGCGATGGAGTTGTTGAATGCGCAGCAGGACAGCGCGAGCGGTCGCCGCCAGTTGGCGGACGTGTTGATGGATCAAGCGCAGCAATTGATCCGCTGGCGCGATTTCGACGAAGCCGAACGGCTGGTGCACAATGTGCGCTCGCTCAACGTGAAGTACGGACCGTTCGATGTGCGGCCGGAGGCGGTCTTGGAAAAGATCGCCTCGGCGCGCAAGCAAGCGCCCGGCAGCGGTGTCGCGGCGGATCGACCGACCGTCCCGCCGACCGACCCGAATTCCAAGCCGGCGGCCCCTGGCGCCAGCCCGGCCATCTATCAGCCGACGCGCGACACGACGCGCGCTGTGGCTGCGGCTGCCGACGAGCCCGCGCCACCGGAGGCTGAGCCGCCGCAAGGGGAAGCGGACGTCGCCCCGGGAGCCGAAGCCGAGGCCGAACCGACCGAGCCGGGCGATGTCTCGGCTCCGGCCGAGCGCTTGCCGGAGCCAGACGCGGCGCCCCTGCCCATCAATACGGACAGCGCCGGCGCGATGGAACTATTCCGCTCGGGAGAACGCGCCCTGCAGGAGCGCAATTTGCCCGAAGCGCTCAAGCTCTTCCGCCAGGCGTACGACGCACGCGAACAGCTCGACGAGGGTACCGCGCAGCGCTTGCAAGACTATTTGCAGATGCTCGCCGCGCCAAAGCAAGGCAACGGCGAAAACAAGGCCGACTCGCTCCTCGAGCACGCCAGCGAGAAGCAGCAATTGCTGGCCAAGCAGCTGCTTTCCGAGATCGCGCAGAAGCAAGTGACCGCAGGCAAGATTCGCGAAAAGGAGCCCGCCAAGGCCATGACCCTGTTGAAAGAGGCCCGCGTGAGCGTGGAGAACTCCGGGTTGGATACGCAAATCCGCTCGCAACTCTTGCGGCGCGTCGATCGCAGCATTGACGAGCTCGACAAGTACATCACGGAAAACAAGGCGCAAATCGAGCTGGATCAGGCCAACAAGGACGTGCTCGACGAAGTCCGTCGCCGCCAGCAGGCCAAGATCGAGGTCGACGACAAGCTGGCGCAACTCGTCAATGAGTTCAACAAACTGATGGACGAAGAGCGCTATCCCGAGGCCGAAGTCATGGCCAAGCGGGCCGCGGAGCTGGATCCCGAGAACCCCTTGGCGCGGCAACTGCTGTGGCAGAGCCGGTTCGTCATCCGAACGCGAAGCAATCAGGACCTCAAAGACGCCAAGGAAGACGGTGTGTGGAGTGCCTTGGATAGTCTGGAGGAGTCGGCGATTCCCTTCGACGACCGCGAACCGTACGTCATGCCGGACGCCAAGAAGTGGGAAGACCTGACCAAGAGCCGTTCGCGGCGATTGGCCGAGAGCCGATCGCGGCACACCGAACGGGAAATGGAAATTGAGCGCAAACTGCAAACGCCGGTGCTGCTCAACTTTCGCGATCGTCCCTTGAGCGAAGTGCTCAATCACCTGGCCAATCTGGCGGCCGTCAACCTGCACCTGGATGAGAAGGGCCTGGAAGAAGAAGGAGTATCGAGCGATACGCCAGTGACGATCGATCTGACCCAGGAAATCACGCTCAAAAGCGCGCTGAACTTGATTCTCGAACCCAAGCATTTGAGCTACGTCATCAAGGACGAAGTGCTCAAAATCACGAGTGAGCAATTGCGCGACGGGGAAATCTATCCGGTCACCTACAACGTGGCCGACCTGGTGATACCAATTCCCAATTTCGTGCCCAACGGGCGGCTGGGTTTGGCCGGCGCCCTGGCCGAAGGCTACAACATTTCCGGTGGAGCGTGGGGCGGCATGGGCGGCGTAAACGGCGTGGGCACCGGTTATCTGGCCAGCCAGGACGGCACTCCGGCCATGGGCCTCATCGATCCCAAGATGCTCGCCCAGATCAATCAGAGCATGCCCAGCAACACGGGCGCCAGCATTGCCGGTGGCTCACGCGAGGCTGGCCAAATGGGCCCCGGCGGGATGGGCGGCGGCGCGCAAGCCGACTTCGACTCGCTGATCGAATTGATCACCACCACGGTCAAACCGCAAACTTGGGACGAAGTGGGCGGACCGGGCTCGGTCTCGGAGTTTAGTAACAATCTCAGTCTCGTGATCAGCCAGACACAAGACGTGCACGAAGAAATCGTCGACTTGTTGGAACAGCTGCGCAAGAACCAGGATTTGCAAGTCACTATTGAAGTCCGGTTCATCACGCTCAGCGACAACTTCTTCGAACAGATCGGCGTCGACTTCCAGGCCGATTTCGTCAACGACCAGTTCGGCAAGATCGATCCGAACGGCTCGGGCAACATCGGCGCGGTAGTGGGCTTGCAGCCGCCGGCCGCGGGCGCTCCGTTCCCCAACTTCACCAGCCAGTTGGAAATTCCCTTCACGCAGAACAGTTTCAACCTGGCGACTCCACAGTTCGGCCAGCCGGTGAACGTGGCCAATTTTGGCTTCGCCATTCTGAGCGACCTGGAAGCCTTTTTGCTGGTCAACGCCTCGCAGGGCGACCGCCGCTCAAACGTCTTGCAGGCGCCGAAGGTCACCATGTTCAACGGCCAGGCGGCGTCGGTGTTCGACACCACGCAGCAGCCGTTCTTGATCAGCGTGATCCCCGTGGTGGGCGACTTTGCAGCCGCGTATCAACCGGTTATCACCGTGCTCTCCGAAGGCCAGGCACTCACCGTACAGGCCGTCATTTCGGCCGATCGGCGGTTCGTGCGACTCACGGTCGTGCCCTTCTTCAGCTCCATCGGCGACGTCGAGGAGTTCAACTTCGTCGGCAGCACGTCGACCACCAAGAAGACGACGGAAGAAGATTCGACCAGCAGCACGGGCGACTCGACTTCGTCTAGCGACGACGAGACGGAAACCAGCGACGGCGTTACGATTCAGTTGCCCAGTTTCTCCTTCGTGTCCGTCACCACTACGGTCAGCGTGCCCGACGGCGGCACGGTGTTGCTCGGCGGCATCAAACGGCTGAGCGAGGGCCGCAACGAATTCGGCGTGCCCATTTTGAGCAAGCTGCCCTACATCAACCGTTTGTTCAAAAACGTGGGCATCGGCCGTGAAACACAGAGCCTGATGATGATGGTCACGCCGCGGATCATCATCCAGGAAGAGGAAGAGGCGCGCCTGGGATTGCAGTCGACGCCGTAGTCCAGGCTTCCACCGTACTTGCCCCCGAAACGCCCGCGCGTGGCATTCATTAGCCGCCGCGGGCGTTTTTTCGCGCGCAGGGCAGCACCGCGGCATCTGGCACACCAGCGGCGGACACCTACAATAGAGGGCGACTCGCAAGTTCACTTCCAGGTGGCAACGCGGCTATGTACGGACGATTTTGGATTGCCGTGGCAGCCGTGTTGGCTTCGGCCGGAGTTGCCGCCGGCGCGATCGGCACACACGTGCTCAAAGAGTCGCTCAAACTGCCCGCGAGCGAACTGGAAACTTACGACATCGCGGTGCGCTACCAGGTTTATCACAGCCTGGGCATGGCGATTGTCGGGCTGCTGAGTGCGCGGCTCACGTCGCGCTGGTTGACCGCCTCAGGGACACTCATGCTCCTGGGAGCCGTGCTGTTTTCCGGCGGCATCTATGCGTGGTTGGCCACCGGCCAGACGCCGTTCATTCACGTGGTGCCAATCGGCGGTTCGGCCTGGATACTGGCCTGGCTGTTGCTCGCCCTGGGGGCTCTATTCGGCACGCCGCGCGACTCCGGCGACAGCACTTGACCGCGCGAACCAGAGCCGGCGGCCGGCCCGGCAGCCGGCCGCCGGTTTGTCACACGGCAACCATTTCTTCCAGCTCTTTCGCGAGCCGCTTGCGCGCCACGTGCAGCCGCCGCTTGATGGTACCGACCGGCGAGCGGAACTCGGCGCTCATCTCCACGAGCGACTGACCCTGCACGTAAAACGCCACCAGCGTGTCGCGATCGAGCTCACCCAGCCGGCCCAGACCGGCCCGTACCTGCGAAGCCCGCTCCCGGGCCAGGGCCCGCGTAAGCGGTGTCTCGGCATCCACGCAAGTCGCCGCCATCAGTTCCGGGTCGCTGGTGGTAGCAGACCGCTTGCGGACAGCCCGATTGATGGCCATCCGGTTGGTCACGGCCTGCAGCCAGGCGCCGAACGCTTCCGGTTCGCGGAGCTGGGAGATCTTCTGCATCGCGCGCACCAGCACCTCCTGGCACACTTCCTGCGCTTCGGCGTGGTTTCCCAGTCGCCGCAGGGCAGTGGCGTAGACGGCCCGCTCGTAGCGCCGCGCCAGTTCGCCGAAAGCCTCCCGATCGCCCTCTTGGGCGGCCAGCACGAGGCTCAGTTCGCTCGATTCCAGTGTCGCTTCTTCGAATCCCATGACTCTCTCCCCGGAAAAGGGCAACTGACAACGGAGTCAGTCGCGTGGCCCAAATGACCGGAAGACAAGCGGCGGCCAATCCAAGGGGCTCGTCCGCATCCCCGGCCGGTGTAACGGTTCGTCTGGCTTGTGAAGCGGCTTCGCTTCAGGCCATGACGAGCACGGGCGACATGAGTCGCACCGGCTGCCGTTGCGGCCCGGTAACTGCCAGGCGCAACGGCCAGGCGTTACCTACCGCGCCGGCACGCACCACCTGGCCGCTGCGCTTCATGGCGCGCGACCCATGGCGGACACGTTTGCCGGCGTGCCACGAGGAGAGATGCTGCGCAGCGTAAGCGCACGTTTCATCGATCCGCGTAGCCACGGCGCGGTCTTGGCCGAAACCAAAGACGGTGCTGTTCGTGACGATGGCGTCGATGTTCGTACGCATGGGTTGCTCCCTACGCTACGCGCAGTTGGAAGAAAAAAACGGTCGTCCCTTTAGTAACGGACCGGACGGCAAGGCAAACCTTGACGTCCCTCTATGGTACCGTCGCATGCTTTTGGCGGCCAGTCAAGCGAACCTTTCGGCCACTGGGCGCAGAAAAAGCACGGCGATGTCCCCTAAGACACCCTATCGGCCAGCAGGTTCGCGCGAAATTTCGAGAAATCTTGCAACCGCAGATGGGACGCTCGCCACGCGGCCATTTCACGGCTCCGCGGCAGCCGTGCCTGCCAACTGTTGACGCCTGCAATGACGGGGTCTAAGGTCTAGGCTTTGCGTGATTTACGAATGCAATCGCAGGCCTGATAGCGAGCTAAAAGATCATGGGCGGCTTCTTCAAAGACCGATTGGCAACGGGGAAATTGATCCGTGTATTCTGTAGCGGCCGGCTGTTGCATCCCGTTTCGATCCAACTATTCGGTCTGACCGGCGGATACGACGGTTTTTGGCTGGATGCCGAGCACGCCGGCCTGTCCACCGAGCAAATCACCATCGGGGCCCTGGTGGGCCGGGCCTGCGGCCTGGGCAGCTTCGTTCGCATGCCCGTGACCAGCTACGCGACCGTTACCCAGGCCCTCGAATCCGGGGTCGACGGGGTGATGGCGGCCCAGGTCACGTCGGCCGCCGAAGCCGAGAAATTCCTCTCCTGGGCCAAGTTCGCCCCGCGCGGCGTGCGCGGATTGAACACGCAAGGCTCTGACGCTGAGTTTACCCGCAAGTCGCAAATCGATCTGGCCCGCGACGCCAATCGCGACCACTTCGTGGCCATCCAAATCGAAACGCTCTCGGCCCTGGAAGAGGTGGACGCGATTGCCGCCATCGACGGCGTCGACTTGTTGTTCATCGGCCCGGCCGATCTCTCGCAGGCCTTGGGCGTGCTGGGTCAGCCGGACCACGAGCGCGTATGGGGCGCGATCGATCGAGTCGCCGCAGCCTGTGCGCGGCACGGCAAGGCGTGGGGCATTGTGCCGGCCAGCCCCGCCTTCGCCGATCGTTGTGTCGAGAAGGGTTGCCGCATGCTCACGTTCGGTAGCGACGTGATGGCTATGCGCCTGGGCGTGGAAGCCGTGAAAACGATGTATGGGTGGCACTTCCCGGCAGATGGGTCGTCGAAATGACCGCGCCGTGCGGCTCGCGACGGCGGCCTAGTCGCGCACTTCCAGCGTCACGCGGTCCACTTCCTTGTGGGCGATGGCGCGAACTTCATCGCGCGCACGGAAGAACGCGTCGACCACCTGCGGATCCCATTGCTTGCCGGCGCCGTCGCGCATGATGGTGTCGAGCTTGTCGTCGTCCATGCCGCGCCGATAGGGACGATCGCTGCCCATCGCGTCAAACGCATCGGCCACGGCCACGATGCGCGCCAAAAACGGAATCTCGTCCGCCTTCAGCCCGCTCGGATAGCCACGTCCGTCCCACTGCTCGTGGTGGTGCATCACGCCGGGCAAGACATCGAGCAGCTGTTTGATGCCGCTCAGGATGCGACAGCCGATTTCGACATGCGTCTTGATGTGCTCGAACTCGGCGGTAGTGAGCTTGTCCGTTTTCCGCAGCACATTGTCATCGATGCCAATCTTGCCGACGTCGTGCAGCAGACCGGAGAGGTACACAGTCTCGATTTGCTTGCGATCACAGTCGAGTTCTTCGGCCAGGCGCACGGCGACCCGCGCCACGCGGTCGCTATGGCCGCAAGTGTACGGGTCCTTGGCGTCGATGGCGCTCGAAAGCGCCCGCACCAGCCCGGCAAAGAACTCGCGTTGTTGTTCGTACAGCTCGGCATTGCCGCTGTGGATGCCGAGAATGGCGGCCACCGAGCTGAGCAGGCTGGCTTCGACGGAGCCAAACTGGCCGCCCTCGACGTGATTCATGACCGCTATCCAGCCGAAGCAATGCTCTCCTTCGGCCAGCGGAACCGCAACGAGTTGCCGAATACTGGGCCACGGCCAGTCCGACTCCTGGATGCGCGGCGCGTTCAGCACCACCGGCTGACTGCCCGGCTTCAACGCAAACCAGTCGACCAGCCGTTGGAATTCATGGGCGTCGATCGGGCACTGGCCGTAGGTCATCCACTCGGCAGCGCCAGCGGAACCGCTGTGCAACTGATCGACTTCATGGCGCTCGGCCCATTTGATGGCCAGTCCTTGCGCGGGCACCGCGTCGGCCAACCAGGCAAGCGCGTGTTGTCCCAGCTCGCGGTTGTTGCTCGTGAGCTTGAGGTTCTGGGTCAGGCGATGCAGCAGGCTTATTTCTTCGTAGGTCGCCGACAGTTGCAGCGACACTTCGCGCAGTTCGGCTTCGACGGTTGCCGCCTGGCGTCCGGCGGCCAGCCGTTCCACGGCCAGCTGCCCCATGGAAACGAGCGCGCTCGCCGTCCAACCGACTTGCTTGGAGAGCCAGTCGGCCGCGCTTTCCTGGGAAATGCCGAGCCGTTGGGCGGCAAGTTCCACGCAGGAGGGCGACGTTGCGCCGGCAACGACAAACACTCCCACGGCCACGCGGCTCTGATCAAAGCCAACCCGCGCAGGAATGGCCAGCACGAGCAGCGGCGATTCTTCATCCAGCAATTCTGCGCGGCCACGTTGCGCTACGATGCGCGACAATTCGCCCAGAACCGAGAAGTCCATTGCCTGTTGGTGGGGCGCAGATTGCAGCAGCTCGCCGGTCTCGCCGTCGACCAGGTTGAAGTCCACGGCAAACCAGCCCTGCAGATGCGCCAGGAAGGCCCTGTCAAAGCCTTGGCGCGCAGGGGTATCGATCGTGGCACCGCTAGACGCGAGCACATTCGTGTTCGTCAGGAATTCACTGGCAGCTATTGGCACAGCCAATCAAACCTCCGGTGCAACGACGTAACCCAAGCAACTCTACACTGTTCGCGTCGCTGCCGTGGACGAATTGCGCCGCCGCGCGACGCGGCAAGATAGAAACGCCCTACGCCAATTGCAGGGGTAGGATCGATCCGCGCAATAAATTCGAACGCACCGGCTCAATCCGAAAACGACGGCCCTTCGCTGCAATTGCCGGGGCGCAACTGGCATTTTGCAGACGCTGCCGATTGGGACAATCCGTCCGGCCGATCCAACCCATTGGAGTGGCTCGGCGCAGCACCTAGTTCTGCAGGCGATTGCGATATCGCGCGCTGACGCGCTCGAGCAGGGCGCGTTCCTGCGCCGTCAAGCCGTTGAGGCCCGACTCATGCAGGCGCAGCAGGATTTCATCGACCTGGCGTTCTTCCTCGCGCTCTTGCGTTTCGCGACGCAGGCGACGCTGCTCGCGCCGATCGTGCAGCCAGCGCTCGACCGGGCCGAGCGGTCGCGGCCGCGGCTCCGAGCTGCGTTCGAGGCTGGTGTAGCCCTGCGAGAAATCGTAGTTGAACATCTCTTCGTCCCAGTCGGAACGCTCGCCTTTGGCGCCTTCCTGCGCAGCGCTGAAATAGACCAGGATCGCCAACATGACCAGCGGCATCCACGGGGGCAGCAAGGCCGGCGACGCGTCGTTGCCGGCAAACCACGCCCACACGCACAGTCCCAGCGCAATCAGCTTCGAGACGCGCACCGCCACGAGGCTGGCGCCGCGAAAGTCGAGCGCCGGCCAGAGCAGAGCGCGGAGCATGCGCGCCCCATCCAGGGGAAACGCCGGCAGCAAATTGACCACCAGCAAGAGCCAATTGATCCAAAACGTCAATTTGAGCGCAACCAGCCACCACACGCCGTGGACCAGGCCGATCGGTTCCAGCGGAGAGAGCAACCCCGGCAGGCTGGTCCCTGAAACGAGCAAGAGCGGCAGGCTGGCCAGCAAGATCGCCAGGCTTACCAGCGGACCGGCAAGGATGGTGATCAACTCGGCGTGCGGTTCACGGGGCGGATCGAGATTTCCCAGCCCCCCTAGCGGCCCGATCACAATGGGGTCCGCCGTGCCTCCCACGCGCGCCGCGGCAAAGGCGTGGCCCAACTCATGAGCCAAGACGCTCACCAGCAAGATGCCAATCGCGAGAGCACCGGCTGCCGCACCGGCTTGATCGCTCTCCAGAGTGGCCAGATAGCCGAAGAAGACGGCGACTACGATGAACAACGCGTGCATGCGGACATGCACGCGTCCCCATCGCCCGAGCGGCAGAGTCCAACCGAAGAAATCGCTCATAACGTGGCTGCGAGAACGGCGCTTTGCCCCAACGCGACTTGGGAGTTAGTCCCGCCGAGACTATCTTAGCAACGTCGTCCAGCCGAAGCAACGATTCGCCGACCCCGCTACGCCCGTCATGTCGCACTCATCGGAAGAACTTCTCACCACGCGCAAATTTCGCGTGGTCCGCCATCACACCGTCGACCGCGACGGTCGGCCGCTCAGCAAAGAGATCGTCGAGCACCCGGGTGCCGTCACGATCGTGCCGCTGCTGGACGACGGTCGCGTGTGTCTGATTCGCAATCAGCGCTTGGCCGCCGGAAAGACGCTGGTTGAGTTGCCTGCCGGCACGCTCGAGCCCAACGAAGATCCGGCCGAAACGGCGCGCCGCGAACTGACCGAGGAAACCGGTTATCGCGCGCAGAGCATCGACAAACTGTGTGAGTTCTACATGTCGCCGGGCATCCTTACCGAGCGCATGTATCTGTATGTGGCGCGCGGACTCGAAGCGGGCAGCCTCGCCCTGGAACCGGGCGAAACGATCGAGCCCTTGCTCGTCACCTGGGACGAGGCTCTGCGGATGGCAACCAGCGGCGAAATCGAAGATGCCAAGACACTGGTCGGGCTGTTGTACTACGACCGCGTGCGCGCTCGTGCGTGAGTTGCCGTCGGCGCGCGGTGCAGCCTCAGAGGCGCCGAGCCGTCATTCTGCAGGCAGATACAGCACGTCCACGTTCGCGCCCGGTGGGTCTGCCGAGCGGAGCGGCACTTGCCAGCGCGTGATGCGTGACGCGGCCGGCGAACCGTAGGCCGGGCCGGCAAACTCCACGTCGCTGCGCACCAACCCGCCCACGTCGAGATCTTCTTCGGGCAGATCACGAAGCGTGCCGCTGCGATCGCGCCACTGCGCCACCGCCGCATCGGGAGAAACGAGCGATCCCTGGCCATTCCAGGCGATCGCCTTAGTCAAGGAAGCCGGTGATTGCGGACCCGCCAAGATCAACAGTCCACCCGCGGGATTGGTCACCAGCGCACTATCCGAAGCGGTGATGATCATCGGTCCCGCTTCTGCGGGCGCCTTGGCATAGTGGCACTCCAGAACCGCGCAGTCGCCCCGGGTCGTGGCCCGTTCCAGCGTGAGTGTCAGCGTGCGGTCCGCGGGACGCGGCTCGTACAGGCGGACCAAGGGCCCGGCGGCCACGCACAACGTGTTCGACAATCCGACGGCCAAGCCCGCCGCGCTGCGACAATCGATCACGGCATCCACGCCGCGAAACACGCAATCGACCAATTCCATCGCGCCGTTGTCGTCCGGCAAGGCATCCTGCGAGCCGTGCCATGCGATGGCGACCGGCGAGGCACTGCCCGCGGTGGAGAATGAGCAGCCGTGCGCGGAGAATGCCTGCGCACGAACGGTCACCATTGCCGGCGGGCGGCCGCGCGCATCGCTGCCAGGCGATTCGTCCTCCCAAACGAAATCAATGCCCTCAAAGCGCACGCGGTCAACGTTGACCGACAGCCCTTTCTCAGACAAGCGCACGACCGGACGCTCGCCGGATCGACCGCGCACGCGCTGGCCCGCGCGCAATCGCAGATCGACAGCCCGAATCGCTTTGCCTGAGGCAAGCACCAGGTCGGCCGGGGTTGCCGGATCGCGCGGCGGCGCTGCGATGTTCTGGGACTCCCGCGGCACGAGCGCGGCGGCGGGCTTCACCTGTGGGTCGAAGTGCGTCTCGTGCTCAGGCGCAGCAGGCCGATGGGCGACGGAGTCGGCGCCGGTCGCCGGAGCAACATGGGACGCGCCCGCCGCACCCCGACCATCGGCTCTTGTTTCAGTGGAGCCGGCGACCGCCATCGCTTCGCCTTCGCGGTCGCGCCTTGACAGCCACCAGGTTGGCAGTGCAACCAGCGCGATCGCCGTGATCGTCGCGGCAACGAGCGTACGGCGGCGGCGCGAGCGCCGCACGCGCCGCTGCGAGCCCGTTTGTCGCCATAACCAGCCTTCGCCCGCCAGGCATCTGGCAACCAACGTTTGCCCGCCACGCGCTGTTGGACCCAATAGCTCCAACAGGTCGGCCGCCGACTGAGGCCGCTCGGCTGGGTCTCGCGCCAGGCAGAGGTCGATGGCCGTGGCCAGCAGCGGCGGCACGTCGGGCGCGAACTGGCGCACGTCGACGACGCGCGCCGCGTGCACCGCCTTGAGCTTGCCCAAACTGTTGCCGCCGGGAAACGGCGGGCGGCCCGTGAGCAAATGCCACCACAAGCAACCACAGGCATACAGATCGGAAGCGGCGGTCGGCGGCGTGCCATCGCTTACGCGTTCGGGGGCCAGGTAGTCGTACGCTTCGGGCGACAGATCGTGAAAGCTGTAGCCCTCTTGCGGCCGGACAATGCCGCGCAGCCCGGGCATGGGCAGCACCATGCGGCCCGATGTTTGAAACACGAGCCCTGCCGTGCCGACGTCGCCATGCACGGCTCCCACCAGCTCGAGATCGGCCAGCCGGTTCAACGTTTCGCGGGCCAGGTGCAACACCGCGCTGGCGGGAAAGCGCCCGTTTTCCGACATCCATTCCGCGGCGGTGGTGCCGACAACCGCAGGCGCGGTCGCCCAAATGCCGGCGCCGACAATTCCTGCGTCTTCCACGACGCTGGCAGCCGGGCCCGCCAGCGGCCGAAGTTGATCGATGAGTCGGCGCAGTGCACGTGCCGCCAGGTCGGCGGTTGCCTGCAAGCGGGTCACGCGATACAGCCGCACGGTCCGCCCGGTGTCGACATGATGTGCCGCAAAGCATTCGGCGTAGTGCGGCGATGCCAGAGACCGGGCCAGCACGTACGGCCCGCACAGCAAGTCTTCGCCGCGGCCGGCGTTGATTTCCGCTGCCTGCAGCGCGGTCAGAATGCCCGCCTGCCGCAGTGCATCGACCCACACGCTCTCAAAATCGGGCAGATCGCCGGCCAGACGACGCACGCGCGGCGCAGCATCACTAACTTGAGCAGCGGTCGCCAGGCGCAGCCGCTCTAATAGACTCACCAGTCCGATCGGCGGCTCCCCGCTCATCGATCGCGCACCATCCATGTATCGAGCCGAAGCAACTGCGCAGTCCCGCACGCAGCTTGCTATCAGATGCGACTCAAAGCGGCAAGGTCAACCGCGGTGGCGATAGCGTGGCTCTCGCCGGCGCTGCAGCCAGACGGCCGCCAGGCTCATGAGTCCCAGCGCGGCCAAAGCCAACGAGCCGGGCTCGGGAACCATGGGATACAAGAATTGCCGCGTGCCGTAGTCGTCGTTCGACATTGGGCTCAGATTGGTCACAGGGTTGCCCGCGGCAATGCCCAGCCCATTCGACTCCATGAGGATGTTGACACCCGGGGTGGTCGTGCCGGGATTGGCAAACGGCACCGTGTAACGCGCCAGCGGTGAGGCGGCCGGGTTCAGCGGATTTACGAGTGACGTCCAGGAATTTGTCAGTGTGGCCAGCGCCGTGCCACTATTGGCGCCGTTGAAATTATCATCGATGAAGGCATTCGGGTTGATGCTGCCTTCGACGTCGCCCAGCCCGATGGCATGCCCGATTTCGTGCGAAAGCAATCGTCGAAAGAGGTCGAGCGTGTAAACGGCGCCGGGATTGTTGTTCACGATGATGTCGGCCCCGGAGATGGCCCTGGAACCGGCGTAGTTGATGGTGCCGGAAGTGAGAGTGACGGTGCTGCCGATGTCGCCAAAGCGTGTTTCGGCTTGCGTGCCGTTATTGCCGACGTTCCAGAAACCGGCATCGTTGGAGGCGAACAGATCGATCTCTGCGCCGCGGACGTCCAAGCCGCCGCCACCGGAGTTGAAACCAACGACCAACGTGCTAGGGTCGTTGACGAACGAAAGCGCCGTGCCCAATCCGGAAATGGGATCGACTGCCTTCCAAGCGTCAAACGCCTGTTGCACGGCCGTTTGAAAGGCGGCCACGCTGGGCACGCTCGACCAGCTGAACAAGTCGCGGTACGACTGAAACGAGCCGCCTTGCATTGAGTACCGCAATCCACCGTCGAGCGAGCGCTCATAAGGCGTGGCGCCGATCACGATATTGCGCGGCGCGGCATCCCAACGTGAACCTCCGCCAATCGTGCCGGCCGTCATGTTGAAAACGACGCCGCCGTGCACGGCGTTGGTCAGCAGCAGCGTGAGGGTTGCAAGGGCGCCGAGAGACGCGCGGCGGAAGCAGCGCTTTGGCAATCCAAAGTGCAATGCCGGCGACCCGCTGGCGCGGCGCATCGATCGACCGATCATCCCCGTCTCCTGATACTCATTTCGGCACGCGCGTTGTCAATCCGCGATCGACACGATTCGCAGCGGTGCCCTGGGTGCCACCCCACTCGTTCACCGTTGTAGTTGGCCAGTGGGGTCCGGTCAATTCCTTGCGGAAGGGCTGCTCGCTGCGTACGCGCAATTCGCCAAAAAAATGCCGTCGGTCGATCGGCAGCGGCCCATCGCAACGCGACGAGCGGTGCGCGTGTTAGTCGCGCAGCGGATTGCGATACAGCACCTCGGCCAGTCGCTCAGGGCCGTGGAACTCGCCGGCAGGCCGCTCGAAATGCCAATCGCGATGCGTCGGCACGAGCGAGGCGTCGTACGGCCACGCATGAAACGGCTCCCAGCCCAGATCGCGGGCCAGCTTTTCCGAGTTCATCGAAACATCGCCCGCGCGCGGGGGAATCGGCCCGGCGTCGCGTCGCGGGCAGCCCATCAACAGGCGTGGATCGTAGCCGCCGACGCGATTGACGATCTGCGCAATCTCGTACAAGCTCAGGGCCAGCGGGCCGCCGGCGTGATACAAGCCGGCCAGCCGGCTGACCAGCACCGCCTCGCACAGCCGATTCAAGCAATCGGTATAGGTGGGCGTGCGCACTTCATCGAAATACAGCGTGGCCGGCTTTGCCTTCTTGTAGCGCGACTGGATCCAATCGATGGCGCCCGCGTGGCCATTGAAGCTGACGCCCATCGGCAACGAAATGCGCAAGGTGCACGCATCGGGCGCTTGTTCGGCAAGCAATTGCTCCGCGGCTACCATCGTGCGGCCATAAACAGTCACGGGATCGGTCGCGTCGTCTTCGACGTGATTGCCGCCGCGCGTGCCGGAAAACACCAGGTCGATCGACAAGTGCACCAGACGCGTGCCGTAGTCGGCGCACAAGCCGACCAGGTTGCGCACGCCTTCGACGTTGATGCGCCAAGCCAGCGGCGGATCCAGCTCGCACGCGCGCAAGGCACAGTTGCCGGCACAATCCAGCACGGCGGCAAAGCGATGCTCGGCAAACAGAGCCGACAGGGCGACACGATCCTCGGCATCGCACGCCACAATGCCCGGGCCGCTCAGGCGCCAGTTGTCGCGCTGGCGAATGCCGATCACGCGGCCAGGAAAGCGGCTCTGAAAGTAGGCGTGCGCGTTGTACCCCGCCACCCCGGCGACACCGGTGATCAGCAGCGGCAGCGGCAGTGTGGCGTCGTGGAGTACCGGGCGGAACATGGCGCGGTGGGGAGCGTGAGCCGACGAGACATCAAAGTCCGTCGATTCTAGCAGGCACGCGCCCAGGCGCTAAGGCAAGGTACACCCCGAACCACACCAGCTCCTGCGGACCGCAGATGGTTTGCGAGCTACGTGCGGGCGCAGCGTAGCCGCTTGACAATCCAGGAGCGACCCATCATCATTCAACCTAATGGTTGAATATTAAGAGACGTATTGAGCGCGACGATGCCGACAACGCTGCGCGGAAAACAGCTCGACGACACGCTGCTGGCCTTGGCCGATCCGACGCGGCGTGCCATCCTGCGCCGCCTGGCCCGCGGCGACGCCCGCGTGACGCGGCTGGCCGCGCCCTTCGCAATGTCGCTCAACTCGGTCTCCAAACACATCAAGCTTTTGGAGCGCGCCAGGCTCGTGCAGCGCCGCAAGATCGGCCGTGAGCATATTCTGCGCCTGCGGACTGAGGCGCTCGACGGCGTGCAGCAATGGATCGCCGAACAACAGGCCTTCTGGCAAGCGGGGCTGCAGGCGCTGGATGACGTGTTGCAGCACGGTGCCCAACTACGGAGCTAGAACGATGCCCGCCAGGATTCAGGCCGTTGCGACCCACTCCTTCAGCGTTCCCGCGGAGCGTGTGTACGACGCCTGGCTCGATCCGCAGATCGTGCGCCGCTGGATGGCCGCCGCTTTGCAAACCTTCGGCCTGGCAGGCGACATCCAACGCATCGAGATCGACGCACGCGTCGGCGGCAAGTTCTTCTTCTCTGATCTGCGCGACGGCCAGGAGGCCCGGCACTGGGGAACGTACCTGGAACTGGATCGGCCGCGGAAAATCGTGTTCACGTGGATGGTCGACGAAAGCGAAGCGCACGATCCCTCGCGCGTCACCCTCACAATCGAGCCCGCAGGCCAAGGCTGCACGGCAACGATCGTGCACGAGATGGATGCACGGTGGGCCGACTACGTGGCACGCACGCAGCAAGGCTGGGGCCGCATGCTCGCGGCCATCGACACGCTCGGTCCGTAGCATCGCCGGCGCAGGCGCGCGAAAGCCAGGCTGCCAACGCGTCAGTTGCGCGGCGGCGCTGGCTCGCGAAAGCGGATAAGCGCCAAGGCCGTCAGTACCACGAAGAGAATCAAATTGGCCAGCTGCGCAAACAAAAAGGGCGGCTCGGACTGCGTGGGCGCCAAGTCATGCAGCGCCGGCAACTTCAAAAAGGCCTGCACGATCAGGACAAACACATTGAGATACTGGGCTACCAGGGCCGTGATGACAAACACCGGGCGCCAGGCGCCGGCCAGGCCGCGGTGATAGCGCGCAAAGATCGCCGCCGCCAGCACCACCAGCGAAATGATGCCGAGCACGTGCGAGGGCAACAGCTTCTCAAACGGAAACAAAAAGCCCGTGCCGCTCGTGAGCACGGTGGTCACCAGGAAGATCGCCGTCCAGCCGTCCAGCGGACGCCGCGTGAGCATTCCGCCGAGAACGATAAACCCGGTGCCAATACCGATCAAACTCAACGCCACATGGATCAGCGTCAATGCGTCCATTCAAACTCCAATTCGTAGTGCGCGGCTGCCGCCTTAATTCTTTCGCCGCATGTTGCCGGTCATGAAGGTGGTCCACTTGCCATCTTTGTCCTGCATCGCGGATGTCTGCACAATATGGTCTTTCGACTTGAACTCGTAGACGTCGCGGAACAGGGCCGTTCGGCCCGGCTCGGTGAAATTCGGACTTTCGGCCTCCAGCGTCAGGGTCTTGCCCGATGCATCCGTGCTGCCCTCGCACTGCCACATGTGCCTCATCACGATCCGGCGCCATCGAAATCGACCTCTCGCAACCGCAATTCGCCCGTCGTCCGACCAGCCTCTTGACATGCAACCATATGGTTGCATAATCAGAACATGGCACCGGACATGGACAAGGTGTTTAAGGCGCTGGCCGATCCCGGCCGACGGCACTTGCTCGATTGCTTGCACGCCGTGAACGGGCAGACGCTGACGCAACTGTGCCAACACCTGGAGACGTCGCGGCAGGCCGTGACCAAGCAGCTCAAGCTGCTCGAAGATGCCAATCTGGTGACCACCATTTGGCGGGGCCGCGAGAAACTGCACTATTTGAACCCGATGCCCATTCATGAGATCGCCGAGCGTTGGATCGGCAAATTCGAGCGCGGCCGCGTGCGTGTGCTGGCCGAGCTTAAGAAACGTCTGGAAGGAGAATCCGATGGCTAGCTCACGTTTCGTTTATGTCACGTACATTCGCACCACGCCGGCCAAACTTTGGGAGGCGCTGTTGGAACCCGAGTTCACACGCCAGTATTGGGCCGAAACGTGGCAGGACTGTGCCTGGCAGCAGGGCGCATCGTGGAAGATCATGATTCCCGACGGCCGCGTGGCCGACGCGGGCGAAGTGCTGGAAATCGTGCCCCAGCGAAAACTCGTCCTCTCCTGGCGCAATGAATTCATGCCCGAATTAAAGGCAGAAGGTTACTCGCGACTGACCTACGAAATGGAGCCGCTCGAAGCCTCGGTGAAACTGACGGTGATCCACGAGATCGACGTGCCCGATTCCAAGTTGATCCAGGCGGTTTCCGGCGGTTGGCCACACATCCTGGCCAGCCTGAAGAGCTTGCTGGAAACGGGCGAATCGCTGGTGGAAACACGACGCTGGCCGGAGGGGCACTAGCCGCCGTTTCGAACGGTCGAACGGCAATCCATGCCGTTAACTCACTGGCATTCTGGGTGCCACTGGCATTTTGCCAGTGCCTGGCCCACGTCATGAAATCTCATCGCCGAAAGTTTAGCCCGCGGGCCTTCAACGCCTGACGCAGCGTGTGCATCGCGTTCGGGCCCATGCCGTGCAGCGCGAGCAGCTCGTCGTCGGTGAACTTCGTGCATTGCTCGAGTCGCGCAATGCCGGCCGACGCCAGCGCGCGGCGCGCAGGAGCCGCCAGCCACGGCAGGTCGCCATCGCTCGGGCCGCCCGATCGAACCGGCTTGCGCTGCGGCGAGCGCGTTGGTGCCGCCGGCCGCTTCGAATTGGGCCCGGGCTTCGCTTTGCGCTTCATAAGATCCCATTGCTCCGATGCAACGTTGCCGACTGGCCAGTGGCACCTGGCACCCACACGCCGCGCGATGACGCGCTTATCCCTGGACTGGGATCCAAATTTCGAATCCGCCCAGGCCCGTCACACCATTGAACTCCGCTCCATAGCGCTCGAACAGCGGCGCTTCGACGGGCTGGTGACCGGACTGCGGGAACCACTTGGACCAGATGGCCGAGTACGTGCCGCGCACCCCCGCCACGTGGCCGGCGTGGACGAACACCGCATACTTCTGCGCGGGCAGTTGCAGCAGGCGAAACTCCCGCGGCAGATCGTCCGTCCGCTTCACCTCCATGCCGCACAGGTAATCAAAATTGCTGTCGCCGTCAAAGTTGAACGTAACGCCGTAAGCGATCTGGCCCACCTGCGCGGGCACGTTGCCCAAGTACGGCACGAACTTCTGCCACTGGTTGGGAATGCTCTGCGGTGTCTGGCACTCGTGGTGCTCGACCAGGCCGGCCAGGAGCAGCGGCGGATGCGTTTCGAAGCGGGGCGGGGCGATGTCGGGAACCGTGGTCGTCGTCATGGCAATGGCCTCCACAAAAGGGATGTTGGCGTCGGCACCCTGAGCGCGCACTTGCTCAGGCGTGAGACCGAACTGATCGCGGAAGGCACGCGTGAACGCCTCGTGCGAGCTGTAGCCGGCGTCGAGGGCCACGGCCAGGATATCGTCCGCCCCGTCGATGAGCTGCCGGGCCGCGGCGCTCAACCGCCGCCCGCGCACGTAACGCATGAGCGACATGCCCAGCGTGGCGGCAAAGGCCCGCGTCAGGTGATAGGGCGAAACCTTGCACTGCCGGGCGATGGCGTCGAGCGAGAGCGGGTCGCGCCAGTGGCTTTCGACAAACCACAGCGCTTTACGAACGGGATCCATGCGGGCACCTTGCGATCGATAGAGACCACTTTATGGCTGCCGCAGCGACGTCGCTTGATCGTTCTTGCGGAGTTTGGATTTTAGTGCGCGGGCGTGCTCCAGATCACCCGGGCGGTGGCTTCGGGGGCGCGCAAGACCGGGCGACATCACGAAAAGTCCGCAGTTGGCGAACTCGTGCAAATTCTCGCCGCAGAGGTCAAGAATTGCCGGCGATTGGCCGACTTTTCGAGCCCCCGCGAGAGGATGCTTAGGAAAACTGGCCGCGAATGAATCGGGCCGGTATGATACGATCGAGATGGCAAAGGCCTCGCGGGCCCCTGCCGTTTCATTCGGGGAGTGGCGCAGTCTGGCTAGCGCATCTGCTTTGGGAGCAGAGGGTCGCAGGTTCGAATCCTGTCTCCCCGACTATCTTGCGAATTCAAATCCCGTCGTCGGTTGCGAAAGCGACTGGCAATACGCCCCCCGTCGCGATCGCCCGGCGTGATGCCTGTGTGTGAATTGCGGCACCACGTGCTTACAGCCCAGGCAGCGCTCGCTGTCTGACCTCTGCGAAGGTCGTTCGCTGGACCACCTGGCCGTTTTCAAAAACGGTTTGCAAAACGTCGTCGCCGGGCGCGGACTCTGACACCGTGCGATAGGTTGTTTCACCGCCGCTTTCGTCGCGAATCATCTTGAGTCGGCCGGCCTTCGAACGCTTGCCGTTGTCGGTCACAGGGCGTTTGTAAACGTCGCGCGCCTCGCCGTTCACCACCAGCGACGAGCACTTGAAGGCAAACTTCAGCGTATCGCGGTTGACCTTCTGCAGCAGGCCGCCGCCGGAGCCAAACGTGAGATTGTCGGCGCTCCAGCCGTGCTCGGTAATCGCCTGGAGGATGCCGCCAAGCGACTGGAAATCGATGCCGTCGCCCTGAATCAGTCGCACGTGGGGATCCAGAACTTTGAAGCCTTTGGCGTTCACGGACACGGGAAATCTCTGGCCCAGGATGTCGAGCACGCGGCAAATCACGGCCGCCGGATCGCCGGAATCGGGGCGAACGACCAGCGTGCCGTTGCGGTGCAGCACCTGATCGCGCAGCGCGCCACCCCAATATTCGGCGCAGGCGCGATAAACATCGAAACTGTCGCTGACGCACGCGACCGTTCCCGTGGGGTACTGCTCGAGCATGTTCCGCATGGCGTCGAGTTCGTGCGCTTCGCCCCAGGCCGTGATCGTGCTGTGTTCGCTGGCCGGAATCGACAGGCCGCCGCATTCCTCGCCGTACGATTGCGCGAGCAACTCCAAGCCGGGCAGGGTGTCCGTGCCTTGGAAATTCACCAGGTGCGCGGCGCAGCCCAGCGCGGCCGTTTCGCGGCTCGACACGCCGCGGCAACCAAAATCGTGGAGCCGAAATTCAATCGTCGCCGGATCGCCGGTGCGCCGCAGATGCTCGAGCAACACTTTCTTCATGGCGCGGCTTTGCGTGGCAACGGTCGTCGGGTACCAGACCTGCACCAGCTGGGTCTCGAGCCAGTTGGTAAGCCAATAGCAATCGGGGTCCGTGTTTTCGATCGTCATCAGGCACTGGTGCGTAGGCACCACGGTCCCTTCCGGCACGGCCCTGATTCGCACGGGCAGGCGGCCTTCATGCACCTGCAGAATGTGCAGCCAGCCCCGGCGATTGAAGCTGCGTTCGTCGCCGAAGTGCAAGCGGCACATCCGCTCGGCATGGTCGACGTCGGCGGCCGTGAAGTACGCGCCGGCCAGGGAATCGAGCAAATACTGCAAACCGAAGAACACCACCTCGGTAAACCCCGGGTCGCTCCCCCGCGACTCGAAGTACGAGTAGACACACTGGGTGCCTGGGGGATACTGCCGAAAGTGACTCATCTTGTAGGAGTCTGTGAACAGCAGTGGATTCCAGCGAGGTCGCATGCCAATTGCCCTCGATTGCCAACGGTCGAAGAGCCGTTTTAGATTTCGAAATCAAAGCCCCGCTGCCAGGCAAGTTTACCCGCCGGATTGCCAACGATACGCAGAAAGGCTGCTGGGCGCGATTCTGCTTCAGGAGTTGGGCGAGGTCGGCATCGCCCGGCTTGGCACCGCGCGGCGCGCCTCGATCGCTTTGATCCCAAGCGGCATCAGCACTCGCGGATGGCCCGCGGACCGTCCGTGCGACGTCAGCGGCGTGTCCAGTGTTCCGGGGATTCGCTCATCTATGAAGCCTTTGGGGAGCTGGCCCGGCGGGGTTTTGGGTCCAACTCCGAAGCCATTCGTCGATCTGGGCAGCCACGAGGCGTCGTGCCTCGGAACGCTCGTGGCCGGTGCCCAACAACTCGTCGTAGTTGGTCAAGACGTGCCGGATATGCGCCACGACCGCCATGCGGACCGCCTGCTCATCCAGCTCTTTCGCAGCCGCCGAGCGACCGACGCGGCCGCTATGCTTGCGGCACGCATGTTCGGCAATAGTCTGCTCCCTGCCGACCGGGCAGCCGGGAAACAGGTCGCGGACGCGCCGGGCGAACCGGCCCACGTAGCGCTCGTCGAGTTCCTCTCGTCGCTGTGCTTCGCGCGCTTGCCGCCGGAGACGAAGGTCCTCATCCGCCAGGCATTCGGCTTCTGCTTTGGCGAGGCCGGCCTCTTCGACCAACAATCCTTGCCGCTCGTATCGCCCACGGCGGAATTTCAGCACGACGGCTGAGAGCCGAGAGTGCTTCTGGGCCCGCCGCGTGAGCGCGGCATTGCCTGGGTGCAGAAAGGTCAGGTGATCGAGATCGGCGCACGCCAGGCAGAGTGCGCCGCGCCCGCCCGCCAGTAAGATCCAAGCACCGCGCCGTAGCGCTTCCCCACATTCGTCGCACCGCGAGTCGCGACTCGAGATGAACACCTTCAAGCCGGCGCGCTGTTCGGCAGGCGCTCGCCCTTGCTGGGTATCGACATCCTTCCGGCGACTGGGCATGAATGGCTGACGCTATCGCGCTATCGGGTTCACTTGCCGCTGCGCGCATTGTACAGAACGAACCTTGCCAGGCGCCAAGGGCGCTCGCGGCCATCTCCGTTCCCTGGCCGTTCAGGGAGAAACCTCGAACGCGCCAATCAGCCGCTTCGCCGCAGGCGGGGGGTGCTTATCTGATCATCTGTTCAGATAAGGCCCGCGGTCACCCCGCCTTGCTGCCTCGGGCATATTCGCCCAGCAATTCTCGCAGGCGTTCGAACTCCTGAGCGCTGGAAAAGTGAATGACAATCTGCCCGCGGCCGGCGGCGCGCTGGCGAATGGCGACCTTGGTGCCCAGCGCGGCCCGCAGCTCCTTCTCGAGCGCGGCAGTATGCTCACTGCCACGGCGTGCCGAGCGCGCACGCGGCGCTGCCTCGCCGCCCACGACCGACAGCGGCTCGCGATCGGCGTGGTGGATCGTCTGCTGCACCAGCTCCTCGGTCGCGCGCACGCTGAGCGACTCATCGGCAATGCGCCGCGCGAACGTCAACTGCTCCTGCTCGTCGCCCAAGGGCAGCAACGCGCGGGCGTGACCGGGCGTCAGTCCGCCGGAGCGAAGCGCCTGCTGAATCTCTGCTGGCAGCTCCAGCAAGCGGATCAAATTGGCGATCGTTGATCGGTCGATTTTCAGTCGGCCCGCGAGCTCCTCTTGAGTGCAACCGTAGCGCTCCAGGTACTGCTGGAACGAGTTGGCTTTTTCCAGCGCGTTGAGATCTTTGCGCTGCAGGTTTTCGACAATGGCCACTTCCGACATCTGCCGGTCGTCGGCCTCGCGCACCTGCACGGGCACCTGTTGCCAGCCGGCCTTGATGGCGGCCCGCAGGCGGCGCTCACCGGCGATGAGCTGGTAGCGCTCGCCGTTTCTGCGCACGACCAGCGGCTGGATCATGCCATGCTCTTTGAGGCTTTCGCACAGCTCGCGAATGGCCGATTCGTCGAAGTCGCGACGGGGCTGGAACGGATTGTTCTCGATGTCGTACACGTGCACCTGGAGGATGCCGCCGGCCGCGCCATCCGAGGTCGCGGCGGGTGCGGCGGCGCTGGCCCGGTCGTAGCCGGTCTCGTACGCATCGCCGCCCGAGGCGGTGGGCCGACCCAACAGTGCTTCCAAACCGCGGCCGAGTCGTCGTGGGCTATTCACGCTGTAGCACCTCCATGCAAAGTTCAACGTAGGCCCGAGCGCCCCGCGCGCGTGGGGCATAGTCGATGACCGACTGGCCGTGACTGGGCGCCTCGCTCACGGCCACGTCGCGCGGGATCACCGTTTGATACACAATCTCGCCGAAGAACTCGCGCACCTCGTCGTCCACTTCGCGCGTCAGTTCCAGCGTCTCGTCGTACATCGTCAGCAGGATGCCTCCGAATTGCAGGCGATTCGGTTCGCCCTCCATCACGCGGCGAATTACCTCAATCATCTGAGCCAGCCCTTCCATCGCGAAGTACTCGCACTGGATGGGCATCAGCACTTCGGTGGAGCTGGCCAGGGCGGTTTGCGTTAGTTGGCCAAGCGAGGGCGGACAGTCGATCAGGACAAAATCGTAATTCGACAGGCCGCTGGCCAGGTGTTGCCGCAGCGTGGCCTTCTCCTGGGCCTCGCCCGCGGCCAGCACTTCCACATCGCGAAAGGTGCGGCAGCCGGGCAGGACGTCCAAGTTGGCCATGGCCGTGCGCAGCGACTCGCGCAGCGGCTGGCGCGACACCAGCGGATGGCTGTCGGTCGGTCGCTGGCCCAGGCCCGTGGTGGCGTTGCACTGGGGATCGAGATCGACCAGCAGCGTGCGCTGTCCGGCGATCGCCAACCCGCAAGCCAGGTTGATGGCCGTGGTCGTCTTGCCGACGCCGCCTTTTTGATTCGCCACGCACAGTATCCGACCCACGCCTGTTCTCCCCAGCGGACCCAACGGGTCTCAGGAGGGTCGGATTGTAACTGCGCGCAGGCGGAGACCAAATGCCAGTTGCCGCGGGCCGAGTGCCACGGCGATTCGCACCGCGAGCGCTGCTGGCGCGCGATGCACCGTGCTGGCAGCCGAATGCGTTTCACGTGAAACTTTCCCAACCGGGCCAACTTTGCCGAATGGCCGTTCGGCGGAGGTTTCACGTGAAACTTCCGCGCAAGCGCGGCGCGCGAATGGCGCCGTGCGGTGCGAAATCGTGCGCGAGCCGGCGGCGTTGCACGTGAAACAGTCTGGCCAGGGCGGCGCGTGAGTGCGCCCGCCGCTACTCGAGCGGGTTGATGACCAGGCCGCTGAGCAGCTTGGGATAGAAGTACGTGCTCTTGGCAGGCATGCGCTCGCCATGCTCGCTGATGATGCGGATGTGATCTACCGTTGCTGGCATTACTAGCGCTGCTAGCGGAAACTCGTCGCCGGCCAGTCCGTCAACCACCTCTTCCACCAGGTGCACGTAGCGCGGCTTGGGCCAGCCGCTGCCACCCAGCAGGTTCTCGACCACCAGCCGGTGCAAGATGGCCACGCCGAGCCCCTGCCAGTCGAGGCTGTGCTCGGCGGCCAGGCGGCCCATCAGCGCGCGGCCGGCATGTTTGATTGTGGCCAGAGTCCAACGTTGGTCGGCCTTGGTGAACAGTCCCAGCGTGCCCTGATCGCCGGCCGTCTCGATTTCCTCCCACAGGTCGTGGGCCAGCTTGGGACCCTCGCCAGCCGGCCGCAGGTCGAACGCCTCGCCCAGCCGCTCGGCAAGTTGCTTGGACGTCAGGCCGGCCGGACCGCGGAACAACCGGTGCGTGGGCAGCACGAGCAGGCCAGGATCGCTCATGCTGATGCACATCATGAGCACGAAGTTGGCCGGGTGCTGTGGGGGCAACTTGCCGCCGGCGGCCGCGACCAGCTCGTCGCGATAGTTGCAGGCCGTCTCGTAGCGATGATGACCATCGGCGATGAACACCGGCTTCGAGCCAAGCTGACCGGCAACGGCCGAGATCGTCTGCAAATCGCTGACCGGCCACATGCGGTGGATGACGCCCAGGTGATCAACGGCCTCGAGCGGCGCGACGCCGGCCGTGGCTTGCTCAAGCCGCTCCTGCGCTGCGCTGTCCGGATCGGGATACAGCCCAAAGATCTGGCTGAGGTTTGCCTTGCAGGCGCGGGTCAACAACAGGCGATCCTGCTTGGGCCCGCTCATGGTCTCTTCGTGCGGGAAGATATTCCCCTCGCCGAAGCGCTCCAGGCGGACGCGGGCCATGACGCCGCGACGCGTGAACGTCTGACCGCCGGTAGCAAACGTCTGATGATAGACGTAGACGGACGCCTGCGGCTCGACGAACAGCAGCCCCTCGCCACGCCAATTGCGCAGGTATTGGGCGGCCCGCGAGTAGCGATTGCTCAGCTCGTCGTCGCCCGGCTCGTCGCGATTGAGAATCAGCCGCACGACGTTGGCCGGGTGCTTCTTGTAGAGCTCGTCCTGCAGCGCCGGTCCGATGACGTCGTAGGGCGGGGCAATCACATCCGACAGCGAGCCCACGTGGCCCAGGTCGTAACGCAGTCCGCGAAAGGCTTGGATTTCAGGCATGAAGTTAGGGGTATGGGATCAGGGGTCAGGGATCAGGGGTCAGGGATCAAAAAACGACAGACAAACGACGGCACGGCGGCCGTTCCGCGCAAAAAGATAGGGCCGCGGTTGTTATCCCGCAGCCCTGGTCGGTTTGTCAAACCCCTGAGAAAACTGCACGGCTTATCCCCAGTGCAGAATCTCCACAAACACTGGCGGGTAAGCCGCCAGTGGCACCCGCGATGGCCACACTAGTACCGGTAATGGTCCGGCTTGAACGGCCCTTCGGCCGGCACGCCCAGGTAGTCGGCCTGCTGCTTGGTGAGCTTCGTCAGCTTCACGCCCAGCTTTTCGAGGTGCAGCCGGGCCACTTCCTCGTCGAGCTTCTTGGGCAGCACGTGCACGCCCACGGGCCATTTGTCGTTCTCGGTCCACAGCGCGATCTGCGCCAGCACCTGGTTTGAAAACGAGTTCGACATGACGAACGACGGATGGCCGGTGCCGCAGCCCAGGTTCACCAGGCGGCCTTCGGCCAGCACCAGGATCGAATGGCCGTCGGCAAACGTGTAGCGATCAACCTGCGGCTTGATTTCGACCTTCTTCACGTCCTTCTGGCCGTTCAGCCAGGCCATGTCGATTTCCAGGTCGAAATGGCCAATGTTGCAGACGATGGCGTCGTTCGGCATCACCTTCAAGTGTTGACCGAGGATGATGTCGCGGTTGCCGGTGGCGGTGACAAAGATGTTTCCCTGCGGGGCAGCGTCGTCCATCGTGGTGACTTCGAAACCTTCCATGGCCGCTTGCAGGGCGTTGATCGGATCGATTTCGGTGATCAGCACCCGGGCCCCCAGCGAGCGCATCGAGTGGGCACAGCCCTTGCCCACGTCACCGTAGCCGGCCACGACGACGACTTTGCCGGCCACCATGATGTCGGTGGCCCGCTTGATGCCGTCGGCCAGCGACTCGCGGCAGCCGTACAGGTTGTCGAACTTGCTCTTGGTCACCGAGTCATTCACGTTGATGGCCGGCATTTTCAATTCGCCGGAGGCGTGCATGCGATACAGGCGAAGCACGCCCGTGGTGGTCTCTTCAGTGAGCCCGCGAATCCCGGCGATCAGCTCGGGATATTTCTGATGGACCATGGCGGTCAGGTCGCCGCCGTCGTCAAGGATCATGTTCAGCGGCTGGCCATCCGGGAAGAACAGCGACTGCTCGATGCACCAGTCAAACTCCTCGGCGGTCTCGCCTTTCCATGCGTAAACGGGCACGCCGGCTGCGGCGACGGCGGCGGCCGCATGGTCCTGCGTGGAGAAGATATTGCAGCTGCTCCAGGTGACCTGAGCGCCGAGCGCCTGCAGCGTCTCAATCAGCACGGCCGTTTGAATGGTCATGTGCAAACAGCCGGCAATGCGCGCCCCGCGCAACGGCTGGCTGGGACCGTACTTTGCCCGCAGTGCCATGAGCCCTGGCATCTCGTTCTCGGCCAGCATGATTTCCTTGCGGCCCCACTCGGCCAACGACATGTCGGCAACCTTGTACGGCAGTCGCGTTTCTACTTGCGCCACGTTGGGAGCTCCTGTGCGGGATCGAGACGTGCGGAAAAGGATCGGTGGCCCGCGCACGCTGCGGGCGTAGACCACCTATGATAAGGCCGGGCAGCGGCCAGTGGCAACCCGCGATTGGCCGGCGGCCGGCGCTGGATCCGGATTCAAAAGCGGCCTGCGCCCCAGACTGAATTCTGGCGAATGCGGCTATGCGACGGGTCGAGGGCGCCGCGCGTCAGGCGGTTTTCTTTTTGATCGTCAACAGCCACACGCCGAAGATCAGCAGGCCCAAGGGCACGATGAGCTGGCTCAGGAGCGTGTTCCAGTGCAGTTGCGGGTCGGCAACTTGCGTAGCAGCGTGCCAATAGCCCAACACGAAGTAGAGGAAAAACCCCACTGCGGCGACGATCGCGACGATTCCGCCGATATGTCTGCCCGACATAGAAATCTCTCGCTAGTGAGTGTCGTTGCTTGAGCGTCCGGGATCGAACGGCTGAGCGGTGGCTCGCCACCAGCAACCCGCCAACGCAAACATAGCTCGTGTCGAATTTGCCTGCCGGCAGGAGGCAAAACCGCCGGAATTTGCGCGGCCAGGCCGGCCCGCTAGTTGAGCCGTTGGAGCGCCTCGTGCGCCGCGGCCACGAATGCCCGCACCAATGCAACCGACTTGTGACCGGGGCTTTCCTCCACGCCGCTGGCCGTGTCCACCGCCCACGGCCGCACAAGGGCAATGGCCTGGGCAACATTCGACGGATTGAGCCCGCCAGCGAGCACCAGCGGCAGGCCGCCCAAGTGGCGGCGTCCCGCGGCCAGAGCGTGCCAATCGAGCGTGGCCCCGGTGCCGCCGAATTGCCCCGGCTGATGCGCGTCGACGAGTGCCATGCGTGGCATACATTGCAATCGATGACACGCGCGCAGAAATTCGACGATCGGCGCGGGATCGCCGGAGAGGCGAAAGGCTTTGATCACCGGCAACGGCCGCAACTCCCGCAGGAACTCCGGCTGCTGATCGCCATGCAGCTGCACCACGTCCAGACCGATCGTGGCCATGGCCGCGCGAATTTGCTGCGGCGTGGCGTCCACAAACACGCCGACCTTGCGAACCCGCGCGGGCAAACACTGGGCAATTTCCCGAGCGCGTTCGAGGGTGCAAAATCGCGGACTGCCGGCATAGCAATTCAGCCCAACCGCATCGGCACCCGCTTCGGCAGCGGCCAAGGCGTCGGCCGTTCCGGTGATGCCACAAATCTTGACGCTAAACATAACTCGCTTCCCCACGCAGATGACAGCACCGCAAGTATATCTTTCGAGCCGCTCGGAGTGTGCCAGGTTCAAGCAGACTGTCGCCGGATGTCGATGACCGAGGATGGACCCCTGTTGTCTCTGCGCCCGGCGCCTTGCCGGGCCAAGGGGGGTTTCTTCACCGTCGGCCGGTTGCCACATGATTCGTCTGGTACAACCTTCCGCGAGGCTGCTGAGCCGCGCGCTCCTGGCGGCTGCGCTCGGGCTGGCGGCCGCGCCGTCCAGCCTCCGGGCCGCACAACTGCCAAGCGGCATGGAGCTGCCGCCAGCGGCCGAGGCGGCCGAGGCCCAGCAATCCGCCGAACGCAACCTGGCCGCGGCCCGCGCCGCCGTGACCGAGGCACGGCAGGCGGCGATGGCAGCCAAAGCCGAACTGGAAAACGCAGTGAAGGCAACGCTCGAGCAGGTTGAAAACGCACCCGCCGACGCCCAACAGCAGGCGACCCGAGCGGAAGCCGAGTTGACCGTGGCGGGCGCGCGATCGACGGAAATTGAAATCCTGCAGAAGCTGATCGCAGATCTGCAAGTCGAGCGCGCCCGGCTGCTCGACCATATGACGGCCGAACACCCGCTGATCGAAGATGCGAACTTGCGGCTGGCAGACTACAAAAAGCAACTGGCCGAATTGGAACGGGGTCAGCCCAGGGGTGCCAATCCGGCCGCTCCTTCGGCCCGAGCGGCCACGCCGCCCACCGCCGGACCGCAATTGTCCAGTTCTGGGGCTAGCTCGCCCGACGAGCGACGGCAAATCTCGTTGCGCGCCGCGGAAGCGATGGTCAAATGGGAGGCCGCGCAACGCAAGTTGCAAGCCGCGATGGAGGCCGAATCGTCCCACGCCGAACGCCTGGCGGCAACGGCCGCCCGCTTGAGCGAAATGGCTCTGGCCGCGGCCGACCAACAAGAAACGAAAACGGCGGCAACGGCACCCCTTCTGCCCGCCGCGCCAGACTTGCCGGCCAGCCCGCAGAGCGACCCGTCGGCACCGCAGAACAGCTCGCAACCGCTGGTGCTGGCGGCACTGGTTATCGCGCTGGTCGTCGCGGCGGTCGCCTCGATCAAACTGGCGCGCTCGCAAAGTGCGAACGTCTTTTCCGGGGCGGACGACACTGCCGCCACGTTATCGCTACCGGTGATCGGAGTCATTCCGGCGCCAACACCCGCGATGGCCTACGCCAGCGTTTTCCAGCGTCATCGCACGATGACGTTTCTGGCGCAGATGCTGCTGGCGGTAATCGTGTTCGCGATCGTGGCCTGGTGTGTCCAAAACCCCGGTTCGATGTGGCAATTCGTGCGTGAGCCGGCCGAAGTGCTGCGTTAAGTGAGTCAAGTCGAGGGCGGAGAACGAAGGAAGAACGCGATGTACGAAACCCACTTCAAACTGCAGGGCCGACCGTTTTTGCCCACGCCGCAAGTGGATCGCTATTTCCCGGCCGCCGCCATCGAAAACTCGCGACAAACCCTGTCGCGGTCAATCCAGCGCGGCGAAGGGCCCGGCTTGCTGATAGGCCCGGCCGGCACCGGCAAGACGCTCTTGTGCCAGGTGTTGGCCCTGGAATTTGCCGGCTCGTTCGCCGTGGCGCAGTTAACCAGTGGCCGCATGGCCACGCGGGCCGCATTCCTGCAGGCCCTGCTCTACGAGCTCGGTTTGCCCTATCGGGCCATGGACGAGGGCGAACTGCGGCTGTCGCTGGTCGACTTTCTGGAGCCCAAAGCAGACGGCCACGCGGGCCTGCTGCTCTTGGTCGACGAGGCGCACACCCTGCCCTTGCGGCTGCTCGAAGAAATACGGCTGCTTACGAATCTGGTCCGCGACGGTCAGTCGCGCGTCCGCGTGGTGTTGGCCGGCAGTCCGCTTTTGGAAGAGCGCTTTGCCAGCCCGAAACTCTGTTCGTTTGCGCAGCGACTGGCGGCGCGATGCTACCTTGAGCCGTTCAACGCTGCGGAAACATCCGACTACGTGCGTGCTCAGCTGGCGTCAGTCGGCGGCAACGCAGCCCAATTGTTCGATGCCGACGCGCTGCGGAGCGTCTATCGCGCCAGCGACGGCATTCCACGCTTGATCAATCAGGTTTGCGACCACGCCCTGATGCTGGCCAGCCTGAGCGGCACTCGAACCGTCACCAGCGACACCGTCGAAGAAGCTTGGGCCGACCTGCAGCAACTGCCCACCCCGTGGAGCGCCGGTTCACGCGAAGCGGCACGTAGCGGCGTCGTCGAGTTCGGACAATTGTCCGACGGGCTCGACGAACCGCCCAGCGCCATTCCCTTTCCGGCACAGCTTTCGGCGGGCCTGCATGTGGCCAAAGTGGACGATGCACATACCGGCACCAAGCCGCCGATCGTGCACCAATCAAGCTCGCACCACAAAGATGCTGCCGCGGGCGAGACCGAGGTAGAGCTCGACTTCCCGGAATTTGGCGACCCGCTGAACGAAGAGTTCGCCGAGGAAGAAGTGGTGCTCGATCGCTATGCGTCCGACGGTGAGCTGTTTGCCGACGTGCCGCGTGTCAGCAGCTGGGAAGGCCGGCAGATCTCCGAGTTGTTGAGCCCCCTGGCAGCGCCCGCCCGGCTGGCCATGTCGAGCGATTCGAGTGCAGAATTCTCGTACAGCGTCATTCGCGACGAACCCGCGGCCGGCAACTACTCCTACGCCTCGACCCCGGAATTTCCGACCGTGCTGAGCAACGTGGTGAATCCGGTCGTCGTTGGCGAAGCGGCCCCCCGCACGGCACAGCCCGTGGTCGCCGCCGACGATGCGGCCGCCTTTTGGGCCGAGACGCGCGCCGCCGGCGACGAGCAGGACATTGTGGTCGTCGAAAACGAAGTCGCCCGGTCGGTTGTCCATCCACCCCGCAAACGCGAGTATCGACAACTGTTTGCCAAGCTGCGCCGCGGCTAGAAGCTACGGGAACCATCCTCATGACACGAGTCCTCGACGCGCTCAAGGCCCTGGAAAAACGGCGCCAGGCAAATGCCAGCGACAAGCCGTGTAAACCGGCAGCCGCTGCGCCGATTGAGCCGCGGCCGGCAACTGCGATTCTGCAGCTGCGCGAAGAAGCAGCCGCATCGAGTGTTCCGGCAGTCGAGGCAGCGAGCGAGATCACACGACGCGCCGCCCGCGCGCATGCCGTGGCCAACATGTGCCTGCTGCCGACGGTTCCCGTCGTGGCCGATCACTATCACGAGCTGGCCGAGCGGATCGGCGAGCAGCTTTCGACCAACTATTGCAACGTGATTTTGCTGGTCAGCCCTGACGACACGGCCGAACTCGGCTTTTCGATGACGCACCTGGCCCAGGCATTTTCACTGCAGAGTGTGGGCGACGTGCTGCTGGTTGACGGCGACTTGGCGCGTGGCCGACTGTCGAAATCGGTGTGCCCGGCCGGACCCGGCATCGCCGAGGCGATGCAAGGTCTTGCCCAATGGACGGAGATCATTCATTCCACAACGACGCCGCGGATCGACTTCGTGGGTCGTGGGGAATGCGCGATGCCGGCCCACGAGCCGCTCGAGTTCGGCTGGGTGGCCCTGCGGCCGAAATATCGGGCGGTGCTCATTGGCGTGGCCCAAACGAGTGCTCCCCAAACCGCCTGGCTGGCCGCTCATTGCGATGCCGTGTACGTGCTGATTTCTCGGCCGAACACGCAGCGCGACGTGGCCCAGGCCGCCGTCGAATCGCTCCGCACCAGCGGGGCGAACCTGATGGGTTCCATTCTCATCAACGACTAATCTTCCGGTCTTCCGGCAGTTGGAGTGGTCATTGGGCGCCAGACGCCACGCTAGAGCGAGGCCGCTTGAAACGCCGGCCCATTCTCTGCAAACTAGCGTCTGGTTCGTGTCGTGCGGCGCATGGGGCGCTGGTGCGCGGACAGCTCCCGGGTGTTTTGCAAAGTCCACTCATGCGCACCTTCCTGGTAACCGGCGGCGCCGGCTTTGTCGGCTCGCATATCGCCGAGGCTCTCTGTGCCCGCGGCGATCGGGTGCGCGTGCTCGACAATCTCTCCACCGGACACGCCAGCAACCTGGCGAGCTTCCGCGACCGGGTGGAGCTGATCGAAGGTGACGTTACCGATGCCGCCACGGTGGCCGCCGCCGTGCAAGGCGTGGACTGCATCTTTCACGAGGCGGCGCTGGCGTCGGTGCCGCGGAGCGTGGCGCGTCCGCTCGATACCCATGCGGCCTGCGTCACCGGCACGCTCAACGTGCTCAATGAGGCGCGCCTGGCAGGCGTGCGGCGCGTGGTCTATGCCGGCTCGAGTAGTGCCTACGGCAATCAACCGCGCTCGCCAAAGCGCGAAGCCGACCTGCCCGCGCCCATCTCGCCGTACGGAGCGGCAAAGTTCGCCGGCGAAGCCTACTGCCACGCGTTCTGGGCCACGTACGGTCTGGAGACGGTTTCCATTCGGTATTTCAACGTGTTCGGGCCGCGGCAAGATCCCAACAGCCAGTACTCGGCCGTGATTCCGCGCTTCATTACCGCCATGCTGGCCGGTCAGCGGCCGACGATCTATGGCGATGGCGGCCAATCGCGCGATTTCACCTACGTGGCCAACGTGGTGCACGGCAACTTGCTGGCCGCCGATGCGGATGCCGCTCAGGTCGCCGGGCGCATGCTCAACGTGGCCAACGGGCGCAGCACGGATTTGTTGCGGCTCGTGTCGCTATTGAACGAGCTGCTCGGCACCAACATCGAACCGCTGCACGAGCCGGCCCGCGTGGGCGACGTGCGCGAAAGCCTGGCCGATATCTCCGAGGCCCGCCAGCGCCTGGGCTACGAGCCGCAAGTCGATTTCGAAGACGGCTTGCGACGCTCGATCGACTACTATCGGTCGCTCGCGGCGAGCTGATTCCCCGCGGGCGCCGCTGTCTTCCACGGCAGACTCTTACGCCGGCTTTTGGGCGACAAATCCCAGATAGCCCGGCGGAAACGTGGTCTTGCCATAGTTGCTCACGGTGCGCACGCGAAAACCGCAATCGCGCAAATGGGCCATCAACGGCGCGCGTTCGTAAAGCTGCAGCCGATGCACTTCGCGGTCACGACGATACAGCGACCCGTCCTTGCGAAACGTCGTGATGTACCGTGTCACGGTTTTGGCCAGCGGATCTTCGCGGGCCTCGAACAAGCACGCCCAATCCGGTCCCTCACGATAACTTTGTCTCAGGCCGCCGGGCACGCGGCCGGGCGTCGCCACGTCGAACACGAACAGCCCACCAGGCCGCAGCGCGGTATACACGCGCTCGAACAGCTTGGCCAACTCGGCGAGTGAATTGTGCTTGTCGAACAAATAGTTGAACACCTCGCCGATGGCGGTCACCGCCACGCAGGGCTTGAGCGGTGCCTTGAGCAGCGGCAGGGCGCGAAACTGGCCGCGCGGCACGCGCGCCGCGGCCAGTGCCACCATCGCCGGCGAAATGTCGTAGCCCAACACCTGGTAGCCGGCGTGATCCAGTGCGCGGGCCCAGATGCCACTGCCGCAGCCCAGGTCAATCACCAGGCCGTCGCGCAGCTTCCCGCCGCCGAATAGCGTCAACAGCCAGGGGGCCGCATCCGCGGCAAAGAAGCCAAACCCGTCGTCGTGGATGTAGGCCAGATCTTCGCGATAGGCGCCGCCGCGTTTCGCTTTGGCAGTCGCAATCTTACGTGTTGTCACCGTCATCGATCATGTTCCTCTTTGGCCACGATTACCCGTAAACGCGTAAGCCACACCTGTCACCATGGTGCCCAGAGCCAGCACCACGAACGTCGTGGGATACGGCGGCAAGCTGGTCGACTTGCTGAACTCGACAATGCCGCCCACCAATGGTGCCCCCACGAGAATGCCCAAATCAAGCATCGCCAACATGACGGTTGTACCTAGCCCGCGGTAGCGATTGGGAAAGGCCCAGCTGCCTTGGGCTGTAACCGCCGGAAAGAGCACCGCGTGCGAAATGCCGGCAAAAACGGCCGGCACCAGCAGCCCCCATTCGCTGCGCACCGGCAGGTATGTCAACAGGCTCAACACCAGCGCAGCCAGGCCGAGGTACACCATCGGCCGCACACCCACCACGTGCGGCATGCGCCGCGTGCTCAGCCGGGCGATAAAGGCCGTGACCGAGTAGACGATGAAAAACGGGCCCGTCCGCGAGATGCCCAGCTCTTTGACGAACGTGGGTAGAAACGTCGTGGGCAGTGTGAATCCCACACCCAAGAGTAGTCCCAGCACCAGCACGAAGCCCGGATGGTAGCGGGCCACGAGCCACCAAATGTTCGGCCGCCGCCGACGGCGCGGCGGCTGTTCGCCCCGCGTCGCCAATTCCGTGCATACGAGGGCCAAGGCGCCCAGGGCCGCGGCAAGCGCAAACATCGCGTGCAAGTCGCCGCGGGTGATCGTCTCACCGCCACAAAAAAAGTCGCCCAGCTGCGGGCCAACGGCCATGCCAATGAAGCCCGAGGTCCCCAACGTGCCGATCACTTCGGCCATGCGCGGCAGCGGCAAGCTGCGCGACACGCTGGTGATCGATGCGCCGGCGGCGCCGGCGAAACTCGTGGTGTACAGGATTCGCAGCAGATAGATCGCCGGGCCGTTGGCGTTGTCGATCAGCATGTGACCGAGCGTGGCGGCGATGAAGCCGACACCCGAGCACAGCCAGATGCGCCGCGCGCCCAACCGATCGATACCGTAGCCCTGGAAGAAGCGCATGGCCAGACTGCCGACCATGCCAATGCCCACGATGCGTCCAACCGTCCACTCATTGCCGCCGAGAAAGAGCACGAAATCGGCGTACCGATAGAGCATGGAGTAGGCTATCATCAGCGCAGAATTGCCGATGTAGGTACACCAGAACGCCCAACCGTAGATGGGCGTTTCGCCGGCGGGCCGGGGTGCGTTGGGCCGTGGGCGCGGAGCGGAAGCTTCGACCACGGTTTGGGGTGAGGCACCCATTTTCGGCGAGCTTGACGGGGATTATTGCGCGGCGGGCAGCGAAAGCTAGATTGTAAATAGCCGTTGCCCGGGCCGATAGGCTCGCTTGCCGCCCTGCCCCACCGGGTTCGGTCTGCGCGTAAGCGCAGGGTGGCGCGCGCTGTTTTTGTCGATGAAACCCCACCTGTCGGCCCACCAAGACGGCCCGCTATGTCGCCTGCCCACGCCACGCTGATCACGCTCGCCACCTACAACGAGATTGAAAACCTGCCGTCGCTGGTGGACGAGATCTTCGCAGCCGTTCCGGACGCAGACGTGCTCGTGATTGACGACGCCTCGCCCGACGGCACCGGGCAGTGGTGCGACACGAAAAGCGCCAGCGAGCCGCGTCTGCACTGTTTGCACCGCGCAGGCAAGCTCGGACTCGGCACCGCCACGATCGCCGGCATGCGCTATGCGATCGAACACGGCTATCGTTACGTGCTCAACATGGACGCCGACTTCAGCCACCATCCGCGCTATTTGCCGGCGCTCATCGCGGGCATGGAACAGGCGGAAGGGTCGGCAGCGGTCGACGTGATGATCGGCTCGCGCTACGTTCGCGGCGGCGCGATCGAAGGTTGGCCGCTCGTGCGGCACCTGATGAGTCGCGGCGTGAACGCCTATGCGCGGTGCTTGCTGGGGCTGCGTGCCCGGGATTGCAGCGGCGCGTTTCGCTGCTATCGCACGTCGCTCTTGGCCCGCGTGGATTTCGACACCATTCGCTCGCGCGGCTATTCGTTTCAGGAAGAGATTCTCTGGCGACTGAAGCGGCTGGGCGCCACGTTCGGTGAGACGCCCATCACGTTTGCCGACCGCCGGCACGGCACTTCGAAAATCAATTCGCACGAGGCCTGGGCGGCGTTGGGCATTATTCTGCGACTCGGCGCCCAAAACTGGTTCTCGCGCTCGCCCGCGCAATCAGCTCGCGGCGGCTGATTTGGCCGCGTGATAGAATCACACGTGTCGCGGCCGCCGGTAACACGGCACCCCGTTCAGCCTCGCCCCGCGCCCACTTGCTGTTGACTATGAACGTCCTGGTAACCGGCGGCGCCGGCTTCATCGGCAGCCATCTGATCGAGCGGCTGCTCGCGCGCGACGCAGCGGCGCGCGTCGTCTGCCTCGACGATTTCAACGACGCCTACGAGCCGGCATTCAAGCGGGCCAACGTCGCGGCGTTTGCTGACCATCCACGGGCGACGGTTATTGCCGGATCGTTGTGCAATGGGGCGGCGGTGCGGCAGTTGTTGGCCGAACATCAAATCAGCCACCTGCTGCATTTGGGGGCTTATGCCGGCGTGCGGGCCAGCGTGGAGCATCCCGAGCCATTTGTGACCACAAATGTCGGCGGCACATTGGCGTTGTTGGAAGCCGCGCGAGCGCACCGGCTGGCACGGTTTGTGTTCGTCTCCTCGTCGACGGTGTATGGCGACGGCGCGGCCGTGCCCTTTGTCGAGGACGCGCCGCTGGGCATTCCGCTCAGCCCTTACGGTGTAAGCAAGCGCGCCGCGGAGCTCATGTGCCTGTCGTACTGGCGTATGCACGGCGTGCCCGCCGTGTGCCTGCGCCCGTTTAGCGTTTATGGCCCGCGCATTCGCCCGGACCTGGCGATGTGGATTTTTGCCCAGGCGATTCTCGAGGGGCGGCCGATCCCGCTGTTGGGCGACGGCTCGTTCCGCCGCGACTTTACCCACGTGAGCGATGTGTGCGACGGACTGCTGGCTGCCTTGACGGTCGACAACGTAGTCGGCCAAGCGATCAATTTGGGACACGACCAGCCGGTGGCCATCGGCGCGCTGATCGCCCTGTTGGAGCAGTCGCTAGGGCGCAGCGCCGTCGTCGAACGGCGCGCGGCCTCGCCGGCCGACTTGCCGCTGACGCACGCCGACCTGTCCAAGGCCCGCCGCCTGCTGCGCTATCAACCGCAGGTGGCGCTGGCCGACGGCGTGCGCGAGTTCGCCGAATGGTTCCGCAGCCGGCGCAGCGGCTAGGCGAACGCTCAGTGGGTGCCACTGGCAGCTCGCTGCCAGTGGGAAGCCCAAACACCGCGCACGCCGCCTGGCAACCAGCTAACGGCACCGCCCCTATTTCTCGCCCATCAACTGGGCCACCGAAGGCTCGATCGCCTCGGCCCAGATTTCGTAGCCCTTGGGGCTCAGGTGCAAATAGTCGGGCATGATGTCCGCGCTGAGCGAACCGTCGGGCTGCAAGAACTTGCTGCCGATATCCAGAAAGAACACGTTCTGATTGTCGGCCAGCTTGCTGGCGATCTCGCTGGCCTTGGCGTTCTTTTCACGCTGCGGACCCGGTTTCTGGCCGCGCGGAAAGACGGCCAGGATGAGCACTTTGGTCTGCGGCAGTTTCTCGCGCAGCTTCGCGACGATGGCCGAAATGCCGGCGCCGATCTCCTCGGCCGTGTTGTCGCTGCCGTTGGAGTTGTTCGTGCCGATCATCAACACCGCCAGCTTGGGCGAAATGCCGTCGATATTGCCGTGTTCGAGGCGCCACAGCACGTGTTGCGTGCGGTCGCCGCCGATGCCCAGGTTCACGGCGTTGCGCTTGGCGTAGTGTTTTTCCCACGCGTCTTTGCCGGCGCCTTCCCAGCCCTGGGTGATCGAGTCACCGATAAGAACGAGGTCGACGTTGCCCTGCTTGACGCGCTCGTTGAATTTTTCGTGCCGGGCCATTTGCTGGCCTTCGCGCGGAACCGGTTTGAGCGTGGTTGGCACTTCATCGGCTGCGCGGCTCGCACTTGCCATCATCCCGAGCACGATTCCCCAGGCCGCCAACCATCGTCCGCCGTTTCCCAATTTCATCGTTGCTTGCTCCAAGAGGGATTTGCCGAAGATTGCGCCGCGCGCGGCCCTGGCCGCGTGTTGCTCAATCGGGATCGTGTCGGCCCTAAGATAAGGGGCCCACGAGACGGTGAACAGCCGCGGGCGCGGAAAAATCGGCCGCGGTGCAACGCCGATGCGGGTGCCGTTGCCGGCAAATCTTGCAGGGCCGCGTGGTTAAGACGCCGCCTACGGCAACGGCGTCAGGCCGCGGAACACCGTGTAGTTGACGCCGCCTTGGAACGGAATCACGCCGTACAAGCCGCGGGTGAAGATCAGCTCGATAAAGTTGTTGGTGCGCAACAGCTTGCTCTTGGGCACGATGATCAAATCGTCATCGCCCACCCAAATCTCGCTGCCCGGGCAGGGCCGGCGGCCCAAGAGCGCCGCCCGCAGATCGAGCGTGGTGGCGACCAGTCGCCAGTCATCCACGCGTCGAAACACGACGATGTGCGTGATGTGGGCGCCAACGTTCCAGCTGCCCGCCATGGCGATCGCCTGCATCACGGTGGTCGGCTGCTCCAGCGTGAAACGGCCCGGGTTGGCCACTTCGCCCAACACGTAAACGAAACGCGGAGCGCGCTGCGCCAGCACCGGGATCACTTCGATGCCCTCGATCTTCTGGGCAAAGCGCTCGCTCAGTTCGTAGCGAAACTCTTCGATGGTCAGCCCCTGGGCCGGCACGCTGCCCACGGCCGGCAACTGGATGGTGCCTTCCGGGGTGACGCGTCCGCCGAGCATCTGCCCGCCAAAGCCTGACCGACCGCTGACCGTATAGCGCAGGTCTTCGAGCTGCGTGTCGACCTTGACCGGCGTGACCGTCACGGCGGGAACCTTGAGGAACTTCTTGAGCGACGAATCGATCTCGCCGCGCAATTGGTCGACGGTCAGCCCCGCCGCACGCACTTCGCCGACCAGGGGCAAAACGATGGTGCCGTCGGGCAGCACGACCACGGTGCGTCTCAATTGGTCGTCCGTCGCGCTCTCAACCGTCAGCTCGTCACCCACGTTGATGCGGTACGGCGTGGGCGTTTCATCGCGCGTGACGCGAAACACGAAATTCAACTGGTCGTCGACACGCAAGCGGTAAACGGGCACGTGCGGCAATCGGGCGCGGCCCACGTACTCGCCTTGAGCCCATTCCTGGAACTCGCTCACCGGCCCCATCGCGTCCCAGCCCGAGGCGCCGTCGGGTACGCAGTCGTTCACGCAGTCGACGGCAGGAATCGGGCACGGGTCGGCCGGCGTGAGGACCTGGCACAACTGCACGGCGTCGTCGCCTGGCAGAAGGGGCGCAACGCGGTTGACACGCTGCGCCATCGCCCGCGGGGGCGCCGAGGCGCGAAACCGCGCCGGCTCTTGCGATGCCCCGGCCAGTCGGCCGGGACTCTCCGTCGGGCCGCATGGGGAAGCTCCCGCCAGAACCGTCGCCAGAACGGCTAGCGCTACGCTACGCGACCAGCGGCCACGCCTAGCGGCGGAGGAATGGTTGAGAGGCATCATGGGTGAGGGCGCTGTTGTCGGGTTCATACGGCTCAAACTCATGCGGTTAACGGCGTACGGGCGGCGAACGCCGGTTGGAATTCGGTTTCTTGGCCGTCTGCGGAGCAGACTTGCCGGCGGTCTTCTCAACCGCTGTCGGCGGCGCGGCGGCCAACGGACTGGGCAGCGCCTCTTCCGAGGCGCCGCGTACTCGCGAGAACGATTGCGGATCGAGCCACTCCACCGCGGGCACGCTGCCGGCGCCCGGTGCGATGGGCAGCACGTCGGCGCGGGCCTTGGCTTGTTCGGCCAGCAGCGTTTCGCCCAGCCGCGCGTGGACGACCGATAGATTCCGCCAACTCACGGTGGCCTGCGGCGAGATCGACACGCTCTGCAGCAGCAGGCCTTTCGCCTCTGTCAAGCGACCGGAATCAGCCAGTAGCACGGCCAGTTCGTTCGCCGCGCAGAAATTGGCCCGGTTCGCCAACAGCGCCGCGCGGTACAGGGCCGCGGCCTGGGTCAGTTTATTGGCCGAGTGCTGCTGGGCGCTCGAGGAAACGAGCGTTACCTTGGCCAGGCCAAACAGGGCCATCGACGCGGCCGGTTCCCCTGCGGCGGCCCGGGCCAGTTGTTCCTGAGCGTATGAGCAGTAGCGCTCCGCGGCGGTCGGCGCCGAGATGTCTTCCGTCGCGCCGTCCTTAAGCACTGTGCTGCGATGGCTCGTGATGATCGAGGCCACGTCGAGCGGGGCCTGGTCGGCCCGGCGCGCGACAAAATCGCCCGACTCCCGCAGCGCCACAAGTCCCAATCGCAAGGCCGTGGCGTGCGATTGGGTGCCCTTCTCGGCATCGTGAGCCCGGGCGATCGTCTCCAGCGCCGCCAGAAAGTCGGCTCGGGCAGAGTAGGGCGCTCCGCGGGCGGCACGGCCAAAGGCTTCGCGCACGCGCTGATCGGCCTGGTGCGTCGCGGCGAGGGTTTCCGGCGCATGCTCTGCTAAGGCTGCGGCCGAGGGCAGGCGTTGCGACGCGATCGCGGGAACGGACGACGGCGTCGCGAGCGATGGGTCGGCAGCAGCGCACCAGGCGGCGCTTAGCGGCAGCAGCAATCCCGCACAGGCGGTAAAGGCAGTACGATCCATCGTTCTTCCGTGACCGTCGGTCCGTCGTTCGCGCGCCGCGATTCCATAGTATGGGCGCGATGATTTCTTTCTGTGCGATCGACCTGGGGAGGCGGCGTTTTAAAGCAAATCCCGCGCGAACGAACCTCACGCGCACAACCGCTACGGAGCAGCCGTCAAAGAGCGTGCGAGCAGAACTTGGCGCGCCGCTACGCGTGATACGAACAGAGTTTGCGGTCTGCCCGGCACTTGCGGCAGGCTCGGCAAAACCCGCACAAAACGAGCGGCCTAGACCTTCCGCACGGCGTCACGGGCGAGCAGCGTCTCCAGGTGGATTGCCACGCAGCCCGCCAAAGCCGACGTGTTGTAGCCGCCCTCCAGCACGCTAATGATCCGGCCGCCGGCGTATTCGTCGGCCACGCCGAGCACCGCCTCTGAGAGCGGGCCGAAATCCTCCGTCTCCAGCCCGAGCGAGCCTACGGGATCGTCACGATGGGCGTCGAAGCCCGCACTCACCATCACCAGCTCGGGTCGGATTTTCTTGCCCATGGCCTCCAGGGCCGACAGGAATTGATCGCGGTACCTGCCCCGAGGCGTGCCAAACTCAATGGGCAGATTGGCCTTTGTTCCCAGGGCGTCGCCTGTGCCGGTTTCGTCGGCTTTGCCGGTGCCGGGATAAAACGGCCAGCGGTGAATGGACAGGAAGCCTACCTGCGGATCGTTCCAGAAAATGGCCTGGGTGCCGTTGCCATGGTGCACGTCCCAATCCACGATCAGCACGCGGTTCAGGTCCAGCTGGCGGATGGCGGCCCGCGCGCCCACGGCGACATTGCCGAACAGGCAAAAGCCCATGGGAGCGTCGGCTAGCGCATGATGACCCGGTGGACGCACCAAACACAGGGCTTGCCGATCATCGCCGGCGATGACGCGCCGCGCCGCATCGCAAACGGCTCCGGCCGCCAGCCGGGCCGCATCGTACGATCGTTCGCTACAGACCGTGTCGTCCTCAATCCGGCCTCCCCCCTGACGCGAATACTCCTCCACCGCGCCGATGTACGGCCGCGCATGAACCGCGGCCAGCTCGTCGATGCTGGCCGGCTGCCATTCGGGCCGAGTGCAGCGGCGGTCCAAGCCGGTGCGCTCCAGGTGGCGCATGACCTGAACCAACCGCTCAGGCCGTTCCGGATGATGGCCGGTGCGATGTTCCAGGAACAAAGGATCGTAGTACAACAAAGTCATAGGGTAGGGCCGGCTGCCATGCGGCCACGCAGGAACAAGTTAGCGCTTTGCTGGGAGGCCAGTCGCAAGGCGTCGCCAGTGCCATCGCCACAAGAGTTTACGCGAATGCTAGCATTCCCCCGGGGGTCCCAGGCTCAACTTGACAGATTCTAGCAAGGGGTGGTACGCTACAGTGTAAGATTTTCTGAAACCCCAAGTGCCCATTGAGCTTGCGTGCGATCCGGCAGGGGTCATTTCACAGCGCTCCGTTCCGGAGCATGAGGGACAGAATCGTGCAGGCGCCCGGACATCCTTCCAGAACGGCTTGCTGCGCCCTTTTGGGCGCGGCGCTCCTCTCGGCAGGGGCCGCACTCGTTCCGATCGCGAGGGGAGCGGACAAGGCGGAGAAACCCAACGCCTTTGCTGCCCAGCGGGGTGCCGTGGCCGCGCTCATGCGCAAACAGTCGCTCACCGCCGACGAGCAAAAGCTCTTCAACGACTACTTCACGCAGTACCTGTTCAAGCAGTTCGAAAGCCCCACGCCAACGCCTACCAGCATTCCGTTTGCCCGCAAGGAACTGCTCATTTTCCTGAAGCAGGGCAAATCCGGGCCGGTGTACAACCAGCTATTGAAAATGACCGTCGAACGCATGAAGCGCTTGGCGGGACCGACCGCGCATCCGGCGGCCCGCGTCAACGCCGTGCTCGTGTTGGGTGAGCTGAGCGATCAAGAGCCGGACGGCAAACCGCTGAAAGAAGTGTTTCCGCTGCTATTGTTCGTGGTGGGTTCCCCGAAATTTCCCGACGCCGCAAAGGTTGCCGGGCTGACGGGGCTGGAGCGGTTCGCCAAAGAAGATGCCGTTCCCGCCGACAAAAAGGCCGCGCTCACCGGGCAAATGTTGGCCATCTTGAATCAAGCGGATCCGCCAGCCGGACGCAGCGACGATGGTCACGAGTGGATCCGTCGCTGCGCGGCCCAGGTGTTGGCAGCCTTGGGTTCGCCGGGACCCAAGGGCGAAGTGTTGGCAGCCTACGAAGCCGTGATTCGCGATCCGGCGTCTCCGGCCACGCTCCGCAACGAGGTTGCCGAGTGCCTCGGCCGGCTTAAGTATCCGCCGGGCGCCAAGCTCGACTACGCCTCAGTGGCGAATCTGTTGGGACACCAGACCGTGGAGATTTGCCAACGCGAGATCGGCAAGGCGGACAGCGATGAGCTCAATCCTGCGCGGCGCATGATCGTCTATACGTTGTTTAGCGTGCTGCACGGCTTGGAAGGAACCGACTCGCGCAGCGGACTTCTGGCTGCCGCGGCCGGCAGTCCGAATCAGAAAGAAATTGAAGCCTTGCGGTCAAAGATCAAAACGACGTACACGACCGCGGAAGATGCCGACCTGTCGGGCACCGATTTTCACAAGGCCATTGAGGACATGATCGCGGAGTTGCAATCGGCGCTGCCGCCGAAACCCGAACTCAAGGCGGATACGGTGGCCGAGAAACCCGCTGCGCCTGCCGCGACTGCGCCGGCGGCCGCGGCGGCACCTGGAACAGCGCCCGCTGCGGCGGCGCCTGTGGCAGCCGCACCCGCGACGCCCGATGCGGCCCGCGCCGACGCACGTCGTGCGGCTACCGGCGGCGGCAACTAGTTCGTACCACGTTCGACAAATCGCACGCGGCGTTCGCCGCTCGTACAAAATCCCATTGTTCGCTGCAGGCAAAAGGAATTGCCCGATGAACTATTCTTCTCGCCGCGTTGCCGCGGCCCCTACCTGGTTGATTGCGCTCGCGGCGTCGACCGCCATCGTCGGCTGCAAGAGTGCGCCGGTGAACCCCTTCGCCGCGCAACCGCCGACCGGTAACTCCGCAGCGCCGAGCGCTAAGGACACCGACGTCTCTTCCAGTCAGGGCACCTCCAGTCAAGGCACTTCGGGCCAGGCAAGTCAAGGCGCCATGAGTCAAGGCACCATGCCGGCCACGGCGGCCAGCGCGCGTGAATCGCTTGCGGCCGAGGGCAATGCCTTGGCCCGACTCGGCGCCGGCGTCGCTTCCGCGGCCGTCGGGCTGGGCAAGGAGGTGAAGGCCGTTGCGCACGACGCCGCGTCGCGCGTACGCCTGGCTGCAGCACACACCGTAGCCGATCAGTCGCAGCAAGTGGAACAAGCCGCGGCACACGCCGTCGATACGGCCCGCAGCGTCGCCACGCAGGCCGCCGCGCAGTTTCAGCAGCAAGCCGTCAACGCGCTGGCCGAGCGGCCGATCGAGCAAGCCGGGCCAATCCTGCTCTTGGCGATTGCCGAAGGCGATGCCGGCGCGCGGCGTGCCGCAGCCGCGCAGTTGGCCCAGCGCTGGCCGCCAGCCAAGGATTTCCCGGTGGAGGCGGCGGCCGAAAGTCGCGAGCGCGCCGTCGCCGAGCTGCGTCAATTGTGGGCCGTTCAATACGGCCAGCTCAACGACGCGGCCAATGCCCAGCTGACCGAAGCGCGCCAGCTCATCGAGTTGACCGCCGAACAGGCACGCGAAGCGCAGCAGTTGCTGGCCACGCTCGAACAAACCGATCTTTCGGAGGAGGCGCGCCGGCAGGCGACCGCCGCGCTCGTGGCCTACGGTCCGCCGCTGGTGCACCTGCTGGACCGCCAATTGGCCGAGCATGTTGCATTGCCGGAGACCCTTTACAACGACGTGTTGCCTAACATCAAGCCCGCGTTTGCGGCGGTGTCGCGACTGCAGGCGAGCGACCCGGCCGCGCGGCGCCAGGCTGCCAAGGAGCTGGCAAGTCTCGCCGCCGCGGGCACACTGCCACCGATCGCGGTCGAGCGGCTGGCGCTGTTGCTGGAGGCGGAGCGCGATCCTGCCGTGTTGCAGCAGGTGCTTGTTGCCGTTCGCACCAGCACCCATCAGGCCGCCGAGCGAATGGCGTATCAGGCGTTGGCCAACACAGCCGCCGAGGTGCGCGTCGAAGCGTGCAACTACCTGGCCGCGCATGGCGATCCGCGGCACGTCGATGCGCTATTGCGCACGCTGGCCGATCCGCAAGCGGAAGTGCAGCGGGCCGCGGTCCGAGCATTAGGTTCCGTGGGCCGCTTGGAAGACAGCGCCCCCTTGGAGGCGCTATTGGCCGCGGAGGACCAACTGCTCAAGTTGGAATCCGCCCTGGCGCTGGCGCGCCTGCAAGTCGCCAGTGGGCAGGCTGCGCTGGAACGCCTGGCCATTGATTCGGATGCCCAAGTGCGATTGCGCGCGGCGCAGGCGATGGGCGAAATCGGCGATCCGCTGTTCGCGCCGGCCCTGTTGGCCATGCTGGGAGATCAGGCCGAAGTGCAGCAAGCGGCGCTCCGGGGCCTAACGCACATCGCCGGCCGCGACGTCACGCTCGAAGCAGGGGCCGCGCCCTCCGACGTCGAAAAGGTGGCCCGCTGGCGCCGCTGGTATGCCGAGCAGCAGGCGGGCGCCGTGCAAACGAGCAGTGGACAGGCCGAGGCCGAGCAAGCGGACGCCGTTCGCCGGCTCTAGTTTGCCGGTGCGGTTCCAGCGCCAGCGCGCTAAGCACAATCCGGCGTGGCCATACCGATCGGTGCGCTCGCACGCTCGGTGTTGAGCTGGCAGGCCAATGCATAGGCGCCGAAGAACGCGGCGGAAAATGCCAGGTCGCCGGCCAGCGCGTTGGCCAGAAATGGCAGGCCCGCGGTGTAGCAGGCAAGCAGCCCATCCCAGCCGCGCTTATACCAGATGCCGGCGTGCCAGACCGCGGCATTGGTCGCGAGGTAAAACAGCAGAGTCGACGCGACGGCACAGACCGTCAGACGGCCGGCGGTCAAATGGCGCCGCAACAAGCCGCGACAGACGATCGGCAGCACCATCATGCCGTAGACCGTGAACATCACTTCCCGCACATAGCCGCCGATGATCCAATCGCTCGTCGCCATGGCTGCCAACGGCACCAGCGCCGCTACCAGTCGATTGCGAAAGTAGAACCCGGCGAATAGAGCCGCGGCCGTGACCGCGTGGAAATTCGGCGCGAGCATTACCAGCCGCGTGACGAACGCCAGGCTCACCAGGCCTACAAACACCGAGACATCCAGGCAAAGGCGACGATTCACGGTAGCAATCTCCTCAGGATCCTGTGGCGCGGCAAAGTGGGCCCTTTGAACGGCCCGGCCCAGCCGCTCGATAGCCTGCCAGCGGCAACTCACGAATTGTAGTCGTATACCTGGAACCGCCACAAGATAACGTCCCCTTGTTTGATCGCATGCACTCCCGCGCCGTCCTCGGCCGCGGCCTCATTCACGTAGTACAGCCAGTTCTTGCTGTCGGCGGCGCCCCCCTGGTTCTTCACGTCGCCGATTTGGGTGATCAAGGCCGAGCTGCCGGAACCACGCTGGTTGAAGGAAATTCCGCGAGCGTGCTTGCGGGCCGCCGCCAGCGCATCGAGCACGGTCATCCCGTCGCGCCAGGGAATCGCCTTGAAGTGCACTTCCACGCCGTCGCCATAGTCGACGATCAGGCGTACCGTGGTTGCCTTGGGCGGGGCGGCGCTGGCCGCCGTAACCGCCAGCATGGTGACGAGCAGCCCGGCCGCGACCCGCCCCGCCCACCGCATAGCCGGCGGCAGTGTGGACGTTAGTTCCCCGACGAAATCGCGTTGCAATCTCATGTTCTCCTCCCCAGGTTTGATCGGCGGGCCGGAAATGGGCCGGCCGCGCCCCAGGATAGCGCGCCGCTTCCGGTTGTCAATTCAGTCCGACGGCGGCGGGCGAATGGTGCGGGTCGCGGATACCTAGGCGATCCTCCCGCGGCCCTTGTGGCGCGGTTTGGCGGGCGGTATCAATAGACGTGGGCCGGCGCTGGCCTGCATTCCCGTCCACATAGTTCGCTGCCGAGCGTATTCCGCGCCGCGCGATCGATTCTACTTGCGATCACGAAAGGTATGCATCCCATGGCCGAGCAAGGCTTCTTGACACTCAGCATCGAGAACGGCGACGTTGCCGTGCTCACGCTCGACGATCCGCGCGGCACCGCCAATGTTTTCTCTGCCGCCGTGCTGGCGGACTTCGACAAGCATTTGACGGCGCTCGCCGACCGCAAAGATCTGGCGGGGCTCGTCATTCGCTCGGGCAAGCCGGGCGTGTTCGTCGTCGGCGCCGACATCCGGGAGTTTGTCGAGAACATCGACATGCCCAAGCAGAAGGTCGTCGAGATGTGCACCGCCGGACGGCAACTTTTCGCGCGCCTCTCGAAGCTGCCGTTCGTGACCGTCACGGCCATTGCCGGACAGTGCGTGGGCGGCGGAGCCGAGTTGGCCCTGTGGTGCGATCGCCGCGTGATGGCCAGCGATGCCAAGAGCATGTTTGGCTTTCCCGAAGTGAAGCTCGGCTTGCTGCCGGGTTGGGGTGGCACGGTGCGCGCGCCGCGCGTGCTGGGCCTGTACAACGCGGTCGAGATGGTCACCGGCGGCGAATCGATCGACGCCAAAACGGCCTTTCAAATGGGCCTGATTTCCGACCTGGTCCCGTCGGCCCGGTTGCTCGAGTCGGCAATCAAGCTGGTGCGCGCCGAGCAGAAGTCGGGCCAATGGAAGAAGGATCGCGAACAGTGGCACAAGCCGGTCGACATCAGCGAGACGGAACTGGGCTTCCTGGGCGCCACGGCCTCGGCCGTCATTCAGGGTCAGACGGGCGGCAAGTATCCGGCGCCGGAAACTGCGCTGGAACTGCTATTAGGCGCTGCGGGGCTCGATGCCGACGCCGCCGGCGCGGAAGAATCGCAGGCCATGGCCAACCTGTTCGGCACGCCGGTGAACCGCGCGCTGATCAACATCTTCTTTCTGACCGACCGCAACAAGAAAGACACCGGCGTTGAGAACCGCAACATCAAGCCGGCCACGATCAAGAGCGTGGGAGTAATTGGCTCGGGCATCATGGGCCAGGGCATTTCGGCCGCCACGATCAAGCGCCGCATTCCGGTGACGCTGAATGATGCCGTGCCCCAGGCGCTCTCCGGCGGCATTCAGAAAATCCTGGAAGAAGTGTCGTACGACAAGGAGAAGAAAGGCCCCGACGCGAAGAAGGCCATGGAATATGCGGCGCTGGTGAATCCGGCCACGGTCGACGCCGAACTAGCGACTTGCGATCTGGTGATCGAGGCGATCGTGGAAAATCCCGAGGCCAAGAAGCAGCTTTACGCGCGGCTGGAGCCGCAGTTGGCACCGACGGCCATCCTGGCCTCGAACACGTCGACCATCCCCATCGGCAAGCTGGCCGTGGGCCTCAAGCATCCCGAGCGTTTCTGCGGAATTCACTTTTTCAATCCGGTGCGGCGCATGCCGCTGGTCGAAGTGATTCGCGGCGAAAAGACCAGCGACGAAACCGTGGCCACGGCCGTGGCCTACGCCAAGTTCATCGGCAAGTCGCCGATTGTGGTCAACGATGGCCCGGGCTTTCTGGTCAATCGCCTGTTGCTGCCCTACATGAACGAGGCCCTCGAACTGCTGGCCGACGGCGCATCGATCAAGGAAGTCGATCGCGCGGCCAAGGAATTCGGCATGCCGATGGGCCCGATCACGCTGTACGACGTGGTAGGGCTGGACACGGCGTACTACGCCGGCCGCGTGATGCACGAATCGTTTCCCGACCGCACGGCCGCTTCGCCCATTCTGCCCGCCTTGGTCGAAGCCAAGCGACTGGGCCAAAAGTCCGGCGCCGGCTTTTTCTTGTACAAAGACGCCAAGGGCAGGGGCACGCCCGATCCGGCCGTCGACGCGCTCATCAAGCAGCACGTCCGCAAGCAGGGCAAGTTCACGTCCGAACAGATCATCGCCCGGCTGTTCCTGCCGATGGTGCTCGAGGCCACACGCATTCTGGAAGCCAAAGTGGTGCGCGACGTGCGCGACGTGGACCTGGGACTCATTTTTGGCACTGGTTTTCCGCCGTACCGCGGCGGATTGCTGTTCTGGGCCGATACGCTGGGAGCGGCCAAGATCGTGGAAATGCTCAAACCGCTGGAAAGCCTCGGCCCGCGAACGCAGCCCACGCCGATGCTCCTGGAAATGGCCAAGTCCGGACGGAAGTTTTACCAGTGACACCAGGGGAACCGCCAGCGAGGGTCCGGCCACTGGACTGATCCCACACTCGCCGGCGGCCGGTGCGTAGAATAATTCCTGAAACAGCGTCCGAAGAAAGTTCTCTCAACTGCAAAGGTGTTTCCCATGAAGCGCGCTGTCATCGTAGATTGCATTCGCACGCCGATCGGCCGGGCCCATCCGGAAAAGGGAGTGTTCCGTGAAGTGCGCTCCGACGATCTGGCCGTGGAGGTGATCGAGGCACTGGTCGAGCGCACGGGTATCAGTCGCGACGAGATCGAAGACGTCGTGCTGGGCAACACGCAGCAACAGGGCGAGCAGGGACTCAACGCGGCCCGCGTCGTGGGGCTGATGGCGGGGTTGTCCACCCGCACCGGCGGCACCACGGTGAACCGGTTGTGCGGCTCGAGCCTGCAGGCCATCAACCAGGCCTCGCACGCCATCATGGCGGGGTTCGAAGACGTGCAAATCGTCGGCGGGCTGGAGCACATGCAGCACATTCCGATGGACGCCGGAATCGATTTGAATCCCAAGCTGTTCCATCGCACATCCAAGGGCGCGCTGGCCATGGGCGTGACGGCCGAGTTCCTGGCCCAGACCCAGGGCATCTCGCGCGAAGAGCAGGATCAGTTTGCTTTGCGCAGCCATCAGCTGGCCGCGGCCGCGCAAGCCAAGGGCGAATTCAAACGAGAAATGCTGCCGATCTGGGGCCGTGACGAAAACGGCGAACGCATCCTGGTCGATTTCGACCAGTGCGTTCGGGCCGACTCCAGCCTGGAAACTCTGGCGGCGCTCAAACCGGCGTTCATGCCGGGAATGGGCACGGTCACGGCCGGCAACAGCTCGCCATTGAATGACGGCGCCGCGGCGCTCCTCATCATGTCGGAAGAAAAGGCCGCCAGCCTGGGCCTCCAGCCGCTGGTGCGGGTGGTGGCCACGGCAGTCGTGGGGGTCGATCCGTCGGTCATGGGCACCGGCCCGGTACCGGCTACCAAAAAGGCTCTCAAACGGGCCGGCATGACGCTCAAAGACATCGACCTGGTGGAGCTGAACGAGGCCTTTGCCTCGCAGGCCATCGCCTGTATGCGGATGCTCGGGCTGGAACAGGACAAGGTTAACGTGCGCGGCGGATCGATCGCCATCGGCCATCCGCTGGGCGCGAGTGGTGCGCGGATTACGACCACGCTGGTCAACAGCATGATCGATCGGGGCGCCAAGACCGGGCTGGCGACCATGTGCATCGGCGTGGGCCAGGGCATCGCCACGATTTTCGAGCGCGTGTAGCGGCGTGCCACGGGCGGCTTGTCCGCCAGTGCGGCAAAATCGAATGGCGGGAACGAAAAATATCGCCCCACCCGCGTGCCGGCGCTACCATCGCGCTCGCCCCAGTGTTATCCTGGTTTCTGCCAGCCGCCCCCCACGTCTAGCGCGTTCTCTTCCATTCGAACGTCACGGCTCAGGCACGACTATGGTCGAAGATAAACTGCACGACACGTTAGTGGCGATGTTCGATCGCCGCGTGAAACAAGATGGCGAGTTGCCGGCGATTCATTTTCGGCGCGGCGACAAGTTTGTGACCGCCAGCTGGAACAAAGTGGCCGAAGATGCGCGGCGCACCGCCGCCGTGCTGGTCAGCCTGGGCGTGAAGCCGGGCGATCGCGTGATCCAGGTTTCCGAGAACCGCTATGAGTGGATCATCGTCGACCTGGCCGTGCACATGGCCCACGCCATTCACGTGGCCGTGCATGCCATCCTCACCGGTCCGCAAATCGCCTATCAAATCAAAGACAGCGGCGCGAAAATCGTGATTGTCTCCGGGCCGGAACAAGCCGCGAAACTGGCGGCCGTTGCGGCGCAGCTTCTCGCCGATATTCAGTACCTCTCGTACGAGGCGTGTGCCGACAAGATCGGCTCGCAGGCGGTGCGCCGCCTGGCCGAGTTGACCGAAGCGGCCAGCGAAGCGGAAGGCCGGGCAATTCAAGAACGCGCCATCGCCGAAACGAAGCCGGAAGACCTGGCCACAATTCTGTATACGTCCGGCACCACCGGCGATCCCAAAGGCGTGATGCTCAGCCATCGCAACCTGACATTCAACGCGCGCGCCGTGCTGGAGTGGTTTCAGGTGGAACCGGCCGAGGTGCGCCTCACCTGGCTGCCGCTGTCGCACATTTTCGCCCGCACGTCGGACTTGTATTTGTGGATCGCCGCCGGTGGCGAGATCGCACTGTCGCCGAGCCGCGAGACAATCATCGCTGATTGCCAGCAAATCAAGCCGCACTATCTTAGCGGTGTGCCGTACTTCTTCGAAAAGGTGATGCGCACGTTGCAGGAGAAGGGCGTGGCGGACAAACCCGGCGCGCTGGCCGCGACGTTTGGCGGCCGCATCAAAATGCTCTGCGCCGGCGGCGCCGCCCTGCCCGACTACGTGAACGACTTTTACCAGCGCCACGGCCTGACGCTGGTGCAAGGCTACGGGCTGACCGAAAGCTCGCCGGTGATCAGCACCGGCACGCCTGAGCACCACAAGATCGGCACGGTGGGCAAACCGATTCCGGGCGTGGAAGTGAAGATCGCCGAGGACGGCGAAATCCTCACGCGCGGACCGCACGTGATGGTGGGTTATTGGAACCTGCCCCAGGATACCGCGGAGACGATCAAGGACGGCTGGCTGCACACGGGCGATCTGGGATCGCTCGAGGACGGCTATCTCAAAATTACCGGTCGCAAGAAGGAGCTGATCGTGACCGCCGGCGGCAAGAACATTGCCCCCACGTTCCTGGAGGGCCTGCTGACCGAGGATCCCTTGATCGTGCAGGCCGTGGTGATTGGCGACGGCCGGAAATATCTGACCGCCCTGATCGTGCCCGATCCGGACAGTCTACGGGCCGAGATCATCAAGCGGCAGATTCCCGTGTTCACACCGGCCCAGGCCCTGGCCCATCCCGACGTGCACGCCATCTACCACGAGTGCATCAAGGTCCGCCTGGCCGATGTCTCGCATGCCGAGCAGGTGCAGAAGTTCACGCTGTTGTCGCGCGGGCTGACGCCGGAGACCGGCGAGCTGACGTTCAAGCTCAGCCTGCGGCGGGAAGTCGTGCTGGAGAATTTCGCCGCGGAAATCGAGTCGATGTACTCCGACTAGGGGGTGTGACAAGGCACCCGCTCTGATCCTCAGGATTTCCGCTGCAAATACCTACCGACCGTTCGGCAGGTTGTGTATAACATTTGGTACGTCTATCCGTTCACCTAGAACCACGAGTGATCCATGAATCCGCAAACGCAAGCTCCGCGTCCTCCGGTTGCCGACGATCTGGACGACACAAAGGCCTCCTTTGCCGAGACGGCGCTAACACTCGGCGGCAAGAGCGCTGACGAAGCCGGCCGCATGGGCGCACTCGACAAGGCCGACGACCAGGTTGACCAGTTGTTCGCCAAGAAGTATCAGACCACCAATAGCCCGGTGCATCGGGCCATTTGGGAGCGCGAGCTGCCGGTGGACTTGTTCGAGAGCCGTCCGGCACAAACGCCGCCCGACGTGGAGCGCGTGATGCAGGACTCGCTCACCGTGATGCGCAAGCACGCGCAAGCGGGCACGAACCTGGACGACAAGAAGAAGGTGCCGCAGAACGTCCTCGACGAATTGGGAGAAGCCGGCTATTGGGGTCTGCTCGTCGACAAGAAGTACGGCGGCACCGGCTCGCCGTTTGCCGCGTTCGCCGGCTTTCTCACCAAGATGGCCATGGTCGATCCGACGGTCGCCGGCCTGGCCTCGGTGCACGGCTGCATCGGCGCCGTCGATCCGGTGCGCACCTTCGGCAATGCCGAGCAGAAAGAGCGCTTCCTGCCACGGCTGGCCAGCGGTCAGAGCCTGTCGGCCTTCGCCCTGACCGAGCCGGGAGCCGGCTCCGACCTGACGGCCCTGCGGACCCGCGCGGAACTGGTCGGTAACGAATACGTCGTCAACGGCGAGAAGTTGTTCATCACCAACGTCGTGCCCGGCCGGACCATCGGCCTGGTGTGCCTGATTCAGAACAAGCCGGCGGTGTTGATCGTCGATCTGCCGCCGCAAGAGAACGAGCAATTTCAACTCCGCAAGTACGGGCTGTGGGCGCTCAAGCACACTTACAACCAGGGCATTATCTTCAAAGACCTGCGCGTGCCGGCCGAGAACCTGCTCAAGCCGCAGCGCGGCGACGGGTTGACCATCGCCTATCACGGGCTGAACCTGGGCCGCGTGTCGTTGTGTGCCAACGCTGCCGGCACTATGCGGCTGATGATGGCCAGCATGATCCCCTGGGCCAAGTATCGCAAAACTTACGGCGCGGCCATTTCCACGCGCGAGCTCGTGCAGCGCCGCCTGGCCCGCATGGCCGGTTTGATCGTCGCCTGCGACGCGCTGGTGCAGTGGGGCGGCGGGCTGATCGACGAAGGCTATCGCGGCGAGATGGAATGCGTCATCGCCAAAATCTTCGGCAGCGAAGCCCAGAAGGAAGCGTCGATCGAGCTGTTGATGAAGACGCACGGCGGCCGCTCGTTCCTGCACGGACACCTGTTCGGCGACAACGTGCACGAGTACCTGGCCCCTTGCATCTACGAGGGCGAAGGCGAAATGCTCGGCATGGCGTTCTTCAAGTCGCTGGTCAAGCAGCACGGCACGCAATACTTCGAGCCGGTGGGCAAGGCTCTGCAGGCCTCGGGCATCAAGAAGCCGAACCTGGCCAACCCGCTGCACCTGTGGGCCCTGCGCAAGGCGTTCGCCCCGTACATGAAGTGGCTGGCCGGCGAAACGATGCGGCCCAAGCCGCAGCCCAAGCTGCCGAACATGCCCGAGGCGTTGCGCCGCCACGCCGAGTGGGCCACGGCCCAGTTACAGCGGGCCCCGTACGAAATCTCGTACAAGACCATGAGCAAGCACCAGCTCGGTCTGGCCGATCGGCAATGCCGCATGTCGGAACTGTCCTCGCGCTTGCAGGACATGGTTACCATCTTGTGCACCGCGCTCTATGCCGCGCGGCAGAACGACGAAGTCGTGCGCCAGGCCGCCGATATCGTGTGCCAGGATATGACGCGCCGGATCACCGGCGAACGGCCCAGCGATCGCTACTTTAAGAGCGCCACAAAGCTGGGCGAAGCGATCGTCGAGGGCGGTTTCAAGTCGATCGCCGGACTCGACGTCGGCGAGATCATGATGCCGTACGACAACAAGTAAGCGAATTCGTCAGAGGCGGTGGCGTTGTAGGCGGACGCGCAACCGAACACGGGGGTAACGGGCAACCGTTGCCCCCGTTTTGTTTTGACGTCGTCGGCCGGGCCGCAGGCGACGAAGGGGCCGCGTGAACTTGACGCCCAGAGTCGAAATTCGACAATGACGAGCGGCGGCAATTTACCGCAGAGAACTCAGAGTACGCGGAGTAACAGGGCAACCACAGCGACACGACGTAAGCAAGTGAGGCCGATCCATTTCGGCTCTCTGTGTCCTCCGGGATCTCTGTGGTTCAAATCTTCTTCGTGTCTTTGTCGCCATACGAGAAGCAATTGACGCAGCAAGGATTTTCACGTGGCCAAGTTTGCGGTGATCATGGCGGCGGCCGGCGCAAGCAGCCGCTTTCACGATAAGAACTACAAGAAGCCCTTTGCGCCGTTGGCCAACAAGGCCGTCTGGCTGCACTCGGCCCAGAGTCGAAATTCGACAATGACGAGCGGCGGCAATTTACCGCAGAGAACTCAGAGTACGCGGAGTAACAGGGCAACCACAGCGACACGACGTAAGCAAGTGAGGCCGATCCATTTCGGCTCTCTGTGTCCTCCGGGATCTCTGTGGTTCAAATCTTCTTCGTGTCTTTGTCGCCATACGAGAAGCAATTGACGCAGCAAGGATTTTCACGTGGCCAAGTTTGCGGTGATCATGGCGGCGGCCGGCGCAAGCAGCCGCTTTCACGATAAGAACTACAAGAAGCCCTTTGCGCCGTTGGCCAACAAGGCCGTCTGGCTGCACTCGGCCGAGAGGTTCGTCAACCGCGCGGACGTCAAGCAGTTGATCGTGGTCATCTCGCCCGAGGACCGCGAGGACTTTCAGTTCAAGTTCGGCGCCAATACGGCCATCCTGGGCATCGACGTGGTCGATGGCGGCAGCGAGCGGGCCGAGTCGGTGGCCAAGGGGCTGGCGCACGTGAAGGCTGATATCGACTTTGTGTGCGTGCACGATGCGGCCCGGCCTTGTCTGGCCGACGAATGGATCACCACCATCTTCGAGGCCGGCGAGCGGACCGGCGCGGCCATCTTCGGCGTGCCCGTTTCCAGCACGCTCAAGCGGGTCACCAAGGACCACAAGGTGCAAGAGACTGTCTCGCGCGAAGGACTGTGGGAAGCCCAGACGCCGCAAGTGTTTCGCCGGCAACTGCTGCTCGACGCGCATGCCAAACGCGGCAACTTTCCGGCCACCGACGATGCACAGCTGGTGGAGCGGCTGGGCCACCCGGTCACCGTGGTGCCGGGCTCTTCGATCAATCTGAAAATCGCCACGCGCGAAGACCTGCGGCTGGCCGAACAGGCGCTCAAGGCCCTGCCCAAGCCGAAGCTGGCCGGCCCAGGCCATCCGTTTGCGGGCGACGACATGTGGCGCTAGCGCGGCCGTAGACGACTGAGGACACCTTGAGCGATATTCTTGCCGATCTCCGCTGGCGCGGCCTAATTCATCAAGTCACCGACGAGGCAGGCCTGCAGTATTGGCTCTCGTCTGGTAGTCGGACGCTTTACTGCGGCTTCGATCCTTCGGCCGACAGTTTGCACGTGGGCAGCCTGATTCCGCTCTTGATGCTGCGCCGCTTCCAACGCGCCGGCCATCGACCGATCGCGCTGGTTGGCGGGGCCACGGGCATGATTGGCGACCCCAGCGGGAAGAGCCAGGAGCGTTTGCTTCTCGCGGAAGACACCCTCGGAGCGAACGTTGGGGCACTCAAAAAGCAAATGGAGCTTGTCCTCGACTTCGGCGACGCGGAACATCCGGCAAAGCTGGTAAACAACTACGACTGGATGAGCCGTTTCACTTACCTCGAGTTCTTGCGGGATATCGGCAAGCACTTCCCTGTGAACGTGATGATGGCCAAAGACTCCGTCAAAGCGCGGCTCGAGCGCGACGACGTGGGCATCAGTTACACCGAGTTCAGTTATATGTTGCTCCAAGCGTACGACTTCGTAGAACTGAATAGAGAAGAACAATGTGGATTGCAAATCGGTGCCAGCGACCAGTGGGGCAACATCACGGCCGGTATCGACCTAGCTCGGCGCATGTCACCACTGCACGATTTTGAGCCCGACGAACCCGGCAGCATGTTGGTAGGCATCAATCCATCAGCACCGAAGCAAGAGACGCCACTTTTCGGTCTCACGTGTCCGCTGTTGACCAAGAGCGACGGCAGCAAGATGGGCAAGACCGAGAGCGGCACCGTGTGGCTCTCGCCGGCGCGCACCAGCCCGTATGCGTTCTATCAGTACTGGATCAACGTCGACGACGCAGACGCGGGCAAATGCCTGCGTATGCTCACGGAATTGCCGCACGACGAAATCGAGTCGCTCGATGCGGCCCGCGCAGCCGATCCTGCGCGCCGCGAAAGCCAGCGCCGGCTGGCCGAGGAAGTGACTCGGCTGGTGCACGGTGTCGGCGGTTTGCAGGCGGCCGAGCGGGCCACGGAAATCTTCTTTGGCGCCGAAATCGCCGACCTTTCCGACGCGCAACTGGGGGAAATCTTTGCCGACGTGCCCAGCCGCGATTTGCCGCGCACGCGGCTGGACAGCCCCGGACTGAACATCATCGATGCCCTGGTTGAGTCCGGGCTGGCGAAGAACAAGAGCGACGCCCGCCGCACTGTCGAGCAGGGGGGCGCCTACGTCAACAATCGCCGCGTCGACGGCATTGCGGCACAGCTCGACGCCGGCCAGCTGGCCAGCGAATCGGTCATGGTGCTGCGCAGCGGCAAGAAGAAGTACGCGCTCTTGCGGTTCCGCTGAGTTGGGCTACTCGCAGCCCCCGGCTCCGCCGGCGGACTCTGGTCTCATCGCGCTCGCTTCGCGCCAAACACGCCGTACGCCATCACCATCGTCGCACCGAACAAAAGGGAACTGAACACCACGGCCGCCGCCAGCATCACCCCAAAGTGATCGCGCAACAGCACGAGCGTGGGCGGTTCGTTTGACGAGGGAACGCGCCGCGCGACCGGTCCGGACTTCGACTGGTTCGGCTCTGCTTCGCGCCAGGCTTGCCATTGGGCGATCGCCTCGGGCGTGCCAAATTCTTGCAGCACCGAGCGCCGCACCGCAAACATGGCCCACACCACCGCGGCGAACATGAGCGCATAGGCCGCGAGCCAGTACCAAACGACTTTCCGGCGCATGGTGGCCGCCGAGTCCTGGGGCACGTTCATCGCTTGGGCGGCAGCAGGCTGAGCACGACCTCGCTCATCGCCGCCACGCCCGTACGTAGCGACAAATCGGGGTCGGGAAAATACGTGGCCGAGTGCAGCGACGGCGCCTCCATGCCGCCGCGCGTCAGGCCGGCCAGGCGCTTGGGTTCGACGGTGCCCAGCCGAAACATGCACACCGGCACTCCGGCCAGTCCGTAGCGGCTGAAATCCTCGCCACCCATGGCCAGCTCGGACTGCACCACGTTGCCCTCGCCCAACAGCTTGCGGAACACCGGCACGACGCGCTCCGTAAGTTTCTCGTCGTTGAACAGCGCAGGCGTGGTCTCGTTGAGCACTTCGACGGTCGGCTCCGGCGCTCCGGCCGATGCGGCCGCGGCCTTAGCCTTGCGACGAATGCCCTCGAGCAGGCGCTCGCGCACCGTGGGCGAATAGCTGCGCACGGTGAGCTGCATCTTGCAGTCGTTGGGCACGATGTTGTGCTTCGTGCCGCCGTGGATCGATCCCACGGTGACCACGGCCGGCTCCACGGGATTCGTTTCTCGACTCACCAAGGTCTGCAGCGACGTGATGAACTGCGCCGCCTGCACGATCGGGTCGATCACCGTGTGCGGTGCGGCCCCGTGGCCGCCGCGGCCGTGCATCGTCACGTCGACACTATCGACATTCGCCAGCGTGTAGCCCGCGCGATAGCCGACCTTGCCGGTTTCGAGCGCGCCGTCGCAGTGCAGCGCCACGGCCATGTCGGGCCGCGGAAAGCGCGTGAACAGCCCGTCTTCGAGCATGCGCCGCGCGCCTTCGCCGCGCTCTTCGCTGGGCTGGCCCACCAGCACAATCGTGCCGGACCAGGCGTCCTTGTGGCTGGCCAGGTACTGGGCCACGCCGGTCAGGTTCGTCATGTGTATGTCGTGGCCGCAGGCGTGCATCACGCCGGTGTGGCTGCCGTCCTTGTTCTCCACCATCACTTCGGACGCGTAGGCCAAACCGGTTTGTTCCTTGACCGGCAGGGCATCCATGTCGGTGCGGAGCATGAGCGTCGGCCCCGGGCCGTTCTTCAAGATGCCCACGATGCCGTAGCCGCCGATGCCGGTGTGCATTTCATAACCGGCCTGTTGCCACAGCTCGGCCAGGCGGGCGGACGTTTGCGCTTCCTGGTTCGAAAGCTCCGGATGCTGGTGGAACCCGCGATAGAGCTCGACCAACTCACTGGTGTGGGCGTCGGCCCATTGACTGGGCGTTTCACTGCGGGCAACCGCGGCGCCCGACATGGCTGCGACCAGCAGCCAGGCGACAAGTCGGCATTTCATGGCGAACCTTTTCGTTGGATGACTCAACGGGACCAATGGGCGAGCACTGCGATTTGCAGCCGGCGGCAGCGCGCGACGATCGCACAGCCGGGGCCCGCGCTATTCTAACTTCCTCCGGCGCAGAGGGCGCGGCCCGGCAGTCAAATTCCGATTAAATCCACTGTCCCGTGTCCACCAATTCCATCAGCCGCGGAATCATCTGTTCCGTGGCCCTGGCCCGATGGCTGAGCACGCTCTTGACGATCTCGCCCAACTCGGCACAGGTGCGGTGTGCCTCGATAATCTCAAACAGCGGATCGTAGCCGAAGCCGGCCGAGCCCGCCGGCGCAAAACGAATTCGCCCGTGGCATTGGCCGCCGCTTTCGGACCGCACCCTTCCCTGCCGGTCGGCCAACACCATCTGGCAAACGTAATGGGCCGTGCGCTTCTCCAAGGGCGTGTCGCCCAACTCTTGCAGCAACCGGGCGTTGTTCTCGTCATCGCTGGCGCGCGGGCCGGCGAAGCGGGCCGAAAAGATTCCCGGTCGGCCGCCGAGCGCGTCAACCACGATGCCGCTGTCTTCGGCCAGCACCCACTGGCCCAGGTGGACGGCCTGCTGGGTGGCCTTCAGCGTGGCATTGGCCGTGAACGAGTCGCCCGTTTCGTCGACTTCGATGGCGTTGGGAAAGTCGGCCAGCGTGGCCACTTCGAGTCCCACGCCCGCCAGCAGCTCGACCATCTCGCGAGCTTTCTTGCGATTGTGCGTGCCGAGCACCAAGAGTCTGGCGGATGACATAGCGCGAGGCGGGCGGAAAGAACGGGCGTGCCAGTGACGACACGACCGTTGTACCCGAACGCCGCCATGGCTGGCCAGCTGGCCGTACTGCATGCCGTCGGCGGATCAGCGCAGGGTGGTCGCGGCGGGTGCCCGCGCATAGTCGGTAGAAATGGCGCGGCGCGGCACTTCCACCGGCACAGGCTGCACGTCGAAGGGGATCGGCCCAATCTTCTTGGCCTGGCCCACCTGCGGAGTCTTGCCCGGCTCGATCTTCGTTTCCGCGCCGAAGGTGCGCATGATCTTGTGCACGGCGGGGTTGATTTCGATTTTGCCGTCGGCCCGGCGCGTGCCCACCGAGTCGAAGCTGCCCACGGTCACAATGCTGGAATTGCGGTCGTGGAACTCGTAGGCCTCATAGCCCCGCTTGCGCAGGGCCTCGGTGAGCAGGTGCGCGCTCTTGGCAGCTTCTTCCAAGTAGCTTTTGGGTTCCTCGCCGCGGGCCATGGCCCTTTGGACCTTTTCGTCCACGATGATGGCATGACCGGTGAACGTGGCCACCTTGACGCTGTATTGCTTGCGAACGTCGAGCAGGCTGTGCGTCACGCCTTCGTTCATCTGTTCGACGAAGCGATCGATCCCTTTGGGCACGAAATACTCGCGCGGCAAGAGCGGATTGGTAACGATGAACGCTCCGCTCATGGGCCCCAGCTTCGACTCGTCGCTGCCCTTGGACTGCCGGGCCTGCTTCATTTGCTTCTGGAATGCGCGGATGGCCGCCAGCGACTGGGCCGATTCTTTTCCCGGCTCGGTGGTGAGCGACTTCGGTTGCGAGTGCTTGAGGCGCTTAAGCACCTTTTGGGCAGCCAAATCGTCGACGGTTGCGTAGTCGCCCACGATCACGGCAATCTCCGTGATGTTGTCGTCCTGCCGATAGCGCATCTTCGGCGCTTCGCCGTAGGGATTAAGCCCCTTGCCGTCCACTGGCTCGGAAAAGTCGAATTTCTTCTGGTAGGAGTAGGCCGGCAGTTTGAACTCGCTGCGCAACTCGTGAACCAGGCGGCGGGCCTGATCTTCCGCGCCCTCGCCCGTGAACGTCGCCGCCATGATCATCCACGGTCCGTTGTCAGCGCTGATCGGGTACATCTCGTGCGGATCGGAAGGCAATTGCTTGAAGACTGCCAAACGGCTCCACGGCGGCGCCGCAACTACCGGCGTCGCAGCCGCGACCAATGCCAAGGCAACCAGCGCAAACGGTGAGAATCGTCCGACAAGCATAGTGACTCCTCGAATGTCGGCAGCCAGGCCCATGCCGGGATGCCTGAGACGAGTGACCGCGATGTGATTTCAGCCCACGATCGCCTGAGATGACGGCGATCTTCCAGACGTGTTAGGGGCGGGAGTCTAACAAAGGCTCCGCGGCAGAACCAGACAGACTTGGCCGGCACTTGTGCCGTGCTAGCGGCCCACAACTCGGGCGGCCGTAATGCAGCCACTGGCGACGTCCGTGGCCGTTGCTAGCACAAACTGGCCAACGTCGTCGTCTGCCCCGGGCACCTGAACGGGCGCGTACCGGCAGGACGTGCCAGCCGCCGTGTTCGAATTCTCATCAGCCGACTCGACCAGCACTTCCAGCTGCCGGCCCAACAGGCTTGCGAAGTAGCGATCGCGCAGCGTGCGCTCAAGCGCCGCCAGTCGTTCGACACGCTGGGCCTTGACGGGCGGCGGCACCTGGTTCGGCATGGTTGCGGCCGGGGTGCCGCGGCGCGGACTGAACGGAAAGATATGGATCTTCGAAAAGCCCACGGCCTCGGCCACGTGGCAGGTTTCCAGAAAGTCCGCGTCCGTTTCACCCGGAAAACCCACGATGATGTCCGTGGTGATGGCCGGCTGATCCAGGGCTTGCTGCACGAGTTGGCAGCGATCGACGAATCGGCGGCTACCCCAGCGGCGCCGCATCCGCGCGAGCACCGCGTCGGACCCGCTCTGCAGGGAGATGTGCAAGTGCGGGCAAATGCGGCGCGGATGTTCGGCCATCACGTCAATCAACTCGCGTGTCACTTCCGTGGCTTCGATGCTGCTCAGCCGCAATCGAAAGTCGCCCGGCAAGCGCGCCAACCGCGCGAGTAGATGCGACAGCCGCAGCCATTGGTCCTTGCTGCGGCCGCTGCTCCACTCCACGCCGTAGTGGCCCAAGTGAATGCCGGTCAGCACCACCTCGCGATAGCCGTTATCGACGAGCCGTTGAATCTCATCCACGATGTCTTCCGCCGGACGGCTGGCCAGGTGCGGTCGCACGCTGGGAATGATGCAGAAGCTGCAGCGCAGCATGCAGCCGTCCTGCACTTTGACATACGCCCGGCTGCGGTGCCCAAAGGTGGAAATGCCGTGCGGCACGTCGACGACGCCGAACCTCCCCAGCAAATCCGGCAGCTCCCGTTTGTCGGTAACCACCTCAGCCACCGCGGGCAACGACTCCACTTCACGCGGAGCGCGCGTCGCGTAGCAACCCATCACGACGATGCGCGTACCGGGATTTCGCCGCGCGAGCTGCCGAATCACCTGGCGGCTTTTCGAGTCCCCCTCGGCCGTGACCGTGCAGGTATTCACCACACACAAGTCAGCGTTCTCACCGTCGAGCGCGTCGCGATAACCGGCCGTCGTGAGTGATTGGCGCACGAACTCGGTCTCGTATTGATTCACCTTGCAGCCGAGGGTGACGGTGCGGAGCGTGGCCATGGCGAAACTTATTCTGCGGCGGCAAATTCTCAACGGCCCGGGCCTGATATCGGCAGCGCGTCAACTTAGCAAATGCCGGCCCAGTGCGCAAGGCGCCGCGGATCACTCCGGCGCGGCCTCAATGCTCGACCACATGGAGCCGGCCGAGCTATCCGTCAGCGGATCCTTGCCATAAGCGTGGATCTGATCGCGCTTCAACTCGGCGTGCTCTTTGGTGGTGGTGAGCACGATGGCCCGGCCGCGCTGATGCACTTCTTCGGCAATCAAAAAGCCGTGTTCGAAGGGGTGGCCGAACAGCTCCTGCATCATGGCGATCACGTATTCGAACGTATGGTCCTGGTCGTCCCAGAGAATGACGTGATACCGCGGGATGTGCTTGGGCTTCTTGCGCTCCTTTTTGCGTTCGATAACCGTCGGCTCGGCAACCGGCTCGGCGACGGCGGCACGCGATTCGTCTGCCACGGGTTAATCCTCGCTTGCTTTTTCCACGGCCCGATAGCCGAACTCCCTGGGGACCATTATATTGCAAAACCACCCTTTGAATCGAGCATTTCTGGCGGCCGACAATCGCTGCGGTCCGCGATGCGTGCCCGACGAGCCGGAGGACACCCTTGTGAAGCCCGCACCCGCAAGCCTCGACGAGTACCTCCAGAAGAACCAGCCGCGCTTCGAGCAAGAGCTCAGCGCGCTATTGCGCATTCCCAGCGTCAGTGCCGACAGTCGTCATCGCGACGACATCCGCCGGGCGGCCGAGTGGGTGGCCGGTCAGCTGCGCGCGCTCAAACTGTCCACGGAACTGCACGAAACGGCCGGACACCCGATCGTCTATGCCGAGTCGCCCCCCGTGCCCGGTGCCCCCACGGTGCTCGTTTACGGGCACTACGACGTGCAGCCGCCCGATCCGCTGGCCGAGTGGATCTCACCCCCATTCGAGCCGACCGTGCGCAATGGCAACGTTTATGCCCGCGGCGCCACCGACGATAAGGGCCAGATGTTCACGCACATCAAGAGCACTCAGGCCTGGCTCGACACCCAGGGCCGGTTGCCCGTGCAATTGAAATTCCTGATCGAGGGCGAAGAAGAGGTTGGCAGCTCGAATTTGGAGCAGTTCATCAAGGCCCACACCGCCCGGCTGGCCTGCGATATCGTCGTCATCAGCGACACGTCGCAGTTCGGCCCGGGACAGCCGGCCATCACGTATGGCCTGCGCGGCATTGTGTATTTCGAGCTGCGACTCACCGGCCCCAAGCAAGACTTGCATTCCGGAGTGTTTGGCGGCGCCGTGGCCAATCCCGCCAACGCGTTGTGCAAAATGCTGGCAGCGCTCATCAACGAGCAGGGACAAGTCCAGGTGAGCGGCTTCTACGACGACGTCGCGCCGCTGTCGGCGAGCGAACGCAGCGACATCGCCAGGCTGCCCTTCGACGAAACGGCGTTCATGAAACAGGTGGGCGTCAAGGCGCTGCAGGGCGAAACCGGTTTTTCCACCCTGGAGCGCCGCTGGGCACGGCCCACGTTCGATATCCACGGGCTCACTTCGGGCTATCAGGGCGAAGGAGCTAAAACCGTGCTGCCGGCAAAAGCGTCGGCCAAGTTCAGCTTTCGACTGGTGCCGCAGCAGTCTGCGGACAAAATCACCGCGGCCCTGCGCACGCGGCTGCAAGCGCTTTGCCCGGCCGGCATCGCGATGGAGCTGATTGCTTCGCACGGGGCACCGGGCGTGGTGGTTCCGCCCGACAGCCCCTACGTCGCGGCGGCGCAGCGGGCCATTGAAACCGGCTTCGGTACGCGGCCGGTGCTGATGCGCGAGGGCGGCTCGATCCCCGTGGTGGCGACCTTTCGCGATTTGCTGGGAGTCGATACGCTGCTGTTGGGTTGGGGGCTCGACGACGACAACACGCACAGTCCTAACGAGAAGTTTTCGCTGGCCGACTTTCAGCGCGGAATCAAGTCGAGCGCCCACCTGTGGCACGAACTGGGGCAGCTTGCCAAGGGTTGATCCCGGCGGTCCGACCGCAGCGGTTTCCGACCGCAATTGACCTGCAGCCGCCCGTGCCCGCGAGGGTCGCCATTCGACTCCCGCGTCCTGGCCCGTAATTTCACACCCCGAAGCGGTTTGTCATGCTCGATCGCCGATTTGTGCTGGAAAACGCGGAGCTGGTGGCCGAGAACTGTCGCCGGCGCAACGCCAAGGTGGACGTGCCGGCCTTTGTCGAGCTGGAAACGCAGCGCAAGGCCAAACAATTCGAAGTCGACGAATTGAATCGCCGCGCGAACGAAGTCAGCAAGTCCATCGGCCAGACAAAAGATCCGCAAGAGCGCGAGGCGCGAAAGAACGAGGGACGTGCGCTGCGCGAGCAGACAGCCGCCGCCCAGGCAGAGCTGGACCGCATTGTTTCGGAGGCCGACACGGTTTTGCGCTCGATGCCGAACCTGTCGCATCCCGACGCTCCCGTGGGCGTCGACGACGACGCCAACTTAGAGGTGCGCCGCGGCCGCCATCAGCCGCCCCAATTCGACTTCAAACCGCTCGACCACGTGGAGCTCGGTGAGAAGTTGGGCCTGGTGGATTTCGAAGCGGGCGCAAAGGTGACCGGCCACGGTTTTTACTTCCTCAAGAACGATGCCGTGCTGCTGGAGCTGGCGCTGCAGCGCTTCGCGCTCGAAGTGCTGATGCGCGAGGGATTCACGCCCACCATCACGCCCGACCTGGCCCGCAACGAAGTGCTGCAAGGCACGGGCTACATTCCGCGCGGCCCGGAGACGCAGATTTACAGCATCGCCGACACCGATCTGAGCCTGGTGGCGACAGCGGAAATCACGCTGGGCGGCTTGCATTCCGGCGAGATTCTGGATCCGGCGAAGCTGCCGATCAAACTTTGTGGGATCAGCCACTGCTACCGCACCGAAGCCGGCGCCGGCGGCCGTGCATCGCGTGGCCTGTATCGCGTGCACCAGTTCACCAAGGTCGAGATGTTCGCCTACACCCTGCCCGACCAAAGCGACCAGATGCTCGACTATTTCTGCCAGCTCGAGTGCCGGCTGTTCGACGAGCTTGGCATCGCTTACCGCGTGGTGGACACGGCCACCGGCGACCTGGGCGGCCCGGCCTATCGTAAGTTTGACCTCGAAGCCTGGATGCCCGGCCGCGGTGATGGCGGCGAATACGGCGAGGTGACCAGCACCTCCAACTGCACGGACTTTCAGGCCCGCCGCCTGGGCATTCGCTATCGCACGGGCGAAAAAGGCACCGCGTTCGTCCACACGCTGAACGGCACGGCGATTGCCATTAGCCGGGCAATCATCGCCATTGTCGAAAACTATCAGCAGGCCGACGGTTCGGTGCGCGTGCCCGAAGTGTTGCGCCCCTGGGTCGGCAAAGACCGCATCGAACCGCACGGCGCATAAAAAAATCCGCGCCTTGTGCCCAGCGGGTTCGGGCCACAAAGCGCGGATTCCTGACAACGTTCGATCAAACCCAAGGGAGCCGCGTCGGCCGCGCCCCGTAGAGGCAGGCGTGGCCGACGCGCGCACGGCTATGAGCCCAACGAATTGGAGATATTGGTGAACGTCTGGCTGGTGTTCGTGCCGACCGATTCAATCGCGATCAAGCACACGATGATAATCAACGCCAGCATCACGGCGTATTCAACCGCAGTAGGGCCATCCTCCGATGCGAGGAAGCGGTGCATCTTCTTGAGCAGTAACATCAGATTGCTCCTTTCGCGCAAGAGCAGTTCGTCAAGTTGAGAAAGAACAACTGCGGTAGCGCGCACCCGCCAACAAGGGCGGGAGTGAACCACCGACCCTTCGGTAGCCGGCTACCGGCAGACAGGTCTGCCGGCCCTTGGCTTTGCGTCCCGGCCTTGCGACCGGTTTGCCTTTTCGAGGTTGGTGGAACGAGGAGCTGGAAGGCTGCCCGCCGCCAAGCTCGGAAAACTCAGACGAGATACACGGGAAGTGACCGCTGGTTTTGGCCAGGCGCCGGCGTCTGATAGCCGCCACCTGAGCCTACTCCCCCGGCTAATGACAACCCTACTACGCGTTCGGCCGTTGTCAAAAAAGCGCCCGGCAAAAATTCGTGGCCGCCTGCAGCTCAGGGAAAACCCCGCGGCCCCCCCTCAACCAACGCGCGTTGCCGCCGTTTCGGCTTCACGACAGAGTCGGGCGGCCTCCTCGTGGCTCGCTGCTTCCGCCACGGCCCGCACAATCGGCTCCGTATTGCTGGCCCGCACGAGCAGCCACTGCTTGGGCCAATCGAGCCGCAAGCCGTCGAGCCGATCTACTTTCGCGCCCGAGAAATGATGCTCGATGGCCTCGAGCGCCGCGGGCACTTCCTCCGGCGCCACGGTGAACTTCGTTTTCACGATCTCGTAGCGCGGCAGCTCCGCTGCCAGGCGGCTTACCGGCAACTGCCGCTCGGCCATGGCGTCGAGAATCATCGCCATGCCCACGAAGCTGTCGCGCACCAGCACGACGCGCGGGTCGATCACGCCGCCGTTGCCCTCGCCGCCCAGCACGGCCTCCTTGGCCAACATCACGTCGACCACATTGGCTTCGCCCACGGCCGAGCGAAAAAACGGCACGCCGCGCTTTTCGGCCAGGTCTTGCGACATGCGGCTGGTCGAGCAATTCGTGACCACGGGCCCCGGCTGCTGGCGCAGCCGATGTTCCACACACAAAGCCAGCGTGTATTCTTCACCCAAGTAGTTGCCGTGCTCGTCGATCACGGCCAGACGGTCCGCGTCGGGATCCTGGCAAAAGCCGATTTGCGCGCCCACGCGCGGCACCGCGGCCAGCACGCCGGCCAGGTTTTCGGCCGTGGGCTCGGGTGTGTGTTCAAACGATCCGTCCGGCGTCTCTCCCAGGATGGCCAGCGTGCAGCCCAGCGCCTCGAGCAACGCGCGGCCGAGCAATCCGCCGGCGCCGTGATTGGCATCCAACAGCACGCGAAAGCCGGCCCGGCGAATCCGCTCCACGTCGACGCAGCGCTTTACCAGCGTCGCATGCTCGGCGAGCGTGTCCGCTTCATGCTCCGTATGTCCGGAAGTGGCGCCGGCGGGCGGCTTCCACGACGCGTCGAGGTAGCGGGCCAGCACATTTTCTCCCGCCGCGCGCGGAATCACACGTCCGGCGGCGGAGAATAATTTGAGACCATTGTATTCGCGCGGATTGTGGCTGGCCGAAATCTGAATTCCGCCCGCGGCACGCCACTGGCGCACCAGCACGCCGGTGGTGGGCGTGGCGGCCACGCCGGCATCCATCACATCGCGCCCGGCGCGCGTCAGGGCTGCCTGCAGCGCGTCGGCCAGCATGGGTCCGCTCGCGCGCCCGTCGCGCGTGATCACCACGGCGCCGGCGGGCAATTCCGCCGCGAACGCGCAGGCGTAGCGCGCGGCCACTTCCGGCGTCAGGCTGTCGCCCACGACGCCCCGCAATCCGGAAACGCTGATGATCAGTTGGCTCACGGAATGGTCCCTGGACAGATCGAGCGTGCGAATCGGTCACGCATTGTAACAGCATTTCGGCGGGCCTTGTCCTGGGGAACAAATCGGGCACAATTGGGCCCAATCATCCCCGCCTGGTTGGGTTCGACGCGGCCGCCGCAGCGGTCACGCGCGATGCAGTCATTTCGGAGAGCCAGCGATGCCAGCCCCTGCCCCGTTCGACGCAGCCGCCGCCCTGAGCCAGATGGAGGCCGCCGGCCGCGCCGGAAAACTCTCGGCAGGCGCCGTGGAGAACATTCGCGTCTGGCTCAGCGAACCCCGCTATGCCGAATATGCGCCCCAAGTGGCCGAGCATCTGGCGCAGGGCCGCTTCCAGGAGCTCGACGACGTGTTCTGGACCATCATCCCGTTCGGCACGGGCGGGCGGCGCGGCAAGATGTATCCGATCGGCTCCAATGCCATCAACGACCGCACCATCGGCGAGAGTGCCCAAGGCCTGGCCGACTACGTGCGCCGCACCGTCGGCGGCAATGCGCTGTCGTGCGGCATCGCGTACGACACGCGGCATCGCTCGCGCCACTTTGCCGAACTGTGCGCTGAGGTGATGGTGGCCGCCGGCTTCACGGTCTACTTCCTCGACGGTTATCGCAGCACGCCCGAGTTGTCGTTTCTGGTGCGCCACAAACACTGTTCCTGCGGCATCATGGTCACCGCCAGCCACAATCCGCCCAGCGACAACGCCGTGAAGGTCTATTGGTCGACTGGCGGACAGCTGTTGCCGCCGCACGACAGCGACGTGATCGAGTGCGTCATGTCTGCCGGCGCCATCCAGCGCACGCCGTTCGCCGCAGCCGTGCAGTCCGGCCAGATCGTGCTTTGCCAGCAGGATGTCGATCAGGCATACGTCGCCGCCGTGCAGGCCCAGGGCTTTCCCGGCCCGCGCGACGTGAGAATCCTGTACTCACCCTTGCACGGCGTGGGCACCACGGCCGTGCCGCCGGTGCTGGCGGCCGACGGATTTCGTGACGTGGAGATTTTTGGCCCGCACGCCACGGCCGACGGCGATTTTCCCAACGTTCCCAACCACATCGCCAATCCAGAGAACAAGGCCGTCTTCGACGCCATCATCGTGCGGGCCCGCGCAGCCGGATCGGACCTTATCCTGGCGAGCGATCCCGACTGTGACCGCATCGGCCTGGCGGCGCCGGTCTCACTCGCGCCCGGCGCCGCCTGGGCCACAATGAGCGGCAACCAGATCGGCGCGCTCTTGACCGATTATGTGCTAGAACGCTGGCAGCAAGCCGGCCGGCTGACGCCTGCGCATTACATTGTCAAGACACTGGTGACGAGCGAGTTGGCGCGACGCATTGCCGATTCGTACGGCGCGCGCACATTTGGCGATCTGCTGGTTGGATTTAAGTACATCGCCGGCACCATGGACGAGCAGGGGCCCGAGCAGTTCGTGTTCGGCACGGAAGAATCGCACGGTTACCTGGCCGGCACGTACTCCCGCGACAAAGACGCTCCCGTGGCGGCCATGCTATTGGCGGAATTGACCGCGCGGCTCAAGTCCGAGGGCAAAAGCCTGCACGAAAAGCTCGACGCGCTGTTCTGGCAGCACGGTTACCACGCCGAAACGCAAATCTCCGTGGCCATGCCCGGTTCGCAAGGCATGCAGGACATGGCGGCGCTGATGGCCCGCTTTCGCGATGATCCGCCGCGCGAGCTGGCCGGAATGCGGGTCGCCCGAGTGCGCGACTACCTGCACCTGCAAGAGCGTGCGCCCGGCGGAGCGGCCAGGCCGTTCCAGGGCCCGCGCGGCGAGATGGTAATGATCGACCTGGATTCGCCCGGCTGCTATGTGGCGGTGCGTCCCTCCGGCACAGAGCCGAAGGTAAAGTACTACATGTTCAGCTACGAGCCGGCCGAAATGCTCGCTGACCTCGACGATACGAAGGCCCAGCACGCCACGCGGCTGACGCAGCTGGGCCGTGACCTGACCGCCTTTTCGCAGGGCAAGCGATAGTCGGGCCGCAAGCTCGACGTCGTGACCATTCGCCTGCTTCGGCTCGTTTGAGGGAGGCCGCGCTGGCCTGCCGGGCTACAATAAAGCAGGTTGAGCTCACGACCGCCCCAGCCGGCAAAACGCACGGTCACAGGGCGGCCCGTTCGAAGGCAGCTCGCTCCCCAGTCCGCCCTGCGCGCCATTCATGCCCGACGACGAACTCCAACTTCCGCAGCACCCGCCGGGCGGCGACAGCGCGCCGGCCGAAGAGAGCGAGCTCCCCAGCTTGCGCCGGGCCGCCGCGCGCGTGCGCGAGTTTCCGCACACGCCCGGCGTCTATCTGATGAAAGATGCCGCGGGCCGCGTGATCTACGTGGGCAAAGCCAAGAATCTGCGCTCCCGGGCCGGCAGTTACTTTCTCAAGGCGGCCGCGGAAGATCGGCGCACCGCAGACCTGGTGCGCGAGATTGCCGATATCGACTTTCTCGAGGCCGACAGCGAGGTAGACGCGCTGCTGGCCGAGGCCCGGCTGATCAAGGACGTGCAGCCCAAGTACAACCAGGATCTGAAAGACGACAAGACCTTTCCCTATTTGGAGATCACCACGCGTGAGGACTTTCCGCGCGTGGAGTTCACCCGCGAGCCGCACGCCCGGGGCACCAAACTCTACGGCCCCTTTGCCGGGGCGGGCAGCCTGCGCGGCGCCATGCAGGTGCTGCAAAAGATCTTCAAGTTCCGCACCTGCACGCTGGATATCGACGAGAACGAGGAAAAATGGCGCTGGTACCGGCCCTGTTTGCTGGCCTCGATTGGTCAGTGCTCGGCCCCCTGCAACTTGCGCATCTCCAAGGAGGAATACCGCCAGGACATCCAGCGGCTGCGGATGTTTCTCGAAGGCAAGAAAAAAGTGCTCCTGGGCGAAATGAAGGAAGAAATGAAATCGGCCGCCGCGGCGCTGCAGTTCGAAAAGGCCGCCCGGCTGCGCGATGAAATTCACATGCTGGAAACGCTCGACGAGCGGGGCGAGTTGGAAACACACGTGCAACCGGAAGTGTTCTTCGTCGATCCCAAGAAAGGGCTGACCGGCTTGGAGAAAGTGCTGGGGCTGGCGGCGCCGCCGCGCACCATCGAAGGCGTGGATATCGCGCACCTGGGCGGCGGCGAAACCGTGGCCAGCCTAGTGCAGTTTATCGACGGGCTGCCGTTCAAGCCCAACTACCGCCGGTTCAAGATTCGCGACGTGCAGGGGGTCGACGATTTCGCCAGCATTCGCGAAGTGATCGCCCGCCGCTACCAGCGGTTGCACGATGACGGCCAGATCTTTCCCGATCTGCTGCTGGTCGACGGCGGCAAGGGCCAGCTGTCGAGCGCGATGACCGCGTTTCGCGAGCTGTCGATCAAACCGCCGGTGGTGATCTCGCTGGCCAAGCGCGAAGAGGAAGTGTTCCTGCCCGATGCCGAAGAGCCGCTGCTCTTGTCGCGGCATTCGTATGCGCTGCGGCTCTTGCAATACGTGCGCGACGAGGCGCACCGCTTTGCCCAGCACTATCACCACTTGCTGCGGCGCAAGTCAATGCTGGGCGAATAGCCGGTTCGCTGGGCAAACTGATCTGGGCCCCCTGGCCGGACAATCCCTGGCTCGGGCAACCGAAGTCACCCAAGCCAGGGCGTCCCTCTGGCCAGGCGGAGGCCAGATCTGCTTCGACCAGGTCGAACAATCAAACTGAGCTACGAACAGCGAACTACACGTCGGTGCCGAACCCGTAGTAGGCCCGGTTGCCGTGCTCGCCAAGGTCCAAACCTTCGTGCTCTTCTTCGGCGGTCACGCGGATGCCGATCGTGGCCTTCAGGATGAACCAGGCAATCGCGGCAACGATGAACACATAGGCGCCTGCGGCCAGCACACCGATCAGTTGATCCATGAACTGCTCCGAGCCGCCGCCGTAAAACAGTCCGGCTTTCTGCTCGGTATTGCCGCTGCGAACTATGCGATCGGGCGTGGCAAACAGCCCGACGCACAGCGTGCCGAAAATGCCGTTCAACAAGTGCACCGAGGTGGCACCTACGGGATCGTCCGCACGAATGCGGTCGAAGAACAGCACGCCGAAGACCACCAACGCGCCGCCGATAGCGCCGATCAGGAGCGAGGCCGGCACGGTGACGAATGCGCACGGCGCCGTGATGGCGACCAGACCGGCAAGACAGCCGTTGAGCGTCATGCCCAGGTCGGGCTTGCCCAAGACGATCCACGCTACGGCCGTGGCCACGAGGGCTCCGGCGGACGCGGCGGCATTCGTCGTCACGGCGATTTCCGCGATGGCGGTGGGATCCACGCCCATCGTGCTGCCGGGGTTGAAACCGAACCAGCCAAACCACAGGACCATACAGCCGATCACGGCGGCGGTCATGTTGTGGCCCGGTATGGCGTTGATCTTGCCGTCGGACCCGTACTTGCCGAGCCGCGGACCAAGAATGTAAACACCGGCCAGTGCGGCCCAGCCGCCCACGGAGTGCACCACGGTCGAGCCGGCGAAGTCTACAAAGCCCCGCGCGCTTAACCAGCCGCCGCCCCAAATCCAGTGGCCGACGACCGGGTAGATCGCAATGGCCATGATGAACGAGAAAGCGATGAACGACAGGTACTTGATGCGCTCGGCTACGGCGCCCGAAACGATCGTTGCGGCCGTTCCGGCAAACACCAGCTGGAAGAAGAACTTGGCCATCAGCGGGATTCCCGTCCAGCTAATGGAGCCGTACGTGCCTTGATAGTCCGAGGCAGTTGCCGGGCTGTTGTCCGCACCGCCAACCATCCACAGGCCCTCTTGACCGATGTACGGCGTGCCGTTGCCGAACATCAACCCCCAGCCGACCAGCCAAAAACCGACAGTCGTGGCGCCGAACACGACGAAATTCTTGGAAAGAATGTTCACCGCGTTCTTGCTGCGACAAAATCCAGACTCGACGCACGCGAATCCCAGGTTCATGAAGAACACCAGGAACCCGGTGATCATCACCCACACCGTATCGGCCATGACCTTCAGGTCGGCGGTGGTGGGTCCGGTCGGGGCGGCAGCAGGTGCCGCTTCGGCCGGTGGGGTTTCAACAGGAGCGGCTTCCGCAGCAGGTGCCGCGGCAGGCTCCTCTTGCGCCAAGAGCGGCGCAGGACACAACAGGGCGCCGGCCACCGTCAGGCCGAGCGCAAAACATAGAAACAGCATCTTCGAGCGTAACATAGGCTTCTCCGCTTGTCGGAAGGACGATCACGACGGGTTCCGCCCGGCGGCGGTAACACTGCGACGTGAATCCAGGCCCAGCTAGCAATCGCTGTGCCAAGCGGTGCATTTCAGCACGTAGCCTATTGCACACAATAGAGTTACGGCAATGCGCTCGCGACGCATTCAAGCATTATGCACATTTGATTAGCGGGTGTCGCCAGGAATTTGCGCAGTCGCCCCGCATGACCACCGCGCCGGAAACTCCGCCTAGCGCGCCAGGATTCGCGACCGATTCGTCACGTCCTGGTAGGCCGGCTGATCCGTGTGCATCGGCACGACCAGCACCTTGTCCGCGTCGAATTTCACGCCCGACAGGTCCACTTTGCGGATCGTCGGATCGCGATAGGACCGGAAGAAGTAGGCCTTGTTTTTCAAGTCGGCAAACGTGGCCCACTGCGTGATCTCGGGGTACTTCGACGCGTCGCCCGTGCCGCGCACCAGCCCGGGAAAGATGTCGAACGAACTGAGAATGTGGTGCGCCAGGTTGATGCCCTCGGCCGCGGTGTCGACGGGCGTGGCCGCGTTGACGAACGCCACCGCCCGCACGAACCGCGAGGGCGGGGTGAAGTCGCCCGGCAGCCCGCGCATACCGGAACCCTGTCCGAGCTGGCTGACGTCCACGCCCTCGATCTTGGCCGTCGTCACATTCACCGGTGACAGGTTCACGAAGTTGCGCAAATTAGTAAGATGCCAATCGAACGTAGGAGCGTTGGTAATCACACCCAAAGGGTTGTCGTACGTCTGCACCTTGCCGCCGGCGAACTCCACGACGAGGCAGTTTCCTTCGGCGTCGTGAAAAATCGCGTGCAGCGGCGGCGCGAAGCCGATTTTCGGCTGGGCCGCGTTGCCGACGATGACCTGGTCCAGACCGGCTTTGACTTCCGACACCGTGCTGAAATTGCCCAGTGCCCACGTCACCAACTCCCACGATGCGATCGTGCGGCCGAGATCTTTCTTCAATACCGGCGGGTACTCGGCATAACCGGGATGGTAGAACAGGCCGCCGGCCAGTCCGCGCTCGTTCATGCCGTCGACCACCTGGTCCAGACCCCAGGCATTGGCGCCGACGATGCCGTAGCGATTCTTCCACGCCAATCCTGGCCCGCCGGGCGCGGTGCCGGTGTACGCCCGCCCGCGCGGGATGATGGCAATGTCGGAGTCCAGCTGGATGCCGTACTCCATTGTGCGGGCATAGATGATCGCGCCGTCGTTAGTGCGCAGGCGAATGCCGGTGCAGGCGTCGCCCGCGGCGCCCCCCAGCAACGCACACGCGCCGGCCAGAACGAAGCGAGTGATCCACGTGGCCCAAGGCGCGCGCATAATTTGGTTCCTTCCAAAATTCAGGACGGCGCTCCGTCCGGCGATTGCGAACGACGCGAGTCAATTATGGGCGCGCCGCGCCCGGATCCTCAAGCGCGAAAAGCCGGGGGAGTGCTAGCAAGGGGCTCCGGTCCGCGGCGTCATTCCGCGATGCGCACCGGAACGGTCGATCGCGCGACCGAAGCTGCCTTGCCGGCTGCCATTTGCCCGGTATCGCGGGCGATCGTCAGCGTGTAGGTCACCATGTCCAGGCAGTTCTCGTCGGTGCCGAACGGGTCTTCGGTCTCGACGCCGGCTTCCTCCATGCCGAACAATCCCAGCGACACGATGGCCATCACCACCGGCGACCACCAGCCGCATTCCTTGCCCACGGCAAACGGCAGCGTCAGCAAGTACACCACGATCAACTGCTTGATCATCACTACATACACGAACGGCAACGGCGTCTTGCGGATCTTTTCGCAGGCGCCTTGCGCGTCGACCATGGTCGAGAGCTGATCTTCCATGTGCCGCACGAGCTGGGCCTCGAGCTGCCCCTGGCGATACTGCCGCTCGATCCAGGCCGAAATGGCAAAGGCCACGGCCGTGGGCGGATTGCCAAAGCGCTCGGCCTGGCGGCGCAAATCTTCAGGCAGAAAGACCTCCGTCTCTTCCATGTCCATGTTGCCCTGCAGCGATCGCCGCAAGCTGATGACGTAGCCGGCCACCAGGTCCGAAAGCTCTCCGCCGTCGTGCGTGTGAGCCACGCCCACGCGCACCAGGTTGCGGCTGGCGTTGATGATCTGTCCCCAACTCGAGCGCCCTTCCCAATAGCGATTGTTCGAGGCATTCATGCGAAACACGATGAGAAATCCCAACAGCGAACCCAGTACGGCGTGCTGGGCCGGGTTGAGACCAAAGAAATTCGTGAAGTCCATGCCGGCGACGGTGCTGCCCAATTCGTAGCCGGCCTGCACCACCACTGCATACAGCGTCATCACGATCACGCGAATGCCGGCGCGGCGCAGCGCCGTGCCGCGATACGCGAACACATTGCGAATCCAGTCCTTACGATCGTACTCGATCATGGCGTCTCTCTCGGGGCGCCGCCTAAACTGCGTGACGTGCGAATCCTAACTTGCGGCGCTTGGCAAGTGCAAGAGTTGGCGCGCTGCGGCATGATCGACGGCCGGCCCGGTCGTGGATACTAGAAGCGGTTGCAAAACCTCGGTGTCGGTGAATTCAGGGTGCCGCTGGCGGCTTGCCCGCCAGTGTTTGTTGCAACTTTGCGCTGCTCGACAGGCCGGCATTGGCACCCGAAACCGGTTTTGAAACTGTTCTAGCCGCGCTGCGGCCGGACCCCCACTTGAATGGCTCACGCCGCCCTTGTCCGCAGGCTCTAAGCGGACGCCGGGCCTCCGGCCCTCACGCGTTCCACGCCAGCACGATCATCGCGTCGTTCTCGCGCGTGAGCGGGCGGCGCTCGAAATCGCCGCAGATTTCCCACCGCGTAAAGCCGGCCGCGCGCAACAGCAACTCCATTTCATGTTTGTAGATATAGCGCGAGCTGACCTGGGAGCGATACACCTGCTCGATGCTGCCGTCGGCGGCAGTCAGCTCGATCTCGTTCAACGAGTGCTGCACCTGGGCCACCCGATCGAAGCGGCGCGTATCGTACAGGCGCATCGGCCGTCCCGTCTCGGGATGCGGAAATTCGCCCTCCAACACGCGCGTGTCTTGCGCCGCGCCCACAATCTCCAGCGACGGAAAGAACGTGTCGAACGCCAGCAGGCCGCCGGGCAGCAAGTGCTCGCGGCACAGCGTGAGGCAGCGGATTTGCGCCTGCTGCGTCATGTTGTGGATGAACGCGTTGAAGGGAATCATCACGAGCGCATAGCGCCGCGGGAGCGCGAATTCGCTCATGTCGGCCTGGTGCAGCAGGGGCGACAGGCCCAGCGGCGCCGCCTTCGCGCGCAGCGTGGCGAGCATTGGCTCGAACAGATCCAAGCCCTCGACATCCACGCCGGCTTGCAGGCACGGCAGCAGAATCCGGCCCGTGCCACAGGCGACGTCGAGCACCGGCCCCTGGGCCGCGCGGGCCAGCGCGATGTAGAAATCAAAGCCATACGGAATGTCTTTGAGAATCAGGTCGTACAAGTCGCCGTCGTCGAAGACGGAGGGGAGTTCGTCGGCGCTTGGTTCATTCATGTGCGTTCGCTATGCGCCGCTGAGAACTATATCGAATAGGCCCGCCAGGACTCGAACCTGGGACCAAGGGATTATGAGTCCCCTGCTCTAACCAACTGAGCTACGGGCCCGACGAGTTCAAATATAGCCGCAACGGGCCCGAGGGCACACCGCCTTGCAGCGCCGGCGATCTGAGCCCCGCGCCAGTGGTCTGAGCCGGCTGAGATCTCACAGCCGCGCCCGCGCCCGCTCGAAATCGACCACCACGAAGCGCTTGCCCTTGGCGATCACGCGGTGGCCCTCCGCTTCCAGCCGGCGCTTCAAGGCGGCCACGCCGCCGGGATACTTGGCGTTCAGCTCGCCGCCGTTTTTGAGCGTGCGCCAGTAAGGCGTGATCCGTTTTCGGCCCTCGCCGGCCGCTTCGTCCGCCGCGTGCGCCGCGATCCAGGCGAAGATGCCCGTCGTGATCGGGCAGGCCATCGACACCTTGTGCCGCCGCGCCAGGTGCGCGCGAATGTCGTTGATCGTCACCAGCTTGCCCTTAGGCACGCGGCGCATCACAGCATCAACTTCCAAGGGCGCGGGAATGACCATCGTGCCGCGGCCCCAGCGTTTCGTCATCGGCCCGGTCACGCGCCCCACCTTGGGCAGGCCCTTGCTGTCGGCCAGTTTTTCGCGCCAGGTCTTTTGGCGAGCCATCTGCACTACGCCCCGAGAGACTTCCTGCGAGCCAGGTTCTCGCCGTGATACCGCGGCACCATTCTAGTCCGGTCGCACGTTAGTGACAGCCTTGTGACGCCGGACAAATCTCCTAGGGAAACTCCATTCCCGGCACGACGCCACGGTGCGTAACGCGACAGGTCAACCCTGAGCCAACGAGCCCGCCGTCGACGAACGTGTTGATGTTGACGTTGATCTCTCGCTCACCGCGCAACAAATCGTCGAGTGTGAGGGGCGTGACTGACGCGTGCGCGTCCAGCGATGCGCCCTCGCCGGGCCGTTTGCCCGGAAACTGGTTCTCCGGGTCGGCGTACAAATGATTGGCGGCCACCCAATCCTTGGCTGCTAGCGCCGCGATGTACCGGCGCGCATGAATCGTGGGCAACGTCAGCCAATAGACGCCCAGTGCCACCAGCGCGGTCGCAATCAGCAGCACCCGCAACGAGAACCGGAATCGCAGGCGTGACGCCATGGCGGGAATTCCTGCAAGCCGAGCGAAACCAAGCCGCCGCCGCGCTGGTTGGGTGCCAACGGCATCTTGCCAGTGCGTGAGACATTTCGAGATTCACACTGGCGAGACGCCAGTGGCACCGGACACACGATTTCCAGCAACCCCGACCCTACTCCACCGTCACGCTCTTGGCCAGGTTGCGGGGCTTGTCGACGTCGCAACCGCGCAGCACCGCGATGTGATAGGCCAGAAGCTGCAGCGGGATGATCGTCACCATCGGCTGCAGGAAGTCGTCGACGCTGGGCACTTCGATCACGTCGTCCGCCAGATCGGCCACGCGCGTGTCGCCCTCGCACACCACGGCGATCACCGGTCCGCCCCGCGCTTTGATCTCTTCCAGGTTCGACATCACCTTGTCATACACGGCGCCCTGCGGAATGATGAACACGCTGGGCGTGTGTTCGTCGACCAGGGCGATTGGCCCGTGCTTCATTTCGGCGGCCGGATAGCCCTCGGCGTGGATGTAGCTGATTTCCTTGAGCTTGAGCGCGCCCTCCAGCGCCGTTGGAAAATTGTACTGCCGGCCCAAGTACAAGAAGTTGGTGCACTCGCAATACTTGGCCGCGATCCGTCGCACCTCGTCGCTCGTCTCCAAGGCCCGGGCGACCTGGTCGGGCAGCGCGTGCAGGCGCTCGATGATGCGCACGCCAGCGTCGAAGCTCAGATTGCGCAGCCGGCCGAAGTACAGCGCCAACATCGCCAGAATCACGCACTGCGACGTGAAGGCCTTGGTCGAAGCCACGCCAATCTCCGGCCCTGCGTGCAGGTAGATACCGCCGTCGGCCGCCTGGGCAATCGAACTGCCCACCACGTTGCAAATGGCCAGCGTGGGGTGTCCCTTGCGTTTCATCTCGCGCAGCGCGGCCAGCGTGTCGGCCGTTTCGCCGCTTTGCGTAATGGCAAACAGCAGCGTGTTGTGGTCCATGGGCGAGTTGCGATAGCGCAGCTCGCTGGCATATTCCACTTCCACGGGAATCTGCGCCAGCTCTTCGATCATGTATTCGCCCACCAGCGCCGCGTGCCAGCTGGTGCCGCAGGCGGTGAGCAACACGCGATTGACCGATCGCAGCTGCTGCGGCGTGAGATTCAGCCCGCCGAACACGGCGGTCGCCTCGTCCAGGCTGAGCCTCCCGCGCATCGCGTTGCGAATGGTCTCGGGCTGCTCGAAAATCTCTTTGAGCATGTAGTGCGAGTAGCCGTCGAGGCCGACGTCGTCGGCCACCATGTCCAGCGTGCGCACGGTGTGCGAAACGTGCCCCTGGTCGCGATCGATCACCGTGAGCGTGTCGGCCGTGACCACGGCCAGTTGATGATCGGCCAGGTACACGATCTTGTCGGTCTGACCGGCCAACGGCGAGGCGTCGCTGGCCACCAGGTGCTCGTGTTCGCCCACACCCACGACCAGCGGGCTGCCGAGGCGCGCGGCAATCATCACGTCCGGATAGTCGCGAAACAGAATCACCAGTCCGTACGTGCCCTGCAACTGCGCCAGCGCTCGGCGGACCGCTTCGACCAACGGCCGATGCGCCGGCTCAAGCGTCGGGTAGGGATCGTCGGCGGCTGCCGGTTGGGCCTCGCCTGTTGCGGACGCGGCAAGTTGTTCGTCGAGGCAACTGGCCACCAGGTGGGCGATCACTTCCGTGTCCGTGGCCGAGTGGAACCGATAGCCTTCGCTCTCCAGCCGCGATTTGAGCGCGTGGAAGTTCTCGATCACGCCATTGTGCACGACGGCGACCGAGCCGTCTCCGCCCAGGTGCGGGTGCGCGTTGCTGTCGGTGGCCGGACCATGCGTGGCCCAACGCGTGTGGCCAATGCCCACGTGTCCGGGCGAGGGCGCCTCGTGCAGCGCTTGCGCCAGGTTGTCCAGCCGGCCGGCCCGCTTGGTGATGACCAAGGCGCCATGGTCGATAGTGGCCACGCCCGCGCTATCGTAGCCGCGATATTCCAAGCGACGCAGCCCGGCGATCAGCGGCGGCACGGCGTCCCGGGGTCCGATGTAGCCAACAATTCCACACATGCGCGTGCGTGCTCCAAGCCAATAAGGAACGCTCGGCGACAGCTCGAGAGGTGCCGAAAACCGCGTTCGCGCCGCCGGCGACCGCGACATGACGGCGCCGGTCGCGCCGCGAGCCGAAAAATAGTCCCTAAATCCTAGCATATGGCCGCCCAGGGTCCGCGGCCAGTCTGACCCCGTGCCGGCGACGAATTCCCGCGGCGACAGCTGTGCGTCGGCGGCATCTGGCCGTCCCGCGGCGTTGCGAGGCCTGTTCGGCCCGTGCCAGCGTGGGTGATCGGGGCAGCCGCCGCGAAACCGCTCTAGGATGCTTCGCGCGAGATTGGGTAAAAGTCACGCCGGCCGTGCCGCCCGGAAGCTGAACTCGCCGGTCGCTCGCCATGCACAAAGGATTTCGCGTCATGTCCCAAGCCGCGCCCAGGCTCCGCGTGCGTTCGAACAGCTATGTCGTCATTCCCGCGCGGCTGGCTTCCACGCGGCTGCCGCGCAAGTTGCTTTTGGCCGAGACGGGCAAACCGCTCGTCCAGCACACTTATGAAGCGGCTTTGGCCGCCGGCAAACCCGCGGGCGTGTGCGTGGCGGCCGACCACGAGGAGATCGCCACGGCTGTGCGCACCTTTGGCGGTGAAGTGCGGATGACGAGCCCCGATTGCGCCAGCGGCACCGACCGCGTGGCCGAAGTGGCCCGCCACATGACCGACGTGGATATCGTGGTCAACGTGCAGGGCGACGAACCGGAATTGCCCGGCGCGTCGATCGACCGGGTGGTCGAGCTGCTCGAGGCCGATCCGTCCGCGGTGATGGCCACGCTGGCCACGCCGATTCGCACTCGCGAGCGGCTGGAAGACCCGGCGGCCGTGAAGGTAGTGTTCGACGCGCGCGGCCGGGCCTTGTACTTCAGCCGCAGCCCCATTCCGCACGCTCGCGAATGGCGCGACGAACTGCTGACCGCCGACCCGCCGCACTTCTATCTGCACATCGGGCTGTACGCGTATCGCCGCGACTTCCTGCTGCAACTGGCGTCGCTGCCGCGCACTCCGCTGGAAAAGCTCGAAAGCCTGGAGCAGTTGCGCGTGCTGGAGCACGGCCATTCGATCGCCGTGGGCGTGGTGCACGATCCTACGGTCGGCATCGACACGCCGGACGACTACCGGGCATTCGTGGCGCGCGCACGATTGCACGCGCTCCAGCGAAGTTAGCCGCGGAATTCGCCAGAATTCAGCAGTTACTTACTTGCGCGATCGCAGGGCTGTTCCATGCGGACGTCAGCAGGACGCTCCGACCTGCCAGACGCTGGAGCATTCCTTTCTGAATTCTGGCGAATTCGGCCACTTAAATCTCCCCCTTTGTCAGCTTGGCGGTGCATCGGTATGATGAAGTTCCAGGGTTGAGCTGCCCTGGCCCCGCCCCTGCGGCCGTTTTCGGCCGTCTGCACGTTCCGCAATCGATTTTTCCGTGGAATCCCCGTTGGCACGGACGGACGCACGGGGAGTGGTGTTGACCCACAGGACCGTTTTTCATGACCAAATTCATTTTCGTCACCGGCGGCGTCGTGAGCTCGTTGGGCAAGGGGCTGACCAGCGCCTCGATCGGCATGCTCCTCGAACAGCGCGGCCTGCGCGTGCGGATGCAAAAGCTCGATCCGTATATCAACGTCGATCCCGGCACGATGAGCCCCTATCAACACGGTGAAGTGTACGTGCTCGACGACGGCAGCGAGACCGATCTCGACCTGGGCCACTACGAGCGCTTCACCCACAGCCCGCTGACGCGCGACTGCAACTACACCACCGGACAGATCTACCAGTCGGTGATCAACAAGGAGCGCCGCGGCGAGTTCCTGGGCAAGACCGTGCAGGTCATTCCGCACATTACCAACGAAATCAAGGGTTGCATTCGCAAGCTGGCCACCGAAGACGTCGACGTGGTCATCACCGAGATTGGCGGCACCGTGGGTGATATCGAAAGCCAGCCCTTTCTCGAAGCCATTCGCCAGTTCTCGCTCGACGTGGGCAAACGCAACTGCCTGTACATCCACCTCACGCTCGTGCCTTACCTGAAGGCGGCCGGCGAGCTGAAAACCAAGCCGACGCAGCACTCCGTGGGCCAGCTGCGCGAGATCGGTATTCAGCCCGACATTTTGATTTGCCGCACGGAGCGTTCGATGTCGCGCGAGGACCGCGAAAAGATCGCCCTGTTTTGCAACGTGCCGATCGAAGCCGTCATCGAAGAGAAAGACAAGGACTTTTCGATCTACGAAGTGCCGATGAGCCTGGTCGACAACCATTTGGATCAGTTGATCGTCGACGCCCTGTCGCTGCCCGCCGACAAGCCGAACCTCGACAAATGGCGCGACTTGCTGCACCGGCTGCGCAATCCGGAACACGAGATTGCCATCGCCCTGGTCGGCAAATATGCCGAGCATCGCGACGCCTACAAATCCGTGTACGAAGCGCTCGATCACGCGGGCATCGCCCATCGGGCGCAAATCCGCATCCAGCGCATCCAGAGCGAATCGATCGAGCAGGAAGGTCCGGAACGGTTGCTGGCGGGCTACAACGGGCTGCTCGTGCCCGGCGGATTCGGCGAGCGCGGCATCGAGGGCAAGGTCGAGGCGATCCGCTTCGCCCGCGAGCGCGGCATGCCGTTCTTAGGTCTGTGTCTCGGCCTGCACTGTGCGACGATCGAGTTTGCCCGCAACGTCGTGGGCCTGGCCGGCGCGCACTCCACGGAGTTCAACAAAGACACGCCGCACCCGGTAATCTGCTTGCTCGATGAGCAGAAGGCGATCACGGACAAAGGCGGCACGATGCGGCTGGGAGCGCAGCCCTGTCATTTGGTGCCCGGCACGAAATCGGCCGAGGCCTATCGGCGGCTGATCATTTCCGAGCGGCACCGGCACCGCTTCGAGCTGAACAACACCTACCGGCAGCAGTTCGCCGCCAACGGCCTGATCGTGGCCGGCACCAGCCCGGATGGCTCGCTCGTGGAGATCATCGAGCTGGAAAACCACCCCTGGTTCGTGGCGGTGCAATTCCATCCGGAGTTCAAGAGCAAGCCCACGGCGCCGCACCCGCTGTTCGCGGGCTTTGTCGGAGCGGCGGTCGAGCGGCACCTGGCTCGCAGCGGATCAGGGCAGCGGGCTTGAAAACGCGAATCCATCAGACGGCACTTCGCCACGCACGTTGATTCCGCTGGCGGCGTAGCAGCGCGCCTCAATCCGCGATGGCGCCACGCGGTTGGCGTTGGCGCCGCGCGATAAAAACGCCACGCCCGGCAGTAGGCTCGTGTTCCGGCATCCGTGCCGAGGATGCCCGTTCCCTGGCGACTTGCAATCCCAGACCGGGTGACACGGGCATGGGTAAGTAACAGTGGATCCCTAGCTGCCGGGCATGGTCGTTGGTTTTTTTCAACCGGACAGCCTGGCAAAGAGCTGCCGGAAGTCGGGCATGCGTTCCTCCAAGTGTGCCAGCCAGGCGCGCGGACTCCAGATTTCCACGCACACACCGGCGCCCACGACGATGACGTCCCCTCCTGGTTCGACCTGCAAGAATTCACGAAATCCATCCGGAATCGACAGCCGTCCGCGGCCGGCCAGTGGCACGGTTTTGTGTCGCGTTGACAGCAGCCGTCCCAGCAATTGCACTTCCTCGAGGTTCCCCTCGAGCTTGCCGGCGCGCATCTTGCGTTTGACGAGATCCACTCCGTTGTCGAGATGGGCCTGCCAGGCCTTGGCATTCCAGAGGCTCAAGCAGCCGGGCCGTTCCTTGGCCAGAATGCAGTCGCTGCCACCCCGCGTCAGCGATTCGGCCAGTTCGGCCGGCAACGACAGGCGAAAGCGTTCGTCCAGCGCTCGGGGAAACTCGCCAAGGACAAATTCCTGCGTTGGGGACATGCTCGGGCTCACCCTGCGACCGGCTCCAAGGTCCCTGCCACCGGCTCCATGGTTGCTGCCACCTGGGAAGCTGCCACGCAGCCGAGGCACGCCGCACACCGCTCCATCGTTTGGGCAAGTTTCCCATCATTTCGCGTGATTTTCGCCATCCTTGGGTTTATTTCCCACGAAGGTAGCAGTGTAGCGATTGCTTACGAGATTGCAACCGGGTGCCGCGAAAACTTTCGCCCGCCCGTCGCGCTGCCGCCGAACGCCCCCACTCCGTGGCGCCGCAACGCCTTGCGATCGCTAGCAAGTTCGCATTGTAGAGCTCCCAGCGCGGCAATTTTTGCAGTTGGGTCGCGGCGGCAAATTGAGTACAGTCCGCCTCCCATTGGCCGGCCGCACGGAGGCTGCCGGCGCGCACTTTTGATCGACGCTCACCGGCTCCACTTCACTTCGGGAGCTGCTGCGCGCCTCGAGGATTGCGTGTCACATCACCGCTCCCAGTTCGAACCGGTAGTCATCACGGGCATCGGCCTGACGGCGTCGGTCGGCGACGATCGCGAAAGCGTGTGGCAGGCCGTGCGCGAAGGCCGCAGCGCCATGCGCCGGCTGAGCGGACTGACGGGAATTCCGGACGGACTGCTGATCGGCGCGCCGGTGGACACCGCCCCGGGCCCGCCGGGCGAGCTCAAGGTGTTTGCCCTGTGCGACCGCGTGGCCGACGAAGCATTGGCCGATGCGGCGATCGACGCCAACTCCATCGCTCCGGAGCGCTTCGGCTGCGCCATCAGCGCCCACATGGGCGACGCCAGCGGCGTGGCCGAGTTGTTGGGCCTGAGCCACATGTATCCGCCGCGGACCGTCCCCTGGTGGACCCAGTTCTTGCCGAACTCGGCCTGCTCGCGAACTGCCACACGCTTGCGGCTGCACGGACCGCGCATCGGCCATTCGACGGCTTGCGCCAGCGGCCTGATTGAAATTCTCACGGCGATGAGGGCCATTCAGGACGGACAGTGCGACGCGGCCCTGGCCGGCAGCGCCGAGGCGATCGACTCGCTGTTCGCCGCCGGCTTTCATCAGATGCGCGTCTTGGCCTACCACGACGATCCGCGCCAGGCCTGTCGTCCCTTTGACCGGGAGCGGCAGGGCTTTGTCATGGGCGAAGGCGCCGCCATGTTCGTGCTCGAACGGCTGGGCCACGCCCAGGCGCGCGGCGCACGCATTTACGCCGAACTCGTGTGCGGCAAGTTGGCCGCCACGGCCCATCATGTGACGGGGCTGGATACGGAGAGCGACTGCCTGGCCCACTTGATCACCGAAACGCTCCGCGCCGGCGGCCTGGCACCGCACGATATCAGCTACATCAATGCTCACGGCACCGGCACCCAGCAAAACGATTTGGCCGAAGCCCGCGCGATCCATCGTGCCATGGGCCGGGCCGCCAATCGCTTGTGCGTCAGCGCCAACAAGTCCATCCTGGGCCACTTGATCAACGCCGCCGGCACGGTAGAGCTGGCCATCACCACGCTGGCCATGCGCGATGGCTTCGTGCCGCCCACGCTCAACCTCACGCATCCCGATCCCGAATGCGACCTGGACTGCATTCCGCTGGTGGGCCGCAAGAACCAGGTGGCAGCGGCGCTCAAACTGTCAGTGGCGTTTGGCGGCACGCTGGCCGCCGTTGCGCTGCGACGCTGGGACGCGGCCCAAAGTCAGGTGTCCACCGGGCGCCACGCGGCCTAAACGCACGCTTGCCGCTCAACCGCCTGTTGGATCGTCGATTGTTGACGGCCGGGCGTCTGAGAGGCTAGTTTGAATGGCGCGCCCGGCGTTACGCTTCGCGCGCACCAACTCGGCACGAACACTGGCTTACGGCGGGAGGAATGGGTCATGCGATCGTTGATCATCTTGAACCTGGCAATCGCGGCAGTGCTCAGCGCGCCGGCGCTGGTGGCCGCCGCCGAGCACACGAAAGACTCGCTGGACGTGGTGCAGAAGAGCCTCGCGGACAAGAAGGCAGTCCTTCTCGACGTGCGCGAGCCCAAGGAATGGGAGGCCGGTCACCTGCAGGATGCCCAAACACTTCCGCTAAGCCAGTTGAGCAAGTCCGCCCAAACTGCCGAGGCCAAGGACGCGCTGGCAAAGCAATTGCCGCCGGGCCAAATCGTCTATACCCATTGCGCCCGCGGGGTTCGGGCAGTGCTGGCAGCTGATATTCTGGAAAAACTCGGTTACGACGTGCGGGCCCTCAAACCCGGCTTCGAGCAGTTGCGCGACGCCGGGTTTCCGGCCGCGCCCGCCAACACGCCGGCAGACCAATAGCAGCATCGCATGCCGCCGACGGACAGCGGCGCACTCCGGCCGCAGCCCGGATTGACGCGAAAACGACGCAACGTTACTGTCTGACCCGCTTTGAGAAACCACTTTCAGCTCGGCAGCGGAGTGCCGGCCTGAAGAACACGTCGGCCGATTGACTCCCGCGCGAGCGCTCGCCCGCGAGCCATCGGATTGACGGTATGCGCACGGCAAGGAATGTCGGGCGCAAGCGGCCAGCCAAGGAAGGTGTTGGCGATTATGGCATGGTGGCAGATCGCGTATTGGGTGGCCGTAGGCGGCACGTTGATCACCCAGCTCTTGCTGTTGACGCAAACGCTCGAGCATCGCCGCTACGCGCGCAGTCGCGCCCGTCGTGGCCGCCCCACGCCGCCTCCCCAGCGCGTTGCGCTGTTCGTCCCGTGCAAAGGTGACGATGGCGATCTGGAAGCCAACCTGCGACCGATGCTCCAGCAGGACCATCCGAATCATGAAGTGGTATTCATCGTCGAGAGTGTAGACGATGAGGCCTACGAGCCCATCCGTCGGCTGCTTGCCGAGTATCCCGATCGCCAGGCGCGCCTGGTCATCGCGGGCCTGGCCACAACTGCCGGGCAAAAGGTGCACAACCTGCTGGTGGCGACGGAGCACTTGCCGGACGAAATCGGCATTCTGGCTTTTGCCGACGCCGACATTCGCCCACCGCACGATTGGCTCTTGCAATTGACCCAGCGGTTAAGCATCTGCGTCGCTTCGACCGGCTATCGACGCTTCATTCCCAAGCGGCCGACGCTGGCCAACCTGATTGTCGCCAGCATCGACACCGCCGTCGTGCCCATCATGTTTCCCAGCATCCATCACAAGGTGTGGGGCGGTTCGTGGGCAATTCGGCGCGACGCCTTCGAAATCGGTCGCATGCGTGACGCGTGGCAAGGCACCCTGAGCGACGACCTGGTGGCCGCCAACGTGTTGGCACGCATGAAGCAACCGCTGGCCTTGGAAACGAGCTGCATCCTGCCCAGCCCCATCGATCTCGACATGTGGACCATGCTGGCCTGGGTCCGGCGGCAGTTCATCATCGGCCGCTTCTATTCGCCGCTCTTGTGGGCCGTGGTCGCGGTGGGCCATTGCTTCAACCAGCTGGTGTTCTGGGCCAGTGTCACGACCGCGCTCGCGGCCTGGTGGCAGGGCGCCGCGTGGGCCTGGCAGCCGGCCGCTGTCGCCGGCGGCATCTATGCCATGCAAGTCTTGCGCGGCTGGCTCCGTCAACGTTCCACCCTCAGCTACTTGCCACATTGCCAGCGCGAACTGGCGGCTGCCCGACATTTCGACATCTGGTGCAGCCCGGTCTCCGCGGCCGCGCTCTGCGTCGCGCTGGTTGCATCGGGCATCGGCCGACGCATTCGTTGGAAAGACAACGTCTACGAGATGAGCTACGGCGGACAGATTCGCAAGATTCCATCGACCGCGGACCGCCCCGCGCCGCGGGCGCCCCACGGCACCGCGGGTTCGCGGCGTGCCGCGTAGCACACAGCTGTCGCTTGTCCGCCGGGTAGCAAAAACCAAAAGGAAAAGGCCATGCGCGTCGTCCTGTGGGATACGAGAAAGCTCGATGTCGCCAAAGATTTCGCCGGCGGCTTCGGCGTCGGCCAATATCCAGGCCGCGGCGGGCTGGCCGGAGCCGTGGTGCGGCACTTCTACAAGCGCGACTATCGGCCGGTGGCGTTGACGTTCTCCTACCTGGCGGCCATCTTTCGCTCGCTTGGACACCAGGTGGAGTACGCGCTCGACAGAATCCCCGCCGGCGCCGACCTGTATGTCTTCAATCCCTCGCTGATCACGCTGGCGCTTGAGCGACAAGCCATGCAGCGGGTGTTGGAAACGACGCCGGGCTGCCGGGTGTTCGTCGTCGGAGCGGTGGCGTTCGCCATGCCTGAGGCGTTCGACGGACTGGCCGTCACCATCATCAAGGGCGAGCCCGAACAACTGTTCTGGAAGCTTGACGAGGCGCTGGCCAGCGGCGAGCGCACGTTCAACGTCGGCAAAGTGAACGACCTCGACTTGCTGCCGTTTCCCGACTGGTCGCCGTTCGCGCCGCGCAAGTTTCGCATCGGCTACGATTTCACCAGGTTCCCCACGGCGCTCATCCAGCAAAGCCGCGGCTGCACGCTGAAGTGCAACTATTGTCCATACATCATCATGGAGAATGCCACGCGGCTACGCACGCCGGAAAGCGTGGTCGCCGAGATGCGCGCCGGGATCAAGGCCCACGGTTTTCGTTCGTTCAAGTTCCGCGATCCGTTGTTCGGCGTCGACCGCAAACGCGTGTTTCACCTGGCCGAATTGATCGGGCAATTGCCGCGGAAGATACAGTTCTCGATCGAAGGGCGCATCGACCTGCTGAAGCCGGACGTGTTGCGAGCCCTGGCCGAGGTGGGATTGACCAGCATCACCGTGGGCATCGAAACGCCCTCGGAAGACACGCTGCGGCGCTATCACCGCGCCCCCATCCGCGACGACAAGCAGCGCGAGTTTGTCGCGCTCTGCCGCGCCTTGCGCATCCGCACCGTGGCGGGTTTCATGATCGGCTTTCCGGAAGACACGGAAGAATCGATCCGCTACGTGCTGCGCTACGCCAAGACGGTGAATCCCACGTTTGCGAACTTCAACGTGGTGACGCCGTACCCCGGTACGGAATTCTTCGAGCAGATCAAACCGCAGATTGCCACGTTCGATACCACCCAGTACACGGTCTATACCCCGGTGCTGAAGTATAAGAACCTGACCAGCGAGCGCGTGGCCGAGCTGCATGCCAAATGCTTCATCAGCTACTATTTCCGCACGCGCTGGCTGACGGCGAACGGTCCGCTGCTGTGGCCCCTGCTGCGGCTGGTAGGCATGGGACGGGCCGCGACGCCCGTGCCGGCCCCAAACGAGCCCGCTCACGTCCATGCAGGCCCACCGAAGCCGCACACCTCGCTCGAGATTGTCGAGCGGCCGCACGATCATTCGCAGGCGGCTTGCAGCAGCGAGCGACACACGCACGATATCTCCTGACAGCCTGTTGACGTAGCCGACAGGCTGCATGATGGCAGCGATGCCATCTCATAATTGCCCCGGCGCGCCGGGGTTATTCAGAGCACGGCCGCCAAGATCGGCGCCGCGGCCACCAGCAGCGAGAGGCCAATGAGCACCAACGGTGGCGGCTCGCGCCGCACCTTGTACACTACCGGCAGCAGAAACAACGAGGCACAGCCGGTCACGATGGCGCTAAAATGCATTAGCTGGGCCAGCGCCAGCCCGGCTTCGTTCTCGGGCCGATTCCGCACGACCAGCCATACCAGCCCCGCGGTCACGGTGCCGATGAGGGTCGCCAACACGCACAGTGACCAGCCCACCGTGAAGAACACGGAGGCCTGACTCTCGGCGGGCGCCGCGGGCGGCGGCAGTTTCGGTTTTCGCTTGCGTGCCAACCCCGTGCTCTCCGCGGCCCGGCAGCAACTCACTGCCAACGGTGCGCCATCATAGCGCGCCTTCACCGCGAGACAAAGTCAGAGCAAATCGAACAAACCCTGAGATGACGCAGATGTACACAGATCGGAAGAAAAATTCTTCGTCCGTATCGGTGGCCAGCCTGTCCATCTGTGGACTAACTCTGCGGATCCATCCGCTGCGGCACTAGTAGCCCCAGGTCTTTACCAGCAGATCGCCGCAGTGGCGGAAGATCACCTTCACGCGGAAACCGCAGCACCACTCGTACTCCACCACGTCACGGCAGAACAATCCCTTGCCGCAACAAATCTCCGGCTCGCCTTTGCAGCAGGCCGGCAGGCAGATCGGCACGTCCACTTCGCAGCCCGTGCATGGGTTTTTCACCTTCAGGGTGATTTCCTTGGGCGGTTCGCAGCCGCAACAGAGCTTGGGACCACAATGGTGGTACTTGATGCAGGGCTCGGGACAGCACGGTTCTTTGGGAACGCAACAGTCGCCCTCCAGGCTCGCCGTCTTGACGCTGGCCAGCTCGGCGCGCTCCAGCCGACTGCCCAGTCGGGCCTCGGCGGGGGTCGATGCTAGCGAAACCAGGAACAATGCCAAAGACAAACCAGCTATCACGACTCGATCTTGCGACATCAGAGAGCACTCCTAAACCGTCGGGGCGAATTCCTTGGACTGCCTAAAGATGCCATATCTTGCGTTTTCCGCAAGGTCTGCGCAACTCGCGCCACCCACCATTTTTTCGCAATTGCCTGTCATCAAATGAGTTATAAATTCGCCTCTGCCGCACGAGGGCGCCAATGACAGGGCAGCCGGCCCCTCCAACCGTGGGTCTAGCGGTTGTTGCGGCTGATTTTGCCAGCACCCTGGTTCTGACCTAGAGTTCTCAAGGCGGCCGGTTCCCATCGCATTTCTACCGCGGCCTTGCCCAAGTTGACTGTGGGCAAGGGCCGTTCTGAAGTCCGTGCGGCGATGGCCCCGCGGTTGCTATTTCAAATCAGGGCCAGAAAGTGTCGCTCGACTTCGCCTTACCGCTCAAGATGATCCAACAGCCGCTGCACGACTCCATCGACGAGTTGCGGCAGGGCTATCAATCGCTTTCCGATTGCGTCGAGCAGGCGGTGGCCGAGTGCGAACAACGCGGCGCGGAGCTGGCCGACTGTCGCCGGCAGCTGGCCGAAGCGCGACGCAGCTTGCTCGAACAAGACAAGTGCCTGTCAGAGCGGACCCAGGCGGAGGCGGAAGCCAATCGCCGCGGCACGGAGCTGCGCAAACAGCTCGACGCACTGCAAACGCAGCTCGCCGAAGTCAACGAAAAGCTGCTGCACGCTCAGTCTGAGGAAATGCAAAGCCGCCAGCGGCTGGAACTGCAAAACGAACACACCGCGCAGTTGCAGGCGCAGCTCGAGCGCTTGCACCTTGATGAAACCCAATCGCACGACGAGCTGGCCCAGTTGCGCGCGCAGTTTGGCCCGTTGACCGAAGCCACGGTCGACGCGGCCCGGCTGCGCGGCGAACTGGCGGCCGCCCAGCTCGAACTGACCGCGGCCCGCGAGCAATTGCTGGCCAAGGGCGAACATCCCGCCGCCGCCGAACAACTGGCTGCCGTGGTGGCCGAACGAGACCAACTCGAAGTCGAGCTCGACCGATTGCGCCACCGGGCCGCCGAACTCACCGACGCATTGGCCGAACAGAAACGCGCTACCGCCCAGGAACGCGAACACTGGAGCGAGGAGCTGCGACAATTGCGCCGCAGCGTCGATCGCCAGAGCGAATTGCTGAGCCGGCCCACCACGGGCACGGTGCCGGTAGCGGGCTCTGTCACAACCGCCAACATCCCTGCGGGCGGCAATGCAACCGCCAAGAAAGATCACGTCATGGACTCGGTGCTGCAGCAGTTCGAGATGCTGCAGAAGAACAAAGTCCGCAAGATGGCCAAGACGGCCCGTTAACTACGTGGAGCGGCCCGGCGTCCGCGCACAGCGGCGGTCGGGCGGCCTTGAAGAGGCGAATATGCGACTTATCGATGCAGTGACTTGGAGCTGTGCAGCCGCTCCGGTGGCCATGGTGTACGGCGCGAAATGGCGCAGCGTACCCCGCTGGTTCGGCGGCATTTTCAACTCGACGTGCGCGGCCGCGTTCGTCCGGCGCAAGACACCGCCTCCGTTGGTGCCGGAGCCGCGCGACGAAAAGCGGGATGAGCCGCTGGCGGATTGCGCCGAGATCGTCGCCAGTGAGGCCTTCGAGGCCGGCGGCGACGCGAACTCGTTGGTCGAGGAAATGCTCGCCCGCGGCCGCTTCGCGCTTTTGTTGCGACCGCAATTGATCGCCAACCTCAGCCCCGAGCAACTGGCCCGCGCCCGCACCGCACTGTCGGAAGGAATGTGTCTGGTTCCGGCCGGCGAAGTGATTGTGCATCGCACGACAGGGACCAGCGAACAGGACTCGGACACGCCGGGCCGGGCGGAGTCGCCGGTGTGGGTCGACGGCTACTACGTCGATCGCTATCAGGTAACCAACGCCGAGTACTTCCAGTTCGTGCGTCACGGCGGCTACGAACAAATGGGCATTTGGGACCCGGAAGTGTTGCCGGCGGTGCTCGACTTTGTCGATGCCACCGGCCATCCGGGACCGCGCAACTGGCGCGACGGCCGCTATCCGCGCGGCGAAGACCATCACCCCGTGGTGGGCGTTTGCTGGTACGAAGCCGCAGCCTACGCGCGGTGGGTGGGCAAACGGCTGCCCACCGACGCTGAGTGGACCAAATCCGCCAGCTGGCCGGTCGCCATTGCCGGACAGCCGTTGTTGCAGCGCCGTTATCCCTGGGGCGAGGCGGTCGACCGCACCCGCGCAAATCTGTGGGGATCGGGCCCGGGACGGACCGTGCCGGTCGAGGAATTTGCCTCGGGCGTGAGCGTGGGCGGCGTGCAGCAGCTTATTGGCAACGTGTGGGAGTGGACGGCCGATTCGTTGCGCCTCCAGCCCGACGACGAGCTGCCCGACACACCCACGCGCAAGATGAAGAGCCTGCGCGGCGGCGCGTACGACACGTATCTCGATTGCCAGGCCACGTGCCATTTTCAAAGCGGCGACGACGTTTTGGCGCGCAAGCACAATATCGGGTTTCGCTGCGCGATCAGCCTGTGCGACTTCGCCCAGTTCAACAGCGACGACGAAATCCCGACTCAAGAATCCGACTCCTTCGTGGAGGCTGAAGTATGAACCGCGGCGTCGCAGTCGAACTCGATTCGTATCGCCTGGCAAACTACTCGGCGCAGATTCCCTGTCTGATCTGCGACCGCGGTAACACGCTGGATGCCGAAGTGTGCCGCAATTGCTATGCGCCCATGGTGCTCGCGCACCAGGCGCAGTCGCGGCAGGCCGCCCCGTTGATGGTCGCCACGCTGGGGCCCAGCGGCGTCGGCAAAACGGTGTACCTGGGCATGCTGCTCGACATGTTGTCGCGGCGGCCCAAGGAGCTGCAGCTGTCGGCCCGCGGCGGGTTTTCCGTAACGTTGCAGCAGCACACGTTGGCGGCGCTGGCGCGTTGCGAATTCCCTAACAAAACGCCGAGCGAACCGGATCGTTGGAACTGGGTGCATTCCCAGCTGCGCAGCCCGCGTCACCGCCAGCCCATCGAGTTGGTGATGCCGGACATCGCCGGCGAAGCGTTGTTCGAAGAAGTCGAGCATCCGCGCTCCTACGAATTGATTCACTCGTTCCTCGGCCGGTGCCACGGTGTGATGGTCTTGATCGACGGCACCAAGCTGCAAACGGGCTCGTTGGACGAAGATTACTTTGCCATGAAGCTGCTCAGCCATCTGAACGAGTTGAGCGACGATCCCAAAGCCCCCTGGGGCAATCGGCCGATGGCGCTCATCTTCAGCAAAGCGGATCAGTGCGAGCAATGCTTCGAAGATCCGACAGGCTACGCTCAACGGCACGCGCCGGGTTTGTGGCGCGTCTGCCAGCAGCGATTCCGCAGGCACAAGTTCTTTGCCGCCGGCGTGGCCGGCGCCTGCGCTCGCCATCACGTGCCGGGCGAGGGCGATCTGACGATGCCGCTGCGGATCGAGCCGCGCGGAATTATCGAGCCTTTCGAGTGGCTGGTGGAAAACGTCGTCGGCTAAAGGGGACCGACAACGCCTCTCGACACCGCGCGCCGGCTCACGTCGATCATCCAAGTAGCCTGGGAACTTTGCCGTGCTCATCGAACAAGCGATTTTCACTTCGGCCGACACGAATCGCGCGGCAGGTTACCAGTTGATCAGCCGCAGCCCTGGGCTGAGCGAGGCCGACGCGCGCGAACTGGCCGTGTGGGGACCGGCGCACGACTCGCTGCTCGAACGATCCGGCGAGTTGCCGGCCAGCACCAATTTCCACCGCCTGGCGAGCGGAGCCTATGCCGTCTCGCGCACCACGGCCGCCGGCGCCGAGTACAGCGGTCGCGGCGGACCGCTGGTGTACACGCAATTTCTCGTGCTGCCGGGCGAAGTCCTGGCGAAGTTCGCCAACGATCCGTTCGCCGTGCTGCGCGCGGCGACTGCCAGCGGCGCTATGGTCGTGTACGAACAAATTCCCGAAAGCCTCGAACCGGTGCAACTCGGCGGGCGAGCCCCGGCCGTGGATACCGCGCTCTTGGCCCAGTTGGCCCATCGGCCTGGCCCCACGGCATTGGCCACATTGTTGCAAGCCGCCCTGTCGAGCGATCAACTGGCCGTGGCCGCGAACACCCCCATCGAGTCGCTGTTCGCGGGGCTGTTGTGCCTGCTGCCGGTTGAATGTCGACCGGAATTCTCGTTTTCGACCGGATTGAAATTCTCGCCGAGCCGGCCGTTCCGCCTGTCCGGCCTCCCGGCCGATTCCGGCGCATGGCGGGCCATCGGCCGTCACGGCGTCACGCTGCTGGATCTCGACGGCATCGAACCAACGGATACTTTGAGCTGGGAGGGCTGGGCCGGCTGCGTGGCGGAAATCCTTGCCGGTGGCAGAATCTCGGTGCTGGCAACTCAACTCGAGCGGCGCCGCCCGCAACTCACCTGCGCGGCTTTGTCATCTGTCGCCGACGAATTGCACGCGGCGTTGCACCCGCCGGTGCTGGAAGCCGTGGCGGCGGAACTCGACGACGATCCGCCGCCGGTCGCGATGGACGAACATGGGACCAGCGCCGAGGGCCATGCGATGCGGCAAAGGGCCGATGCCGCCCACCTCCGCTTCGCCGCCACGCTCGAAAATGCGCACGTGCCGCAATCGGCGATCGAGCATCTGGTCGAAACGTTGGCCCAACAGCCGGCCGAGGTACTGGAGATGCTTGAGCGCGTCGACGACCTGGTGTTTACCGCCATTGGCGGCGACCAGCAAGCGCTCGAGCAACTGCAAGTGCTCTGGCCGCTGGTGGCGTCGGAAGTGGACCACGACGTCGTCGAGCAATCGCGCGAGCAGTATCTGCGCTGCGCACTGTCGATCTGGAGCGACTGCATCAACGCCGAATTGCGACGACCGGAACGTGCCGTCTCGGCAATCGACGTGCTGTGCGTACTGTTCGACGAAACGGCCTAGCGCGGACAGCCATCGCCTCGCCTACGCCTCGATCATCTCACGAAAGATGTCGAACAGGTAATTGCTGTCGTGCGGGCCGGCGGAAGCCTCGGGATGGTATTGCACGCTGGCCGCAGGCAGCTCGCGATGCCGCACGCCTTCGATCGTTTGATCATTCAAGTTGCGGTGCGTCACTTCCAGGCAGGCGGGCAAGTTCTCCTTAGCCACCGCAAAGCCGTGATTCTGCGATGTGATCTCCACTCGGCCCGTCGCCAGGTTTTGCACCGGCTGATTCGCGCCGCGATGGCCAAACTTGAGCTTGAACGTCGTGGCGCCACAAGCCAGCGACAGCAATTGATGGCCCAGACAGATGCCGAACACGGGCGTCCGACCGAGGAGCCCGCGAATCGTGTCGATCGCGTAAGTCAGGGGCTCTGGATCGCCCGGTCCGTTGGACAGGAACACACCGTCGGGCTTGTGGGCCAATACTTCCTGGGCCGTCACAGTGCCGGGCAGCACAATCACCTCGCAGCCCAGCTCGCACAGATGACGAGCAATGTTCCACTTCATGCCGTAATCCAGCGCCACCACGCGCTTGCGGCCCGCGGTGAGAGGAATCTCGTCGGCCGGGGTTAGCCGCGCCCAGTCGCTCAGCCGTTCGTCCCAGATGCGCGACTTATCGGGAATGACTTCGCGCACCAGGTCGCGTCCCACGAGGCCCGGGCTGGCCTGGGCCTTGGCCACCAGGCTGGCGTCGTCCAATTCGACGCTGGATAGCACCCCTTTGAGCGCCCCAACCTGCCGGAGCTTTCGCACCAGGGCCCGGGTGTCGATGCCGGCCAGGCCTACCACGCCGTGCCGAGCTAGGTAATCGTCGAGCGTGCCGTCTGAGCGGAAGTTACTGGCAACAGTGCTATGGTTTCGCACCACGAAGCCGGCCAGTTGCGGCTTGCCGCTCTCGACGTCTTCCGCGTTGACGCCGTAGTTGCCAATCTCCGGGTAGGTCATCGTGACGATCTGCCCGCGGTAACTGGGATCGGTGAGGATCTCCTGATATCCGGTCATCGACGTGTTGAAGCAAACTTCGCCGTCGACTTCTCCCACAGCGCCGAACGAAGCGCCTGTGTAAACCGTGCCGTCTTCCAGCGCGAGTTTGGCAACTTTCATGGTGTCCCAGTGCGTAGCGAATGACAAGCGAATGACAATCGTGCCCGTCGTTCGGACTGTGCCGCGCGTGTCGGCGCGAGCGCCCGTGCGCGACATGCACCCGAGCGACGGCCGCTTAAAGTTTCCTTGGCGATAGCCCGATACGGTTCTTACGGCTGTGGGTCTCTGGACGGCGAGCAAGTGCTGGCCGATCCGGACAGCCAACCAAGAGGGTTCTTGCCCCGGCGAGCAAGGGCCCTCTATTTTTTTGCGCTCGCGGCGGTCCAGTCCCGCGGCACTCGGGCAGCATAGTCGCTTCCAGAGCACACGCGGCTGGCGCAAAACCAAGCTATTGTACCGTCGGCACGAGCGCCAGGATAGCGCTTCGCACTGGCCGGCGCCAGCAGCACCGCGCCACCGATTCACACCAGCCCGATGCGCGAGCGAGGGCTCTTCGTAAAACACACCCTCGCTGGCACGACGGGCTAGTGATGCTCGCGACCGGACCTGCCACCTAAACCGCCAGCTCTTCCAGCGGATGCGTGTCGGCCGGGCCATAGATATCGTGGGCTACGAAGTCCGGACGGCGGCGCGGCTCGATCAATCCCTCGCCACGTTCGACCAGCGCCATCAAGCTCACGCCGTGGCGATACGGCCGGCGCGATCGCCCGCGTGCCAGGGCCGCCAGGCGGCGACCTTCGCCCGCGAAGCAGCGGCGTAGCGCCGCGTTTATCGGCGCCGAGGGAAGCACGAAGTCGGTCCCGGCCGCCCCGAGCGCCTTGCCCCGCCAACGATTCCAGCCGCGCACCGTTTTCACGAGCGGATACAGCCGGGCGTTAAAGGGCGACACGAACCGCGTGGTCACCGGCAACCCTTGCCACAACTGGGCGAATCGGGCGGGCTCGTAACGCCGATAGTGGCCGAACGAGCGGTCGTGCTCGCTCCACAGCGTCATGTCGGCGGGCACAGTCAGCAAGAAGTACGTGCCCGGTTGCGTCACCGCCAATAGCTCGGACAACAGGCGAAAGTCATCGGGAACGTGCTCGAGCACGTCGCACAACAGCACGAGCCGCGCCGACTCGAGGATCGACGGCATCTGCTCGGCCTGGCCGCACAGGAATCGCACCTGCGGGAACCGCTCCGCGGCCAGCCGCACGGCTTCCTGCGACGTGTCGATGCCGGTGCAGTCGTACTCGTCGGCCAGTGCGGCGATGTTCGCGCCCGTGCCGCAGCCGACGTCGACGATCGGCGCCCCCTGCCCTGGCGGCAGCACCGCGTTGATAACCTGCCGCAGGATGGATCGCCGCGCCACAAACCACCAGTGGCGCTCTTCAATGCGGGCGTGGAGCTCGAACTGTTCGGTGTGCATGATGCGCCGCCAACAGCCACGGCGGAAACGAGGCACGCGGGAAGGTATTCCAGGCAAGAATACCTCACTCGAACGCGCACCGCCCGACACGGCCGTGGGCATTCACTCGCTGGAATTCCCCTGGCCGCGAGAATCGATACAACCCGCGCGCCGAATTGGCGAAATCAGCCGGCGGCGCGGGGATCGTGGGCCACGGAGCTGGCGGGGCGCTGGTCGGCATTTAGACAGCGGGCGATTTGACGCACCGCCTGCCGCAGCCGGTTTTCGTTCTCCACCAGTGCCAGCCGCAGATAACCTTCGCCGGCGGGGCCAAAGCCACTGCCTGGACTCACCGCGACGTCGCCCTCCTCCAACAGCTTGGTGGCGAACTGCATGGTGTCCATGCGGCTGGCCCAGGGCTCGGGAATCTTGGCCCACGCGAACATGCCGGCCCGGGGCGGCGTCACTTGCCAGCCGATCCGATGCAAGCCTTCGCACAGCACGTCGCGGCGGCGTTGGTAGAGGGCGCTCTGCGCTTCTACCGCGGCATCGGTATGCCGCAGCGCCATGATCGCCGCGATCTGGATGGGCTCGAACATGCCGTAGTCGTAGTAGGTTTTAATCGTGGCCAAGGCACGCACCATTTCCGCGTTGCCGGCGCAAAAGCCCACGCGCCAGCCGGCCATGTTGTAGCCCTTGCTCATGGTGGTGAATTCAACGCCCACCTCGCGCGCTCCAGGCGCCGCCAGAAAACTCGGCGGCTGATACCCGTCGAACGCCACGTCGGCATACGCGAAGTCGCTGATCACCATGAAGCCATAGCGGCGGGCCAGCTTCACGACGTCGACAAAAAACTCCGGCTCCACCGTGACCGTCGACGGATTGTGCGGATAGTTGAGCAACAACAGCTTCGGCTTGGGATACAAGTGCTGGCAGGTGTAGGCCACGTTCGACAGGAACTTCTCGCTGTCGGCCACTTCCAGCGCAATCACGTTCGCCGCCGCCAGCGCCACCGCGTACACGTGCACCGGGAAATACGGCGCCGGTACGATGGCCGTATCGCCCGGGCCAACCAGCGCCAGACACATGTGGCTGAAGCCCTCTTTCGATCCCAGGCACACGATCACTTCGCTCTCGGGATCGAGCCGCACGCCGAATCGCTTCAGATACTTGCTGGCCACTTCGCGCCGCAGATTGGGAATGCCCGTGGCCTTGCTGTAGCCGTGATTGCCGACGTCGCGGGCCGCTTCGGCCAGCTTGTCGATCACCAGGTCCTGGGGCGGATCCGATGGGTTGCCCATGCCCAGGTCGATCACGTCGTCGCCGGCCTGGCGCTTCTGATACTTGACCGCGTTGATGCGCGCAAACAAGTAGGGTGGCAACCGCTTGACGCGATCGGCCACCTCGATGTGAAACGGCGCGGTATTGTCCCGCGGATTGTCAGTTTCGTTCTCGTAACGCATGGATCGCCCGCCGGCGCTCGAATAATGCAGAAAGGGCTGCAACCGTTTAGGATACCCGCGCGAAAGCGCCGTGCATACGGCCCCGACCGCCGGCGCAGGCCGCTCGCGGTGCCCCCGCACGGCCGGTGGCCGGCACCGTTTGCCGCCGGGCCGCGCCGCCAGAGTCGACACGCCCGGGAAACGAAATGTTCGCTCCGCGGCGGTCGGAGTGCCGCGAGCTAACGGCCGACTTTGACTTCGGCGCCCTTGAGCTGCTCGGCCATTTGCTGCTCTTCGCGCTTCGGCACCTTCGAAGTCCCCGCCAGGAAATTGTCGATGCGGGCGTTCTCTTTCAGGCTCTCGAACAACTTGGCCATCGTGATGCGCTGCTTCTTTTCGTGAATATCGCGATAGAGGATGTCTTTGACTTCCTCGAAGCTCGTCTTGATCGGCTCCGTATGGCCCTCGCACAACAGGATGATGTAGGCCTCGCCGACCTGCACAATTCCCGACAGCTCGCCGGGCTTGAGCAGGAAGGCCTCTTTCTCCAAAACCGGCTGGCCGCCGTGCCGTTGAATGGGCGGCACTTCGCCGCGCAACGAACGGCTGCCGACCTCCACGGAGTATTGCTCCGCCAGGTCGCCAAACACCTTGAGCGCCTTGGCCTGGTCTTTGTCGTTCATGGCTTCGCGGGCCTTATCCCACACATCTTGCGCGCGGCGCTGGTTGTTGAGCACGATGGCCCGGCAGCGCACTTTCGGCCCGTAGTTCGCCTCGAAGCCTTTCTTCAAATCGTCCTGCGTGACTTGCACCGCGTCGCCCGCAAGCTTCTTGAGCGCCACGGACGGCCACACTTCGTCGCGAACATAGACCTCGCGAGTAATGCCCTGCGACTTGGTCAGGAATTCGACCCAGCCGGCCACGTCGGGCTCGCCCTTGGCGTTCACTTTGCCCATGCTGGCCGCGGCCCGGGCGATCTCCGCCTGCAGCTCGGCTTCGTTCACGGTCAGTTTGCGACGGCGCAACGACTGGTCGAGCAAGCGCCGTTGAATCGTCCCTTCGAGCACGTCGCTGCCGTGCCGGTCGATGCATTCCTCGGCCAACTCCAGCAAGCTGATGGACTGACCGTTAACGACCGCCGCCACGCCCGGCATCTCCTTGCTCTTGACGGGGTCGCCGTAGACCACTGCGATCTTCGCTTCGTCCTGCAATTTCTTGAATACACCGCCGGCCGCCTCTCGCAGCTTGCGGTCCTTGAGTGCCTCCGCCAGCAGCGGCTCGGCTTCGGCGCGCGACACCTTCTTGTTCGGCGGCAAGTGCTCCTCGCATTTGACGAACACGTGCAAATCGCCGATCTGCACAATCGGCGAAATTTCTCCCGGCTTCAGGCCGAAAGCAATTTTTTCCAGGTTCGGATCGCCCGAGTGCAGCCGGATGGGCTGAATCAGGCCGTAGGCGCTGGCGCTGTTCGAGTCTTGCGAGTGCCGCTTGGCCAGCGCGGGAAACTCCTCCGGCTTGGCCACGGCCTCAGCGTGCACGCGACGCACCTCGGTCGCGCTGTCCATCGCAATCAACCGCACTTTCACGGCCGGTCCAAACTCTCCCTCAAACGCCTCGTCCAGCTCTTCCTTGCTCACCGTAAGTTGGGCCTTGGCCAACTCGCGCAGGGCCAGGGTGGGCCAGATGATGTCTTTCGCATAGCGAACGGGCGTAATCCCCCGCTCCTGCTTGAGCATTTTCAGCCACTGGTCCTTGCCCATGGCGAATTTCCGCGCCAGCCGATCGATCTCTTCGTCGATTTGTTGCTGTGTCACCTCGATGTTCCGCTGCTGGCAACTGGTGAGAATCAGCATCCGATTGACGATGCTTTCCAGCACGTCGCGGCCGTAGTGCAACAGGCACTCGCGCGCCAGATCTTCACGGCTGATCGGTTCGTCGTTGACCATCGCCACGACGGTCAGTTTTTTCGGCGCTACGGCTCCCACCCCGCGCGGCGCGGCGACAGCCGGAGTTTTGAGCGGTTGCGTGGCAGTGGCCTGCCGCACGTTGTTTTTGTTGGGAGCTTTGCCGGCGGCGGCGGCGCTTTCCGCAGGCCAATAGTGGCGCACCACCAGGCAGGCGCCTAGCACGGCCATGCCGCTGACGAACCAGCCCGCGCGCCACACCGAGGACAGCCAACGATTCGATCGGTCACGTGAGGATTTGCCATCCATGGCACACTCCTGGAGAGTCTTGGCGATCATCTGTCGCCCTACCCACTGGGTCGTCCTGGCAATTCGCGTGGGTTTCGGGGCCGCGAACTATACGAGCAGCCGGCACTCAGGGTCAATGCCGACAGGCTGCCTAAACGGCCGCCGTGCGAGCCGTTGCGCCAAGAGATGCCCGGGATGCCAGCACGTCTAACAGCGTCCGCTGGCCGTGAATTCGGGGTGCCACGGGCGGCTTGTCCGCCCGTACTTTGTCGTGTCTCGCGCTGGCAGCAAGCTGCCGCTGGCTGCCGTGCCGGCGCAAGCGCGCCTATTTCGACGCTTGGGCGGCGGCAATGGCGGCGCGCGTGGCCGCCGGGCGGTTGGTGATAATGCCGTCGATCTTGGCAGCCACCAGCTGGGCAACTCGCTCCGGACTGTCGACCGTCCATACCCACGCCTTGTAGCCCTTGGCATGGATTGCGGCGATTGTGCTGGCATCGGTGTGCTTGTCCTCCCAGGCCACGATCTGGGCGCCGGTTCGGGCCAGCTCCGCCAGCTTCTGCTGGGTGAATTCCTTGTGACCCAAGGCGGCGATCACCACGTCGTCCGACAGCTTGCGGCAACCTTCGAGGTAGTCCCAGTCGAACGCCTGCACAACCACGCGGTCAAGCACGCCTTTGCGTTTGATCAATTCGATGCAAGTTGCCGGATCCCCTTCTTTGCGCTCGATCAACGTCATGGAACCGGGCTGAATCGAATCGAGCGATTCGTCGAGCGTGGGCAGCGCGGTGCCGGCAAATTTCTCGTCGAACCAGGCTCCGGCGTCCAACTTTCGCAGCTCGGCAAGCTGCTTCGTTGCAACCTTGATCTTGCTGCCGCCCCACAACGCGCAAGCGTTGGTCGTGCGGTCCAGTTCGTCATCGTGGATCACCACCGGCACGCCGTCGGCCGAGTGTACGTAGTCGAGCTCCACCAAATCTGAGCCGGCCGCAACGGCCGAGCGAAACGCCGGGATCGTGTTCTCCGGCGCGACCTTGCTGTCGCCACGATGGGCGATCACTAGAATCTGCGGCGATTGAACGCGCGTCGCCGCGGTGGCCGTGGCCGCGTCTGCCGCGATAGCGCGATGGGCCAATGCGCTCAAGTGAGTCATCCCTGTCACGGCCAACACGACTGCCAGATAGCGCATGGTGCCGACTTTCTCGCCCGCCCGGGCGAGCCGCCGCGCCGCATTAAGCGGGCGCTCGAGATCACTCCTCGCGGCGCCACGCCACAGTCGTTCCGGGGCATGCGGCGCGGACGGATAGGCCTCGGTCAGTCTTCCATGACTTCCTTTTCTTTGGCGGCCGCCAAATCGGTCGCCGCGTTTTCCAGCTTGCGGGTCAGTTCCTGCACGTCTTCCTTCACCTGGTCCCGCTCGTCCTCGGTCAAGGTTTTGTCTTTCTGCTCCTGATCGGCCGACTTGTTCGCATCGCGGCGCACATTGCGAATGGCCACCTTGGCCTCTTCGGTCAGCTCCTTGATGCGGGCCACGAGCTTGCGGCGCACTTCGGTCGATAGCGGCGGGATCGTGATGCGGATCAGCCGGCCGTCGTTCTGCGGGTTCAGGCCCAAACCGCTGCCCAGGATCGCCTTTTCGATGTCCTTGAGCGTGCCGGGGTCGAATGGGCGGATGACGATTTGCGTGGCCTCTGGCGCGCCCACGGAGGCAATGGCCTTGATCGGCGTGGGCGAGCCATAAACCTCCACCCGCAGCGAATCGACCAGTCCGGGGTTGGCTCGGCCGGTGCGAATGCCCGCCAGGTCCTGCTTGAGCCTGGCCAGCGCCTTGTCCATACGGTCTTCAGCGTCCAGCAAGATATCGTCCGCGCTCATCGCCGTATCGCCCTTTTGTAGCGCCGGGCACGTTGGTACTCTCCGGCCGTTCTTCGAATCGATGTCCGTTGCAATTTCACGCCTGGGCAAAACAGGTGCGGCCCCGGTCTACTTAAGTCCCCGGTCTACTTGGTCCCCGGTCTACTTGGTAATTGCCACCTGGCTGCTAATCAACGTGCCGATTCGCATGCCGTGCACGGCCCGCTCGATGTTGCCCTCTTTCTTGAAATTGAACACAAGGATGGGCATATCGTGCTCCATGCACTGCGTGATGGCCGTCGGGTCCATGACGCGCAGGTTCTGTTCGCGGACCGCATTGTAGCTCAGCTCGCTGTACAGTAACGCGTGCGGATTCTTCTCCGGGTCGTCGCTGTACACGCCGTCCACGCGCGTGGCCTTGAGCAGCACGTCGGCCTCCAGCTCGAGCGCACGTTGCGCGGCGGCTGTGTCGGTCGTCACAAACGGGCTGCCGGTGCCCGCGGCGAGAATGATGATGCGCCCCTTTTCCAGGTGGCGCCGAGCGCGGCGGCGAATATAGGGCTCGGCCACGCCGTCCATGCGGATGGCCGTCAACAAGCGCGTTTCGACGCCCATGGATTCAATCGCGTCTTGCAGCGCCAGGCCGTTGATAACCGTCGCCAGCATGCCCATGTAGTGGGCCGTGGCGGCCTGGATGCTGGAGTTGCCCGAGGTAAATTGGGCGCCGCGCAAGATGTTGCCACCGCCGATGACGATGGCCATCTCAACGCCGCTTTGAGCGGCCTTGCAGATCTGCTGGCCAATCGTGACGACTTCCTGCATGGCGATGCCGCGCTCGCCGGCATGCGCAAAGCTTTCGCCGGACAGCTTGAGCACCACGCGCTTGTAACGGTTGGCTTCCTCAGTCGTCGCGCGTTGGGCCATGTCGGCAAACTCCCAGGGTCGAACGGTCGCAGTCTTGAGCGTCTGGCGTTGGGCCGCTCGCGGGACAAAGCGTCCGGCCGGCACAGCTGGCGGCCGCAGGCACCCGCCCACCTTATTTGCCCAACTCCCAAAGAGTATACCCCGTGATCGACAGGCCGTGTTCTTTCGCGTAGTTGCCCACGGTTTTCTTGTCGTCCTTGACGAACGGTTGCTCCAATAGCACCTGCTCGGCAAAGAAGTTGCGCAGCCGCCCTTCGACCATCTTGGGAATGATGTTCTCCGGCTTGCCCTCGTTGCGGGCCGCTTCCGACAAGATTTCGCGCTCTTTTTCGACCTGCGCGGGATCGAGATCTTCCTTCTTCAGAACCTGCGGCCGCATGGCCGCAATGTGCATGCACACGTCCCTGGCGGCCTCCGGAGTGCCCGCCGTTGCTTCCAACAGCACTCCCACGGTCTTGCCTGCATGGTGCACATAGCCGGCGCTTTTGCCGCCGGCGCGCACGATGCGCCCGACCTTGAACACTTCGCGAATGCGGTTCGTCAAATCGTTCAACCGATCGCCCAGCTTCTGGCCGCCGGAAGGCGAAAGCTGCGCGAGCAGCTCGTCGGCCGTGGCCGCGCCGGGGCCGGTGGCCAGCTGCTTGGCCATGTCATTGGCCAAGGCGACAAACTCTTCGTTGCTGGCAACGGGTGCGCTTTCGCACAGCAATTCGACCATGGCCCCCTGCCCCTTGGCCCAATCCGTGTACAGGCCCATGCGGCCGAATGCGGTCTCGCGGCCCATGCGGCTCTCTTGCACCTTGATGTTGTCCTTGCGCAGCCAGTCGATGGCGGCTTGCTCGTCGCCGCCCGAGGCCTGCAAGGCTTCTTTGCACTTCATCATCGGCAGTCCGGTCTTGTCGCGGAGCGACTTCACCATGGCCGCGGTGACTTCTGACATGACCCAAATCCTTCCTGTGCGTGTGAAACCGATCGTTACGAGCGATCGCTACTGAAACTGCTGGTGGCCGACGAAGCACGGCAACGGGCGGAGCGAACTCGGCCCACTTTAATATGGACCGCGCCAACGGCACCTCCGTTCGCGCACGGTCGGCATCTGCTGAACCTGCCTGGCGCCGCGCGAACACTGCCGCGCTTATCCCACCGGCTGGGCCTCGGGCAGGTTCGCCTTGTGCTGCTCCATCTCCTTGGCGGTATTCACCTTGCCCTCCAGAATCGCGTCGGCCAGGCCTTGCACAATCAGTTCGATGGAACGAATGCTGTCGTCGTTGCCCGGAATGGGCAGGTCGACCACATCCGGATCGCTATCGGTGTCGATCAGCGCCACGGTGGTGATGCCCAGCTTGTGCGCTTCGCGAACGGCGTTGCGCTCTTTCTTGGGATCGATGATAACCAGACATTCCGGCAACCGGTTCAACGTCCGCATGCCGTGCAAATTGCGATACATCTTGCGATATTCGCGCGCCAGGGCCGACTGCATCTTCTTGGAATAGGCGGCCAACTCATCACTGGCACGCAGCTTCTCAAGCTCTTCGAGCCGTGTCAGCCGACCGCGAATGGTGCGATAGTTGGTCAACGTGCCGCCCAGCCAGCGATCGCTCACGTAGGGCATGCCGCAGCGGTGGGCTTCGCGCTCGACCGTCTCGCCGGCCTGGCGCTTGGTGCCCACAAACAGCACCAACCCGCCGCCGTTGGAAACCTGCTTCAGGTACTTGCGCGCTCGCAGCAGTCCGCGAATGGTCTCGCGGACGTCGATAATGTGGATCAGATTCTGCCGGGCATAGATGTAGGGCCTCATCTTGGGGTTCCAACGGCTCGCCCGATGGCCGAAGTGAACCCCCGCTTCGATCAATTGCTTGACCAGAATGGGTGGCACGAAACGCTCCTTGGTTTTGGCACACCGGAATCTTGTGTCGCGCGTTTGGGCCGCGCGGCAACGTCCGGCGTTCGGTGGAAAGATCGGTCGGGTACTACCGGCGAGGAAAACCGGGGCCGGCGCCAGCTTCGGACCGTTCGAAGTGGCGAGCCAACCAGTTTAGCCGTATTGGCTTAGTGGGTCAATCGGCGGTGCCGGCACGTCGCGTGAGCGGAGGAGGTCGAGAGCCACGACCGCCTTGCCGATCACGGCACACAATGCCACCGCCATGCCGACGATCCCGAGCGACAACATGGCCGTCAGCGCGAGCCCCAGTGCCATAATCGCCAATACGGCCGCTCCGGCCGCGAAGCGCGGCAATGCCAGGACCAGCCAAACGATCACCGCGCTGGCGGCAGTCAGCTGAAACAGGGCGCGCAGCGTGAATCGCATCATCGCATTTTAGCCGGCCAGACCATTCCAGTCGGCCAGATGCCGAAGAACCGGGGTCAGCCCGCGCGCCCCCGGAGCCGGTTGCCGCGAGCAAATCGCGGGCACGCCAGCAGCGCCGCCAGTCCCATCCCCAAGAGAATCCAGGTGCCTGGTTCCGGATTACGGTAGACCAGCGGCTGCACGGCCCAGCCCAGGTCGCGCGCCGTCAGGCCGGCCAAATCGGCGCCGTCGTTGTCAGGCGCCCACGGCGCAACTTCACCCCAGTGCGCGCCCAACAGTGCCAGGTCAAACAGATCGATCATGCCATCACTGTTCAGATCGCCGCTGGTCCAGCCGTAGCCACCGGGCTGGACCATTTCACCCCAGTTTTCCCCGATAATCACCAGATCGGCATAGTCGGCAAAACCATCGCGATTCGCGTCGCCATAGACGAGCGTGCGCCAGGTCATGAGCGGGTCGCCGGCGACCGTTCCGACCCAGGAGAGCTGATAGTTGCCGCTCCAAGCCGCTTCAGCCAGCGTTTTTCCGGCTAGCAGGTTCTTGAACAAAATATCTTCGTTGCATACGGTCACCCAACTGGCGGTCGGCTCCTCGACACTCCCCACGCCCGCCGTGCCGCCCGCGGCCAACCACTGCGCCACCTGACCCTGCCCCTGCGTGCTGCCAGTGGCGCTGAAGCTATAGGCGTTGTAGCTTTCGATGCTGTTGAACACCGCGCCGTCGGCCAGTGCCTGACCGTAAGTGTTCACGATGTCGTAGATGTAGTTCGGCCCCGGCGAAGGGTTCTGCCAGACGCCGTGGCTATCAAAGCCGATCAGCGGCCCGGGCGTGTTCGCGACGAAGGCTGAGGTGTCGTCGTAAGTCAGCGGCATTCCCGCCGGCGTCAGCACGTTGTTCACCAGCCGCGTCATGGTCAGGTCCCACGGGCGCGACGGATCGTTGTCCACCAGAAAATGATAGGGTCCCGCGGGACTGTTCGCCGGGCCGATGAACGCGTTTTGCGCCCGATCGATGGCGCCAGTGACATCCGCTACGGTGTAGCCGTCTAAACGGGCAGTCAATCGCGTGCCGTACGTGTCGTGACTGAAGTCGGCCGTAGCGTTGTAGTAGGGATTGCGGCTGAAGTGACTCGGATTGATATAGCTTTGATCGCCCATCATTTGCCACATGCTGACCGTGTCGATCGATGCCAGCTCGCTCTCCAGGCTCGAATACGACTTCCAACTAATGACGGAGCGCGGAATACCCTGCGCGTCGACGTACGATCCCGGGTTCGACTGCGTCACATTGATTCGCAGCGGCATCCCTTTGGTCGTCGCCATCAGGTTGATCGAGACGGGGTTGACGGGATCGTTGGCCAGGGCGTCGAGCTCGCTCATGACCTGCGGCCGGACGATGCTCAGAAAGTCGTCCGCCGTGATGTTCTCAGACAAGCCAAGCCCGGTGATCCCCAGCGCGTGAACGCCAGGGTGAACCGATTGGTAGTAATCCCGAATGGCAATGCCGTCGGCGCTGGCGGCGTTATAGAGCAACAGCGTGCTGGTGGGATCGAGGGCCGACGCCTGATGCGACCAGACGGCTAGCGCCGCTGTAAGCGTTGACAATGCTGCCGACCACCCAGTGGCGCGCATGCGTTGCAATCCACTTCGTTGTCTCTGACGCGCCAAGAAGGGAGATGAAGGGCGGTCAGTGCGCTACGGCAATCCTGGCCAGATTTAACGCGCTTTCCTCCGTACGCGTCTGCCTACCAACAGACTTACGGCAGCGGTTGCCACCAGGACGACAGTCGCCGGCTCCGGCACGGGCGTGGGCAGCAATGCCGACGCGGCCGTGGCGAACGTCCCTGCGACCGAAGAAGTCTTCCATTGCGGGGGGAGTGGGCTGGCGAAAATCAGAATGTCCGAATGCAGCCCAAAGCCGATGACAGGCGTCGGCGTCGAGGCAAACGACCAACGAACATTCGATTTCGGCATGCCGCCCGCCGGCGGATTAAACGTGCCGCTAACGGGCACGCCGCCCAACTCCGGAGTGAACGGTAGATCGCCTACGAGCACGGCAAAGTCAGACACGCCCCCGGGAAACAGTCCCACCGTAAGCGACGTGATGTTCGTGGCGTCGTTGGCGTCGAACCCCGTGTTGTATACCTCGTAGGCGTAAATGTACTCGGTGCCGCCGCTGAAATCGGCGGGAAAGCCCAGGGCCGCCGACGTGCTGAAAGCACCCGGAGCGTAGACCGCATAGTCCACAATCGCGTGGATGTCGTGAGTGGCCACCAGGTTCTTCCCGACGAACACTTGCGACCCCTGCGCCGCGGGAATCGCGGCCGGATCGGTCGTCAGTGGACCTGCAACAGCCGCCATTGAGGACAGGCTGATCAGCGCCAACGCGAACAAGCTTCCCAAGCATTTACGCATGGCAGAATTCCATTTAGCGGTGAGCGGTCGAACCTGGGTCGACCGAAGAGCTCCATTGCCCAACTCGAAACTTAAAGTCACCTCACCGGTCGCGTCTTTTCTACTCCGGACACTCGAACTCCGCTTCCTGCGGACGCCCCGGCCTTCGTTCTTACTTCATCAAATCGTTGTACCCTCTGGGATTGGACTAGCCCCGCGCCACACGCCGCGACCGTCGCCGCAGATAAAACAGCGACATCATGCCCAACCCGCAGGACGCCAACACAAACGTGCCGGGCTCCGGAATCACCGGACCGCCTGGCGCGGGAACCATCGCAAAGGAGAAAGTGCCGTCATCAATTTGCACTGAGCCGGACATCTCGGGCGGATTCGGCGACGAGAAAGCGAGACCAATCGTGTGCTCGCCCGACAACACTCCGGAGAAGAAGGTCCACTCCGCGGACGAGAACGGAACCAAATCCAGAAAATCCGGTGCCACGCCGTCGATCAAGCCGAAACCTGCGTCGCCGGTGAACGCACCAATGTTATCCGCCTCGTTGATCGTGAATACGATGTTCTGCGTCAGCGGCGCACTTCCCGTCTCATAGAGCTGATACGTGTATACGTACTCGCCCAGGGTCGGCGTATAGCCAGCGAAACCTGGGAAGGTGCCAGGAGCCCACACGGCCCAATCGATGTCACCGGAAAGACCGCTCGGCGACGTATTGAACGGCGGGTCGAAATAGCCCTGATACGGGCTCGAGCCATGCCAGGTCGTGAAGCCGTCGAAGTAGACGCCAGGGGCTGTCGCCAGAGGACCAGCCAGCGCAGGTGCGGCGCAGAGTGCCAACGCACAGGTTAGAGAAAGCAACGATTTGGTCCGAGTCATTAGCGTTTCCTTTGCGCTGGATTCTCAAAAACTCGTTGCCCGGCGTGCACGCCGCCAGGTGCCATTAGCCAGCGAGATCATAACAGACGCATATGCACTGTCAAGCAATCGCCAGAATATTATTTCAGAAAATCTGTCCGTCGCCCCCGGCCCAACTTGGGTGGGGGGTGAATGATCGAAAAAATGCCCGATTTCCCGCAGATCTGCTTGAAAATCCCGCGAAACGGCGGCCATTCTCGGCGCCCCGGAGGTCCTGCCACCGCCGGCACTACGGTTCCGCCGCCGCCGATGACTGCAAAAACGCCAGCAAGTCCCGGAATTCCTGCGTTGTCATCAGGTCCGGGAGCCCGTCCGGCATGATCGAAGTCGATTGCGTTCGTCGATTTTCAATCTCCCCCGCCTTGAAGAGGTGCAATACCCCTTTGCTGTCGGCGTAGGTCTGCTCGCCCGTCGCTTCCTCTTTGACCAGCATTCCCGTCAACGAAGTTCCCGCGCGGGTGATCAATTGCCAGGTGGCGAAGTGCGGCGCCACTTCCTTCCCAGGCCGCACGATCGACTCCACCAAACGCGCACGTGTCAGTCGGGCCGCCGTCGCCGTCAGCTCGGGACCAATCCGCGCCCCGCGGCCGAGCATCTGATGGCAACGCGAACAGGCCGCCGAACGTGCATGAAAGAAAATGCGCTCGCCCGTGCGCGGATTGCCCGGCGCCGCCGACTGGCCCTCGAGCATTGCCAGCCAACCGGCCAGATCGTCGACAGCGGGCCGCGCCACGGGGGAGTCCGGACGCAGGATGCGCGCCACCATTTCGCGCGTTCCTTCCTCGCCGGCCAGCGATTCCAGCGCGCGTCGCTCCGCCTCGGAAAACACTCCGCCGCGCAGCGAGCGCAGCGCTTCATCTCGCAAAATCGTTGCGTCTGATTGGGCCAGGCGCAGCAAGATCGCCTTGCACTCGGCATTATCGGGCGCCATGCCGACGATCGCTTCGGCGCGAACTTCGAGCGGATATTTGTCGTCGCCGGCGATTCGGGCCAGCACTGCTGCCCGCTCGGCGTGCCGACTGTCACGCAGCGTTCGCACGGCCTCCAATTGCAGTGGCAGCTCGCCCCCGGAAAGAAACGTCTCCAGCCGCGCCAACGAAAGCGCCTCGTGATCGGGCCGCAACATTCGCAACGACCACCGCAGCACTTCCGGCGACGTCGCCGGATCGTCTAATGCCCGCACAATGTATTGATCCACCGACCACTCGTTGTCCGGCGTGCGGGTCACGCCGTCCAATCGCTCCAGTGCTGCGAGATAGCCGCCAAACAGGCGGCTCGTCGCCGGACCCGCGGTAAGCGCTTTTTCCAGGGCACCGCGATAGTCGGTAAGCCGATCTTCGCCCACCCACTGAATGGCCGCGAAACGGACGGCGCCGTCCGCATCCTGCAGCGCTTGTTGCAGCACCGCGCGGCCTTCTGGATGGTGCGATTCTCGCAGCACCAACAGCGCCGCCAGTCGCTCAGGCGCCGACATGGTCGCCAGATCGACATGAGGCGACACGGCACCGCTCCGCGCCAGACCGACCCGCGCCGCCGCGGCGACGAAGGCATCCAAGTCGGTGACATGATCCCACAGAATCGACGGCTGCTCGCGATCGACAACGCGGCGCAAGGCCTCGGCCTGCACCTCGGGCGCTTCGCCGGCGCCGGCCAGTGCGGCAAAATCCGAGCTGCCAGGCAGGCACCGCACCGCCAGGGCCCGTACGCCCGGCTCGGCATCCGAGCGCGCGACGCTTTCAACCGATGCGGTGTCGCCCACGGAGTGCAACGCCGCCAGCGCCACGGCGCGCACACGCGGCGACGGATCATCTTCAACCAATTTTGCCAAGAGTGTCCGACCGGCCGCTTTGTCGGCCGCCAGTTTCCGCGCGGCCGCTTCGCGCAGCGGCCGATGCGCAGAGTGGATCGCTGCCGCGGGCTCGGTCGGCCGTTGCTCTGCCGCCGGCTGCGCGGCGCTAATCCGCCATACCCGCCCGTGCCGGTGCAAGTCGTAGTCTCTGAGCACCCAGTCGCTCACATACAACGATCCATCCGGCGCAGCGGCAATTCCCACAGGCCGAAAATTCTCGTCCCCCTGGACGATGAATTGCGGGACCGATTGGAAGCTCGCTCCGCGCGGCTCCAGCCGATGCCGTTCGATGCGATGATCGCCCCAGGAGGTGAGCAACAGATCGCCAACGTAATCTTCCGGCAGGTGATCCGACTCGTAGGCGATCACGCCGGAGGGCGCCTCGCCGGTGCCCGAGACCATTGGCAGCGTGCCGGGCAATTCGCCGTTCCAGGCCGTGAACGGATGCACGCCTTTGCGCCCGTTGCGATAGCGGTAGCCGTAGTTGCCCCCCTCGACAATGTGCGTCAGCCGGCACGGCGGCAGCGAATCGGGGTCGTTGTCCACGGCAAACAGCCGGCCAAACGTATCCAGGGCAACGTGAAATGGATTCCAGAAGCCGAAGGCCACCATCTCGATCTGCGAGCCATCTGCCCGGCAGCGATAGATCTGACCCCCTTCCAGGTCGCTGGCCACGGAGCCGTCGGTGCCAATCAGCTTGAACGGCGAGCCCAGATTCTCTCCCAGGCCGAAATAAACATTGCCGTCAAAATCAAACGCGAAGCCGGACAATCCGTTGTGAGGATAGTTGCCGGTGGTTTCCAGCCGCGCGATGGTTGTTCGCTCGTCGGCACGGTCGTCGTGATCGGTATCGCGCAGCCGAAAGATCTCGTTCCGCGTGGCCACGTAGACCGAGCCGTCCGTGTGCACGCACACGTTCATCGTGTACGTCGTGCCTTCGTAGAACGTGCCCACACGTTCGGCCCGGCCGTCGTGATCGGCGTCCTCCAGAATGCGAATGCGATCGGCCGCGGGACCCTGGTAATCGGGCGGACGAAAGTGCGTGTGACTTTCGACCACGAGCACGCGCCCCTTGGCATCCACCGCCAGGCCCGTGGGCGTGACGATGTCGGGCTCGGCAGCCAGTAGCTCGATCTTGAGCCGCGGATCGAGCACCTGGGGATAGGCGACGGGCGTCGGCGCATCGGCCGTGGTGGCTAGCAGCGCCAGCCACAAGACAACGTTGGACATGTTACACCTAGCGGCTTGCCGATTGCGTAGCACCCAGCACGTCGCCGATCGGCTTGGCCGCCTCCGGCACCGCGGCGCAATAATCTTCTCCCACGAGCGCCGCGAAGGTGGCCGCCACCTGGCTTTGCGTCACCGGCTGGGCATTTTCGCGCTCGCCCAGTGGCGGTGTGTCCGGTCCCATCACGCCCAGCCAGATGTACTCGCTGCGGGCGATCTTTTCGCCGTGGCTCTTCCATTCCACCGGTGCGTCGCCGCGACCGTGATCGGGCACGAAGATCAGCGACGTCTGGCCTTTGTACTCCGGCAGCGACTGCGCCGTTTCCCACAGCATGCGCAGGCAGTCGTCGGCCCGCCGCGCGGCATCCAGGTACAGATCGTAACGGCCGGCGTGCCCCCAGGAATCGGTCTCGTTGATCGACAAGAACATGAGCTTCGGCTTTTTCAGCTTCATGTACTCAAGCGCGGTGAAGATCGTGAGCGAGTCGAACGGCTCGGCCGCCCAATAACGCGTGTCCTGCGCTTTCAGCTCGTTCAACAGCGCGATCCGGGGCGTGACGTCGCTAATCTGCAAGGGATCGCGGGCCGCATTGACCAGGAAGCCGCAGCGGCGATCGTTGAAAATGTATGGAAATACGTCCCACACGCCGAAGGCCGCCACGCGGCCCGCATACGCCGGCTTGCGATGGAGCCATTCGAATACCGTCACGTTGTGATTGGGCTTCTTGTCGTTGCTGTCGATACGCGGATCGGCGAAGCCGCACAGCGTTTCGTTGTAGCCCGGATAGGAGAAGTGCATGCCGTTGGTCACTTTGGCCATGCTCCCCTTGGCCTGGTTGCCGAATACCTGCCCCTGTTTGGCAAGCACCGACCAAAAGAACGGCATCAGGGCTGCGCGGCGCTCGGCGGGCGTGTCGCGCCAGAATTTGGCTTTGAGCTCGGCCACGTTCTTCACGCCGCCGGCATCTTCGGTCATGAGCGCCTCTTCCGCCCCGTTGAAGACTTCCTGCCAGCGCAGTCCGTCGGTCATATAGAGGATGACGTTTTCCGTGGCCCGTTTCGCAGGCTCGGCCGCCTGCGCCTGTGCCTGCGCCATCCAACTGCAAATCAAGGCCGCGACAAATGCCAATGGATACGCACGATGCATGAAAGAGTCTCCGCCGCGAGGGTGCTGAACCTGGTTCGCGCGCGACGTACCGGGGACGCACTTTGCCGCCGGGCCGCGTCGCGCGGTTCCAGTATGTGCTGGCCTCGCGGCGGCGGCAAGCGGCGCGTGCCTTTGCGCATTGCTGGGGGCTGCGCCCCTCCACCCAAGTTGGGCGCCTCTGCTCACTGGCCCGCGCGCAGCCGCTCCAAGGCCACTACGCTCATCGGCACCCACACCTTCCGTGCCCGGTGAAACTCGAGCGTGGCCAATTCGTTCTCGCGCAGACATGCGCGCAATCCCGCGTCGTCGAACGCCACGGGCCGCGTGCTGGCGTTCTCGCTGAGGCGCCGGCGATGAAGCTCGAGCAGCGCTGCGATGCTCGCTCCCCGGCGACGCAATACCTCCATCTGCGGCGGATTGCGCAAACGTTCGGGCGCGCCCGATGTGCTAAGAAAGCGCCCGTCGGCCAACTTGGAGCCGACCGCATGATACATTTGCGAGCGCCGCACATGCCGCGCGTAAACCGTCGAACCGAGGATCGTGCCGTCGTGGTTGGCGTGAATCAGGGTGTGGACTTCAGCGTTGCCCACCAGCGGCAGCGATTGCACGAGCTTGGGAGTGAAGCCGGCCGCGGCCAACTCGGCCAGGCTCGGCGCCATGGCGTGGCGCGCCTCCGCGGGCAAGGCGCTCGGCCCGGCCATGGTGATCTGCTCCGGCGCGAACCCCAAGGGCGTCGCGACCTTCAGCCGCACGCATTTTGCCAGAGCCACGATGGCGAACGCCACCACGTTGGGAAACGTCAAATGCCAAATCTCCCCGAACGAGGCGTTCGTCGGCACAAACTGATAGTAGCTCGACTCGCCGGCGCCCACGCGCGGCGAAGCATACGGATTGTCGTCATCCGCGTGGGGCATGAGAGACTGCAGGCTTGAGGCTGGAGGCTCGAGGCTGGGGGCTCGAGGCCGCGAAGTGACATGGTAACAACAGAACCCCTCGCCGCGCCATAAATCAGTGGGCCGCGCGCGGAGCCGGCGGAGGTTCCGGCGGCGCCGGCGGCTCGGGAGGCTCCGGAGGCTGCGGCGCTCGCAGGCGGCGCACTTCCGGCTCGTTCATTGGCACCCACACACCCCGGGCCCTGTGGAACGCGAAGATGCGTTCTGCGTTATCCAGGAGCAACTGCCGCTGGGCCACGTCGTCAAGCTCGACCACCGTCACCCGCGCAAGCTTATTGAGGCGTTCCGCATGGAATTGAATCAGTTCGGCCGCAGTCGCGTCCACGCGATGCACGCGCTCAAAGCCGGGCGGGGCCAGCAGCCGAGGCTTGCTGTTGGTTGTGCCCAGGATGCGGCCATCGCTGAGCCTGGAGACCAACACCAGCACTGTCTCTTGCAGCTTGCCGACGCGGCTGTGGATGACCGAGCACAAGGTTGTCCGCGGCCGGTTGGCAAGCACGACGTTAATTCCCTCCTGGTCGCCCACCAATGGCACCTGAAAGCCGAAGCGGCGCGCGAATCCTTCCGCCTCGCACTGGGACAAGAGCGGCTCCAGCTCCCCTGGCAGTTGCTCCGAAACTTCGCCCAGCTCGAGCACACGGGCCCGCTCGTGAGCAAACCCGAAGGGAAAGTGAAACGGTAGCCCCAGGAATTTGGCCAGCGCCTGGATGGCGAACGCGAAATCGCTCGGCGAGCAATCGCGCAGCTCGCGATACGTCATCCGCCGGATATCGACGCGATAGAAAGGCGACTGAGCCGCGTCCGTGGCCGGCGCAGCAAAGGGATTCTCAGTGGCCGGGGAGGACATGGGAGCGAATCCTCGTTCCCTGTTATGCGAAGGGGGCCGGTTTCCAGGCCGCAATTCTACCACATCTGGCCAGACCCGAACTGGCTGAAGGGATAGGAACTCCCGGCAGAGGCCCTAGCGCAGATCTCGCCGCGAAATGTTGAGGCGCGGCACACGGTGCCCCGTCCCATCGCAACCCGGCCGCGCCCGTCTCGGGGCGCGTGCGGCCGGCCGTTAGGTTCGAGCTCGCAAGCACCTCAACTACTTGGCGCCCGCGCCGGCTTCGATTTGCTTCTGGATCTTTTCCAGGTTGAAAGAGCCCGGCGATTGGCTGGGCGGGAACTCCTTCATGCTCGTGAGGAATTTCGCCGCGAGCGCCTGGAGCGGCACGACCACGAAGGGCCGGTCGAGGAACCAGTCGTTGTACGTGTTGGCGTTGTGCTGAGCGCGCTCAAACGGATCGCGCCGCAAGTTGAACAGCAGCGGCACGCGCAGCTCGGTGAATGGCTCGCGCCACACGCCGAATGCCTGACCGCGGTTCTCCAAGAAGACTGCCTTCCAGGCTTCGTAACGCAGCGCAACGATCTGGCCGTCGTCGTTCACGTAAATGAAATCCTTGCGCGGCGACTCCTTGGCTTTGCCTGTCAGATAGTCGAGCAGATTGTAGCCGTCGATGTGGTTCTTGTACTTGCGACCGTTGATGGTCGTGCCCTTGAGCAGCTTCTCCTTGATGTCCGGCGCGCCGGCCACGGCGGCAAAGGTAGGCAGCCAGTCCTCGTGTGAGACAATGCCGTTGAGCGTGGTGCCCGCCGGAAAATGTCCCGGCCAGCGCACGAATGTCGGAACGCGGTAAGCGCCCTCCCAATTGGAGTTCTTCTCGCTGCGGAACGGAGTGGTGCCGGCGTCCGGCCAGGTGTTGTAGTGCGGGCCGTTATCGGTGGAATACTGCACGATGGTGTTGTCGGTCACGCCCAGGTCGTCGAGCAACTTCAGCAGTTCTCCCACGTGCATGTCGTGTTCGACCATGCCGTCGCTGTATTCGTCCTGGCCAGAGAGGCCGCGGTGTTCCGCTTTCACATGGGTGCGAAAGTGCATCCGCGTGCCATTCCACCAGCAAAAGAACGGCTGGCCCGCTTTCACCTGGCGGGTGATGAATTCCTTGGCGGCGGCAACGGTCTCATCATCAATGGTTTCCATCCGCTTTTTCGTCAGCGCTCCGGTGTTCTCGATGCTCTGGCCACCCTTGCCATCGGCCTTGCATTTGAGCACCCCGCGCGGACCAAACTTCTTGCGGAACTCCGGATCTTTCGGGTAGTCGAAGTTTTCGGGCTCTTCTTCCGCGTTCAAATGATAGAGGCTGCCGAAGAATTCATCGAACCCGTGCAGGGTGGGCAGGTGTTCGTCGCGGTCGCCCTGGTGGTTCTTGCCAAACTGGCCCGTCGCGTAGCCCTGCCCCTTCAAGACGGTGGCCATGGTGACGTCGGTTTTTTGCCAGCCTTCCTTTGCGCCCGGCAGGCCGACCTTGGTCATGCCCGAACGGACAGGCACACTGCCGCCGATGAACGCCGCACGACCCGCCGTGCAGGATTGCTGCGCGTAGTAGTCGGTAAAGCCGACGCCTTCCTTGGCCAGCCGATCGATGTTCGGCGTGCGATATCCCATCATGCCGCGGCTGTTGTGACTGATGTTCCAGGTGCCGACATCGTCTCCCCAGATGACAAGGATGTTCGGCTTTTTGCCGGTCGTTGGTTGGGTTGCTGCGCCGCGCGCTGCGGGTTGGCTGGCCAGCGACACGGCCCAGCCGATCGCGCTGCCAACGGCGAGCGCCGCAATCGCGTACCGTTTTGATGGATTCATGCGATTCACTCCAATGCAGGCTGGGGATGGGACAATTTGGGGCGCACGCTTCGTCGTATCACGGTCCGATGCGGAACGGGCAAGTCGGCGCCCTGACGCGTCGCGCCCGTCGCCGGATTGAGCCGCGCAGCGAGCAAAGGAGAAGAGCACCGCCCGCTGAAATGAGCGCGGAGCGATGGCCCTATCGTCCCGATCAACCGCCTCGAAACTCGCCGGAACAGGCGCAGAAAACAAGGAGCTACCCGGCTAGGACTCGAACCTAGAATGAGAGAGCCAAAATCTCTAGTGTTACCATTACACCACCGGGTAGAACGGCCCCGGCGCTTAAGCCCGGGCCATCAAGAAGCTTACGCATCCCCGCGCGACCGTCAAGGCAGGTTCATGCCGCCACGCGCGGGTGCCATGTTCGCGCGAGCAGGGCAAAAGCAGCGCGAAATCAGCGGCGAAACGTGGCCACCGTCCGCAGAGAGAACGGTCCCTATCGCCCGGCATCCGCGCCGCGACTCACCACCGCGAACGAAAGCTGCTCCAGCTCAATCGCCAGGTCCACGCCCACCTGCCGCACGTTCTCCGGCAGCATGATGGTTACCGGGGCGAAGTTCACGATTCCTTCGATTCCCGCCGCGACCAGCCGGTCGGCAACGGATTGCGCAGCGGGCGCCGGCACGGCGATCATGCCCAGCTTGATCTTGTGCTCGGCCGCCACTTCGGCCAGGCGGTCCAGATGAAACACGCGCACCCCTTCGATGGCGGCGCCCACGCGCTGCGGATCGATGTCGAAGGCCGCCACGATGCGAAACCCCTGGTGGCTGAAACCCTTGTACCCCAAGAGCGCACGGCCGAGGTTACCGGTGCCGATCATGGCTACCGGCCAATCGCGATCGGTGCCCAGGATCTTGCGAATGGCGTGGATCAGATCGTCGCAGCGATAGCCAATGCCCGGGTGGCCAAAGTGGCCGAAATAGGCCAGGTCCTTGCGCACCTGGGCATCGCTGAATCCCAGCAAACGGCCCAGCTGGCTGGAGCTGGTACGCTGGTGGCCGTCGCGCACCAGGTGCTGCAGCTCGCGCAAATAAAGGCTGAGCCGGCTGACAACCGCCTTGGGGACCGGCCCTTCGCCCTGCGGGACGGCCGATTTAGAGGGCTTGGGCTTCGGTTCGCTCATGCTCAAGTCAGAATGGAGGCGCAACTGGCCCGTTCCATTTGAGGGGCTAGTCACTTTAGAACATCGTTCGGGCCGCGACAAGTATTCGGCCCCCCCGGCCCTTTGCAGGCCCAGCGGCAGCCCAAACTTGGTCGCCTGGCCCGACTCTCCGCGGCACCAACAAAAAGCCCCTCGCACGCGTCGCCGAGTGCGAGGGGCCATCGATTCAGCCCTGATCCGTCAGGCGCTATTGGGTCACGTAGGTTGGGTGGTCGATCCAGACCTCGCCCGTCGAGGCGCGATAGATCCAACCGCCGCCGTTGCCGGCCGTCGCCGTCGGCGTGGTGCCGGCCATGCCGGTGTCGAGCAGCACCGTATTGACGTTCGAGAACGGCTGCATCGGCAACGCACCGGTCACGTACGGGCCAAAGGGGTGCGTCGCGTCGGGCAGACCGTTGGTCGACACGGCGCCCTGGGCATCGGTGGCCTTGGTCAATTGTTCCAGGTTGTTGGTGCCGGTCGGATAGGCACCAAGGTGCTGCAGCTTGTACAGCTCCAATTGGGTGCGGAGCGACTGCAGGTTGAACTTCAGGTTGCTCTCGCGGGCGTCCTTCGCCGAGGTCGAGAACTGCGGGATGATCGTGGCGGCCAATACGGCCATGATAACCACGACGATTAGCACTTCGATCAATGTGAAACCGCCGCGACGAGTCGTGGAACGCATGGGACTGGCACCTCGATTGAGCGTTGTAGGTTCGGCAGGGATGAGCGGCCGTGGCCGCGTTGCAGAGCGTGTCGCTATCGCGCCTCGCGAACCGACGACAGCCGCCGACGCGATGGGCGCCAATTCGGGCTGGGCCTGCCATCGTCCTCGATCGAAGGCCAAACGCAGCGCCCGCTCCACAAGGTTACTTAGGTTGTGGATCTGGGGGCGTCAAGGAAACGGCACAGAAGCGGCAAACTGAACCCGCTCGGATAGTTTTGCCCCAGCAGCCGGACGCCATTGGCCGATTCCCAAAGAGCAAGGCTCATTCTCGGCATCCCCCGAGCAATCGCGCCTATGCTTCGATCCGCTCTATTCCCACCTGCTCGCTGTCACGCCTCAAAGTCAATTCAAAATATCCACTTCAAGCCAATCACCCAGTTTGACGATCCATAGCGATGGTTCGGGAAAGATGGGCACTGTGTTGCGCCAGTCCGCATTGAAAATTCGGATGCGGCAAACGGCGTTATTTGAGTAGCCCTGCTAATGCACATGGAGTGCGCTAGCCGAATGAACCTTAAGGCGAGACCACCTCGCTTGACCAGACCCCCCATCCTGAGCTGTCCACGAAGGAGGCAAGTGATATGAAAACTCTGTTGGGTGTGCCGCTGCTGGCGGTCATCCTGAGTGCCGTGATGATGGACACGGCACAGGCAGGATACTGCGGCGCGGCTAGGTACCGCTGCTGTGCCAGTTGCTGCGATTGCGGGTGCGCCCCCTGCAAGCAGCAATGTCACACAGTGATGCGCACGTGTAAGGAGGTCGTCTACGAAAAGCAGAACTACACCTGCTACAAGACGGTCTACGAGCCCGTGGTTGAGAACCGGACGATTAATTGCGTCCACTACGTTCACGAGACCGCGTATCGCGATTGCTGTTACACGGTCTGCAAGCCGGTGTGGGAAACCAAGACCAAGGAAATCTGCTACACCGTCTGCAAGCCGGTCTACGAGACCAAGACCCGCGAAATCTGCTACACCGTTTGCAAGCCGGTCTGGGAAACCAAGACCCGCGAGATCTGCTACACCGTCTGCAAGCCGGTCTACGAGACCAAGACGAAGGAGATCTGCTATACGGTCTGCAAGCCGGTCTACGAGACCAAGACTCGCGAGATCTGCTACACGGTCTGCAAGCCGGTCTACGAAACCAAGACCCGCGAAATCTGCTACACCGTTTGCAAGCCGGTCTGGGAAACCAAGACCCGCGAGATCTGCTATACGGTCTGCAAGCCGGTCTACGAGACCAAAACGAAGGAGATCTGCTATACGGTCTGCAAGCCGGTCTACGAGACCAAGACTCGCGAGATCTGCTATACGGTCTGCAAGCCGGTCTGGGAAACCAAGACCAAGGAGATCTGCTACACCGTTTGCAAGCCGGTCTGGGAAACCAAGACCCGCGAAATCTGCTATACGGTCTGCAAGCCGGTCTACGAGACCAAGACTCGCGAAATCTGCTACACCGTCTGCAAGCCGGTCTACGAGACCAAGACTCGCGAAATCTGCTACACCGTTTGCAAGCCGGTCTGGGAGACCAAGACTCGCGAGATCTGCTACACGGTCTGCAAGCCGGTCCATGAAACCAAGACCCGCGAAATCTGCTACACCGTTTGCAAGCCGGTCTACGAAACGCGCGAGCGTTGCGTGTGCTACTCAGTTTGCAAACCGGTTCACTATACGAAGTGCGTGCAAGAGTGCTGCGGTCACTGGGATACGCAAGTCAGCGAATGCCCGGGCCGCGTGATCTGCCGTTGCGTGCAATCGCCCGGCTGTTGGACGTGGGATCCCTGCTGCTGCCGTTGCGTGTATAAGCCCGGCTGCTGCCATGTGGAGAAGGTTCAGTGCCCGCCGGTGAAAGTGTGCAAGAAAGTCTGGGTTCCGGAAGTCCGCACCCGGACGATCAACTGCGTGAAGTACGTGCGTGAGACGCACACCAAGACGGTGCCCTACACGGTCTGCCGCATGGTGCCCGAGAAGCGCGTCAAGACCTGCTGCTACACGGTCTGCCACATGGTGCCTGAGAAGCGGGTCAAGACCTGCTGCTACAAGGTCTGCCACATGGTGCCCGAGAAGCACGTCAAGACCTGCAACTACACGGTCTGCCACATGGTGCCCGAGAAGCGCGTCAAGACTTGCAGCTACACGGTCTGCCACATGGTGCCCGAGAAGCGCGTCAAGACTTGCTGCTACAAGGTCTGCCATATGGTGGCCGAGAAGCGCGTCAAGACTTGCTGCTACAAGGTCTGCCACATGGTGCCCGAGAAGCACGTCAAGACCTGCAACTACACGGTCTGCCACATGGTGCCCGAGAAGCGCGTCAAGACTTGCAGCTATACGGTGTGCCACATGGTGCCCGAGAAGCACGTCAAGACTTGCTGCTATAAGGTCTGCCACATGGTGGCCGAAAAGCGCGTCAAGACGAGCTGCTACACGGTCTGCCACATGGTGCCCGAGAATCTCGTCAAGACTTGCAGCAAAACGGTGTGCCACATGGTGCCCGAGAAGCGCGTCAAGACTTGC
>JBFWOR010000008.1:0-307348 GCA_050250435.1 Pirellulales bacterium | reverse complement strand
AACCCTCGGTTCCGAAGACCGATGCGCTATCCAATTGCGCCACGGGCGCGTACGTCTGATTCACTGTACGGCAGCCGGGCCCCAGCGACAAGCTGCCAGGACACGCTTGCGCTACAAGCGGCGCAAGGCTCGGTCCCCGCACCTCGCGCTTGAGCCCTTTGCCCCCGCATGTTATAAGCGCAGAGGCCCTGGCGGCATTCGGCGGCGTGTTCGCTCGGGGTCGCACGGGCCGCGCCGCAGCACGACCGGTCTCCAGCAGGCACCTCCTCACCCATCATGGCTCACATCACGCTACGTGTTCTCGACGGCGCCGACCGCGGTCGCGTGTTCGAGGATCTGCCCACGCCGGTCACCATCGGCCGCGAAGAGGGCAACACCCTGCAGCTCAACGACGAGCGCGTGAGCCGCTTCCACATCAAAATCCAGGACGATCAGGACAAGATCGTGGTGACCGACCTCGAAAGCACCAACGGCACCAAGGTGAACGGCGAGGACATTCAGCTGCGCATCCTGCGGTTCGGCGACATCATCTCGATGGGCCGCTCGGTGCTGCTGTTCGGCTCGCGCGAACAGATTGCCTCGCGCCTGGCCAGCTTGCGCGGCGAAGCCAGCGGCACGACCGGTTATCCGCCGGACGCGGCCAGCGCCAAAGCCGCATCGCTCGACTTCGAGCTGAACTGGAGCGCCGACCCGGACGTGCAAAGCACCTTGCACACGCTCTTGCCGCCGGAGCTGCCGGATCGTATGAGCCCGGGCCAGGCGGCTCAGCTGTGCGAGCTGCTCGAATATCTGCACCTGCGGATTCGCGACTTGCTGGCTTCGGTGTCGATCAAGCCCGACGCGGAACAGGTCACCCTCGAACAGCGGCAGTGGCAGACCCTGATCGACTTGCAGGCCCGGCTGGCGTCGTACCTGCGGGCCGTGGGCCAGCCGGTCGACGACGAGTAGCGTGCACTGGCAAGATGCCCGTGGCACCCAGAACTTGCATGGGCAAGCTGCGCGTGGCCCAGCCATGCCCGGCGACTGGGTGCCAAAGTCACCAGAGATTCGGTGCCCAGCCAATGTGCGGGCCGGCGCTACGAATAACCGGTGCGTCGCCAGCAGCTTGGGGTGATGCGCGCCCACGATCCCCTGGTTTCGCGGAGAACTCAGCCATGACCCCTGCCCTGCTCTTGTCGCTTGCTTTGGTGTCGGCCGATGCGTCGGGGCTCGTGCCGCCCGGCGCGGGCGTGTTCGCCACGACTGCCGCTGCCCCGGCCGAACAGCCCGCCGCCAGCGAGAATGCCGCGGCTTTTGTCGACGTCGTGAAACTTGTCGACCAGGCGGAGCGCAGCTACCTGGTGCAGCGTTGGGATCGGGCCATTGAGAACTTCGAGCAGGCCGTGGCCGCCAATCCCACGATTGGCTACGTGTGGTATCGCCTGGCAACGTGCCGCTTGATGGCGGGCCAGTTCGAGCCGGCGATCGCGGCGTTCCAACGCGCGCACGAGTTAGGGGCCTATCAATGGCATCCGCTCAAAATCGTCTATCACGGCGAATCGGCCTGGGGCATCGCCGCGGCGAATGCGCGGCTCGGCCGGCGCGACGAAGCCCTCCGCTGGACGCGCATCGCGCTCGACGAGGGCCTGCGCGACATCCGCCAGTTCCACGGCAAGCATTTCAAAGATCTGTTGCAGGGCCAGGAGTTTCGCAAGCTCGTGTGGGCCGACGGCGCCAAAGAGATGGCGCGCGACGAGGGCTTTCGCCACGACTTGCGCTTCGTCATGCACGAAGCCAAGCGAATCCACTATGCGCCGTTTCGCCTGAAGTCGGAAGCCGAGCTCGACTCGATGGCCGCCGCGCTCGATGCCGATATTCCGCAACTGAACGACGATCAGATCCTGGTGCGGTTCGCCGCCATTTTGCGCTGCCTGGGCGACGGGCACACCCACGTCCACCGCACCGGCCCACCCCGGCTATTGGGCGTGCGATTGCAGCAATATCCCGAGGGATTGTATGTCGAGGCGGCGCAGCGCGAGCATGCCGACCTGATCGGGGCGAAAGTGCTGCGCATTGGCGACCGCTCGGCCGACGAAGCCCTGGAACTGGCGCGCAGCATCACCTCGTACGACAACGAAATGAACGTGCGCTCGATCGCACCCTGGCTGCTGGGCTCGCTGACGCTGTTGCGCGGGTTGGGCATTTGCTCAGGCGACGGCCCGGTGCCTGTGGAAATCGAAGATGCCAAGGGCGAAAAGCGCCGCGTGGAGCTGCCGATTGTCAACAAGCCCAACCACGACGCGAATCTTGTTTACGCCGTCCCCGGTTGCGAAACGCCGTTGCCCATTTGCATGCGATCGCGCGGCAAGATCTACTGGTTCGAAACGATGCCCGCCGAGCGGCTGGTTTTTTGCCAGTTCAACGGCATTGGCAACGACGGGCGCGAGCCGCTCGACAAGTTCTGCCAGCGGCTGCTGGCGGCCGTGGATCAGCCGGAGATTGACGCGCTGGTGCTCGACATGCGCTACAACGGCGGCGGCGACACGTTCACCATCACGCCGTTGATCGAGGGCCTCATTCGCTCGGAAAAACTACAACAGCCGGGCCGGCTGTTCGTGATCATCGGCCGCCGCACGTTTTCGGCCGCGCAGAACACAACCAGCGAATTGGAGCGCCGCACGAAGGCCATCCTGGTGGGCGAGCCCACCGGCTCGAACCCCAACTTCATCGGCGAGAGCATTGCCATCCCCCTGCCCTACAGCGGCTGGGTGATGAGCTTGTCGGACCTGTGGTGGCAGCACTCGATGGCGATGGACTATCGCGTGTGGACGCATCCGCAGCTCTACGCCCCGCCGACGGCCGCGGCGCTGCGTGCGCATCGCGATCCGGCCATGGAAGCGATCCTGGCCTACCGGGCCGCGGCAAAGTAGTGCTGCTAGTAGTTGACGCGCCGTGGCGCGCATTGCTTCGCCGCCAGCGGCAATCCATTTCCGCTCGCGGCGTCCGCAAAGAATGACGCTCGGCGCGCGATTGCCCCGATTTCCCGCCCCAAACGCACCCACTGGGGGCGCGGAACCCAAACCGCTAGAATAGCGTTGGGTTTGCTCTGGCGAGGGACTTCTTGAGCATAGGGATCTGCGATGAGCGCGCCGCCGTTTGTTCACTTGCACTGCCACAGCCACTTCAGCCTGCTCGACGGCGCCAGCCGCATCGATGCCTTGGTGGAGCGAGCCAAATCGCAGGGCATGAACGCCCTCGCCTTGACCGATCACGGCAATCTGCACGGCGCGCTCGAGTTCTATCGCACGGCCCGCGAAGCCGGCATCAACCCGATCGTGGGGTACGAGGCGTACATCGCGCCGGCCAGCCGCTTTCAGCGCGACGCCAGCGGCATGAAAGAGGCCAGCTACCACCTCACATTGTTGGCCCAGAATAAAACCGGCTTCCAGAATCTGCTCAAGCTGGCCAGTAAGGCGTTTCTGGAGGGGTTTTACTTCAAGCCGCGCATCGACAAGGAACTGCTCGCCGCCCACAGCGAGGGAATTATCTGCCTCAGCGGTTGCGTGTCGGGCGAATTCAGTCGCGCGATCTTGAAGGGGCAGGCCGACGAACCCGACTTGACCGCGGCGATGGAAACCGCGGCCTGGTTTCATCGCGTCTTCGGCGAGCGGTACTTCATCGAAATTCAGAACAACGGCTTGGAAATTCAGCAGATTGCGATGCGGGGCGCGGTTGAGGTGGCTCGCCGCATGGGCCTGCCGCTGGTGGCCACCAGCGACGCGCACTACGTGAACCGCGAGGACGCGGTCGCTCAGGACGTGTTGTTGTGCATCAACACGGGCAAGTTCCGCACCGATCGCGATCGCATGCGCATGGAAGGCGACCAGTTCTTTCTGCGCAGCGCCGAGGAAATGTACGCCGCCCTGCCCGAGCACGAAGAGGCGCTGCGGCAAAGCCAGACCATTGCCGACTCGGTCGACATCCAGCTGGATTTGGGCCAGCGGCATTTTCCCACCTATCGGCTGCCGCCGGAAACCACCGCCCAGGATTACTTGCGCGAGCTGTGCATCCGCGGCCTGCAGGAGCGCTATGCAACCGACGCCGAGCGCTGCACCACCGGCACGCTGGCGCCGGCCGTGATGGAGCGGCTCGACTTCGAGCTGTCGGTGATCGACAAGCTCGGCTTTCCGAACTACTTCCTGATCGTGTGGGACTTTGTGCGCCATGCGCGCGAGTGTGGCATTCCGGCCACGGCCCGTGGCAGCGGCGTCGGCTCGCTCGTGGCGTATGCGCTGTACCTGAGCCACGTCTGCCCGCTGCGCTACGACCTGTTGTTCGAGCGTTTTCTCGATGAGAGCCGCAAGGAAGCGCCCGATATCGACATCGACTTTTGCAAAGATCGCCGCGGCGAGGTGATCGCCTACGTCAAGGAGAAGTACGGCGAGGCCAACGTCGCCCAGATCGGCACCTTCGGTACGCTGGCCGCGCGGGCCGCCATTCGCGACGTCGGTCGGGCGCTGGGCTGGCCCATTCCGCGCGTCGATACGCTGGTGGCCATGGTGCCCGAAGAGCTGCACATCACCCTGCCCAAGGCGCTCGAGCAAAGCGCCGACTTGAAGCACGCTTACAACGCCGATGCCGAAGCGCACGAGCTACTCGACCTGGCCATGAAGATCGAGGGTCTGGCGCGCAACGTGGGCACGCACGCCGCCGCCGTGGTGATTGCCGATCGTCCGCTCGACGAGTACGTGCCCCTGGGCCGCGTGCAGGGCAAAGAGGAAATCATCACCCAATGGGCCATGGGCGACGTCGAGGCCGCCGGCCTGTTGAAGATGGACTTGCTGGGCCTGCGCAACTTGACGGTGCTGGCCAAGGCGGTCGACCTGATCGAGCAGACCACCGGCCGCCGCGTCGACCCGTATGCGTTTCCGCTCGACGACCGCGAGACGTTCAGCCTGCTGTGCCGCGGCGAGACCAAAGGCATCTTTCAGCTCGAAAGCGGCGGCATTCGCGATCTGCTGCAGCGCATGAAGCCCGACCACTTTCGCGACATCATCGCCACCAACGCGCTGTACCGGCCCGGCCCGCTCGAGGGCGGCATGGTCGACGACTACGTGCAGGTGAAGCACGGTCGCAAGCCGGCTGTGTATTCGCACCCGGTCATGAAAGGCGTGCTGGAAGAAACACACGGCGTGATGGTCTATCAAGAGCAGGTGATGCGGATCTTGAATCGGCTGGGGGGCATTCCCCTGCCCGAAGCCTATACCTGCATCAAGGCGATCAGCAAAAAGAAACTGTCCTTGATCGCCAAGTATCGCGAGGCGTTCGTCGGCGGAGCGGTCGCACAGGGCTTGAGCGAAAGCAAAGCGGTCGAGCTGTTCGAGATGATCGAAAAGTTCGCCGGCTACGGTTTCAACAAGAGCCACTCCACGGCCTACGCCCTGATCGCCTACATGACGGCCTATCTCAAGGCCCACTATCCAGTGGAGTTCATGGCGGCGCTATTGTCGGGCGACATCGACGCGCGGAACTTCAAGAAGAAAGATGCGCTCGTCGAGCATCTGGAAGACTCGCGGCGCATGAATATCGAGGTGCTCTCGCCCGACGTCAACCGCTCGCAGGCCGATTTCGCCGTCGTCGACGGGAAGATCGTCATCGGCCTGTGCGCCATCAAAGGCTGCGGACGCTCCGCGGTCGAAGCGATCCAGGCGGCGCGGCGCGCCGACGGACCATTCCGCGACCTGTATGATTTTTGTGAACGGGTCGATCCCACGCAGGTCAGCCGGGCTACGATCGAAACGCTGATCAAAGCCGGCGCGTTCGATTCCACCGGCGCGCGGCGCGCGCAGCTCATGGCCGCCGTGGATCGTGCCCTGCAATCGGGCGCTGCCCTGCTCGCCGATCGACGCAGCGGCCAGAAGGGGTTGTTCGACGCGCTGGACGAACCCGACGACGCCGGCGCCAGTAGCGCGGCCTTGCCCGACGTGCCCGAGTGGATCGACCGCGAGCGGTTGGCCTACGAAAAGGAAGTACTCGGGTTTTATCTCTCCAGCCATCCGCTGGCCGAGCACGAGCGCATGCTCAACGCGTACTGCTCGCACGGCTGCACGGAGTTGGGCGGGTTGCCCCATCGTAGCGAAGTGGTGCTGGGGGGCATGCTGTCGGCTATCAAGTATTCGCAAACCAAACAGCCCCGTGCCGGCAGCCCCCACACAAAGTATGCCATGTTCGACTTGGAGGACATGCAAGGCGCGGTGCGCTGCATTCTCTGGCCCGATGACTATGCGAATTCTGCGCATCTCGTAGAGCCGGACGCCGTGTTGATCGTGCGCGGCGCAGTCGATCGCCGGCCCGGCTCGGAAGAGGCCAACGTTATCGTCAACGAGTTGATTCCGCTGGCCGATTTGGGCGCGCGGTTCACGCGCGGCATCGTCATTCGCTTGAGCGAGCAGCAGCACGGCGAACGCGGCGCCGAAGCCCTGTACGAAATCCTGCGGGGCTATCCCGGCAATTGCGAGTTGCAGCTGGTGCTCGCGCTGGCCGACGGGACGACGGCCCATTTGAAGAGCGACGCCATGCGCGTGGACCTGAATGCGGAAATGCGATCCCGCGTGGACAGCCTCTTGGGGGCCGGCAACGTGCGGCTCCTGGTCACTCCGCCCACGCCGGCCAAGAGTCCCCGGGCCAACGGCGCGGCCCGCGCGTTGGCACGCCGCTAAGCCCCGTTTTGGGGACGATTCAGCCGCGTTTTTCGGCCTTTCTACGGGCCCGATGGTGGTCCTCTGCGCGCGGATTTGGTTGCTTTAGCGAATCTGGCGAATTATTATCAGAGATGCCGTCGGCGACCCGCTGCCGGCAAATTTGCTTGTCTCAATTAGCGCTTCCACCCCTGCTTCTGCCAAAGAATCCTAGGGGTGGAAGCGTCTCCGGAACACATCTGGTTGGGAGAGTCTGGGCCATGCTTCGTCGCCTTCTAAGTCATGCGCCGTGTCTCGTGCTGCTGATCGTCGTCGCGCTTACTACCAGCCCGAGAGCACAGGCTCAAACCACCGGCAACGGCAACGTCTCGGGTGCCAACGGCGTCTTGATCGATGCCCAGGGCGTGCTCCACTTGCAGCACTTTCCCGACCCGGGCGGCGCGTTGGTGAAAAAGCGGATCGCCGAAGCCCGCGCCAAGCTCAATCCCGACGTGCTCAAGTCGAGCGACTTGCGCAAGGTATCGCTCAACCGTTTGGATGCGGCGCTGCGCGAGCGACTGGCCGCCGGTCAGCCGATCACCGAAGAGATGGGATATCTCGCCGGTCTGACGCGCGTGCACTACGTGTTCTTCTATCCCGATACGCACGACATCGTGCTGGCCGGGCCAGCTGAAGGCTGGGTGGCCGACGCCTCGGGCCGCATCGTGGGCATCGACTCCGGCCGGCCCGCGCTGCAGCTGCAGGACCTGGCCGTGGCTTTGCGGGCGTATCCGGCCGGACAGCAGAAGATCAAGCCCATTCTTTGCTCGATCGATCCCACAACCGAAGGCCTGGCGCGGCTGCAGCAGTTCTGGCAGAGCATTGGCCGGGAGATTTCGCCCGCCGACACCGAGATGATCGTCAACGGCATGCGCACCAGCCTCGGCATGCAGAACGTGCGCATCGGCGGCATTCCGGCCAACACGCACTTCGCGCAAGTGCTATTGGAGTGCGACTATCGCATGAAGCTGATCGGGATCGGGATGGAAGCCCCGCCGGTGAAGATGGCCAGCTACGTCGATCGGGCCCGGCCCAGCTCGAAGACCAACGCTTTGGAGCGCTGGTTTTTCGTGCCGGATGAAAATTGCGTCCGCGTGGCGGCCGACAGCCTGGGGCTGGAACTGACGGGCGATCGCGTAAAACTGGTCACCGAGAACCAGGTGGTGGCCAAAGACGGCAGCCGCGGCACCAGCGGCAAACGCAACAAGGCTAGCGAACTGTTCTGCACGGCCTTCACGACCAAATATGCCGAGATCGCCGCCCGGTTGCCGGTCTTCGCCGAAATGCGCAACGTGATCGATCTGGCCATTGCCTCAGCCTTCATCAATCAGCAGGATTTCTACGCCCAGGCCGATTGGCGGGGCGGCACATTGCTCGACGAGAAGGCCGTGCCCGTGGAGACCTACAACACGCCGCTGCACGTGGAGAGCGTGTGCACCGCCGTGTTCAAGGGCAATCAGTTGATGACTCCGGTCGGCGGCGGCGTGACCATCCGTCCGGCCGACTCGCTGCGCACCTCGAACTTGCTGCCCGACGAGGACGGCAACGTGACGGCGGTTCGCGAGTCGATCGACCTGAAAGATCTGCCGGCCGATCGCTGGTGGTGGGACTAGCACCGAGCGCGTGCTTCGTAGCTGAACTCGACAGAGTTCCGAGAGTTCCGGGTGGCCCAGACGCCGTACCCGGCCTCTGGGTGCCGCAGGCACAAGAGGCGATCTCGCACGCAGCATCGCATCACGATGATGGCGCTTCCGTCGCCACCCGATCCACCAGCACCACGCGCACGTCGCACACGTTGGTGTCCGTGGGCCCTGTCTTGATCAGTGCCTCGAGCGGCTCGAAGTAGTGATAAGCGTCGTTGCGCGCGAGGTATTCGCTCCCGTCGAGGTGCAATTGCTGCGCGGCGCGCTGCCGCTCGCTGTCGGTCCAGGCGCCTGCTGCGTCGGTCGGTCCGTCCTCGCCGTCGGTGCCGCCGGAAAGAATGAGCGTGCCTTCCGCGCCCTTCGGCCCAGCGTGTACGGCCGCGGCCAGCACCAGCTGCTGATTGCGGCCTCCCTTTCCGCGCAGTGATTCCTCGACCAGCCGCACCGTCGGCTCTCCGCCGCTGATCAAGGCATCCGCTCCCGGCCCAGCGCGCATCGCCTGCGCTTGCGCAGCCAGTCGCGCGCCCACCTCTTCTGCCGGACCTTCCGAACCGCGCGCAGACTCACTGCTTGCCGTGTAGCCCAAGCGCTGCGCCTGGGCCGTCGCGCCCGCCACGGCGGTGGCGTTGTTGCCAATCACCAGGTTGGTTACCTGGCAACGGATCGGGCCGTCGGCCTGGGCCTCGCGTCGCGCCAAAGCCTCGAACACGCCGGGCGAGATGCCGGCTTCGCGGGCGCCATATTGCTCGAGCAGCGCGATCGCCTGTTCGGGCGAGGCCCGTTCCGCCACCGTCGGTCCCGAGGCGATCACTTCCAGCGGGTCGCCCAGCACGTCGGAAATCACGAGGGTCACGAGGCGTCCTGCCCCGCATGCTCGGGCGAGCCCGCCGCCCTTGATCTGGCTGAGCGCCTTGCGCACGGCGTTCAAATGCTCGATGGGCGCGCCGGCGGCGCTGAGAAACCGCGTGACCGCTAATTTGTCGGCGAGCGAAACGCCCGAAATCGGATCGGGCAGCAGTGCCGAACCGCCGCCGGAGATCAAGGCAATGCACAGATCCTCAGGCGAGAGCGCGGCCGCGAGGCGCAGCATCTGGCGCGCGCCATCCACGCCGGCTTGCGTGGGCTCATTGACGCCTGCCGGCCGCGCCGCATGCAGGTGCACGTGCGACAGTTTCCGCACGCAGTTGTCCGGCACGTGGATCCAGCCTGACACGTGCTTGTCGGCCAGGATGCCCGGACCAAGCGCGGTCTCCAGCCCCGCGGCCATGCCCGCGCCCGCCTTGCCGGCGCCGACCACCAGGATGCGGCCCACGCCGGCCAGGTCGATCGATTCGGGACCGCAAAGCAACCGACCGTGCGATAAGCGAACATGCTCGCGCACCAGGCGATCGGACCGCACGGCATCCAAACCGGCCATCCAGATGGCCAGCGCGTCGCGTCGAAGTTGGTCGCTGGTTCGCGGCACGAGATGACTCCGCCGGTCAAAGGTCCTGAGCGTGTGAGATTAGATGCTAACCGTTGGCGGCTGCCCGGCAATGGTCGCTGCCAGGACTGCGAGCCATGATCGCCTTCCCATCTCGCCAGCCGCGCGACGCGTTGGTACGCTAGACCATACACCAGCGGCGGCGGCGCCGCCGGGGCGGGCAAATTTCCAGGGGGCGAGATGGCGCGTTACGCACTCACGATCTTCACGAGCGCGTTTCTTCTGTTTCAAGTGCAACCGTTGATCGGCAAGTTCATCTTGCCGTGGTTCGGCGGCGGTCCGGCCGTGTGGACCGCCTGCATGCTCTTTTTTCAGGTATTCCTGCTGGCCGGGTATGCCTACGCGCATTTGCTGGCCAGCCGGGTGCCACCCCACGCCGGACGCATCGTGCATTGGGGGCTGTTGGCCGTCTCGCTGGCCTTCCTGCCCATCGAGCCCGACGCCGACGTGTGGAAGCGAGCCATTGAGGACGTGCCGGTGGCGCGCATTGCCGGGTTGCTCTCGGCGACGATCGGCCTGCCGTATTTTCTGCTCGCTTCCACGGGCCCATTGCTGCAAGAGAGTTTTCGCCGCGAAACGGGTTTGGCCCCCTATCGGCTCTACGCGCTGTCGAACTTTGGTTCGCTGTTGGCTTTGATTACCTATCCGTTCGTGTTCGAGCCGCAGTTCCGCCTGCACACGCAGATCATCGGTTGGTCGTGCGGCTATGTGCTGTTTGCGGCACTTTCTGCCTGGTGTGTTCGGGGACTGGTGAAAGGAGCGTACGCCGTGGCCGGCGGCGAGTTCGAGCACGGCACGCCCGCGACGCCCGCAGCGGAAGCTCAGCAACCGCCCACGTGGTCGCAGGTGTTGTTGTGGCTGGCACTGGCCGCCTGCGGCTCGACGCTGCTCTTGGCCACGACCAACCAGCTGTGCATGGAGGTGACCACCGTTCCGTTTTTGTGGGTGCTGCCGCTGGCCTTGTACCTCACCACGTTCATCATTTGCTTCGATCACGAGCGTTGGTATCAGCGGGAAGTGTTCCTGGTCTTGCTGATGGGCGCGATCATGGGCGCCTCGTACGCCATTTTCGAGGGCACGCGGCTGGAGTTGTGGAAACAGGTGGGGTTGTTCTCTTTCGCGTTGTGGGTGTGCTGCATGGTTTGCCATGGAGAACTGGTGCGCGCCAAGCCGGCGCCCCAGTATGCCACGCTCTTTTATCTGATGGTGGCCGCCGGCGGAGCTCTGGGCGGTGTGCTGGTGGCCATCGTGGCGCCGCTGGTGCTGCCCGACTACTACGAATTTCAACTGGCGATGTTTTTGACCGTGTTGCTGGCCTTCCTGGCGACGTATCGCGGCTCGGCCAAAACGGCCGCCACCCCCATGCCCGTGTGGATTGCCGGCGCGGGCGTGACGTTGGCCGTGGGCCTGGCCATCATCGGCGTGGTCACCAGCGGCGTCTCCACCGCCGATCTCTCGGAGACCAATCTGGAGACGACGCGAAATTTCTACGGCGTGTTGCGCGTCAACCGCGCGGACAACGTGACCGATGAGAAAGGCCCGCTGATGGAGCTGGTGCACGGCCGCATCCGGCACGGTTTTCAATATGTCGAACCGCCCTACAGCCGCATGCCGACGACGTACTATGGCTACCCCAGCGGCATCGGTCTGGCCATCGCCCATCATCCGCGCCGATCGGCTCCAGCCACCGCGGCACAGAGCGCCGCAGCGGGCAGCGAAACGGCCGCGCCAGACGAGCCGAAACTCGCGCCGAGCGCGCAAGATAACGCCGCTGCTGGTACTACACCGGGCGATGGGAAGCAGCCGGCCGCTGCCCCGGGAGGCACGCTGCGCGTCGGCGTCATTGGGCTGGGATGCGGCACCTTGGCGGCCTACGGCAAGCCGGGCGACTATTTCCGCTTCTACGATATCAATCCGGCGGTGGTCCGCATCGCCGATGAATACTTTACCTATCGCAAAGACTCGGCGGCGAAAGTGGACATCGTTCTGGGCGACGCGCGAATCAATCTCGAGCGCGAGCTGACCGAAGGCCGGCCGCAGCGCTTCGACGTGTTGGCCATCGACGCCTTCACCAGCGATTCTATTCCCATGCACCTGGTCACGCGCGAATGCGCAGAGCTGTACCGCGCGCATCTCAAGCCCGACGGGTTGTTGTGCCTGCACATCTCGAATCGGTTCTTGAATCTCGACGGCGTGGGCCGCGGCATGGCCCAGGTGCTGGGCTGCGAGTGCGTGCGCATTCACTCCGACGACGACGCCGACCGCGGCCTCGACTCGGCGAGCTGGTTGATTCTCACGAACAATCGCCCGTTTCTCGATCTGCCAGTCGTGCGCGATTCGATCGTGCCGTGGACAGATCAGGATCCCGCGCCGCTGGTGTGGACGGACGACTACGGCAGTCTGTGGCAGACGCTGAAGAACTAGCGCGTGCCGCCAAAACTGAGTTCCCAAGAACTCAGCTTCGCAACTTGCTGGTGCCACTGGCATCTTGCCAGTGGAATCACGAATCCAGCGGCGGGTGGCCTACTGCATGCCGTTGTGGACCGCAACACGCTGCATCGATTCGCTACCGCCGCGGAACTTGCGCCTGCAGCGGCGGCACCGGGGTTCCGCGCGCGACCACTCGGATCGAAACATCGTCGATCCACGCCTCGCCAAGACCGGAAAGCGCAAACGTGACGGCCATCGGCCCGCTCTGCCCCACGGCCCGATACAACGTGACGGGCTGCCACTCACCGGCCTGCACCAGGCGCTGGGCCAACGCTTCGCCGCCGATCGTGTCGACCACGATCAGCCCGTCCACGCTGGCCACGATCGGCCGGGCCACGCGCACCCAGGCCTGAATCTCCAGCAGCTGGCCGCGCTCTACGTTGACGTTCGAGGTGGTGACCCACATGGGCGATGCCTCCAGCGCGGAGGGCACGTTCTTCGGGTCCACGGCCACGGCCTGCAAGCGCAGCCCGGCCTGGCCGGAATGGGCCGTTTGCGGCGAGAGATCGACCACGGAAGTAATGTTTGGTTGTTCGTGGCGAAAGTGCTTCCAGCCGCCCCCGATCATGCGCTGCAAGTTTTCGCAACCGCCCTCGGCCAGCAAGTTTGGTCCGCGCTGTGCCGACGCCAATTCACTGGTCAGGCGAATGTGTTCATCCAGGGTGGCGAAATTGGCGATCCACGGATCGCCCCACGGCCAGGGATCTTTGCCTACCGCGTCGTCGAAGTGGGCCCGTTGGATCAGCCGCGTGGCGGCCAGCGCGTGCCGGGCCCGGTAGTACGCTCCCGGCAGGTCGTTCGCCGCCAGCAGCCTGGTAAACTCGCGCACATCGGTTTGCGCGGCGATGCGCAGCGGGCGCGTGACCGGCAGCTCGCGGCCCACCGACGCCAGGCGTTGCGTGACGACCTCGGCGGCAATCTGGTCTTCAGTGGCCAGCATGCGCACCAGCTCGGCTGCGCGGCGACGATTCTGATTCAACCGCGTCTCGAGGCCGCGCCTCAGTTGGTAGTCCTGCGTGAAGACGACCAGCGAATCGCGCTCCAGTTCCCCGAGCATCACCCGCGTGCCGCCGGCCACGCGCTTGGAGTCCAGCGGTCGGAAGCTCACCGGCGAAAGCTCGAACGCGTTGTCCTCTTCCGGCACGCCGGGCACGGTAAAGTTCACCGCCGCGCCCGAGGTGGCGCCCATCACCAGCTGACTGTTCGCCGGCATATACATCGGCAACAACAGCCGGCTGCGATCGGTCTCCACCACGGCGCCCGCGGCGTGCGGATCGCTGGAGTCGGCCGTCGTGGTGAAGCTGCCCGTCGCCGGAAAACGCTCGATCAGTTCGAGCTCCATGTTCAGCAGCTCGAGAATCGCCGCCCGGCGACGCGTCGCAGGGTCGTTGGTGTCGAGCCGCGAGGCCGAGCGGAAACAGAGGCCCCGCGCTCCTCCGGCCAGCGCTGCGAAGGCCAGCGTGCGGAGCTGCGACTCTTGAAACATGACCTGCGGCGCGCGGCCGCCGGAGAGCAGCGACATTTGCTCGACCAGGCGCGGCGCCGGTTGCGTTTGGATGGTTGCCCACAGGATGGTGCCGGGCAGCGCCAGTTGCGATCGCTGGCGCAGCCAGGCCGTGTACTGTCCGAACTGCAGTCCGGTGCCCAGCACGTCGCGCCGCGCGACAAGCACGTTGATCGGCGGACGGGTGTAAGCGGTCAGCTTCGTTTCGGCCTCGGCGATCATCGGACGGCCGCGCGGATCGGCAGTTTGCAACAGCTTTGCCCAACGGCGGGTGGCATCGAGCCGATCGGCGCCCAGGCCACGGCCCAGGTCCCAGGCCAGCACCGCGTCGTACTGCCCACCGATGGCTGCGCCGGCGTTGGCCGCGCGCGTTTCGAGGGTCTCTGCCGGCGGCGGCGGTGCAATGATCCACAGTCCGGCCGCGGCCGCATCGCGCAACAGCGCCGCGCTCGGCGGTCGCGACAGCCAGGCGGCATTGAAGCCCAGCGATTTGAGATGTACCGGCGCTTCGCCTTGATACTCGACGGCGCGCGCAAAAAACGGCTTGCCGCCGACGAGCAGCACCGAGCCGCTGCGTTCGACATTGGGTACGGCCGCGCCGCCTGCCCAAACCTGCGGCAGGCCTTGCGGCGCCGGTGTCGGGCCATCTTGCGGAATATTGGCCGAGACCGTGGCAATCCCCGTCTGGGGCGCGATGACCCCTGCCACCTCCAAATCGTCGACCAGCACGTTCGTCAGGCCCGGACCGCCATACACGTTGAGCAACAGCCGATCGACGTAGGCTTCACGAGCATCGACGTCGCGGTGATGCTGTGCGCGCAGCACGCGCACATGGCGTTCGAGTGTCTGCGCAAAGTTTTCGAGGTGCAGTTGCTGCCAGGTGCCCACCTGCTCGTAGGCGGTGCCGCGAATGAGCGTGGATAACGGCTCACCCGTTTGCGCGTCGGTGCTGCGCGGCAGCACGACGCGCACCAGCAACTGCACGCCGGGGCGATCCGCCTTGACCCAAACCGTGGGCGCCAATTCGCCGATCACGCGCGCCGGCGGCAGGTCGTGCGACACGTAAACGTAGGTGCCGTTGTTGCCTCGCACCGCCAGGTGTTCGCACCACTGGCCGGCATGCGCGCCCGCGCTCACCCGCTCGTGCTTTTCCAGGCGATAATGGGCGTCGCTGCCGGCAATGCGCAGCGCAGGATCGGGCCCTTCGAAGTTGTCGCGGACAAGGCCTTGGGCGAGTGCTTGCTGCCCGACCATCCACAGGCAGGCGGCCACCGTCGCCAGACATATCTTGCGGCGAAAGTTCCCCCCCGAGCGCTCCGCGCAAAAGAACCTGGCAATTCCGGCGCAGTGGCTCCACCGGCGGGCAAATGGGCGCGTGTTGGCGGTTGGCGAGCGCATGCCGTGTAAGGCGCGGGGCGGGGCTGCGGGTGCGAGTTTCAAGCGGCGCGCGGGGCACCGGTGCGTACATAACGCAACGTTGCGCTGGCCGCGAGGCAATTTATGTAAGTCGTGCTTGTATCAGCATTTGTGAACGCTGGCCAGAGCAAGTGTTGCGTTTTGGCGGCACACGTCGACGAATCGCTTTTTCCCGCCGCGAGGCGGAAATGGTTACAATCAAAGGTCTTAGGACAATGCGTTGTGCTCAGGCAACCAGGCCGGCACGCGGCGTGCTTCGTAAACGATGCGTCGCAACCCCTTTTGGAGATTGGCCGCCTATGACTTCCATTTCGAACACCAGCTCCACGCAGCTCGATCTACTGCCCGCGGACATTCAGAAATTGGCGGTCGCCATCGGGGAATTGCCCGCTGCCGAGCGTCAGCGCATCGAGCCGCTCTTGGCCGGCGTTCTGGAGAGCACCAAGCGCCGTCGCCGTATTTTGGGACTCGTGCAAGATGCCCTCACCCAGCTGCGGCTCGACATGAAGTACCTCATGTTCGACTTGGAAGCCACGCGCCGCGAACGTGACGAATTTCGCCGTAAGGTTGAAGGTGCCTGACGCGGGGCACCGCTGGCACCCCTGCTGCCCACAACCGGTGCGTTGCGGGTCTGCCGCCGGTGGAATACCATAAGACTTACGGGACGAATCCCTTACACCTTCCCCCCGGCAGTCAATTCTCGCGTCGGCCGCCAAGTGGCAAGCGGTCATTTTTCGCGAAACCAGGGCAGCCGAATCAGGCTATTCTTTCTGGGGTGCAAACCCCGGATAACCGGCCACCGGGAAGGCCTCGGGTTTCCGGGGGCACACGCGATGGAGAATGGCATGCCATGGTCGAGCTGTCGGCTGAACAAATCGCTCAGCGCGCTTTCGACCTGAACCTGATCGACGAGCGCCAACTGCAGGAAGTGTGGGGGCAGATCGGCAGCCGCCAGCTCTCGGGCGAGGAGTTTCAACAGCTCTTGCTCCGCCGCGAGCTGCTGACCAACTTTCAGACCGAAAAACTGCTGCAGGGCGATCGCAACGGGTTCTTCTACGGCGACTACAAGGTGCTGTACCTGGTAGGCACGGGCACTTTCGCGCGGGTATATCGCGCCAGCCACAAGAACACCGGCGAAATCGTCGCCGTCAAAGTGCTGCGCCGTCGCTTTGCCGAGGTGCCCGAACAAGCCGATCGCTTCCAGCGCGAAGGCCAGATGGGCGCCACGCTCAAGCATCCCAACATCGTGCCCATCAAAGAAGTGTACTCGCGCGGCGATTTGCACTTTCTGGTGATGACCTTCGTCGAAGGCCGCAATCTGCGCGAGTTCATCAAGATTCGCAAAAAGTTCGAGCACACCCAGGCCACGCGCCTCATTGCCGACGTCGCCGCCGGACTGCAATACGCCTTCGAGCGCGGCATCTGCCATCGCGACCTGAAGATGTCGAACATCCTGGTTTCCAGCCGAGGCCAGGCGATGCTGGTGGACTTCGGCCTGGCGGCCGCCGAAGGACACGCCGCCGACGACGAAACCAACTCGCCCAACCCGCGCACCATCGACTACGCCGGTCTGGAGCGGGCCACAGGCGTGCGCAAGGACGACTCCCGCAGCGACATCTATTTTCTCGGCTGCATTTACTACCACATGCTGACCGGCAAGCCACCCTTGTACGAAACCAAGGATCGCATTCAGCGGCTCAGCAAGACGCGCTTTCAGGAAGTCGAATCGGTTCAGAAGGTCGATCCCGAGCTGCCCAAGTTCATCACGGCGATCGTCAATCGGGCCATGGAACTGAACGTCGACGAGCGCTATCAGTCGCCCGGCGAAATGCTGGCCGACCTGAAGGCCGCGATGGAAAAGCTCAACGAGCCGTACGTCGCGCCGCCTGAACCGGAAGAGGCGCCGCCCGAGGTTGCGCCGCCGCCACCGGCGCCCCCCAAGCACACGCTGATGTTCGTCGAATCGAACGTGCAACTGCAAGACGTGTTGCGCGAGCGGCTGAAGTCGAACGGCTATCGCGTGCTGGTGACGCAGGATCCGGAGCGCGCGCTCAGCCGTTTTGCCGACGGTCATCGCGCGGCCGACTGCGTGATCTTTTCCACCGGCGAATTGGGCGAGCCCGCGCTCGAAGCCTTCAATCGCTTTGGCGAGAACAAGCAGACCGGACGCATTCCGGCCGTGCTCTTGTTGGGCGAGCATCAACAGGATTGGAAGAAGCGGGCCAAGCTCACCCCGCAACGCGTCGTCATGTCGATGCCGATCAAGCTGCGGCAACTCCGCGAGGTGCTGGCGAAGCTGATGCCCAACAATGCCGACGATCAAAGCACCGCGGCCAGCGCGTAAAGTGCGCTCAAGCCGCGCAACGTGCAGCCCCTGGCTCTGCCAGGGGACTCTTCGTAGCCGGGGGCTGCACAGGTGGTGGCTGCCGCTCGTTACGGCAACGTTACACCCATGGCACCCAGCAGCAGCTTCATGTCGTCCCAGCAGTCTTTCTTGGCCGCCGGATTGCGCAACAGATACGCGGGATGATATGTGCACACCACGCGGATGCCGCGGTAGTCGAGCATCTTGCCGCGCATGCGGCCAATCGGCGTGTCCGTCTGCAACAACGTTTGCGCCGCAACCGCTCCCAGGCAGCAGAGAAACTCCGGCTTGATGAGCGCCAGTTGCCGGTCGAGAAATCCGCGACAATTGGCCACTTCGTGCGGCAGCGGCGTGCGGTTGCTTGGCGGGCGGCACTTGAGCACGTTCAGGATGTAGACGTCTGATCGTTTGAACGTGCAGGCTTCGATGATCTTGGTGAGCAGCTGCCCGGCCCGGCCGACGAACGGCTCGCCCTGGCGATCTTCGTCGGCTCCCGGGGCCTCGCCCAGAAAGCACAATCGGGCGTGCGGATTGCCGACACCGAAGACGGTCTGCGTGCGGCTGTTGGCCAGCTCGTCGCACAGGCGACAGGCGGCCACTTCCTGTTGGATGACGGCCAGGCTGTCGTTGGCCGGCGGCGCGGCGTCGAACAGACTGTCACCGGCACCGGCAATGCCCGCTTGCAGGGGCCGTGTCGCGAACGCGGATGCGCCGTTGGGTCCGGCGCTGGCTGCCGGCGACGGGGCTGCCGCAGCGGGCGATTTTGCAGCCCCCGGCTGGGCGCCCAGCTTCGCGGGCGCGGCCCCGGGTTCTGTCGGCTCGGCCCGTTTGCGCGGCCGACCGAGTTGCCGTACGCCGGCCAGCTCCAGGCTTTCCAGGCGTTGAATGGCGACCGCCACGCGCGGCGGCCGGCTTCGATGCGATTTACTCATGCGCGGTCCTTGCAGTGCGCCCAGCTCGGGCGGAATCCTCTCGGAATCGTCACGTCAGCGGGCTCAGTATGACCGACAAACAGGCAAGGGCAAAGCCTCGCGCCAGGATGAACCGTTCTGGAAGTGGACGACATTCGGCAGCGGACGACACTGAACCCTGGCGGATCCAGCTCCCGGCAGAATTGCCACAGCGCGGCCGATTTGCCGCCCTCGCGGCCACCACCTATGATGAAGCTTAAATTCACCAGCCCTTCTCCGGCTCCGCTTGTCAGCGGAACCGGTTGCATCCAGCTTCAAACAATCGCCATGGGCGTGCCGCAGGTCGTCATCGTGGGCCGGCCCAACGTCGGCAAGTCGAGCATTTTCAATTGGCTCGCGCGCAAGCGGCTGGCAATCGTCGACGACACGGCCGGTGTAACCCGCGATCGCGTCACGTACTTGATGTGCGAGGGCGACACTTATTTCGAGCTCGTAGACACCGGCGGCATCGGCTTCGACGATCCGGACAATCTCACGTCCAAGATCGACGAGCAGATCGCCATGGCGATCGAGCTGGCCGACGTCGTGCTGTTCGTCGTTGACACTCGGGATCGGTTGACACCGCTCGACCAGGAAGTGGCCCGCCGGTTGCACTATGTCGATGTGCCGGTGATCTGCGTGGCCAACAAGGCCGACGAAGAATCGATGGACAGCCAGGCCGACGAGTTCTACAAGCTGGGCCGCGGCAAGCTGGTGTGCGTCAGCACGCTGCAGAATCGCGGGCGCCAGCGGCTGCTGGACATGATCGTCGAGCGGCTGCCCAAGCCCGCCACCGGCGCCCAGCCGGGACGTCCCGAGGCGGAGCCGACGATGAAAGTAGCCATCGTCGGGCGGCGCAACGTGGGCAAGAGCACGTTCGTCAACACCCTGGCGCAGGCCGAACGCATGATCACGAGCGAAGTGGCCGGCACCACCCGCGACAGCGTCGACGTGCGCTTTGAACTCGACGGCAAGACGTTCGTCGCCATCGATACGCCCGGGCTCAAGCGCAGCAAAAGCATCACCACCGATCTCGATTTTTACAGCACGCACCGGGCGCAGCGCAGCATTCGCCGGGCCGACGTCGTGCTCATGTTCTTCGATCCCACCGAGCGCATCAGCAAGGTGGACAAGCAGCTTTGCGATTACATTGCCGAGAACTACAAGCCTTGCATCTTTGTGGTCAACAAGTGGGACTTGCAGGCCGGCGGCATGCCCACCGAGAAATGGGTGACGTATCTGCACGACGCCTTTCGCACGATGTGGTACGTGCCCATCGCGTTCGTCACCGGCCGCACGGGCAAGAACGTCAAGGCGCTACTCAACCACGCGCAAATGCTCTTCAAGCAGGCCCGCGAACGCGTGGCCACGGCGGAAGTGAACAAGGTGGTGCGGCGGGCCCTCGACGCGAATCCGCCGCCGTTGCACCACAATCGCCGTCCGAAGATTTACTACGCCACGCAAGTGAGCAGCGAACCGCCGACCGTCATTATGTTCTGCAACGAGCCGCAGGCGTTCGACGAGCCGTATCGCCGTTACCTGCTGGGGGCGCTGCGCGACCATTTGCCGTTTGCCGAGGTGCCCATCAAGCTCTACCTGCGCAAGCGCGCCTCGGGCGATCGCCGCGCCGAAGTCGATTCGGACTCCGACGGTCCGGAAGTAGAGAACACCACGGCCTCCGACGCGGGCTAAAAGTGCCGTGCCAACGACGGAGAAAGTCGACTGCAATGCCTGCCATGCAGATCGCGCACGTTCTTCTCCCTCTCCCCTTGCGGGAGAGGGCCGGGGTGAGGGGGACTGGAAAGAACGCCGTCGCGCCTACGACGTGCTCGCTACAACCAATGTCCTAAATCGAAATCAGAAATGCGCACTCGCTGCCGTCTCAATCTACCTGTGCTGTGGATGTTGGTCGCGCTATTTGTCGCCGCGCCCTCCGCACTCGCCGACGAAATCGACGACTACGTGGAAAAGGAGCGGCAGGCCCTGAAGATTCCCGGCATTGCGCTCTTGGTGGTCAAGGACGGCCAGACCGTCAAGGCGCAGGGCTACGGTCTGGCCAATGTCGAACACAGCGTGCCCGTCACGGCGGAGACGATCTTTCAATCCGGCTCAATGGGCAAGCAGTTCACCGCCACCGGCGTGATGATGCTGGTGGAAGACGGCCGGCTCGCGCTCGACGACTCGGTGCGCAAAGTCCTCACCGATGCTCCCGAGTCGTGGCAGCCCATCACCGTGCGGCATTTGCTTTCGCACACCTCCGGCCTGGGCGATTATCCCGTTTCCTTCAACCTGCAGCGCGATTACACGGAGGACCAGCTGCTCGAGGCAATCTACAAATCGAAGCTCGACTTCGCCCCCGGCGACGACTGGCGCTACAGTAACCTCGGCTACGCAACGCTCGGCATCTTGATGCACAAGGTCGCGGGCAAGCCGTACGGCGAGTTTCTGGCCGAGCGCATCTTTCGACCGTTGGGCATGACCGCCACGCGGATCATCAGCGAGGCGGACATCGTGCCGCACCGCGCAGCCGGCTATCGCCTGGTCGACGGCGAGCTCAAGAATCAGACGTGGGTAGCGCCCACGCTCAACACCACGGCCGACGGCAGTTTGTACGTGAACTTGCTCGACATGGCCCGATGGAATGCGGCCCTCGATACCGAGCAGCTGGTCAAGCGTACGACGCTCGAGCAAATGTGGACGCCCGTGCCGCTCCACAACGGCCAACCGAATAAAGGCAACTACGGTTTTGGCTGGGTCTGCGAAGACGTCGCCGGGCACAGGGTGATGCAGCACGGCGGCGCCTGGCAGGGATTCGTCTCGCACATCGCCCGTTATCCGGACGACAGGCTCACGGTCGTTACGCTGGCGAATCTCTCGGCCGGCTCATTCACGCGTTCGCCGGGCATCGGCCGGCACGTGGCGGGCATGTATGTGCCGGCGCTGAAACCCTCGTCGGGCGAACACGACGAGTAGCGGTTCAAATCCCCAATGACAGTGAACTCGGGGGTGCCACTGGCGGCTTGTCCGCCAGTGTTGGTTGCCATCATTGCACTGCTGGACGAGCCAGCGGTACACCCGAAATTGGTTTTGAAACTGCTGTTAGAGTTTTGCCCATCGCGCCTCACCTCCTATTCCTCTCCCTTTCCCCTTGCGGGAGAGGGCCGGGGTGAGGGGGCTCGGCAACGGTCAGTTCGCGCTTTCCTCAAGCATGGGTTGGACCGGCTGACCGTTGGCGTTTTCGCGATTTGACAGTTGTCCACGGCAGTAGTTGAGTCTCGACAATTGCTCAGCAGTCAAACTGTCTTTGTGAAGCTCGACGAGATCGAGATGCGTTGTCGCCAGGGCATACTCGCCGCGCTGAAATTCGCCGGCGGCGCGCAGGAGGTCAAACCAGACGGAATGATATCCCCAGTGCGGCAGCGTACGCCAGTACTCTTGGCGAGCATCGTCGCTCTCAGGAAGCTGGTAGCAGAACCATTGGTCGGCTAATGTCGGCGACAGATTCTTGGAGCGGAGCCATGGCAGGAAAAATCTCACATAGAACGCGCGCGTGCGATGTTGAGCGAAGTCTTCAATTCTGCACTTGGCACAAATGTACTCTTCGCGGCTTATCTGCCCGTCAACTGCCTGTTGGGCGAAGCGATTGAAGGCATCGGCTTCAGCGACGTTATTCAGCTCGAAAACAACACGTATCCACAAATGTTCGAATGGATCGGCCCCTTGGGGCAATGCATGGACCTTCACGTCGCGGACGCGTATCTGAGCATGTCCGCTGTCGGTCGACTTGCCTGCATCGCTCTCAAAGGGGCTGGGGTCAGTGGAATTCCAGTCCACAAGGATTCCTGTGTCCTCACCGGCGAACTTTCGGACAACCCAAGTCCAGAGCTGGTCACCGGCTGCTACGTGTTCAGCGAGTGCTGGGCGATCCTTAAGCATCTGATTGACCTGTTTCTCCCCATGCTTGATGGCTTCGGCCGACATTTGACGGTCGCTGGTGGGTTCATAGTTCTTGCCTGCGTCGCCCCGATTGAGCCTAATCGCCTCCAACAGGCTAGCCGTAAACTGGTCGTACTTGTGTTGCGCGAAGTAAACACGTGCAAGTTCGGCGTGAGGAATCGGCGACTCGGGTTGCAACTCGGCAAATCGTCGAAAGTCTTGTAGAGCGTTGTCAAGCTTTCCGAGCGCCAAGAAGCAAACCGCACGTTGATGATATGACACACCTTTCATCTGCTCGTTGATCGGGCCTCGCTCCATCGCCAGCATGCTAATGGCCGCAGTCCAATCCGCAACGGCCTCGTCGTGTTTGCCAGCCTGCCTCCTCAGCATGGCTCGATTGCAAAATAGTTCGACTTTCTTTGATCCAAGTTCAATGGCTTTGTCGTACGCGGCGAGCGCCTCATCAGGACGCTTTTGCCGCTGTCGTACGTATCCAGATCCAGCCCACGCATCAGCATGCGTGGGCGCCAGCTTGGTTGCCAACGCGAAATCAGCTTCAGACTTATCGAGATTGCCGAGTCGAAGGTGAACCACGCCTCGGCCGATTAGCGCCTCGACGTCATTTGGGTCGGCCTCTAGCCGCGCGTTCAGTCTTGGCAGGTCCGCTGGAGTCAGAGATTCGACGGATAGTTCTTTGCGCGCCGACGGTTCGGACGATTCGCGGCCTTGCGGAGAGTCACCAGTGTTTGAGTCAGAATCGGCTGTTGTGGCCGAACGTGGCCTCGGGGGATTCTCGGCACGCCGCCTCTCACTCCCTGCATCATCGCATCCGCTGGCAGCTAGAGAGACTGTTGCCGTGACGACCCAAAGGGTCAGGGCCCACCAGGAGAGTATCCGCCAGCGGCGTCTCATTGAGGTTGCCAGTTGTGAGTCATCGAACCAATCGCTGTGGCTTGCTTGCACCTTGAGATACGGCGATTGTACGGCAATTCGCTGCCGCGATCGAATTCCCTCTGGAGGTTTGCCCCCTCACCCGGCTTGTGTGTCGACGCTGCGCATCGACCCGGCAGCCACCCTCTCCCGCCAGGAGAGAGGCAGAACGAACCTTCCCGGCACCCGAACGTTCGTTGCTACGCCGCCTTCGCTCGTACTTGCCCGGCCCCGTGCGCCCGGGCACTCGTCCACAGCTGCTTCGCCGCGGCGTAGTAACTGGGAAACACCGTCCGGTGATAGGGCGAGTTGGGCGGCAGCTGGGCCATCAGCCGTCGGTGCGCCGTGCGCAGATTGTGATAGGGCAGCGCCGGAAACAAATGGTGCAGCGCGTGATAGCGCAGCGACAGGGGGAAAAACAGCTCCGTCCCGAACCCGTTACCGGTGATCGTGATCGAGTCGGTCAGCTGCTCGGCATGAGAGATCGCTGCGCCGTCGTTGGCATAGCGATGGGCCACCAGGTTGCGAATATAGTTCAGCCCGAGCACGCACATGGCCAGCACGTACATGGCGGCGATGCGCGTCCAGGGATACAGGCCCGCGAGCACCACGCCGAACATCAGCGCGAGGCGGATCGAGCAAGCGATCTCCATGGCAGCCCAGGCCCGCCGGGGCGCGTTCTTGCGAATCGTCAAACGATGCTCGAAGTTGATCACGTAGCTGCTCGTGCGCTCAAGCGCCCAGGTGCGCAAGCGGGGATGCAGGAAAGTGAGCGGGCTCAAGAACAAGCGCAGCCCGACGTAGGCCGGCAGCAGCGGCACCTGCGCGAAGAACAAAAATATTTTGCGCACCGGTCCCAGAGCCAGCGGCAAGTACTCGCCGTCGTGCTTCGTGCCGTAGTGGTGACTGTTGTGGTGGTCGATGTGGTTTTCGTAAAAGTGCGAAGGCATCAGCATCGGGATGCCGCACAGGATGTTCCAGCCGATGCGAAAGCCCAGCATCTGCCCTTCGCTCATGTGGGCGATTTCGTGCACGAAGCTGCCGGCGCGAAACAACGCGAACGAGCTGATCACCAGCGCCGTAAGTTGCTCCAGCGTGAACGGCCGGGCCGCCAGAAAGATGGCCGCCGCCGCATAGCCGATCGCCAGGCTGATGATCAGGTCCGTCCAGTACAACGCCGGCCGGCGCGTGAACAAATCGCCCACCATTGCCCGGGCCTGCACGATGGTACCAGCCGCCGGTTCGCTACGAACGGCTCCGCCCCGCCGCAGCGCGGGCGCATGAGGTCCGGCGGCGCAAACGGCCGCGGCCTCTGAGAGAGAGGTCGATTGCACGGCGATCACCTTCGGGAGCTTTGGCGCCGTCCTGCGGGCCGCGGCACTCGAGCGGCATATCGGGGGTGCCACTCTTTGCGCGTGCGCGACGTCTTTCAGACAGGCTGGACAGTAGTCAGGATTTCACAAGTATCGGCACTACCTGGCAGGAGATTGAGAGACTGACGACAGGGACCTTTGGTGCGGCGGAAGCGGACTTTGTCGGCGGTCGCCGGGACCGTCCGCGCGTGAGCGAACCTTCCGGCCGCGCGGACGGTCCATGCACGGCGACGGCCGGTCTCCGAGGTCGAGCACTTGGGATGCCAAGCCCGCGGAAACCGTCCCGCCGCGTCCCTTGTGGCGCCCTGCGGCCGGGGCTATGATCGAAGGTTTATTGATTCGGCGCCAGCCAACGGTTGCGGCGAAATACGGCGGAAAGCCGGCGTTTTTCCGCCGTCGCGCTGGTCAGTGGGGCGTCATTTGGCGGTGTGCGCGGAGCAGTCGTGGCGCACCGTGATCGTGGGTGGAGCGTGGGCCGGAAAATCGGCCCGCGCCGGCTATGCGGCATGTGCTTTCAGCAGTGGTGCAGAACGTCCCCGGGGTGCTCGCGCACATTTCCGGTATGCTCGCTTCGCGCGGCTACAACATCGACAGCCTCGCGGTCGGCGAGACCGAAAACCCCGACCTCTCGCGGATGACGTTCGTAGTCGTCGGCGACGACAATGTGCTGGAGCAGGTGCGCAAACAGCTCGAAAAAGTCGTCACAGTCGTCAGGGTCGTCGACGTCAGCTCGAAAGACTTCGTGGAGCGCGACCTGATGCTCCTGAAGGTGCGCGCCCCGCAAGGCGGCTGCCGCAGCGAGATCCGTGAGCTGGCCGAGATTTTTCGCGGCCGGATTGTCGACGTGGCCACTGACGAAGTGATTGTCGAGATTTCCGGACAGGAAAGAAAAATCGAATCGTTTATCGACTTGATGCGGCCGTTCGGAATTGTCGAACTGGTGCGCACCGGACGCATTGCCATGGTCCGCGGCCAGAAGCATGCGGAGCCGGCCGCCACGAATCCGCCTCCGGGCAAGTCGCCCTAAGAACCAACACCTCGCCGCCGCGCGGGCGAAACTTCGCCCGCTCTGCCCGGCGCCCGCAAACCGCACTCGCTTCCAGGAGTCCTTCGCATGGCCAAGATGTACTACGAAAAAGATGCCGACCTGTCGCTCTTGAAGGACAAGACGATCGCCATTATCGGCTACGGCTCGCAGGGGCACGCTCACGCCCAAAACCTGCGCGACAGCGGCTGCAACGTCATCGTGGGCCAGCGGCCCGGAGGCGCCAACTACGACCTGGCCAAGAGCCACGGTTTTGAGCCGGTCAGCGCCGAAGAGGCGGCCAAGCGCGGCGACCTCGTCAACATCCTCCTGCCCGACGAAGTGCAAGGCGACATCTATCGCCAGGCCATCAAGCCGCAACTGAAGCCCGGCAACATCCTGATGTGTTCGCACGGCTTCAACGTCCACTTTGGCCAGGTGGAAGCGCCCGAGGGCGTCGACTCCGTGCTCGTGGCGCCCAAGGGCCCGGGTCATCTGGTGCGCAGCGAATTCGAAAAAGGCGGCGGCGTGCCCTGCCTCATCGCACTCAGTCCCGGCGCCAGCGAGACCTCGCGCGCCCTGGCGCTGGCTTACGCCAAAGGCATCGGCGGCTGCCGCGCCGGCGTCATCGAGACCACCTTTGCCGAAGAGACCGAGACCGACTTGTTCGGCGAGCAGGTGGTGCTGTGCGGCGGCGTGAGCGCGCTGGTCAAGGCCGGGTTCGAAACGCTGGTCGAGGCCGGCTACCAGCCCGAGATGGCCTACTTCGAGTGCATGCACGAGTTGAAGCTGATCGTCGATTTGTTCTACCAGGGCGGGTTGAACTACATGCGCTACAGCGTGTCGAACACGGCCGAGTACGGCGACTACACGCGCGGCCCGCGCATCGTGACCGACGAGACGCGCAAAGAGATGAAGCGCATTCTGCAGGAGATTCAGTCGGGCCAGTTCGCCCGCGAGTGGATCCTGGAGAACAAGGCGAACGCGCCGGCCTTCAAGGCCACGCGCCGCCGCGAGCGCTTGCATCCGCTGGAAGAAGTGGGCCGCAAGCTGCGCCGCCTGATGCCCTGGATCAAGGCCAAGGAAGTGTGAGCGTTGCCAGTGGTCAAAGGTAAGTGATTAGCGGTCAACGGGTGGACTGGTGGCACTGGCATCTTGCCAGTGCATACGAGGTGCGCCGGGTGGCACTGGCATCTTGCCAGTGCATGCAGGGTGCCATGCTCACGTCAGCGTGAGCACGTTATGTCCGCGAGCGTGACGGCTCCCGCCGAGCCAGGGCAACTGTGTTCTTTTAAATTCTTCTAGCCACTAACCACTGACCACGAACCACTATGTCCACCGATACCGCCGCCCGCCGCGTGTTCGAGGAACTAAAGCCCGGCGACCGCATCGAAGTTGTGCACGAGGTGAAGGTGGGCTCGTCCAAGACCTGGACCACGCGCACCGTGGGCACGGTCAAGCACATCGAACGCCGTCGTCAGGGCCTGCATTTTCGCCGGGCCACGGACGACAAGGTCTTCGCCGATTTGATCGTGCTGCTGCGCGACGACGGCGAGGAAACCACCATCGCCATGGACGAATTCAGCAATATCAAGCGGCTGTCTTAGGCCGCAGGGGTCGCACTGGGTGGCACTGGCGTCTCGCCAGTGCTGAAATACGGGTGGCACTGGCGGCTCGTCCGCCTGTGCAGGTCAATTTGCTCGTCGCCAGGCCAGGCTCCCGCCGAGCCAGCGTCGCACCCGTCCGCTCCGCCCTGCCCGCTGCCTATAATACCTTGACCGGCGCAGCACCGGCACGTTTCACACGCCGCCCCCAACCGATCCTTGCCCATGACCACCGGCAACGAAACACCGAACGCTCTGCACACCCGACACGACCGCTCGTTTCGCGCGCGGCGCTTCGTGTATCCGGTGCTCAGCCGCCGCTCCGGCGGAATCTCCGTGGGCGTGAACCTGAATCCCGACAAGATCTGCAACTTTGACTGCATCTATTGCCAGGTCGATCGTACGCGCCAGAGCGAAACCACGTTCGTCGAGCTGGATGCCCTGCTGGCCGAGCTGGAAGACGTGCTCAAGCTGGTCGCCGGCGGCGGGCTGTACGAGCTGCCGGAGTTTGCCGGCACGCCCGCGCACCTGCGGCGGCTGAACGACATTGCCTTTAGCGGCGATGGCGAGCCCACCACCTACCGCAATTTCGACGAGCTGGTGGCCGCCTGCGCGGCCGTGAAAGACCGCCTCGGCCTGGCCGACGTGAAGATGGTGCTCATCACGAATGCCAGCATGTTCCACCGCCCTCACGTCGTGCGCGGGCTGGAGATTCTCGACGCCCATCAAGGTGAGATTTGGGCCAAGCTCGAAGCCGGCACCGACGCGTATTACCAGTTGATCGAACGGACGCCGATTCCGTTTCGCCAGATTCTCGACAACATCACGGCGGCTGCGCGGGTGCGGCCGCTGGTGATTCAGGCGCTGTTCATGCGCGTGCACGGCGTGCCGCCTTCGCCGGCGGAGCTATCGGCCTTTTGCGATCGGCTGAACGAGATTGCCGCGGCCGGCGGGCGGCTGAAGCTGGTGCAGGTCTATACCGTGGCCCGGCGCCCGACGGAAGAATTCGTGGCGCCGCTATCCAATGCCGAAGTGGACACGATTGTGGAGCTGGTTCGCGAGCGCACCGGCCTGCCGGCGGCTGCCTTCTACGGCGTGGGGGGGTAGCGGTGCCGTTCGTCTTGGCTCGCTCAATTCTCAAATACCCCAGTCGAAAGTTCATCGAGCCTATTGCTCACCGGCCTTGTCGGCGGTCGTACGAATGATGTCTTCATCTCTCAGTTCAAAAGTGTGTCGTGCGCCCGTTTCTCGCTCAAGGATCGTCAGTAGACCGCGGTAGTCGGCCGGTGGCAACCATGGCACAAGACGGAACGCCGCGGTCTCGGGAACGCTGATGTAGCTGATCATGGCGCCGCGGTCATCAAGGCCAAAAGCGCTACACGTCCACAACAAGTCGTTATCCGCCCGATCGGGCCCTTCCATCACAAACGTGTGGCCATCGCTGCCTCGCAGCAACAGCGCGACGGTCAGTCGATCATAGTCCCCTTCATAGTTGTCGAGCACGCCGCAAACCAGAAACGGCGCGTCGCCGATTGCGCGAACGCCCCCGGGCAACAGCCGCTGCAACTGCGCTATGTACTTGCGCTTGGGACGCTCGCGCAGTTCCCGCAGGGCAAGGTTCTGCCGCACGAGTTCGGAAAGGGCAATTTCGGGATTGACACCAGCGGGTCGATTTCCAAAGCGGATCGCACTGGGATAGATCACGATGCTGCAGGAAGGCTGCTCTCCAACGACCACGACCCGCCACAGTGGGTAGCGGCCCAAGAATTCATTTTGGATGCGCCGCGACATCTCTACCGTGAGCAGCCGGAAATCGGCATCGACCCCCAAGGTCCGATCATCGGCGTCGCTGCGTACGAAAAATGTCGGCCCGTCGAGTGGATCGAAAGGTGCATCGGCCGGGCGAGACGCAAGTTGGCCGAACCATTTCGCGGTGTCGAGGTACAAGTCGAAGAATTCAGCGTGCTCGAACTCCGGAACCGGTTCGATCGACCGCAGAACGGGAAGACCGTCATCGCGCTCTTCCGCAATGTTGTACCAGCCCTCGAATTCCTCGAGCGAAGGGGTCGCAGTCGTAATCGGCTGGGCGCACACCTGGTCGCAACCTTGAGGGGGTTTAGACAACAATGCAACGTGACGATGCACGTCGTCGTGCTCATACTACCTCAGCACGGCTATTTGTATTGTGCGTTTCGAGCAGATTCAAACACTTTTTCGATCGCCTTTTTGAAGTCCAACGCGGCCTTGGCATCAAGCCGCAGAAGAATCTCCATATACAGGCTATCGTCGTCGCCAATCAGGAGGCGCTTTGCTCGATCGAGATCGCCGTCCTCGAGAGCCTTGATTGCGCGCCTATAGTGACCGCTCTTTCCGGCCAAGTCCGCGAGCTGAGTTGTTTTCAGGATCGCTTCGCTTAGTACACCCGAAATCACGGCGGCGGCTACAAAGACACGAAAACGTGGGTGCTTCATGTACTTGCGGCCAGCCGCAAGAATGTCCTCAACCTTTTTTGGTACCTTGATGTCCTTGGGGACCATCCTCTTTATTGCGTTGTTGAATGCGGCGATTTGTGGATGAGGTGTGCCGTTGGCACCTCGTCCGCTATTGATGAGGTCGATGAAGTCCTGCATCTGCTCCACCGTCATCTTCTTAATCTTGTGAAGCTTCATGTACTTTTTTAGTTCCGTCTTGACGGCCGCGTTGTAGTCGGGATGCCTCACACCGCCGAATGTTCCATAGTTGTGCGAGGGATCCGTTGGGCCAGAGTAAGATCCCATCGCATACTCAACCGCTTCATCGGACAACAATGGACGAATTTCAGGGTCGAAAACAACCGCCTTCGGCGCCCAGTGGTGACCAACACCTCCACGCGTGGACGCTTGCTGAATGACCTGTTTGGAACCAGTGCGCGTCGCAAGTCGATGATGATGCGCCTGCACCGATGGTGTATGCTGAGAATCTCGGCGTGGGGCCAACAAGGTGTCTGCCATCGCCCGCAGCCCCCTCCGCGGAAAATGGACAGCGCCGACATCTGCATTGGCAGGCAAGGCGCGGAACTGATCCCCCGCGCTTGACGAAGTGCCCGTCGTTGCAAACCAGCCGGCATTCGGCGGGCCGCCGAGTCGCGGATGTTTGGATGGATCCCAATCGGCCTCCTGCACGCACAGGTCTTCAAAGAGCTGTTCGTATCGCACCCGGGCCGTGCGGACTTCGGCCTCGGCCGCCTGCATACGGCGCAGCTCACGCTCGTGCCGCGGCGAAAAGCTGGCCAGCCACTCCAGCCGCTCGCGTTCCTCGACGGCCGCCGAACGCCGACTCAATTGAGTGCGCAATTGGCGCTCGTGATCGGTCGAGACGCTCGCCAGCCAAGCGAGTTGCTCGCGCTTGGCCCGGCCTTCGGCTCTCGCCGCGCTTGGGCTCGGAATCGGTCGGCCCAACAATGCCTGAGCGAACAGCCAGGCTTCATCGGGCGGTTGTTCGCTGCCCCTCAACGCATCGATCGGAGCCGCTGTTGGTATGCCCCAAGCCATGATTGCTCCTTCGACAATGTTCGTCGCGCGCTGACGCTGTCGGGCAAGACGGCGTGGCACCCGAAGCAGCACTGGCGAGACGCCAGTGGCACCAGACCTCCACAACAAAAAAAGCCCGCAACCGGCGGCGCCTTTGAAAAGGGCGCACACCGGCCACGGGCTCTTCTTGATACTCGCAGCAGGCCGAGCTCTTCGGATACCCCGACCACGTGTTTCGATCACACGCGGTGATCGAGCTCGGCGACTCAACCGAGTGCTTGCGAACCTAGCACAATCACTGGCCTAGTTTCCAGCGAATTTCGGCCGCCTGGCTGCGCGGAATCCGCGCCGCAACGCCAAACAAAACCCGCTGCGCGGCGAAGCCCCCCTCACTCCGGCAGCGGTTTGCCTTTCGTCTCCGGCGCAAACGGCAGCACCGCCAGCCCCAACAAGAAGATGCCGCACATCGCCACGCCCGCATAACGCATCGGCTCGGGCCGGTCGGCGAACACGCTGCTCGTGAGATAGCCGAACGTGAACGGGCCAATCGCCGCCACAAATCGGCCCACGTTGTAGCAGAACGACGTGCCCGTGCTGCGCAGCCGCGTCGGAAACAGCTCGGGAAAATAAATCGCATAGCCCCCGAACAACGCCAACTGGCAGAAGCCCATGATCGGGATCATCCAGAACACCTGGCTGCGGTCGTTCATATAGCCAAACACCATGGCCGTGCTGAGCATCGCCAGCACGAACGCAATGGCAAAGGCCGGCTTGCGGCCAATGTGCGGCGTCACGCGACTGTACGCCCAAATACCGAAGAAGCCCCCCACGTTCTGCAAGATCGACGTCATGCTGATCCAAAAACTGACGTTCCTTTTCACTTCGTCCGGCGCGAGTCCGGCGGCGGTGAACTGCTCGGTGAACACGCGGCGGAACAAGTCGAAGCTGAAGAAGCCGATGCCCCACAGGCCCACGACCCCCGCAAACGCCATGCACAGTCCCACGATCGCGTTGCGCCGCCAGCGCGGATCGCCAAACAACTCCGAGTACGAGCCCAGCTGGCTCGCCTTGTCGTGCGCCACGGCGGCTTGCCAGCGCTCGGGCTCTTTCAAGCGGCGGCGAATCAAAATTGCCAGTAGCGCCGGCACGGTGCCCACGACGAACATCACCCGCCAGGCGTGTACCGGCTGGCCGTTGATTTCGAGTCCTTCCAGCCCGCCGGAGCTTTCGACCGTGCCCAGGCCCATGTTGATGAGCGCGGCGCTTACGTTGCCCACCGCCGATAGCGCCTGCAACAGGCCCAGCGCGTAGGAGCGGGCCCGGTCGGGCATCACTTCAGCCACGAGCGCCACGCCCACGGCGAACTCGCCTCCCACGCCCAGGCCGGTGAGAAAGCGGTAGAACGCAAAATCCCAAAAGCCTACCGACAGCGCGCTCAAGCCGGTGCACAGCGAGTAGATCAAGATCGTCCAGAGCATGGTCCTGGCCCGGCCGATCCGATCGCCCAGCACGCCGAAACCCAAGCCGCCCGAGGCCCAGCCAATCAGAAAAATCGCCGTGGCCAGCGGACCGTAGAAATCGACATCTTTCGGATCGGGAGCCACGCCAGGCGAGGGGGCCAACAGCTCGTTCATGGCCGGCGCCCGCGCCAGCGTGAACAGTTGCTGATCCATGGTGTCGAACAGCCAGCCCAGTGCGGCCACCGTCAGCACGAACCAGTGGTAGCGGTTCAGTTCGTGATACCATTTGGGCGGACGGTCGTTCATGCGCACCAAAACCCTTCAAAATTCGCACTTGTCAGCCATTGCGCGAGACCGCAGCCCCGCCCCGATCGAGTCGAGACGGCTATCGTACACAAGGGGTGCTGGAAATGCGACCAGCGGCTCACCGCGCGGGTGCCTGGGCCAAACTCAACGGCGTGCTCGCAGAATCCTCGGCAGAGCGGACCAAAAAACCTTGACGCCAATACGCGGCTTACAGTATCGTAAGGGCAGCGTTCCACGTGACAGCGGTCCCCGATTTTGTCGCTCGGGCTAATGACCTTCTGAGAGCCTTCTTCGCCGCCGGCGCCTTGGGTGCCTGGGTTTTGCGGCGAAATCGCATTGCTTGCGGCTCTCGCTTCTCACTCGTTGTGCATCCGGCAGGCATTCGCTGCGCTCGTTGTCGTCTGTGCGCCCGCCGTTTTGATAGCCCGATTTACAGGGTCTTGCGGAAGAGGATTGTCTGTGAACGTTATGGATTGTTTCCACCTACGAACGTCCCGCGCGCCGGCCTGGCGGATGGCTCTGTGCGTCGCGTGTGTCCTGAGCAGCCGCGCGGCGCTGGCCATTGATTTCGAAGGCGTGCAGGCCGCCGCGTTCGATCAGCCCCGGGTCAACGTGCTCGTGCAACCGGGCACCGGCGGCGATCCCTACAGCTTCGATTTCCTGGGCATCGAGACGTTCAACATTCTGGCGTTCCTCGATACCGGCTCCAGCGGCACGATCATCAGCTCCTTCGCGGCCGACGCGCTCGAGATTCCGCGCCAGCCGGGCGTCACCTTCAGCGACGTGGCCATTGGCGGCACCACCGAGTTCGACGTCACGCCACCGGTCCTTCTGCGCATTGCGCCCAGCACCTCGCTAGAGATCGACGATCCCAACACCTTCGAGACCGTCTACGACCAGGCATACGGACCCATGCGAATGCAAATTGGGCCCACCAATGTCCCGCAGGATCCCAACGCTGAGCCGCTGGATATCGTGGGCATGCCGGTGATGATGGGCAAGACTGTGGTGATGGATCCCAAGCCACTTAACGATCTGAGCGACTTGATGCACACCTTCATCTACAATCCGGGCACGCCCTTCAATTCGGAGCTAGCCGATACAGATCCAGGCATCCCGTCCACGAGCCATCACGTGCAGCTGAGCTACGGCGACTTCGATCGGTTCACGCAAACAACTCCCGACGGGGCGTCGCCGCCGCAAACGAATCACAACCCGTTCATCGGCCCGAATCCGCTGTTGCAATTGGAGGAGAACCCGCCGGTCGACAATACGCCGCCGGTGCGAGTTGGATTCGGCGGTTTGCAAGCGTCGGGCAGTTTCCTGCTCGATACGGGCGCTGCCGCGTCATTCATTTCGACCGACTTTGCCGCCAAGCTCAACGTGCGCTACGGCCCGGAAACTCCCTTGGGCGATCCGCAACTCGAGACATTCGATCCGTTGCACCCCGAGGACGCCGGCACGATCATCGCGGGTCAGTTTCTGCTCCCCATCCAAGGAATCGGCGGGGCCGTCAGCGTCGCCGGATTCTTCCTCGACGAGCTGCTGCTGCAGACCCTCGAAGGCAGTTCCGATCCCAACGATCCCGACAATATTCGGTATGTCGGCGCGCCGGTGTTGGTGGCGGATGTGACGCTCTTTGACCCGCTCAACGAAGACGTGGCGCTGACGTTAGACGGCATCTTCGGCATGAACTTTCTGGTGGCCAGCGCGAGCCTTGATCTGGAACATGCCACAGTCTCGCCCTACAACTGGATCACTTACGACGAAGGCACGGGCATTCTGGGTCTGGACATCGCGTTTGTGCCCGAGCCGGGATCGCTGGCCCTGGCGGCCTTGGGCACTGTGCTGGTAGCAGGCTACGGCTGGCGACGTCGCCGCGCCACGCGATGCCGCGGTTAGCCAACGGCGCACGCGGCCGCGCTGCGAATCAATCGCTCAGCAGCAAGCTCTCCGCTGCGCACGCAGTTCGGAATGCCCACGCCATGATAGGCGTTGCCGGCCAGCGCCAGACCCGGCCAGGCGTCAGCGGCCTGCTCGATGCGCGCCACGAGTTCACAATGCCCCACGTGATACTGCGGCATTGCCTGCGGCCAGCGTGCCACGCTCGAGCGCAGCGGTTCGCCCTGGGCGCCAAGCAGCACTCGCAATTCGTCCGTCGCCAGTTGTCGCAATTCTTCGTCGGACAGGCGCAATAGCTCGCTTTGGCACGCGCCGCCCACGAACACGCGCACCAGCATGCAATCCGCGGGAGCACGCCCTGGAAACTTCACGCTGGCAAAGCTGCCGGCCAGGATGCGCCGCCCTTCGCGCGCCGGTACGACGAAGCCAAAACCATCGAGTGCATGCGCGATCTGCGCGCGCCGGTAGGCCTGCGTGACAATGGCCGTGCCGGCGTATTCGATGCGCGCCAGCTCACCGGCCAGCGCCGCGTCGATCGGTTGCAGCAAACGGGCCGCCGCGGCCGCCGGCGTGGCCATGATCAATCCGGCACAATCCAGCACCTCGCTTTGCCCGTCGGCGGTCGTGGCCCGCGCCTGCCAACCGCCGGCAGCGCCGCGCGACACGCTCTGCACACGACGTTGCAGCCGCACGGTGCCGGTGGGCAACCGCGCAGCGATCGCTGCCACCAGGCTCGACATGCCGTTGCGGGGCGCGACGAACATGCCATACCGCGCTCCCCCGGCGGCGTTCGCGTCGTCGCCTGGTGCTTGTCCGCGCTGACGGCGCGCCGCCAGCACCAGGCTGCCGTGCTGCTGCTCCATCTCCAAGAAGCGCGGCAACGTGGCGCGCAGGCTCAACTTTTCAGGGTCGGCCGTGTAAATGCCGCCGACGAGCGGCTGCACGATCCGCTCGAATACTTCGCGTCCCAGCCGCCGCCTGGCGAACGAGCCAAGACTTTCATCGGCGCCGTCCTGGCGGCGCGGAACCAGCGGCTCGCTCAGCAATCGCAACTTGCCCCATGCGGACAACAGCGGCGTGGTCACCAGCGGCCACAGCCGCGCAGGTGCCATGAGCATGAACCCCGGCGGCACGCGCTCCAGCCGGCCGCGGTGTACCACCAGCGCCCCGCGCTCCTGGCTCGACGTGGGAATCAGCTCGTCCGCAAAGCCGATCCGCTCGCAAAGTTGCACGGCCCAAGGCGGATCGGTGATGAAGTTGTCGGCGCTGTGCTCGATCAGATAGCCGTCGTCGCGCGTGGTCTGCAGCACGCCGCCCAAGCAGTCGCCGGCTTCCAGCAGCGTCACCTCGCAATTGCCGTCCAGCTCCACCAGGCGATGCGCCGCCGCCAGCCCGGAGATGCCCCCGCCGATGACGACGACGCGCTTGCGAGATGCATCTTCAGCGGTCACGAGAATGGCTCGGAGCGAGAGGGCGGGAACGAATGCAGGGCGCCTGGCAGACCACCTCTATCGTAGCACGCCGTCGCCAGCCCGGTCAGACAGCAATCGTGGGGCCTCGCCGGCGCGCTCGCGGCCCACGTGGTGCAGCCGGCCGGCTCCGGCCGAGCTACTTCGCGCGCGCCACAATCCAATCCCCCACCAGCTCCAGCACCTCGGGGGCCAGTGTTTCATCAATCTTGCCGTACTCGACAGGCGAGCCGGTGCGGCAGTGCTGAAACAAATGATTCAAGCCGGGCAGCTCGCGGATCGTGACGTCGCGGTTGCCGGATTCTTTGAGCGCCGCTGCGATCGGCGGCAAGTTCTGCTTGGGATCGACTTGCAAATCCTTCTCGCCATTGAGCACCAACACCGGGCAACGCACTTTGCGCAGCGCCGGGGCCGGGTCGTAAGTGAGGAAGAAGCGGAACCACGGCGTCAGCACGGTCTTGGCTTGCACCGCCATTTGTTCCTCCACGGCCTTCTTTGCCTCCGCCGATGGCGCCGAAATGTACGCCTCGCTGCGCAGCATGGCGGCCCGAATGCGCTCTTCCGCCTTCGCCGCATCCGGTTCGTTCTTGACGATGTCGAACACTTGCCGCTGCAAGTCGTTGCCCGCGGCGATGCGCGTCTCGTCGGCCTTCTGCGCGCGGGCGATCAACTCGCCCTGCTGCAGGATAATCTTTTCGCCATTCACGCCCGTGCCGGCCAGCATGATGACGAACGCCACGTCCGCCGTGCGCGTGGCGCTCAGCGGCGCGATCATCGCCCCTTCGCTGTGGCCCAGCAAGCCGATATGCCGCGGATCGATTTCGCGCCGCGATTGGAGATACTCGACGCCGGCCAGCGCATCATCGACCAGGTCCGCAGTGGTCGACTGGTCGGTGCTGCCGGTCGATCCGCCCACGCCGCGGTCATCCATGCGCAATACGGCCACGCCGCGCCGCGTCAGATAATCCGCCAGCACAGAAAACGGCTTATGTCCCAGAATCGTCTCATCGCGATCTTGCGCCCCGGAACCGCTCAATAGCAACACGGCCGGCACCGGGTGCTTCGCCTCGGGCAAGGTGAGCGTGCCGGCCAGTTGCACGTCGGCCTGGGCATTGCGATAGGTGACTTGCTCCACGCGATACGGAAATGGCGGGCGCGGCTCCTGCGGCCGGCGATAGTCGGGCTCCTTTTCGAGCCGCGTCAATTCCAACGGCAGCGACTGGCCCGACTGCTTCCAATGGCCCGAAATCTTCAGTCCATCGTCGCTCACAGTTCCCTCGAAGGCGCCGCGAATGGTCTTCGCTTCCAACTTGAGTTGCTTGCCTTCGCGCGTGGCCGACTCGATCGGCAGACCTTTGGCGCCCTGGTCAGGACTGTCCATCGTGGCCGTGAGTCGGCCTTTGTCGTCGGCGGCCAGGTGGAACACCAGGCGCAGTTCGACCGCGCCGAGATTCAGCTTGCCCTGCCAGGGCCCGGCCAGCGGATCGGCCGCGTCCGCCCGCGAGATCGCGGCAGACCAGGCGCAGGCGGTCAGTAAGATCACGCTGGCAGCATGCGGTGACAAGTTACGCTGTAGGCGGTCGCTGGCGGCCATACATTTTCTCCTGGGCCAGTTTCGTTGCTGGCCCGCTCGGTCATTGCGGCGGCGCTTGCGCACAACGATCATAGGGCCGCAGGCGCGTTCGGATCCAGGCCGCCGCGAATTGCCGGCATTTCCGCGGCTATCGCCGGTCATTTGACGCGCCCCGCGCGGCCAACTCATAATAGGCCGTTGATCGGAGTTGTCGAGTATCCGCGTGAGCAAATATCCCCGCGTTACCTTGTCGGAGAGTCATCGATGAGCCAACGACGAAGGTTGTTTTTCGCCGTTTGTATTGCAGCGGCCGTTTTAGCCGGCCGAGTGCCGTCGGCTTGGGCCATTCCGCCCTTCTTCAAGGAGTTCCAGGAGAAGTACGTCAAGGCGGACTCCACGGAGGAAAAGGACAAAGCCTTTGCCGAGCTGGTGAATCAAAAGGTCAAGTGCAACGTCTGCCACATGGGCACCAGCAAGAAAATGCGCAACGGCTACGGCCAGCAGTTGGCAATGCTGCTGAAGAAAGACGACTTCAAACCCGCGCGGCTCAAAGACGAGGCCGACAAGGTTAAAGCGGAGATTGCGGCCGCGTTCGATAAAGTGGCGGCCATGAAGTCGGGCGACGACGCTTCGCCCACCTATGGCGAGCTGATTGCCGCCGGCAAGCTGCCCGGCGGCGATGCCGCTCCGGCTGCCGAACAGGCTGCTGCTGGGGAACCTGCGCCGACGCCCGAGCCGACGACGCCGGCCCCCGCTCCCGCGCCTGCTCCGGCGACGGAGGCCGCCGCGCCGCCGAGTCCCGAAGCGGTAGCCGCCATCCAGAAGATCGGCGGCACCGTAATGCCCCTGGCCATGAACGACGACTCGCTGGTGGTCGACTTTCACCTGGGCGGCACGGCGCTGACCGACGAAGGTCTGGCCCACGTGAAGGCCTTGCCCAAGGTCTACGAGCTGAACCTCAAAGATACGCAGATTACCGATGCAGGGCTTGCGCAACTGGCCGGCATGGGCACGCTCGTGCGGCTGCACTTGGAGAAGACCAAAGTAACCGACGCCGGTTTGCCGCACCTCAAGGATCTCGGTGCGCTGGAATACCTGAATCTCTACGGCACGGCCGTGACCGACGCCGGGCTGGAGCATCTCAAAGCCCTAAAGAACTTGAAGAAGCTCTACCTGTGGCAGTCGCAGGCTACTGACGACGGCGTGGCCAAGCTCAAGGAAGCGCTGCCCGGCGTGACCGTTGTGAAGTAGCACGCGGGTGGCACTGGTGTCTTGCCAGTGTGTTTGACGCGGGTGGTCCCGACGTCGCAGCGGCGTCTGGGTGCCGCAGGGCATGTCCGACAGTAACGCATTCCGGCAACACCCAGCCGCGCAATCGGCGGAGGTCTCGTAGCCGTGGGCGGCGAGCCCACGGCCCGGGTGATTTTCGGGCGGTCGTGTACGACGGGCTAAAGCCCGTCGCTAACAGACCTGGGCCGCTCTCGCGGCCGACGCACGAAACGTCTCCGCTCACGCATGGCGCGGTCGGACTCGGTTGGTGCGCGGTCGGACTCGTAAGTCAGGTATCGGCGTGAGCGCCACCTACTTCGTGCCGGCGTTGACTTCGCTCTGCACGTCAGCCGCTTGGGCACCGACCAGCTTCGCGGCTTCTTCGGCCAGGCTCTGCGCTACCAGGCCGCTCGGATCGCAGCCCGCGGCGATGCGGCGAATCTTGCCCCCCTTCTCGATCAGGAAGTTGGTGGGCATGGTCTTGGTCTGGAACACGTCCCAGCTCTTGCCGTCGCTGTCGACCGCATAGAGCATGTCGAGCTTCTTTTCTTTCACGTAGCTCTCGACCTTGGCGTCGGGCTCTTTGAAGATCGCCACGCTCACCAGGCCTTTGTCTTTGTACGCGGCGTGCAACGCCTGGAAGTAGGCCAGCTCCTTGTCGCAGCCGGAGCAGCCGCAGGTCAGTCGCACCAGCACCGGGCCCTTGGCCGTGAGCTTGGCCAGGTCGATGGGCTTGCCCGCCGAATCGGCGATGCTGAACTCGGGCGCCTGCTGACCGACCTTCAACCCGGTTTTCACCGCCGGCTCGTCACCGACGACGACCGCAGCCGAGATCATCCACGCCGCCGCGAACAAAAGGGCACGTTGCATCGCAGGTCTCCTGTCTGGGGACGGTACCGAATTTTCGGTGCCCTGGGAGAGAATGGGACTGTCCCGCTTCCTGCCAGCGCGGCCAAACGCGCCGTCACTATACCCTGCCGCCGGGGGCATCGGCAACCGCGAGCCCTGCCCGGATGCTCCTGTGCTCACCGGTGGCGGGTGGCCCTGGCGGCGTCTGGGTGCCGCAGGCACCAGAGGCGCCGGAATTGCCCAATAGCTGAACTCGCCAGAGTTCAGTGCATCACGCGAGCTGAATTCTGCGAATTCAGCTGCGAGCACCCGTGGGCTATGCTAGGCACCATGAAACTCGAGCACGTCGGCAATAATTGCTACGCCGTCACGAGCGAAGGCAACCACCTCTGCGAGTCGAACTCCGGGCTCATCAACACGGGCGGTGGGCTGGTCATCGACACGCAGTGCGACTTGGGCCATGCTCGGCAAATGATTGAGCTGTTCGGCCGCGTGTGGCCCGGCATGCCCGAGCACGTGGCCATCACGCACGAAGACGCCGATCACGTCTGGGGCATCCAGCTGTTCGACCAGGCGCAGGTCATCGCGCAACGCAAGATCGTCGAGCGCATGCCGCACTCGGCCGATCCGCGCCACCTGCAGCGCTTGCAACGCACGGCACGGAACTGGCTGGGACGCATCGTGCTGAAGCTGAGCAATCCGGGCGTGCTCGCCCTGGCCGATCAACTGGCCCGCGAGTTCGATTTCGAGGGCATCGAACTGACGCTCCCCGACACCGTGTTCGACGAGAAGTACGAGCTCAACTTGAACGGCACCGAAGTGCACCTGCTGCACGTCGGCCCGGGACATCAGTGGGGCGACACGCTGATCTACGTGCCGGGCGAGCGCGTGCTGTATAGCGGCGACGTGGTGTTTCGCGCCTGCACACCGCTGGCCTGGGCCGGCTCCTTCGCCAACTGGCAGCGCAACCTGGACTACATCATCGAAACCGCGCCCGACGTGATCGTCCCCGGTCACGGGCCCGTGTGCGGGCTCGAAGGTCCGCGCGAGCTGAAGGCCTACCTGGCGTACGTCTATACCGAGTCGAGGGCGTGTTACGACCGCGGACTGAGCGAGCAAGACGCGGCGATGCGGATCGATCTGGGACCCTACGCCCAGTGGAATGCGCCGGCCCGCCTGTTCTTCAACGTGGCGCGGGCCTATCGCGAATTCCGCGGCGAACCCAACGACTCGCCCTGGGACATCCCCCGGGTGTTTGCCTCGATTTATCGGCTCGCCCGGGCCCGCGGGCTGGACACGAGGTTTTGACGTGCTTGCGCACGGCGGACATCGACGGGAGAGCGAGGCGGCGAGGCTCCCGCCGAGCCTGTAGCTGAATTCGCCAGAATTCAGCCTCCCTGGCCGAGGGGCTTGAGGCAGGCGCTTAGCCTGCTGGCTTGGTTTGGATTGTCGTGTAGCGCACGTTGCGCGACGCCTCTCGGGCCGAAGGCCCGACACTCGAAAGCCCTGGGCGCAGCCAGGCGCAGCCCAGGGTATACGGACCCGCGCGAACAGAAATGAAGGCCCAACGGGCCGCGAGTCTTGTCGCCCACGCGCGGAGTATGGGTTGAGGTATTGCGCGACAGGATCAGAGTGTCGGCCCTTTGGGCCTTCGAAGAAAAATCTTGTTCGGCGTGTGTACCCATGGCTGCGCCATGGGCTGTCGGGTTTGGCCCCGTTGGGGCCCACTACATGTGGGCCGGTTCTGCTCGACAAGCGGTCGCAAGTCCCGGCATGCCAATGCGCGAGCGTTGCGGATTCATCCCGGCAGAGCGAACCTAACGCCGCGTTTATTCGGCCGCTTTCTCTTCCTCCAGCGGCACGATCGTGGGGCGCGTGTCCTGGCCGGGGTTGAGCGCGATATTGCGCACCTCCACGCGCTGGAACTTGCGGGCCTGTAGCTCGAAGTGATCGACGTCCTCGCGCTTCAGATTGCGGAAGACCGCCGTGTTCTGATAAAACCTGGCCGCGCCGCCGCCGCCTCGGTCCGGGGTGGTGATCGTTTTGCCGTTGGTGCCGATCGCGATTATGCGAATGTCCTGATCGAGGACGTCGTGCGAGATGGTGATGTACAGGGAATCGCCCTCCTGAACGGCACGCGTGAATGCGTAGCCGTGGTGACCGACTCCTTGCGAAGCATAGTGCCGGCCGTCGGTCTTGGCCATCGTTGTCCAAGGGTCGATGGCGACTTGAAAGGTCATCGTGATCGTGGGAAACGTATTCGGCATCGCGACCGCGGCGGCTTCGATCCCCTTCACCGGCTTGCCGGCGGCATCTTCGCCTTGCCCGCCCGCGTAGCCATAGAGGTGCTCGAGGTCCCAGTCGGCCGTGATGTCCTTGCCCGGCGGCAGATGCCATTGCACGGCCACTTCGCGGGCAATGCCCGCCTCGCCTGGCACAGCGTGGGCGCGCAACCGAGCGAAGGGCGCGGCGATGGGTGTGCCGTCGGGCGCCCACCACGATTTTTCTTTGGCCGTATGATCAGCAAAACCAATCAGCTCGGCGTGCACTCCCCCGGGCAGCGGAATCATCAAGGGCCCGCCAAGCTTGGGCTCGTTCGGCGCGGCGGTTAGCGCCGGCGGTGTTTGCGCCGGAGGCGATTCTTCCTCGGCCGTGGCGGCCGCCAGTCGGCTCTTGAAGGACAGCGTCGGCCATCCGCACGCCAAAAGGGCGCAGCCGATCAGCGCCGCACGAGCCAGCCGCGGCACGCCCGGCAATTGGCCGCCCAGCGCCGGCAAGCAGAGCATGCGGCGCTTCCAAAACGTGCTCAGCGCGGCGCGCGAGCCGCTGTCGATCGCCGTGGTCCACGGTCCAAATGACGACGTCATGGCATTTGCCTCCACAATGGTGTGGTTTGATTGGCGCTCGATTGGAGCGACAGCGCCGCGCCGCTCCGTTCACCCCCGGTCAGCGCCAAGGCGGCGGGCGACGTTGCCGGCTGCGAAATCCGGCTGACGATGTGCACCAGCGTCTCGGCATACTGTGCGGGGCTGCGGCCGGCGCCGGCCATGGCCACATGGTCGCACGCCAGCTCGCGCTCCAGTCGCAACCGCCAGGCCACCCAATGAACGGCCGGATGGAAGAAGTAGAACACGCGCGCCGCTTGCGCCGTCCAGCCCCAGGCCAGGTCGCGCCGCTTCACGTGCGCCAACTCGTGCAGCAACACCTGCCGCAGCTCATCTCGCGACAACTCGGTGAGTAAGGATTCCGGCAACACGATCACGGGCCGCACCAGCCCGCCAGCAAACGGCGAACAGCGCTCGCGCGTGACGGCAATGGCAGGGCAGTTGCGGAGCCCGAGCGTCCCCGCGGCATCGCCGGCCAGTCGCATTGTTTCCGGCGCCGCTGGCCGACAATCGCGCAGCAAGGCCGCCAACCGTCGCTGTTGTCCAATCAAGCGCGCGATTTGCAAAGCGACAATGGCCGCCCAGGCCAGCAGCAGCCAGCTCGACCAGGAAAGCCGCGCCGCGAATTCTGCGCGCAAGGGTGTCGCTGGGGGTTTCGTTGCTGCCAGGTTCGGCCCTGCGGCGACGCCGGCGTCGCCAGGTCGCGCGGGCCCGCCGGTCATTTGCTGATCGTCCATGGCCACTGCCGCTGGTGCAGCTTGAGCCGGCAGGCCGGCGTTGGCGCTGAGTGACCACGCCCCGACCAATCCTGCGGGCAGTGCCAGCGACGTCGTCCACAGCGGCATCAAGAGCAGCTTGATGGTCGCGATTTGCCACAGCCAATAGCGAACCGCCGGAGATGCGCCACGCAGCAATGCCGCGACGACGGCAATCGCGCCGACCACCAGCGTCCACTGCCAGGCAACCGTCAGCGCCAGCGCCGTCCAGGCACTCGACCATGCGTTCAGCGAATCCACCAGATCAATCATGGCGACGTCTCCGGCTGACTAATCGCGCTTCTCTTGTTCATTCAGTTTGCGAGCGATGGCGCGCAGGGCCGCCACGTCCTTGGCCGACAGCTTATCCGAGTCAGCCAGGTACGCCACCAATGGGTCAACCGAGCCGGCCAACGCCTTCTCGACAAAACGCCCCACGATGGCCGGCAGCAGCCGGCGTTCTTCGGAAGCGGACCGATACTGCACCGACCCTGCACCGGGCACGCGCACCAGCAGCCCCTTGGCCTCCAGCCGCTGCAGCGTCTTGAGTACCGTGGTGCGGCCGAGCGGCTTGTGCTGGCACAGCGAATCCCAAATCTGTCGTTCAGTGCAGGGCTGCTCGCGCCAGACTTCGCGCAGCACGCGAATTTCCAACTCGCCTAGCGACGGTGGCGGCTGCTTGGCCATGTGAAATTGCGTCCTGAGAGCGGGGACAGTTTTACGGCACGTGCCGTAACGCAGCCGAGTATACGGCGGCTGTCGTACACTGTCAATCGCCGCCGCGATTTTTTGTCTGCCAGCCGTCCGAGCCGCCCACTCGCCCCGCCCGGTCGCCAACGAGTACATTGAACGGCACGCAACCCGCGCTGCCGACGCCCAGGAGGAACACACACCATGACGCTGCCCATTGCCAAAAACAAAACGCTGCAGTTCGATGCGGGCGAGGCCATTGGCACGAGCTATCGCTGGCCCGGCGGTCAGTATTGCGCCATCCACACCAACCACGGCCTGGTCGGCTGCGGCATCTACGACATCCGCTCGGCCAACGAGTTCAATCTGGCCGTGGCGATTGCTCGCGGTACCCCCGCCGTGCCGTTGTGCGAGCCGGAGGACCTGTTTGCGGCCAGAATTCTGGAGGTCAGCCAGGCCGCCGAAAAACTGGGCGTGAAGGTGGGCATGACCGGGCGCGAAGCGGTCGAGAAGCTGCTGGCCGCGAAGCCGGCGTAGCGCGCAGCTGTTCGGTGGCACTGGCATCTTGCCTGCGCAGCGCCGGGTGCCACTGGCATCTTGCCAGTGCGCTCGAGCGCGTAAGGTGCCACTGGCGGCTTGTCCGCCAGTGCGATCCAGCGCTCGCGCAGCGTCAGCTGCCTGGCGGCGGGGGCAGTTGCGGCGGCGGTGGTTGCATCGGCGGCTGCTCGTCGCCCGTTTTGCGTTGCGCTTGCGGCAGGTCGATCGACATCGAGTGCGCGCCGGAAAAGACGACGCTCCGCTGCGTGACAGCGTAGATGATTTTGTCCACGCGCGTCTCGCGCCGCGGACCGCCGGCCACGGCCGTATACGAAATCTCGGCCGGGCTGGTGCCGTCTCCTTCGAGCACCAGCTGGTCCTTGTCCTGGCTATAGGTCGCCTGATGGGCCACAGCTACGAACTGCGCGCCCTCGGTCAGCACGTTGCCTCGCGCTACCAGTTCGAACCAGCCACGCTGACCGCGCACGCGCGAGGGCATCTCGCGCACCGTGAGCGTCTGCGCGTCGAGCACGATGCCTTCCGGGCCGAGGCTCGCCGGCTCATCGCCGTTGGGTCGCGAGTTCCAATCCATCACCGGCGCGTACACGGTCTTGGTCGACCCGCCGAAAGTAATCTCCCGGCGATTGGCGTTTCCCTCCAGCGTCGTCCAAGAATCCACAAACAAGTAAATGAGCCCCGGCCGCGGGCCGGCAGGCTGCTGCGCCGGTCGCTGCTGTCCGGGCAGCGCCAGGCCGCCCAGTCCTCCTTCGCCCGTCGAGCGACCCACGTGCCGTACCCAGCCTGGTCCGCGACCGCGAATGTCGCCGCTGGCGCGGTGCATCTCCAGGTCGTGCACCTGCATCGTGTCGACTGACGTCGTTTGGCCGGCAGCGTCCGTCGCGCGACTATCCAGCACGGTCAGCCCGTAGCAGCGCACGCTGTCCAGCTGCGGCGCGTCCTGCGGATTGGCGGGGCCGCCCGGCGGCGCGGCTGCGCGGGGATTCGCGAAATCAATCGGCCGATCGAGCACGCCTTCCAGCCGCTCGGTGGTCAACTGTTGCGGCGGTGAGATTACGCGCACTTGCCGCTCGAAGATCACGCGGTTGGTTTGGAAGTTCATGCCCCCCAGCCACACGACCTCGGCGTTCTGCGGGCGCGCGAGCGGCCTCCCTTGCAGATCCTGCGCAATGGGCATCGTCATGCGGCCCGGCCCGGCAACCCACAATCGATTGGTGTGCTTTTCCAGGTCGATCGTTTCGCCGAACAGCTCCATGCCGCCGGCGGAGATGTGTGCCGGCTTGCCGGAGACGGTGACGCGAGTCTGTTCGGTATGGGCGCCGGCCACGTGCAATTTCTCGCCGGCCACGACCAGGCCCCGGCGGTCGACTTGCTGCGTGATTTCCTGCAGATGAGCCTGATTGCTGAGCGTCAGATCGGTGACGGCGAATTCTTCGCCATTCGGCACCAGCTTCACCTGCACGCCCCCCGCGTTCACCGTGAATCGCTGCGAGGGCGTTTTGCGTTGTGCTTGCCCGCCGCGCGGAGGCGCCGGCTGCGCAAGCGGATTGGGCGGCTGGCCTGCGGCGCCGGGCGCTGCGGCGGCAACTTGCGGCCGTTCGATCCAGACTTCCAGCTTGCGCGTGGTGGCGTTCAGCTGCGGCACGTCGACAATCACGACGCCTTGCGCCAGCACGCGCTCGATCTGCCATTTGGCTTCGCCCGGCGCTGGCGCGCCGTTGCTTCCTGGCGGTGCCGCTTGCGGCGGCTGCGGCAAGGGAGTGGCCCAGGCGAAAATCGCGCCTTCTTCCACAATCCGACCGGCGGCATCCGTTCGATCGTGGGCCGTGATCTCGCCCATCTCCGGCACGCGCACGGTCGCCCCGCCCTTGAGTGCGGCGACGTATTGCCCGCCTTCGGCCGGCTCGAAATGCAGCTCGCGCGTCCATTGAATCTGATAGTTGCCGGGCGACTTGCCACCCACCACGCCGCGCATCACGCCCGTTCCACTGGCCACTAATCGTCCGAACGGATTTCCCGGCAGCGGATGGAAATCGAGCCCCCGGTGGCAACTCACATACACGCCCCGCGAGGGCGATTGCAGCACCACGGGGTCGCCCCGGGCCTCGATGCGCTTAATAGGCACGTCGGAGGCCGGCCGCGCGGCGGGCACCTGCGGCGCGTCGCCGGCCGGCTTGGGCGTGCCGTGCTCGAAGAACACGCTCAGCAGCTCGCAGTTCAATTGATCGCCGGGCCCGTTGGCCAGCCGCATCACATTTACGGCGTCGTGAAACGACGCGGCGTGCAGATTGAAGTCGTACTCGAACGCGCTTTGACAGGTGATCTTCAGCGTCGATCCGTCGCGCGCAGGCTCAGCCGGCTGGCCCGGCGTACGCGTGCGGCGCGCCAGTGCCGGGTCGTCGAGCGCCAGGTACATGACCACGTCGCGCTTCAAGAGCAGGGTCTTTACTTTACCGCTGCGAAAGCCGCCGCCCGGCCGTCCGGCGTCGGAGGCCAGCTGGATTTCCAAATCGCGCCCGCTGCCATAGCTCTCACCAAAACGGAACTTCACGGGATGGGGTGAGAAGGCCCGATCGCCCACCAGCTCTACGTCACGCGTGGTGATCAGCAGCTGGTCGCGCGCGCCCGGCTTGCTCGGCTCGCGCTCAATCGTGATCAGCCCTTTGAGCCGTCCGCCCACCAATTGCCGCTTGGCAAGGTCGACGGTCTTGAGCACGATGGGCTGATCGAACTTGAGCTGGGCCCCTTCGCTGGCCCGCATCACCACCGGTCGCACTGGCGCCGATTCCTGCTCTTCGCGCGCCCGCGGGAAAAACAACAGCGTGCAGTGCTCCAGGTCTACGGTGCCGTCGGGCCGGGGCGTGGGCGATTTGAACAACAGCAGTGTTTGATCGGTTTCCCAGATGGCCGGGTTGTCGAGCTCCCACGAGCCGGGCGGGAAATACTGCGCCAGCGCCTGCTTGCGGGCGCTGGGCGCCTCGCGCGCGGCTCGCAACTGCTGCTCGCTGGCGCGGGTGACCATCTCCGGCTCGACACCCGGCTCGATCAGCGGCACGGCGATCAGCCAGTACAGCCAGTACGTGCACACCACGCCGGCAAACCAGCCGATGACTTCGCCCATGCCCACCACGCCCGGCTTGCGCCGCCGTGGTCCGCCGGCCGTGCCAGGCATTGCTGCGACTGTTGTCATGACTCGATCAACTGGTGTACTTCTGGATCAAGTCGTCCCAGCGGCGCTGCGCTTTGAGAATCATCTCGATGGTCTCGCGCACCGCTCCCTGCCCGCCGGCCAGCGTGGTGACGTAGTGGGCCGCTTGCCGCAGCTCGGGACAGGCGTCGGCCACGGCCACGCCCAGTCCCACGGCTCGCATCACCGGCAGATCGGGCAGATCGTCGCCGATGTAACACGCCTGAGCCGGTTGCAGATTGAGCTGCGCGAGAATTTCTTGTGCCACGGGCCATTTGTCTTCGGCCGTTTGGCGAACGAACTCCACGTCCAGCTCGGCGGCGCGAATCTTCACGATGTTCGAGCTGCGGCCGGTGATCAGGCCGAAGCGATAGCCGGCCCGCTGCCACAGGCGGATTCCCAGCCCGTCGCGAATGTGAAACTGCTTACTCTCGATGCCTTCGTTGTCGAAGACGATCTGCCCGGCGGTGAGCACGCCGTCGACGTCGGCCAGAATGAGCTCGACTTGTTGCGCGCGTTGTTCGAGTTTCATGCACACTCCCGCGGCGGGGCCTCTCGCAACGGGATCGCGGCCCCTGCCGGTGGCCCAATCGTTGAGACAACGGGGCCGCTCGCCGGCGATCGCTCGAGCAAACCGCCGGCCCGCGCCTCGGGAAACAGCGCCACGACGTCGGTCACGTCGATCATGCCCGCCGGCCGCAATGCGGCATCCACCACCGGCAGCTCGCTGATCTTGTTCTCGGCCATTATTGCAATGGCGTCGAGCGTCATCGATCCGCTGGGCACGCGCAGCGGCTGCGCGGTCATCACGTCGCAAATCGGCCGATCGACGGCCGCGTCGCGATTGTGCTCGAACAGCCGGGCCAGGTCGCTGTCGGTAAACAGCCCGGCCAGTTTGCCGTCGGCGTCGACCAGCATGATCGCGCCGCTGCGACGACCCGTGCGGCTTTGCTCGACCAACACGCTGCGCACCGTTTGCGAGGCCTGCGCCACGCGGCACTCGGCCAGGCCGCGCATCACCTCGTCGACCTTGCTCAGCTTGCGGCCCAAGTTGCCGGCCGGATGAAAACGGGCAAAATCCTCGCGGCGGAAGTCGCGCATGCGCATCGTCACCAGGGCCAGCGCATCGCCCACGGCCAGCATCGCCGTGGTGCTGGTGCTGGGCGCCAGGCCCAAGGCGCAGGCCTCTTGCAGCGGACCAAGCTCGATGGTCACGGCGGCCGCGCGGCCTAGCGTACTCGTGCGCCGCGCGCAAACGGCGACAATCTCCACGCCGAACTCGGCCAGCGAAGGCAAGATGCGCACGATTTCTTCGGTCTCGCCACTCTGCGAGAAGACCACCAGCACGTCATCGCGATGAACGCGTCCCAGGTCGCCGTGCACCGCTTCGGCCGGATGCAAAAAACTGCTGCGCGTGCCGGTGGACGACAGCGTCGCAGTGATTTTCTGTGCAATCAGTCCGGCCTTGCCCATGCCGCTGGTTATGACCGTGCCGCGGCAGGCGAACAACAGCTCGACGGCGCGGCACAGCTCGCCGTCGATGCGCCGCGACAGGCTGGCCAGTGCGCGCCCTTCCAGCGCAATGATTTCGCGCGCGTAGCGCAGTTGTTCCAGGGGAGTCAGCGGCGCGCTACTTGCGTCAGGCAGGCTCATGGTCCGGACGTCCGCGGTTGGCTGGCTTGGGGCGTAGGCGGGACGCGGGATTGTATCGTCGAGCACCACGCCGGGCAATGTAGACCGCAGCACGCGGTAAACCTTGCTGGCATTGCGGCTTGCGCGGGACCGGAAGATTCCCTATAATGGCCCAGATCGTATGGTTTTTACAGGGTGGTCAGGCGGGACCGTCGCGCACCAGAGTCGGCCGCTAGCATACAGCGTCGACTAACACACAGTGTCGACTAAGACACAGCGCCGAAAAGGAGAGTCCGCATGATCGTCACCGCCAAAGAACTGTTTCAGCAAGCCTACGGCAAATATGCCGTCGGCGCCTACAACATCAACAACCTGGAACAGACCGTCGGCCTGTTTCGAGGCAACCTGGGACAGCACAACTCGAACGACGATCCCGTCGCGGCGAACCTCAGTGCGCCCTTCATCATTCAGCTGTCGCGCGGTGCCCGGGCCTACACCGACAAGCGCTTCCTGGAGGCGATGATTCGCACCGCGGAAGAGATCTTCGACAAGGCAATCTTCGCCGTGCATCTCGATCACGGCACGGAAGAAGCCTGCTACGATTGCATCGACAGCGGCTTTTATTCGTCGGTGATGATCGACGCCTCGCACGATCCGTTCGACAAGAACATTGAGATCACGCGTCGCGTAGTCGAGCGGGCCCACGAGCGCGGCATTTCGGTCGAGGCCGAGCTGGGCATGCTGGGCGGCGTGGAAGAAGACATCGCCGTCGACGCGGCCAACGCCTGTTTGACCGATCCGGATCAGGCCGTCGAGTTCGTGGAACGCAGCGGTTGCGATTCGCTGGCCGTGGCCATCGGCACCTCGCACGGCGCCTACAAGTTCACCGGCAGCCAAGGACTGCACTTCGATCGCATTCGCGAGATTCAAAGGCGCCTGCCGGGGTTTCCGCTCGTGATGCACGGCTCGAGCAGCGTGCCCAAGGAATGGGTCCAACGCATCAACGCCGCCGGCGGCCAGTTGGGCGATGCCAGCGGCGTGCCGGAGGACCAGTATCTGCCGGCAGCGAAGCTCGGTGTCACCAAAGTGAACATCGACACCGACGGCCGCCTGGTGTGGTGTGGCATCTATCGCGAAGTCTTCCGCGACAAGCCGGGCGACTTCGATCCGCGCACCGCCGGCAAACCCTTCATGGCGGCTTATGCCGAGTACATCACGCACAAGAACCAGAAGCTCGGCTCGGCCGGCCAACTGGAAAACGTGCGTGCCGCGCTGGCCGGCCAGCCGGTCTGACGCCTGCCGACCCGCGGGCGAGCTCAAAGCATCCAAGTCGTCGAATCCGTCGGCCGAGCGATATCGCGCGCCCCAACGGTGCCGGTAGCTGCACGAACGCTTAACGCGTGGGCCGATTGGCCGTGACAACGCGGTCGTTCGCGCACCGCACGGCCAGTCCCTGCCGCGCCGACCCGTGCCGTTTGCAGATCCGACAGCACGCCCCCCAATGGGGCTTGGTCTGAAGTGGCGTTGTTCGCGTTTTCCGTCCCGAGTTATAGTCACGCCGGCATTCGGGGCGTGCCGTCTTCTCACCCGCAGTCTACTCGCGCCCGCGCGGCCGTCCGCACCTGCCTGTTGCGCAAAGGAGTCTCCCGATGTTGACCGAACAGCAGCTAGCGCCCGGCGATATCGAGCGCTACAACACTGCGCACCAGCAATGGTTTGCGCGAATGCCCAACACCGATCACCTGGTCAAAAAGCCGTTCGGCAATCCGCGCGAATGCGTGGAAACCTTTCAGCAACTGGGCCGGCTGTTTGCCGGGTTGCGACTGGCGCCGGGCATGACGGTGCTCGACTTCGGCTGCGGCAGCTGCTGGCTGACCGAGTTCCTCAACAAAATGGGCCTGCACGTCGTGGCGCTCGACGTGAGCCAGGCGGCACTCGATATCGGCCGCGACATTCTGGCCATGGATCGGCGCATCAATCCCGACTTGACGATTCAATTGATGCCTTACGACGGCCGGCGGATTCCATTGCCCGACGCAGCGGTGGATCGCGTGGTGTGTTTCGGCGCGTTTCACCACGTGCCCAACAAGATCGAGATCATGCACGAAATCTTTCGCGTCATGAAGCGCGACTCGATCTTTGGCCTGGGCGATGCGGGCATCGACTACGACACCATCCCGCAATCGATCTTCGAGCGCGAAACGTGGGGCGTGCTGGAAGACAACCTGCATCTGGAAGAGCTCAAGGCCATTGGCGCGGCCGCCGGTTTTGGCGACATGTACCTCACCTTGGCGCCGGAGCCGCAATACTGGTTTCCGTTCGAAAGCTACCGGACCGTCGACGCCCAGCGCGACGCGATGTTCGCCAGTGCCCGCCGCTTCTCCAAGCACTTCGAGGTGTTCTTCTTCACCAAGGGCGACCCGCTCACGCCCACTTCGGCGAACCCCGATGTGTTGCTGGCCGAGCTGGAGTGCAACCGCCCGCGGCTGGTCCTGCAAGGCGACACGCTGTGCGAACCCATCAGGGTGCAGGCCACGAATACGGGCAACAGCGTCTGGCTGTCCGACACCCACGGCGAGAAGGGTCAGGTCAACCTCGGCCTGCATCTGTTCTCGGCGGACGGTGAACTGCTGAACCTCGACTACCACCGCGTGAACCTGCCCCGGAACGTGACGCCGGGCGAGTCGCTGGCGTTCGAGATCGGCCAGTTACCGCGGCTTTCAGCAGGGCGATACCTGCTCGAAATCGACCTGGTCGACGAAGGCTTCTGTTGGTTCAAGCAATGGGGCACGGTCGCCCAGCGGATCGAACTGCTGGTGCAACCCGCCAGTCAATCATGATTTCATCGTCGCCCGCGTCGCTGCCGCCGCTTAATTTCGCGGAGCTTTCCGCGGAGGAAGTGCACCGCTACAACGCGGCCGCCGACGCCTATTATCGCACGTTTGCCAACGCGCGATTCGAAACGAACAAGCCCTTCGCCAATGCGCGCGAGGCGGCCTTCATTTCCTATCAAATTGGGCTGCTCTTGGCCGCCGCCCGCATCGGCACCGCGCAGCGCATTCTGGAGTTCGGCGCCGGAGCGGGCTGGCTGTCGTCGCTCTTGCATCGGCTGGGCAACGAAATGTTCTTGCTGGAAGTATCGCCCGCCGCGCTCGACATGGCCCGCGAAACGTTTCGCCGCGACGGGCGACACGACTTGCACGCCGTGGGCCCTCACTTCGATACCTACGATGGCTTCGCCTTTCCCTATCCCGACGACCACTTTGACCGGCTGGTTTGTTTCGACGCGCTGCACCACGTGCCCAATCCCCAGCACGTGCTGCGGGAGATGCACCGCGTGCTCAAGCCGGGCGGGCTCGCCGGGTTTGTCGAGAGCGGCGCTGCGCACGCCGACCTGCCGGCCATTCGCGACTGCGTGGCCCGCACGGGAATCCTGGAACGCAACACGGTGCTGAGCGAGGTCAGCGCACTGGCGCATGCCGCCGGGTTCTCACGGATGACCGTCAAGCCGTTCCCGGCCGTCGAGTCTTGGGAGGTCGAGTACGACGCACTGGCCGCGGCTGGTGCGCCGGAATCGGCTGCGGGGGCGGGCCCGCCGCCCACCGCCACTCCGCCAGCGGACCAATCGATCTTTGCCTTGCACAAGGGCCAGTTTTGTTACGACGGCACGTGTCCCCACCAGCCACGCGCCGCGATCACCATCGATCCCACCGAGATTCGCGCCACGCCCGGCGCGCGCGTGGTCGTTCGCGCCTGCTTGACCAACACGGGCGACACCCTATTCAACGCCGCGGCGCGACCGTTGGGCGGATTTGTTGCCGTGGGCGCCCATTTGTTCGCTGACGACCGACTGTTGGACTTCGATTTTCTGCACCACGCGCTGCCCCACGACGTCGGCTGCGGCGAGTGCTGTCGGTTTGAGGTTGCGTTCACCGCGCCCCTGCAGTCCGGCCGGTATCAACTCGAGTGGGACGTGGTCATCGAAGGCGCGATGTGGGCCGGCCAGGCGGGCTCGCCGACCGCCCACACCTCGTTGATCGTTTGCCCTTGAGCGGACAACGACGGTCGCCAGCGGCCGACCGTTCTGCCGGCTGCCGCGCGATAGCTGCCGCTATGGCGCCTCGTCGGCGACGACAGCCTCGGTCGGCTTTTCCTGCGACCAATCTGCAAAGGCCCGATCGGGCGCAGCCTGGGCCACGCGCAGGGCCCACAATCGCCGCGTGGGCTTGTCACCCTTGCGATCGACGAAGAAGTGGTGGCCAATCGTATTGGGCCGATCGTCGAGGCACGTGATCAGGAGCATCTCGCCCGCGCTCAGCGTGGCCGCCATCTTCAAATCGGCAAAGACGCGCTTTTCGCGCTCGGTGGTCCGGATGAACATCCCCTCCGAGCCCGTGGTCTGCGTTTTCGGTTCGCCGTGGTGCAACTCGGGAGTGAGCTCCAACCGCACGCGCCCGCTGGTTTCCGGGAAGGCGAGCATCGCCAACCGGCCCTCCGCCTGGCGATACGTCTTGCCGCGGACCGTGCCGCCTTCGCAGCACATCAAGGAGATCTCATTTTGCGCGGCCGAAACCGCCAGCTCGTGCCGCTTGCCGGCGCGGGGCTGTAACAGTCGCATGGAGACTCCCGGCTCTGTGCCGATCGGCACCAGGGTCCGCGCTTCCGCGGCGATCGGCTTGTCGGTAATCGATAGCAGACTGGCCAGCTCGTCGGGCATTTGGGCGCTGATCACGCCGGCGCGCAGCCCATTCTCGGCCAGCCTGGCCCGCACCTCGGGCGGCAGCGGTTGCTCGTCGACCTTGGTCCACAGGTTATTCAGCTGCGGATCGTCCAGCGGCACCGGCGCGGAGAAGATTTCCAGTGTCACCTGATCCGGCGCGGCCACGGCCGGGACCAGGGGCGAGCGACCCCGCGGCTGCTCGTCCACGACCTTGCAGCCAATGAGGCCGCACAGCGCAACTCCGAACGCCACCGTGCGCGCAGCGACAAGCATGGGCGGTCCTGGCCCTAGGAAATGACGCAAGAAGGGAAACCTCGCCGTCCGATGTGAGGGGCCAAGGGTAGCGGCGACGGCCGGGCAGTGTCAATCGAAGTCGACCGTGAAGTCCACGGCCGCAAGGGCCTGGCTTCCTGGCGGACGGGCCTGGCTCCCGCCGAGCCTCCGCTGCTAGCACCGACTGCCTACAGCCTGACGCCTGACGCCTACAGCCTGGTCAGCCGCGGCGTGGGAATCGTCTGGCCGAACACTCGGCCGTAGCGCCGCTCCAGTTGGCGGAAGTCGTATTGCAGGAAGGCATGCATTTCCTGGGGCGGGTCGAGCGCCAGCCACTTGTCGGCCAACGCCGCCATGCTGGCATCGTAGTGCTTGGCCGAGCGGCCGTGCGCGTAGCAGCGGCCCGGGTGACGCCGCACGTCGCCGTCGAAGCGCGGGCCAATGTGCCACAGCTCGTGGATCACGGTCGACAGCTTGTCGTGGAACGGGCGATTGAGAAACCGCGGCAAGTAGAAGCTCAACAGATAGAGCATCTCGCGATCGGCCGCGTCGTGCACGCGGCGAATCGTCCACATCTGGCCGCCGCGACGGCCGATGGGTGCGCCGTGCTCAAACCGCAGCGGCGTGAGCGTTGCCAACACGCCGTAATCAGAGTTGTTGCGGACCTGACAAAACCGCAGTGCGACGCGCTCGAACTGCACGTGCGAAAACTCGTTCAGCCCTGCGCACAGCTCCGCACACAAGCGGCGCATGTGAAACGTGAAGTCGAAGCCGCGAGGCGCAACATGGGACGAGTCGGCGGTCATCGAAGACCCTTCCGTGGGTGCCACTGGTCCGTGAGTGCCGCCGGTCCGTGGATGTCACTGGCGTCTCGCCAGCGCTGGCCGGGCTGCTTCTAGCTCTTGGCGGCTTCGAAGCTGGGCTTGGTCGAACGCTGGCGCACGCGATCGCGCACGCCGACAAACTCCAGGATGGCGCGGGTGCCGGCATCGCCCAGCCGCGGCTTGGCCAGCCGCAGCACGCGCGTGTAGCCGCCCGGCCGATCGACGAACTGCGGCGCCACTTCCGCAAACAGCACGCGCACGGCCTCGGGGTCTCCCAGCAGGCTCAACGTGCGGCGGCGCGCGGTCACCAGCGGCGCGATCGCCTGGTTCCACTGCTGATACTTGTCGCTCTTGCGCCAGGTTTTCCAAGCCTCGCTGTTGCGCGCGGCCGTGGTGCCGAACTTGTCGGCCTCTTGCTGCGCGGGCAAGGCATTGCGCGCGATCGTAATGCAGCGCTCTACCAAAGGCCGCACTTCCTTGGCCTTTTCGAGCGTGGTGATGATGCGGCCCTTCACCTTGGGGCGGTTGTCGTCATCTTCGGCATTGCGCGAAGTCAGAAACAACGCGCTGGCCAGATTTTTCAACAACGCTCGCTGGTGCGATGGGCAGCGGCCCAGCGTGCGGCCGCGTCGTCGGTGTCGCATGGTCGATCAAGTTTCTTGCAAGGGACCCGCAGGGGGTCCGGTGACGGTGTTGGTGGCCGGCCGCTCAGACCGAGGCCGGCGCCGGCGGCACGCGCATGCCGAGTCGCAAGCCCATTTCGGTGAGCTTTTCCTGCACTTCGTGCAAAGTCGTCTCGCCGAAGTTGCGCACTTCGAGCAGCTGGTCTTCGTTGCGCCGCACCAGGTCGCGCACGGTGTGGATGTTCTCGGACTCCAGACAATTCGTGGCCCGCACCGAGAGCTTCAGCTCCGAGAGGCTCATGTTGAGCTTGGCTTCCATGGCCGCGTCGCCGCCGAGGCCGCCCACGCCACGTGCCGAAGCGTGCACCCGCGCGCCCAGCTCCGTGTACTGCACGAAGGGGTTCAAGTGCTTGCGCAAAATCTTGGCGCTTTCGACCAGCGCCATTTCCGGATTGATCGAGCCGTTCGTCCAGATCTCGATCGTCAGCTTGTCGTAATTCGTCTTCTGGCCCACGCGCGTCTCTTCGATCTCATAGCGCACGCGCACCACCGGGCTATAGACCGCGTCGATCGGAACGATGCCGATCTCCTGCACGTTGGGGCTGTGTTCGGTGGCCGGAATGTAGCCGCGGCCGTTCTCCACGACCATTTCGATCATAAACGGCACGTCCTCGGTCAACGTGGCGATCACGTGGCCCTTGTTGATCACTTCCACCGTGTCGTCCGATTGCACGTCCGCGCCGGTGACCACGCCTTTGGTGGTCTTCTCAATGCGAACCACCTTCGTCGAGTCGGTGTAGTTCTTCACCACCAGCGATTTAACGTTCAGCACGATGTCGGTCATGTCTTCGACCACGCCGGGCAACGTGGTGAATTCGTGCTGCGCGCCTTGCACTTTGATCTGGGTGATCGCGCTGCCTTCCAGGCTCGACAGCAAGATCCGCCGCAGGCCGTTGCCGATCGTGACGCCGAAGCCGCGCTCGAACGGTTCGGCCACAAACTTGCCGTAGGTCGCACTGAGCGTGCTGGAATCGCAAGTAACAAGGCTGGGAAGTTCCAGCCCACGCCATCGAATATGCATCACATGCCTCCGTAACCAGCCGCGGGATTGTTCTGTGGCGGTGAGTGGGTCGTGTTCGGGTGGGATCGTGCCGAGGCCCGCGTCAGGTTTCACACAAGCGCCGGCGTTCGACGGTCGCCAATCTCAATCAGGTTTCTTATTGCGAACGGTGCTCGCCAATTCTCGTTTACTGCGAGCAAAGCTCGACGATCAGTTGCGTTTCCACCGGGATCGAAATGTCCTCCGGACCGGGCAGCCGCACCACGCGGCCCTCCGGAATGCCGCCTTCGATGACGCTGAGGAAATCGGGCACTTCGCGGCGGTTTTCGGCCAGCACTGCTTGCACCAGTTGCAGGCTCTTGGCGCGGTTCTTTACCCGAATGACGTCGCCCACGCGCACCGTGTAGCTGGGAATGTCGACGTGATGGCCGTTGACCGTCACGTGGCCGTGCGACACCAATTGCCGGGCCTGGGCACGGCTGGCGCCAAAACCCAATCGGTGCACGACGTTATCCAGCCGGCGCTCCAGCAGGCTCATCAAGGCGCTGCCCGTATTGCCGGTGCTGCGGGCGGCGCGGCCAAAGTAGCGGCGGAACTGTCGCTCCAGCACGCCGTAATAGTGCTTCACCTTCTGCTTTTCGCGCAGGTGCGTGCCGTAGTCGGTCTGCTTGCCGCGGCGAAACTGGTGCATGCCGGGCGCGTTGTCGCGGCGCTCGATGGCGCACTTGGGCGTATCGCAACGCGAGCCCTTGAGAAACAGCTTCAAGCCGTCGCGGCGACACAACCGGCAAACGGGTCCGTTAATGCGAGCCATAACGTTCTCGATCAGTCCAAAAAGGAATAAGCGGATGCAGTATCAGTTTTCAAACGGCGGGCGCCGTGCTTGGTCGGGGCTTGCTGGCCCGCTGCCCGTGCGGGCTCGCGGAGGATGCCTGGGCGGTTACACGCGGCGTTTCTTCGGCGGCCGGCAGCCGTTGTGCGGCAGCGGCGTCACGTCTTCGATCGACTTGATGGTCATGCCGGCGGCCTGCAGGGCCGTGATCGCGCTTTCGCGACCGCTGCCGGGACCCTTCACGCGGACTTCCAACTCGCGCACGCCGAACTTCGAGGCCTTCTCGGCACATTGCTGCGCGGCCATCTGCCCGGCGAACGGCGTGCTCTTGCGGCTGCCTTTGAAGCCGCTGGTGCCGGCGCTGGCCCAACACAAGGCGTCTCCCTTGGTGTCCGTGATCGTCACCGTCGTGTTATTGAACGTGGCCTTGATGTGGGCGATGCCCACGGTCACGTTGCGGCGTGCTTTGCGTCGCTTGCTCTTGCCCACTGCTGGTTACACTCCTCGGCTGACGATCGGTATTTCTTGGACGGGCCAAATATTTCTTAGACGGGGACTGCTGCGGCCTTGCGTTGGTCGACGTAAGCCGGCAAACAGCGCCCGTGATGAGGAACAACTTTAAATAGTCTTGCGTGCGATCGGGTTTACCTGAGAACGAGTTTACCTCAGATCTTTAACGCCCTTCTTGCCGGCGACCGTCTTCTTCGGTCCCTTGCGCGTGCGGGCGTTGGTCCGCGTGCGCTGGCCGCGCACCGGCAATCCGCGCCGGTGCCGTATGCCGCGATAACAGCCAATGTCGCGCAGGCGCGAAATGTTCTGCGCCGTCTGCCGGCGCAACTGGCCTTCGACGACGTAGTCCTTGTCGAGCAGCGCCGCCAGGCGGGCCAACTCGTCCTCGTGCAGGTCGCGCGCCTTGCCCAGCGGATTGACGCCCGCCTTGTGGCACAGCTCGCGCGAGATCTGCTTGCCTACTCCGAACAAGTAGGTCAGCGAGATGACCGTCGCCTTGTCGTTGGGAATATCAACACCCATCAAACGCGGCATGAAACTGAACTCCTGATTGTGCGTTCGCCTCTGTCGTCAACCGGTACTGTCGTCAACCGGCCCTGCCGTCAACCGGCCCTGCCGTCAACCGGTACTGCCGTCAACCGGCCCTGTCGTCAACCTGCCCTGTCCTGATCGGCGTGGCGCGGATCAACGATTGCGGCGCGAAAGTGTATTGGATTGTGCGGCCTGCTATCCGGCAAAAATCGCAGGCCCCAAACGCTCCTCGATGCAACACCCAGCGAGCACCGCAACTCAGCCTTGGCGCTGCTTGTGCCGCGGATTGTTGCACACCACGAAGACGACGCCGCGACGGCGGACGATCTTGCAATTCTCGCAGATACGCTTGACGCTGGCGCGGACCTTCATGACGGCAACACCGGACAAAGTTTGGCTTTGGTCGAAAGCGATTGAATATACGCCCTAGTGGCCAAATGCATCAAGCCCCTTGGGCGCGGAATTTGCTCCCACCAGCGGGCTCTGCCTCGGCAAATCCGCCGGCCGGCAAACCGCGCCCGCAGCAGCCAAGTCAAAATGGGGCAAAACTGCGTCTACCGCCGACGTCGCCGCACAGAACGCAATCCAGGCGTCTTGGCCGGCCGTTCGGCCCGCTATGCGTCCTTGCCGTCTGGCGGCCCCGTGAGCACCCACGGACCATCGTCCGTCATGGCGATCGTGTGCTCGAAATGAGCGCTGGGGCGAGCGTCCTGCGTGGCCTGCGTCCAGAAATCGGGCAGGCTTTTGACGTGCTTGGTCCCCATGTTCACCATCGGTTCTACGGCGATGACCAGGCCCGGTTCGAGCTCAAAGTCGCCGTTGCGGCGCAGCTGGGCGCTGACGAAATTCGGCACCTGCGGGTCTTCGTGCATTTCACGGCCGATGCCGTGGCCCACGAAGCTCTCGACCACCGAAAAGCCGGCATCGCGCACGAATTTGCCCATCTCGGCGGCCACTTCGCTCCAGCGATGCTTCTTGCCCATCAGCTCGATCGCCAATTCCAACACCCCGCGCGTCACGTCGAGCAGCCGCTGGACCTCGGGATCAATCTTGCCCACGGGATGCGTCACGGCCGCGTCGCCGCACCAGCCTTCGAACTTGCAGCCCGTGTCGATACTGATCACGTCACCTTCGTGCAGCACGCGCTTGCCGGGGATGCCGTGCACCACTTCGTCGTTCACCGAGATGCAAGTGACGGCCGGAAACGGCACCTTGCCGGGCACCCCTTTGAACAAGGGAATGGCGCCCTGCTCGTCAAAGAACTCTTCCACGGCCGCGTCGATCTCGCCGGTGGTAATCCCGGGCCGAACCAGCGCTTTGGCAACTTGATGGGCCCGCCATACCAGCAACCCGGCCTTGCGCATCTGGGTGATTTCACGGGATGAACGAAGGATATGCACGGCCAAATAATGCTCCGCGAACGCGTGGTTGGCAATTGACTTGCGGCTTGCCAGGGCCGGCGGCCGGCGAAAGCCGCTCACTTCCATCATAACGCCTCGGGTGGGGATCCGGCTACTTTTCGACCACCGGACCCAGCGCGGCCTGAATGCGCTCGAACACCTCGTCGGGCGTGCCGCCGCCGTCCACCGCGTGCAATACGCCTCGCCCCCGATAGTAGTCGGACAAAGGGGCCGTTTGGCGGGCATATTGCGCCAGCCGCTCACGGATGACATCGGGCCGGTCATCAGCCCTGCCGCGGGCCATCAACCGTTGCATTAAGATTTCGTTATCTAACTGCAGATCCAGAACGCCTGACAGCGGCGGGCCTTGCCGGGCGAGCATGACATCCAGCGCCTGGGCCTGGACCAGCGTGCGGGGAAAACCATCCAGCAAATAGCCGTCGGCGCAATCCGGCTTTTTCAAGCGCTCTTCCACGAGGTCGACCATCACTTCGTCCGGCACCAGCTTGCCGGCCAGAAGGTACTTTTGCGATTGCACGCCGACGGGCGATTGCTCGGCCGCCGCCTGGCGCAGCATCTCACCGGTCGATAGATGCGCGATTCCCAGGTGCTTTGCGAGTCGCGACGCCTGCGTCCCCTTGCCGACGCCGGGAGGTCCCAGAAACACGATTCGCATGGGTGTCTCTCGCGTGGGACGAAGCTGCGCGCCCCGCTGCATGCGGGGCGCCGCCGGCTCATCCCTTTTCCAGCAGGCCCCGATAGTTGCGCATCACCAGGTGGCTATCAATTTTCTGCACGAGGTCGAAGGCCACGCTCACCGCGATCAACAAGCCGGTGCCGCCAAAGAAGCTGGCCACCCCCGGATCAACCGAAAAAATTCCGGCCACCACCGTGGGCGTAATGGCCACCAGCGCCAAGAATCCGGCCCCGACATAAGTGATGCGAACCATCACCTTCTCCAGGTAGTCGGCCGTGCGCTTGCCCGGCCGATATCCCGGAATGAACGTGCCGAAGCTCTTCAGGTTCTCCGACATGTCCTTGGGATTGAACGTGATGGCCGTCCAAAAGTAGCAGAAGAAATAAATCAGCACGACGTACAGCACGTTGTAGGTGAACGACGTGCCGCGCACGAAAGCATCGCTCAGACCGGTGAGCACCGTGTTGGGAAAGATGCGCGCCAGTTGCGAAAACAACAGCGAGGGAAACATCAACAAGCTGGAGGCGAAAATAATGGGCATGACCCCGGCCTGATTCACCCGCAGCGGCAGGTATTGCCGCGTACCGCCGTAAACCCGCCGGCCGCGCACGTGCTTGGCGCTTTGCGTGGGAATGCGCCGCTGACCCAGCGTAATGAACACCACGCCGGCCACCACGGCCACAAACAGCACGACCAACAGCAACAGCACTTCCAGACCCAGCTTGCCGGAGCCGCTGCCCAGCTCCAGGCTCGACTGGCTCAGCAGGTCGACCGCCGCGCCCGGCATGCCGGCCAGAATGCCCGCCATGATGATCAAGCTGATGCCGTTGCCGATGCCGAACTCGTCGATCTGCTCGCCCAGCCACATCAAAAAGATGGTGCCGGCGGTCATCGTCATGACGGTGGTGATCTGCCAGAAGATGCTCAAGTGGCCGTCCACCAGAAACGAATCGAGCACCAGCCCGGAACTAATCAGAAAACCGAGATAAAACCAGCTCTGGCCAATGCACAACACGACGGTCGCGTAGCGCGTGTATTCGTTGATTTTCTTGCGGCCGCTTTCGCCCTCTTTTTGCAAGCGTTCGAGCGGGCCCCACACGCTGCCCAACAACTGGAAAATGATCGACGCCGAGATGTACGGCATGATCCCCAGACCGAAGATCGTGATGGTCGTCAGCTTGGCGGCGCTGAACACGGCCACCTGAGACAACAGCGCGCCCATGCCGCTGGTGGCCTTGAAATACTCGGTCATCTGGGCCTGATCGATAATCGGCAGCGGAATCTGCCAGCCCACGCGATACACGGCCAACAGGCCGAGCGTGAAGAGAATCTTCTTGCGCAGTTCGGGTATCGTGAAGACGACGCGAATTTTTTCCCACATCGCTCGATCCGTCCTTTCGCGGCGACGGCCTGCAGAACCGCGCTGCAATTATGGTGGTTCGCCCGGTCCGTGGGCGGCACTTTGCCGTGGCCCGTCGCGCCGCCACACCGGACACTGCGGCGGCGATGCCGATCTCCCAGCGGGCCAGCGCGTCTTCTAACTACGCCTCTCGTCCTACGCTTTCTTCGATTTCTTGGCGCCCATCTTGCCGGCCATTTCGCTCGGATGCTTCTTGCCCGGCAGCACCACCGCCTCGCCGCCCGCTTGCTGGATCTTTTCCAGAGCGCTGGCGCTAAAGCGATGAGCCGTAATCTTCAGCTTCTTGGTCAACTTGCCGTCGCCTAAGATCTTTACCTGATCGAACCGCCCGCTGACCAGATCTTTTGCTCGCAAGGCGTCTACGGTCACGTCGTCGCCGCTCTTGAAGGCGTCGTCCAAAGCGCCCAAATTCACGGCCACCACGATCTTGGCAAAGGCATTGTTGAAGCCGCGCTTCGGAATTCGGCGGATCAAGGGCGAAGCTCCGCCCTCGAAAATGGGCGGGGCGGACCAGCCTGCTAGCTGACCCTGACCCTTATGGCCGCGGCCGCTCGTTTTGCCGTGGCCCGACCCGGCCCCACGGCCGACCCGCTTCCGCTTCTTGTGCTTGTGGATGCCGCGATTGACGTCAGCGAGGTTCATGTCAGCGTCACTCCGCGCAGCCGCTCGATCTCTTGGCGGGTGCGCAAATGGTCGAGGGCCCGCATCGCGGCCTTGACGAGATTGGTGGGATTATTGGAGCCGAAGCTCTTCGTGAGAATGTTGTGGATGCCGGCCGCTTCGCACACCGCACGCACCGCGCTGCCCGCAATCACGCCGGTACCAGGCGCCGCGGGCACGAGCACCACGCGGGCCGCGCCATAGCGCCCTTCCACCTGGTGTGGAATGGTGCCGCCGTCGATCGACACCTCGACCATGCTGCGCTGGCCGTCTTTGGAGGCCTTCTCCACGCTGGGGGGCACTTCGTTCGCCTTGCCGTAGCCCCAGCCAACCTTGCCGCGGCCGTTGCCCACGACCACCAGCGCCGCAAAGCTGAACCGCCGGCCGCCTTTCACCACGGCCGCGCAGCGCTTGATCTTGATCACTTTCTCGATCAATTCCCCTCGGGTCGTTTCGCTCGACACAGCAATGCTCCTTGGTCGGTCAGTGGTGCCTGTCGCGACGTTGGCTCGCGGGAAGAGCCGGCCGCGCACGCCCCGCTCGCGCTAAAATTTCAAACCTGCTTCTCGGGCCGCGGTAGCCAGTGCCTCGACGCGGCCGTGATATTGGCAACCGCCCCGATCGAAAGCCACCTGCTGGATTCCGGCTGCCAGCGCGCGCTCGGCAATGGCCTTGCCCACGGCTTGCGCCGCGGTGCGGTTGCCGCCATAAGCCTTCGAGCCGAGCACGTCTTTGTCTTGCGTGCTGGCCGCTGCCAGCGTGCGGCCCGCGGCGTCGTCAATCAGTTGGGCGTACATGTGCTTGTGGCTGCGGTGGACCGTCAGGCGCGGCCGCAGGACCGTGCCGCGGATGTTCTTGCGCACCCGAAACTGGCGTCGCTCGCGCTGCCGTAAAATCGCTCGTTCGTGATTCATGGAACGTCTTCCTCGCTCAGTCCGGCCGCGATCTTTCGCCGGCCGAAGCTCCCCTATTACTTCGTCATTGCCTTGCCGGCCTTGCGACGCACCACCTCGCCGTCGTATCGCACGCCCTTGCCCTTGTACGGCTCCGGCTTGCGCACCGCGCGAACCTCCGCCGCGAACTGGCCGACCAGCTGCTTGTCGCTGCCTTTAACCGAAATGTGCGTCTGATCCGGACAAGTGACCGTCAGGCCGGTGGGAATCGGCAGATGAATTTCGTTGGCAAAACCCACCCGCAATTGCAACTGGCCCTTTTGCACCGCCGCCAGGTAGCCGACGCCCACCACCTCCAGCTTCTTTTCATAGCCCTTGGTCACGCCTTCCACCATGTTGGCGATCAGGGCCCGGCTCAGCCCGTGAATGGCGCGGGCCAGGCGCGTGTCGTCGCGGCGGGAGACGACCACCTGCTTCTTGCCTTCGTCGAAAGCCACGCTCACCTCGGGACGCAGTTCCTGCGACAGCTTGCCGAGCGGGCCCTCGATCGAGATCTGCCGTTCCGCCACGCCAACTTTGACGTTGCCGGGCACGGACACGGGTTGTTTTCCGATGCGGGACATATCGAACTCACTTACGTCAGCGTTTGCCTGATCGCTTCAGCCGTTGTTATCTCGAGTGCCACTGCTGGCTCGTCCAACAGAGCAAAATTTACCGTCCCACTGGCGGACAAACCGCCAGTGGCACCCTGAACTCGTTCTCGCTTACCACAATTCGCACAACACCTCGCCGCCCAGGTTGCGCTGCCGCGCCTCGCGGTCGCTGATCACTCCGCGGCTGGTGCTGATGATGGAAATGCCCAGCCCGTTGAGCACGGGTCGCATGCCGTCGGCGCGGGCGTAAACGCGCCGGCCCGGTTTGCTCACGCGGCGAATGTGCCGGATCACGCGCTCGCCGTTGGGGCCGTATTTCAGTTCGATCTTCAGCTTCGCCACCGGCGCGCCGTCGATTTCCTCCCAGCCCCAGATATAGCCTTCGCGCTTGAGCACTTCGGCCAGGCCGCGCTTCACTTTCGAAAGCGGCATCACCACGTCGGGCCGCTCAACGCGCACCGCATTACGAATGCGCGTCAACATGTCGGCGATGGGATCGGTCATCATGTCTGCGTAGGTCCCCTTCTACCAGCTGGCTTTCTTCACGCCGGGAATCAGCCCTTCGTCGGCCAATTTGCGGAAGCAGATGCGGCAGATTCCAAATTTGCGATACACGGCCCGCGGTCGCCCACACAACTTGCACCGCCGTACGCGGCGGGTCATGAACTTGGGCTTCTGCTTTGCCTTGGCAATTTTCGATTTGCTGGCCATGGACGGTCCTGTGCGAAAAACTTCCTCGTATGCGGCGCACGCGCGCCGGCCGCGGGCTTACGCCGCCGGCACTTTGTCACTCTGTGCTTGATCGGTTCGAAACGGCATTCCAAAGCCCTTCAGCAGCTCCCGCGACTCCTCGTCGCCACGGCTGCCCGCCATGACCATCGTCACGTTCATTCCCTGCGTACGCAGGAACTTGTCGGGATTGAGCTCCGGAAACACCAATTGCTCCGACAGCCCCAGGCTGTAGTTCCCATGACCGTCGAACGCGTTGGGATTCAAACCGCGGAAGTCACGCACCCGCGGCAGCGCCAACGAAATCAAGCGGTCCAGAAATTCGTACATCCGCGGGCCGCGGAGCGTCACCTTGCAGCCGATGGCCAGATTTTCACGCAAGCGAAAATTGGCGATCGCCATGCGGCTCCGCGTAATCAGCGGCTTTTGTCCGCTGATCTGCGCCAGTGCCGCCACGGCGTCTTCCATGTGTTTCTTTTCCGCGATCGCGCTGCCCACGCCCATGCTGATCACGACTTTTTCCAGCCGCGGCAGCGACAGCGGGTTGCTGCGCCCCAACTTCGAGGCCAGCTGGCCGCGAATTTCCTTCTCGTAGCGCTCCTGCAGGCGCGGCGTCGGCGCGGGCACCTGTTCTTGGGGCGCTGCGGCTTTCTTTTCTTTCTTGGCCATGGCTCGTCCGTCTTCCGCTCGTCTCGGGTGCCACGGGCGGCTGGTCCGCCCGTACTCTGACTCGTCGTTACTTCTTGGCGTGGGCCGCTCGCGGCGGCGCCAACACGCCGATCCCCGCCTTGCACTTCTTGCAGAAGCGCTCCTTCGTGCCGTCCGGACGGAAGCGGGCGCCGGTCCGCGCCGGTTTGCCGCACGACGTGCACACCAGCTGCACGTTGGAGATCGAAACCGGCATCTCGATCGACAACCGGCCGCCTTGCAGGTTCTTCTGGCTGCGGCGCACGTGCCGGTAAACCCGGTTCGCGCCCTCGACGATCACTTTCGCCTCGTCACGCAGCACCTTCAGCACCTTGCCCCGCAGCCGATCTTCGCCGGCAATCACTTCCACAATGTCGTCCACTCGAATGTGCATCACACCACCTCCGCGGCCAGGCTCACGATCTTCATGAAATTCCGGTCGCGCAGCTCGCGGGCCACGGCGCCGAAAATGCGCGTGCCGCGCGGGTTCTTCTCGTTGTCGATGATCACCACCGCGTTGTTATCGAACCGCACGTAGCTGCCGTCGTCGCGCCGCGTCGGCTTCTTGCACCGCACGATCACGCCCCGGACCACGCTCTTCTTCTTGATATCGCTGCCGGGAATCACGCTCTTCACGCTGCAGACCACGATATCTCCCAAGCCCGCGGTGCGCTTGTGCGTTCCGCCCAACACCTTGATGCACATGACCTCCTTGGCGCCGGTGTTGTCGGCGACGTTCAATTTGGTCTGCATTTGAATCATGGTTCACGCTCTCACAGGTCTGCGCGTCGCCGGATTCGCCGGGCGGCGCGGTGCTTACGCTTTTTCCTCGGCCGCAGTGCGCTCCTTGCGGCCCGTCTCTACCAGGCCTTCCTCGTCTCGCAGTGCGGCCCGCATCGCCGCGATGTCCACCGCCCGACTCTTGGCGATCACGCGCACCAGCTCCCAGCGCTTGGTCTTCGAGCGGGGCCGCGATTCGCGAATTTCCACCGTGTCGCCGATATGCGCTTCTTCGCTCTCGTCGTGCACGTGGCACACCGTCTTGCGACGCTGGATCTTGCCGTACTTCGGGTGCCGCACCAGCCGTGGAATCTCCACGCGGCGCGTCTTGGCCATCTTGTCGCTCGTGACGATGCCTACGGCGGTGTTCTTGGGCATGGGACTAGGTCGCTGTCGTTTCGGGGTCGTCGGTTATTGGGTCGCCGGCTCGTCCGGCAGTGCAAATCGTCGGATACAGTGCGTTCGGATACAGTGCGAGTCGTTCGAATACGTTATGCGTTACTTCTTCGCCGTTGCGCCGCCCCGCTCGCCCTGGATCGTCTTTACCCGGGCGATCAGCCGCCGCTGCTTGCGCAGCTCGCTGGGCGCGTCCAGCCGCTCGGTCTGGGCCTGGATGCGCATGCGGAACAGATTCTCCGACGCCTCTTTCAGCGTCAGGTCCAACTGCTCGTCGCTCATTTCGCGAAGTTCTTTGGCTTTGCTCATCGCTTATTTTCCTCGGCGGCACCCGGAGGCGCCGGCCGGTTTTTGCTATGTTCTCTAGGTCGCTCGCCGCTTGATAAACCGCACGCGCACGGGCATCTTGTGCGCCAACCGCGAGAAACACATGCGGGCCGCTTCTTCGCTCACGCCTCCCAACTCGAACAGCACCGTGCCGGGCCGCACCACGGCCGCCCAGTATTCCGGCTCGCCTTTGCCCTTGCCCATGCGGGTTTCCAGTGGAATCGAGGTGATCGACTTCTGCGGAAACACGCGGATGTAAAGGCGGCCCTCATTGCGCAGAATCTGCGAGGCTGCCACGCGGCCGGCTTCCAGCGTCTGCGCGCTGATCCAGCCACCTTGCGTGGTTTGCAGTCCGAACTCGCCGAAGACGACGCGGTTGCCCCGAGTGGCGTTACCTTTTATACGTCCTCTTTGGCTTTTTCGGTGCTTGACCCTCTTGGGCATCAGCGCCATCGGTTTGTTCCTCTTGTTGATACAAGCCTTGGTTGACCCACACCTGGATACCGATGTGTCCTTGGGCGGTCATGGCCTCGGTGAACCCGTAGTCGATCTTGGCCCGCAGCGTGGACAGCGGAATGGAGCCGGCGATCGCTTTCTCGCGGCGCGCCATTTCCGAACCGCCCAAGCGGCCGGCCAGTTGTACTTTGATCCCTTTTGCGCCGGCTTCCATCGTGGTCTCGATGGCCCGCTTCATGCAGCGGCGGAAACTGGCCCGCTTGGCCAACTGCTCGCCGATGTCTTCGGCCACCAGTTGCGCCTGCAGTTCCGGCCGGGCGATTTCCTCGATCTTGATGTTGATGCGGCGGCCCACCAGATCCTGTAATTCGTTTTGCAGGCGTTCGACTTCCTGCCCCTTGCGGCCGATGATGATGCCCGGCCGCGCGGTGTGCAAAATGACTTTCACTTCGTCGCGAGTCCGCTCGATTTCGATCTTGGGGATGCCGGCGAACTTGTACTTGCTTTTCACAAAGTCGCGCAGCTTCTTGTCCTCGATCAGCAGGTTGGAAAACTCCTGCTTCGAAGCGTACCAGCGGCTCTTCCAGCCGACCATGATGCCGGTGCGAAAGCCGGTGGGATTGACCTTTTGACCCATAAGTATCGCCTTGCTCGTAAATCTTTCCGCCGCACTAGCGCGTGTCGACCGAAACATGAATGTGCGACATACGTTTCTTGATCATAAAAGCCATGCCGCGTGCCCGCGGCCGAATGCGCTTGAACATCGGCCCGCCGTCGATCCGCACGTCGGTCACAACCAACTCGTTCAGCGCGGGCGCCCGCAAATCCTCGGCGTTGCCCAGGGCGCTGCGCAGTACCTTTTCCAGCAGCCGCGCGCCGCGCTGCGGCTGGTACCGCAACAGGTCGAGCGCCTCGTCGGCATGCTTGCCGCGAATCATATCGGCCAGCGGCCGCACTTTGCGGGCACTGATGCGAGCGAATCGATGGACGGCAGTGTAAGCCATGGCAGTGTTCTTTCTTTCCTACGCTGGTTCGCAACTTTTGCTGCGTCGCGAGCGAACGCTGGCCCGCGACGCACATGGTTCGTCATGCGCCGGGCGCTGGCCCCGCTGCCTTCTTGCCCGAGCCGCGTCCGCCGTGACCGCGGAAGGTGCGCGTCGGGGCGAACTCACCCAACTTGTGCCCCACCATGTCTTCGGTCACAAACACTTTCACGTGGACCTTGCCGTTGTGCACGAGGAACGTGTGTCCCACGAACTCCGGCACGATCGTGCACGCCCGAGCCCAGGTCTTGATCGCGTCCTTCGCACCGTGGCTCATTCGCTCAACCTTGGCGAACAGCTTCGGATTGACGAACGGACCTTTTTTGAGTGATCGTCCCATAACCGTGCTTTGCTATCTAAATGCCTGCTAATTCCCCACAGCCCAACGCTGTCTTGCTACTTGATCTTCAGTTGGCCGTAACGGCGCGACCGACGGCGGCGAATGATCGCCGCGTTCGAAGGCTTGCGCCGCTTGCGGGTGCCGCCGCCCTTGGCGCTCTTGCCCGTGGGGCTCACCGGATGGCGTCCGCCCTTGGTCCGGCCTTCACCACCGCCGTGCGGATGGTCAATCGGGTTCATCGCCGTGCCGCGCACATGCGGCCGGATGCCGCGCCAACGATTGCGGCCGGCCTTGCCGATCACAATCGACTCGTGGTCCGGATTGCCGATCGAGCCAATCGTCGCCCGGCAGGACGACGGGATGCGGCGAATTTCACCGCTGGGCAGATTGATCTGCGCCCAGTCGGCGTCGCGCGCGGCCAGCGTGGCGCCCACTCCGGCCGAACGGCACAACCGTCCGCCGCGGCCAGGCTGCAGCTCGATGTTGTGAATCGTCATGCCCAACGGGATGTCCTTCAGCGGCAGGCAATTGCCCACCACCGGCGGCGCGTCGGGACCGCTCAGCAACTGGTCGCCCGCCTTCAGGCCCAAGGGCGCCAGGATGTAGCGCTTCTCGCCGTCCACGTAGTGCAGCAAGGCGATGCGTGCGCTGCGGTTCGGATCGTATTGCACGCTGTCCACCCGCGCCGGCACGTTATCTTTGTTCCGGCGGAAGTCGATCAGCCGGTACATCTGCTTGTGACCGCCGCCACGATGCCGGGAAGTGATCCGCCCCTGGTTATTGCGACCGCCCGTCTTCCGCTTGGGAACGAGCAGGGTCTTTTCCGGAACGGCACCCTTCGTGACGTCGGCATAATCGCTGACCGTGGCGCCACGGCGGCCGGCGGTCGTCGGTTTGTATCGTCGAATGCCCATGATAAGTAACCTTTCCAGGCGAGCGGCCGCCAGGGCACGTGCCGCTGCGGCACGCCACTCGCGGCGGAACGACTAGAAGAAGTCGATGCGGTTCTCCGGGTGCAGCTTCACGATGGCTTTCTTCCAGTCCTTGGTCTGTCCGACGGAGAAGCGCGTTCGCCGCGGCTTGCCTTTGCGATTCTGTGTGTGCACGCGCAGCACCTTGACGTTGAACAACTCCTCAACGGCCCGCTTCACGTCGTCCTTGGTCGCGTCGCGATGCACTTCGAACGCGTAGGCGTTATAGCGCGTCGAGCGGTGCATTCCCTTCTCGGTCACCAGCGGCCGCAGCACGATCTGGTGCGGCACGAGGATGCGCGGCGTAGGGGTGGTGTCGGTGGCCATCGTCGGACGTTCCTGTTGTTAGCTTTCGCGGTTGCCTGGCCCGTTACTTGGCTTTTGCCGCCGCGCTGCCGTTCTTGGCGCGCACGGCATCCAGGGCGGCCTTCGTCATTAACACGCGCCGCGGCGCCAGCAGGTTGAGCGCGTTCAGTTCGTTGACCGGCGACACGGTCACCTGGTCGATATTGCGGGCACTCTTGTAAACGTTGACATCGTGCTCGGCCGTGGCCACCAGCAGGCTGGCCGTGTTCAGTCCGAGCACCTTCAGGATCGCCGCCATGTCCTTGGTCTTGGGCGACGAAAACGACAGCTCGTCGATGAGCGTCAGTTCGTTGTCGCGAATCTTGGCCGCCAGCGCCATCCGCGTGGCCGATTGCAGCGCCTTGCGCGGCAGCCGATACGACCAGTCGCGCGGGCGCTTGGCAAAAATGTGCCCGCCGCCGCGCCGAATGCCGCTGCGCCGCGAGCCGGCGCGGGCATTGCCCGTGCCCTTCTGGCGATACATTTTCTTGGTCGAGCCGGCCACTTCCGCGCGGCTCTTGGTCTTGGCCGTGCCGAGCCGCTGGTTCGATTGATACATCACCACCGCGTCGTGCAGCAGCTGCTTGTTGATGCGCGGCGCCAATTCGGTGGTGTCGATTTCATAGTGGCCCACTTCTTTGCCCGCGCGGTTGTACACCGCGATCTTGGCAACGGCGGGCTGAGCGGCCGCTTTGGCGCTCTTGGTCGTGCGGCTTTGCGCACTCCGCTTGCGCGAGCTGGCCGGCTTGGCTGCGGGTTTTTTTGCGTCGCGAGGTGTCACGTTAGTGGCCGCCTACAGCTTGTTGGTTTGCTGGATCATCACGTAGCCGCCGTTCGGTCCGGGCACCGCGCCATGGACCAGAAGCAGGTGGTTCTCGGCGTCGACCCGCACCAGCTTCAAATTGCGGATCGTGTTGCGTGCGTTGCCGTGGCGGCCGGCCATGCGGCGCCCCTTGGGTACGTGGCCGGGGAACTGGCTCTGGCCGATGGAGCCGGCATGACGATGCACCTTCTTCACGCCGTGCGTGGCGCGCTGGCCGTGAAAGTTGTGGCGCACCATGACGCCGGCGGTGCCGCGGCCTTTGGAGGTGCCAATGACGTCGACGAACTTGACGTCGGCAAACTGGTCCACGTCGATGGTCTGGCCGACGGCCAGTCCCTCGGTCGAGCCGCGGAACTCGCGGACGTAGCGTTGCGGCTCGCAATCGGCTTTCGCCGGGGCTTCGACGCCGGCCTTGGCGCGTGCCTTGCCGCGCTTGCTGTCGAGCTTGGCAACGTGACCACGTTCACTGCGGCTGGCCAGGCGGCGCGGTTTGTCGGCGAAACCCAGTTGGGCCGCCTCGTATCCGTCGCGCTCGACGGAGCGTAGCTGCAGCACGTGGCACGGTCCGGCTTCAATCACCGTCACCGGCACCGCATTGCCGCTCTCGTCGAAAATCTGAGTCATCCCGACCTTGCGGCCGAGTAATCCAATCGCCATCGCAGTGATTCCTGTGGTCGGTTGCCCAGCGGGAACACGAAGCAGTGCGCCTCGCTTTACCCGCTAGAGCTTCCAGTGCATAGCTGCTCGCAAGCGGAAGGTTGAATTCGGTTCGATCGTCATCCATCGAACCGGCGTTTTTTGCGGTCCGTGTCCTAAATTTCGTGTCCTGAATCTAGTGCCGGCTCGAGGCCTTGATCTTGATATCGACGCCGGCCGGCAGGCTGAGCTTGTTGAGCGCTTCGATCGTCTTGGCCGTCGCCTGCACGATATCGATCAGACGCTTGTGGGTGCGAATTTCAAATTGCTGCCGCGCCTTCTTGTCCACGTGCGGACTCGATTGCACGGTGTAGCGCTCGATCCGCGTGGGCAGCGGAATCGGCCCGTGCACTTCCGAATTGGTGCGCTTGGCCGTGTCGACGATCTCCGCGGCGCTCTGGTCGAGCACCGAGTGATCGTAGGCTTCCATCCGGATACGAATGATTTCTTGCGAATGACCCGCCACGCTCGAACTCCCCTCACCACGGCGTCGCACCAGGTTGCCCAAGCGCGACGCGAGACTGCTTCCCCTGACCCCTTTGGACACAGGGGCAAACCACAAATCCTAGAGATTTTGGCAAACCGTGTCAACGGCCCGGTAAATGAGCATTTTCCGTCGCGTCGACCTGAACCGAAAGGCAATCCCTCTCGGTCGCCGAATTCGCCAGAATTCAGTGTTGAGGGCCGAAGGCCCAACCCGTACCAGCCCAGGGCAACGCCGGCAACGCCCTGGGTACGCGGCTTGCCGCCGCAACGCGGCGTGCGTAAATCTGCGCGCTCACACAAAGCTGTTCCGCACTTCGGCCGGCGCCGGGCCATAGGCCGCCGGTTCCATCGTGCAGCTCGCGCGGCCCTGGCTCAGGCCGCGCATGTCGCTCGAATAGCCAAACAGCGCGGCCAATGGGGCCTCGGCCTCGATCACGGCCAGTTTGCCCCGCTGCGCCGTGTGCGTGATGATCGCGCGGCGCTGCTGCAAGTCGCTGATGAAGTCGCCCAGGTGTTCCTCGGGCGTGGTGATTTGCAGCCGCATGATCGGCTCGAGCAGCACCGTGCCCGCGGCCTGCAGCGCCTTGTTGAAGGCATCGTTCGCGGCAAAGCGAAAAGCGATCTCGCTCGAATCCGTCTCGTGCACGCGTCCGCCGGTGACCGTGATTTTCACTTTCATCAACGGACAGCCCAACAGCCCGCCGCCGTGCCCCAGCTCGGCGAGCACGTCCATCACGGTCGACAAGTAGGGCTGCGGCAGCACTTCGCCGCCGGCGGGAACGACGACGGCCCCCGGTCCGCCGGCCGGATAAGGCTCCATGCGGATCTTCACTTCGGCCACCATCGACTGGCCGGCTTGCTGCCGGTTGCACGTGCCGGTGGCTTCGGCCACGCGCTCCACGGTCTCGCGATAGCTCACCCGCGGCTTGTGTACGCGCACGTCCAAATTGAAATCGCGCAGCAGCCGGTGCTTGATCACCTCCAGGTGCAGTTCTCCCATGCCGCTGATCAGCGTCTGGCCGGTTTCCTCGTTCTCGATCGCGCGGAAGGTGGGATCCTGCCGCTTCATCATTTCCAGCGTGTCGGCCAGCTTCTTCCGCTCGGTCGAAGTCTCCGGCTCGATGGCCATGGCGATGACCGTGTCGGGAAACTGAATCGTCTCCAGCAGAATGGGATGCTGCGGATCGCACAGCGTGTCGCCGGTAACCGAATGCCGCAGGCCGATAATGCCCACGATGTCGCCGGTGCTGACCGTGGGCACTTGTTCCCGCCGGTCGGCCTGGATGTGCCACAGCTGCGGCACGTTTTCTTTCTTATCCTTGCCGGGGTTGAGCGCCCGCGAGTTGGCCTTGAGCTCGCCCGAATAGACGCGCACGTAGTGCAGGTCGCCGTGCTTATCGGCGTCGATTTTGAACACCAGTCCGCAAAACGGCTCGTCAGGGCTGGGCCGGCGAATCTCCTTGCGGTCCGGCTGCTTGGGGTCCACGCCTTCGACCGGCGGCTTGTCGGCCGGGCTGGGCAAATAGTACGTCACCGCGTCCAGCAGCGGTTGGATGCCGATATGGTCCAGCGCCGAGCCGCACAACACCGGCACCACCAGGTGCAGCAGCGTCGCCTCGCGCAGCACGCGGCGAATGAGTTCCGCCGGCACCGGCCCCTTTTCCAGCACCAGCTCGGCCAGCTCGTTGGAGAACTCGAACAGCCGCTCGAGCATGTCGCTGTGCCACAGTTCGGCCAGGTCCTGCAAGTCTTCCGGGATCGGCTGGCGCTTGACCTCAGAGCCCAATTTGTCCGGGTCGAACGTCAGATATTCCATCTCCACCAGGTCGATCACGCCGCGAAAAGCCTCTTGCAAGTGCGGCGGACCGCTGCCCGCGGGAACCTGGATCGCCACCGGATTGGCTTCCAGGCGTTTTTCGATCTCGTTGAACGTGCCGTCGAAGTCCGCTCCCTCGCGGTCCATCTTGTTGATGAACGCCAGCCGCGGAATCTTGTATTTGTCGGCCTGCCGCCACACCGTTTCGCTCTGCGCTTCCACCCCTTCGCGCGCGCTGAACACGACCACGCCGCCGTCCAGCACCCGCAGGCTGCGCTCCACTTCGGCCGTGAAATCGACGTGGCCGGGCGTGTCGATCAGATTGATCGTGCAGTCGCGCCAGGCGAACGAAACGGCGGCCGCGCGAATCGTGATGCCGCGCTGCTGCTCCTCGGGATCGAAATCCGTTACCGTCGTGCCCTTGTCCACCTCGCCCATCCGATGGCTGGCGCCGCTGTAGTACAGCATCCGCTCGGTGACCGTGGTCTTGCCGGCGTCGATGTGGGCAATGATGCCGATATTGCGGAGCTGTTCGAGCTTGCGTGCCATGGGAGTCACAACATCATTACACGAGACTGCCGGCCGCGCGACGCCTTGCCGGCGGCCAGTATCGAATCGGGGGTTCGCGATCCGCGGGGACCGGGAAACGGGGAGCCGTGCGGCTATTCTTGCCGAATGGTCCGCGCAAGACAACGCCGCGCCGGCTCGGTGCGAGCGACGGGCGCGGCGAGTGGTTTGCAGTGGTTGGTTTGTGGCGGTTGGTTTGTGGTGGTTGGTTGCTGGCCTGCTTACCACGCGAAATGGGCGAAGGCCCGGTTGGCATCGGCCATGCGGTGCACGTTCTCGCGGCGGGCCATGGCCACGCCTTCTTTCTTGTAGGCGGCCATCAGCTCTTCGGCCAGCTTTTCGTGCGTGGCGCGGCCCTTCTTTTCACGCACCGCCATGAGAATCCAGCGGATGGCCAACGATTGCTGCCGCGTGCGATTCACCTGCATGGGCACCTGATAGGCGGCACCGCCGACGCGCTTCGAGCGCACCTCGATCGCCGGTTTCACGTTTTCCACGGCCTGCGTGAAAACCTCCGCCGGCGGCACGTCCGGGATCTTGTCCTTGATGATGTCCAGCGCGTTGTAAAACACCTGCTGCGCCGTGTGCTTCTTGCCGTCGTGCATCAGGCAGTTGATGAATTTGCTGGCGAGCATCGACTCGTGCACCGGGTCGGGCGTCAGGGTCTTGCGGCTGGCAGTAGTTCGGCCCATGAGAGTTGTGGTCAGTGGTCAGGGGTTAATGATCGGAGACTATTCGCGGGCGCAGTCAGCGATTTCGATTAGGACTTTTTGGCGCCGTACAAGCTGCGCGATTGCTTGCGTCCTTCGACGCCCAGCGTATCCAGGGCCCCACGCACCACGTGATAGCGCACGCCGGGCAGATCGCGCACGCGACCGCCGCGCACCAGCACGATCGAGTGCTCCTGCAGGCTGTGTCCTTCGCCGGGAATGTAAACGGTGACTTCCTTGCCGTTCGAGAGCCGCACGCGGGCGATCTTGCGCATCGCCGAGTTCGGCTTCTTGGGCGTCATCGTTTTCACCTGCAAGCACACGCCGCGCCGCTGTGGACACTTGTCCAACACGGGCGACTTGCTGAACTTGCGCGGTTGCTTACGCTTCTTGCGAACGAGCTGGTTGATCGTCGGCATATCGGGTTCGTTTTCTGGGCCTGGGCAATCTCTAGAACGGTGAACCCCTCAATTTAGCGAAAGCGGTCTGAGTGTCAAGGCGACGCGGTTCGACGGCGTTCTTAGCGGCGGCGACTTGTATGTCCGGGAGGGCGAGGCTCCCGCCGAGCCGCAATGGCGATATGTCCGCCCTTCCGCTCGCCGCATGTCCGGGAGGGCGAGGCTCCCGCCGAGCCGCAATGGCGACGCATCCGCCGCTGCCCTGCTCACCGCGCGTCCGGGAGGGCGAGGCTCCCGCCGAGCCGCAATCAATTCCAACGAAGGGGGATGTATCTCGCCCTGATATGGCCAGTCCTCGGGGCGAGATACAAGTCCGCGGCGCACGGGATTATGAAGCACGTAGTGCCACTTCTCTTCGTATGCGTCAGCGCTGCGAATCCGCGTGTCCCAATGATCCGTTTGCCAGCGGCAGCGCACATTCTGCCACTGCTTGGAGAACTGTGCCTTCCAATACCTGACCCAAGATTCGTATTCCACCGGCCGTTTTCCAAAGCTGGCGAAATAGTGAATGTGGTCCGGCATAATGACATACCGGCCAACTAGCCATGCGGTTGCGTCGCGCCACACTGCCTGAAGCAGTTCGTGCGCTGCTGCACAAGCCAGCCATGGGTGACGTCCCTTCGTACATACTGTGTCGAAGAGGATCGTCGGCTGATTGTCGAGTTCCAATACACCGTGCGTTGGATGCCGGCGCTGGGGCATGGGCAATTCACGAGGCTCGGCGGGAGCCTCGCCCTCCCGATACGACTTGCTCCCGTGAGTTCGTTCGACCGTTATTCCGCATCGCCGTCGCCGCCGCTGGCGCCGCCCAACAGAGCCTCGAGGGCGCCCGAGCCGGTTGGGGCTTCGGTCGCCGCGCCGCCGTTTGAGGCCGGGGCACCTTCCACGCCGTCCAACAGCGGGAAGCTGCGCTCCAGCACCCGCTCCTTCTCGGCTTGCATGGCCTCGAGCGCCTCGGGCCGGATGCGCACCTCCGAATCCTGGAACACTTTGAACCCGGTGCCGGCCGGCACGAGGTGGCCCAGGATCACGTTCTCTTTCAGGCCCACCAGGTTGTCGACGCGACCGGCCAGTGCCGCTTCGGTCAGTACCTTGGTGGTTTCCTGGAAGCTGGCGGCCGAGATGAAGCTCGAGCTTTGCACGCTCGCCTTGGTGATCCCCAACAGCTGCGTGCTGGCCGTGGCCGGTTTGGGCCGCGTGCCCTTCGACGATTCACCGCCCAACGCATCGATCTGGGCGTTCACTTGCTCCAACGCATCCTTGGGCACAATCGTGCCGTCGGCAAAGTCGCTGTCGCCCTTGTGCGAAATCTTCACGCACTTCGAGAGGTTCTGGTTGGCCGCGCGGAACTCGAACTTGTCGAGCACGCTGCCCGGCAGCAAGGTGGTGTCGCCCGGCGTCTCGATCTTCACCTTGCGCAACATCTGCGCCACGATGATCTCGATGTGCTTGTCGTCGATATCCACGCGCTGGCTGCGATAGACGTTCTGAATTTCGCGCACCAGGTACTGCTGCACGGCTTCTTCGCCGCTGATCCGCAAAATATCGTGCGGCACCAGCGGACCGTCGACCAGGGCCTCGCCCGCCCGCACAAAGTCGCCCGCGTGCACCCGCAAGTGCTTGCCGTGGGCCACCAGGTGTTCGCGTTCGATGCCGCTTTCGCTGCGGACGATGATCGTGCGCTTGCCGCGCCGCTTTTCGCCCAACAGCTCCACCGAGCCGTCGATCTCGGCAATCACCGCCGGCTCCTTCGGCTTGCGAGCCTCGAAGATTTCGGTGACTCGGGGCAGACCGCCCGTGATGTCCTGCGTGCCGGAAACTTCGCGCGGCGTCTTGGCCAACAGCGTGCCGGCAGAAATCTGCAGGCCCTCGGTGACCTCGATGTGCGCTTTCTCGGGCAGGTAGTAGAAGTCGAGAATCTTGCCGGTGGAGTCTTCCAGCACGACCTGCGGGTGCAAGTCGCCCTTGTGCTCCATGATCATGCGCCGCTCGTGACCGCTGGGATCCTTCTCCAAGCGCATCGTCTCGCCCTGGATCACGTCCTCGTAGCGCACCTTGCCGGCCACTTCGGCCAGAATGGGGATACTGTGCGGGTCCCACTGGCAGAGCAGCGCACCGGCCTTGACCGAGCTGTTCTCGTCGATCATCAGCATCGAGCCCGCCGGCACTTCGTACTTCTCCAGTTCGCGGCCCTTGGGATCGAGAATGGTGATTTCACCGTTGCGGGTCAGCACCACCTGCTGGCCGGCGTCGTTCTTCACCACCTTCAAGCGGGTGAACTGAACCGTGCCTTCCTTCTTGGCGCGAATCTCGCTCTCTTCGACAGCGCGGGCTGCCGTACCGCCGATGTGGAACGTCCGCATCGTCAACTGCGTGCCAGGCTCGCCGATGCTCTGGGCGGCAATAATGCCCACGGCCATGCCCTCTTCGACCATCGAGCCGGTCGAAAGATCCATGCCGTAGCAGCGGCGACAGACACCCAGCGCGGCGTCGCACGTCATGGGACTGCGAACCTGAATCTTCTCCAGGCCCAGCTCTTCAATCCGCCGCGCGATGTCGTTGGTGATCAGTTCGTTTTCACGGACGATCACTTCGTCGGTGATGGGATTGACGATGTTGGTGCGGCTGACGCGGCCACGAATCGAGTCGGCCAGCCGGACCTCCACCTTCTCACCGCGATAGATCACGCCCTTGGTAATGCCCTGCGTCGTGCCGCAGTCTTCCATCGTGATCACGACGTTCTGTGCCACGTCGGCCAGTTTGCGGGTCAGGTAGCCCGAGTCGGCCGTCTTGAGCGCCGTGTCGGCCAGGCCTTTGCGGGCACCGTGCGTGGAGCTGAAGTACTCGAGCACGGACAGCCCTTCGCGGAAGTTGGCCTTGATGGGCGTCTCGATGATCTTGCCCGAGGGCTTGGCCATCAAACCGCGCATGCCGGCCAACTGGCGAATCTGTTCGACGCCGCCGCGGGCACCGGAGTGCGCCATCAGGTAAATGGGGTTCACATAGCCCGGCCGGCGATAGTCGTTTTCCAACTCGGTCATCATCTCGCTGGTGATGCGCTCGCGGGCGTGCGTCCAGGCGTCGAGCACCTGGTTGTAGCGCTCGCCCTCGGTGATGATGCCGCGCTGGTAGAGCTTGTTCTTCTTGAGCACTTCCCGCTCGGCGTCGGCGATGATCTTTGACTTGCTGGGCGGAGTGATCAGGTCGTCGGTCGCGAACGACAGTCCGCTGCGGGTGCTTTCGCGGAAGCCCATCCGGTTCAAGTCGTCCAACAGATCGATCGTCGCCCGGCGGCCCAGCACCTGGTAGCAATCGGAAATCACGCGCGCCAGCTCCGTGGAACGCATGGGGATGTTGTAATAGAACATGCCGTCGGGCAGCGTCATGTTGAACAGCACGCGGCCCACGTTCGTCTCGATCAGCGCGCCCGGTTTGGCCGTGTCGTTCTCGGTCTTGAGTCGCCGCGTGGGCGGCAGCTTCACCTTGATGCGCGCGTGCGTGTCCACGGCGCCCAGCGAATACGCCAGCTGCACTTCGGCCAGCGAGGAGAACACCATGCCCTCGCCCCGGCGGCCGGCCAGCGACATCGTCACGTAGTAGCAGCCCATCACCACGTCCTGCGAAGGGCTGATAATCGGCGCGCCGTTCGACGGGCTGAAGATGTTGTTGGTCGACATCATCAGGGTGTGCGCTTCCACCTGGGCTTCGATCGACAGCGGCAGGTGCACGGCCATCTGGTCGCCGTCGAAGTCGGCGTTGAAGCCCTTGCAAACCAGCGGGTGCAACTTGATGGCGTTGCCTTCCACGAGCGTCGGCTCAAAGGCCTGAATACCCATGCGGTGCAGCGTGGGAGCGCGATTCAACAACACCGGGTGATTGCGAATCACCTCCTCCAGGATATCCCACACCTCGTCATCTTTGCGCTCCAACATCTTCTTGGCGCTCTTGATGGTGTCGGCATGGCCCAGATCCTTCAGGCGGCGAATGATGAACGGCTGGAACAATTCCAACGCGATCTTTTTCGGCAAACCGCACTGGTGCAGCCGCAGGTTGGGGCCGACGACGATCACGCTGCGCGCCGAGTAGTCCACGCGCTTGCCCAGCAAGTTTTCGCGGAACCGGCCCTGCTTGCCCTTGATCATGTCGGTGAGTGACTTGAGCGGGCGGTTGCTCGAGCCCAGCACCGGTCGCTTGCAGCGATTGTTGTCGAACAGCGCATCCACCGATTGCTGCAGCATCCGCTTTTCGTTGCGGATGATGACTTCCGGCGCGTTCAAATCCACCAGCTTCTTCAAGCGGTTGTTGCGGTTGATGATGCGGCGGTACAGGTCGTTCAAGTCGCTGGTGGCAAAGTTGCCCGAATCCAACAGCACGAGCGGCCGCAAGTCGGGCGGAATCACCGGAATCACGTCCAGCACCATCCACTCGGGCTTGTTGTCCGAGTCGCGAATGGCCTCGACGATCTTCAGCCGGTTGATCAGATCCTTGGCCTTTTGCTTGGAGCCGGTTTCCACCAGATCGGCGCGGAGGTCTTTGGAGAGCTGCACCAGGTCGAGATCCTGCAACAGCTTGCGGACAGCCTCGGCCCCCATGTCCGCCTCGAAGGCGCCTTCGCCATATTGCTCGCGGGCCGCGCGATACTCTTCTTCCGTGAGCAGCTGCTGCTTCTTGAGCGCGGTTTCGCCCGGGTTGGTGACCACGTAATCCTGGAAGTAAATCACCTTCTCCAGGCTGGTGGTCTTCATCGACAGCAAGTTGCCCAGCCGGCTGGGCATGGCCTTAAAGAACCAAATGTGCACCACCGGCGCGGCCAGCTCGATGTGGCCCATGCGCTTGCGGCGCACGCGGCTGTGCGTCACTTTGACGCCGCAGCGGTCGCAGATCATGCCCTTGTACTTCATGCCCCGATACTTGCCGCACGAGCACTCCCAGTCCTTCTCGGGACCGAAGATGCGCTCGCAGAACAAGCCGTCCTTCTCGGGACGGTAGGTGCGATAGTTGATGGTTTCGGGTTTCTTCACCTCGCCGAAGGACCAGCTGCGGATATCGTGCGGCCGCGCCAGGCTGATCTTCACCGACGTGTAATCGTTAATCCGGTCGTACGAGCTTTCGCCTAATGTACTCACGGTTCACCCCTCCTATAGCCAGGTCTTCGTGGAACGCGGGTTGCGAGGCGCGGCAGCGCCTCACACCAATGCGGCTCGCGCTACACGCGACGTTTCTCGAGTTGCATGTTCAGCCCCAGTCCGCGGATCTCGTTCGTCAACACGTCGAAGCTCGCCGGGGTGCCGGCTTCCAACGTGTTCTCGCCTTTGACCATCGACTCGTAAATCTTGGTCCGCCCTTCCACGTCGTCGCTCTTGACGGTGAGCAACTCCTGCAGGATGTAAGCGGCGCCATAGGCCTCCAGGGCCCAGACTTCCATTTCCCCAAAACGCTGGCCGCCGAAACGCGCCTTGCCACCCAGCGGCTGCTGCGTGATCAGGGAGTAAGGGCCGGTCGAGCGCGCGTGCACCTTGTCGTCCACCAGGTGGTGTAGCTTGAGCATGTAGATGTAGCCCACCGTGGTCTCTTGCTCGAACGGCTCGCCCGTGCGGCCGTCGAACAACTGCGCCTTGCCGTGATTGGGCAGCCCGGCCTCGGTCAGCGATTGCTGAATGGTCTGCTCCGTGGCGCCGTCGAACACGGGCGTCACGGCTTGGAAGCCCAGCTTCGCGCCGGCCCAGCCCAAGTGGGTCTCGAGAATCTGGCCCACGTTCATACGGCTGGGCACGCCCAGCGGATTGAGCAGGATCTGCAGCGGCGTGCCGTCCGCCAGAAACGGCATGTCTTCTTGCGGCAGGATCTTGGCGATGACGCCCTTGTTACCGTGGCGGCCCGCCATCTTGTCGCCGACCGAAATCACGCGCTTGGCGGCGATGTAAACCTTGACCATCTGCAGCACGCCGCTGCGCAGCTCGTCGCCGCGCTTCATCGAGTTCAGCTTGCGATCGCGATCGTCCAGCGCTTGCTCCACCGCCGGCCAATGGGTCTTGTAGAGTTTTTCGACCTCGGCCTTGCGTTGCGGACTGCGGATGTCGATGGCGTCGATCTTGAAGCGCTGCGCCTGATCGGCGATGTACTTGGCTTCTTGATCGCGCACCAAAGGCGTGCCCTCGTCGTCCACGAGCGGCCGCTGCAGCACGGCTTCGATCTCGGCGGCCATGGCCGAGAACGCCGCGGCCACTTTGGTCGCGCCCTCCGCTTCCGCCTCCTTGAGCGCCTTCTCGAAGGCCTTGCGCTCTTCGTCCGAAAGGCTCAGGCGGCGCGAAAACTTCTGCGTGTCGATGACGATGCCTTCCACGCCCGAGGGCACCTCGAGCGAGTCGTTCTTCACGTCTTCGCCCGCGCGGCCGAAAATGGCGTGCAGCAGTTTCTCTTCCGGCGTCAGCTCGGTCTTGCTCTTGGGCGAGACTTTGCCCACCAGGATATCGCCCGGCCGCACGAAGGTGCCGATCCGCACGATACCGCTCTCGTCCAGATTGCGCAGCGCCTTTTCGCTGACGTTGGGAATGTCGCGAGTGAACTCCTCGCGCCCCAGTTTCGTCTCACGAATTTCGATGTCGAACTCTTCGATGTGGATCGACGTGTAGGTGTCATCTTTCACCAGCTCTTCGCTGATGATGATGGCGTCCTCGAAGTTGAAGCCGTCCCACACCATGAAGCCCACCAGCACGTTTCGCCCCAGGGCCAGCTCGCCCTGGAAGGTGGCGGCGCCGTCGGCAATGACATCGCCTTTTTCCACCTTCTGTCCCACGGACACGATGGGTTTTTGGTTCTGACAGGTGCGCTCATTGAGCCCCACGAACTTGCGCAGCGGATAGGCCTCGCCGCCGATTTCGATGCGCATCGAATCGACGTAGTTGACGGTGCCCTTGCGGCGGGCACGCACGATCATGCCCGAATTGGCCGCCACGTCGCGCTCCATGCCGGTGGCCACAATCGGCGGCTCGCTCACCAGCAGCGGCACGGCTTGCCGCTGCATGTTGGAGCCCATCAACGCGCGGTTCGCGTCGTCGTGCTCCAGGAACGGAATCAAACCGGCCGACACGCCCACCATCTGGCTCGGCGCCACGTCGATGTATTGCACCTTCTCGATCGGCACCATTTCGAAGTCGGAGTGATACCGGGCGATGAGCGTCTCGCCTTGCAGCCGGCCGTTTTCCACCGTCGCATCGGCCGGGGCCAGGTAGGCCTCGCTCTCCTCGTCGGCCCGCAACCAAACGACTTCGTCCGTCAGCTTGCCGTTCGCCACCTTGCGGTAGGGCGTGACCAGAAAGCCGTACTCGTCCACTGCCGAGTAAATGGCCAGGCTGGAAATCAAACCGATGTTCGTACCTTCAGGCGTCTCGATCGGACAAATTCGCCCGTAGTGCGAAATGTGCACGTCGCGCACTTCGAAGCCGGCCCGCTTGCGATTCAAACCGCCCGGGCCCAACGCCGACAAGCGCCGCTCGTGCGTGAGCATCGACAACGGATTCGTCTGATCCACCACCTGCGAGAGCTCGCCGCGGCCGAAGAAATACTCGATCGCCGCCGAGATGCTCTTGGGGTTAATCAGGCTGCGCGGCGTCATGTCCTCCACGTCTTTCAGGCTCATTCGCTCCTGCACCGTGCGGCGCAGCTTGAGGAAGCCTTTGCGCAGCTCGTCGCAGGCCAGCTCGTCGATCGTGCGCAGCCGGCGATTGCCCAAGTGGTCGATGTCGTCCACTTCGGCGTGCGGGTCGGTGCTGGCCAGCGCCAGCAAATACTTAATCGCCGCGATCAGGTCTTCCGGCCGGAGCGTCATCTCGCTCTCGGGCACGCTCAACCGCAACTTGCGATTGATGCGGAAGCGGCCCACCTTGCCCAGCCGATAGCGATTGGTGTCGAAGAACTTTTCGTGGAACAGGGCCCTGGCCTTTTCCAATTGCGGCGGATTGCCGGGTCGCAGCCGCTGATAGATGCGCAACAGCGCCTCTTCGTGGCTCGACGTCGTGTCTTCCGCCAGGCTATTGAAGATCAGCGGCACCTTGGGATCTTCCATCACTTCCATCGAGTGCAGCCCGGAAGTGCAGATCAGCTCGGCCACGTTCTTGGTGATCTTCTGGCCGCCTTCGAGAATGATCTCGCCCGCCCGGTCGCTGCTGCTGGGATAGACCACGTCGTCGACGGCGATCTTGCCTTCGATCTTGCCCACGCTGCGACCGTCGACGATTTTCTCCGTCGTGGTGTCGTAAAACACGCGGATCAAGTCGGCGTTGAGGCTGTACTTGGGATCCATGGCCCGCAGCAGCGTCATGGCCGAAAACTTGCCGCTCTGATCGATGCGGACGCTGAGCGTGTCTTTCTTGCTGGTATTCAGCTCGATCCAGCTGCCGCGCTCGGGAATGATGCGGCAGCTGTGCAAGCGGCGATCGCCCGCTTCCACCTCGCTGACGAAGTCCACGCCGGGGCTGCGGTGCAACTGGCTCACCACCACGCGCTCGGCGCCGTTGATGATGAACTCGCCGCCGCCCAGCATGATGGGCATATCGCCCAGGTAGACTTCCTCTTCGATCGGCTGTTCCTTGGTCAGTCGCAGCCACACGCGAAACGGACGGCCGTAGGTGAGCCGCAACTGGCGACATTCGTGCGGCTCGTAGCGGGGCTTGCCCAGCTCGTAGCGCAGATATTCCAGGCGCAGCGTCTTGTCGTAGCTTTCGATAGGAAAGATTTCGCGCAGCACGCCTTCGATGCCGTGATCGCCGCGCTTCTGCGGCGGCACTTCATACTGCAGGAACGTCTCGTAGCTGCGCGTTTGGATCTCGGTCAGATCGGGAATGTGGTGCGGATCGCGCAGACTGCCGAAGCGTCGGACTTCCTTCGGTGCCAACCGCCGTTGTGCAGATGTGGCCATGCGGGTCTCCTCAATCGGCTCGCCCGGTGCGGATACCGGGCGTGAATGAACGAAATGCGATGTGTGCGGGGCCGGGGCGTACGGGCGCGGCGGCAGAGCGCGCAGCACCAGCGCTCCACCTCGACCATCTCACGATCCAGAATACGAATCGACTCAAGCGGATCTCTGTCTCGCGCAGCTTGAACGTGCCGGTGCGCGTCACCCCGGCACGCCCATCAACCCTCGATACACGCGGTCACTACTTGATCGATACCGTGGCGCCGGCTTCTTCCAGTTCCTTCTTGATCTTGTCCGCCTCTTCCTTGGAAATGCCTTCCTTGACTTTGCTCGGCACGCCTTCCACCAGGTCCTTGGCTTCCTTGAGGCCCAGGTTGGTGATCGCTCGGACCACCTTGATCACGCCGATCTTCTTGTCGCCGAATCCTTCCAGCACGACGTCGAACTCGGTCTTCTCTTCCTTCGCCGCGGCACCGCCGCCGTCGCCGCCGGCCGGAGCAGCCATCATCACGGCGCCGCCCGCGGCGGGCTTGATGCCGTGCACTTCCTCGAGGTAGTCGCTCAGTTCCTTGGCTTCCTTGAGCGTCAGGCCGACAATCTTGTCGCCCAGCTCCTTGGCGCCGGTCGAGAATTCCCGTGTTGCCGTATCAGTCGCCATCGCAGTACTTTCCTTTCTCACTTGGTCCGGCTCGGCGCCGTGTTTCGCCGCCGGGCCTGACGGGTTCGATCGATGCTGGATCCGCCGCGAAACCCCCTGCGCGGCGCATCGTTACAGTTTGGTGTACGTTGTGACTTAGCTCGCCGCGGCCTCGGGTTCACCACCGGCCGATTCGCCGCTGGCCGACTCCCCGCCGCTCTCCTCGCCTTCGCCATGCTGTTTGATCTGGCTGGCCAACGCTCCGCCGCAGGAGATGAGCTGGCTGGCCAGCTTGGCTCCCGGCGAAAGAATTTGCCCCAGCAAAATGCTGATCTGCTCTTCGCGGCTGGGCCACTTGCTGATCCGCTCGACTTCGTCGGACGCCAGCCGGGTGCCGTCCATCACGCCGCCGCGGGCGCGAAACGCTTCGAATTCCTTGTCGCCGGCCAGCCGCACAACTTCCTTGGCCAGGCTCACGATGTCGGACGAACCCCACACCATGGCCAGCGTGCCTTTGGAACCTTCGAAAGCCGGGGCTAGCGCGGTTCCCTCGGTCGCCCGTCGGGCCTGGCTGTTCTTGACTACCATCAGCTTGATGTTCTTCTGGCGCAAACTGCGGCGCAGCGCCGCCGCCCGATTGGCGGTCAGTCCCACCACGTTCACCAGTAACAAGTCGGACACCCCGTCGAGCTCGCGCTGCAACTGGTCCCGCACCAGGTCTTTGACAAGTTTGCTCATGATCGTGATCGCAGTCTCTTAAACAACGCAGTCTCTTAAACGCAGTCTCAATAGGCCCTGTGATTCGATGCCGCCGGTTACACGGCAATCCGCACGCCGGGGCTCATCGTCGCGCTGACGCTGACGCTCTTGACGTACTGCCCTTTCACCGAGTGCGGCTTCAATGCCAGGATGTGGTGGATGAACGCCTCGATGTTTTCCACGAGCTTGGGCGCGTCGAAGCTGAGCTTGCCGGCCACGGCGTGCACGATACCCGTGGCGTCCGTGCGAAACTCCACTTTGCCCGCCTTGTACTCTTTCACGGTTTTGGCAATTTCAGGCGTCACCGTGCCGGCCCGGGGCGACGGCATCAATCCGCGCGGTCCCAGCACCCGGCCCAACGGCCCCACAATGCCCATCATGTCCGGCGCGGCGATGCAGGCGTCGAACTCGGTCCAACCGTCCTTGATTTTCTTGGCCAGGTCTTCGCCGCCGACTTCATCGGCCCCGGCCTGCTTGGCCTGCTCCGCCATGTCGCCCTTGGCGAACACCACCACCCGCAGCGTCTTGCCGATGCCGTTGGGCAGCACGACCGAACCGCGCACTATTTGATCGGCCTGCTTGGGATCCACGCCCAGCCGAAACGCAATGTCGACCGACTGGTCGAACTTCGTGTTGTTGTAGTCCTTGAGGATCTTGACCGCGTCCGCCACGCTCTGCGGCGTCGTGCCCGGATGTTTGGCAGCCAGGGGTCGCAATCGTTTGGGCAGCTTGGTGTTGGTGGCCATAAAAAGTGGCGGCCGCTGGGCCGCAATGCATGGTAAAGAAGGTCGTCGTTGTTCGGTTAGTCGCTGTCTTGTTTGGGCTGCCTGGCTACGCCGTCATACCTGGCAACGCTGTCATCCTGGCAACTCAGTCGGTCACGTTCAGGCCCATGCTGCGCGCGGTTCCTTCGATCAGTCGCGCGGCGTGCTCGGCATCGCTGGCGTTGAGATCGGCCATCTTCAACTTCACGATGTCCAGGATCTGGCTTTTGGTCACGCTGCCGACCTTCTCCTTGTTGGGCACGCCGGAGCCCTTGGCAATGCCGGCCGCCTGCTTGAGCAGGGCCGCCGCCGGTGGGCTCTTGGTGATGAAATCAAAGCTGCGGTCGTTGTAAACGTTCACGACCACCGGAATCGGCATGCCGCCCGCTTCGCGCGTGCGCTCGTTGAACTGCGACACGAACTGCCCCAGGTTGATCCCGTATTTTCCCAACGACGTGCCGACCGGGGGCGCAGGCGTCGCCTGGCCGCCGGGTACTTGAAACTTCGCGGTTCCGACAAGTTGCTTAGCCATAACAGTGGGGACTAGGGGTCAGGGGCTTCGGGCCAGTTTCAGGGCACAGTTTCAGGGCACAGCGGTCAGATCGATTCGATTTGCCAGTATTCCAGTTCCACGGGCGTCGAGCGGCCGAAGATGTTGATCATCACGGTCACGCGGCCGCTCGCTTCTTCGATGCTGTCGACTTCGCCTTCGAAGTTGTCGAATGTGCCTTCGTTAATCTTCACGCGATCGCCCACGTTGAAGTTGATCTTCAGCTTCGGCGCTTCGTCGGTCTTCTCTTCGGTCTTGGAAACGATCTTGGCCACCTCGTGCGGCAGCATGGGCGTGGGTTTGCCGGCCGAACCGGTAAAGTCGCCGATGCCCGGCGTCTCGCGCACCAGGAACCACGTTTCCTCGTTGATCTCCATGTGCACCACGAGATAGCCCGGGTAGAGCTTGCGCTTCACCACGCGCTTCTTGCCGCCTTTGAACTCCGAGACCATTTCAATCGGCACGATGATCTCGTCGAAATACTTGTCCAGTCCGGCCACGGCCACGCGGCGCTTCAAACTCTCGCGAATCGAGTCCTCGCGATTGCTTTGCACCTTGAGGATGTACCAGTTCAGCTTGGGCGGCTCGTCGATCTGGGGCGTCTCTTCGATCGGGCCTCGTTCCGGCTCTTCCTCTTCGACGACGGCGACTTCGTCCGGTTCCGGCTCATCGCCCGCCGCCTCGTCAACCGGTAGCTCGTCAACCGGCAGCTCCGCGTGAGCAACGGCCGCATCCTCGGCCGCCGGATCGTCGTGCTTGAGCGGTTCGGGCGGCGAGGAATGCGCACCGCCAAAGTCGCCCCCACCAGAACCTGCAGACCCGGGACCGCCAGACGCAGGACCTGCAGACCCAGTTACCGGGGGCGCGCTCACCGGGGGCGCAGACACGTCGAGCCCGCCTTCGTCGGGAAGCGGTTGGCTCGAATTGTGTGGATGCTCAATCACAAAGAGCGTTCCTGATTTCTCAATACCCAAAACACACGCCGGACCGGCCCGCTACACGCCCACGATACGCAGCAAATGCAACAACGAACTCCAGAACAGGTCGTACGCGTACAGCACGGCTGCCAGGAAGAAAATACAAAAGATCACCACCACCGAGCTGCGGAACAACTCACCGCGCGTCGGCCAGGAGACTTTGTTCATCTCGGCCTCGACGGCGATCAAAAAATCTGCAAAGGCCGGCAAGTTCACCAGCCGGAATGCCAGCCACACGCCGATCGCCGCCAGGATGGTCGGCACTGCGATCTGCATCGTTCGTCCGGCATCCACCTGGTACACGCTCAAACGCCAAGCGCCCAAACCCACGCCAACCGCCAGGACGAAAAAGGTCACCTGCCGGGCGATGCGCCCTTGGTTGCGCTTGTAAATACTGGCTTGGAACAGCTCCCGCACAAACGGATTGGCTGTCGCGTTCTTCTCTTTGGCCATAAGTCGCTTCCGCCGATTCGGCTCCTGTGGCGCCAGACCTCGGGCGTGAGGCGTATTCCGTGCCGAGTCTGATCTTCGCCCGGCGCGGCCTTGCGCGTCTCACCCTCGGAGTTCATCCATGAGTTTTGTCGCTAACCATCCACCGCGGCAGATCGCCCGCCACGAAACCGCCGCGAGACTTTCCATAGCAGGGGCGGCGGGAATTGAACTCGCAACCTCTGGTTTTGGAGACCAGCGCTCTGCCAATTGAGCTACACCCCTGGAAGCCGTCCGTCGCACGACAACGCGCGCCCCGGCCGGCCGTTTGCACATTACTTTCCTAGGCGAGAATCTTGGTGACCACGCCCGAACCCACCGTGCGGCCGCCTTCGCGAATGGCGAAGCGGACGCCGTCGTCCATGGCGATCGGCGTAATCAACTCGACGCTCAGCTTGGCGTTGTCGCCCGGCATGCACATCTCCGCGTCGCCCACCAGATTCGCCGAACCCGTCACGTCCGTGGTGCGGAAGTAGAACTGCGGGCGATAGCCGCTGAAAAACGGCGTGTGCCGTCCGCCTTCTTCCTTCGACAGCACGTACACTTCGGCCTCGAACTTGGTGTGCGGCGTGATGGAACCCGGCTTGGCCAGCACCTGGCCGCGCTCGATTTCCTCGCGCTTGATACCGCGCAACAGAATGCCGACGTTGTCGCCCGCCTGACCCTGGTCGAGCGTCTTGTTGAACATTTCGACGCCCGTGCAAGTGGTCTTGCGCGACTTGTCGCTCAAACCGATCACTTCCACTTCGTCGCCCACTTTCACCAGCCCGCGCTCGATACGACCGGTGGCCACGGTGCCGCGGCCTTCGATCGAGAACACGTCTTCCACGGCCATCAAGAACGGCTTGTCCACCTCGCGCACCGGCTCCGGAATGTAGCTGTCGATGGCGTCGAGCAGATCCTGAATGCACTTGGTCGTTTCCGGATCCTTGGGATTGTCGTAGGCCGGCTTGCTGGCGCCGCGGATGATAGGAACTTCGTCGCCCGGGAAACCGTAACGCGTCAGCAACTCGCGCAGTTCCAGCTCCACCAGCTCCAGCAACTCGGCGTCGTCCACCAGGTCGACCTTGTTCAGGAACACGACCAGCGCGGGCACACCCACCTGGCGCGCCAGCAGGATGTGTTCCCGGGTTTGCGGCATCGGACCGTCCACCGCGGACACGACCAGAATGGCGCCGTCCATCTGAGCGGCGCCGGTGATCATGTTCTTGATGAAGTCGGCGTGGCCCGGGCAGTCGATATGCGCGTAGTGGCGCTTCTCGGACTCGTATTCCACGTGGCTGACGGCGATGGTCACGGTCTTGGTTTCGTCGCGCACCGTGCCGCCCTTGGCGATATCGGCGTAGGACTTGAAGTTTGCCAGCCCCTTGGCCGATTGCACTGCCAACAGCGCGCCGGTCAGCGTGGTTTTGCCGTGGTCGATATGACCGATGGTCCCGACGTTGACGTGCGGCTTTTTCCGTTCAAATGTGTCCTTGGCCATTCTATCTCCCTGGTCTGATTCCGCAGGCTAGAGGTTGAGGTGAAGACTCGTAATCGGTGGTTCGTGGGAACGTGTTGTGGGATCGCAAAAGCTGCTGATGGGACTCGGACCCATGACCTCGTCCTTACCAAGGACGCGCTCTACCAACTGAGCTACAGCAGCCCGAGTTCATCGCAGGGGGCGAGCCCAGGAAGGATGGTGTGAGCACGCCAAAAATTGATTGCTTCTTGTGGAGGCCTCGTGCGCCGTCGTGTTGCTTCGCCGTCGTGTTGTCGCTGTCAGTTGCTGGTTCGTCGTGTTGTCGCTGTCAGTTGCCGGTTCGTTGTGCGTGATTCGCGTCGAGTTTTTCAGAGTTGGCCTGCCGCTCGCGTCGAGAGCGGGTGAAGGGAATCGAACCCTCGTCTTTAGCTTGGAAGGCTATGGCTCTACCATTGAGCTACACCCGCGTTGAGCTTCACCCGCTGGAAAAATCCCGGCCCACTGCAAAGAATCACGACCGACGTATCCGCTTATTCCATGGGGGGTACAGGATTCGAACCTGTGAAGGCAGTGCCATCAGATTTACAGTCTGACCCCTTTGACCGCTCGGGAAACCCCCCTGTAATTCCTGCCAGGATCGCGCAAAACTCAGGCGGGCGATTCCCCTCGATCCATCCCGCAAGCAGCGCTGCTCTCGTTGGATGGCAACACGCTCTAGCGGCGGCTTCCAGCGGTTCCCTTCCGCGCCGTCGAAGCTAGCGGAGGGACTTGAACCCACAACCTGCTGATTACAAATCAGCTGCTCTGCCAATTGAGCTACGCTAGCCTGCAAGTCCCCCCACGAAAACCACTAAATATAACGAACCTGGAAAACCTTGCAATATGGGGGTTGGAAACGCGCCGCCAAACACGCGTTTTCCCCCTGAAACCTGCGGTGCCAGCCGAGGAAGCCGCCGGTCGCTGACGGACCCGCAGCGACGCGCAAAATCGGCCGCGCAAAATCAGCCGCGAATACGTCCAGCCTGTGAGCCCCGAGCACCGCCGCAGGGCACTTCGAAAAGTGCACCCGCGCGGGACCCAAACAGCGACCCTCCCAGGGCACGCTTGCAGGTCATACCGTGCAACTTGCAAACGCTCTTTCGCTGCGTCTCGCTGGCCGAACTCCTCTTGGGCAAGATCCCCTGTCTTGGGGCGCCATGGAAAAGCGCCGGCGGCCCCTGTTTGAGGCCGCGCGGCGCTTGTTTCGAAATCTCTTAACCAACCTGCTCTCTGAGCAAGACACTGCCGGGAGCGTTTAGTTCACGCCCGGCACTTCGATCTTCTCTTCTTCGGCCGCGATCCGCAACTTCGACAGCGCCCGGGCTTCCAATTGCCGCACGCGCTCCTTGGTCACGCCCATTTCCACGCCCACTTCCTTCAACGTCTGCGGCTCGTGGCTGTGGTTGAGGCCGAATCGGCTAATGATAATCTTCTGCTCGCGCTCGTCAAGCCGCTCCAGAATCCGGCCGATCTGCACTTCGCGCTGATGCTGCGCCAACTCCTGCTCGTACTGATCCGAGCGATGCTCTTCAGTGGCGGTGAACATTTCCGAGTGGCTCGTGCGGAATCGATCGTGCTGCCGATGCTCGTCCGGAATGGTCCGCGCAAAGTTCTTCATGATCGCCCAGCTCGCGTACGTGCTGAACTTGTTGCCGCGGGCATAGTCGAACTTCTCCGCCGCGCGGATCAGCGACATGTTGCCGTCGCTCACCAGCTCGAAGAAATTGTCCCACTGACCCACGTGCCGCTTGGCAATCGACACGACCAGCCGCAGGTTGGCCCGCACAATCTGGTTCTTCACGGCCACGGCCGCTTCATAGAGCGACTCGATGGCGTCCATCTCCGTGCCTTTGGCGTGAGCCGGATCCAGTCGCTTGCGCAGCTTGGCCGCCTTGTACTTCAGGAAGTTGAACTTGCGGAACAAGTGCGCTTCCTGCTCGCGCGTCAACAGCGGCACTTCGTACAGGCTCGCCAGGTACGGCGGCAGCCCCGAGGGCAACCGGGTCTTCTTGGCTGGCGTTTCGGTGGCGGGCATGTCGGCCAACATCGTCCGTTCCATGCTGCCCCGACCGAACACCGGGTTAGGAATATAGTCCAGCGGCAACTCCATGATCCGCCGCGCACGCGCCTCGTTGATCACCCGGTACATGCTGGTCTTGGTGCGGTGATACCGCTGGGCCAGCGTCTCCACCGGAGCGCCGCGACGATACTGTTGGTAGATCCGCTTCTTGTCTTCTTCCAGCAGCGGTCCCGAGAGATCCGGGAAGATTGCCAGAGCCGGATTCTCGTGATCGAAGTGCTTGAGCGTGTAACGAATGGTCTCCACGCTGCGGTTCATGTGTTTGGCAATGCGCTTGGTCACGTCCGACAACCCGCCGCCCGCGTTGGCCAGCCGCCGCGCGCGTTCCACGATCTCGCCCCGCTCCAACGCGGTCAGTTGGCTGAACCGGGCCCCGCGGCGCACACGATCTTCATTCTTGGCGACAAACTGGTCCACGGAACTTTGCAGAAAGCCGACGCGCTTCCGCCCATCGAACACGAACCGCCGGCTCACCAGCCCTTGCTGGCGCCAGCGCGAAATCGTCTTGGTCGACACGTTGAACGACTTGCTCAGCTCTTCGACGGTCAACACGCGCTCGCCGGCCGCTTGTGCCGGCAGGTCCGCCGCGTCCGACAGATCTTCCACGAACAGCCGCAGATCGTGTCCCGCCTCGCGTCCCGACAACTTCGCGTTCGGGAACGACTCGGGCCGGTAGTCCGTGATCCGGTAACAGAGATACTCGTAGGTGTACGTGCGGCCATCGTCCAATTCGGACAACAGCTTCTCCGCACGGTTCACCTGTTCGATCTTCTTTTCCCGGGGAGCGAACCGAACCTGCTGATCGCGGAGCTGACGAATGATGGGGCTGTGGTAATCGCTATGCATGAGAGGACCTCTTCTCTCGAGCAGCTCCCGGCGGTGTTCCTTGCGGCTCCCGCGCCCGACGGAAGAAATCCTGGTTTTCACGCCCCTCGATGGGCGTGAGACGCTTGACCGGCGACCGGCGGCTGCATAAGGCTCAGGCCGCCTGACTGACGGCCATTTACCTTCTTACAAGTGAGACTGAATAGATAGGCACTATTTCTCTACGTAAGGAAGTCACTTTTGATCGCGGAATGTTCGCGCTCAGAATCGGAATTTTCGCTACGGTCGATCCCCTGCTGTCACCCATCCCACGTGTCCGATCTTGTTCTTTTACCAAATCTTACGCTCTTTTGGCCAGCTGGGTTGCCCGGACCGTTTCCCCGGCATTCCGCTTGCCCAGAGCACCTGGATTGTGCGGCTTTAACGGTAGTGCCGATCCAGTAGATTCGCGACCCCCGGGGGTCGATGTAAGTAGTTGACTGCTCATCTTGGCACCCGGAACTCGGTCGGGTCGCCTGTCATGCAAACCATATGCCGCGCTCCGCGGAGGGCTCGAGAATGGATTTTCGCCCTGTTGTTCGTGCCACTGTCGCCGTCATTTGCTTGTTCGCTGCCCCGTTGGCAGCCTTGGCAGAGGATGCCCAGCCCCGCCATAGCCTCAAAACAAGGCACCGTGTTGGCGAACTGGCGCGCGTCGAAATGGCACTCCAGGTGGGCGGCGAATTGCAGCTGGTAATCGATGGCCAGGCAAAAAACTTGCCCATGAGCGTCATTGCCAACCTCAAGTTCGATGAGCAGCTGCTCGCCCTCGACTCCGCCGGCCTGCCTGCCAGCACCGTCCGGTACTACGACGACACGCGGGCCGTGATCAAGGTGGAGAAAGGCGGCGAAAAGCCCTCCCTCGACGACGAGCATCGCCTGATCGTGGCCGAACGGCCGACCGAAGGCCCCTCTCTCCTCAGTTGCCCCACCAGCCCGCTGCGACGCGAAGAGTTGGATCTGATCGATGTTCCCGGCAGCAGCTTGATGATAGATCAATTGCTGCCCGCCACTCCCGTCGCCCTCGGTGAGACCTGGAAATGGACCGACCAGATGGCGGCCAATCTCCTGTGTTTGGACGCCGTGCGATGGACCGACGTCACCAGTGCCCTGGGCGAAGTGAAAGACGGACTGGTCGAGATCGCCGCCGCCGGCTCGGTCAGCGGCGCGGTCGGGGGCGTCTCCACCGAAATCGAGCTCAAAGCCAAGTACCGCTACGATCTGGCCCGCCAGCGGGTCGTCTTTCTGGCGCTGCTCGTCAAAGAAAAGCGGGCCGTCGGCCACATCGGGCCGGGGCTCGATACGGTCGCCAAACTGATCATGACCATCACGCCCTTAACGTCCTCACAGCTGCTCACGCCCCAGCGCGTGGCGGCTGCCACCACGGCACCCGCCGCCACGGCTGCCGAGCTCGGTTATCGGGCCGTGTCCGGGCAGTTTCAGTTCCACTACGATCGTCGCTGGTTCCTTACCAGCGACGACGCCAAGCTGACGGTCATGCGGCTGCTGGATCGGGGCGAGCTGGTCGCTCAGTGCAACATCTCGCTATTGCCCGGCGATAAGACCGCCCCGGTTTCTCTGGCCGAGTTCCAACGCGACGTGCAGACTTCGCTCGGCAAGAATTTCGGGCAATTTACCGGCGCCCTGGAAACCACCAATGAGACCGGCTATCGCGTTTTGCGCGTAGTAGCGCGGGGCGTGGTGTCTGAGGTGCCCATCGAGTGGATCTACTACCTGGTGCAAGACACCACGGGCCGCCGGGTCACGTTGTCGTTCACCTACCAGCAGGAGCTGGTTGAGCGGTTTGCCCAGGCCGACCGCTCGCTGGTTCGGCAGCTGCGCATGACCGATTCGCCCGCCCCCACGGCCGCCCGGGCAGTCGAGCGCAAATAAGGCTGCTGGCGGCTTCCCTATCGCAAGGTTTCAACATACGCTTCTGCCGGGGTCTGCGCGGCGAGCGCCGCGAACACGCCCCCCAGCGCGGGAGCAAGCCATGATTCGCCGCGAAGCCTCGGACGCACCCACCGCGGGTGCCCAGTGGATTCTGATCTCGCAGGTCGATCACGCGCACCTGTCGGGCGCGCTGGCGGAGCACTGGGGTGCCGGCGGCGTGCAGCCGCTTGTGGCCCGCGACGAGCTGCTGTGGGCCATCACCCACCACGACGACGGCTGGGCCGATTGGGAGCGCGAACCGCACGTCGAGCCGCGACTGGCTCGGCCGCGCGCATTCACCGAGATGGACCTGCCGCAGAGCCTGGAAATCTGGACCCGCTCCATCGCGGCCGCCGCCGAGCGCGGTTCGCTGGCCGGCTACGTCGTGGCCGGGCATTTTTGCGCTTTGTTGCGACGCTTTGATTTCAATTGGCGGCGCGACGAGAGGAACGTGGCTGACGGCGAGCGATTTCTGGCCACGTTCGAGAACTTGATGGACGGCTGCCTCCAGGCCTGGCTCGCGGACGATCCGCTGCGGCACACACTGCCCGACGCACGGCTCGCCCTGGCACAGCTGCAATTGTTCGATGCGCTGAGCCTGTGGTTCTGCTGTGCCCGGGAGACCGCGGCCGAGGCGATGGAGACTCCCGCGGGCGCCACCATCACGCTGACGCCCCGACCGCAGCCCGACCGTGGCCAACCGCAGCTTGTTGAGTTCTCACCGTGGCCATTCACCTGCGGCCCGATGAATCTCGAGATTCCCGCTCGCGCAGTGCCTGTCCGCCGGTACGAAAGCCGGGCCGATCTGGCCGCAATACCGCTCCAAGCGGTGCAACTCCGCTGGCGCCTGCAGCCGCCCCCGGTAAAAAGTTGACGCTCGTGTGCAACCCTAACTATACTCAATAGTTCCAAGCATGCTTGCATCGGTGCGCGGGCCTGATGGGTCGAGTTCACCCCTCGTCCGATCCGTGGTGCCGGTCGCGAGTGCGCAACGTCCGCCGGGCTTGCCGGAGCAAGAGAGCCATCGCCATGCGGTCTGCCAATTCCCTGCGAAACTGCCTGCAGCGTGCCGGTCTGGGCACGTTGGCCGTGCTGGTCCTGTGCAGCGGCGCGAGCGCCCAGCAAGCCTTGAGCACGGCCGCGCTGCCGGCCACCGGCGGGCGTGGCCCGTATCGCGTGCTGGCCCCGGGCGTGGAAATCACCATCGCGCCCGATCGTCATGAGGAAGAGACGGTCAGCACGCACGATATCGTGGAAATTCTTAAGGGCATTCCCGGGCTGGACGAGAAGCCCAAGCTGTCGCCCAGCACGCAATCATTGCGCGAGATGGCCACCGCCACGGAGTTTCGCCGCGACATCTGGTGCCTGGAGTTCACCTTCAAGCCCGTGCGCATGATCTGGGTCGATGTGCCGCAGCCCAGCGGCGCCATGGAGCGCAAGCTGATTTGGTACATGATCTATCACGTGCGCAATACGGGCGGCCATCTCAGTCCCGTTCGCCAGGCCGACGGCACTCATGTGATTCAACACTCCGAGCGCGACGTGCGCTTCTTTCCCACGTTCGTGCTGGAATCGCACGAATACCGCAAGTCGTATCTCGATCGCGTGATCCCCGTGGCGATAGCCGCCATCGAGCAGCGCGAAGATCCCAACCGCAAGCTGCTCAATAGCGTGGAGGTGGGAGCTCGCAAGATCCCCGTCAGCCACGGATTGGTTGATCGCAGCGTGTGGGGCGTAGTGACTTGGGAAGATGTCGATCCGCGGGTCGATTATTTCTCGGTCGCCGTGGCCGGTTTGTCGAACGCCTATCAATGGATCGATCCGGCGGATGGGTACCAGGCGGGCGACCCGCCCACCACCGGCCGGCAACTGCTCGCCAAGACGTTGGTGCTCAATTTCTGGCGGCCGGGCGACCGGCTGGCCGAGGACCGGCGCCAGGTCATTTACGGCATTCCAGGCCAGGTTGACTACCTCTGGGTGTACCGGTAGGCTTACGTGTTTGCCAGCGGTTCTCTCCGCGCAAACCTATCCTGGGACGGCCCGACAGCGTGGCCGCAGCGTACAGATCATGGCGCATAAGAAGGGTCAAGGCTCCAGCCGCAACGGTCGCGATTCCAACGGTCAACGCCGCGGCGTAAAGAAATACGCCGGTCAGAAAGTTGTCGCCGGAAATATCCTCGTGCGTCAGGTTGGCACCAAGTTCCAGCCCGGACGAAACGTCGGCCAAGGCTCCGACTACACGCTCTTCGCCCTGACCGATGGCGTGGTCTCCTTCGATCGCGAAGGACGCCGCATCAATGTCTTCGAGAATGTGAACTAGGTCTTCGAGAATGTGAACTAGGTCGCCACGGCGCAGGCTGTTCGTTTGGCGACCAGTGGCACGTGCCGCTGGCGTCCTGCCGGCGTGGCTTAGAAATACAACTACACCGGCACGATGCCGGTGGCACACAGCGCGTTCTCCAGCACGGGGTGGCCCTTCGCCGGGCGACCCCTGTTTTGTTTTTGGGCACCACTCATGTTCGTCGACCGCGTCACCATTGAAGTGCAGGCGGGCCGCGGCGGCGACGGCTGCCTGAGCTTTCGCCGCGAGAAATACGTGCCGCGCGGCGGGCCCGACGGCGGCGACGGCGGCGACGGCGGCAGTGTGATCATTCGCGCCGTGGCCGGCGTTGATAGCCTGGCCGCCATGGCGCATCGCAAACATTGGCGCGCCGAGGGCGGCGAACGCGGCGGCAGTTCCAACTGCCACGGCCGCAACGGCGCCGATCTGCTGCTCGACGTGCCGCCCGGCACCCTGGTGATCGATGCGCATACGAAGCATGTGCTCAAGGACCTGGCCAAAGCGGGCGACGAGGTCATCGCGGCGCTCGGCGGCAAAGGGGGCAAGGGCAACCTGCACTTCAAGTCGTCGACCAACCGCGCCCCGCGCGAATTCGGTCCCGGCGGCGAGGCCGAGACGCGCCTGCTCACCTTGGAGCTCAAAGTGATCGCCGACGTGGGACTCGTCGGCAAGCCCAACGCCGGCAAGAGCACGCTGCTCTCGCGACTCTCCCGCGCCCGGCCCGAAATCGCCGACTATCCCTTCACCACCAAGATTCCGAATCTCGGCATCGTGCAACTCGGCGCCGATCGCTCGTTCGTGATGGCCGACATTCCGGGCCTCATCGAAGGGGCCCACGAAGGCACCGGCCTGGGCCACGAGTTCCTCCGCCACATCGAACGCGCGGGCATTCTCGTTCACCTGGTGGAGCCGTCGCCCGCCGACGGCAGCGACCCGCTGGTGAACTACCAGGTCGTTTACAGTGAACTGGAACAGTATGATGTGCGCTTGGTGCGGCGGCCCCAGATCGTGGCCGTCACCAAGTGCGAACTGCCGGGCGCCGCCGAAGTGCGCGAGCGGCTCGCCGCCGAACTCGGCCACGAGGTCTTGGCGATCTCGGCCGTCACCGGGCAAGGGCTCGATCTCCTGCTGCGGGCCGTCACCCGGGAACTCGACCAGCGGCAGCACGCCTGAGTTGTGGCGGCGGGATATGCCCCGCACGCCGGAGCCTTGCGAATGACTCCTTCCTCCCCAGCGTCGCTAATGGCCGTCGACGTGGGCAATAGCCGCGTCAAACTGGGCGCATTTCCGTTCTCTCACGGCGATGGCCTGCCGCACCCGCAGCACACCGCCTCGCTCGCTCCCGAGTGGCGCGACACGGAGATCATGCACGGCCTGCCGGGCGATCCGGCCGACTACACCTGGGCGATCGCCAGCGTGAATCGACCCAGCGCCAATCGGCTCATCGAATGGCTCGGCCGGCGCGGGGTGGATTGCGTGCGACAGCTCGCGCTCGGCGACATGCCACTACGGGTCGACGTGGCCCATCCGGAAACCGTGGGCGTCGATCGCCTGGCCAATGCCGTGGCCGTCAATCGATTGCGCCCAGCCGGCCAACCGGCGTTGATCGTTTCGCACGGCACGGCGATCACCATCGATATCGTGGGGGCCGACGGTTCGTTTCGCGGCGGGGCGATTCTGCCCGGCATTCACATGGCCGCCCGCGCACTCAATGAATTCACCGACCGCCTCCCCTTGGTCGAAGTGAACGACGCGCCCGAGGTGCTGGAGCGCTCGACCGTGGGCGCCATTCGCTTCGGTCTGTTTTGGGGTGCCGTGGGCGCGATTCGCGAAGTGATTGCCCGCTTGCCGGGCGGACCGGACGTGCAGCAGATTTACCTGACTGGCGGCGCCGCGCCGGCGCTGGCCGCGGTACTCGACACTCGCACCGGCGCAAGCTGGCATTTCGTGCCGCATTTGACGCTGGCCGGCATCGGCCTGGCAGCCGAGCACGCCGCAGCACAGGAAGCGTTAAAGGATTCGCCGTGACGACCCAGGGCGTCACCCACGTCGTGCGATTGACGCCCGCTGGTCGAGGCGCCATCGCTACGCTATTGGTGACGGGCCCGGGTGCCACGGCTCTGGTCGCTTCCTTGCTGCACAGTTCGAGTGGACCCCTCGCTGCACGGCCGCTCGATGCCATCACCTACGGACGCTGGTCGTCCGCCGCCGCGGGCGAAGAAGTTGTCGTCTGCCGGCGCGCTGCCGAACACGTAGAAATTCACTGCCATGGTGGGCACGCCGCGTCCCGAGCCATCATCGATTCGCTCTGCGCGGCCGGCTGCGTCGAAACGGACTGGCGCCAGTGGGTTCGCGCCGCCGCGATCGATCCGATTCGCGCCGAGGCCGAAATCGCTCTGGCCTGCGCATCCACCCTGCGCGTTGCCGAGATCCTTTGCGACCAGCGCGCCGGTGCGCTGCGGGCGGCGCTCGCACAGATTGCAGCGCACCTGGCGACGAGCGAAGTTGACCACGCCCGCGCATGCGTCGAGCAGCTGCTGGCGCTGGCTCCGCTTGGATTGCACCTGGTCGAGCCGTGGCGCGTCGTTTTCGCCGGGTCGCCAAACGTTGGCAAAAGCAGCTTGATCAACGCGCTCTTGGGCTATGAGCGGGCGATTGTGCATCCGACTCCCGGCACCACGCGCGATGTCGTGTCCACGCTCACTGCCTTCGACGGCTGGCCAGTCGAACTGAGCGATACCGCGGGACTGCGTGACGACGCGGAACCGTTGGAGACGGCCGGCATCGATCTGGCCCGTCGACAACTGGCAGCGGCCGATCTGGTAGTGCTGGTGGCCGACGCCAGCACGAGCATGGCCGCCGCATTGGCCCGCTTGTCTGCCGGTGATTGTCGCGACGCCCTGCGCGTGTTCAACAAGTGCGACCTCTTGCCGCCCGGCTGCCCGGCGCCCGATGCTGTCGGCCAGGCGCTGTTCACCAGCGCCCTGCGCGGCGAGGGCATCGCCCAGCTGCAGGCGGAGATTGTCCGCCGGCTGGTGCCCGCGCTGCCAACCCGCGGCCAGGCGATGCCATTTCTGGCCTGCCAGGTGGCAGCGCTCGAGCGGATGCGCGATCTTCTGGTTGCCGTCCGCCCGGCGGAAGCCGCCGCCATCCTGGCCGACAATCGGCACTGGGTCGATCAAGACCGGGGCGATCCGCCCTGCTAGCACCGTGCGTTGGCCTAGGCGCGTGGGAACCCCGGCGTCATACTTCCCCGCCCTGTTTCCCGCGCTTGCGCAAGATGCGCGTGCGCGGCGGGCGTCGTGTACCGGCGCGCCGCGTGCGAGATCTCGCATCGCGCAGCTTGCGCCGCGATTCAGGAGGAATCGAGCCATGCGCGCCGATGGAATCCGGCCGACGTTTCTGTTTCTTGGTTCTCTGTGGGCGCTCGTGCTCTGCGCATCGCCGCTGGCGGCGCAGCCGGGTCTGAACCTGTCGAGCGACGAGGACGATCCGCGCACGGCCAGCGAAATCCTGGCAGAAGCAGCGGAAGAAGCCGCGCGCGAGGGCGATCGCGTGCCGGCGCAAGCCCCTCCCCCGCCCGATGATCTCGAGCCGATGCCGGCCGCCGACCAGCAGCCGTTGCCCGGCGACGAGCCACAACCGCTCGCGCCAATGCCCTTGCCGCAGAGCGCTGCAGAGCCGAGCGCGCCCGTCGACGAAGGCGTTCTGCCGGCAGTCGATCACGAACCCGTCCCCGCGCACACAACACCGGCCAATGCGCCCGCCGACAGTGAAGTCGGTGAACCGCCTGCTGTGAAGTCCGAGGCGCCGGACGAGACCGCCAACTTCATGGGAATCGCCCCCGGCCGCACCACGCGCCGCGAACTGCACGAACTGTGGGGCAAGCCCAAGGAGGTCGAGCGCATTCCCGGCGGCGTGCGCGAAACGTTTGCCGACGAGGCCTTCGAATTCCGCCGCGTTACCATCGTGGAAGATGTCGTGACCACGCTGGGCCTTAAGTTGACCAAGCCGATGCCGGCCCCGGATCTTGCCGCGCGGCTCGACGTTGCGCTGTTGGAACCGGTTGACGTCTACGACGAAGAAGGACGTCGCCTGGGCCAGTCTTATCCCGAGCGCGGCATGCTCTTGGGTTTCGAGCCGCAATCGCAGCCGCCCCGCGTCTCGCGGATCGTGATTGAGCAAGTCAACGCCGCGGCGTTTCTGGCGCGGGCCGAAGTGCGCCTCGACGATCGCTACGCCGACTGCCTGGACGACGTGCGCCGCGCACTCGCCATGACGCCTGACAACGCCCGCGCTCACTATCTGGCCTGCGAAGTTGCCCGGCGTACGGCGGATTTCAACGCCGCGATCAAATCGGCCGAAAAGGCCATTCAGCTGGAGCCGCACGAACTGGAGTATCGTCTGGCGCTGGCCAAAATTCTGTGCGCCACCGGCGACCATCGCCAGGCCGAGCGTCACGTGCGCGACGTCGTCGAGGCGACCAGCGCCGGGCCGCTCACTCAGGCCGCGGCCCATTGTCGCTGGGGTGAATGCCTGGCCGGTTCCCCAGAGCGCGACTACAAGCAGGCCATCAAACACCACGCCGAGGCCATCAAGTTGGCGCAGCCGCTCGCCAAGAGCCGCAACATGTCGGTGCGGCTGGCCGCCAAGCAAGTCTTGCTCGACGCCTATCTCGGCACGGCCGGCGACATCGGCCACGGCCGCTGGCAGCAGAAGAGCAAGGTGGTGCCCAAGTGGCTCAATCAATCGCTGTCGATGGCGGACGACCTGATGCACCACGAAAATGCCGCGGCCGATACCCGGCTGCGCGTGTATGAGGGAGCGTTGTCGGCCCTTGCCGGCATCGCAGAGCCGCCGGATCCCACCAAGTGGATCAGCGGACTGAACGAATTGGGAAGCACCTTGATCGACCGCGCCACCGACCCCACCTACAAGGCGCATCTGGCGTGGCGACTCGGCGTGGCGCTGGCCGATGCCACGGAAATCGAGGCCGCCCGCGGCCAGGCCGACGAGGCCACGCGGCTGGGCAACCTGGCGCTGGCCTACTTTGCCCAGGGCGAGGCAGTGGGCAAGCGCTGGCCCACACACGACTACCTGCGCGGCTGGCTTTGTTACCGCATGGGCGCCATCAACGCCGTTGCCCGCGACGATCATCGCCAGGCCGTGGCCTGGTTCCATCACGCGGTGCCGCTGTTGGAGAGCCCCGTGCCCGAATCGGCCGAGGTCAATCTGGCCCGGCACGGCGAGACGTTCGTCAGCATGGCCGTCTCGTACTGGGAGTTGGGCCAGCGCGAAGAGGCGCTGCGCTTGACCGGCCAGGGCCTGGAGCTGATGGAGCGCGCGGCCGTGGAGGGAGAGCTGGAGAAATCCGCGCTGGCCGTGCCATACGGCAATCTGGCCCGCATGCACGAGCAACTTGGCAACGCCGAGCAAGCGCACAAGTACGAAGAGCTGGCCACTCGGGCCGGCGCGCTGGGGCCGAAGTAACGGCCGCAGCTCACAGAACCAGTTTCAAAACCGTCGGGGACTGTCCCCTTCCGAAATCGCGCCTCGCGATTGTGTACGTTTGCAGGGTGGTCGTTCCCGCACGCGTTCACTGTGGCAGCTCTGCGCCGAACAAATACGTCATCGAGTCGAAGTCGATCGACCACGAGGCATACTCTCGCAGGAAGCGGTGCGAGATCAGGCCATCCTGAATGAACCCGGATTGCCAGTAAGAGCTCGCCGGTCGACTGCCGAATTCACCCTGCAGCTGCTGCTGCCGCAGGCGCCCGAGTCCCAGCGATTCGATGGGAAAGAATCCGCTGGCCCAAGCGCCCCCGCCCCCGCCGACCGAGTTGGGCTGCACCTGCGTTTTCGGTTCGGCAATGTTCACGTACCCCAGCGTCTGCGGCGGCGCGGAGAATCCCGCCTCGGACGCCAGGCCGGAGTCGACAAAGAACGTCAGTCCGTCGCGATCGTTGAGCGCGCCGCGGGCCATCATCCAGTGCGTGGAAGACAGCACAAAGGGAACCTCCGCCGAGACACTGCTGCCGAGTTCTTGCCGCAGTGCCGCGCGGGCCTGTGGCGAGCGCTCGCGCAGCAGGAGTTTCCCCTGGCGATAGTCGAGCGTCGCCAGAAATTGCCGGATCAGGGCCGTGCCGATGATGCCGCCGAGCGACAGCTTTTTGTCGGGCCACACCGCCGAGAACCGCTGCGTGGGTAGGATCCAGATGGGCACGTTCTCCAGCGTCACATCGCCGAGCTTGAGCGCCGGCAGCTTGCCGTAGCCGAGCCGCTCGAGCTTGCCGCCCCCGAAACCGCCCACCGTCCAGGAAACTTCCTTGACGCCCCAGGCCCGCGCCAGCTCCGTGTCGAGAATGCACATGTCGGCGCCCGTGTCGAAGAGCACCTGTACCGCCCGGCCGTCATACTCGACGGTCATCACCGGCAAGGGATCGGTCGCGATGAACGGCACTTCGGCCGTGTGCGATTCGTTGTGCCACGTGATCTGATAGGGCTGCTCTTCGAAAGTGCGCAGCAGTTTGTCGCCGGGAAACGCCACGCCGGGGCCGAAGGTGAGCTCCTTGAACAGGTCGAAGCGGTTGGTTTGGTAGGACACGAAGCCCAGGCCCACGTTGGCCCGCGTGCGGCTGGTGCGATCGAGGGCGTCGACGGCGAGCGCCCGCTGGTAGCCCTTTTCCGCCGCGGCATAGTGGCCCAACAGATACTCGAGGTCGGCGGCCAGCAGCATGGTCTGCGGCGTGGCGTTTTCGGCGTCCGCTGCGGGACGCACGACGTCGGCCGCGCGCCAGAAATCGCCCGACTCGTACAACAAGTGCGCGAGCTGGTAGCGCGCAGCGGAATCCTGCGGCTTGTTTTGCAGTTCTTGCTCGGCCGCTGCCAGCGCGGTCAACACGTCCGCGCGGGTGCGGCTTTGTTTCGCCGCGGCTGCCCGGGCGATCGCCGTTGCGGCGATGATCGCCGCCAGCACTCCCAGCGCGGTCGCCAGGAACCAGGCTGTGCGGGCTATCCCACCGTCGAACATGGTTGGACTCCTTCAGTCTGAGGGATGTTTCACTTGACAATTTGCGGGCCGCGTCGCAAGCTTGGCTGAATGTTCAAATTATCTTAAATAATCGCTCCGAGGTGTGCCATGGCCGCCCAAAAACGATCCGCCTCGGCCCCCGCCCCCGCGCTGCAGTTGACCAGCCTGCGGCAGGTGCAGGCGCTGGCGCATCCCTTGCGATTTCGGGCCTTTGAGCACCTGATCGACGCGCCCCGCACCGGCAAGCAGCTCGCCCTGGCGCTGGGCAAACAGCCCACACACCTGTATCACCACCTGGGCGTGCTGGAACGGGCCGGCCTCATCCGGCAGGTCGCCACCCGGCAGAAGCGCGGCACAACCGAACGTTACTACCGGGCCGTCAGCGAACGGGTCGTTGTCGACGACCGGCTGCTCGGCGGACGCGTAACGGCCGGCCAGGCACTGGTGGGACCGGTGTTGCGCGCGACCTACGAAGAATTCGTGGCCAGCGCCAACGTTGCGCGGCCGGACAGGTCGCCGCGCCTGCTGAAGCGATTGCGCATTCGCACGTCGGCCAAGCGGCTGGCGGAGCTCGTCGGAGAACTGGAAGATTGGCTGTGCGCGTTCGAGGACGCAGACCAGGCACAGGCCGCCGATCCCTACGCCGTCACCGTCGCGCTCTATCCGCTGGCGGTCGCGCCGGCCGCCGAAGAAGGTGCGCCGGGCGGCGCCAGCGGCAAGCAACCGCCCGCCGCGCCGCGCACTCCGCGCCGCCGCCAGCCAGGCCGGCGCCGCTAAGGCGTAGTCGCCGGTTTCCCCGGCCGGGGTCAGCCGCCGCCCGCGGTTTCGCCCGAATTTCGCGCCGCCCGTGATAGAAAGTTGTTAACCATTCAGCATATGATGGAAATCGTTGTATTTCAGCGGCCTTGCTACGCGCCGGAAAACTCTCGCACTGTTGAACCCCATGCAGCACCCCTGGCCTTCGCTCTCGACCGATCAACTCGCCGCCTTCGTGGAACTGGCCCGGCACGGAAGTCTGCGCCGAGCGAGCGAAGCCCTGCATCTGACGCAGCAAGGTGTGCGCAACCGGCTGCTGGCGCTCGAAGAGCGCTTGCACATGGAGCTGTACTGCAAGAGCCGCGGCATGCGGCATGCCACGCCGTTGACCGAACGCGGGCAAAAGTTTCTGCCCCACGCCATTGCCTTTCTGGAACGAGCTCGCGAGCTTGTCGAGCAATGCGGCGCGGCCGCGCAGCCACAGGAAGTGCACGTGGCGGCCAGCCAGTATTTGACGCGGTACGTGCTGATCGACGCGGCGCGCCGCTTTCACGCGCGGTTTCCCGCCATCCGCGTGCGGCTCAGCGTGCACACCGAAGAAGAGATCGAGGCCGTGCTATTGCGCGATCCCCAGGTGTCGATCGGCGTGGCGGCTCCGTACGAGCCGTCGGCGGCGCTCGTCTATCAGCACATCTTCTCCATGAACTGGAGCCTGATCGCGCCGCCGCGCCATCGCGTGCTGCGGTTGAAGAGGATCCGCCTGGCCGACCTCGTCAACGAATCGTTGATCATCTTCGAGCGCGGCTCGACCGGCCGGCAACACGTGCTCGACGCTTTTCACCAGCAGCAGCTCTCGCCACAGATCCACATGGAAACGACCACCACCGAAACCGTGGTGCGAATGGTCGAGGCCGGGCTGGGCATCGCCATCGTGCCGCTGTTGCCCAGCGGCGTGGTCACGCGCGGCTGCAAGGTCGCCGTGCGGGCCATCGCCGATCCGATCCGCCCGATCCACTCCGGCATTCTCACGCGCAAGGGCGATGAGCTGTCGGCCGCGGCCCGGGAGTTCCTGGGCTTTATCCGCGGGACATAAGAGTAGTGGTCAGTGGTTAGTGTTCGGAAACAAAGGCTCGATTGCTTTTCGGCAGGGCGAGGCTCCGGCCGAGCCAATCGTGAATCGCCCGGCGGCGTTGCAACCCACAAACGCGATGCGCCAGTGAGCCTGATTTGCGCACTACGGGCGCTCGCCTTTTGCCGCGCTCGCTTGCGAAACAATCTCTACCGCTTCGGCGGCCGAGTTCGCCCGGCAGAGCCGGTCGCGCAGCGCCGCGTCGCCGGCGATTCGCGCCAGTTCGGCCAGCAGGGCCAGCTGCAGTTGGGGCTCCTCGTCGGGTGTCACCAGCAAGAACACGAGCCGCACCGGCTCCGTCGACTCGCGCGAGAAGACAATGCCGTCGTTCGAGCGGCCAAACACCACCAGCGCGCTCGGCAATTGCGGGCAGCGGGCATGCGGTATTGCCACGCCTACGCCCAGGTCGGTCGACACTTCGCGTTCCCGCGCCAGCGCCAGCGCGGCAATGTCCGCATCGTGCGGCAACAGCTCGCCCGGAATAGCTGCCGCCAGCTCCTCGATGACTGCTTCCGCAGTCGTGCCCGCCAGCGGCACCACGGCGCCGCCGGCTGCCACGGCCTCGGCCAGAGAAAACGACGGTTCGCGCGGATACTCGTCTTCGATGCGGCCCACCACTTGCTCGAGGATATCTTCGATCGTGATCAGTCCGACCGGTGAGCCCGCATCCTCCACGATCGCCACGGTGGCGCCCTCCGCTTGCATCAAAAGCAGCGTAGATTCCACGTCGTCCTGCGGACCCACGGCCCGCAACCGGCGCACCAGTCGCGTCCAATCGTCCTCGGCCGAGCGCTGGGCGAGCAAATCCTTCACCAGCAGATAGCCGATTGCCTTGCCGGTGCCAGGCTCGACGACAGGCCAGCGCGAATAGCGATGCTGTGCGATCTGTTGCAGAATCTCGTCGCGGCTCGCGGAGGCGAGCAGCCGCCGCACGCGCGTCCAAGGCACCATGATGCTGCGCACTTGTCGCGAGGGAATGCTCGACACGTTTTCGAGCATCAATTGCAGTCGCAAGTCGCGCAGTTTGTGTTCCACCACGTCGCGTTGCGCGCCGGTGCCGGCGAGAACCAGCCGCGCCAACGCCACCGCCGCCTCGGCTTCCTCGAAGACCACGGCCGTGGCGCCGGCCTGCTCCAGATCGCCCCGCTCGCGCAAGTAGTGGGCCCGCACGAACACTCGGGCCCGCGCGTTCAGATCCCTCGCGGCGGCCACCACGGCCACGCGCGCCCCGGATTGCGGCAGCGTCAGCACCAGGTGCGTGGCGTGCCGCATACCGGCCTGTTCCAGGATGGCCTCGTGCGAAGCGTCGCCAAAAATGGCCGGCTGGCCCTGGGCGTTGAGTTCGGCAATCGTCTCCATGTTCATGTCGATGACGACGGTGGTCAGCCCGGCTTCGCTCAACAGCCCGTGCACGCTGCGCCCCACCGGGCCAAAGCCCACGACGATGGCCAGCCGCTCGCCGTTGCCGACGCGGTGGGCGAGATCGTCGCGCGTTGCGGCGTTGATTTCGCGCACGCGGCGCTCGGCGCGGCCGTTGACCAGGTTCCACAAGCGGGGATGCCGCTGCAGCCATTGTTCGATCGGCACCAGCGAGCGAAACAACAGCGGATTCAGCGTGATCGAAATGATGGCGGCCGCTACGAGTACGTTGTGCCCGGCCTCCGGCATCAGCCCGTGCCGGCCGGCCAGTTCGGAGAGGATGAAGGAAAATTCGCCGATTTGCGCCAACCCCAGAGCCACCGTCAGCGCCGTCCGCACCGAATGGCCCAACAGGGCCACAATGGCCAGCGCGGCCAACGGTTTGGCGATCAGGATGATCGCCAGCGCCGCCAGGATCATGACCGGCTGCTGGAAGATGAAGGCCGGATCGAACAGCATGCCCACGGAAACAAAAAACAGCACTGCGAACGCGTCGCGCATGGGCAGCGCGTCGGCCGCGGCCTGGTGGCTCACCGGCGATTGGGCCACCACCATGCCGGCCAGAAACGCGCCCAGCGCCATCGACGCCCCAAAGAAGGCATACGAGGCGGCCGCCATCGCAATCGAAAACACCAGCACCGTGAGCGTGAACAGCTCGCGCGACCGAAGCCGCGCCACGCGCACCAGCACCGCCGGAATCAACCGCGACCCGGCCACAAGCACAATCGTCACCAGCACGGCCAGTTTCACGAGCGCCAGCGTCAGGGCCAGCCACAGCGAAGTCGCCGGGGCCGCCTCGACGTCCGCCGCCGATTCGGTGCCGAGCGCCGGGATGAGCACCAGCACGATGACCGTGAAGACGTCTTCCACCAGCAACCAGCCGACGGCCACGTGCCCCTGGGGCGTCTCCAATGCGTCGGCATCGACCAGCACGCGCATCAACACCACGGTGCTCGCCACGGCCATGGCCATGCCGATCACCAGGCTCGAGGAAACTGGCAGGCCAAACGACGTGAATGCCGCCACACCCAGCGCCGTGGCAATCAGGCTCTGGCCAATGGCGCCCGGTATGGCGACCGACTTGACCAGCAACAGATCGCGCCAATGAAAGTGCAGCCCCACGCCGAACATCAACAGGATGACGCCGATCTCCGCCAGTTGATGGGCGATGTCGAGATTGCCGACGAAGCCGGGCGTGTGCGGACCAATCAACACCCCGGCCACCAGGTAGCCCACAATCGGCGACAGCCCCAGCCGCTGGGTCAATAGTCCCAGCAACCAGGCGGCCGTGAAGGCCACGGCGATCGTGGTGATGACGGGCAGATCGTGCATGCTGCGATTTCGGCTGAAAAATGTGCGCGACTACGAGGGCTGACAGGATCAACCGCGCGAACGTTCGCGGCGAACCGATCGCTGGCGGTCGTGGCCGCGCGCAATCGCTGTGGCCGGCAAATCCCGTTCGATCCCGCTGCCTACACGCTGAAGCGAATGTTCAGAATGTCGCCGTCGCGGATCACATAGTCTTTCGGTTCCTGGCGGAGCAGATTCTGGGCCTTGATCTCGCGTTCGCTGCCCAGGCGGATCAGGTCGCCACACTGCATGACCTCGGCGCGAATGAATCCGCGCGCCAGATCGGTGTGAATATTTGCCGCCGCCTCCAACGCGGTGCCGCCCTGGCGAAGCATCCAGGTGCGGACTTCTTTTTCGCCGGCAGTGAAATAGAGCATTTGGCCGGAGGCATCCAACAGCGTGCGCAGCAACTCGTCGCGATCGTACGCGCCGACGCCCATCTCAGCCCGAAAGGCCTCGCGGTCTTCCGGCGACATCCGCGCCAGCTCCAGCTCCAGCCCGGCCGGCGCCGCCACGCCACGGACCGGCGGCTGGCGCGACGCCAACTCGTCGACATAGCGCTGCGGATCGCTCTCGTCGTCCGCCACGTTGACAAGCACCAGCTTGGGCTTTTCGGTCAACAGCCGAAACGAGCGCGTGGCCTTGAGCTGCTCCTCGTTCATGCCGGCGGCCACCAGCGGCGTGCCCGATTCAAGGGCCTTGAGCGTGGGCTCGAGGGCCGCCAGCTCCGCCAGCTCGAGGTCGCGATTGGGACGCGGCTTCTTGGTGCTTTCGCGCAAGCGTTCGATGCGCCCGGAAACGATCTCCATATCGGTCAGCAGAAAATCTTCGTCCAGCGCGGCTACGTCGGCCAGTGCGTCGCCGCCGCGTTGGAAAGCGGCCACCACCAGCACCAGGCAGCCGGCCTCGCGAATCGTGGCTAGCCGCGTCGCATTGCCCTCGTGCGTGCGGCTCAGCCCCGCCGTATCGACCAGCTCGAGCGAGGCCAGCGTGATCTTCTTGGGGTGATAGATGCCCTTCAGCGGCTCGACGCGCGCATCGGGCACGGCGGCCATGGCGGTTTGCGAAGCATGGGCCAACGCCGGATCCGCCACCACGCCCGTCAGCCACTCGAACACCGTGCTCTTGCCCGATCCTTGATACCCGACCAGACCGATCTTCATGCCACATCACCTCGCGCGCCGCGGTTGTCGACGGCGTTACGGCGCACATCGATGGGGCGTGCGCACTCGCACGTCGTGCTTCGCCGCAATCAGCGGCTGGCGCCCAGCGCGGCTTCCAATTCGCCGAGCGCATGTTCTACCGCTTCGGCTTCGCGATTGTCCAGGGCGCGACCGCCGAAGCGCACGCGATAGAACGACTCGACCACGCGGCGCGGCAGATGCGAGACGCGCTGCAGCTCGATGGATTCCGCCAGGTGTCCGCCGGCCTGCACGGCGAATTCGTGCGCGGTTTGCGAGGGCGAGCGTTGGAAGCCCTGCCGCGCCAGCGCCGTCTCCAGCCGGCGATACATTTCCAGCGTGGGCGGTTCCGCGGTGCCGCGCGCCACCAGCGGCAGCGCCCAGCGCTTCAGCCGGGCGACGGCGTAGCGCAGCGCCAAAGTGCCCGCCACGAGGGTCAACGAAGCGCCCACCGCAACGAGCCCGCCGCGCCAGCTGAACCAGTGCCGCCGATACCACTGCCAGAACGCGCCGACGTGCGAGCTTTCCAGGGCGCGCAGCCGTGCGCGCCACACTTCGCGGCCGAACAAGTTGTCGAACGATGCCCGCGCGCCGACCTCGATCGGCTCATAGATTCCCTGCCGCTGCCGCTTGGAATTCAATCCGACGACATACGTGCTCCACAGCACGTTGGCATAGTCGATCGATTGGCGTAGCTGCGCCCACCAGCCCACGCGCCGATTGGCGCCGTCGTCGCCACCCACGCTGACGGTTGGATCGAGCACCAGCCAGGCGGCCGGTGGCAGCTCTTCGTCCTCGCCGAATGCCCCGGGCGGAATGTCCTCCTGATCCAAATACACCTCGACCCAGGCATGCGCGTGCAACTGCTGCACCTGGTAGTACATGCCCACGGCGTTCCATTCGCCCCCTTTGAAGCCGATGGCCATGCGGGCCGGAATGCCCTGGCTGCGGAGCATCATGACCAGCGCTCCAGCGAAGTATTCGCAATGACCGGCGCGGTTCGTCGTCACGAAATCAACCAGCGGATCGAGCGATGGGTCGCGCGCTTTTCCCTCCAGGCTGTAGGTGAACTCGCCGGAATTGCGCAGGTAGTCGTTCAGCGCCAAGGCGGACGCGGCGCGGTTGTTGGGCGACACGTTGCGCTCGGCCAGCACGCGGGCCGCCGTTTCCCGCAGGCCTTCCAGCCGGTCCGTCCTGCCTTCCGCCACCCAGGGCTGCAGCAGCTGATCACGCGAGCGGCGACGCAACTGCCATTTGCTCGGCACGTACCTGCGCATCCGATCGTTGACGATGCCGTTGGTGCCCACTTCGAACTCGAGACGCTCCGCGCGATTGTCCTCGTGGCGCAGTAACTGCTCGAAACTGGCGTCCAAGCGCAGACGCTGGTCGGGTTGCACCGCGAACACCGGCACCACGCAGAATAACTCCGGCACGTCCATCGGCTCCGCCGTGATCCGCTGCCGCACGAAAGGCGGTGCCGGATCGCCGGACAAGGCTACGATCGTGCTATGACGCGGCTGCGACCACTCGCCCTCTTCGTAGTGCGTCACAACCGAGCCGCGCAACAGCGGCTCGTCCACGAGCTTGAACGGGCGCGAACTGTGGCCATGGAAAAATTCGATGCGCATCACCACGTCGGGATTCTGCACGACTTCGCCCAGCTCGCCCAGCGTAATCGTCTTGGAAAAGCCCACGGAGCGCAGCGGCTCGGTCGTGGGGACCTCGCGATTCTGCACGTCGCGCCGGGGAATAAAGAAAAACAGCACGGCCGCCACGGCAAAAGTGGTCAGGACCATGCCGGCCATCTGCTCGATCAGGCCCACGCCGAAACCGCGCGAAGGCGCGGCCACACTGCCCGACAATTGCGGCGCGCGACCGCGCGGCGGGCGCGTGAGGGTAACGCGCAGCGGATCGGCCGTCGGCGCCGGCAGCCGCGCAGACTCGAATCGCGCGGCATCGCTCCGCAGCATCAACAGCGTGAATGTGCCGCTGCCCAACAGCAGATACACCAACAGCATGGCGCCAAAAACCGGTCCCGGCACCAGCGTGGCAGCAATGGCCACCTGCCCCAGGCTCAGCAGCGCCAATTGCCAATACACGCGGGCCGTCTTCGGCTGAAACAACAGCACGTATTGCAAATACGACTGTAAGCTCGCCACGGCCCCAATCTGTCCGGCACGGTCGACGTACAGCATGTTCGCGGCGGACACCAGCACCACGCTTAATGCCACGCCGTTGGCGACTGACTGACTCAACTGAAACGTCTTCGTCAGGTCCGTGAAGTAGCTCGACGCCGCCACGGCCACCAGCGTAATCAACACCAGCACGACCGATTCTTCGCCGATCCCCAGCATGATCGTGGCGAGTACGACCATCGCCGCGATTCCCACACGCAACACGTTGTCAGTCCAGGTTACGGTCATGCTTTGTCAGCCGGCAAGCGATTCAGCCGTCAATCTTGATAGTATCGGGACAAGTCCGCGCCGCTGGTATCGACCGATTGGATCTGTCGCCCGGCCAGGTTGATGTTCCGCTCTTCCGCCGCGGCCTGCAACGTCTGCCAATCGATGGGGCGCGTGCTCACCAACAGCGTGGGAATAGACTGCGGCAGCTGCGCCAGCGCCCGCGGCAGCGACGTCGGCAAGGCCGCATCGTGATGCGGCGCCACGAGCGCCAGTTCATCCATCTGCTGCTGAAAGAACAATGGTGACGCCGGGCCCGAGCGCTCGAGCGACGTGACCGCCGCCAGGCTTAGGAACAAGCGACGCCCCGGCTGCCGGCAGCCCTCGGCAATCAGCGTGGCCACGAAGCTGACGGTGCGCTCCGTGACGTCCTGTTGTGCGTCGCTGGGATCTGGCGGCTGCCAGAGATCCACCAATAGCGCCAGATCGCGGCTGCGATGCTCTTCGAACTGCCGCACGACCAGCGTTCCGCGCCGGGCCGAACTGCGCCAATGAATCCAACGCCGGTTGTCGCCCGGCCGCCAGTCGCGCAATCCATAAAACTCTGCCTGCATCGCGCCGCGGCGCTGCACGGCTTGTCCGCCCGCCACGGCTTGCCGCGCAACTTTCGTCCAATCGTGGGTCAGCTTGCCTAGCTTGGGGTGTACTAACAGGGTTTGCTGGTCATCCACCAGTATGCTGTGCCGGACCAGCCCCAGCGGAAACGTCGTCGACACCCGCAGGGGACCGAACAGATAGCGGCCCCGTTGCGGCAGGTAGCCGTGATAGACCGCGCGCTGGGTTTCACCCCCGGCAACCGCCGGAAAGAACACGCCCACGCGGCTTGCCTCCAGCTCGGCGCTGTCTGCCCGCGTCAGGCGGTCCTCCACCACAATCGACCAGATGCGCAGCCAGCGGCGCAAGTTCGTCAGCGGCACGTCGACGGCCAGTCGTTGATCTGCGCGGAGCACCTTGGGCAGTTGCCGCTCGACGCGAAAGCGGCCCAGTGCGAGCCGGCCGGCGAACAAACTGAACACAAACGGTCCGGTCAGCACTGCGCCTAACAGAATCAGCAGGTTGAGCTGCCGCACCGTAGCGCCTACCAGCACGCTGAGCAGTACCAGCAGGAAGTACAGCCCCTCGCGAGTCAGCCGGAGTCGGCGTCGGCGAGTCATCGAATCACCGCAGGATCGATCGCAGTCGATCGTTTCATGGAAAATGTCGTTCGCCTAACGAGGCACGCGCACTTCGTCCACCAGGCGGGCCACCAGCGCCTCGATCGCATCGCGCTGCGTGCCCTGCATGTAGCCCCGGGCAATGACCCGGTGCGACAAGACCGGCACTGCCAATCGCTTCACGTCGTCGGGCGTCACGAAATCGCGATTCTCGGTCAGCGCCAAAGCCTGGCAAGCGCGGTACAGGCACAGGGCGCCGCGCGTGCTGGCCCCTACGCGCAAGTCGTCGCAGTTCCGCGTGGCGTCGATGATATCGAGCAGGTAGGCGTGAATGCTGTTGTCCACGCTCACGTCGCGCACCGCCCGCTGCAGCGCTACCACCTGCTGCCCGTCGAGCACGTGTCGCAACCGGTTGACCGGCTCCCCGGCCCGGTGGCTCACCAACACTTGAACTTCATCTTCCCGCTCGGGATAGCCCACGGCAATGCGCAGCAAGAACCGGTCCAGCTGGCTCTCGGGCAGCGGATAGGTGCCCTCGAACTCGTAGGGGTTCTGCGTGGCGATGACCATGAACGGCTGCGGCAAAGGATACGTCTGGCCGTCGATGGTCACCTGACCGTCGTTCATGGCTTCGAGCAAAGCACTTTGGGTGCGCGGCGGCGTGCGATTGATTTCGTCGGCCAGCACGATGTTGGCGAAGATTGGCCCGTGCGTGTAAACGAATTGGCCGGTCTGCGGATTGAAAATGTTGCCGCCGGTGATGTCGCTGGGCAGCAAATCCGACGTGAACTGAATCCGCGCGAAGCTGGCGGAGATACTCGTGGCCAGGGCCTTGCCGATCAGCGTCTTGCCCACGCCGGGCACGTCTTCCAGCAGCACGTGGTCGCCGGCCAACAGCGCCACCACGCACATCCGCACAACGTCGGCCTTGCCCAGCACAACCCGGCCAATGTTGGCTTCCAGGTCAGCCACGAGGCTTTGCAACGAGGTCGCCATGCGCGGTTCTTGGGGAGGTGGGTTGCCCATGTCGGCCGCGCAAGCCGCAGCCGGCATCGTTCTGCAATCAGTCTGTTGCCTGCCGCCAGCTCGGCCCAGACAACTTATCCTAGTCGCGCCGGCTAGAGCCGGTCTAGTCCCGAGCCAGGCCAGACGCGGCGGGCGTTCAATGAAACCCCGCCAAACACCGTTCGGACGCGCCCGGCCAGCGCAAAACTTAACGCCGATCGAATCGCCGGCTAGCGCGTGCTCGCGTTGCCGACGTTCCCCGATTTTTCCCTGGCCTAAGGTTTTCGCACGTAGATCGGGTTCGTGAGAATCCAGGGACGCGCCTCGCCGGCCAGCGTCAGCCAGACCTCCACGCGATATACGCCGTCGCGCTCGACGGGCAGCTCCAGCGTGTGCCCCTCCTGGCTGGCAATCACCTCGCCGTTGCGCACCACTTTGAACGTGCCAGCCTGGGGCGCTTCGGCCCGCAATTTCAGTCCCTCTGCCCAGGACACTTCCGCGCCGATCGGCCAGGTATCCGGTTCGCGATCGGCGCGCAGCACGAAACCGGTGGGGTCGGCCAGCCAGTCGAAGGCCACGTAGGCCCGGCTCGCCTGCAAGGCCTCCCACACCGTTTCGGGCGTGACTTCCTTGAGCAACAGGTGCGTGCTCACGTGGCGAAAGCTGCGGGCATACGGATCGAGATCCAGCTCGAACATCAGCTCGCCCGGTTTCTTGTCGCCGATGAGCGGCTTGAGGAGCGGAATCTTTTCGGGATCCAATAGCGCCAATTTCTGGCCCAGCGCGTCTTCGAGCTGGATTTTTCCCTCGTCGGTAATCTTGCCGCGAAACGCCTGGTTGTGGTGCGAGTCGTTCGCCGACACGCCGGTGTGGCGCGCCTGCTGGCACAGCTCGTCCCAGCGCTTCAAGTAATCGGCCGGATAATCCAAGAGCGCCCCGAACACTTCTTGCGGATATTGCCGCACCGCCGCGGCCATGGCCAGCAGCGTGATGGGCGAACGCAGCGCGGCGACGAACTTGGCCTCGTCCTTGAAGTCGGCGTGCGTGTTGTAGATTTCGTTGCCGGTGAGCCCCTGGATATCCCAATCCATGCGCTCTTCGAGATGGCACAGGAAGACGAGGCCGCCGGTCGAGCGCACCAGATCGGCCAGCGCCTGCCGTTCGCGTGGGCCATCTTGCTGAATGCTGCGCTTGGGATACGCCAGAAAGCCGCCCGTCTCGGCGCCCGGAATGAGCAGCACGCCGTCGCGAACGCCCTGATGGCCGTCGACGATGTAGTCGTAGTGGCTCGCCGGATGCTCGGTGAACATGATCACCCGCACGCCGACTTCCTTGGCCGCCGCGACGATCTCTTCGATCGTGCCGCGACTGTCGTGCGAGAAGGCCGAGTGCGCGTGCAGCAGCGTGCGCACGTCGTCGTAGCCGCTCGTGAGCGACACGGCGCGCCGCTCCTTCTTCAAGGCCTCGATGCGCTCGTGCGTGGCCCGCAACTTCTCCGGGCGGATGCGTTCCAGCGCGTCGGCCGCCGCGGTCCGCGCGCAACAAGCGACCAACAACGTGCAGACGAAGACTCGAAGCGTGGACATGCGAGGGACCCTGGGGGGCTGGTGCAGGTGGGGCGAGGTCGGCGCGGTCCGGCTCGCGCAGCCGCGCACCTGGGAGGCTGCACAACCGGCGACGCAACGACCGCGCGACCTCCATCGTACCATCGCCGCTAGCGCGGGAGAAACGGGCCGCTGGGCCGCACTGTCGCACTTCGGGCGGCAATTGAGCACGCCCACCCAAGTGCTTATACTGCCGAGCGGCACGCTGCCCCGGCCCGTTGCCATCGACGAACAACATCCGGGGCCGCGCCAAGACGGAACTTGTCGCCAAGGCAATTGCCCACCATGCCGTATCTGATCGGAACCGACGAAGCCGGCTATGCGCCCCGCCTGGGGCCGCTCGTGATCTCCGCCGCTGCGTTCTGGGTCGACGATCTGGCCGCCGGCGACGAACTCTATCGCCGCTTGAAAGCCGTGGTCTGCAAGGCGCCCACGCGCGGCTCGCGCCCGCAGCGCCGCCTGGCCATCGCCGATTCCAAGGCACTCTATTCGCCGTCTCTGGGCCTGCACTGGCTGGAGCGCGGGGTGCTGGCCGCGCTGGGGCTGACGAACCGCTGCCCGGCCGACTGGCTCGACATCTGGCAGATGCTCGATCCCGGCGCCATCGCGCGGCTGCCCGTCATGCCGTGGCACGCCGACTACGACCTGCGGTTGCCCGTCGCGGCCGATGCCGAGGACCTGGCCCGGCTCGTGCCGGCGCTTTGTCGCGGGTTGGAGCGGGCCAACGTGCGATTGGTTGCGCTGGCCAGCCGCGCCGTCTTTCCCGACGAGTTCAATCGGGCCAATGACCATTGGGGCAACAAGAGCGAAACGCTCTCGAAAACAACGCTTGCGCTATTGGCTGACGTGCTGGCCCGCTGCTCGGGCGAGCCGGTGCGCATCGTGTGCGACAAGCACGGCGGCAGAAACTTCTACGGCCGGCTTTTGCAGGAGCAGTTTCCCGAGCCGCTCATCGAAGTGCACGCCGAGGGCCTGCAAGAAAGCGTCTATCGCTGGGGCCCGGCCGAAACGCGTATCGAGGCCCGCTTTCGCGCCGGCGGCGAAGCGTTCCTGCCCGCGGCGCTGGCCTCGATGACCTCCAAGTATTTGCGCGAACTATCGATGCGGGCCTTCAACGAGTTCTGGTGCGGACACGTGAGCGATCTGGCGCCGACGGCCGGCTATCCCACGGACGCCAACCGCTTTCGCGACGCCGTGCGAGAAAAACAACTGGCCCTGGGCATCGACGACCAGATCATGTGGCGCGCGCGGTAGACTTGCGCTGCATCGCGCGTGCAACCTCTGAGAGACTTCTCATGCTCTTGTATCTCGTGCGGCATGCGTTCGCCGGTCAACACGGCGATCCGGCTTATCCGAACGACGAACTGCGGCCGCTCACGCCCAAGGGGCGCAAACAGTTTCGCCGGACCGTGAAGAAACTGGCGCGGCGCGGCTTGGCGCCGGCCGTAATCGCCACCAGCCCGTTGCTGCGCTGCCGCCAGACGGCCGCTGAGCTGGCCGAACGGCTGGACATCGAGGACGCGGTGGTCGAGCTCGACGCGCTGCGGCCCGGCAGTCATTTGGAGGAGCTGTTGGAGTGGACGCGGCAGCAAACGTCCGACGAGATTGCCTGGGTTGGCCATTCGCCGGATATCGACTGCATGGCGGCGAAGCTGCTGGGGGCAAGCGAAGGCGCGGTGCGATTCGCCAAAGGCGCCGTGGCCGCCGTGGAGTTCGACGGGCAGCCGACCGCCGGTTCCGGCACGCTGTGCTGGTTCGTCACACCGAAATCGCTGGGAGCGTAGTGCGACGCGGCGTGCCGGGCGATTACGCGCGCTCGGTGGCGTGTGTCGTCGGTCGCGCGGCACCCCGCCAGCACTTGTATCGAGAATGATTATTGATATACTTCCAAGCGTGTTTTTCGAGCGTGCGTCCGCGCGCCGTGCCCCACGACAGCCGCGGTCTTTTTGCGGTTTTTGCTGGAGATTTTCGACGATGACGCGTATCACGACCGGCCGTTTCCTGTTCGCCGCATCCCTGCTGTCTTTGTTGACGATTGCCGGCTGCGCGCCGGCCAAGCCCAAGGCGCCCGATGCCGCCACGGCGCCGGCCGAGAGCGCGGCCGCCACGGAAGCTGCCCCTGCTGCGGAACAGAAAGAAGCAGCGGCGGTTGCCGAAGCCGCGCCCGCCACGACGGATGCGGCGCCGGCTCCCGCCACAACCGACGCGGCGCCCGCCGCCAGCACGGCCGACTCTGCCCAGAGCAACACCGTGTTGCTCGGCTCGGCAGAGTTGTTCGCCGGCATTCCCGGCGAAGGAGCGCTGACCGAAGAGCAGATCAAAGTCTGGCTCGACGATCCCAAGAACCACGAACCACTCGCAGTCGAGTTGCCGCAGGGGATGGCCGCCGGCCAGTCGCAAATGAAGGGTCTCGACAAGAACCCGCTGACCCGCGCCAAGATCGAGTTGGGCCGCCAGTTGTACTTCGATCCGCGCTTGTCGGCCGACCGCACGATCAGTTGCGCGAGCTGCCACGATCCGGATGAGGGCTTCGCCAGGCACACGCAGTTCGGCGTGGGCATTCGCGGCCAGCAAGGCGGCCGCAACTCACCGGTCAGCTACAACCGCATTCTGAGCGACGCGCAGTTCTGGGACGGCCGCGCCGGCTCGCTGGAAGACCAGGCCGTGGGCCCCATCGCCAACCCCATCGAGATGGGCAATACCCACGACGCGTGTGTCGAGTGTCTGAAAGCCATTCCCGGCTACAAGCAGCAATTCGACAAAATCTTCGGCAAGTTCGACATCGAAGCCGTCGGCCAGGCGCTGGCCAGCTTCGAACGGGCGATCGTCACTGGCCCTTCGCCGTATGATTACAACGAAGCCTTGCTCCCCTTCACGAAGCTCGACCCGGCCGACATCGAGGCCGACGAGGATCTGAAGGCGCAGTACGAGAAGGTGCTGGCCGCCGCCAAGGAACATCCCATGTCGGATGCCGCCAAGCGGGGCCGCGAATTGTACTTCACCGAGAAGGCCAACTGCACCGCCTGCCACGTGGGGGCGAACCTGAGCGACGAAAAGTATCACAACATTGGTATCGGCATGGACAAACCCATGCCGGACATCGGCCGCGAGGAAGTGACCAAGGATCCGAAAGACCATGGCGCCTTCAAGACGCCCACCGTGCGCAACGTGGCGCTGTCCGCGCCTTACATGCACGACGGCAGCGTGAAGACCCTGGAGGAAGTTGTCGAGTGGTATGCCAAGGGCGGGCATCCTAACCCGAACTTGAGCGATAAAATCAAGAAGCTCAACTTGACCGATCAGGACAAAGCCGACCTGGTCGAGTTCATGCAGGCCTGCACCGGCGACTTCCCGAAGATCAACCGCGGTCGGCTGCCCGAATAAGGCCGACATGGCGCTCGACGACGAACTGTATCAAGAGCGGATCCTCGATCACTACGAGGAGCCGTTTCATCGCGGCGCTTGTCCGGGCGCCACGCACGCGCACCAGGACGAGAACCCCTTGTGCGGCGACGTGGTGCGCGTCGAGCTGGCCATCGGCGCCGACGGCACCATTCGCGACGCCTACTTCGACGGCGAAGGCTGCTGCATCAGCCAGGCCTCGGCCTCCATGCTGCTGGAGCGCATCAACGGCCAGCGCGTCGACGACGTCAAAGGGTTCACCGCGCACGATATGCTCGAGCTGTTCGGCGCGCGGCTGACTCCCAATCGGCAGAAGTGCTGTCTGCTGCCGTGGCGAGCCTTGCAATCGGCCATTTTTTCGCCGCTGGCAGAGGCCGACGGAACGTCCGCACCTCCCGCTTCGTCCGCGTGAGAACGACCATGGGCGCTGCAATTGCCGCCAAGCTGGATGTCGCCCGATTGCGGGAAGATTTTCCAATCCTCGCCACGGTGTTGCATGCCAGCGAGCGATCGCCCGGTGTGCCCCTGGTCTACCTCGACAATGCGGCCAGCACGCAGCGGCCGCGCCAGGTCATTCAGTCGATCGTCGACGTGTACGAGCGGCAGTATGCCAACGTGCACCGCGGCATTCACTGGCTGAGCGACCAGAGCACCGACCTGTTCGAACTGGCGCGCCGCAAGGTGCAGCGGTTTCTGGGCGCGGCCGAGCCGGAAGAAATCATCTTCACGCATGGCACTACCGAGAGCATCAACCTGGTGGCGCGCAGCTGGGGCGAGGCAAACTTGCGGCCCGGCGACGAGATCCTGCTCACCGAACTCGAGCATCATGCCAACATCGTGCCCTGGCAGCAGGCCGCGGCCCGCACGGGCGCCGTGATCCGCTGGCTGCCCATTACCGATGATGGCCGGCTGGATCTTGATGCCTTGCCGGGGCTGCTGAACGAGCGGACGCGCCTAGTGGCCGTGGCCGCCGTGTCGAACGTGCTCGGCACGATCGCGCCGCTCGAGTCGATCATCGCCGCGGCGCACCGCGCCGGCGCGCTGGTGCTGGTCGATGCGGCGCAAAGCGTGCCGCACCAGAATACCGACGTGGCGGCGCTGGGTGCCGACTTTCTCGCGTTCAGCGGGCACAAGATGCTAGGACCTACCGGCGTGGGCGTGCTCTACGGCCGGCGCGAGCTGCTCGCAGCGATGCCGCCGTTCCTGGGTGGCGGCAGCATGATCCGCCGCGTCACGAAAGAAGGCTTTGAGCCGGCCGACCTGCCGGCGCGATTTGAAGCCGGCACGCCGGCCATCGTGCCCGCCATCGGGCTGGGCACCGCGATCGACTATCTCGAACAGGTGGGCATCGACGCGCTTGCCGCGCACGAACGCGCGCTGTGCGCCCAGGCGCATGACGTGCTCTCGAGTATCAACGGCGTGCGCATTCTCGGGCCGGGGCCTGCGCACACCGCCGGCATCGTCAGCTTCACGCTCGAGCGAATCCACGCGCACGATATCGCCCAGCTGCTCGACCGCCAGGGCGTGGCCGTGCGCGCTGGCCATCACTGCGCCATGCCGCTGCACAAGCGGCTGGGCCTGGCGGCCACCACGCGGGCGAGCTTCTATCTCTACAACACACCGGACGAAGTGGTGCAACTGGGCCGCGCCCTCGAAGAGACAAAGCGCGTGTTTCGGCGCAAGTGACCGCAGCGCCGATGCTGCGACACGGCACACTGACCGACGGTCTGGAACACTTGTGGTCGTGGCATGCGCATGGAGGTTAGATGACATCCAGCCGCGCCAGCGGCGTAGGTGCTTAGCCGTGGGCGTCAGCCCACGGATCCAGAGCCCTAACGATCGGTGCCGCGCGCTTCGGCGTGGTAACGTCAGAAGAGTAATCGGACTTGTGCCGCCGAAGCGCGCGGCACGTTGATTCGTACTTGGATCTCGCTTCGACGGGCTGAAGCCCGTCGCTACGGACCTGGGCCGCTGCGCGGCCGAGACGAAGCGCGTGTTTCGGCGCAAGTGAATCGAAGCACGGGCGCGGCCGCGCAGGGTGCCACTGGCGTCCCGCCAGTGTGATGTCCATCCCCCGTCCGCACTTGCCTGACAGATGCGGCGCGAGTGCGTGACTCGCACTGGCAAGATGCCAGTGGCACCGAAGGTGCGAAACTCACCCCCGCCACTTCAGCCACGTGCGCAACAGCCGCGCGGTGCCGGGCGTCAGCCGCGTGCGCTGATACTTGAGTGCCAACCGGCCCAGCACATCCGCCAGCGTGGGATACGCATGGATCGTCGCATCGAGCGCGGCCAGCGACAGCTTGCGATTCATGGCCAGCGTCAGCTCGCCAATCAACTCGCCCGCCCCGGCGCAGGCGATCGTCGCGCCCAGGATTTCGCCCCGGCCGCGCGGCGTGTGCGCCACCGCAAAGCCCGCCGTCCGCCCGTCGAGCATCGCGCGGTCCACCTCGTGCATGTCCACCCAGTAGCTGTCGATCGGCAGCGACAACTGGCGGGCCTTGGCCTCGGTAATACCGACGTGCGCGATCTCCGGATCCGTAAACGTGACGCGCGGGATCACGAGCCGGCTGAATTTCTTCCGCCCCAGAAACAGTGCGTTCTGAATCACGAGCCGCGCCATGGCATTGGCCGCGTGCGTGTGTCGCACCGTGGTGCACACGTCGCCCGCGGCGTAGACGCGAGGATTGGTCGTCTGCAAATAGTCGTTCACCGTGACGCTTTGCGCCGTGGCTTCGATGCCGGCCGCGTCGAGCGCCAGCGCTTCGACGTTCGGCCGCCGGCCCACGGCCACCAGGATCTCGTCGGCAATCAGTTGCCGCCGCTCGCTGGCTCGACCGATCAACAGGGCCTTGGCCGTGCCGAGCCGCTGTGCTTGCATGCTTTGCCAGCCCAGGTGCAAGTGGATGCCCTCGGCCGCGAAACGGGCCGCCACCAGTTGCCGCGCCGTGTCGTCCTCTTTCGGCAACAGCCGGTCGAGATCGTTGAGCAGATGCACTTCGCTGCCCAGCCGGCGAAAGGCCTGCGCCAGTTCGCAGCCCACGGCGCCGGCGCCCATCACGATCAAGCGTCGCGGCAGTTCGGTGAGCGAAAACACCGTCTCGTTGGTGAGATAGCCCAGTTCGGCCAGGCCGCTCACCGGCGGCTCCGCCGGCCGCGTGCCGGTGGCAATCACGGCCCGGCGAAATTCGAGCGACTGACCGTCCACCACGATCGACGCGCGGCCGGTGAACTTCGCCGCGCCGAAAAACACGTCGATGCCCAGCGATTTGAGCCGTTCGGCCGAGTCGTTTGGGCTGATCTCGGCGCGGAGTGCGCGCACGCGCTCCATCACGGCCCGAGAATCCCACGCGCCGCTGAGCGTGCCACGCCAACCGAACTCACTGGCAGTGGCCACGGCGTGCGCCGCGCGCGCAGACGCAATCAAGGCCTTGCTGGGCACGCAGCCAAAGTTCAAACAGTCGCCGCCCAACAGGCGCGATTCGACCAGGGCCACCCGCGCACCCAGGCCCGCCGCGCCGGTGGCCGTGACCAGGCCCGCCGTGCCGCCGCCGATGATCACCAGGTGATAGCGGCCGCGCGGCTGCGGATTGATCCAGCCGGGCGGATGCACCGCGGCGATCAACTGTTCATCGTGCGCGTCGCGCGGTTCAAAAAGCATGGGCGATACCCGCTCTACTCGGCTCGGCGGGAGCCTCGCCCTCCCGTCGGGAGATCGCGCACCGCGCTATCGTTCTTTCGTAGCCGTGACCCCTAATCCCTGACCCCTATTCCTACGCCAGCAACTCTTGCACCACGCGGCCGTGCACGTCGGTCAGCCGGAAATCGCGGCCGGCGTAGCGATAGGTCAGCTTCGTGTGATCGAAGCCCAACAGGTGCAGCACGGTGGCGTGCAGATCGTGCACGTGCACCTTGTTTTCCACCGCCGCGAAGCCGAACTCGTCGGTCGCGCCGTGCGCGTAGCCGCCGCGGGCGCCGCCGCCGGCCAGCCACATCGAGAATCCGTAGTGATTGTGGTCGCGGCCGTTGAGCTGCGGCAGCTCGGCCACCGGCGTGCGGCCGAACTCGCCGCCCCACATGACCAGCGTGCTGTCGAAGAGTCCGCGCGTCTTGAGATCGGCCAGGAACGCCGCGATCGGCCCGTCCCATTCGCCGGCCAATGCGCGATGCTGTTTTTCCAGGTCGTTGTGATTATCCCAGGGCTGCCCTGCCCCGCTCCACACTTGCACGCAGCGCACGCCCCGCTCAAGCAGCCGCCGCGTGATGAGCAGCTGCCGGCCGTGCTGCGTGTCGCCGTAGGCCTCGCGCACGGCGGCCGGTTCGCGCGCGATGTCGAACGCGTCGGCGGCCTCGCTCTGCATGCGATAGGCCAACTCGAACGACGCAATGCGCGATTCGAGTTGGGCGTCGTGTGACCGCTCGGCGGCGTGCCGCCCGTTGAGCCGCTGCACGAAGTCCAGCTGCCGGCGCTGCGCCTCGACCGGCGTCGTCGCATTGCGAATGTTCTCGACCAGCTTGTCCAGCTCGGTGTGCTTGGTGTCGATATACGTGCCCTGGTACGCACCCGGCAGGAAGGCGCTGCGCCAGTTCTGCGTGGCCACGATCGGGTATCCGCCGGGACACATGGCGATGAAGCCCGGCAGGTTCTGGTTCTCCGAGCCCAGGCCGTAGGTGACCCAGGAGCCAAAGCTGGGGCGCGAGAGCCGCGCGTCGCCGCAGTTCATCAGCAACAGCGACGGCTCGTGGTTCGGCACTTCGGCGACCATCGAGCGGATTACGCACATGTCGTCGGCGTGCGCGGCCGTTTTGGCAAACAGCTCGCTCACTTTCAGGCCGCTTTGGCCATAGCGCGCGAAGCTGAAAGGCGAGCGCATGGCCGCGCCCGTCTTGCGCTCGGTCCGCAAATTGGTCGTCGGCAGCGGCTGGCCGTGGTACTTGTCCAACAGCGGCTTGGGATCGAACGTGTCGACCTGCGACGGCCCGCCGTTCATGAACAGGTGCACCACGCGCTGCGCCTTGGCGGGAAAGTGCGGTGCCTTGGGAGCCAATGCGCTCGCCGCGGGCGAGGGTGCCATTGCCGGGCCACCAGTTGGGCTGCTCGCGGCCGCCGCCGCTGTTGGCGCCAGCAGCCCCTCGCCGGCCAGCACACCCGCCAGGCCCAACAGGCCAAAGCCCTGGCCGCTGCGGGCGAGCATTTCGCGCCGCGTGAGCAAGCGCCCGCAATCGCAATCGTCGTGGTTTTTCGACATAAGTGCTACCCGTCCGCCTCAATCCACAAACACAAACTCATTCGCCACCAGCAGTCCCTGCGCGAACTCTTCCCATACTGCCGGCCGCGTGGCGCTCTCGCCGACAAACGCCCGCCCCCACTCCAGCTCCTCCGCCTGCGGCGCACGACCATACGCCAGGCGGTAGAGCCGCGTGATTTTCTGATCCGCGTCCGCGGCGCCTGCCACCTCCGGCCGCCCGAGCATGTGCTTCGCGCAGGCCTGCACCAGCGGATGGTTCAGCAGGAACAGCGCCTGCTGCGGGATCGTCGTCTGGCTGCGCTCGGGACTCGTGGCATCCGGGTTTGGAAAATCGAACGTGCGATACAGGCCCGGCAGGTTCAGCCGGTCGAGATGGCCGTACAGCGTGCGCCGCGTCGATGTCGCTTCGGCAATGTCCTTCACCGGCGCCCCGCCAATCGCGGGCCCCAGTCGCCCAGCCACGGCCAACAGCGCGTCGCGCGTCGCTTCGAAGTCCAGCCGGCGGCGGTTTGCGCGCCACAGCAACTTGTTCTCTGGATCGGCCGCGCGGCACTCCGCCCGGTCGACGCTCGACTGCTGATACGCGGCGGACAGCGCAATCTCGCGGTGCAGCCACTTCAGCGACCAGCCATGCTCCATGAAGTTCCACGCCAGATAATCCAACAGCTCCGGATGCGTGGGCCGTTCGCTCCGCACGCCAAAGTCGCTGGGCGTGGCCACCAGCGCCTGGCCAAAGTGCCACAACCACACGCGGTTGACGATCACGCGGGCCGTGAGCGGATTGTCGCGCGCACAAATCGCCTGCGCCAGCTCCAGCCGTCCGCTGTCATCATCGCCGAACGGCGCCGGCTCGCCCGCCGTGAGCACGCGCAGGAAACGCCGCGGCGCCTCTTCGCCCGGCTGGCTTGGATTGCCCCGCACGAACACGCGCGACGGCGCCGGACGCGGCAAGTCTTCCAGCACCATGGCTCGCGGCGGCGCTGCCGCACCGCTGGCGCGCCAATCTTCGATGTCCTTGAGCAGCTTGGTGCGGGCGTTCTGCCCCTCGCGATCCGGTAGCAACATCAGCTCGTTGAGCGCATTGCGCTCGAGCATGGCCGGCGCGTCATTGCCGTGGAACACCAGGCGTAGCGCCTCGAGGTTGGCATCCGCCAAGGCCGCAGGCGCCGGCTGCCCCGCCGACCGGGCCGCTTCCAGCGCCGCTTGCCAGACTTTCTCGGCGCCGGTCAGTAGCTCGGCATAGATGCGCGCCGCGTCGGCCGGCTCCTTGAGCGGCTGGCCCAAAAACGCGCCGGCCACCAAGGGATGCACGGGCCGCTCGGAGTTTTCGCTCGACCCGGCCGCGATCAGCTGCTCGACCGTCGTGGCTGCCCGGGCCGAGAACTCCGCTGGCGGCAGCGCGGCCAGCGCGTGCCACACGGTCCACAGCGGATCGTTTCGCTTGCGCGCCTCGGCCAGATAAAGCTGATAGCGAATGATCATCGTGGGGTTCGGGTCGTTCGGATCCGCCAGCAGCATGAAGTCGTCGGTCGGCGGGCGATCAGCCAGGGCCTGCGCCGCCAGCAGATACTCCGCCACCCGCAAGCGCGACCCATCGACCACCGCGCGAAACTTCTCGTCCATGAACTCGCGCAGCTTGCGCTCGCGTTCGGCCAGCTCGTGGGCAAACTTCTGATAAGCTTCGGTCTGGGGCGGCTCTTCGAACAGCGGCGGCACGGTCGGCTCCGCGCAGCTGGCAAACACGCCGTACAACGAGTAGTAATCGCGCGTGGGAATGGCGTCGTACTTGTGGTCGTGGCAGCGCGCACAGGAGACGGTCAGCCCCAGCAGGCCGCGCGTCACTACATCCACGCGGTCGTCGATCACGTCCTGCTGATTGTTCATGAAGCCGCTGCCCAGCGTGAGGAAGCCCAGCGCCGTCAGCGCCCGCTTGTCGCGGCCCAAAGGCAGCTTGTCGGCCGCCAGTTGTTCGAGCACGAACCGGTCGTACGGCAGGTCCTCGTTGAGCGCGCGGACGACGTAATCGCGATACGTGTACGACCAGGGAAAGTTGCTGTCCTGAAACAGGATGTAGCCCTTGGTGTCGGCATAGCGAGCCACGTCCAGCCAGTGTCGCCCCCAGTGCTCGCCGTAGCGCGGCGATGCCAGCAGCCGGTCCACCGCGCGTTCGGTCGCGCCCGGCGCAGCGTCCGCCAGGAAAGCGTCGATCTCCTCGGGCGTTGGCGGCAGGCCGTGAAAATCGAAGGTCAGACGCCGCAACAGCGTGCGCTTGTCCGCCGCCGGCGAAGGCGTTAGCCCGCGCTCATCCAGCCTGGCCAGCACGAAGTGGTCGATGGGCGTCTGCGGCCAGCGCGCGTCACGCACGGCCGGCAGCGGCGGATTGCGCACGGGCTGAAAGGCCCAATGGCTGGCGCGCGCGGCGGCAATCTGCGCCTCTTCGCCGGCGAGCTTGGCTCGGGCGGCGCTGCGCTCGTCGCTCTTAGGCCAGGCCAGTCCGCGCTCCACCCAACGCTCGAGCGCCGCCACTTCCACCGGACTCAACCGCTCGCCTTCGGGCGGCATTTCCAGACCGTCATGGCGAACTGCCTTGATGAGCAAGCTGTCGCCGGGCTGCCCCGCGACTGCCGCGGGCCCGTTGGCCCCGCCCTTCAAGATCGCTTCGCGCGACGTGAGCGACAGCCCGCCCTCGGGATCGAGCATGTCGCCGTGGCACTTGCCGCAGCGCTCGATCAACAGCGGCCGCACGCGCCTCTCGAAATGCTCGGCGTCGTCGGCGCCGGGGCTTTGCGCCGTGGGCGCGGCATCGGATGCGGCCGCCGGCTCGGTTGCGCGCGCAGCACCAGCCGCAAGCAGCATGACCGCCAGCCAAGCATTCGCCGCGCCATGCCGCATGTTTATTTCTCAGAGGCCGGTTTGCGTTTCACAGCATCCACGGGGCGCTGGCCCCAGGGCATCGGCATCGTGGGCGGCTGGCGATGGCGATCGCGCCGCACGTCGCACGGCCGGTCCTTGAAGTAGGTGATGAAGCGCACCAGCTGCTTCACGGCCTCTTCGTACACTTGTCGCCCTTTTTCGGCCGTGGCCAGCTCCGGCTCGCCCAGCACGCCCGACTCGCTGTAGCTGCTCGTCCAGGAGATCACCGTGGCCGGGCCCGCGGCGAACAGGTCGACCCAATTGAACGGGCTGCCCTCTTCGTTGAAGCTGATGGTGCCGTTCTTGATCAGGTCGGTGCGCACGTTGTCGCCGTCGAGGTACATGTACAGCGAGGTTTCCAGCTCGCAGGCGTGCGCGCAGCCGCCGGGAAACTTGCTCTGCCGCCAGCGTGGAAAAAAATCCTTGTCCACCGTCAGCAGGTGCCACCACGCGCACACCAGGCACTCGGCGTCGGTCTCCAGGTTGGTCCGCCGCGCCACGAGGTCCAGGTTCGGCATGTTCGAGCCGTGGCCATTGAGCAGGATGATCTTTTTAAAGCCGTGATAGGCCAGCGACTTGGTGATGTCGAGCACGTGGTGCATGAAGTGCTCGAAATCGTTGTTGATCGTGCCGGGAAAATCCATCACGTGCCCGGTGTAGCCGTAAGCCACGATCGGCAGCACCAGCATCTTCTCCGGAATCTCGCGGGCCGCGCCGTAAGCCACGCCGCTGGGGCACACCAGGTCCACGTCGAGCGGCAGGTGCGGCCCATGCTGCTCGACCGCTCCGCAGGGCAGCACGCACACCTTGCCCAGCTCCACGGCGTCGTTGATTTCTGGCCAGGTCAGTTTCTCGTAGCGATATTCGCGAAGTGCGCGGCTGGTCATCGTGGCTCCACAGGGTGGGATGGTTCGTGGATACGCGGCGGGCGCTGGGCTACTATGAGTATCTTCATTCCCATCCCGGAGTTCAACGATGAAGATTGCCGCCGTCCGCACGATAGCCTTGAGCGGGGCGACCGACGATCACGGCTGGCCCGGCGGCACCGACCCCAACGTGCAGTACAACACGCTGGTGGAAGTAGTGGCCGACGAAGGGCTCGTGGGCATCGGCAGCTGCTATACCACGCGGCCGCTGGTGGACGCGGCCATCGAGCTGTTGCGCCCGTTGCTGATCGGCCAGTCGGCCCTGGAGCCGCAGCGCGTTGCCGAAACCATGCGCCAGACCATGTTCTGGCTGGGCCGCGGCGGCTCGGTGGAGCACGCGATCAGCGGACTCGATATCGCGCTGTGGGATCTGTGGGGCAAGGCGCTCGGCCAGCCGGTGTCGCAGCTGCTCGGCGGAAACTATCGCGACCGCATCAAGCCGTACGCGTCGATGTTGTTCGACAATCCGCCCGCGCTGGCCGACAAATTGCGCGAGCAAACGGCGCGCGGCTTTCGCGCCATCAAGATGGGCTGGCGACCGTTCGGCCGCGTCAGCCGCCAGCTCGACGAGCTGCTGATCAAGACGGCGCGCGAAACGGTGGGCGACGGCGTCGAGCTGATGGTCGATGCCGGCGGTAGTGAGCAGTTCTGGCCACACGGAGTATCATGGGCGCGCGAAACCGCCAAGATGCTGGGCGACTGGGGCGTGGTCTGGTTCGAAGAGGCGCTGCGCCCGGACGATGTCGAGGGCTTCAAGCAACTACGCGCCGCCTCGCCGGTGCTCGTCGCCACCGGCGAAGTGCTCACGCGGCGACAGGCGTTTCAGCCGTTCATCACCCAGCGCGCGGTCGACATCATTCAGCCCGACTTGACCAAGTGCGGCGGCTTGAGCGAGGGCTTGCGGCTGGCCTGGCTGAGCTATGAGTTCGGCGTGCAGCTGGTGCCCCACGGCTGGAACACGGGCGTGGGCGTGGCGGCGGACCTGGCGCTGTCGGCAGCCATGCCCGTGGCCCGCTGGGTCGAGTTCCAGACCGGCGTGCCGTACATCGAAGAGCTCGTGTCTCCCCGCTTCGAGCTCGATGCCGAAGGCCTGCTGCGCGTGCCGACCGGCCCCGGCCTGGGCATCGAGTGGAATACCGACGCGCTGGCGAAGTACACGCGCCGGTAGCAGCTGACCTCGGGTGGCACTGGCGTCTCGCCAGTGCTTGGCGAACGGGGGCAAGATGCCCTTTGCACAACGTGTTTCTCACCCGGCCGCGCGGTACAATCGCTGACGAACCGAACCCGGGAGAAATCGCCATGTTGCCGACTTGCTCGCGAAATCTGTTGACGATCTGTTTGGCGTGTGCCGCCTCATTCGTTGCCACTACTCTCGTGGCGGCAGAACCGGCCAAGGTCCCGCGCGAAGGCTACAAGCCACCCGACTTTACGCTCGCGACCCTCGACGGCCGCGAGGTGACGCTGTACAAGCTGCTCAAGGAATCGTCGGTGGTGCTCGTGGTGCTGCGCGGATATCCGGGCTATCAATGCCCGTTGTGCAGCGTGCAGGTGGGAGATCTGTTGAAAAACGCCGAGCGCTTTGCCAAGGCCAACAGCAAGGTGGTGCTGGTCTATCCCGGGCCGCAGGACGCGCTGGCCGCCAAGGCGGCTGAGTTCGTGAAGAATCGCGAGCTGCCGGAACACTTCCTGCTCGTGACCGATCCGGACTACATGTTCACGAACGAATATGGCCTGCGCTGGGACGCGCCGCGCGAGACGGCCTACCCGGCCACCTTTGTGATCGATCGCCAGGGAACGATTCGCTTTGCGAAAACGAGCAAGACGCACGGCGACCGCGCCAGCGCCGAGGAAGTGCTGAAGTTCGTGCCCGGCGCGGACTAAAGCGCAGTGCGCGCCGTTCAGCCACCGGCTCGGCCGGGGAACGAATTGTTTGGCACGTGCGCGCCGTGGCGTGCCAAAAAAACGCCGACGGACAGGATTATAGAGGTGCTGTCGCGTACGGTGCGCGGGTTGTCCACGAATCGAGACGCGCACACGCATCTCGTTTTCTCCCTCTCCCCTCGCGGGAGAGGGTTGGGGTGAGGGGGCCGGACAACCACGCTGCGGCGGGCGAAATCACGCCCCCTCCCCAGCCCCCCGCGAAGGGGGAGGGAGCCAGATAACTCAAACGCGCTCCTGTGCGCTTGCGGTCCTCATTCGGCCGGAGCCTTGCCCTCACGACGTTGTACATCAACCGTGCGCCAGTTACCCCTTGCCCGCCATCGCCGCGGCCAGAATCTTCGACGTGCTCTCGCGCATGATCCGCGGATCCACCGTCTTGCCTTCCAGCAACGACTTGCGCACGTCCTTGCCGGAGATGAACACCGGCTTCTCGTCCTTGTGGTTCTCCATCAGGTCCACCCGGCCCAGCGAATCGTAGAAGGCGGCGAAGCCCACCTTGACCGGCTGAATCTTGAGGTCACCCTGCAGATTGCTGAAGATCTCCTGGGCATCGAAATCGCCCCAGATGGCCGTGCCGTCTTGATACGGCGCGTCGGCGTGCTTGCGGCCGATGACGATATCGGTGAATCCATAGTTCTGCCGATAGATGCCGTGCATGATGGCTTCTTTCGGGCCGCCGTAGAACATCTTGATGTCCAGTCCCAGCAGCAGCACGCGGTCGGGCACGCTCTCGCCGCGCTTCGACCACACCGCCGGATCGCTGTCGCCCTCGCCCAGCGCCTGTGTGTCGATCAACGCTTCGTAGGTGTGCATCCGCACGTCGGCTTGCACGTCGTCGCCCTTGGTTTCGCCGATCAGCGGATTGAGCACGGCGCCGGCGTTGTGGCCCGCGCGCAGCAGGGTCTCCAGCCCGTACACCAACGCATACTCGTGCGCCCGGTGCAGCGGGTTGCGGGTTTGAAACGCGACCACGCGGTTCCAGCCCTTGGTGGCCAGCAGCTTGCGCACTTCGCGCGGCGTGAGCACGTACTTGCCGAACTGGGGATGCTTGGGCTGCGGCAGCGCGCGAATCGTGCCGCCCACCAGGTGCGTCTTGTCCGCGTCGCCCTTCAGCACCATGTCGCCGCCGGGATGATCGGTCCGTTCGGTGAGGTAGACGCTCTTCAAGTACCGCATCTTGTCCCACTCGAACACGTCGCTGATGGCCAGTGTGCCGACGACTTCGCCCGCCGAGTTGGTCAGCGCCACGGTCTGACCCGGCTTGAGCGTGGCGGCCAGTTCTTTGGTGACCGGCAGCGAGATCGGAATCGTCCACGCATACAGCTTGCCGTTGTGTTCGATAACCGATTCGTCGAGCACGCGCTCATAAGTCTTGCGATCCATCGGACCGGTCAGCGGACTGAGCGCTCCGTCGGCAAAGCGATAGACGGTCGACAAGTCGCCATCGGATACCGGGAGCTTGGGCAAGCCGGCCGCTTGCTTCTTGAACGCTTCGATCTCGCCGGCAGGAACGGTGCAGCACACGGGCTCGGTGAGTCCGCCGTGCGGGGCAATCAAATCGGCCATCGGTTGGTTTCCTCGTGCGTGCTTGGCATCCAGGGTATGTGTGGGCATTTAGAGTCCAGATGTTGTAGGGATCTGGCCGCGGCGCGTCCCGCTCCATGGGTTGGAGGCTGTGCCGGAGGACGGCGGGCTGAGTGGTAGGAAAGAGACACAGTATAGGGAGACCGGCGCAGGCGGACAAGCGGACTTGCGCCCCGGAAACGCCCCTGGTTTCTGCGCGTTTTCGCGGCACAATTGCCGCGCGACCGCGGCTGGCCCAGCGCCAGAGAGCCGCCGCAGCTAGCGCTCTTTGCGCCGCAGCGAGAGCACGACGCTCTCACTCTCGGTGCCCGGCAGCGGATACGCGGCCAGCTTGCGCAGGTCGACGTCGCGCAGCAAGCCGGCCTCGCGCGCCGCCGCACGCTCTTCCACCCAGCCGGGACCTTTGATCACCAGCAGCCGCTCGAACGTGTCCCAGTGCGACGCGAACCAGCGCAAGAGCTTGACCAACGGCGCGACGGCCCGGGCCACCAGCACGTCGAACTCGTGCTCACTCACCACTTCCTGAGCCGGCGCATGAAACACTTGCACGTTCAGCCGCAGCTCGTCGACGATCGCCTGCACCGCCTTGGCCTTCTTGGCCACGGAGTCGGACAGCGCCACTTCCAGGTCGGGCCGCACAATCGCCAGCACGATGCCGGGCACGCCGCCGCCGGTGCCTACGTCGAGCACGGCCGCGCCCGAATCGAGAAACGGCTCGAGGGCCAGGCTGTCCACCACATCGCGCGCCACGAACTTTTCGTAGTCGGTGTGACGCGTGAGGTTCAGCTTTTCGTTCCAGCTCCGCAGAGCCTGGCAATAGCGATCCAACTGCGCCACGGCCTCGGCCGGCAACTCGATGTGGTGGCGATCAAGCGCCGCCGCTAGCGTGTCTCGTTCGTAATCAGCCAATGGCACGTCGCGCCCCGGAATTCTCGTCTGTTCTTGTTCTTCTTCCGATTGCTACAGCCTACAGCCTACAGCCCACGGCCTCATAGTGAGCGGCGCGAGCGAAGCGGCACTCGCAGCGCGCGAAGGCCCGCACACAACCTGCAATTTTGACTCGTTTCTGCGGCCGGATCTGCCATTTTGACATACGAGGAAATCCCTAAAAAATGCGGCCCTTTTTTTGCAAATGCTTGACGGGTCGACAGCTGCGCCACACGGTTTCATTGGGCCCGCCTTTGGCATCCAGTTTGCATTGATATCGGGCGGAACAAGCTTCCACCACATCACAATCGCGAAGCGAGCGCCTGCCCTGGGCGCGTGCCACGAGCAGTCGCTTCAGATCGCGTGAAAATCTTCACGAACTGTACGAAGGAGGTACTCATCATGCCGCTTATGCGACGTACCAATGGCTTTCACCCGCTCGACCAGCTGCGCACGCAGATGGATCGGCTGGTGAGCGACTTCTTTGGCCCCGGCACGTATGCGCCTCGTGCACTCGGCGCGCAGGCGAGCTTTCCGGCGCTCAATGTTTGGGAATACGGCGATCATTTGTATGCCGAAGCGGAGTTGCCGGGCCTGCAGAGCGAAAATCTGGACGTGACGGTTGTCGGTGGCGATTTGACCATCCGCGGACGCCGTGGCGAGGCGACAGACGAAGGCACGACCTACCACCGCCGCGAGCGCGGCGCCGGCGAGTTCACCCGCGTGGTGCGACTGCCGATCGAGGTCGACGCGGACCGCGTGGAAGCGACGCTCAAAGACGGCGTGCTGCTGGTCAAGCTGCCCAAGGCCGAAAGCGCCAAGCCCAAGAAAATCAAAGTCTCGGCCGGTTAAGGCCGAAGCGCCGGCGCGTCGGTGACGCGCCGCGGTCAGAGCGATCCCCAAGCAAGCAAATACATTTCGTCGCCCGTAGTGGCGACAGGAGCATTTTCCCATGGCAACTGACCTGAAGAACGATCTGGAGCAAGCCGGCGGCGCCGAACGGACCCGCCTGGGCCGCTATTTCCGCCCGCCGGTCGACATTATGGAGAAAGCGGACGAACTGTTGCTCGTCGCCGATTTGCCGGGCGCAACCAGCGAATCGATCGACATTCACTTCGAGGACGGCGTGCTGTCCATCGAAGGCAAGGTCGAACCGCGTTACGACGACAAAATGAATTTTGCGCTCGTGGAATACGGCGTGGGCTCTTTCCACCGCACCTTCCGCGTGAGCGAGCAGATCGACTCCAACCGCATTCATGCCGACTACGCAGACGGCGTGTTGACGGTCCATCTGCCCAAGGCCGAGGCTGCCAGGCCACGCAAGATTCAGGTGCAAACTCAGAACTAGTTTTGGCGGAGTCCGCGCGGGCCGCACGACCGAAATCGGTGGATGGCAGCAGCGCGGGGTTAACCTAACGATCAATGGCGAGATATAGGAGGTGTACCATGACTCTCATTCCTTGGAGGAACAAACGACAAGACGAGCCGCAGGTGCCTGCGACCGGTTTCCGCACGGAGATGGATCGGCTGTTCGATTCCTTCTTCGGCGATGTTCCGGCCTGGGGCCAGCGCGGCTGGCCGACGCTGAGCAACTGGCAAATGCCCGACTGGCAACCGCCGCTCGACGTCGAAGAGACGGATAAGGAACTACTCGTGCGCGCCGAAATTCCGGGCGTCAACGCCGAGGAGCTGGAAGTGGCGATGCAAAACGGCGCGCTGGTGATCAGCGGCGAAAAACGCGAGAACACCGAGCGCAAGGAAAAGGGGTACGTGTACCAAGAACGTCGCTACGGTTCGTTCCGACGCGAAGTCGCGCTGCCCGCGGCCGTCGACGAACAGAACGTCAAGGCCGAGTACAAAGACGGCGTGCTGCACGTCACCTTGCAGAAGGCGCAGGAGGCGCTGCCCAAGAAGATCAAGGTCACGGCGCAATAACGCTGGAGATCGTTTGTTTGGTGCCACTGGCGTCTCGCCAGTGCTGAAGTCGAGTGCCACTGGTAGCTCGCCGAGTGCAACGTTGTGGACCGCGCGGTTTTTGCCCCGCCGCACTGCTGGGTGTGCGCGGGGCATTTTTTGCGCGCACCCGGCGGGCGTGTACCGTTTGTCACACAAACGACGGCGTCGGCGGATACGTGCTGATCTCCACGTGATGGCCGTCCGGATCGCGGCAGAAGATTTGCACCACCCCGTTGTCGAGAACGTTCTTGCGATACGCCACGCCGTGCTCATCGAGCAGTTTTTCCGCGCACGCCAGGTCGTTGGTATTCAACGCCAGGTGGTCGTAGCGGGTTTGAATCTCGCCCTGCGGGTCGCCGGCGGCCTCGTTGTAGATCAGGTGGATCATGATGCCGTAGTTGTACAGCCACGCGCCGGGGAAGTTGAAATTCGGCCGCACCACCTCGCGAAAGCCCAGCACGTCGCGATAAAAGGCCCGGCTCTCGTCGATGCGCTTGGAGATGCGGCCCAAGTGATTGACGGCCGTGATGGGCAGCGCCTGCGGCCGGTTTGTGCTCGAAGCGGGTGTCATGGCGGTCGTCTCCTGCAGCTGGCTCGTGGTTGAGCGGCGCGCAGCGGTGATGGCGTTGGGAGCCGCGGCGCACGCGCAACCCAATATAGCTAGCACTGCTGCCGCGCCCTAGCGAAACGACAAACGCGGCCTGTCCGTAGCGCCGGGGAAGTCTGGCAAAGGGCTGCGCATCGGGCGGTCGGCGTTGACCGACGGGAATTTCTCGATTCTGCCGATTTTGCGGCCGATAGTCAGCCGTAGAGGGTCCAGCGGCCGCGGCGCGTGCGCGCCCCGGCGGCGGACCTGAACAAGCAAATGTGATAGCGACTGAGAAGCGGTCGCGGGACGATTGCAGGGGGAATTAACGATGCTCGTTCGCTGCTCGTGGGTAATGTTGGCGGCCCTGGTCCTGGCCGGTCTCTCGGGATGTTGCTGCGGCGATCCGTGCGGCGAGCCCTGGGGCGGTTGCTATCCCTGCGGTAAGAATTGGTGCGGCTCGCAGTGCGGCTGCCTGTTCTGGCACGAGTGGTTCAGTCTGCCGCCGCAATGTTGCGACCCGTGCGATCAGTGCGGCAACTTCATCGGCCCACGGTTGAACGATGGGCTCTACTCCCACGGCAATGATTATCAGGGCTGGTGCGAACATCGCCACGGCCAGACGGCACACTACCAGGCCGAGGAAGTGCAAGGTGTGCCGCAACCGGCCGAGCCAATCCCGGCCGAGCAACCTTACGATCCCCGCGCGGTCGAAGAGTCCTATCCCAGCGGAGCCCAGCCGATGCGCAATCGGCCACGCGCTGCCCGCGGCGGGTACGGCCGCCAGGCTTCGTACGAGGAGCCGTTGCCGCAAGCTGCTCGGCGCCCGCCCCAGGTCGACGCCAGCCGCCGGCTGTTCTCGTCGATGGGGCAGAGCCAGTTTGAATCGCGCGGGCCATCCCGTACACTGGCGAAGCCGTCGCGGACGCGATTGTTCTCGCGCTAGCCATCGACACGTGCTCGCGGCCGCCGGCAACTCAGGCGCGAGCAATGGCAAAAACCGGCATCCACGCATTTCTCGATCTGCTCGCCGGCCTGGGCGTCGACACGCTCTTCGGCAATCCCGGCACCACCGAGCTGCCGCTCAGCGATGCGCTCGTTGACGACGCGCGCTTCCGCTACATCCTCGGCCTGCAGGAAGTGCCGGTCATGGCCATGGCCGATGGCTACGCCATGGCTTCCGGCCGCCTGGGCGTGGTCAACCTGCACATCAGTTGCGGATTGGGCAATGCCATGGGCATGCTCTACAACGCGCACCGCGAGGGCACGCCGCTCGTGGTGACGGCCGGCCAGCAAGATCGCCGGCTCAAGTTCTCGGAGCCCATTCTGTGGGGCGACATGGTGGCCGTGGCGCGGCCGTGGACCAAGTGGTCGCACGAGGTCGAGCGGTTGGCAGATCTTCCCTCGGCCGTGCGCCGCGCCGCGCAGCTCGCCCTTACTCCGCCGACGGGACCGGTGTTCCTGGCGCTGCCGGTGGATATCCAGATGGAGGATGCGACAGCACTCGATGTCGTCATTCCCCCGCCGCTCGACACCCGCGTGCGGCCGCCGTTGGGCGCGCTGCAAGCCGCGGCCCGCGTACTGGCCGAGGCCAAAAACCCTGCGATTCTGGCCGGCAGCCGCGTGGTCGAAGGCGACGCCGTGGCCGAGTTGGTGGCCGTGGCCGAAGCCCTGGGCGCGCCGGTGTTTTCCGAGTCGGGCCATTCGCACGGCCGGCTGGGTTTCCCGGCCGATCACCCGTTGTATGCGCAAACGCTGCCCCTCTGGGCTCCCGAGATCGCCAAGCGGCTGGGCGAGTTCGACGTCTTGCTGGCCGTGGGCACGGATCTGCTGCGGGAATATGTCTATCATGGCGCGGAGCCGGCCATTCCGCGTACCGTGCGTATCGTGCACGTCGACGCCAGCCCGCGCGAGCTGGGCAAGAATTATCCGCTGCAAGTCGGCGTGCTGGGCGACGCCAAGTGCGCGCTGGCGGAACTGGCGCCGCTGTTGGCTGCAGCGATGAGCGCCGCAGCGCGGCAGAGCGCCAGCGAGCGCGGACAATCGCGCGCCGCGCGCCATCAGGAAGCGCAAGCCAGGCTGCGGGCCTCGATTGCCGCGCGCCGCGATGCGCGGCCCATGACCGGCGGAGTCTTGATGGAGAGCATATCGCGCGTCTTGCCCACGGACGTGGCCGTGATCGAAGAAGCGGTCACCACCACCAACACGACGTTCGAGCGGTTGGGCGCGCTGCGCAATACGAGCGGCTATTTTGCCCATCGCGGCTGGGCGCTGGGCTGGGGGCTGGGTTGCGCGCTCGGCGTGAAGCTGTCCTGGCCCGAGCGGCCGGTGCTGGCCATGCTCGGTGAAGGAGCAGCCATGTACGGCATCCAAGGGCTGTGGACTGCGGCGCGCTATCGCTTGGGCGTGACCTACGTGATCTGCAACAACGCGCAGTATCAGATTCTCAAGGCCGGCGCGGCGGGTTTCGGATTGCCCGCGGCAAACCGCGGCCAGTTTGTGGGCATGGACCTCAGTGGCCCGGAAGTTGACATGGTGGCGCTGGCCAGGTCACTGGGCGTTCCGGCCGAGCGTGTTACGGAGCCGGACGAGCTGGCCGAAAAGGTGGCCGCCTCGCTGGCAGCCAACGACGGGCCGCACTTGTTCGACGTGCCGATCGAGCGCACGCTGGCCGGCCCCGGCTGAGATCTGGCCGCTGCCGCGGCACTTAAGCGGTCTCGTGCCGCGCTTCTTCGAAATTCTGAATGTGCGGTGCGCCAATCCGCCCGCGCCCTTCCGGCACCAGCCCTTCGCGAATCGCCAGCCGGGTCAAGTCGACGGTCTTGTGCACATCCAACTTCTTCATCAAGCGCGACTTGTGATTGCCGGCCGTGCTCGTGCCGATGCCCAATGCTTTGGCGCATTGCTTCACGGAGAATCCCTGGGCCAGGTGTACCAGCACGTCGATCTCGCGCGGTGTGAGGCTGGAAAGCGGACTGGCCTGAGTATCGCGCGCCAGGCGCACGCCGTCGGCCGATAGCACCAGCCGGGCCGCAATGTCCGGCGCGAACACGCGTTCGCCCCGCGCCGCCCGGCGCAGCGCATTCTCGATCTGATGGTCGGGTTGCTCTTTGGTCAGATAGCCGGCCGCTTGCACGCGCAGCGCCTCGCGGGCATTGGCTTCCAACGACCGCTCGTCCAGCAAGATCACCTTGGCGGTCGGGCAAGCCATTTTGATTTTCTCAACGGCGGAAAACGCGCCCCACTCGCCGGCGATGCTGAGCAGCACGAGGTCGGGCTGCAGCGTTGCCGCCGCGCGGATTCCTTCCGCCAGCGTGTTCGTGCTGCCGACTACCTGAACTCCTTCGGTTCCGGCCATCAGCGAGGCGAGCGCCTGCTGGACGAGTGGCTGGCCCTCGACGAGAAGTATGCGAATCTTGGCGGAAGTCGTGTTTAACATGATCGGCTCATCTCAGTTTTTTTGACGGTCGCGTCCCTGCGCCGCAGACTGATCGAGCGCCACACCCCTCCGCAATGCGGCTGGCGCGCACTCCCAGAGCAAAGCACTAGTACGAAAACGTTCCGAAATGCCAAAAAAAAAGGCACAACCGGCGGACTCACGTGAGTCCACGGGTTGTGCCTTCCACTTGCAGGCCTCAAGCGCCGCGCCCACGGTGGTGACCGTCTAGCGTGACTGCATTGATCCTGCCCGACAAGGCGGCTCGTCCCGACCGACGAGCCAATCCACGCCAGCCATTATGAGGATTCAGTTTGTGGTGTCAATGTCAGTCGCTGGTCGCGCACCGCTCCAAGGTTGTTTGCACGAGTGTTGATACATTGTCTCAACTCTTCAACAGCCCTTCCAACTTGCGACGCAGCTCGCCAAGTTCCTTCGACTTGAATGCGGTCTTGGTGCGCTCCAGCGTGGCAATCGCTTCGCGCAATGCCTCGCGCATGCCGGCGGAGTCGCTCGGCGTCCAGGCAAGAACTTCCGCATCGCCTTCCGCGTTGCCGCCGGTTACGCGGCGCAGATTGATCAAGCTCTCGACGACGTGCCGCATCGTAACGCCCACGAAGGCCTGCACGCTCGACTCTTGCGCCGTAGCGGGCGCATCGCGCACGTGCGACTCGGCTAGCAACAAGCTCTGTCGATACTCCTTCAACCGTTCCAGCTCGCCACGCACGGCACGCAATACTTCCGCCCGCCGCGCGGCGGCTTGAACCTTGGACAATAAGTCTTCGAAGTCGAAGGGCTTCACCATGTACGCCACCACCGGCAATTCAACCGACCGGATGGCGGAGTTGATCGATGGGTAGGCGGTGACCAAGATGACCGGCGGTCCCTCCGCGCGGCCCGACAATTGCCGCACAAACTCCAGATCGGCGTTGCCGGGCATGTTGATGTCGACGATGGCCAGGTCGTAGTCGCGCTCGTCGAGCCAAGTGCCCGCTTCCTCCACGCTTTGCGTGCAGTCGCAATCGTACTGCGCGCGGTTTAGCAATTCGCACGTAGAACGCAAAAACGTCTCTTCGTCATCGACGAACAGGATTTTCAACCGCGGCGACATAGTGGGTTTCCTCATCGCGCGCGAGCGCAGGAAGTTGAATATGAAAGCGGGTGCCGTGTTTGGGCCGAGTCGTGAAGCGGAGGCGCCCCCCGACGGCTTCTACGATGCTACGCGAAATCGACAGACCGAGCCCCAGCCCACCGGTGGCCGTGGCATTCTTGGTAGTAAAGAACGGCTCATAGACTTGTTGCCGCAGGTCCGGTGGAATTCCCGTCCCCTGATCGGACACCAGGATGTCGATACCCGTGGCAACGGCGCGGGCGTCGATGTTCACTTTGCCGCCCGGCGGCGACGCCTCAATCGCGTTGATGATCACGTTGTAGAGCACCTGGCGAAGCGAGTCTTCCGACATCCGCACCTGGTGAGACGCGAGCGAGCCGGAATGGTCCAGCGTGATCTGGCGTGCCTGAGCGATCGATTCGAGCAAGGCGACCACTTCGCGAATGACCGGCGTCACTTCCGAACGTTCCAGTAGTGCGTGCCCGGGACGATAAAGATCGAACATCTGCCGCACGATGCGCGCCACGCGGTCGATCTCATGCTCGATCCGGGCCACAAAGCTGTAGTATTTCGCGTCCCTGGGAATGGAATCCTTCACGAGCAGAAACGAATTCTTGATGCCCGCCAGCGGATTGTTGATCTCGTGCGCGACGCGCGCGGCAATGCGCCCCGTCGCCGCCAGTTTCTCGCTCTCGCGTAGCAGCCGCTCGGTGCGCTTGCGCTGAGAGACGTCGTGCAGAATGCCGGTCAGGATCGTGCGCTGGCCGACGGTCGTTTCGCCGACGCTGATCTCCAGTTCCACCGGGGTGCCGTCCTTGCGCCGGCCCACGACCTCGCGCGTGCGCGTCAATGGCCGGCGAAAGGCGGGCGGGCGACGCGCTCGTTTTTCTCCCCGCGTAGCGGAAGGGTTATCGGCCAGCAACACCCGGATGTTCTGACCGAGAACTTCCGCCGCCCGATAGCCGAATAACCGCTCCGCGCCCGGATTGATCTGCTCGATGACGCCCGCCTCGTCCACCGTCACGATTCCGTCGCTGGCCGTATCGAGGATGGCCCGCAACCGCGCTTCGCTGGCTTGCAGGCGTTCGGCCGCGAGCTTGCGCTCGGTGATGTCGCGGGACAGCGCGACCAGCTCCACGCCGGCGTTGTCTGCGGAACTCGTCGGAATCTGCGTCCACACGGTTTCGAACCACACGTACTGTCCGTCCTTGCGGCGAACGCGATAGGTCAGCGTCGACGTGTCGAACGGCCGCGGGATATCGCCGGAGGTGGTGCTGACGCAGGCCCAGTCATCGGGATGAATGAACTCGCCAGGATCGATGCCGATCAGCTCCTCCGGTTCGTACCCCAGCATGGCGCGCGACGCCGGCGAGACGTACACCGGTACGCCGTTAAGCGTATGGCGCGTAATCAAGTCCGTGGCGTGCTCGGCCAACAGGCGATAGCGCTGCTCGCTCTCGCGCAACGACTCCTCGGCGGCGCGCCGTTCCGTGATATCCTCCACGGTTCCAATGCGGCCGGTGACGGCGCCCGAGGGCGAGATCATCGGCACACTTCGCACGTGTATCCAGCGCTTCTCACCGCGACCGTCGACAATCAGGCGATCGAGATCGTGCTCGTCTGCCGTCGAACAAATGCGGCACCAGCGTTCCAGATTGCCCTGTCGTTCGTGCGGCAGCCAAATGCGTTGAACGCCGAGCCCGGTGAGTTCGACGGCACTGTATCGATAGATCGCTTGCAGCCGCTCGTTGGTATACAGCAGGTTCCCGAATTGATCCGACAAAAAGATGCCGACCGGCGAATTGTCGCACAGCAGCCGCAGCCTGGCCTCGCTGGCGCGCAACGCCTCATCGGCCGCGACGCGCGTTGAAATATCCAACAGGTTGCCGAGATAGCTCGCCACGTGGCCGTCATCGTCGAACAGCGGCACAGCACGGCACACAACCCAGGTTGTGCCGCCGTCCGGGCGCAGAAAGCGAAACTCGCGCACAAACTCTTGCCCCGCCGCCATCGACTGGTGCCACGCCGCAAGGACCGCGGCAGCGTCGGCAGGGTGCAGCGTGCGCGACCAGGATGACACGATCTCCCCCGACGAGAGGCCGGCAAGCTCACGGAAACGATCGTTGACGAACAGAGAATTTCCCGCCGCGTCGCACTGGAAAATGCCCGTCGGCGAGTGCACGGCCAAAGTGCGAAAGCGCCGCGCGGCCTGGCGACTTGCGTTTTCAGACGCTTTGTGATCGGTGATGTCGACGAACACCACAACCAACCATTGCCCGTCGTCGAAGTCCCCTTCGCGGGTGCAGCTGCAGCGGATCCAGCGCAACGCGGTATCGCGCTGGATGCGAAAGGTCACCTCGGTCGGGTCGCCGGCTGCCGCCGCGTCCATCGCCATCTGCAGCACGGGCAGATCGCTGGGCTCCACGCTGTCCAAAAGCACTGCCGGCAAGTTCTGGATCTCGTTGGCGGGACGGCCAAACACCCGGCCCACGCCCGAACCGACAAACGCCGCTCGGCGCCAGTCCGCAGAAATTACCGCCAGGCCGAAACCCAATGCCGACAAGTGCCGGCGGGAAAACGAATCGATCCGCTGCAGTCGCGGCGCAAGGTCCTGGCTGGCGCGGAGTTGTCCTTCTAGCTCCGCGACACGCTGGCGCAGCCTGCCGATCTCGTCCGCCTGGAGAGGCCCATTCGCCAAAGGCATCTGACCGAAATCCTTACTGGATGATGCCTCATCGAACTGCTCCGTGTTCGCGCAAATGATATGACGTTTCCAGAAGTACAGCAACTTTATCCGCCGCAGGCGGTTACGTTTTGCGCGTCGGCGCAGGTTGTACGGCTTACCTCTTAGGAAGGGGTTTCTTCTCGCGCACCTGTTTTGCTCAACGAAACCTCGGCCGCGGTCTGCGCCTCGCGCGTGTAACTGCCGATGAGCATCAACAACCGACGATCGATGGGCTTGGTAACGCTGGCATCGCACCCGGCCGCCAGGCAACGGGCCAGATCGTCGGCCATGGCATGCGCCGTGAGCGCAATGATCCGCCCCTGATACCCCCGCGCGCGGAGCTGGCGTGTGGCCGCATATCCGTCCTGAATCGGCATCTGCATATCCATGAGCACGACGTCGAACGGCTGCCCGGTGTCGCGGCCTGCCAGCGCCAGTTCGACCACGGATGCGCCGTTGTCTGTGATCATCACTTCCGCGCCCGCTGCTCGTAGCACGTGGGAGACCAGGTCCTGATTGTCGGGACTGTCGTCGGCCAGCAGCACGCGACAACTAAGCGGCGTCACGGCTGCCAGCGAATCCGTGCCACCGTCTGGCAGCGATGTGTGGTGCGCCTCCGATAACATCCGCACGCCTTCCAGCGAGCCCGTCTCTATCGTCAGGCTGAAGGTGCTTCCCTTGTTTGGCCGGCTGGCAACGCAAATGGTGCCGCCCAACATTTCCGCCAGCCGGAGGCTGATCGAAAGTCCCAAGCCGCTGCCGCCAAAGCGCCGCGCCGTCGAGGGATCGGCCTGCGTAAAGGGCTGAAACAGCCGATCCACCTGATCGGCCGTCATACCAATGCCCTGGTCAATCACGTCGATGCGCAAGGCCGGCGGGCTGCCTAACGTCCGCACCACCTGGCTGCGCACGCGAATCTCGCCGTGGTCGCTGAATTTGATGGCGTTGCCCAGCAGGTTGAGCAGGATCTGCCGCAGGCGGGTCGGGTCGGTCATGATCGACTGCGGAATCTCGCCCACGAACTCCGACACCAGCGGCAGCCCCTTGGCGTCGGCCCGCACACGCATCAACTGCACCACGTCGGCAACAATCTGACACGGTGAGCACGGCAAGCGCTCCAGGGCCAGTTTGCCGGCTTCCACCTTCGAGAGATCCAGGATGTCGTTGATGATTTCCAGCAGAAACTCGCCGTTGCGTTTGATCGTCCGCACGGCCTTCAAGTCTTCTTCGCCGTGCAGGCTGGCCTGCAGCAAGTCGGCGTAGCCGATAATGGCCGTCATGGGCGTGCGTATTTCGTGGCTCATGTTGGCCAGAAATTCGCTCTTCGCCCGGTTGGCCGACTCGGCCTGGATGCGGGCGACACTCAGCTCCTGCGCCTGTCGGGCCAGGGCCCGGGCCTGCTCTTCCAGCGTGGTGCGCGCTTGCTCCAACTGCCGCGTGTAGTCGTGCAAGGCGCGCGTCTGCTGGTGCACTTCGGTTTCCACGCGGTCGTTGGTGCGTTCGAGCCGGGCCTGGTTCTGGGCAATCTCGCGCATGTCGCGAATGCTGCGGTGGATGGCCAGCACCAGAAACAGATCCTCGAATAACATCCAGCCGGCGTGCTCGATCGCTCGCAGCGGAGCAACTTCGGGAACACCGTAGATCGACGCCGGCCACCAGACTCCCCGGGCGAAGTGATCGATCGTGGCCACGATGGTGGCCGTCAGCAGCACGTGCCAATCGCGATAGCAGGCCAGCAGCGCCAGCGATCCCAAAACGTGGAAGTGCGTCTCGGCGCGCCCCCCGGTCAGATGAATCAACAGCGCCGACCACAGCATTTGCGACACGGCAATGACGTGTCGCGTGAGCCGCGCGCCGGGCAGCGCCAGCACCAGATAGACCGGCACGCTCGTGGCAATGCCCCCCAGTACGACCGCTGTCCAGAAATGCGTGCGCGTCTGATCGTCGGCCGCGGCCCAATTTCCCGGGGCAATCCACAGCGCCGCGCAAACGCCGCCGATCCATTGCAGCACGAGCAAATACGCGAATAGATCGTCGACGCCGCGATGCAGGCGCGAGAATTGTTCGGCCAACAGTGCGTCGGCGCGCGCCGCCACTTCAGCGCTTACTGGCTGCTTTTGGAGATGATCGGTCACAGCGCATGAGCTCCGCGTTCGCGCTGAGGAATGGCTATTGTCCCGCCTGTGGCAAATCTACGTTGCCTGCCGCCGGCGGCGCACTCGGCGGCGCCTGGACGGGTGCGATTGTGCGGACTATCCGGGCGCGCCGCCGCGCCATCGTCGTGCCGCCCCCCAGTCGTGGAGGCGCAGCCGGTGCGCCAGCTTTGACTTGCGCCCGGGAAATACTAGGTTTTTCCAGCCCCCGACGGTGGCCGCTTTGCGCGCAATGGACGTTTTGTTGCGGCCTGGCCGTCCGTCGACCAAGGCAGCGCGCCATGAAAATTCTCATCGCCGACGACAATCCCATCGCGCTCGATCTCTTGGAACGCACCCTCTCGGCCGGCGGCTACCAGGTGATCACCGCCGACAACGGCCACACCGCGCTCGAGCTGCTGCGCGAGAGCAACTGCCAGATGGTCATCACGGACTGGGAAATGCCCGGCATGAACGGCCTCGAGCTGTGCCGCCAGATTCGCAGCTCGTGCTTCATGAACTACGTCTATGTCATCTTGCTCACCGCGCGGGGCGACACGGCCGACACGATCGAGGGCATGTCGGCCGGCGCCGACGACTTCATCATCAAGCCGTTTCAGCCCACGGAGCTGACGTTGCGGGTCCGCGCCGGCGAACGGCTGCTGGGGTTGGAGACGCGCGACCTGTTGATCTTCGCGCTGGCCAAACTGGCCGAATCGCGCGATACCGACACCGGCGTCCACCTGGAGCGCGTGCGCACCTATTCGCGCATCATCGCCGAGCATCTCTCGCGGCAGGCGAAGTTTCACGGCGTGATCAACGCCGACTACGTGCGTTTGATCTACTTGACCAGCCCGCTGCACGATATCGGCAAGGTGGCCATTCCCGACAACGTGCTGCTCAAGCCCGGCCCGCTCACGCACGATGAATTCGAGATTATGAAGACGCACACCACCAAGGGAGCCGCCACGCTCGATGCGGCGCTGCGCGAGTATCCCACCGCCCACTATCTGCGCATGGCCCGCGATATTGCCGCCAGCCATCACGAGCGGTTCGACGGCAGTGGCTATCCGCTGGGACTGGCCGGAGACCAGATTCCGCTCTGCGGCCGGATCGTCGCCCTGGCCGACGTGTACGACGCCCTGACCAGCCGCCGCGTTTACAAAGATGCCTACTCGCACGCCAAAGCCAGGACGATCGTCGTCCAGTCGCGAGGTACGCATTTCGATCCCGATGTGGTCGACGCGTTTCTGGCGAACGAGGAGAAGTTCATCGCCGTGGCCCAGGCGTTGCGCGACGCGCCGCCTGTGCCCCCTGTCGACGCGGCAGTTCCCGCGTCCCTTGCCGCGGTGACCAATACGGTCTAGCGACTTCTGCATCGCCGCGGACCTTGCGGGGCACCGACCGGCCGCCAGCCCCCCACTTTTCTTGCACGTTTTGGCCCGCAGGTGTAGGCTACACAGCGCATTGGGGCCAGCGCGCCACGGAACCGCGCCGGCCTTGCATTCCACTGTCACCGGCAAATGGGGAGGCTGCGCACATGGCCTGGAATCTGGCTGCCCGCGGTGCTGCAATTCTATTGTTCTTGTCGGCCGCATTGAGGATTTCGGCGGCGCTTGCCGAAGACGCCCCGCCGCGCCCAGCGCCATACAACGCCAGCGCTGCGAATCCCGCCGACGATGAGGCGCTACGCGCCGCGCTCGACAAGCCCGTCTCCGTCGATATCGGGGAGCTTGCGCTGCAGGACCTTGTGAAGCTCTTGGGCGAGCACCAGGTCGACGCTTACCTGGACACGAAGGCCCTGGAAGAAGCCGGCCTCGATACCGATACGCCAGTCCGCCCGATCAAGCTGACCGAAATCTCCTTGCGCTCGGTGCTCGATCTCGTGCTCGCCAACCTGGATCTCACGTACGTGCTGCGCGACGGCAAGCTGCAAATTACCACGACCGACGTGGCCAGCCAGGAGCTGATCACGCGGATCTATCGCGTTGAAGATTTGGTGCGCGTCAAGGACGCTGCCGGCAACGAGCGCGACGACTTTGACGCGCTGATGAACCTGATTGCGAACACGGCCAAGCCTGACACTTGGGAGAACGTGGGTGGCCCCGGGTCGATGAGCGGTTTCCAAGGGACGCTGGTGGTTTCGCAGACCGAGAACGTGCACGACGAGATCGCCCAGCTGTTGCCGGCCTTGCGCGAGGCACGCGTCAAGCAGCAGACGGGCGTCGCGGCAGAACCGATCGACGCCGCCCGCCCGGCCGATCTCGCGCTGCGCCGCAAATTCGCCGAGCAGTCGCGCATGCCGGCCGACCTCAACTTCCAGGAGACTCCGCTCGCCGAGGCAATGGCGCGGGTGGCCGAGAAGTTCGGCCTGCAAATCGTGCTGGATGAAAAGGCGCTCGAGGAGGCCGGGCTCGGTGACGACACGCCCGTCACGGCCGAGCTGCGACAAGTGCCGCTGCCCACGGCGCTCGCGCTCATCCTGCAGCCCCTCGATGTGACGTACCTGGTCAAAGACGAGGTCGTGCTGGTCACGACGACGGACGTCGCCTCCCAGGAACTGACGAACGTTGTGTATCCCGTGGGCGACCTGGTGCAGCTGGGCGCCGCGCGGGTCGGCGGCGGTCACCAGGACTTCGAGCCCCTGACAGAGTTGATCACTACCGTCGTCAAGCCCGATAGTTGGAGCGAAGTGGGCGGCCCGGGCCAGCTCGAGCCGTTCTACAACACGTCGAGCCTGGTGGTCAGCCAGACGCAAGATGCTCATGCGGAGCTGGCGCATCTACTGGCAGGCCTGCGCAAGACGCGCGCGCCCTTGGCTCAGCTCCAGGCCGCCGCGCCGGCCGCCGACGGCGGTAACGTCGCTCGAGAAGATGAATTTACGACGCGCACGTTCACCCTGCTGCCGCCCAACAATCCGGCGGACATGGCGAACGCGCTGCGTACGCTGGATGCCGAGAGCTGGACCGAGCCGGGCGTCGAACTGCGCACCTCGAACCAGCAACTCATCGTGCGCCAGCGCCGCGCCGTGCAAGGCAAGGTGGCCAACTACTTGATCTCTTCGAATGCGCTGGCCGCCCCGCCGGGCCGAGGCGGCAATCATAGGGGCGGCGGCATGGGCGGCGGAATGGGCGGTACGGGTGGTGGCATGGGCGGCGGTATGTTTTAGACCACCAGCGACTGCGTCGAAGATCTCTTGGCCACAGAGATCACCGAGGTCACAGAGACAGGGTAGCAAGCAATTTGTAGTCTCTGTGTCCTCGGTGGCTTTCTTCCCTTCGCCCGCATCGGTGGAGCGCCGAAAAGAACTCCGCTTGCGGCGGCGCCCTAATCGCCGGCCGCGTCGTCCATTGCGCCCGGCGCGGGTGCGAAGCCGCGCCGCATCGTGTTTTCCGTCACCGTGCGTGGCACGACGAACTGCAGCAGGTACTCCGGCCCGCCGGCTTTGGTGCCGATGCCCGAAAGTCGAAAGCCGCCAAACGGCTGCCGGCCCACGAGCGCCCCGGTGATGCCGCGATTCAAATACAAGTTGCCCACCTGCATTTCGCGCCGCGCCCGCTCGAGATGCGCCGGGCTGCGCGAGAAGATGCCACCGGTCAGCGCATAATCGGTGTCGTTCGCCAGGCGGATCGCCTCGTCCAGATCGGCCGCGCGAAATACGGCCAACACCGGCCCAAAAACTTCCTCCTGCGCGAGCTGTCCCGTGGGCGGCAGCTCGGCAAAGATGTGTGGCCCGACGTAGTAGCCCTCGCCGGCCAACTTGCCCGGGCCCATTGCCAGGAGCTCGCGTCCGGTGCGGCGACCAATTTCGATATAGCGTTCGATCCGCGCAAGCGCCTCCTGGTCGATCACGGCCGCCACGTTCGTGGCCGAGTCGTTGGCCGGACCAATCTGCAGGCTGCGCGTGGCGTCGACCAGCCGCTCGACAAACCGGTCGTACACCGCGTCGAGCACGATGGCGCGCGAGCAGGCCGAGCATTTCTGGCCCTGGTAGCCGAAGGCGCTGCGCACCACGCCGAGCACAGCTTCGTCCAGATCGGCGTCGTCGTCCACGATGATCGCGTTCTTGCCCCCCATCTCCGCGATCACGTGCTTGACGAACTTCGCCCGGCCGGCAGCCGAGACCTGCGCTGCGCGGGCATTGATGGCCAGGCCCACGGAGCGCGAACCGGTAAAGGCGATCGTGGCCACGGCCGGATGCTCGACCAGCGCGGCGCCCACCACTTCGCCCGGGCCAGGCAGGAAATTGAGCACGCCCGGCGGCAGCTCGATCTCTTGAAAGATCTCCATCAGCCGCGCGGCCACCACGCTCGACTGCTCCGCCGGCTTCATCACCACGGTGTTGCCGGTGACCAGGGCCGCGGTGGTCATGCCTGTCAAAATAGCCAGGGGGAAGTTCCAAGGCGCGATGACGGCCGTCACGCCGCGCGGCAGGTGCTCAAAGCGATCCTCCTCGCCGGGCACGTCCACGCCGTGCGGCGCGGCCATGTCCAGCGCACCGGCCGCGTAGTATTCGCAAAAGTCGATGGCCTCGCACACGTCGGCATCGGCTTCGCGCCACGGCTTGGCGCACTCGTAAACCTGCCAGGCCGCCAGCTCGAACCGCCGCCGGCGCATCACTTCGGCGGCGCTGCGCAGATACTGCGCCCGGCGCTCCACGCCCAGCTGCGACCAATCGGCCAGTGCCTGAAGTGCGGCTTCGACCGCGGCCGCGGCGTGCGCGGCATCGGCCACGGCCACCCGGCCGACTGTTTGCTTTTTGTGCGACGGATTGATTGCGGGTTGCCATTGTTTGGTCGTGACCGCGCGGCCGCCGATGACCAGCGGATAATCGGCGTCGAATTGTTGGGCCACTTCGGCCAGCGCCGTCTGCATGGCCTCGCGCCGTGCGGCGCGGCTGAAGTCGGCCGGCGGCTCATTGCGAAATTCGAACACCAGCCGATCTGCCGCCGGCCGCCCGGTCGCGGTCTGCGGTGCACGCGGGGCTGACATTGCCGGCCGGCCGTCGCCGCCGGGGCGATGATCCAGGGGATTCATAAGCAGGTTCTCCACCGGGACGTGCTCGGCAAAGCCCGCCCGCAGAAACGAATCGTTGGAAGTGTTTTCCAGCAGCCGGCGCACGAGATAGGCCATGCCCGGAATTAATTCGCCAAACGGCATGTAGATGCGCAGCCGATAGCCGAGGTCGACAATGGCCTGCTTCTCGCTGTCGGCCATGCCGTAGAGCATTTGCAGTTCGAGCGCGTGCTCGGGAATGCCCAGCTGCCGCGCCACGGCCATGCCGTAAGCCAGCGAGCGCAGGTTGTGGCTGCCCAGCGCCGGCCGCAGCTGCTCACAATTCATCAGTACGTAGCGCGTGAGCCGCTCGTAGTTGGCGTCGGTCTGCCACTTTTCTCGAAACACGGGCACCGGCCAGCCGATCGACTCGGCCAGCACGGTCTCATAGTCCCAGTAGGCGCCTTTGACCAGCCGCACCCAGACGGGCCGACCGCGCGCGGCCGCCCAGTCGCGCAGCCGCACCAGATCGGCCTCGGCGTCGCGCAGATAGCACTGAATCACGATGCCCACGTCCTCGCTCTCGCGAAACTCATCTTCCAGCATCACCTGCTGGAAGATGGCCAGCGTGAGGTCCTTGGTGTGATAGGCCTCCATGTCGACGTTCACAAACGCCCGCTCGCGCTGGGCCGCGCGGAGCAGCTTGCGCAGGCGACCGGCCACGCGCTCGGAGGTGCCCTGGGGATCGATGGGGTCGAAGCGGCTATCGAGCGCCGAAAGCTTGATCGAGACGTTCACGCGCGGCAGCTCGCAGCCACCGGCACGATCGATCTGCGGCACTTCCTCCCAGCCGTTGACCGTGGGCGAAATGCCGGCGATCAGGTCGAGATAGGCTTGCAGGTACTTGTCGGCCTCGCGCTCGCTGGTCACCGCCTCGCCCAGCAGGTCCAGCGTGAAGGCGCGGTGGAGTTTGCGCTCGTGGCGCGCCGCGGCCAGCACCTCGTCGGGCGTGGTGCCGGCGATGAAGCGCCGGGCATGACCCAGCGCGTTGCGCCGCGCGGCCCTGGCCAGCGCCCGGCCGGCGATGGATTCGGGCGCCGCTACCGCCAGTCCCAGCCGCGCCGCCGACGGCAAGTGCGTGCGCACCTCGTCGAAATACTCGCGCAGGTGCTGCGTAATCGCTTCGCTGCTGGCGAGCATCGGCAGCACGTCCACGAAGCGAAACATCTGCACCTTGACCGACTCGTCCTGCATGGCCCAGGCCATGATGCGGTCGTCCCACCAGCGCCGGTCCCAGACCGAGGGCTGATTTTGCGACGAGCGCTCGAACAGATAGCGACCGATTTCGCGCGTCGTGCGTTCGACGTCGGCCAATTGGCGATCGGTGAGTTCTTCCATTACGCGCACGGAGTTCCGCCTGGCGGCGTGGCCGGGGGTGGTTACGGGCTGGCACGCTGCGACCAGGGAATTCTATGCCGCCCGCGCGATTTTGGCGACGCGGCCCCGCTTCGGCCAAGAAACCCGCGGCCGCAGCGAATTCACTGCGCCGCGATGGCGAGCCGGCTATAATCGCGGCGGCGACAATCCTCTGCAGGAGCGCGACGATGAAATGCAAAGGTGCCAGTGCCAACCGGGGCGCGTTCCTCGCTCTTTTGGCGCTTGGCTTTGCCTTGCACGAAACGGTTGCCGCCACGCCGGCAGACACCGACGCGCGCCGTGCCGCGGTGGCCGAGGCCATCACCGCCGCGATGCAAAAGCACGCAGTGCCCGGCGTCAGCATCGCCGTGGTGAACGACTACAAGATTGATTGGGCCCAGGGCTTTGGTGTGCTCAAGGCGGGCGAGGATCAGCCGGTTTCGCCGACCACGCTCTTTCAAGCCGCCAGCGTCAGCAAGCCCGTGGCCGCGCTCGTGGCCCTGCGCACCGTGCAGCTCGGCAAGCTCACGCTCGACGAAGACGTCGACCGGCGGCTGCTGTCGTGGCACTTTCCGCCCAGCCAGCTCCTGATCAAACCGATCACGCTGCGACATTTGCTCAGCCACTCGGCCGGGCTCACGGTGCACGGCTTCCCGGGCTACGACGTCGATGCAGCGCAGCCCACGCTCGTGCAGATTCTTTCCGGCTCGCCGCCGGCCAACACCGAGCCGGTGAAGCTGCTGGTCAAGCCGGGTTACATGTGGAAGTACTCGGGCGGCGGCTACACGGTGATGCAACAACTGCTGCTGGACGTCACGGGCGTGCCGTTTCCGGACTATGCACGGCAGCAGGTGCTCGAGCCTTTGGGCATGTCGCACAGCACCTACGAGCAGCCGCTCCCGACGGCGCGGACTGCCGAGGCGGCCAACGGCCACACCGCCGGCGCGAAGCCGATGCACGGCGGCTGGGTGATCCATCCCGAAATGGCCGCGGCCGGACTGTGGACCACGCCCAGCGACCTGGCGCTGGTGGTGATCGACGTGGCCGGCACGATCAGCGGCCGCACCGGCAAGATTCTTTCCGGCGGTATGGCGGCCGAAATGCTCAAAGTGCAAAGCGGCTCGTACGGTCTTGGCTTCGCGCTCAACGGCACAAGCCGCGGATTCCGCTTCAGCCACGGCGGCTCGAACGAAGGCTTTCGCTGCGTGTTGATCGGTCTGCCCGCCACCGGCCAAGGCGTGATCATCATGACCAACAGCGACTCGGGCGGCGCACTTTTGCAGCAAATCGTGCCGGTCGTCGAGAAGATTTATGAGTGGCCGGCGCCGTAGGCCGATCCCGCGACTTCCCGGGTGCGCAGGCACGAGAGGCACAATCACACTAACCCGAAGCGCCAGCGAGGACGAACGAGACAAAACCCTTGCTCGCGCTTCGTATCAGTGTATGCGCAATGCCGTCGCCCCCATCACAACAAATGCCGCGCCTTGATCTCCAGGTAGCGATTCACCAGGGGCGCGGTCATTTGCTCCGGAAACACGTCCAGCGATAGCACACCCTGGTGCTCGAGATCCCGCAGCACGCCGCGCCGCCAGGAGACGATTTCGTTGGCCGCCGCCGAGCGGTACAGGGCCTGGTCGCTGTCCGGAGCGACCGCCGCGGCATCGAAGATCGCGTGGTCGCGCAGCATCACCGCCAGCGGCAGGTGCCGGCCCACCACGCTCGTCAGGTAGCGGCTCACCTGGCTCGAGTTCACTTCGTCGACCACGTTGGTCAGCAGGATCACCAGCGAGCGCTTGCGGCAGCGGGCGTTGAGATAGACAAACGCCTCGTCGTAGCGCGATTCCACCAGCCGCGGAAAGCGATCGAACGCGGCGTGCAACAGCTGGTTCATCTGGTTCAAGCCGCCGCGCGGCGGCACGTACCGCTGAATGTCGTCGGCAAAGCACAGCATGCCCACCGAGTCGCCCTTGTTCAGCGCCACGTAGCCCAGCATCAAGGCGGCGTTCAGGGCGTGGTCGAGCAGGCTCAACCCGGCGGCCGTGTTGGTCATCATCCGCCCGCAATCGACCAGGAAAATGACCCGCTGGCTCTGATTGACTTGAAAATCCTTGACGGTCAGCTTGTTGCGTCGCGCGGTGCTGCGCCAGTCGATGTGCTTGTAGTTGTCGTCGACGGCATAGTCGCGCAGCCGCTCAAACTCGTTGTCCTGCCCGACCCGCCGCATCCGCCGCACGCCCAACAGGCTCAGCCGGTCGGTCCGGGCCAGCAGCGCATACTCGCGCATCTGCTGCATGTCGGGATACACGTGCAACTCGCTCGGCGCAGGATAAGTCAGCTGCCGTTGCCAGAGCCCCAGGCGGCTGGTAACCCGCAGATACACGGCCCCCAGGTGAAACGCCCCGCGGCGCCGCGCCGCGAGATGATAGTTCACGCTGGCGCGGCTCTGCGGCGGCAGCAGCACGTGAAACTGTTCGGGCGTGGCCCGGCATTCTTCGGGCACGTCGTCGCGCACGCCCACCAGCACCGCTTGCGTATGGCGGTTGCTGATGGTCAGCCGCACCGGGTGCGGCTTGCCCAGCGAGGCGATACGCCCCACGGTGCGTTCGCATTCGAACCAGTTGCGCCGCGGCAGGCTCAATAGATCAACCAGTGCCACGCCTGCCAGCAACACGTCGATTGCAATAAGCCACGGCGCAAAAGTGGCATTGGTCAATAAGGCCAACGATAAGATGACGGGAAACAGCGCGACGGTTGCCAGCCGCTTGAGCGGATAAATGGCCCGCGCATAGGCCAGTGCCAAAAGCACGACCACCGTGGCCAGCAGCGGCAAGACGGGGTTCACAGCCGGGGCACCTCGACGGAGTTCACCAATTGCCGCAACAGATCGTCGACGCTTTGATTTTCCACCTCGGCCTCGGCCGTGCGGATCACGCGGTGCCGCAAGGCCGGCAGCGCGATATCCACCACGTCGTCCGGCACCACATAGTCGCGGCCGCGAAATGCCGCCAGCGTGCGCGAGCCCTGCACCAGGGCGATTCCCGCGCGGGGCGACGCGCCGATGTAGAACTGCGGCCACTCACGCGTCAGCCGCACGATCGAATTGATATACGCGAACAACTTGTCTTCCACGTGCACTTCCGAACACGCGGCCGTGATGGCCACGATCTCCTCGGCCGAGGTGACCACCTGCAGCGTGTTGTTCAATCGTTCGTCGACGTCGAGCTGCCGGCCGTGCTGCTTGAGGATGGCGATCTCCTCGAGCGTGGACGGGTAGCCGGCCACGACTTTGAACATGAACCGGTCGAGCTGCGCCTCGGGCAGGTTGTACGTGCCTTCGCTCTCCAGCGGGTTCTGCGTGGCCAGCACCAGAAACGGCCGCTTCAACTTGTGGCTGGTGCGCTCCACGGTCACCCGATACTCCTGCATGATTTCCAGAAGCGCGGCATGGGTCTTGGCGGGCGAACGATTGATTTCATCGGCCAGGAGAAACTGCGTGAACACCGGTCCCGGCCGAAAGCGAAACTCCTGTTGCTTCATGTCGAAGATCGGGGCGCCCGTGATGTCCGAAGGCATCAGGTCGGCCGTGAACTGAATTCGCCCGCACTGGCATCCCAGCACCCGCCCCAACACGCGCACAAACAGTGTCTTGCCCAGCCCGGGCACGCTTTCGATCAGCACGTGGCCGCTGGAAAACAGCGCCACAAGCGTGGTCAGCACGAGCTCGTCCTGGCCGACGTAGATCTTGGCGATCTCGGCGGTGATGCGGTCGTACAGCGCGCGAATTTGCGCAATGGCGCTGGCCCGCTCTGGATCGCTGGCCCGCGGGGCGCGGAACTCCGGCACGGCCGGCGGCGTCAGTTCGAGTGGTGTGTCGGAACCCTGTTCTGTCATGGCAAGTCCATTGGGCTTAGCTGGGAGGAGGGCCCGGGCGCGCGCCCGCCGTCGCACCGGCTGCGTCGGCCTTGGCAGCTTCCGGATCGACGGGCAACTTCGACAGCGCGTAACGGCGGTCGCCGGTGCGCTGCAAAAGCTCGCTGACCGCGTCTACGTGGTAGGTAAAGTCGGAAGTCGATTCGGCCGGCGGCACTTTGGCGCGTCCGAAGATGGGCCAGCGCGCAAAGCAAAAGATGATGCCCAGCACGGCTGAATGCAAGAGGATGGCGTTCAGCGGCCAGGCGCCGAACAAGCGGGCCAGCGCTGAGCCGCCGCCACTCGGATCAATCGGCGGTCCACCCGGCCCGCTCGCCAGGAACACGACGCGTCCCGGCGGCCCTACCTCGTCGATCAACTTGCCGGCCAGCTTGCGATGCTCGTGGTTCACTTGCGGCATGTTGAACAAAAACGAACCGTTGGCCACGACAATCAGCTGACCGCCGCCGTTTTCAAAATCAGTGTGTCGCCAGGCAATGAGGCCCTGGGTCGAATTGAGCAGTTCGTTGCAGCCGACTAGCGGCACCAAATTATCACAGGCCTGGATCTCGGTCCGATCTTCGTCAAGCTTGTTCGACCAAAGTCCCTCGATGGACGTGGCCCTGCCCGGCTTGCCGGGCTCGATGCGAAACCAATCGCAGCGCAGCTCCGCCGCCGGCAGGGGACCGGCGCCGGAGACCCAGCCGCGCGTTTCGCGCACCCGCCGCCGATACAGGGGCTGCTGCTCTTTTGCAACCCGCGTGGCCATTTCGCGCCAATAGGTCGGCTCGGCGTCGTAGCTGCGGCCCACGTAGACCAGCGTCCGTTCCGGATCGTTGGCCAGCCAGTCCGTAAAAAACGTGCACACTTCTTCGTTCGGCGCGGAAAAGTCGTTGGGCACCCAGACGACCGTCTGCACGCGCTCCATGGCCGCTGTGTAAATGATGCGCCGCGAGGTGACTTCGTGCCCCGCCTCGGTGAACATGGCCGCCAGCACGTCCGTGCCGTTGATGCTCGTAGACCAGTAGCTGGGCGCGGAGTTGCCGTACGTCGTATCGAGGCCCGAAGTGCAGCCACTGGCGAACAGGGCCAGGCCTGCCAAGAGAGCACATGTTGTGCGGGGGTGCCACCGGCAGCTTGCTGCCAGTGCGGCGGGTGCCACTGGCGTCTCGCCAGTGCTCCTGACCCACGGGCAAGATGCCCGTGCCATCCAGGAACTTCGACAATCAACGCGGCAATCCGTCATGTGCCCGCCTGTGCCTGCGCCACGAGCGCGTCGAACTGGTCGAGCCGTGTCCAGCAGTCCTCAAATCCCGCGCGGTCCAACGCGCGGCTGCCGAAAAAAACGTCCTCGAACGTGACCATCGTGAGTTCGAGCAAGCCGGCCAGCGGCCTCACGCGACCCGCCTCGCGCAGATACTGGCGGTTGGTCTTGCCGCGGGCGAGCCGCACCAGCGACGAGCGATCGAGCTCGACCAGCTGGTAGCTGAACAAGTAGATGATGGCCTCGCTGTAGTTGCCCTGCTCGTAGTGCCGCCGCGCCTGGCCCAGCAGATCGTCCAGCGAGCGCTCGCGCATAAAGGGCAGCGCCTCGATGCGGTCGGCCACGACCAGCGGATCGGCCCGCGCCGGCCGCGCCGTCGCACGCCCGCGCTCGCGCTCGATCACAAACCGCCCGACGAGCCACACCAGCAGCAGCACCAGGCCAACCGCCACTGCGATCGCAAGCCAGTACAGCGGGTCTGCGAGCCACGAGAAGTCAAACTCCAGGTCCCACGGCTCAGTCAGTTCGATCGGCTGCAGCTTGTCGGTCTCGGCATCGTACCAGGGAATCTGCAAGCGCTCGCGAAGGGCCGTTCCGCCCGACTCGACGAACGGATCTTGCTCGGCAGCCGAGGCTCGTTGCGAGCCGGCCAGTTGCGGACCGACGAGCGCGGCGGCCGCGGACAGCCAGCAGATCGAGCGCGAGATGCGGCTCATACGATGGGCCTCATCAGGCGAGCCCGCTCGGCGCGCAACAAGAGTTCAACTTCCCAGCCTTCGTTGCGGATCCGGCCATCGAGATAGGTCAGAAAGCGCACCACGGCAAAGTAAATCGCCACCAGCCAAAACGCCACTTGCATCTCGATCAGCCAACCGGTCGGGCCGGGCTCGAATCCCAGCAGGTTGCGCACCAGCACGTCTTCGGTCAGATAAATGGCCGTGATCAGCAGCACCGATATCAACGCCGCGGCAGTGGCCCGGCCGGAATATTCGCCGCTGTTGCCGCGATGCAGCTGCGAGCTGCGCTTGAGCGTGGAGATCTGCCCGTGGCGGCCCACCAGCGGATTGCGCTCGAGCAAGATCACTTCGTTCAAGTACGGCGCAATGGCATACGGAATGACCCAGGTGACCACGGGCAGGATCAGCAGCGTGCGCATGATCAGTTGCAACAACACCAGCTGCGGCAGGCACGCCACCAGCCCGCGCACCACCTGCTGTGCCGCGGGCTTCTCCACGAACAGCGCCTGGCCCAGGTAGAGCGTGATCGGAGCCGTGGCCAAGGGCGCCTCGATGAGCACCAGGCAGGTGATCCAATACAGGACGCCGCCGGGAGCTTCGTCGGTTTGCGGCTCGGGAAACAGCGCGAAAATAATGAAGTGGTTCAACACGGCAAACGGCACCACCAGCGCCAGCGAGCAGATGGCCAACGGCCCGCCATAGCGGCGTATGGCCTGCAGCGCCAGATCGAGGTTGTCGGTCCAGGAGCGCTCGCAGATCGAGATGTTCGCCCGATCGAATTCCACGCTAGTCTCTCCCAACAGCGCCAAAGCCGACGATGTAGATCAGCAAGGTGGCGGTGCTGCCCACGGCTGTGGCCACCTTTACTTCGTAGGGTGCCGACGACGGCGAAATGAAGCCTTCGATCACCGCCGCCAGGCAGAACAGCACGACCGACGCGCCGGCCGCCGGCATGGCTTCGGCCGCGGCCTTGCGCAACGACGCGCTGCGCGACAGCCCGCCCGTCGAGATCATCGAAAAGCCCAGCCGCATGCCGGCCGCGGCGGCAAACACAATGGCCGTCAGCTCGTACGGGCCATGCGCCGTGACAAATTCGATGAAGTTGTAGCGCTCCGGCGTGGTCAGCATGTAGCCGAAAATTGCGCCCAGGAACACCGCGTTCGACACGGTGACGAACAGCCCGCCGATACCCAGCACCAGTCCGCCGGCGAAACATTGCAGGCCAATGCTGGCGTTGTTGAACACGTAGAAGCCGGTCATCGTGCTGGACATTTGCGCCGTGCGGCCGAAGATCGGCCCGGAGTACATTTCCTGCATCTGGGCCATCGTTTCCTCGCCGGCCACTTGCACCACGAACTCGCGCGAGGAATATCCCAGCATGAACGACAAGCCGAACACGCCCCAAAAAACCAGCAACGCCAGCCACAAGGCGCGGTCGCGCAGCATGCGCCGCGGCAGCGCGCGAAACATCTCGTGGCCCCACTGCCGCCAGCGAAACGTCTGGCTGCGATAAAGCTGGTTGTGGGCCCGGCCTACGAGCTGATGCAGGTATTGCACGGTGTCGGGCGGCAGTCGATACGCGTCGGCCAGCGCCAGGTCGGCGCACGCCGCGCGATACAGGCTGGCGAACTGCGCCACGCCCGCGCCCCCCAGCGACTTGAGCCGATGGCGCTCGAGCGAGAAGCAGATGCCCTCCAACTCGTGCCATTGCAGGCGGCGGCGCTCGAGCAATTCGGCGACTTTCATGGACTCGTCGTCTCCACCAGCACGGCCTCCGGCTGCGGCGCGACCACGGTGGCCGCACGCGGCCGATCGGCAATGAACGCGCGATAGTACATGGCCACCAGCAGTAAGTCGGGATTGGTGTCCAAGGGCAGGTTGAAGCGCTCGATCAGAGGCTCGGCCAGCGTGCCGGCCAGCTCGTGGCGCCGGGCGTGCGAAAAACGGTCGCGCCGCGCCACGTAGGCCGACAACGTCTGCGCCAGCGCCGAATTGGCCACGAAGCTCGGCGGCAACTGCTCGGCAATCGCCAGCACCTCGCGCTGGTCCACGGCGGCCAGCCCGCGCAGACGCGTTTTGTTTTCGATCACCACGATCGTGCCGCAGGCCAGATCGCCCAGCCGCTGATAGCGATCGTTGGCGGCGGCGGTGAACAGGCCGACCATGAACAGCGGAATGCCGACCGGTCCGCCGGCGCCCACCATGGGCCAGGCGTCCACGTCGCGCAAGATATTTCGCAGCACGGCCTGCATGGCGTTGATCGGCCGGCCGTCGATGGACAACACGCGCAGGCCCATCCACCGCTTGCCAGGCGTCTGGCCGTTCCACAAAGCCTCGAACATCCCGCCGTAAAACCACGACAGTATGAACCAGCTGACCAGAAACACGCCGAACCCCAGGCCGCCCAGACCGGCATAGCCCGACAGTGCCACGATGATGCCAATGGTTGCGAGCACGGCCAGCCGCAGCGCCACGTCGATCAGATAGGCCGGCAGGCGGCGAAACGGCCCGGCCAGCACGTAGTGAAACGCGATGTTCTCCGGCGTGACGATTTCAATGCGCGCGTCGAGTTGTCGCGGGGCCTTCGGCATTTTGATATTATGCGAAAACTTTGATCCATTGACCACGAGGAACTGCAGCGATGAAGCTAGCCGGCAAAACGGCCTTGATTACGGGCGGAGCCACCGGAATTGGCGAGGGCATCGCGATTGCATTCGCACGCGAAGGCTGCCGCGTGGCCATTGCCGGCCGCCGCGAAGACAAGCTGCGCGAAGCGGCCGCCACCTGGACCGGCCAGCCGCCGATTCTTGTGCACACCGTCGACGTGGCCGACCGCGCCAGCGTTGCCGAGCTGTTCCGCTGGGCCGCGCAGTCGCTGGGGCCCATCGACATTCTCGTCAACGGCGCCGGCATCAACACGCCCAAACGCACCATGGCCGACATGCCGCCCGAAACCTGGGACGAGGTCCTGGCCATCAACGCCACCGGCGCGTACAACTGCATCCACCAGGTGCTCCCGCAAATGCGGGCCAAGGGCGACGGACTGATCATCAACATCAACTCCATCTCCGGACAGCGGGCGAGCACGCTCGGCGGCGTCGCCTACTCCGCCTCAAAGTTCGCACTCACGGCGCTGAGCACCGCCGTGGCGCTGGAAGAGGGCAAGAACGGAATTCGTGTCACGAGCATCTGCCCGGGCGAAGTGGACACGCCCCTGTTGCGGCGCCGGCCGGTGGCCGTGAGTCCGGAGAATCTGCTGCGCATCTTGCAGCCCAGCGACGTGGCGGACGCGGCGCTGATGGTGGCCTGCCTGCCGCCCCGGGCCCACGTGCACGAGCTGATTATCAAGCCGACGTTCCAGGACTTTGCGTGAGGAACAGGCTGGAGCCTGGAGGCTGAAGGGCGAATATTTCTCGTTCGGGAGGGCGAGGCTCCGGCCGAGCCTGTCGTTGCGTCGTGCAGCCCCCGGCTCTGAAGATTATACAACTGCTATCGCATCGAACCTGCTGGTTGGCACCTTGGATCTGTCACCTTCAGCGTTCAAAGAACATCGCAATCACTCGTGCCAGCAATCGAGCAGTCTTCTCCGCGAGGGGATGATCTCGCGAACCCACGGGCCCTGCCGGCTCTCCCTCCTCTGCTTCTTTCTTTCTTCCTCCAGCCTCCAGCCTCCAGCCTGACCGATGTCCCACGTCGTCCTCCTCGGCGATTCCGTATTCGACAACGCCTCGTACGTGCCGGGCCAGGCGCCCGTCATCGAGCAGTTGCGCCGCGCGCTGCCGGGCGGCTGGCAGGCCACGCTCTTGGCCATCGATGGCGACGTGACCACGGGCGTGGCCGAGCAGCTGGACGACCTGCCGCGCGACGCCACGCACCTCGTGGTTAGTGTCGGCGGGAACGACGCGTTGCAACACAGCTTCATCGTGCACGAGGCAGCCGGCAGCGTGGCGGACGTGCTCGGCCGGCTGGCGGACATTCAGGCCAACTTTCGCCGGCAATATCGCCGCATGCTCGATACGGTGCTGGCCCGCGAGCTGCCTGCGATCGTGTGTACCGTCTACGACGCGATTCCCGGCCTGGAACCGCCGCTGTTGGCGGCGCTGTCGCTGTTCAACGACGTGATCGCGCACGAGGCGTTTCGCGCAGGCATTCCCGTCATCGACCTGCGGTTGGTGTGCACCGAAGCGGCCGACTACTCGCCGCTCTCGCCCATCGAGCCGTCCCACGCCGGCGGGCTGAAGATCGCCCGGGCCATCGCCGCGGCCCTGGCGACGCACGATTTCACCGCCGGGCGGTCGTGCGTGTACTGTTGACGGCGCGGATCGCGCAGCAAAAAGGCGTGCACCATTGCGGGCACGCCCTATTGGCGTTTTCACAATTTGCCTTTTCAGGCACGGCGTGCCCAACGACCTGAGGCTCGCCCTCCCGCCGTTTTCTTCCCCCAGCCTCCAGCCTCTATCCTCCACCCTGCCCCCTACTCCACCGTCCACGTCTCGCCGCTGTTGAATAGCGTTTGCAGGTCGCCCTTGCCGCGCTTTTCGGCCGCGGTAATCTGCTCCATCAGCCGCTCTTCGTAACGCGGCGCGTCCACGTCGCGGAACACGCCGATCGGCTCCGGGAACTCGGGGTGCGACATCCGCGACAGCAAATACGCCAGCGTCGGCTCCGGCGCCTTCTCGTCGTGGAACAACAGGTCATCTTCCGAAATGCCTTTGCCCAGCTCCACCACCTCGGGATCCATGCCGTTGAGCCGGATGCCCTTGTCACGGTTCTTGCCGAAGATCAGCGGCTTGCCGTGCTCCAGCTCCAGCGTGGTGTCGGCCTTGGCGTCGCGGGCCGTGGCATATTCGAACGCGCCGTCATTGAACACGTTGCAGTTCTGATACACCTCGACGAACGACGTGCCCACGTGCTCGGCCGCTCGCTTGAGCACCATGCTCAAGTGCTTGATGTTCACGTCGATGGAGCGGGCCACGAACGTGGCTTCGCAGCCGATGGCCACGCTGATGGGGTGCAGCGGGTTGTCGATCGCGCCGCCGGGCGTGCTCTTGGTCACCTGGCCCAACAGCGAGGTGGGCGAGTACTGCCCCTTGGTCAGACCGTAAATGCGGTTGTTGAACAACACGATGTTGAGATCGAGATTGCGGCGGATAGCGTGCATCAGGTGGTTGCCGCCGATCGACAGCGCATCGCCGTCGCCCGTGATCACCCACACCGACAAATCGGGCCGGGCGACTTTCAGGCCCGAGGCCACGGCCGGCGCCCGCCCGTGAATCGAGTGGATGCCGTAGGTGTTCATGTAGTACGGGAAGCGGCTGGAACAGCCGATGCCCGAGACAAATACGGTGCGTTCCGGCGGAATGCCCAGGGTGGGCAACACCTTCTTCATTTGCGCCAGGATCGAATAGTCGCCGCAGCCCGGGCACCAGCGCACTTCCTGGTCGCTGGCGAAATCGCCGGGTGTCAGCACGGGTAACGCGGTTTCAGTGCTCATGTGCTCTTTCTGTGGGGTAGGTCAGCTCGTCAGGCCAGCATCGACTCTATTTTCTGCATCACTTCGCGGACTTCGAACGGTTTGCCTTGCACTTTGTTCAAGCCGACGGCGTCGACGAGGTACGTGCCCCGCAACACCATCAACAGTTGGCCCTTGTTCAGTTCGGGCACCAACACCTTGTCGAAACGCTTGATGATCTCGCCCAGATTGGCGGGCAGTGGATTCAGATAGCGCAGGTGGACGTGCGACACCGAGGCGCCGCGCGAACGGGACTGCCGCACGCCGGTGGCCACCGCGCCGTACGTGCCGCCCCAGCTCACCACCAGCAGCTTGCCGCTGGCCGGACCGTCGACTTCCTGCGGCGGAATGTCGTTGGCGATGCCGGCCACCTTGCGAGCCCGCAAGTCGACCATGTGCTGATGGTTGGCCGGCTCGTAGTTGACGTTGCCCGTGATGTCTTGCTTTTCCAACCCGCCAATCCGGTGCATCAGGCCGGGCGTGCCGGGCAAGGCCCAGGGGCGCGCCAGCCGCTCGTCGCGGGCATACGGATGAAACACGTCGCCGTTGCTGCCGGCCTGCGGATGCTGCACCGGAATGTGCGGCAGCGAGGCCACGTCGGGCACGCGCCACGGCTCCGCGCCGTTGGCAATATAGCCGTCGGTCAGCACAAAGACGGGCGTCATGAAGCGCGTGGCAATCCGCCAGGCTTCGTGCGCCACGTCAAAACAATCGGCCGGGCTGCGCGCCGCCAATACCGGCACCGGGCACTCGCCGTTGCGGCCGTAGATGGCTTGGAACAAGTCGGCCTGCTCGGTCTTGGTGGGCAGGCCGGTGCTCGGCCCGCCGCGCTGCACGTTGAGGATCAACAGCGGCAGTTCGGTCATCACGGCCAGGCCGATGGCCTCGGTCTTGAGCGCGACGCCCGGACCGCTCGAGCCGGTCACCCCCATCGCCCCGCCAAACGCAGCGCCAATGGCCGACGTGATGGCCGCGATCTCGTCTTCCGCCTGGAAGGTGCGAACGCCAAAGTTCTTGTGCCGCACCAGCTCGTGCAGAATATCGCTGGCCGGCGTGATCGGATAGCTGCCGTAAAACAAGGTACAATTGCTGCGCTGCGAGGCCGACACCAGGCCCCAGGCCAGCGCTTGATTGCCCGTGATATTGCGGTACAGACCCGGCGCCAGATCGGCCTTGTTCACCTTGTACTGGCTGGCCATGGCGTCGGTGGTTTCGCCATAGTTGTAGCCGGCTTTCAGGGCCCGGCGGTTGGCTTCGGCCACGGCCGGCATCTTGCCGAACTTCTCGTCGATGTAGCGCTGCGTCGGCTCGAGCGAGCGGTCGTACAGCCAGAAGGTCAGACCCATGGCGTAGAAATTGCGGCAACGATCGCTTTCTTTCTGGCCCAGGCCCAGCCCTTCAACGGCCAGCCGCGTGAGCCGGGTCATCTCGACCGGAAAGAGCTGATAGCCGTCGAGGCTGCCGTCTTCCAGCGGGTTGGTCACGTAGCCGGCTTGCGCCATGCCCTTCTCGTCGAAGGCGTCTTTATTGACGATCAGAATGCCGCCGGACACCAGGTCGCACAGGTTCGTCACGAGCGCGGCCGGGTTCATCGCCACCAGCGCGTCTACCTGATCGCCGGGCGTGAAGATTTCGGTCGAGGCAAAGCGGATCTGAAAACCGCTCACGCCCGCCTTCGTGCCGCGCGGAGCGCGAATCTCGGCCGGAAAGTCGGGGAACGTCGCGATATCGTTGCCGGCCAGGGCCGAAGTGTTCGTCAATTGGGTGCCGGCCAGCTGCATGCCGTCGCCCGAGTCTCCGCAGAACCGCACCGTCGCCGCGGCGAGCTCGACGACGGGTTTACTTGGTGCTGTCGTGGCCATGTTGCTTGTGTGGTTCCTGTGGACAATCGCGTCTGGCCGCCCGGGCCGCCGGCGCTGTCGTAAGTGGGAAGTTCAAGGGGAAGGTGTACTTATTATCAATATCGGCAAAGTTGCCTGGGTCACGCGCGGTCGCGACACCAATCTGGGGATCATTTCTTGAAGGTTCGAAACTTCAAGAACGAGCGAACGGGGGACCGTAACAAGGCGGGAAATCTAAGCACGCGACGAGTGCTACAGCGGTTGACGGCGCTAGCACCGTAGCTAGCGTGGCCGGCCGGTTGCCGCCCGTCGTGGCGCGAGCGAAAACAATCGTGGCGAGAGCGAAAACAGTCGTGGCGCGAGCGAAATGGAGGCAGGACTCGGCCCGACAAATTGCCCGAATGGGCACAGCAGCGCTCAGGACAAGGTTCCGCTTGCACGGTCCGCCCAGTCGACGCAAGGACCAGTCTGAGCTCGAGCTTCACGGCACGCTTGTTGGCAGCAACAAGACTCTGTTCAAAGTCGCGTCGTCAACGCTTACCCAATCGTCATTGACACTTTAAATGTACCACCGCGCGCATACCCCGGCAAGCACAACGGATCTAACCGAATCGCAAGCTGGCCCCAGGCCCCGAATAGTGCGATTTTCTCGCTATTCGGCGGGTTTTTTTGCCCCGCCGCCGCCCTCCGGCGCCACGTAAAACCGCGTGATATCCAGCCCGCCCTTGAGCTCCTCCTCCACCAGCTTGATGCGGGCCTCGGCCCGCTCCATCCGCCGCAGCAATTGCGGCACCGCTTCGGGCGTTTCGTCCGGTTTGGCCGGGCGCGGGACCTCGGGATAGCCCAAATGCCGATGCAGCGCGTTGAACAGCAAAAGCGGGTCCTTGCCGCGATTCGCCAGCGCGATCCGTCCTTCGCCTTCGCCGAACAGCACGGGCCGCTCGTGCGGCGGTGCCTCGTCGCGGGCCGCCGCCTCGGCCATCTGCCGGCGGAAATAGTGCTCGCTGCGGACGTAAATCAAATCGGCAAAGTCGACCAGGCCGACCTGATGCCGCACCAGGCCGATCCACTCGCGCCAGGCGGCGTCGAAAATCGGGTCGCCCGCGACGGCCGCCAGACCCCGATCGTAGCCCAGGCGATTGCGCGCGAGCGACTCGAACTCGTACAGGAAGATGCCCTGCGCCGTGGCGCCTGCGGCGCGATACCTCGACTCGCGCGCCAGAATGGTCAGCGCCAACAGCATGTCGAAACGGCCCGTGTCGCGCTCCGCCTCCTCGATCACGTACGTTTGAAACGGCGTGAAGTAGTGCGGCAGCTTGGCCATCGCCGTGTGAAACACGCCCACCAGCTTCAACTCGCCCGTCAGATAGTCGATCGCCAAGGGCAGCTTGGTCGTCGACAAGATCTCTTCGCGCACCATCCCCAGCAACTCCTGCGTGGAGACGCCCAGCTTGTTGCGCTCCGCCAGCATGGAGAAGAAATGGGCCTGCTCGACGTATTCTTCGCGGTCAAGCATGGGGGGACAGGCTCTTAGGCTGGAGGCTGGCGGCCGGAGGACGAAGACGAGAACAGGCTGGAGGAACAGGCTGTAGGCTGCAGACCATAGGACGAAGAAAGCAGAGGTAATTCTTCCTGCGGCCTCCAGTCTCCAGCCTCCAGACTCTATAATATCCTTGTCTGGGTCTCAGAGCCCAGTGATCCTCCAGTCTCCAGTCTCCCGCCTAGAGCCTACCATGGCCGGTGAATTCTCCAGTATTGAAGCGGCCGTGGCAGCGATTGCCCGCGGCGATATCGTCATCGTGGTCGACGCGGAAGACCGCGAGAACGAGGGCGATTTCATTTGCGCGGCCGAAAAAGTCACGCCCGAAATCGTCAATTTCATGATCACCAACGGCCGTGGCCAGCTGTGCATGCCGCTGTTGCCCGAGGTCTCCGAACGGCTCAAGCTGGCGCCGATGGTCGAGGCCAACACGTCGTTTTTGGGAACGTCGTACACCGTGCCGGTCGACCACAAGAGCTGCAAGACCGGCATCACGGCCCAGGAACGCGCCGCGACCGTGCGGGCCCTGGTCGATCCGGCCAGCAAGCCGAACGACTTTGTACGGCCCGGCCACTTGTTTCCGCTGGTGGCCAAGGAAGGCGGCGTGCTGCGCCGCGCCGGCCACACCGAGGCCACCGTCGACCTGGCGCGCATGGCCGGCCTGTCGCCCGCGGGCATCCTCTGCGAAGTGCTCGACGCCCACGGCGACCGCGCCACGCGCGACGGCCTTTTCAAACTGGCCCGCGAGCATCAGCTGGAGATCATCTCGATCGAAGAGTTGATTCGTTATCGTCGCGTGCGCGAGAAGCTGGTCTATCGCGTCACCGAGGCCGAGCTGCCCACGCGGCACGGCCAGTTCAAGCTGATCTTCTACGGCGTGAAGTATGAGAGCCAGCAGCCGTTCGTACTGGTGATGGGCGAGCCGGACAAGGGCCCGGTGCCGCTGGTGCGGTTGCACTCGGCCTGTTTCACCGGCGACGTGCTGGCCTCGCTGCGCTGCGATTGCGGCGACCAGCTGGACATGGCGCTGGAGATGATCGCCCAGGAAGGTTGCGGCGTGCTGGTGTACCTGCCGCAGGAAGGCCGCGGCATCGGCCTGGTAGAAAAGATCAAAGCCTACGCCCTGCAGGACAAGGGGCTCGACACGGTGGAAGCCAACCTGGCCCTGGGCTACAAGGCCGACACGCGCGACTACGGCGTCGGCATTCAACTGCTCAAGGATCTGGGGCTGACCAAGATTCGCCTCTTGACCAACAATCCCAAGAAGACCGACGCCTTCATCTACGGCGGTTTCGACCTGCAAGTGGTCGACCAGATTCCCATCCTGCCGCCGGTCAACGAGCACAACGCGCGCTACATCGCCACCAAGCGCGACAAGCTGGGCCACCAGTTGCCGGAGACGGGCTGAGAAGCAGGCTGGAGGCTGGCGGGACGGTGGCGCGTCGAGTGCCACCGGCGTCTCGCCAGTGCCCGTTTCGGGTGCCACGGGTGGCTCGGAGAGATACCCGTGCTGAACGTTGCGGGAGGGCGAGGCTCCTGCCGAGCCTGCAGCTGAATTCGCCAGAATTCAGCCTCTCCGTGGGCCGAAGGCCCAACCCATACCAGCCTAGGCCAACGGCCGGCCAACGGCCTAGGTCACAAGACTGGACGGCGCCACGCGCGCTTGCTGCGCGACCAACATTCCTATAGCTACAATCGGTGCGGGGCGACCCGTCGTCACCTTTCCCCTTTCATCCGCGTACCGACCATGGACCTCTCCACTCGCCGCCGACGCTACCTGGGCCTGCTGATCGGGCTGCACGTCGCCGCCCGATTGCTGACGTCCGGCGTCCTAAGCGCATTGACTCTCCATCAGCCCGGCCTACTGTACGAATTGCGGAGCGCGCTATTCGAGTGGGGCTGGGCCCTCTCGCCCCTCGATGCTTCTCTGCCTTACTTACTGGCGCTCTGGGCCGGATTCGCAACCGGTCGCTGGGTGCTGAATTTCGTGCGTTCGTTGTTGCTGCTGATCGCGGTCGTCAGCGTGCCCAGCCTGGTGCGCTACGGGACTGGGAACGGGTGGCTGGAATGGTTCTGGTACTTGCATCCGATCCTGGTTTTCGAAGGAGCGTTCGTAGCGATTTGGCTGGTCGGTCGCAGGTCCGGCTGGCGCATCGTGCCCGTGCAAATGGCCCCGGCAGAAGCACACGCCCCGTTTGGGCAAAACACGTTCGCCGTGCGAGATTTGTTCTACCTGACGACCATGGTGGCGATCACCTTGGCGATCACGCTGGCGGCCCTCCGCACGGTCCAGGATCCAGTCGGCTCGGCGAGCAGGATGGAGGTGTTGTTAATGCTGGCATTTGGATTTGCCAAGGGTTGTTTTCTCGTGCCGCTGGCGTATCTGGCATTGCGTGCGACGGACCAGCGCCGATCTGCAATTTTAACGCTGCTGGGCTTTCTGGCATTGCTAAGCGTGCAACTGGTGGTCGTCTTTGCCGTGAATTCGCAAATGCCTCCCGCAGTCATCTGGAATACTTTGTTCCACAACGTCCGGATCTTTCTCGGCGTGGGCGTCAGCCTGTGGCTCGTGCGCCTGGCCGGCTATCGACTGGTGCGCGAGTAGGTCGCACACAAGCCCGCAGCGCCAGCGAGGGACCTTCGTCATTGCATTCGCGCTCTCTGTGTCGCGCGCCAACATTTTGGTGAACCACCACGGCACCACGGCCCAACGTAAAACTCTTTTGTAATTTGTCTCTGTGCCTTCAGTTTCGTAGGTCAGGCACCCCGTGCCTGACATCATCGCCCCACCGCGCGCCAGGATTCTCGTGAACCCACAACGGAGCCACGTAAATCTCCTTTGCCTTTTTTCTCGGTGCCCTCGGTGTCGTCCTCTGTGGCAAACGATTTTGCCTCTTCGTGTCCTTGGTGCCTGTGTTTCAATGGCTTCGTTTCGTTCTGATTCTTTTATGTCCCTCTGTGCTCTCCGTGGTCAAATCTTCTTGTTTGGTTTGTCTTCGTACTCGTCGTGCCGTAGTGTCGTTGTGGTTTATGAACGATTTGTCATGCGCCGCTGCGCGGCTTGTAGTTTGCAGAAACGATCTCGATACGACGGGCTCGCGCCCGTCGCTAAAAGACCTGGGCCGCTCGCGCGGCTATGCGCTCCTCACGCTACTCCACGTACAAGAACTCGTTGGAGTTCAAAAGGGCCAGGCATAGATCCACAAGCGCCGCGCGGGAGAACGGATCGCCCGCGCTGTGCGTCGGCTCCGGTTGAGCCAATTGATCGGCCGCTCGGCCGCCGGCGCGCAACGCCGCACTCTGCTGGTCGATGAACGACAGGCCGGCGCGCACCTCGTCGTCGGACGCCGACCGGCTCAGCACGCGCAGATAGGCCCGCTCGATTGCGGCGGGGCCGATCGCGCCGTCAACTGCCGGCGTGGCATCGGCCCGGGCCGCATCGGCCGACGTCTCGCCCGCCAGCCTCGCGCCTGGCAACACCGCATCCGCCAACACGGCCCCAGCCAGCCGGCGCGCACAGTCCAAGCTGAACGCGCTATTGAGCTGCGTGAGCGATTGGGTGGCCGTGGTCGAATCGTGCCGCAGGGCACAGCTGGCCATCGTGTCGGGCCGATCAAACACGTCGAACAACGGATAGCGCAGGTTGCGGCGCACGAACAAATAGATGCTGCGGCGGCGATGGTCCTCGTCGTCGCCCGAGACTTTCCACTGATCTTTGAGCAACGTCTCAGTGACTTCCGGGGCGAGCGGCGGACGAATGCCCGGCCCGCCGCGACGCAGGGATAATCGCCCGGAGGCGGCCAGCATGGCGTCGCGAATGGCCTCGCCATCGAGCCGCGCGCGGCGGCGATGCCACAGCAGCCGGTTTTCCGGATCGCGCGCAACCGACGCCTTCCAGGTCGTGCCGGCGGCGGCGACTTCCTCCGCGCTCCACGCCACATCGAACGGCGCGGCGGCCAGCTGGTACGTCTCGCTCGTGACCAGCAGCCGATGCATGCGCTTCAGGCTCCAGCCGTCCGCGACGAAATGCCGTGCGAGCCAATCGAGCAATTCGGGATGCGAGGGCGGCGCGCCCATCAGGCCGAAATCGCTGGCCGTGGCCGACAGGCCCACGCCGAAATGCCATTGCCAGAGCCGGTTGACGATGACCCGCGCAGTCAGCGGCTGCTCGGGCGCGGTGAGCCAGGCGGCCAAGGCCGTGCGGGGCTGCCTGGTCGATTGCGCCGCCGCGGTGGCCGCCGACGCCGCGTCTTCCAGCACGCGCGGATAGCCGCACTCGACCACGGGGCCCGGCTGGCGGAAATCGCCGCGCAGGTAGAAATGCGCCGCGTGAATCGAGCCGTCGCGCACGATGCGGCCCTGCGACAGCTTGGGCAGCACGCGCTTGCCGTGCAGCTCGCGCAACAGGGCCGCGTGCTCCTTGCGCTCCTCGGGCGTTAGCTCGGCGAGAATCTGCTTGGGCGAGGGAACTTCGTCCGGGTTCTTCTCGCGGAATAGCCGCTGGCCCTGCTCTTCGAGCGCCGCGCGGCGCTCGTCCTGCTGCTGCTCCGCCGGCGGGCGCGCCTTCTCGGCCGCGGCGCGGATGGCCAGCTCCTCGGGCGTCGGCACCGGGTGATCGCGAAAGATGTCGGTCGATTCGAAGAAGGCGCGCAGGCGATAGAAATCGTGCTGGCGGATGGGGTCGAATTTGTGATCGTGGCAGGCCGCGCAGCCGAACTGCATGGCCAGAAATGCCGAGCCCACGGTAGCCGTCATTTCGTTGAGCACCACGTGCCGCCGCTCGTCCTGCAGATTCAGGTCGGGCATGTCGGGCCCGCACAGCAGGAAGCCGGTGGCGATGGCCGCGTCGCGATCGCCGGGCCGCAACTCGTCGCCGGCAATCTGCAGGCGCACGAACTCGTCGTATGGCAGGTCGCGATTGAGCGCGTCGATCACCCAGTCGCGATAGCGCCAGGCGTTGGGTCGCTCGAAGTCGTGCTCAAAACCGTCGGTCTCGGCGAAGCGCGCCAGATCCAGCCAGTGCTGCGCCCAGCGCTCGCCGTAGGCCGGCGAAGCCAGCAACCGATCGACCAGTTGTTCGTAAGCGTCGGGCGAGTCGTCCGCCAGGAACGCTTGCAGCTCCTGGGGCGTCGGCGGCAGCCCGGTCAGATCGAACCACAGCCGGCGGGCGAGCGTGGCCTTGCCGGCGCGGGGCAGCGGCTGCACGCCCGCGGCGGATTGCGCGGCGGCGATAAAGCGGTCGACAGGGTGCGCTGCGAAACGCGGACCGCTCACCACCGGCGGCTGGAAATTCCCCAGCGGCCGATAGGCCCAATGGTCGCGCTCCGCCGGCGTGATCGGGCGCTCTTCGGGGGCGGGTGCGGACGCGGACGGCGCGTCGTCCGCCCGCGCAGCGCGCGCTGCCACGCCGCCAGCGGTGATCAGCGTGGCGACGATCGCTAAGAACCGAGTGCGCAAACGGGGACAGTCGCTTTTCGCTCCGCGGACTCCGCAAAAGTGGGACAGTCCCCGAGCGCTCATGACAGGATTTCCTGCACGACGCGGCCGGCGACGTCGGTGAGCCGTTCTTCGCGGCCGTTGTGAAAGTAGGTCAACGCCTCATGGTCGAGTCCGAGCAAGTGCAGGATGGTGGCGTGCAGGTCGTGTACGTGGACTGTGTTGTCCACGGCGCGCAGACCGAACGCGTCGGTGGCGCCGTGGGCGAAGCCGCCGCGCACACCCGCACCGGCCAGCACCACGCTATAGCCCCAGGGGTTGTGGTCGCGGCCTTTGCCCTGCTCGCTCATGGGCATGCGGCCGAACTCGCCGCCCCAGATCACCAGCGTGTCTTCGAGCAAGCCGCGGCGGGCCAGATCGACCAGCAGCCCGGCGACCGGCTTGTCGGTGCGCCGGCAATACGTGCCGTGATTTTCGGCCACGTTGTTGTGGGCGTCCCAGCCGTTGGTGTCGCCCGAGTACAGCTGCACGAAGCGCACGCCGCGCTCGACGAGTCGCCGCGCGAGCAGGCAGCGGCGGCCGTACTCGTCGGTGTCTGGTTCGCCGATGCCGTACAGCGCCAGCGTGTCGGTCGACTCGTCGGCAAAGTCGACCGTGGCCGGCGCGGCCGATTGCATGCGCGCGGCGAGTTCGTAGGCCTCGATGCGGGCCTCGAGCTGACTGTCCGCGCCGCGCAGATCCGCGTGCCGCCGGTTGACGGTGCGCAGATAGTCGAGCGTGCCGCGCTGCTGCTCGGCGCTGATGGCCGATTGGCCGCGCAAGTCGACGATGGGTGTGCCGCCGGGACGAAACGTCGTGCCCTGGTAAGTGGCCGGCAGGTAGCCGTTGCCCCAGGCGGCCGGGCCGCCCTTGATGCCGCCGCCCGGATCAGGCAGCACGACGAACGCGGGCAGGCTGTCGTTCTCGGTGCCGAGTCCATAACTGACCCAACTGCCGAGGCTCGGCCGGCCCATGAGAATGCTGCCAGTATTCATCTGATAGACCGACTGCGGATGGTTGACGCTGTCGCCGTGGCAACCGCGCAGCACGCACAACCGGTCGGCCTGCTCGGCCAGGTGCGGCAGGAAGTCGCTGATCTCGAGGCCCGCGGCGCCGCGCGGGCGAAACGGCTTGACCGGCGCCAACAGTGGATTGTGCGCCACCTTGCGGCGCGTCATCACCGGACCGACGCTGTCGGGCAGCGGCTGGCCGGCGTACTTCACCAACTCGGGCTTGGGGTCGAACAGGTCGACGTGGCTCGGTCCGCCGTGCATGAACAAGTAGATCACGCGGCAAGCGCGGGGCGTGAAGTGCGCTCGCTTGGGGGCCAGGGGGCGGGCTGCTGAGGCGGCCGAGTCGCCCACGTCGGCACTTGCGGCGGCGGGATGCAGCAGGCCCTCGCGGTTGAGCAGCGAGGCCAGTGCCACCAGGCCGATGCCGCCGCCCGCCTGCCGCAGAAAGGTCCGGCGGTCCCGCGGTTCGGCAGTTGGCCAATGAGCTGGTTCCATCGCGAGCCGGGCCTCGAATGCACGAGTGTGGCGGCAGCAGAGCGAAGCGGTGTTTACCCTACCACGGCGATGGGCGTTTCTCAAATCCGCGCACCCGCGTGGGCGGGCAGTTTTCTGGCGTCTGGCTGACAAAAAACGTGGCGTGAAATGGGTGTCTCCGGTATGATGCGTCCGGGCGTGGGGTCCGGAACCCCCGAGCCGCACTTCGGACGAAGGGACAGGAGACAGGCACGTATTTGCTCCGCAAAACGAGCCAGTCCCCGGCACTGTTCGTCGCCGAAATTCCAATCCACGATTTCGCGAGGGGAGGTTGCCATGTTGCGTTCGCATTTGCGCGCCGGTTTGTTGACAGTTCTCGCAGCGAGTGCTTGGAGTTTGGTCGTGCTGGCCGCCGTGCCCGCGCTGGCCGATGACCGGCGCAACACCAGCGACGACGACCCGTTCGCCGGTCCCGCGGAACGTGAGCCAGGCGCGCCAGCGGCCGCCGTGGCCGCGCAAGGGTCAAACGCCGCCGAGGCGCGCCCTGCGCAGCCGCCCACGCGCGATGACCGCGAACTGGAAGAGCGCATCCAGACGGCGCTGAAGACGCCGACGCACATGGAGTTTGTCGAGACTCCGCTGCAGGACGCCGTGGACTACCTGAAGGACCTGCACGGCATCGAGATTCAGCTCGACAGCAAAGCGCTGGAAGACGAAGGCATCGGCAGCGACACGCCGATGACGCGCTCGCTGAAGGGCCTGTCTCTCGATTCGAGTTTGCGGCTGTTGCTCGAGCCGCTGGACCTGACGTTCGTCGTGCGGCACGGCGTGCTTGAGATTACGACGCACGATGCGGTGAAAAAGATGATCGAGCTGCGCGTGTACAGCGTGCAGAACCTGATCAGCGAAGAACTCGATGTGGAAGATATCGCCAAGGTGGCGCGCCTGGCCACGGTGGACCCATTTGCCGCGCCGATCCCGGGCGGAGTGACGGTCCCAGCGCCGCAGCAAGTCCGTCCGGCCGAGGAAGAATCCCAGCCGATCATCGTGCCGTTCGGCGAGCTGTTGGTCGTGCGCGGCTCGATCGCGGAGCACGAACGGCTGGCCGATCTGCTGGACAAGATTCGCGAGAAGCTGCCGCACGCGGCCAGGTAGTGCCGCGCGATCGGTCATAGGTTCAGCAGGGAGAGGATTTCCTGGTAGTTGAATTCGCAAGAATTCAGCCGCCTCGGCACTGGCAAGCCGCCCCTGGCACCGGCCATCCGCAGCTCAACCCTGGTTCACCGTTCGCCCGCCGGTCAGGTTGCTGAGCGATTGGCCGAGGCCGCCGCGCTTGGGCGGCGTGTGCGGCGGCGCGTTCCGTTGGCCGGCGGTCCGACCCGCGGCCACCGAGCGTTGCCACAGCTGCACAAGCGCCGCGGTCAGGCTGGGGCTGTTCGTGAGCCGATACGGTGAGTCGGCCGGCAGCTCGGCCATCAGCCGTTGGTGGGCTCGGGCTAGATTGTGATAGGGCAGCGAAGGAAACAGGTGGTGCAAGGCGTGGAACCGCAGGCCCACCGGCATCGTCAGTTCGGACAAGAACGGCCGGTTCGGGTAGTTCACGCTGTCGAGCAATTGTTCGAGGAACGTCATCTCGCCGTCGGCGTTCACGTAGCGGTGGGCACCCAGCGTGCGCAGGTTATTGAGCGTGAGGATGAACACGGCCAGGAAGTAGCCGGTCACCACGAAGCCGAACGGCACGAGGCCGGCCGCGATCACCGTGGCCACGCCCGCGCACCACAGGAAGCACAGCGTCTCCTGCAGGCGGAAGATGCGCAGCGTCTGTCGCGTAGGGAGTGGGCGGATGTAAGAAGGATCCATGACCATCGACGAGACCCGGCGGCGGACAAAGTCGCGCACGGTGGGGCTGAACCAGCAAATGGGCGTCAGCACCAGGAAACGCAACACGGCAATCAGCGGAAAAACCAAAGGCTGGCACATGTAAATCAAGATGTGAATGGGCGATTGTGTGCTCAGAGGCAGGTATTCGCCGTCGTCGTGCGTGCCGAAGTTCTTCCGCATGTGGTGCTCGACGTGCGTGTAGTACGTGAACGTGGGCATCAGGAAGGGAATGCCCACCAGCAGGTTCCAGACGATGCTGAACGTGCGGAATCGTTCGTCGCGCAGGTGCACCAGCTCGTGCGTGAACAACACGGCGCGATAGTAGCACAGCCCGGCGACGACAAACGCCACGGCTGCGCCGAGCGACCAGGGCTCGAACACGCGCCGCAGCAATACGAAGCCGATCGAGCCAGCCACCAGCGACAAGAGAAAGTCGGTCCAGTAGATGGCCAGGCTGGGCGTAAACAGATCTTTGACGATGCCCCGAGCTTGCGCGAGCGAAAAGTTCGCCGGCGACTCCGATTTCATCAACATCCCGCGTACCTCAAAGTGGTCTGATTACATTGAGCGTGGGGTCCAGTCAGCGCGGCCGACGTTTGCGGCCTCGGGACGCATTCGTTCGTCGGGACCCCGGGGTTTGACAGCGGTGGTGCGAATTCAATGCCAACATGCCAGGCTATTCACACAGTATCGGTAAGATCATGGAGTAAGACGCAAAGCAAAGTTGGCCAGAACGCCTAAAGTCGCCAGGCCCACCGCCTTGTTGAAACCGAATGCAAGGGCTACGATACGGAAGGTCAGGCGGCCGGGTCAATAATTTCCCGACCGGCTGCCGGCTGGTCCCGGCGGCCGGGGCAAGTTTTGCAGCCGCACTGGCGGTATCGCACAGGAATCCTTGCGAGCCGCGCCCTAATCGTCTATGCCGTAGACGTTTAAAAACTGCCACCCGCAAGCCGGCAGCCGCCACGGACGTGCCTGGGTGAGTGGCAGTGATGCGCCATTTTTGAGCCGCGAGACGAATCGCCCGGCCTCCCGCCCCGAGCACTTCCAGAGCCCGCCAGCCCCGACTCAAGTTCATGGATCAAGCGTCGCAGGAAGTCGTGATCACCGGGCTGGGAGCGGCCAGCCCCATCGGCATTGGCTACGAGGCCGTCGAGCGGTCGTTTGGCGAGCGCGCCAGCGGCGTGCGGCGGCTGAGCACGTTCGACAGCGACGAGTTTCCGGTGCGGGTGGGAGCGGAAGTCGCCGACTTCGACGCCAAGCAGTACGTGGCGCCGCGCAAAAGCCTGAAGGTCATGTCGCGGTCGATTCAGTTGGCGTTCGCCTCCGCGCAGTTGGCTGCTAACCAGGCCGGCATCGTGCGCGAAGCGGTGGATCCGGACCGGTTCGGCGTGGTGTTTGGCGCCGACATGATCCACATTCAACCCGAGGAGCTGGTCAACGCGTTTCGGCACAGCATCGAGGCGGGGCAGTTCCAGTTTTCGCGGTGGGACGAAAAGGCGCTGCGCGAAATGTATCCGCTGTGGATGCTGCGCTACCTGCCGAACATGCCGGCCTGCCACGTGGGGATTGCGCAGGACGCCCGCGGACCTAACAACACAATCGTACTGGCGGAGGCTTCGAGCCTGATAGCGATTGCCGAAGGCGCGACGGTGATCGAGCGCAATCAGGCGGACGTGATGATCGTGGGCGGCACGGGTTCGCGCGTGCATCCGTTGAGTTGGGCTTTCCGCGACAACTGGATGCACTCGCGCCGTTTCGAAGAGCCCGAGCGTATTTCGCGCCCGTTCGACGCGCGCCGCGACGGCATGGTATATGGCGAAGGGGCGGCGGCCTTGATTCTGGAGCGCCGCGCCCATGCGGAAGCGCGCGGTGCGAAGATTCTGGCGCGCGTCGCCGGCTTTGCCAATTCCTTCGAGGCCTGCACGCCGGGCAAGCCGTTTGGCGGGCACGCCATTCGGGCCGCGATCCAGAATGCCCTGCGCGCCGCGCACATCGGCCCGGCCGACGTCGGCCACGTGAATGCCCACGGATTGAGCACGCGCGAGCACGATCGGGCCGAAGCACTGGCGATTCGCGACACGCTGGGCGACGTGCCGGTGACGGCGCCGAAGAGCTACTTTGGCAACCTCGGCGCTGGGACGGGCGCGGTCGAGTTGCTGGCCACGCTGGTCGCCTTTCAAACCGGGCGCGTGCCGGTGACCCTCAATTACGAGCAGCCCGATCCGGACTGCCCGGTGAACGTGATCCATCACCGTGAATTGCCGTCGAACGGACGCGCCGCGGTGGTGCTCAACCAGACATCGATGGGCCAGTCGGTGGCGCTGGTGCTGTTTCCGCCGGGGTGATGGTTAGGGGTTCGTGGTTGGATTAGCGCGGCTCGATCACGAGCGGCGGCACCGCGTTTTCGCCCGCCACCACTTCGTATTCCAGCTGGGAAGTTTGCGGGCTGGCATACCGCTTGGGCAGCGTGTTCGGTCCATCGCGCACGAGCTCCTCGCCCACTTGTCGCGTGGCCCGCAACTCCACAGTGATTGCGTAGCGGCCGGCTGGCGCACCATCGTCGGCTGTGAAGGTCATCAGGCGGAAGCGGCCCTCGGCGTCGGTGACGGCCGACGGCTTCGGGAAGACGTCCTCGGCTTGCGCCACGGGATGGAAGGCGACGAGCGCCTCGGCCAGCGGCCGGCCGTTCTTGAGGACCTGGCCTGAGACCGGGAAACAAACGGGTCCCGCGGGCTGACGGCAGCCGGCGGCCAGTGTCAGCGCCAGCGCGACGTGCAACATGGTCCATCGGCGCGTCGGGCAATGCGCAGCGTCGTTCTTGCCAAACACTGGCGGCCAAGCCGGCAGTGGCACCCTGGATTCACTGGTCATCGAGAATTTCGAGCTTTTAGAAACTGCCGTTGTCGGTCCGCTCGCCTCCCGCGCGGGTAACCAGCGAGGCCAGCGTGTAGAGGTCCATTTGCTCGGCGAGGAACTGGACGGAACCGTCGGCGAAGGCGAAGTTCGCGCCGCCGTCGTGGAAGCTGTAGAAGCAGTGGCCCCATTCATTGCTGTTATTGATTGCTAGTGGCCCGGGAATCTGACCGAACGACGCGTGCCAGGGAGCGCGCTGTCCGATCTTGTAGGGATTGTCGGTCGTGGCCCAGGCGCCGCCCCGAGCGCGGACCCGGACCGTGCCGGTGTATGCGACGGGGTACTTCTCGCGGCCGCGCCAGACGTCTTCGCGGCCGGCGCATTCGGCCAGCATGATGGTGTTCGACGTTCCATCCGTAATATCGGCCACGCGATTCTGAAGATTCGTGGGCTCGTACCAGTAGATGGCGCCGCGCAGATCCGCGTTGGTTGCGAACTGCGCGTTCGTAAGCGCCAGATTGATATCGAGGTGCACACCCGCCGTGGCGAAGTAATCGCCGCACGCGCCGGTTTTGTTCGGCGGCGTGGTTTCCGGCTTGTCCTGAATGCGGTTCGGCTCGGGGGTCGACGGGCACTGCACCATCCGCAACTGGGTGGCCGCGATCGTGCGATTCGGCTCGCGCCACCAGTCGACTTTCAAATTGTAGCCGATCAGCAGATTCTCTTCTTCGAGATAGGGAAAGATGTACGGCGTCCAGTTGTTGGCGCCGACGGCCGAGTTGGCGTACGACAGCGGAAACTCTTTCTTGGAGGTCTCGTAGTTGATGAATCCCAAGGCGAGCTGTTTCAGATTGTTCACGCACTGCGAGCGGCGCGCGCTTTCGCGGGCCGCCTGAATCGCCGGCAACAACAGCGCCACCAAGACGCCGATAATCGCGATCACAACCAATAGCTCGACAAGCGTGAAACCATGTGAAGCTCTGGCGGAGGGAGAAATGCGGCGAGGCATGCGAGGATCCTTAGCGATCGGCGGGAAACAAGCGACGCCCGGCGCGGCCGGCGACGTGGCGAGAATGGTGGTCATTCTATGCAGCCACACGGCACTTATGCCGAGGCAGTTGCAAGTGGCGAAAGATTGGCCAGGCGCGCACGCGAGTTGATCAATTGCGCGTCAGCAATTGGGGCCGCGCTGGCGCACGCCGATGATGTTTGCCAGACATGCACAGTGCACGGGTGTGAGCCACCAGGCACTGGCAAGATGCCAGTGGCACTTGAAATAGCAAGATGCCAGCGGCACCCGAGCGCTAGCCGGCCTGGCGCGCCCGATGCGCGCCGTCGCGCCGCACGGCTGGCCGGTGGGCCGTGGGCTGGCCATCGACCACTTCGCTGGCAGGCGCGCTAAGTTTCTCAGCAGCCGCGCGGCGCATCAAGCGCCGGCCGAAGAAGTACGAGATCGGGCTCACCAACACCGATGGCAAGAGCAGGATGTTGCCGATCAACGCGCACGTGAGCAGCAAGAACATCATGGCGCCAAAGCGCTGCGTGGGCACGAACGAGCTGAGCGCAAAGACGGCCAGGCCGAGACCGAGCACGGACCAGCTTTGATACATGGCCCGCGCACAGCCCTCGTACGAGAGCATGGTGGCGCCTTTGCGATTTCGCCCTTCGGAGAGACCGCGGCGATACCAGATCAGAAAGTGAACCACGTCGTCGACCGATACGCCCAGCGCAACCGTGGGCGTCATGATCGTGCCGACGTCGATCACCACGCCCATCCAGCCCATGATGCCGAACACCATGACGATGGGGAACACCGAGGGCAGCAAGAGGATCAGACCGGCCGAGAGATCCCAGAACACCAGCGCCATCACGGTGCCGATGGTGAGCAAGTCGGTGATGAAGTTCCAGGCCAGTCCGTTAAGCATTTCGCGCTGCGCTTTGTAGACGACCGGCACCAGGCCGGTGTACACGGCGGAGACGCCCATGTCGGTGGGGGAACTCGCTGTGGCGGGTTTGGCGGCCGCGATTTGGTCAGCGGGTTCGGCTGCTTTTTTCGGGGAGGCTGCGGCCGCTACGGCTGCGGCATCGGCGGCGGGCTCGGCGTCGGTATTCTCTGCGGCCGCTTTCGCAGCCTTCGCGTCCGCTTTCGCGTGGGCCGCTGCCAGGCGCTGGCGCTCGGCTTTGAGCACCGGCTCGACGCGGGCGCGAATCGTGTCCTTGAACACGCCGTAGTCCACGTCGTTCAACGCGCCCACGCGCGCACTGATCCGCCACAGCTCGGTGCCGTCTTCGTCCAGGTCGAGAAAATCGCTGTGCAGGTATTCTTCGCGGTGATCCTCGAGCTTCTTGTTGAGCACGTTGCGGGCGACGCTCTTGTTGTAGAACACGCCCTTGCGCTCGACTTTCAACAGCGGCGCAAACGTGGTGGCACTCATTGTGCAGCCGATGTCCGGAATATCGACCATCTGCTTCTGGATGCGGTCGATGAGCTCCATCTTTTCGAGCATCGTCATTTTGGCGCGGCTATTGTCCACGCGCACAATGACTTCCATTGGTACCAGCGGCCCCAGCTCCGACTCCAGCCACGTATAGTCGTGGATGATGGGCGCGCTGGGCGAGAACAGTTTGGTCAGCTTGATCGAGGTGTTGATGCGCGCCAGACCGAACGAACCGGCGACCATCAACAGCAGCAAGACCACGAAGACCAGCCGGTAGTGGTCGAGCACGCCCTGCAGAATGCTCCGCCAGCGGGCGGGCAAGGCAATGTCTTCGCTCTTGGGCTGGTCGCCGTCCAGCAAGCTGTGCGGCTTCATCGGCCAGAGCTGCATCCACGCGGGCAGAAAAATGAACAACAGTCCCAGCGTGCTGATCACGCCGGCCGCGGAGTACACGCCGAACATCTTGATCGGCATCAGTTCGCTGGTGTACAGCGACGCCAGGCCGGCCGAGGTGGTCACGGCCGACAACGTGCAGGGGAGCGCGGCGTGCATGAGGGCCCGCGCGGGTGCGCTGGCGACACCGTGCTCGGCCACGGAGTCGCGATAATAATTGGCAAAGTGGATGGCGCCCGAAATGCCCGCCACGTAAACCACGGCGGGCATGGTGAGCAAAATGGCGTTCATCGTGCCGCCGGAATAGTGCACCGTGGCCAGGCTGATGGCTCCGGCATAGAGCGCCGTGCTGAACACCATGACCGTCAAGCGCACGCTGCGCAAACACCAGAAGGCGAGGCACACGCCGACGATGCCGGCGGGGATGAACAGCCGCATCAGCGTCTTCTCGCCTTCCACGCTGATGGCCACGTTGTCCACCGGCGGACCGCCCATGCGCACGCGTTCGCGCTGCAGCCCTAGCTCTTCGGTGGCAATGCGGTAGAGCTCGTTGAGCGTGACCCGCAGGTCTTTCTTGCCGGCTTCGGTCAGTGTGATGACGGCGCAGGTTTGCCGTTTTTCGAAGGGCTTGCCGTGATCGGGGCCGATGAACAGGCCCTTGAGACGCGCCAGCGCTTGCTCCTCGCTGAGCAGAATGGGCGCTTGCGTGAGCCGCTCGATCAGCCGCTGCCCGGTATCGACGTGTTTAAACAGGGGGCCTGAGGAGCGCAGGTCGATTTTCTGTGGCTTCGTGAACCAGCCAGACCAGATAAAATCGTCGTCCCAGCTCTTCTGCGGCGGCGGACCCTGGCTGAGGGGCGTGGTTTTGCCGTCGGCCTTCTCTTCGGGTGGGATGACCTTGCGGGCAAACAGCTCCAACCGCTCGTCCTCGAGCGTGCAGCCGTCCCAGCTCACCAGCACGAAGGTTTCGTTGTCGAAATGCTGTTGAAACCAGGCAAAATCCTGGGTCTCGTCGTAGGTTGTGGGCAGCCAGTCGTGGACGTCGTTGTCGTTGCTCATCAGTGCTTTGCGCGCACCGCGAGCCAGGACCGGCAGCATGAAGAGCACTACCAGGATGACTTTGAAACTGTGCCGTTCGAAGAACTTATTGAGGGTGTTTAGCACCGGCGCATGTTTCCCATCCGCCCGCCGCCTCGCCGGCAATCATGGCTCACCGTCGAGCCAAACCCTAAACCCGTCGAGACTTTGAAGCGGGCGGCGCAGCGCGGTCTCGCGCCATGCCATCCCAGGGCGAACGCTCTAGCCTAACCGGCCACCTCGCTCACGTCCATGCCGGTGCGGTCATGATGGCGCGCTCATCGCCAGAGGTGTGCAGCCGACCGGGAGGGTTAGCGTAACGAGGCGAAATGCAGCGGTCCGCCTCCTCGTTCAGCGATCACGCGTGCTGGCACGCCGTGTGCTAGCGCGTCAGCTCGCAGCCGAACGACAAGCCCTGATAGAACAGCGAGTTGCTGTTGGCAATTTCGGCCGGCAGCGCGGAATTAAAGGTGAGCTGATTCTGGGCCAGCGCCAAGTTGGTGGCCCACATCAGGTCGTACGACACGCGCACCGCGAAGCGCGGGCGAATGTGATACGCGCCGATGAAATTCAACTCGGCCACGCACGACGCTTCGTGCACGGCGGCATGTTCGTCGCGATTGGGTTCCAGCGGAGCACCATTGGCGTCGAGAATGCGCACGTGAGTGGACTGTTCCGCCCAGTTGACCATAGCCGCGGCTTTGGTCCGCATGCCGATGCGCCAGTCGGCGCGCTCGTAGAACACGTCGAAGCCGGCTTGCGGACCGACCAGGGTGTTGCTGGTATCCACCAAATAAGCGCCGTCGGCGACGATGGGATTGGTCTCCCGCGCAAACCAGGCGAAGCGCTCGTTGATGTTCGCTACGCGAATGCCGGCAGAGATCGACGGCAAGAGCGCCGGCGCGGCGCGGCGCACCCATTCGCTGTCGCGCGTGTAGACCATTTGATCGCGCGACAAGCGGCGGTCGATTCGATAGTTCAACTCGTAGCTGTTGAAGTCCGACGCCAGGTCGAACGTCTGCTGCCGCGAGAAGTTGAAAGCCGGGATGGATACCGTGGGATCGATGTTCGTGAACAGGCTGTTCCCGGAGATCGACTCGAGTCCGCCGCCGACCTGCCAGTGCGTCAGACCGAGGAAGGTGAACTCGACGGAATGGTCGCGGTTCTTCAGATCGCGACCGATGCGGCGGCCCAGCGTCGATCGCAAGCCGGGCTCCCAGCCCATGTCGATCGGCACCTGCAAAAACGGTGCATCGTGCGCAAACACGGTCACCTGCACGTCGGTCGCCAGGACGATCGAATTCTTGGGGCCGGTCGAACGGCTGATGTACACGGCGCTCTGCTGTGTGTACCAACAGCCCTGGCGGATCCACTCGCCCGAGCTGGTGGCCGGAGCCGGAGCGTCGAACATCATGGGCCCGTCGCCGTGTTCGTAGTGCTCTTCGAGAAATTCCAGGGGCGCGTCGGCAGGTACGCCGTCAGTCGGCATGCCGTCGGCCGGCAAGGCGTCCGCTGGCACGGTCTCTGCCGAGTCCGCCTCGCTGGGCAGGGCCTCGGGCGACATGACGTCGGCCGAGAGGCTGCCCGCGGAAACATCCTGCGAGGCGGGCGACACCGTGGCGCCGCCGGATAGACGCTGACCCGCGGGCCTAATTCGCGCGCCCGAGAAACCCAAGGGCTCGTTGGGATTGGGATGCTGCGCGTACCAGGCTGCTTGTTCGACGGCCGCATCGTACCTGGCGTTGCCGGCCGTTTCGGGCGACGGCGTGCGGGCCGTCAGCGCCATTTCGGGCGGCGCGTCGTCGGCCGCAACGAGCTGGCGCGCCGTGGCCGTGAGCGACGCCGGCAAGCGACGTGGCGGCTGCGGCCGCATGCCACGCGGTGACTGCGCCACTTGCTGCGCAACGCCGGACGATGCCGCGCAGAGCACGGCACAGGTCATGGCGATGACAAATGTCCCTCGGCAACAACGCACGTCGGTTCACGCTCCGATTTGCTAGCACAGCGGTCCGCATGGGGTGCGCAATGCACCGTGCGCAAAATCCGCACCTTGGTAATCGGAACCGACGGGGGTTGCGAAACAGGAATAATCGTTAGATCCACGAAAAAAGGAATTCTCAACGCAGCCTTCGCAGGTTCGCGCTAGCAGGGGATTTGATGGCAGCGGGTGCCAGCTGCCGGCGGGCCGGTGCCGAGGGACGGCTCTGGCGCATCTGAGGCCGGAGCTGCGCGCCGTCGCGGCGTGCGATTTCGAGGCCCCCATTGGCCGTGCGTCGCCAGGACAAATTCGCCAGTTTTCGCCGTTTACGGCAATCCCTTGTCTTTTGCAACGCAAGGGGTACAAAGGCAATAGATAGCAACGTCGTTGATGCCGCAGCCGTGTGCCAAGCTCTTTTCTGGAGAAAACCATGACGTCGCCCCTGCGATCGCTGATTGCCAGCGGGACCAAACTCTGGCTCGATTCGATCGATCCTGAACTGGTGGCCAAGAACCGGGCGATGGGAGCGACCGGCGCCACGTCGAACCCGATCATCATTTCCGATCTGATCGAGACGGGCCGGTTTGATCGCGATCTGGAGCAGTTGCTCGAACAGAAACTGGCCAACGACCAAATTGCCTGGCATCTGACCGACAAGCTGGTGAGCGACGCGCAGGCCGTGTTCCGTCCCGTGTGGGACCAGACGCACGGCAACGACGGTTACGTGAGCTTTGAGCTCGATCCGCTGTTGGAAGACCCCGAGCTGGGGCCGTCGCACGAAGAGCGCGTGGCGCGCTATATCGAGCTGGGCAAGCACTGGTCGCGCGGCCACGCCAACCGCATGATGAAGGTGCCGGCCACACCGGCAGGAATCGCGGCGCTCGAGCCCTTGTGTGCCGCCGGCGTCACCTTGAACGTCACGCTCATCTTTACGCTCCGCCAGTATCGCGCGGCGCGCAATGCCATCTGGCGCGGCGCCGAACAGCGTTCCGGTTTAGGGCACTTCAAGAGCGTGTACAGCATCTTTGTGTCGCGCGTGGACGTGTACACGGAAAAGCACGTGCCGCAGCTCTCGCCCGCTGCGCAAGGCATGGTGGGCATCGTGAATGCCAAACGGCTGTGGGCCGAGAACCAACAGTTCTGGAAAGAGAAGAAGACGCCCTTGGATCAGGAGATCGTGTTCGCGTCGACCGGCACCAAGAAGCCGGACGATCCGCCGTGGAAGTATGCGGCCGCATTTGCGGGCAGCGACATCGAAACGAATCCGCCAGCCACGAACGACGCCATCGAGAATAGCGGGCGCACGTTTGATCGCCAGGTAGACAAGCTGCCGCCGGACGACGTGCTGGCCGAAATCGATGCGAAGGTGGACATGGACCACCTGGAAGCCACGCTGATGTCGGAAGGCATCAAAAAGTTCACCGACCCGCAGAAAGCGCTGTTGGCGATGGTGGAGAAGAAGCGCGCGGCGCTGACGGCGGCGCACTAGCACGGGCGCCACGGTTAAGCCACTAACGCGACGTGCGGCCGCTCGAAATCGGCCAGCAGCTGTGATACGATCACGGCTTGCTCTTGATCGGCCCTCTGGCGCGCAATAGTGAGTCCTCATGCCAATCGACCCCTACTCTCCCTGTCCCGGCGGGACGGGCAAGAAGATCAAGTTCTGCTGCTCCGACCTGGTCGGTGAGCTGGAGAAGATCCAGCGGATGCTGGAGGGAGACCAGCGCACGGCGTGCCTGGAGCACATCGAGAGCATCGAGGGCAAGTATCCCGATCGGGCCTGTCTGCTGTCGATCAAGGCGATGCTGCAGGGCCAGGCCGGGCAGGAGGAGAAGGCCGAGGCGACAATCGCGCGGTTTGTCGAGAAGTTTCCCGGCAATCCGGTAGCGCTGGCGGAGAAGGCCACGCTGGCGGCCGCTTCGCAAGGCTCGGTGGCGGCCGTCGGCCTGCTGCAGGACGCCCTGGAGCAATGCACGGAAAAAATTCCCGCGTCCGTCTACGACGCCATTGGCACGGTGGCCCAGGCGCTGGTGGCCGAGAACCACGTGTTTGCTGCGCGGGCCCACCTGACGTTGCAGATCAGCATGGGCGGCGGCAAGGACGAGCGGCCCGTGTCGCTGTTGATTCAGTTGAACAACCTGGCGCGGCTGCCGTTGTTGGCGAAGCAGGACTTTGCCTTGCGCAGCGCGCCGGACGATGCGTTGTGGAAGACCAGCTTTAACACGGCCATGGAGCCCACGCTGCGCGGCGCTTGGCGCTTGGCGGCGCAGAACCTGGTCGAGCTGGCGGCCAAAGTCGGCGACTGGCCCGCCATTTGGTACAACATTGCCGCGCTGCGTTCGTGGCTGGCCGACACGGCCGGCGCGATCGAAGCTTGGCGCAAGTTCGCGGCGCAGCCGGTGCCGCTCGACGACGCGGTGGAGGCGGAAGCGATTGCGCAATTGCTCGACGCCGAAGGCGCGGACCTGGTCGATCTGGTGACGCTGGAATATGGCGTGGCCGATTTCGAAACCTGCCTGGCGCGGCTGTTGGCCAGTCCGCGAACGCCGCAGATGCCCGTCGACCTGAGCCGGCTGGGCACGCCGGAAGAGCCGCCGCCGAAGGGCGCCTGGTGGCTGGTGGATCGGGCGGTGCCCGAAAGCGGTCGCGAGCTGACACTCGGCCAGGTGCCGGCCATCGTGGGCCACGTGCTGTTGTTCGGCAAGCAGACGGATCGCGAAGCGCGGCTGGAGCTCGTTGCCTATCGCACGGAGTTGGCCGCGGCCAAGACGGCGCTGGCCGACGTGGCAGGCGACGCATTGGGGGCCGCCGGCGCGGAAGAGGTGACCACCCAGACGTCGGCCGTACAGCACATGCTCAGTTGGAACTGGCGCCTGCCCGACGACACTCCCACGAAACAGCGCGTGGCGCTCATCCAAGAGAAGCGGGCCGATGTGCTGTTGAACCAGTGGCCTGCGACGCCGCAAAAGATGCTGGGCGGCAAGCCGCCGGCGCAGGTCGCCGCCGACGAGAAGTTTCGCATCCCGCTATTGGCGTCGATCTTGCTGTTGGAACTGGCCACGCACCAGGCCGGATCCGATTTTGATTTCAACAAGCTGCGGGCGAAGCTGGGGCTGCCCGAGTTGGGGCCGATCGATCCGCGGGCCACGGGCGCCGGCGACCTGGGCCTGGCGCGGTTGGGCCGCGTCGACGTCAAGCAGCTCGACGACGAATCGTTGGTGGCCCTGTACCAGGCTGCCGATCATTTCCGGCACGTCGAGGCGCTCAAGCGACTGGCGCACGAAGTGATCGCCCGCGAGAGCTTGAACACCAAGGTCGATAAGGCCGAGGTGTATGGCATTCTCGCGCAAGTCGAAGCCGACACGGATCAAGCGCTTAACTATCTGGAGCTGGCCCGCAAGCAGGCCGAGGCGGCCAAGAAGACAACGGCGCCTTGGGATCTGGCCGAGTTAGCCCTGCGGATCATGCGCGGCGACGTGGCCGAGGCCGATCGCCTGCTGTCGCACATCCGCAGCGAACACATCCGCGAGCCGGGTGTGGCCCAGGCCCTGTTTCAGATTCTGGCCGATGCCGGGATCATCGGGCCCGATGGGCGTCCGACCGCCGCCGCGGCGGCAGCGGCCGGCGCACCGGGGGCCGACGTGCTGGTGCCCGGCGGAGCTGCCGCAGAGCCGGGAAAAATCTGGACGCCCGGTAGCGAGCAGCCGGCCGGCGGCAAGAAATCGGCGCTGTGGACGCCGGACATGGATTAAGCTGGGCGACAGGCGGGCAGCACGCCGACGAGCCGCGTGCCACCGGCGTCTCGTCAGTGCTGTGCACTCGGGCCAGATGCCCACGCCACCAGGTTGTCGTTTCGTCCCGGCGAACAAGCGCCATGCAACCAATCGAGTTCGATGCTTCGCACATGGCTCGCGCGCTGGCGCTGGCTGCGCGCGGCGCAGGGCTGGTCGAGCCCAATCCGATGGTCGGCTGCGTCATCGTGCGCGACGGCGAGACCGTGGGCGAGGGCTTTCACCAGCGCTTTGGCGGACCCCACGCCGAGATCGAAGCCCTGGCGGTGGCCGGCGCGCGGGCCCGGGGGGCCGACGTCTTTGTCACGCTCGAGCCGTGCTGCCACCAGGGCAAAACGGGGCCGTGTACCCGTGCGCTCATTGCGGCGGGCGTGCGCCGCGTGGTGGTTGCCGTGCAAGATCCCTATCCGGCGGTGGCCGGCGCGGGAATTGCCGAACTGCGACGAGCCGGCGTCGAAGTCGAAGTCGGGCTGCTCGCGCGTGAGGCGCGCGAGCTGAACGCGCCCTTTCTCAAGCTGGTGACCCAAGGGCGGCCGTGGGTGATTGCCAAGTGGGCCATGACGCTGGACGGAAAGATGAATACCCGCAGCGGCGACAGCCGCTGGATTTCGTGCGCGGCTTCGCGCGCGATCGTGCATCGGCTGCGCGGACGCATGGACGCGATTCTGGTCGGGCGAGCGACGGCGGCAGCCGACGACCCGCTGCTCACTGCCCGGCCGCCTGGCGTGCGTGTGCCGGCGCGGATCGTGCTCGATTCGCAGGCGACCCTTTCGTCGGCGAGTCAGCTGGTGTGCTCGGCGCGCGACGTGCCGGTGATGGTAGCCGTGGGCGAGCAGTCGGCCCCGGGCGAGCGGCAACGACTGACCGACGCGGGTTGCGAAGTACTGGTGTGCACCGGCGCGACGCACGACGAGCGGCTGGCGTGGCTGCTGGACGAACTGGGCCGGCGCCACATGACGAACGTGCTGGTTGAAGGGGGCGCGCAAGTTTTGGGGAGCCTGATCGCGCTGCGCGAGATCGACGAAGTGCACACGTTCATCGCGCCCAAGCTGGTGGGCGGCACCGGGCCGGTTGCGCCCATCGGTGGACAAGGTGTAGAGCACATGGCCGACGCGCTGGCACTGGATGAGCCGGAAATCGAGCGCTCCGGCAGCGATGTTTACGTGCACGGGCGTGTGAAACGCGCATAAGTGCCCGAGATGTTCACAGGCACTGGCGGTCAAGCCGCCGGTGGCACCCGCAGCAAAACGGACACTGGCGAGCCGCCGGTGGCACCAGGAGTCTGCCGTCACGGCGGCTGAATTCTGGCGAAGTCAGTTACGACGCGAATCGACCTCGTGCCATCACCGCAGGAATTTTCCGCGGCTGCCCTTGGGAGCCGTAGCGCCGGTGCGGACGTTGCGCGGTGCGTCGCCGGTGGCGGCGGCCTTGTCGGGCGCCTGGCTGCCGGCGAGATCGCCGCGCGGGGCACCCGCGGCTTCGATGCAATACAAATGCGTATCGCTGCGCAGATAGATGGCGCTTTCGACGAACGCCGGCGTGGCCAGCGTGCGGCCGTCGACGTGATTCTCGGCCAGCTTTTCGAACTTCTCGCCTGCGGCCAGCACGTGCATCGTGCCGTCTTCATCCAGGCAGTAGATTTTGCCGTCGGCCAGCGTAGGCGACGCCGAGAAGTTGCCGCCCAGCCGCTCGCGCCACAACTCCTTGCCGGCCATCGCGTCGGCGCAAGAGAGCACGCCTTGATCGCTCACGAGGTACAGCCGGTTGCCAACCAGCAACGGCGACGGTGTGTGCGGCACGCTGTGCCGCACGCGAAACGCCACGTGGCTGTCGGTCACGTCGCCGGTGCCATCAGGCCGCACGGCCACGAGCGCCGGAGTCCAATAGCCGGTGCAGAAGTAAACGAGCCCGTTGCCTTCCACGGGCCGCGGCACGATCGAGTGTCCGCCGTGCCGACAGCGCCACAATTCTTTGCCATCGGCCGGCGAGTAGGCGATCAAGGCCTCGCCGCCGCTGGTGATCAATTGCGGGCGGTCCTTCACCCGGATGATCAGCGGCGTGGAATATGCTTGCAGGCCCGGATGGTCGGCCTGCCAGCGCACCTCGCCGGTGCGTTTGTCGAGCGCGGCCGTGTACTGCACATCCGTGCCGTCGCAACTGACGATCACGAGGTCGTTCCACACGATCGGCGAGCCGCCCGGGCCGTGGCGATGATCGTACGCGAGTTTGTGAGTCCAGACGACTTCGCCGTCGGCCGTCAGGCAGGCGGTGCCATGCGCGCCAAAGTGCACGAACACGTTGGCGCCGTCGACCACGGGCGTGGGCGAGGCGTGGCTGTTCTTGGCGGCAATGCGGCCCAGGTCGTCGGCATGAAAGACTTCCTTGTCGAAGAGGACCTGGCCCGTGTCGCGTGCCACGCAGACGACGCGCAGCGAGCCCGCGGCTTCCACGGCGGTCGTCAGCCAGATGCGGTCGCTGGCGATGGCGGGCGACGACCAGCCCAGGCCGGGCACGGGCGTTTTCCAGCGAACGTTTTCTGATTCGCTCCAGCGCTGGGGCAGGTTGCCGGCCGCGGCGTGGCCCTGGCCATCGGGCCCGCGAAACTGCGGATAGCTGGCGGGCGCCGGGTTGCTGCGTTCGGCAGCGGCGATGGTTGAGCCCATTGCCAAGAGAATCATACAGATTGCAAGGCGCTTCATCGACAGAACTCCTAGGTGGCTGACCGCGGTCAGCGAATGACCTTCACGGCCGGGAGCGCGCGGCGCAGCCCGGCCAGCGCCTGATCGCTGATCTTCGTGCCGCGCACGTTCAACTCGACCAGGTGCGGACAATGATCGAAGTGCCGCAGCGCGCCGTCAGAGACCGCCGTGCCCGAAAGGTTCACGTGCGTGAGGCGGCCGGAGCGCGCGAGCGCCGCGACCACGGAGTCGTCGATCGCGGTGTTGGCGACGCTGACTTGCGTGAGCAGCGGCATGCGCGCGAGCGTCGCCCCGGCGGCCGGCGTGATGTGGGTGCCTTCCAGCGAAAGCATTCCCAGGCCTGGGCAACGTTCCAAATGGCGCAGCCCGGCGTCGGTGATCGGCAGGTTCGCCAGGTCGAGCAGTGCCAGCGTGCGGCAGCGGGCCAGCTTGGCCAGGCCCGCATCGGTGACCTGAGTTTCCGCGACGTGCAGGCCGCGCAGCTTGGGCAGCAAGGCGAGCTGGCCGAGGCACGAATCGTCGACTTGCGTGAAGTCGAGCCACAGGGCTTCCAGGTTCGGCAGCTGCGCCAGCGCGACGGCGCCGCTGCTGGTGATATCGTTGTTGGTGAGCTTGAGCGCGCCCAGATTTGTCAGCCGGGCCAGCTGGCTGACGCCAGCGTCGGTCACCTTGGCATCGAACAGGTACAGCTCTTCCAGCCGCGGAAAGCCGGCCACCACGGCCAGCCCGTCATCGCCCGTTTGCGTCCAGCTCAGATTCAGGATGCGCAAGTTTTGCAGCGGCGCGAGATGACGCAACCCGGCGGCCGATGTTTTGGTGTCGTGCAGGGCGAGGCCTTCCAGGCGCGTGAGGCGGCTCAGTTGTGCCAGGCCTTGATCGGTGACGCGCGTCTGCTGCAGCTTGAGAACTTGCAGCTTCGTCAACTGGCCGACGGTATCGAGCGCCGCGTCGGTGATGTTGGTGCGCGACAGGTCGAGCCAGCGCAGGCCGGCGAGCGCCGCCAGGTCTTCCAGCCCGCGATTGCCTTCGGTCCAGGTGACGACCAGGAAATCGTCGCCCCACTCGTCCGTTTCGCGTTCGATTTGCGCGCCGCTCGACTCGAGGCGGCGGCCCACGGCTTCCTGATTACCCCGCGCGGAGCCCGGTTCGTCGGAAAGCCAGCCGAGGGTGACAATTTCGCGCGCGGCGCCAAAGACGCGGCCGGTGGATGAAGGTCGAGCTTCGGCCGGCGCGCGGCGCGGGGCTTCGTCCGTTGGCGCGCGGCGAGCAGGTTCGTCGGCGGCGGCCAGCGACGCCGACGCGCACCCTATCGCGACGAAATGGAGGAGCCATGCGCTGCGCATCACGGGCGCTCTTGGGACATGTATTGGGAAATGGTGCGGGTGGGCTTGCGTGGCCGGCGCAGCAGCGAGTTCAGACCGCGCTGCGGCTTGAGTGGCGCCGGCGGTGCGACTTCCTGCGGCGCCGGCTCTTCCCAATTGGCTCGGACAGCGCTATTCGCGCGGTCCGACGTGGCTCGTGGCTGCGACTGCGCTTGCAGCGGCAGGGGCCGCGCAGGGCTGAACAATCGGCTCAGCAGTCCCGGCGGCCGCGCGGGCGGAGCGCTCTGGGGCTCATGTGCCGCGGCCAGGCCAGCGAGCACGACGATCAATAGTGCCCCTGCGCAAATGACGGGTGATGCGTGTTTCATGCCTGCGAGGGAGTTTCGGGTTGTCGCGCTATTCGTCTGACCTCTGGCGAGATCAGCTACCTGTGCCGTTCGACTGACCTCTGGCGAGTTCAGCTACCTGGAATTTGGGCCGCGGAGTGTCGCAAAAACCCCTCTGGCGGTCCAGTCCGGAATGGTGCTGGCGCGGACGATTGGGAATTCCTCTCGCTGCGCATTTAGGCAATTTCTGTCGCGCGGGCGGCGTGAGTTGTGACCAAAAGATGACCGGCAATTCGCGGGCTGCATCGGATTTCGTAGCTCGATAGCAGGCTTACGCTAGCCCGCGGGGGTGTGTCTCTCCTACAATTCAGGATTCGCCCACCTTACGCGCCGCGAACGGATTCGGACCTGCCCATGGCCGCCGACATCGTCATTAAGGGAGCCCGCGAGCACAATCTGCGCGATATCCAGCTTTCGCTGCCGCGCAACCAGTTGATCTGCCTGACAGGGGTAAGCGGCTCAGGCAAGAGCTCGCTGGCCTTTGACACGCTGTATGCCGAAGGGCAGCGGCGCTATGTGGAAAGCCTGTCCAGCTTCGCCCGGCAGTTCTTGGGCCAGATGCCCAAGCCCGACGTGGACTACATCGGCGGATTGAGCCCGTCGATTTCCATTTCGCAAAAGTCGTCGGGCCAGAACCCGCGCTCGACCGTGGGCACGATCACCGAGGTGTACGACTACCTGCGCGTGCTGTTTGCGCGGGTGGGGCAAGGCCATTGTCCACAGTGCGCGCGGCCGATCACGGCCCAAACGCGCGAGCACATTATCGCCCGCGTCAGCGATTTGCAGCCGGGCGCGCGGTTCGCCGTGCTGGCTCCGCTCATCAAAGCCCAGAAGGGCGAGTATCGCGACCTGTTCGTCGATTTGATGAAGCAGGGATTCGCCCGAGCCCGCGTCGATGGCCGGCAAGTGACGCTCGACGAAGATCTGCGGCTCGACCGGCAGATGCGGCACACGATTGAAGTGGTGATCGATCGGCTGGTGGCGGGACAGTCGCGCGCGCGGCTGGCGGAAGCCGTCGAGCTGGCGCTCAAAATGGGCCAGGGCAATTTGATCGTGGCCGTCGACGATCCGCGCGGTACTGCGGCGGCGGCCGATGCGGCCGGCGGCAAGCGCAAGCGAACGGCGGCGGGCGCCAAGCGCGGTCGGACTGTCGACGCCGACGCCGCGGCCGGCGACGATGTCGAGCGCGCACCGGCCCCGGCGGTGCCAACGAACGACATGCACCTTTCGGCGCACTACGCCTGCACGCATTGCGGGTTGAGTTTCGAGCCGCCCAGCCCGCAGTTGTTCAGCTTTAATAGTCCGCTGGGCATGTGCACGAGCTGCGACGGCTTGGGCGAGCTGTACAGCTTTGATCCCGAGCGATTGGTGCCCGACCCAAGCTTGTCGTTCAAGCAAGGTTGCTTTGAGCTGATTGGCGAGTGGCGCGAGATGGGTCGCTGGCGGCGGCACATCTATCAGGGCGTGGCGGACTCGGTCGAGCACAAACAGGGCCTGCCGAAGGGTACGATGCTCGACACGCCGTGGCGCGATCTCGACGAGGCGCTCCAAAAACTCTGGCTGCACGGCACGGGCGACACGCACATTACCTACACCTGGCGGCAGGGAGCCGCGGGACACAAGTACGGCGGGCGATTCGAGGGCATCATCCCGTCGCTGCTCGACAAGCACCGCAACTCGCAAAGCAAGATGCAGTTGCGGCAGCTCGAAAAGTACATGCACGTGATGCCGTGCGAGCAGTGCCTGGGCCGGCGGCTTAACCCGCAGGCGCGGGCGGTGAAAATCACGACGGTGCACACCAAGTTCGCAGATTCCCCCACCCGCTCGTTGCCCGAGGTGTGCGCGCTGGCCATCAGCGACGCGGTGGACTACTTCAGCGAGTTGCGGCTCGATGCCACGCGCACGCTCATCGCGGCCGAAGTGCTCAAAGAGATCCGCGGGCGGTTGGGTTTTTTGAGCAACGTGGGGCTCGACTATCTGTCGCTCGATCGCACGGCGCCCACGCTGTCCGGCGGCGAATCGCAGCGCATTCGCCTGGCCGGACAGATCGGCTGCGGGCTGGTGGGTGTGCTGTATATTCTCGACGAGCCGTCGATCGGCTTGCACCCGCGCGACAACGACCGGCTGCTGGACACGCTCACCCAGCTGCGCGACCTGGGCAATACGGTCGTGGTGGTGGAGCACGACGAAGACACGATGCGCGCGGCGGACCACATCGTCGATTTTGGTCCGGGGCCGGGCGTGCGCGGTGGAGAAGTCGTGGCCGTCGGCACGGCGGATGCAATTGCCAAAGTGCCGCGCAGTCTCACCGGGCAATATCTGGCCGGCACCGAGACGATTCCCGTTCCGGAAAAGCCGCGCCCCATCGGCGACAAGTTCCTGCGGGTGAAGGGCGCACGGCACAACAACCTCAAGAATGTCGACGCCGAGATTCCGCTGGGCGCACTGGTCTGCGTGACGGGCGTATCGGGATCGGGCAAGAGCTCGCTGGTGAGCGACATCGTGGTCGAGGCGCTGCGCCGCGATTTGAACGGCGGCGAAGGCACGCCCGGCGAGCACGACGCCATCGAAGGACTCGAGCATCTGGACAAGCTGATCGCCATCGATCAGTCGCCGATCGGCCGCACGCCGCGCTCAAATCCGGCCACGTACATCAAGCTGTTCGACGAAATTCGCGATTTGTACACGCGGCTGCCGGAATCGAAAACGCGCGGCTACAAGGCCGGCCGTTTCAGCTTCAACGTGGGCGGCGGCCGCTGCGAGGCGTGCGAAGGCAACGGCTCCAACAAGCTGGAAATGGACTTTCTGGCCGACGTGTGGGTCACCTGTCCCGTGTGTCAGGGCCATCGGTTCAACCGCGAAACGTTGCAGGTGCGCTTCAAGGGCAAGAGCATCTCGGACGTGCTGGAAATGGACGTGCAGCAGGCGCTCGTGCACTTTGAGAACATCCCCAAGATTCGCCATAAGCTGCAGACGCTGCACGACGTGGGGCTCGACTATTTGAAGCTGGGCCAGCCCTCGCCCACGCTCTCCGGCGGTGAGGCGCAGCGCATCAAGCTGGCCCGCGAGCTGGTAAAAAAGAGCACCGGTCAAACGCTGTACTTGCTCGACGAGCCGACGACGGGCCTGCACTTTGCCGACATCAAGCTGCTATTGAAGGTGCTGCACGACTTTGTCGACGCGGGCAATACCGTGCTGGTCGTCGAGCATAATTTGGACGTCATCAAAACGGCAGACTGGCTTATCGACCTGGGGCCGGAAGGGGGCGCCGCGGGCGGAGAAATCATTGCCGTGGGCACGCCGGCCGAGGTGGCCGAGAGCAAGGCCTCGTATACGGGCCGCGCGCTGGCCAAACACCTGGCCGCGGCCAGCACGCGGCGCACGGCCAGAAGCGGGCGCCACGGCACGGCGCGCAAAAGCAACGTGCGCGAAGCAACCGAGATCAGCGTGCGCGGCGCGCGGCAGCACAATCTCAAGGGCATCGACGTCTCGATTCCGCGCAACCAGATGACCGTCTGCTGCGGCATGAGCGGCTCGGGCAAGAGCTCGCTGGCGATGGACACTGTGTATGCCGAGGGGCAGCGGCGCTATGTGGAAAGCTTGAGCTCCTATGCGCGGCAGTTCGTCGGCCAGATGCAAAAGCCGGCGCTCGACCACATCGAAGGCCTGTCGCCGGCCATCGCCATCGAGCAGAAGCACATGGGGCACACGCCGCGCTCCACGGTGGGCACGGTCACCGAGATTTACGACTACCTGCGCATCCTGATGGCCCGGCTGGGCACGCCCTATTGCCCGGACTGCGATATCCCCATCGGCACGCAGACGGCCGATGAGATCGTGGACAAGATTCTGGCGGAGCCGGCGGGCACGAAGCTGTATCTGATGGCGCCTTTGGAAGTGCAAGTCGGCGAGAAGTACGAGAACTTGTGGAACGAAATCCGCACGCAGGGCTATATCCGCGTGCGGATCGACGGGCAGACGCACTCCATCGATCAGCCGCCGGCCATCGATCGCCGCCGCAAACACCTGGTGGAAGTGGTGGTCGACCGCATCAACGTGCGGCCTGACGCGCGGAGCCGGATTGCCGAGACGGTGGAGACGGCGCTGGCCCTGGGCAAGGGCGTGCTGCACGTGGCGTACCCGGTAGACGAGGTGCCCGAGCCCAAGTGGCGCACGGAAATTCATAGCCAGCATTTTGCCTGCGATCGGTGCGGCCGCAGCTTCGAGCGGCTCACGCCGCACAGCTTTTCGTTCAACAGCGCGCTCGGCTGGTGCGCAGCGTGCGAGGGGCTGGGCACGCAAACCGGCGCCAATCCGCAGGCGCTATTGCGCGATCCGAAGCTCACGCTGGCGCAGGGCGCGGTCAGCCTGTGGCCGACGGCCAACTCGCGGCTGTTTGGCTGGATGCTGGCGTCGCTCTCGGCGCAGTGCAGCGTGCCGCTGGACGTGCCGTTCGACCAGTTGGGCGCCAAGCAGCGGCGCACCGTGTTTCACGGCACGGGCGACCAGTGGATCGAGGTGTATCCCGAGGGCAAGCACAAGAAGAACGAGCGGCCCGTGCTGCGCTTTCAGTTCAAGGGGTTGTACCCGGCGCTGGAAGAGGCGGCGCGGCTGTCGCCGGCGCTACGCAGCAAGTGGGAACACCTGGTGGGCGAAGTGGAATGCTCGACGTGCGCGGGCACGCGGCTGCGCGACGACGCCTCGGCCGTGCGATTGCACGACCGCACGCTCGACGACCTGTGCCGCCTGCCGCTCGATGCACTGCTGGCGCGGTTCGAGGCCTGGAAGCTCGACGAGCGCGAGCGCAAGATTGCCGGCGAGCTGGTGCGCGAAGTGCGCAGCCGCTTGCAGTTTCTGGTCGACGTCGGCTTGGAGTATCTCACGCTCGGCCGGGGCGCGCCCACGCTCTCCGGCGGCGAGGCGCAGCGCATTCGCCTGGCCAGCCAGGTGGGCAGCGGACTGTGCGGCGTGCTGTACGTGCTGGACGAGCCGACCATCGGCTTGCACCCGCGCGACAATCGCCGCCTGCTGGGCGCGCTGACTAAATTGCGCGACCTGGGCAACACGCTGTTGGTGGTGGAGCACGATCGCGAAGTGGTGGCCGCGGCCGATCAGTTGCTCGACTTCGGTCCGGCGGCCGGCGAAGGAGGCGGGCAGATCGTGGCGCGCGGCACGCCGGCGCGAATCGGCAAAGCCAAGGATTCTGTCACCGGGCCGTTTCTCTCGGGCCGCAAGGCCATTGCCGTGCCGACCAACCGCCGCATGCAATCGCGGCAAGCGGCGAGCGACACTGCCGGCAACGGCGAGTCGAAGAAACGCACACGCAGGCGGAGCGAGCAGTCTGGCACCATCTCCCCAGGCGGAAGGCGGGGTGAGGGGGCCGACGTTCTCCAGCCAGCCTCCAGCCGCCAGCCCGACGCCCCCGGCGGTTGGCTCAAGATTTCCGGCGCGCGGCACAACAACCTGCGCAATGTGAACGTGGATATTCCACTGGGCACGCTCACGGTGGTGACCGGCGTGTCCGGCTCGGGAAAGAGCTCGCTGGTGGAAGACGTGTTGTATAGCGCGCTCGCGCGCACGCTGCATCGCGCGGGCACGACGCCCGGACAGCACGACGCGATTGCCGGAGTCGAGCAGATCAACAAGGTGATCCGGGTCGATCAGCAGCCGCTGGGGCAGACGCCCACGTCGAACCCGGCCACGTACACGGGGGTGTTCGATTTGATTCGCGGGCTATACGCGCAATTGCCCGAGGCCCGGCTGCGCGGCTACACGCCGCGGCGCTTCAGCTTCAACGTGCCGGGTGGGCGCTGCGAAGAGTGCGAAGGCAACGGCCAGATCTGCATCGAGATGCACTTTCTGCCCGACGTGTGGGTTGAGTGCGATACGTGCCGCGGCCGCCGCTACAATCCCGAGACGCTGGCGGTCACCTATCACGGCCAGTCGATCGCCGACGTGCTCGACATGTCGTGCGGCAAGGCGGTCAAGCTGTTCGAGAACATTCCCAAGATTCGCCGCATTCTGCAGACCCTGTGCGACGTGGGGCTCGACTATCTGACGTTGGGCCAGGCGGCGCCCACGCTCTCTGGCGGAGAGGCGCAGCGCGTCAAGCTGGCGGCCGAGCTGTCGCGGCCCGACACGGGGCGCACACTGTACCTGCTCGACGAGCCGACGACTGGCTTGCACTTCGAGGACATTGCCAAGCTGCTCGACGTGCTGAACCGGCTGGTCGACCTGGGCAACACCGTCGTGGTGATCGAGCACAATCTGGACGTGATCAAAACGGCCGATTGGCTGGTTGACATGGGGCCCGAGGCGGGCGACGGCGGCGGCTACGTGGTGGCCAGCGGCACGCCCGAAGACATTGCCGCACATGCCCAGCGCGCGGCCAAGGGTGCCGCTGCCGGCTCGTCCAGCAGTGCTGTGCGAAAGTCGCGCGCCGCTGCCGGCGTGTCCGACCATGCCGAGTGGCACCGCTCGCACACCGGCGAGGTGCTGGCCGCAGCGCTGGCGGCCGGGCCGCACACTGCGCGGCGCATGCACGACTTTGCCGCCGCGGAAGAAACGCGACGCGGCGATCTCGACATTGCCGAAGTGGGCCAGGAGGCGCGCATGCCCTGGGAGGCCGACGGCCGCCGCTGGCACACGGTCGATCGCGTGGGCCGCAAGGGCACGCCCTGCCGCTGGGACGGCCGCATTCTGGAAAAGGTCATCGACCGCATTCAGGCTACGGACAAGTTCGGCGAGACGAACTGGAATTCGCGCACCGTGGTCGAAGTGGCTCCGCCCACCAAGTCGGACGGCTGGTTCATGCACGCCATCACGGGCGAGGAATGGCTGCTGAAGCTCAAGTTCCGCGTGGCCAAGAACACGTTCAATCGCGAAACGCTGGTGGCCCAACTGGGCCTCAAGCCGCTGAACGATCTGCCCGACCTGCCGGTCTACGGTCACGAGCCGCGCGTGAAGTGCAAGAACCTGCGCGGGCCGTTTCAGGAAGTGCAACTGCAAGTGCACACGCTGGAGGAGATCGACAAGCCGGCTTTCTGGAAGTTTGTCGACGCGGCGATCGCCGGGTTCGGCAAGTTCGCAGATCGCGTGCGGCAAACGCCCGAGGACGTGATGCCGTGGAAGGTGCTGGGGCAGAAGTGGCACCTGGCGCGCAAGGGCTTCCCGCCCGGCAAGCCGCCGGCCTGGGACGTGGAAGTGCTCGAGGAGCTGTGCGATCGTCTGCAAGAGGCGGCGCCGCGCGGGCAGTTCTTGTGGAACAACCAGCAGCTGGTGCACGTCTTTGTGCCTGAGCAACGCGAGCCATGGGCCACGATTTTCACCAAACGCTCGGCGGGACTTGACCTGGTGCTCAGCGGGCCGAAGGGCGACTTTGCGCTGGGACGGATCACCGAGCTGGGGGCCGATCGCGAGTTCACGGCCGGCGCGCGGCTCGACTCCCTACGGCTGCGGTTCATCGCGGGAGAAGATCTCGATCGGGGCGATCTGCGGGCGTTCCTGGCCGAGCACATCGGCAGCGTCACGGCCGGCAAGCGAGCCGTGGCGGGGGCGTGATCGGAGATTTATCACTCAGGGCGCGGAGGGATGCAGAGATGGCAGAGACGATCCACAGATGAACGGGATGGACGCAGATGAAGAGGCTGGAGGCGGTGTGCTCTTCTACGTCCTCCTCCAGCCTCCAGCCTATAGCCTATAGCCTATAACAGAGCCTGTCCGCCATGGCTGAGCCGTTGTTGCCCACCCGATTTCTGTTCCGCTTTGCGGCCGATTGTCTCTATCAGGCCGGCCTGGGTGGCGCCGCGCCCAAGGAGCTGCCTGTGCCGTGCCGGCTGCCGGCGCTGGGCGAGCTGGAGGGCGAGAAGTCCTTTGCCGATTTTCGCGTCGCCTGGAGCGAGGCCGGTCTGGCGGCCAGCGTGCGCGTCGAGGGCAAGCGCCATCCCAATTGGTGCCGCGAAAGCAAGCTGGAAGATTCCGACGGCTTGCAACTGTGGATCGACACGCGGGCCACGCACAACATCCATCGCGCCAGCCGCTTCTGTCATCGGTTTGTGTTTCTGCCGGGCGGCGGCGGGCGGAATTTTGACGAGCCCGTTTGCGATCAGCTGCTGGTGGAGCGGGCGCGGGAGAACGCCAACCCGGTGCGGCCCGGCATGCTCCGCGTGGCCAGCGAGAAGCGCGTGGACGGCTACGTGATGAGCCTGTTTGTCCCGGCGGCGGCGCTGACCGGCTTCAATCCCGCCGATCATCCGCGGCTGGGCTTCACCTATCAGCTCTTCGATCGCGAGCTGGGCACGCAGTTCTTCAGCATGACGAGCGAGTTTCCCTTCGCCAGCGACCCGAGCCTGTGGGGCGCGCTGGAACTGGTGCGGTGATAGCAGGCTTTAGGCTGAAGGCTGGAGGGAAGAATGGATTCGATTGCTGAAATCGTAGGTCAGGATTTATCCTGGCGTGATCCGCTGGTGCGATAGATTATCCATCGCGGACGATAGGTTGGCCGAACACTGCTCGGTGCTTGCAATTTCGTCGTTTCCGGTGCCGCGCCAGGTGCCGGTCGAACTCCACGCGGCGGGCAATGTTCCACGCGAACGGCCAAATGATCATTCCCGGGACAATACAAAACGCCGCCGTCACGACACAGACTTCCAACGATGGTGGCGGGATTGTAACGGCCAGCGTGGTGAACATTGAAATATTCGGCACGAGCGACGTGAAGAAGGTCGGCAGATTGAGCGATTTCACCCAGCGGCGTCGCACAACTCCGATTCCGACGAAAGGCAGGATCCACGAAAGCTGGCAAAGCAGCAGCAGGTTCAGCATATACGGGGCGCCGAGTACCAGGGAGCCTGCGATGTAGCCGAACGTCGCCAGGCTTGTCAAAACCGTGAGGCGCTTCAAGGCGTCGGCGATGCGTGGCACCACAAAACCTCATATCGACGTTCAACGCGCCGGATGAATCGCTGCCCAGGTGAACACGACGGTAAAGCACGCGAACAGCACGGCCAGCAGCCAGTAGCCGGCCGTGAGCCACAAGGCGGTGAGGTGTTCTTGGACGTCGAACACCGGCACCAGGCACAGACGGACGCCCCAGAACAGCGCGGCATACAGACAGAAGCTGCGGGCCAAGAGCGTGCCGCCGGCCAACTCCTCCGGGTTCGTCGCCGTGATCAGGCCCAGCGCGATGATCGACATGGCCGTGTAGCCGCCATAGACCCAGTACATCTGGCGGTGCAGGCGCGGCAGCGATTGCAGCGAACTGCGCCACTGCAACCGCAGCGGCACGAGCGCGGCCGCCACCAGCACGGAGAGTTGACCGAGGCCGGCGAGAAACAGCAAACGTGGCAAGTATTGATTCACGGCAAGGCCCTCCAAGCGTGAAGCATGGGCAGCACGACCCCTTCGATGAACGGTCGATGGAACAGCAACGCGGCGGGTGCGATGCAGACGAAGGCGGCAGTCGAGCGACCGAGCCAAGGGTACGCGCGGCCCGCGTGACTTGTGGCGCGATCGCGCTCGGCCAGTAGCGCCGCGCCGTGCAGGCCGAAGTACAGGGTCGGCAGGCCGAAACCGCCGCCGGCCGGCACGGAAATCACCAGATCGTGAATCAGGCCGCTCGCCAGGAAGGTGATCATCGTGGCCCAACCTACGCTGAGCCTGCGGTGCAGCGGTCGAAAAGCGAACCGATAGACCAGATCTCGAAAGGCCGTGTTCCAGCGGCGGCCCCAGAAGTCGGCCAGGCTCGCAGCGGCCAGCGGCCAGTGCATCAACGGGCGCGCCTCGATGCCGACGGCACACCACGCGCAAGAGAGCAAGTGGAACACGCCAAAGTGAATGAAGAAGACGATACCCGCCAGACCGACCCAGCCGGCAACGAGCGGGTAGTCGGCCGGCACGAGGCGCGCGACGCCAAACAGCAGCACGATGCCCAATAGAAGTTTCGCGCAGGCGAACGACCACTCGGGCCAACGCGGACGGCTGACCGGAGTTCGCTGCGCGCTCAAAAAGGCCTGCGCGTCCATGCCGGGCCAGGCGAGTAAGTACGCGGCGTGCCGCCAGGCCGGAATGCCGGCGACGGACGTGCGGCGCCAGGTGAGCCACTTGCAACCGAAGTAGAGCGCTAGCGCGATGGCCCACATCAAGACCCAGCGCGGCGCGCTGTGGGGATAGGCGGCCAGGATGGCCGTGGGCAGCGCGATGAGCGGCGCCCAGCCGCGCCACCAAGGGATTGTCATCGTTGCGGCAGCGCGGCGCAGGACACCGTTGCGCCGAGCTGCAGAAGTCCTCGGGACTGCCGTCGAGGTGAACATGGTTGCTCTCCAGGGTGCTAACCGGAGAGCATGCCGCGCTTTAACGAGGCGGAAATCTGGCGAGAAATCGCGGGCAATTCGTGCACACGATGGCGCAAGACGCCGGCCGAGATCGATCTTCCTCCAGCCTCCAGCCTCCAGCCTCCAGCCTATTCCTCACGCCAATAGCGCGTCGATCGCTTTGCCCTTGCCGTCCTTGGTCACGAAGAAGGGGCGGCCTTCGGTCACGTAGGACTTGTCGGCCGGAATGCCCAGGGCCTTGTAGATCGTGGCGTGCGTGTCTTCCAGGCAGACGGGATTCTCGATGGGCAGCATGGGATGCCGGTCGGCCGTGCGGCCGTACACCAGCCCCGGCTTAAAGCCGCCGCCGAAGAACAGTAGCGCGTTGCCGCTGGAGAAGTGGCCGTGGAAGCCGTACATTTTTTTCTCTTCGATCACCAGATCTTCGCCCGACTGCTGCTCGGCGAAGCCCACGGGCTCGACGCCCGCCTTGGGCTGATTGGCGATCGTGCGGCCGAACTCGGTGGCCACGATCACGAGCGTGCGCTCGAGCAGTCCGCGATCCGCCAGGTCGCGCACCAACTGGCCGATGGGCCCGTCGATCTGGCGTTTCATCTCCACCATGCGCTCCTGGCCGTCCTCGTGCATGTCGAAGCCTTTGAACGGGCCGTATTGATATTCGACCTGCACGAACCGCGCGCCGGCTTCGACCAGCCGCCGGGCCAAGAGCAGCCCGTGACCGAAGCGTTTGCCGTAGTAGTAGGTCTTGTCGAGCACGTCGCCCTCGGCGATTTGCGGCTCGTAGGCAGCCAGCGTCGCGGGCTTCTCGTCCTGGGCGTAGTCGAAGGCCCGCTTGACCGGCGAGTCCATCATGGCGCGGGCCTGGGTCATCATGTTCAGATAGTCGGCGGCCTTGGCAGCGCTGCGCAAGCGCTCGTCGGTCAGCTTGCTTGCGCTTTGCAAATACGCCAGCCGGCGGTCGAGCCGCTCGGTGGTCATGCCCGCGGCGGCGCTGAGCGTGGCCAGTCCGGTGGTGGGATCGGGAATCATGAACGGCGCGTACTTCACTCCATAGAAGCCCGGGCCGATGTATTCGCTGATGAACTGCTTTTCGCTGTCACTCGTGTCGACGTCGCGGCCGATGTAGATGTACGGGGGCACGTTCTCGGCGCGCGCACCGAGGGTGCGGGCGACGACCGCGCCCATGCTCGGCGCCTTGAGCCCCACCGGAAACAGGTGGCCCGTCATCATGTAGTGCTGGGCCTTGAGGTGCACGGCGCCGAACCTGGTGGCGTTGGTCAGGCTGCGCAGCACGGTGCCGTGGTGCATGACCGCGGCCATGTTTTCCAGGCCGGCGCCAAAGCGCAGCCCGTCGACCGAGGTGGGGATCGATTCGCACGTGCCCAACATCTCGCTGCCCTTCATGTTGGGCTCGAAGGGCGTGAAGCGCTTGGGATCCCAGGTATCGTTTTGCGCGATGCCACCGGGGAGCCAGATGAAGATGACAGAGTCGGCCTTGCGCGGCAGCAGCTGTGGCGGCGCGGCGTCAGCGGCGAGCGCGGTGTTCGCGCCCAGCGCACTCCAAGCGCCCGGCAGCGCGAGCGCCCCGGATCCGGTCACCGAACGCACGACAAACTCCCGCCGATCCATGCTCATCTCTCTTCGTCTCTTCGTTCCTCGTTCTTCTCTTCGTCCTTGCCTCCAGCCTCCAGCCTGTAGCCTGTAGCCTGTAGCCTCACTTCACGTACTGAAACTCCGGCCCGCAGACCAAGGCCCAGAACATATCGCGCAGGCCGTCCTCGGGCGCCTCGGAGGCTTGCAGATAGGCGCGGCCCAGGTTCTTTTCGGTGACGGAGGCCGGCCGGCTCAGCGCGGCGCGATAGAGTCGATCGACCAGGCGCCTGGGATCTTGCCGCGCTGCGCCGTCGACCAGGGCCGTGCCGCTGCCGATCAGCTCTGCCAGCTCGCCGCCATTGAGCAATTCCAGGGATTGCACGACGGCCACGTCGTCGGGCCGACCGGTGCTGATTTCGTTGCGCGAAGCCGGACGACCCAAGGCCCGGGCGAGCGCGGTGGAGCGCGCGTCGAGAAAGGCCCGTTCGTTCGGCGCCAACTCGCCGGCGGCCGCTACGCGCACGCTGTCGAGAAACTGTTCGGCCGTGAGTCGCCGCAACGTGGGCGAGCGGAAATAGCGCGGCGCTTTCGGCTGGCTGACGTCCCAATGATCTTCCAACGCCGCATCGTAGCGCAGCTGATACGTGCGGCTGGTGAGAATCAAGCGGATGGTGTGCTGCAGATCGCAGCCGTGGGCGAGGAAGTCGTGCGCCAGCCAGTCGAGCAGCTCCGGGTGGCTGGCCGGAGTGTCGAGCCGAAAATCGTCGGCCGGCTCGAACAACCCCAGGCCAAGGTAGCGCTTCCACAGGCGATTGACGATCGCCCGGGCGAAGCGCGGATTGGCCGGGTCGGTGACCAGTTGCGCGGCCAGGTGCAGCCGCTCGTTGACGTCTTGCGGCACGGCGGCGGTTGTGCCCGGCACGTCGAACGGGAACCGCGCGGGCACCACGTGTCCGCCTTTCAGCTCGCAGCGGATGCGCTCCAGGTCGTGCGCGGCGAACAGTCCTGCGAACGCCAGGAAGCGGTCCTGCGGCCACTCGTCGTTTTCGAAATGGTCGTGACAACTGGCGCACTTCATGCTCGTGCCGAGGAACACCTGGCCGACGTTCGACGCTGTTTGCAGCGTGGCCGTGTGATCTTCGTTGCGCACGTACTCGATGGCGAACGTGGTGCCGAGCACTTCCTTGGCCTCGGGGCCTTTGCGGCGCGGCATGCCGGGATCGATGAGCTCGGCCACCATGACGTCGTACGGGCGGTTCTGCTCGAAACTCGTGAGCAGCCACTGCCGATAGTCGCCGTGCGTGAGAATGCCCCCCTGCGAGAGCACGCTTTGGCTGGCCAGCGCGTCCTCCCAGAAGACGGTCCAATGGGCCGCGTAGTCCGCACTGCGGGCCAGCAGCGAATCGACCAGTTGTTCGCGGCGCTGGTGACTGTCGCGGCCGGCCAGGAAGCGATTGGCTTCGAGGACGCTGGGAATGTGGCCTACGACGTCGAGATAAACGCGGCGCATGAACGTGGCCTTGTCGCACAACTGCGGCGCAGGGCCGGCGGGTGCTTGCGACCAGCGGGCCGCAATGAAGGCGTCGATGGGATTGATCGTCGGCGCGTCGACTTTGGGCGGCTGCGGCGGGGCCGGAAGGTCTCGGAGGCGCGCGGCACGGCGCTCGATGAGCTGCGCTTCGAAGTTGGGCCCAGCGGGGGCCGCGGTAGGGGTGGGTTTCGCAGGTGCCGTTGGCGAGGCGGCCGTGGCGGGCTCAACGGCGCGGAGTGTTCGTTCGCCGCCAGGCGGAGCCGCGGCAACCACTAGCCCGATCCAAATTGACAGTCTTAGTTTCAAATCTGGCAGCCGTGAATTTACCTGTGGAACGACAAAGCACTGGCGAGACGCCAGTGGCACCAGAATCATTAACGTCGATCAGGGTTGGTGCCCGTGCGTGCCAAGCATTGGCGAGACGCCAGAGGCGCCCCACGCCGCACCAGATATGCGGCTATTTTTGTCGGTCGCGCGAGCTGGCGTTGTTGTAGGTCGGGCTGTTGATGTCCGTGTCGGTGAGGATCTGGTGGAGGAACTGCACCTTGGGTTTGACGTTGGCGTGCGCGCCGCGGACCGTTTGCGGCACGTAGCGGACGTAGGTCTTGGCCAGCGGATCGTAAAAGCGATCTCCCTTTTGCAGGATAGGTCGATACTCGGCCATCTCGCCGAACCAGGGCGGGCCCAGCACTTGCGCCGGAATCCAATGGCCCTTGCCCTGCTTGTCCATCAGGTAGAACTCGGGATAGTCGTGCCCCTCGACCCACACGGTGCGGGCCGGGATGTTGTTCAGCCGACACATGCCGACGAACAGGGCCGACATCTCTTCGCAGTCACCGCAATGATTGTCGATGGCGTGCATTGCGCCGCGAAAATCACCATTCTCGAATTTTACATTGTCGCGCGTCCAGCTCCAGAATGCCTTGGCCACTTCCCACGGGCCAGCGTTGGCGGCGGAGCGGTGCAACGTCTCGGCCAGCTCGATCATCTTGGGATTGTCCAAGTCGACGCCCGGCGGCGTGCCGGCGAGCTGCTCTTTCATTTCGGGCGGGGCGCCGCGCGGCATCTCCAGGTCTTCACCGGGGAGCGAAAACTTCGTGCGGTAGCGCGTGATTTCATACAACCGCTCGACGGAGGCGGAGCCGCCCTTGGGAACGTTGGCCACCTGAAACTTCAAGAGCGCGGCCTGGCCTTTGAGGATCTGCTCGCTCACGCGGCTGCCCGGGCTCAGCTTCTGGCTCAGCAGGCGCACGCGCTGCTCAGGCCAGTCCATGGGAATGGGGCCGGTGGCCACCACGCCCTTGACCGGCGCCTCTGGAGCGTCGATGCGGATGAGCACGCGCAGCCGGTAGGTGCGCGGATCGGTCAGCTCGAGCGCCGGGTCGGGGATGGCGAAGCGGTTTTTTGCGGTCGGCGGTGCCGGCGGGGTTGTGTCGGTCGATGGCGCCGCGTCGGGAGCGGCCGCGGGAATCTTCGTGGTTGCCGAAGTCGCCGTTTCGCCGGCGGTTGTTTTGGTGGCGACTGAATCGGCCGCACTGTCCGCCGCCGGCAACGAAGCGGTTCGCGTCGCTGACATGGTGGCGGTCACGACCACCAGAACGGCTCCATGGAACGAGCGACGTGGAGAGACGAATTGGCGCATAGGTGCACGGCTCAGAATGCCGCGAGCGATGGTTCCAGTGCGGGTCCGAGGGCGGTCGGGGAGACGGCAACGATTGCCGAGAGACCTGGAGCCCACATCACGACGGGTCAATATAGCCAGTATGCTTGGATTGGGCAGAATTGTCAAAATTTGCGGGCATTTGTCGAGGTTTTCTCATCGGGCGGTCGCCGCGGTTCTCAGCCCAGGGCGACTGGCCGAGAGGAAGCCAATTGGGAGATCCGTGGCGCCGTTGAGCGCCAGGTCGGCCAGGGCTTCGCCGAGGACCGGCGTAAACTTGAAGCCGTGGCCGGAAAGGCCGGCGGCGAAGGCGACCTGCGGATGATCAGGATGGCGGTCGACGACAAAATGCTCGTCGGGCGTCATGGTATACAGGCAGACGGCGTGGTCTGTGCAATGTGTCGACGCGCGCGGCAGGAAGTGGCTCACGAAGTGGGCCACGCGCTGCTGCTCGTGCGGGTCGAGATCGCGATTCACCGTGAGCGGGTCGGGCACAACCGCCCCGCCGGTGTGTTCGGCGACTTTGATTCCGCCGGCGTCAATCTGAGGAAAGCCGTAAAAGCAACCCTCGGGCAGCTCGTAGAAGTAGCCGGGGCAGCCGTTGTCGGCGGCGTACGAGTCGTCGCGCGTGCGGAACCAGAAGAGCGGCTTGCGGCGGACCTCGAACGGAGTGCCGAGATCGGCCAGGAGCTGACCGGCCCAAGCGCCGGCCGCGATGACCAGCTTGCCGGCCACGTAATGGGCGTGGTCCGTTTCGACGGTGCAGCCCGAGGCGTCGGCGCGCCACGCGCGGATTGTTTCGCTCAGGCGGAGCTCAGCGCCCAGACGCTCGGCCTCGCGGGCATGCGCTTGCACGCACGGTTCGACCAGCAAATAGCCGGCGCGGCGCTCGAAGGCAGCCTCGTGCTCGTCGAGCACCGTGAAGCTGGGAAAACGGGCCGCACAATCGCGGGCCGAAAGGTTCTCGATTTCCAGACCGTGCTGCCGGGCACTCTCGCGCACGCCCCGCAGGACGTGGCCGCCGGCCGGCCCTACCTGGAGCAGTCCGACCTGGCGATAGAGCGACTGGCCGCTGGCGCGCTCGAGATCTTCCCAGAGGTCGAACGCCCGGCGCACCAGAGGCACGTAGTCAGGATGCTCAAAGTAGGCCTGGCGGATGAGCCGCGTCTGGCCGTGGGAGCTGCCGCGGTCGTGTCCGGGCGGAAAGCGATCGATGCCCAGCGCCCGCACGCCACGCCGCGCGAGATGCATCAGCGCCGCGCTGCCGACGCCGCCCACTCCCAGCACGATGACGTCGTACGCGGGCACAAGTCACCTTTCAAGGGAATAGCACGCGGTTCGGGTTCGGCAGGCAGCCGCAACGAACGGACGCGATCGCCGAGCGAAGAGGCTTTGATGGGTTCAGTAGTCGCCAAGAGCATACTCCGGGGAGACCGGGCGTCCCGCGCCAAGCGGCCGCAAGCGCGGACGAGCGATGGTTTGCGACGCTAGCAACGGCGAGCGAAGCGATGTTGCTACGAGACAGCTCTCTATGATATGTACCCGATCCAGTTTCATCGTAGCAGACGCGCGAGCGAAAACAACTTGGGGCGCCTAGGCTTGCGTCGCGTGGCGGGCGTGCAAGCGGGCGTCCTTATGGATTTTTAGGGCGTTTCGGTCGATAGACCATTGAATCGTCGCAGCGGGAACCCCGGTGACCGCCGCGACGGTGGATCAAACAACTCGCTGGTTCCGCCGGAACGGTTTGCCTGCCGCTCGGTGCCGGATTGCCTTGCCGAGCCATTTGCCCGCCACCATGAATCACACTCTCTCGATTGTGCCAGAATCGGCCGCGATGGCCATTGCAGTTCTGGCCGAACAGCGATTGCACAATAGCCCTTATTTCTTTCTCAAAGGCTTGCGCTGCCGCTTTCAGGCGGGGGTGCTGACCGTGTCGGGCCGGGTTCCGTACGGGCAGTTGCGCGTGCTGGCGGAAGCCATTGTGTCGCGCGTGCAAGGCGTGGAGCGCGTGGCCAACGAAGTGCAAGTGGTGGATCCGGCGACCATGCCTATCGACGTTCCAGCGGTGCGTAACGCCGGATGATCGCCTTGGCGGCGCGCAGGCCGTCGAGCGCGGCGCTGACGATGCCGCCGGCATAACCGGCGCCCTCGCCCACCGGGTACAGCCCGCGGATCCCGACGCTTTCCAGTGTGGCCGCATCGCGCGGGAAGCGCACCGGCGAGCTGCCGCGTGATTCCGGGCCCACGAGCGTGGCATTGCGCAGGAACTCGCCCCGCCAGCGACGGTCTAACAGCGGCAACGCCCGATCCATGGCCGCGACGACTTGCGGCGGCACCAGCTCGGCCAGTTGCACGGCAATTGTGCCGCGGGGATAGCTCGATTCCAGGTGGCCGTGGCTCAGGCGCCGCGCGAGGTAGTCGAGCGGTGTTTGAATAGGGCAGAGAAACTGGCCGCGGCCGGCCTCGTAGGCCCGGCGCTCGTAGCGCCGCTGGAGCATGACGCCCGCCAGCGCGTGCGGCGAGCCGAATTGTTCCGGTTCCAGCGTGATCATCAATCCGCTGTTGGCGAAATCGGAATCGCGCCGCGAGAGGCTCATGCCGTTGGTGGTGAAGTGCTCAGACTCGGAGACGGCCGGCATGACATAGCCGCCGGCGCACATGCAGAACGTGAAGACGTTGGTCGGCCCGCGGGCGATGAGGGTGTAGTCGGCGGCGCCGAGCTTCTCTTCCAGGTGCGCGGCGCCGTATTGCACGCGGTTCACTTGCTGCTGCGGTTGCTCGATGCGCAGGCCGATTTGAAACGGCTTGGGCACGATGGGCACGCCGCGGCGAAACAGCATTTCATACGTGTCGCGCGCGCTGTGGCCGATGGCCAGCACGAGCACGCTGGCGGGGAGGCGGCCGGAAGAAGTGACGGCTCCCCGCACCTGCCCGCCGGCCAGGTCCAGGTCGTCGAGCCGGCAATCAAACTGAAACTCGCCACCCCAGGCGATGATGCGGCGGCGCAGCTCTTTGACCACGGCCGGCAGTCGATTGCTGCCCAGGTGCGGGCGATGATCGTAGAGCACCGACTCGGTGCCCTTGCACTCGGCGAACAGGGCCAGCACGCGGCGCACGTCGGGGCCCGTGTTGCGGCAGGTGAGCTTGCCGTCGCTAAAGGTGCCGGCTCCGCCTTCGCCGAACAAGTAGTTGTTTTCGGGATCGTGCGGGCCGCCGGCGTCGAAGGCGCGCATCTCGGCAATGCGCTCGCGCACGGCGCGGCCGCGCTCGAGCACGATGGGCCGATAGCCGTGCTCGGCGAGGAAATAGGCCGCGAAGGCGCCGGCCGGACCGGAGCCGACGATCAGCGGCCGCTCGGCCAGCGGCTCCTGGCCGGGGCGCGGCATTTCGAAAGGCGGCTCAGCAAACAGCTCGGCCTTCACGGGACCGCTGCGGCGCGATGCGCGGCGCAGCACCGCGGGCTCCTGGCCGGGCAAGGCAACTTCCAGCGAGTAGACGAATGCCACGTCCGACTTGTCGCGCAGGTCGAGACTCTTGCGCAGAATTCGAAAGCGCTCGATGTCGGTCGGCGGCACGTCGAGCGCGCGGGCGGCCCGCTCGGTCAGCGCCCGTTCCGGCTCGTCGATGCCGGCACGCAGGTTAGAGAGTCGAATCGGCATGCCGAGAGTCGTCCGGGTGTCACACTATCAATACCAGCGCCGAATCGCACCATTCGGTTGGCACTGGCGCTTCGTCAATGCTTGATCTGTCGGGCAAGATGCCCGTGCCACCCTGAGTTCGACCGTTAACACTGCTTGACAAGCAAGCCGTGGCACCCGAGACAAGGACAATACGACACGTCGCTCCGTCAGACGGCCGCCATGCGATGCGTCGGCACGGGACGGCCCGGCCGAAAGCTCTGCACGAGTTTCCAGGTGGCTTCGACGGACAGGGCGCGGCAGGCGGCGGCCACTTCGCGGCGAACGGTCGCTTCCAGCCGCGCCGGATCGAGCGCCACCCGGGCATTCACAATCACGTCGGCCGCGCGAACCGCAGTTTGCGAGGGCAACGACAGCTCGGGCCGCGACTCGCTGCTCACCAGATTGGCCACGCCGAAAGTATCGTCGGCCAGGCCGATGACTTTGAGGTGGGCCGTTTCTGCGTGGAGCGCGTCGAGGGCCGTGGCCAGGCGGCCGACAATTTCGATCAACAGCGCGTCCAGCGCGACCGGCGCGGCGGCGCGAACCTGCAAGCTGGCATTGAGCCAGCCCAGCTCGGCCTCGCCCTCGGCGTAGGTGTCGTAGTCGAGCTCCAGGACGCGGCGGCCGAACGGTCCCCGCTGATGCAAGAACTCGACAAGGTGGTCGAGGCCCTGCTCGGTCTTGGCCGAAATGCGCCGTTGCGGCGTCTGCGGATATGCCGCGGACAATAGTGCGCTGAGCTCGTCGGTTTGCGCCGGCTCAAGCTCGTCGATGCGATTGATGAGGATGACGTCGGCTTCTTCCAGCTGCTTGCGGAAGATATAGGCCGCCTTGGGCGAAAAGCCGGAGCGCTCGTTCGGCTTGAGGATGCGCAGGCCGTGACTGGGCTTGAGGATCACGCCGTACGGCGCAATATCGAAGCGGCCGGGATAGAGCTGCGCCAAAGGTTGCACAACGGTGGCCACGAGATCCGTGCAACTTCCCACCGGCTCGGCCAGGATCACGTCGGGCCGGGCCGATTGCTCCAGATTGCCCACCGTGGTCATGAGCTCGTTGAAATTGCAGCAGAAGCAGGCGCCGGCGACTTCGCCCACGGTGTGTCCTTGCGAGCGGAGCGCGTGGGTATCGACCAGATCGGTGGCCTGATCGTTGGTGACGATGCCGACTTTTTGTCCGTGGCGTGCGAAGCGCCGCGCCAGCGCGCCGATGGTCGTGGTTTTGCCGGCTCCCAGAAATCCGCCCACCATGATGAATTGCATTGGAAGCCTCGTGCGTCGTCAGCGAGTTGCCCGTGGGGTAGGGATGCGCGCCAAGCGATTTCGTGCGCTGGTGCCATTATCGGGCAAGGGGGCGTGGGTGTTCAACTGGTGGCCCCTTAGCGGCGGGTCGATTGTGTGTTGCGCCGCGAGGCGTCACCGAATCCTGAGGTCGCCACGAAATGCGATCACAACCAGGGCTGCATCAACAACTGCCACGGCAGACATGAACAGCATCGGCGTGGAAGTTAACGCATATCCCGCCAGCAGTCCCACCCATGCCGCGATTGCCAACATGGTGCCTTTGAAGCCCAATTCGTCACGGCTGAAGGAGAGCAGGACCCAGAAGAATATGGAAACAAATAGCATCTTCAATTTTGCAACAGAACTTGCGACTCGCGAGATCCACTAGCCCGAAGCGCGAGCGAGGGCGAACCGACCACTCGCGCAGGCTACACTGCCCTCGCTCGCGCTTCGGGCTCTTGTGTATTCTCGCCACCGAGGAGTTCTCGGCTCCCTCACGCCTCCGTCTGCCAGGCGGCCTTGTAGCTGCGGGACAGCGTGAGGATGCGGTGCAGCAGCTCGTCGTACTTGATGCCGGCAGCGGCGGCACTCTCGGCGAAATCTTCGCCGAAGGACAGGTTGGGGTTGGGATTGGCTTCGAGCACGTAGGCCCGGCCGTCTGCGGCCAGCCGCAGGTCGATGCGCGCATAGCCGGTCAAGTGCAAGGCGCGATACGTGCGCACGCACTGTTTGACGATGGCCGCGGCGCCATCGGGCAGGTCTTTGGCCCGACCGGTCTTCACGCCCAGCTTTTCCTGGTATTCGACGTCCCATTTCACCTTGGCCGTGGCGATGAGGGGGACCTTGTCGCCGCTTTTGGTGAATTCCAGCTCCCAAATGGGAAAGCTCACGAGCCGCTGATTGCCGAGGATGCTGACGTAGAGCTCGCGCCCCTCGATATACTCCTCGACCAGCGCGTCGCTCTGCACGTGATCGTGCACGAACGCGACGCGGTCCTTCAGCTTGTCGTCGCTGGTGACGATCGAGGCCTGCGAAATACCCAGCGAGGCCTCTTCGCTCACGCTTTTGACCACCAGCGGATACGTGAGGCGCTTGACCGGTTTGACCGCGCGCTTCATGGGGTAGACGGCGAACTTGGGCGTCAGAATGCGGTGATACGTGAGGATTTGTTTGCACAGCGCTTTGTCGTGCGCCAGCAGCAGACCGCGCGGATTACAGCCGGTATAGGGCTGGCGCAAGAGCTCGAGATAGCTGACCACGTGCTGGTCGTAGACGGCGATGCCGTGAAATTCTTCGAGCAGGTTGAAGGCCACGTGGGGCTTCCACTCGTCGATTTCCTTGCGGATCTTGCCGAGGTCGTCCCACACGCCCAGCGGCCGCACGTCGTGGCCCATGCTTTTGAGCGTGGCGACGACGTCGAACTCGCACTTCCATTCGGCGATTTCTTTTTCAGTGTGGCCCTCCAGGGTCTCGGGCGGCACGAGATCTTCGTGCACGAGCACGAGCACGCGCAGTTTCTTGAACTCGCGCCGTTGACGCCTGGATTTGCTCACAGAGCTACCCGGTGGTGTCCGCCGTGGATGTAGTTCATGGTTTGCACCGTGACCAGGGCCAGCGCGTCGCGCTGCGCCTGTTCGACGGGGCGATCGAGCCGCAAGTTCAATTCGCGGCAGCGATCGATCATTTCCTCCAACACCTGGTCAATAATGTACTGGTATTCGCCGGTCCAATGCGCCACGGTTTTTCGCAATTCGGTCCGATTGCGGCGCAAGAAGGCAGCGGCGGAAGGCTGGCCGGAATGCTCCGGCGCGTCGGAAAACAGCTTGCGTAAATGTTGATCGTAGAGATTTGGCAAATTGATGCCATACTGATCGCGCTTGCGATCGTAATGTTCGCGTAAAGTTTTGCGCAGCTTGCGCAGCGGATCGATCTGCTCGCGCGAGTTGACCGGTGGCCGGACGCCACGGATTTCCTGCATCAAAGCGGCGACGTACTCCAGCTTTTTGATGGCGGGCCAGCCGTCATAGGTCGAGCGCCAGGTGGAGCGCGGTTTCAGCCAGACGGCGAACGTCTCGGCGAAATCTTCGGCCGGATGCGCCTGCGCGTAAGACGGCTCCAGGTGCAGCACGTAGTTTTTGCTGTACGGCTTGGGATGGTAGTAGTCGGGATACGGCGCCGTGTACTTGCCGAATATCTTGCGGTAACGCAAACGGCGGTGCAGGCGATAAGCGGTGTCGACGGCGTGTCCCGCCTCGTGCCGCAGAATGCGCAAGCACCAGTCTTCGGTGCCGCCTTCGACTTCCAACAGCAACTTGCGCTCCAGGGCCGCCAGACGCGGATGCGCGAGCGCGAACGGAATGGCGACGCCGGGAACGCCGTCCGGCGAGAACCACTCGTCGGACAGCCAGAAATGCGGTCGAAACCGCAGGCCGCGATACTGCAGCTCGTCGCACAAGCGCTCGATGCGCTCTTGCAGCACCGTGCCTTCGATTTCCAATCCCAGATCGCAAATCCGCCAGTTCAGCAACTCTTCGTCGGCAAGATGGGCCCAAGCGGGCTCCTTGCCAGAGCGGCGAACGGCGGTTCGTCCGGAGCCACTGGGTTTGCGATGATTCGAGTTCACGATGGGGCGCGACGAGTGAAAAAGCGCAGCGGAACGGGCGGCGAGACCGACGAGCGCAGCAACTGCAGAGCGGCGTTTCCTGTAGAGCGTCCGCTGCCGCAAACGGGGCGGAGACCGTGTGGGCCGGCGCTGACTGGGGAAGTATACGTCAAGGGAGCAAGTGACCTGGCGTGGCGATGGAGACCATGGCCGGAACCGAATCTAACACAGGCTTGGCCGAGCGCCCACCGGCCCAGTGGGACCGGCCTGCCATGCCGACTGCGAGCATCCTGGCGAGCGGCGGCGGTGACGAAATCGCCACCTTGCGAGAGCGGTATCACCGCTGCTCAGCAAGGCCCACGTCGAGGGCCGAATCGGGAATATCGTGCCGTCAGGCGATCGCGCGACGGTCTGGCTGCTGCCCCGAGAAACGAGCTTTCTCGCGAGCTTTTGGGGGGCCTGACAAGATCGCTACAAGTCCGACCATACGCAGGAAAGGCATTCCCCGCACCAACTGGGGTGAGTTGGTTGACTGCCTGCCAGAATAAGGTACGTAAACACAACGGCATCGCAGGGTTCCCGCCACAAGTCGGGGTTGCGAAGGACGGCCGATTTCGTTGCGGCGCGTATTCGAAAGTCTGCAGCGCGGGGCGGCAGGCAGTCGGAGGGCGCATTCTTGGACGAACGATTACCGATGCACGTGCGAACGTGCACCTCCGTCCCGCATGGCTATCGGAAGCGTCTCGGCGCGCTGGCGCGCAGCGAGGCGCCGAGCACGGAGTTCCCATGGGCGACGACCACGGCCAAGATCCGCGAGGCGGCTCCATCACGCATTTGATTGCCTGGTTGAGTGTGTGCTTGTTGGCGGCGGCCACAGGCTCGGCACTCGATCCCGAGTGGCGACCCCTGTGGGCGCAGATGGGCGCGTTCGGCCTGGCATCTGCCGTGGGGCTGAGCGTGGTTGCCAAGATGCGGACCGCGCGGCGCCGACAAGCACTCGAGGACGCGAAGCGATCGACGCTGGAGCGTCGCATGGAGGCGGTGGTCAGCCAGTTCGAACCGTCGCCGTCATTGCGGACTACGGTGTCGCGGCTGTGCCAGGAGTTTCTGGAACGGCCGCCGGAATCTGACCAGACGCGTGCCGGCTGCCTGGCCGCCTATGCCCGACCGGTGATGATCACGCCGCTCCGTCGCGACCGGGAAGGAAAGTTCCTCGTTCGCGGCACCACCACCGAGGCCCAGGTTCGCGATTTGTCGGTTCGGGGCGTGGGTGTTGCGCATCACGGGCCGTTGCCGAGTTCGCTGGTGCTGTTGACCTGCGACGCGTCAGACGGAACTTCGCTGGCCGTCGTCGTGGATCTGCGTTGGTCGCACAATCTGGGCGACGGCGACTTTCTCAGCGGCGGCGAGTTTGTCGAAGTGACCAACTCGGACCTGGTGAGCTTGCTGGAGCTCATCGCCGTGACGTCGCAGTAAGCGGCGCGCCGCGGCGCGCTGATTTCAGCACTGCTGTCGCTGCGAGCCACTTAGTGGCACCCTGCGCCGTTAACCCTCGACGTACCGGAAGCACTGAGGAGTCGTCCTTTCTCAAGCTTCAGGGCGGGCAGTTCGCACACGGAGGCGGAGCGGCGACACGCGGCAAATAGCCGGGCCGTAAGGTGTCGATCGGTTGCGGCACGCCGGGCGGGCGCTCGCAGGCAAGGATCTTCGCCGGGAAGCCCATGGCGTAGAACAGTCGAAACTGCGAGCGATTGAAGTCGGCGATCGTGCGATAATAGTTCAGGTATGCCTGCTGCAATTGGGTCAGCGAGGCGACGACTTCCTGCGGCCGGTTGACCAGGGTCAACAAATCACCGAAGCGCGTAGTCTGGCCCAGTCCGCGCAGGTTGCCGGTGAAGGATGCCAGTCCTTCCTTGAGCCCTTGTTCCGCTTGTCCGACGCGCAGCGTGGCAGAGATGGCGTCGGCCCTGGCCTGGGTGACTTCGGCGGCAACGCGATCCTGCACGTTGAACAGCTCCACAGTTGCCAGCTCGACTTGTCCGCGCCGCTCGCGGATGCGGGCCTGGTTGCCAAAGCCCAGGTTCTCGACCTTCCACACGACTTGCGCGCTGACATCCGCGCGGCCGGCCCATTGGTCGAGGCCGCCGCCCCCGGTGCCGAAGATTCCGCCCTGGTACAAGAAGTCGGGAGTGCCGTTGCCGGTGATGAGGATACTGGGAATGAGCGGCCGCATTTTTTCCTGCCGCAGCCGCGCCAGCGTGGCCTGCACCACGGCCTGGTGGGCGGCCAGCTCGGGCCGGTTCGTCAGGCCGACGGGAATGAGCTCGTCGACCGTCGCGACGGTGCTGATCAGGCCTACCTGCAAGTGGTCGGGCTCGAGCGGAACGACCACCGCCTCGGGATTCAGCCGCAACACCTGCGTCAGGCGCGCGCTGGCCACGCGCCATTGCTGTTGAGCAACGGCGGTTGCCTGCTGCAGCTCGGCGAGCAACGTGCGCGCTCGATAGACTTCGTCTTTCGCGGCCAGCCCGCGAGAGAGTGCTTCGACGCGTCTGACCAGGTCGGCGGCTTTAGCCGTGGCATCGAGCATGGCGGCATACGAGCCGCGCGCCTGCTGCACCGTGAAATAAGCATCCGCCGTGGCCAGCAGTGCCTCGTTGCGCGCGGTTTGGAGCGAGACTTCGCGCGCGCGCAACTCCTGCCGCGCGGCCAGCGGCTCAAAGATCGCGTCGGTGGTGGCGATGCGGAACTCCAAACTTCCGCCGGCATAGAGAAAGTCGGTGCTGTTGGTGATCAGGTTGCCGGTCAGCGTTTGATTGCCGCCGGCGTGCGCAATATAGGCCGTTCCCAAATTGACGTTGGGCAGCCACAACACGCCGGCCTTCTCCAACTGGGCCGCGGCGATCTGAATGCGAGCCTGGGCCGCCGCGACCAGCAGCGGCCGCGCGTCGGACAACCGCAGCGCCGTCGGCAAATTGATGGGCAAGGGCCGGTCGGTCGCCTCCGGCTCCGGCGGCGGTAGCGCTGGTTGCACGACCGGGCTGGTCAACTCCGCGCCCGTCAGTACGGCGCCGTCGAGATGCATGGAGAACGATGGATTGTGCGCCGCGTCGGGAACCTGCTGCGGCGCGGCAATGGGCTCGGGCGTTTCCGTCAGGGGCGGCAACCGCTCCAACATGGGCCCACCGCGAGGCGACGGCAGTAGTTGTGCACTCGCGGGGCCGCTCACGAGGGCCGCAAGGCACATCGCCAGCACGACGATAGCGGCAGATGGCCGCGCGTACCGCGAGCGCAGTGCGATGACACGCTGAGCGTGCCAGATGAGTCGGGCAGCGGCCCCGCTTCTCTCTGCCATCAACGAACACCCGCGAAACGACGGTGCACGCAAGCGTTTTTGAAGAGCGCATTGCGGCGGTATCGGTCATATCGGACCCCTCAACGGCAGGCTGCACCAATTACTACAACCGCTACGAATTGCTCAGGCGTCAGAGTTCCACACCCACAACAGATTGCCGGCGTCCGCCAGATTGACACCCTGACAATTGACTCCTACGGTTGCTAAGCAGCCCTGCTAGCATCCCGCCCTGCCCCTTCCCTCCGGCACTCTGCAATGAACCCGACCTGGTTCGCGATGAAGCACCCCGTGACCACCCTGATGTTGGTGGTGGGGTTGGTCGGCGGCGGTCTGCTGGCCCTCCAGCGGATGCGAGTGGACATCTTTCCCTCGCTCAACGAGCCGCGGATCTACGTGTTCCTGCAGTACGGCGGCATGAGCCCGGACCAGATGGAGGGCCTGATCGTCAACCAGTTTGAGTTGATGTTTCAGTACGTCGACGGCGTGCGGGAAATCAAGTCGCACAGCATTCAGCAAGTGGCGCTGGTAAAGTTGTCGTTCTTTCCGGGCACCGACATGGGCGTCGCCGAGGCCGCGGTCGTGGCGATGGCCAATCGGGCCATGTCGCGCATGCCACCGGGCACGCTGCCGCCCATGGTCATGCGGATGGACGAGGGGAGCGTGCCGGTCGGCTACCTGGTGCTGGAGAGCACGACGACGCCCTTGGGCCTGGTGGCCGACTATGCGCAAAACGTCATCCGTCCGCTGGTGCAGCAAAACGTGCCGGGCACGGTGGCCGTCTCGCCGTTCGGCCCCAACGTGCGCAGCATTCTGGTGAACGTCGATCCACAGAAGCTGCAGGCCTACAACCTGTCGCCGCAGGACGTCGTCGCGAGCCTGATGGCGGGCAATGCGATTGTCCCGGCCGGCAACCTGTACATTCGCGATCAGATGCCGATGGTGCCGTCGAACGCGCTGGTGGCCGACATCGACGACATCGGCAAGATACCGCTGCGGATGGGGCGCAACGTGTACGTGCGCGACGTGGCCACGATCGGCGACGGCACCGACGTGAACTACGGCTGCGCGCTGGTGAACGGAAAACAATCGGTCTATTTGCCGATCATCAAGAAGGACACGGCTTCCACGTTGACGGTGGTGGCGGACATCAAAAAGTCGCTGCCGATTTTCGCCAGCGCCGTGCCGGCCGACGTCAAGATTTCCTACGCGTTCGACGAATCGCCCACCGTGGTCGCGGCCATCCGCAGCGTCGCCACCGAGGGCTTCATCGGCGCCGTGCTGACCGGCTTGATGATCCTGGTCTTCCTGCAGGATCTGCGCAGCGTGGTCGTCGTGGTGCTCAATATCCCGCTTGCACTGATGGGCTCGCTGGCGGGACTGTGGCTGTCGGGCGGCACGATCAACATCATGTCGTTGGGCGGCATGGCGCTGGCGATCGGCATGCTCGTCGACGAAGCCACGGTGTCAATCGAGAACATTCACGTGCAGATGGGGCGTCACCACGGGTTGGCGCGGGCGGTGGAGCGCGGCAGCTTGCAAACGGCCGTGCCCCGGCTGTTGGCAATGTTGTGCATTCTGAGCGTCTTCATCCCGGCGTTCATCATGGTCGATCCGATGCGGGCGTTGTTCATGCCGCTGGCGCTGGCCGTGGGATTCGCCATGATTTCGTCGTACGTCTTGTCGAGCACGCTGGTGCCCATTGTGTGCGTGTGGATTCTCAAGCACCGCACTCACGCGGGCGAAGAGGAGGGGTTCTTTGGTCGGTTTCGCGCGGGGTTTGAGCACTGCGTGGGCGCCACGGTCAACCATCGTCGCCTGGTTGTGCCGCTGTACGTCGTGGCCTGCGGACTGGTGTTGTGGCTCTTTGGCCGGCACACCGGCACCGAGCTCTTTCCGCAAATCAACTCGCGCGATTTTGTGCTCCGCTATCGGCCGCCGCGCGGCAGCAACTTTGAGATCTCGCGGGCCATGGGCGTCAAGATTCTGGAGATCGTGGAAGAAGAGGCCGGGGCCGAGAACGTTGATATCGCCATCGGCTATGCCGGGCAGATTGCGCCGAACTTCGGCATGAACAATATCGTGCTCTTCATGCGCGGCCCCGACGACGGTTGGATGCGGGTTCGGTTCCGGGAGGGCTCGAAAATCCAGCTGGGCGAGTTTCGCGAGCGGCTGCGCAAAGTACTGCCGCAGAAAGTGATTCCCTGGCTGGCTCGGCTGCTGGAAAAGCACGGGGTACTGGCCGACGTTGCGCGACAGCGGGCCGAAGCGGCCATGTTCGGCTTCGAACCGGGCAACATCGTCAGCGAGGTGATGAGCTTTGGCTCGCCGACGCCGATCGAAGTGGTGGTCGCCAGTCCCAACCTGACCGACGCCCGCCGCCACGCGCAGCAGATCAAGCAGCAGATGTCCCTGATTCCGTCGCTGCGGGACGTCGAGTTTCAGCAGACGCTGGAGTATCCGACGGTTGAGGTCGACATCGACCGGGAGAAGGCCGGCCTGTCCGGCGTCACGGCGCAGCAGGTTGGCAACGCGGCGGTGGTGGCCACGTCATCCAGCCGTTTCATTGCCTTGAACTATTGGAAGAACCCCAAGACGGGCTTCGACTACCAGGTGGAAGTGCTGGTGCCGACGGCGCGCATGACCTCCTCGGACCAGGTGGCGCGGCTGCCGATCGAGCCGATCAACGAGGTGGTGAATTTGCTCGTGCGCGACGTGGCCCGAGTGCGCGAGGGAAGCATGCCGGGTCAGTACGATCGCATCGCGTCGCAGCGCTATTTGAGCGTGACGGCCAACGTCGAGGGGGTGTCGATGGGCGACGCCTCGCGCCAGGTTGCCGCCGCCGTGGCGGCCGCGGGCACGCCTCCCCGCGGAGTGCGGGTGATGATCGGCGGCCAGCTGCCGCCGATGCGCGAGATGTTTCGCGCGCTGGGAATTGGCTTGTCCATTGCCGTGGTCGTCATTCTGGTATTGCTGACGGCGTATTTCGAGTCGCCGCGGCTGGCGCTGATCTCGGTCAGCGCGGTGCCCTGCGTGTTGGCCGGCGTGGTGCTGATGCTGTTTGCCACGGGCACGACGTTGAACCTCGAGTCGTTCATGGGCACGATCATGTGCATCGGCGTGTCGGTATCGAACTCCGTGATGCTAGTGACGTTTGCCGACGAACATTGGCGCGGCGGCATGACGCCATCGCGGGCGGCCGTGCGCGGGGCCGTCGATCGATTGCGGCCGATTCTCATGACGGCCTGCGCTATGATCGTGGGCATGGTGCCCATGTCGCTGGCGCTGGAAGAAGGAAGCCAGATGCAGGCGCCGTTGGGGCGGGCCGTGATAGGCGGGCTGCTGATGTCGACGCTGGCGGCGCTTTTGATCGTGCCGGCGATATTCGCGCTCGTTTTGGGAAGCTCGCAGCACCATTCGCTCTCGGTGCATCCCGATGACCATGAAAGTCGACACTACGATCCGCAGACGGAACCGCAGAGCGAACAACTGGTGGGAGCTTAGGAGAACGGCGATGCGCTATTGGGGGCTGTTGTTGATATTGTTGGCGAGCGGCTGCGGGGCGAAATCTCCGCCGGCCAAGTCGCCGGTCGGTACCGAGCCGCGCGTGAGCCTGGTGCAACCCACCGTGCGCGATCTGAAGCGGATTGTGGGCCAGCCGTCCTTCATTGATTCTTACGAGCAAACGGCGATCTACGCCAAGCTGCCGGCCTATGTGCTGAAATGGAACGTCGACATTGGCGATCGCGTCACCAAGAATCAACTCTTGGCCACGCTGTTCATTCCGGAACTGGCGGAGGAGCTGACGCTGAAGACGGCCGAGGTGGCGATGAGCACGGCCTTGGTTCGGCAGGCGGAAAAACTGGTGGAAGTGGCTCAGGGCAACCTGACCGCGGCCGAGGCGCAGGTCGCCGAGGCAAAAGCGAACGTCGGCAAGTTTGCGGCCCTGGTCGAGCGCTGGAAATCGGAGACGCAGCGCGAGCAGAAGCTGGTCGAGGAGGATGTTCTCGACAGGCAAGTTCTCGACGAATCCACGCGACAGCTGCAATCCAGCGAGGCCAGCAACGATGCGGCGCTGGCCGCGGTGCAGACGGCCGACGCGGACCGCCTGGCCCGGCAGGCCGACCTGGAAAAGTCGAAGGTAGACGTGGACGTAGCCCGCGCCAAGTTGGATGTGGCGACCGCCGACGAGAAACGCGTGCAGGCCTTGTTCGGCTATACGAAGCTCATGTCGCCGTTCGACGGCATTGTCGTGTTGCGCAACGTGAACACCGGAGACTTCGTGCTTCCGGCGACGGGCGATCCGTCGGCCGCCGAGCGATCGAGTGATCAATCGGCCGCCAAAGCGGCACCGCTTTACGTGGTGGCGCGGACGGACGTGGTGCGCGTGTACGTAGACGTGCCGGAGGAAGACGCAAACTTTGTGGTCAGCCGGGTCGACGTCGATAGTGGCGATAAACGGCCGGTGACCAAGGCGACCGTGCTGGTACCGTCGTATCAGGCCGCCGATCTGCCGGCCGAAGTCACGCGGTCGGCATGGGCATTGAATTTCAAGAGCCGCACGCTGCGCACGGAAATCGATCTGCGCGATCCGCAGGCACACCTGTTGCCGGGCATGTACGCCTACGGCAATGTTACCTTCGAGCGCAAGGGAGCCACCGTATTGCCGCGCGCGGTCATCGGCGAATCCGGCAATCAGGCCTTCTGCTATCTGTATGCGAACGGCAAGGCCCTGCAAACGCCGGTCGAATTAGGTATGCGCGCCGACGATTGGGTGGAAGTGCTGAAGAAAAACGTGGACGGCACGTGGCACGATTTCGACGGCCAGGAACAAGTCATTCTGGGAGACATGTCCGAAATCATCTCCGGCCAGGCCGTGCTGGCACAGAGCCCCAGCACGGCGCCGGCGGGCCAGCTACGGCGCGAACTCGGCCAGCACGAGTCCACACTGACAGGCGATCACGGCCAGCACGCTCCAAAGTAGCGTGCGATGCACGGCCCGCGCCACGTCGTCTTCGGCCCGCGCGGGCGCGATGCCGTAGAGCGCCGCAATGGTGCCGCCCAGGAAGCCGGACAGCACGACCTTGGCCACGACGTACTCGAGCCAATGCGGCGCGGTTTCGAGGCCGTCGACCATCAAGTTGATCGCCAGCGGCAGCGACGCGCCATCGTGACCGGAAACGTAGACGATGGCCGCCAGCACGACGCCCGCGCAGAGCGCCAGGACGGTGGCCAGCGCCATCGCCAGGATCTGCGCGATGACCGCCGGCACCAGTGCGTAAGCCTCGACGCGCCAGCCGGCCAGGGCCAGCGTCTCCAGCAAACCGCCGCGCACCGTCGCGGCCAGGCGCGCCGCCTGCGCTGCGCCGAGTTTGGCGGTCACCAGGCTGCACGCTCCCAGCGGCAACACCACGCGCACCAAGGCGTGGCCGGTCACGGCCAGCGTTTCGGGCAAGAGCAACGGCTCGACCAGCTCGGGCTTGGGCATGCGCTCGAAAATGAAGTACGACACGGTGCCGGCCACGAGCAGGCAGCCGACCAGGCTGAAGGCCTGCGTGCCGATGCCGCTGGCGTCGAGAAGAATTTGCCGCGCGAGCACGAGCGGCCGATGCAATCCGAGCAAGCCCCACACGAACGCCAGGGGCGCAAGCGCCACGGCGCCCAAGCGCGTGAGCGTCTGGGCGGCTCGCCGCCAGAGTGATGCGCCGGGACGCGGCTTCGTGGGCGCGGGCTCCAGCCGCAGGCGGCCGACCACGTTGGTATCGAGGCGGCCGTTGCCGTCTGCGTTGTGGCGGCACTCGATAATCTGCACGGTGTTCTCGTCCATCCAGCCGTTGGCGGACGAGTCTTTGAGAAACAGCTCGGGCTCGTGCGTGATCACCATCACGATGGATTGAGCGCCGGCAGCCAGATCCATGAGCGACTGGACCATCGAGGCGGCGGATTGGGGATCGAGACCGGCGGTGGGTTCGTCGGCAATGACCACGGCCGGGCGATTGCCCGCGGCGTCGCGCGGCAGCAATCCGCGGATTGCCGAGAGCCGGATGCGCTCTCCGCCTGAGGCGCTGGCCAGGGCCGGCGGCAGCGGGCTGATGTGAAAGTCTTCCGCCAGGCGAGCGATGGATTCATCGGCTTGATCGGGCGGCAGGTGCGAAAACAACAGCAGATTGTCGGTGAGCGACAAGCCGTCTAGAAAACCGAGACGTTCGGCCTGCGGCAGAAAGGCAATTTCGCTGCGCGCGGCCGGATCGAACTCGTGCTCGCGCCAGAGCACGTGGGCGCTGCCCTGGGCGTCGGTCACAGACACGTTACCGCGGCAGAGGATTGCAGGATCCGACAATTCGCCAAAGCCGAGCAAGGCCCGGGCGAACGACGACTTGCCGCTGCCGGAGCGACCGACAATCAGGTACAAGCTGCCGGCCTGCAGCAGGCAGGGCGCATCGAGTCGCAACTGGCGAGCGCCGAGCCGCACTTCGAGCTGCGCCAAATCGAGCGTGGGACGCGTGTCGCGGGCGGTCGGGCTGCTCGTTGGCATGAAAGCGGCTCAGCAGGGATGGTCGGCCGCGGTTAGGGTGCGCGGCCGCGTTAGTTTACCACAGAGCCAGCGACCGACGCCTTACCGCAAGAGCGGCTCGTACACGATCTTGCCCGCCGGGTTGTCCGCGGGCGAAAAAATCAACAAGGGCTCGTAGCTGATTTTGAGCGAGCTGCGCAGTGCGTAAGCGAACAACAGGCGCGGTCCACCCTGCTTAGTGAGCAGACGGCGGGCGGCGAAATCATTCGCATAAATTTGCACGCTCTGGAGCACCTTGTCCTGGCCGCCGCGCCAGGCGGGCAGCACGGCGCGATCGTAGAGTTTGCCGGCCCAACGCTCGGCGAAGGCGGCCTCGAAATCGCCACGGCGCTCGTTGGCCACCTTGGCCAAGGCGGCCACGATGGCCTGGCGATTCTCTTTCCAGAAAGCCAGCGTTTCGTCTTTGAGCGCGGCTTGCAGCGCCTCGCTCGTTTCGGGCGACAAAAATGGCTGGCGGGACGATTCGACGCCCGGCTTGGTGCCGAACAATTGCCACCACCAATCGGCCACGGCCACGCCTTGGTTTTGCGCGCTGCTGGTGGTGGTGCGCCAAATGCCGGCGGCAAGTCCTTTGACGCCGATGACGTCCCAAGCGCGCTTTGCCAGCCGGTCGATGAGCTGATCCTCCAGCGGCTTCAGCTCCTTGCGAAAGGCCTGCAGCGATTTCGACAAGAGCGCCTGGTCCTGCTCGTCGAGAGTGGCCAGCTCATTGGCGATCTCGCGCACCAGCCCCTCGGTCATGGCCGGCAATACGTGGCTGCGCACGCTGGGCCAGATAATATCGCGGGCCAGCGCCGCCTCGTCGTCCGGCGTGTTGGGGCTGATGAGCAGCTGCACGGCGCTGCGCAGATCAAGTGTGGCCGGTGCGCCTTTCAGAATGCCGCCGCGCTGGGCCTGCTCGGCCAATGGCCCCATCAGGCGGATGCGCAGACGCACGAATTTGTCGGGCCCGGCGTCCACCGCGACGACGCGACCCACGACCTGCGCCACGCCGTCGGCCCTATCGAGATAAACCAATGTGCCGACCTCGGGCTGAAGCGTGGCAGGCACGGTGGCGCCGATCGTTTCTTGTGCGGGCGCTCGCAGCTCAGTCACAACGTCGAGCGTGCCGGCCCAGGCGCGCCGCGCGGCAGTTGTCCGGGCAACCACGTAGAGGCCGATGATTGCTGCGACCAACACCAGCCCACCGGCAACCATCCGGGTCTGTCGCTGCCAGCGGTAAGAAAGATTCCACACGGTGCGTCACGTCGTTTGAGATAAGAAAGTGAGCGGACTGCGCTACGAACTAGCTGCCCGCGGCCCAGCAAGCAGCCCTTTCAATTATGACCCGTTGGCCGAGCCGGGCAAATTGCGAAATCCGGCAGTTTGCCGAATCGCGCCTGCACGACGAGCGCAAGTTGCGGACTAAGCCCGCTGGCGCTGCGTCCGACTGCCAGCAGCGTCTGCCGGAACCGGATGCAACTCGGGCTGCTCGCGATTGCGCTGACTGGCCGGCTGCGGGTGCGGAATTTCCGTGGCCCCCCGTGGCTAGCGCGGCGGCAAACGTTTTCCCGCGGCGGCTTGCGGCGGCGCGTCGCTGGCCCGCTTCTGCTCTTCGAGCAATGCGATCCAGTTGCTCAGTCCCTGGCCGGTTTTTGTAGACACTTCCAGTATCTGCATGCCCGGGCGGACTGCCTGGATGTTGCGTCGGGCGGTGGCAAGATCGCACTCGACGACGGAGGCCAGGTCCATTTTGGTAATCACCGCCACGTCGGCCGTGTTGAAGATCGTGGGATACTTGAGGGGCTTGTCTTCGCCCTCGGTGACGGAGAACAGAACCAGCCGCAGCTGTTCGCCCAGGTCGAATGTGGCCGGGCACACCAGGTTGCCGACGTTCTCGATAAACAGAAAGTCCAGACCACGCAAATTCCAGTCGGCCAGGGCCGTTTGCACCATGCGCGCCTCCAGATGGCAGACGGTGCCGGTGGTGATTTGGCCGACGGGCACTTGCGACCGCGCCAGGCGCCGGGCGTCGTTGTCCGTGGCCAGGTCGCCCACGAGCGCCGCCACGCGATAGCGGGCCGCCAACAGCGACAACGTCTGTTCTAAAAACGCCGTCTTGCCGGCGCCCGGGCTCGACACCAGGCTGGCCACGCACACGCCGCACTCGCGAAATGACCGCCGCAGCTCGCGGGCCAGGAGATCATTCTCTTTGAGCACGCGCGTGCGCACTTGAACGAGCCGTGTTTCGCTGATGGCACTCATGATTCCAACTCCATGGCCACGACCTCAAGCTCGCGGCCTCGTACAATTTCCGAGCCATAGGTACCGCATTTCGAGCAGCACAAATCCTGCAACGACTTGACCGTCTGTTCGCTTTGACACTGGGTGCAAAACACGACGACCGGCACCGACTCGATTTCCAGAGTGGATTGCGCGAGAACCGAGCCTTCGCGAGCCAACTCGAACGCCGAGGTCAAGGCTTCCTCGACCACGCCGGACAGCGGTCCCAGTTTGAGATGCACCGCCACGATACAACCTCCGCCCTGCCGCTCGAGCTCGTCGGCCGCAATATCGATAATGCTCATCGCGATGGAAAGCTCGTGCATGATCAGCCGTATTATGGCGGCGGTCGCACTTATTTATGTGTGTTGCGCAAATATCTGGGCAATTCCAACAAGCTGACAAACGCCGCAACGAGGATACAGAGCAATGTAACAAAGAGGATGACGAGTCCCAGCAGATACTCGCCCGCGATCATGAACCATTTCATGGCTCATCTCCTTCTAGCTAGTCACTGTGGGTTGTTGGGCGGGTCGAGCGACAGATAGCAGCGGGTTTGCCGCCGGTTCGTGCCGCCCGAGCAGTTCGTCGACCAATTGCACGATGCGGTCCACTGCCAACGGCACGGCGGCTCTTGCCGCATCGCTCAGCCCCGGCCGAATGTCTTCAAATTCGTCGAGCGGCACCGGCTCGCAGCCGACTACGAGCAACCGCTCCACTCGGCCGCCCAGCGCCGAAACGAGGTGCAACACCCGCGCCGGCTCCAGGCGATGGGCCTCGATCGGCGGCGGGCCGGCAATGGCCGCGGCGGCGTCGAGAGGCTTCTGCTCGAGGACGTACAACGTACCCGGCGGGCCGCCACGCGGCACGGCGTCGACAAGGATGACTGCGTCGTAGCCGTCGAGCAGGGCATACGTCAGGTCGAGCCCGCGAATGCCAAAGTCGACGACGAGCACCTGCGGGGGCAGCGACCGGTCGCGCAATTGCGCCACCACCTCGACGCCGAATGCATCATCGCCCAGGAAGATGTTGCCGACTCCGGCGACGAGTATTTTTGGGTCACCCATGGCATCATTCCAGGTCCGGCGCGGGCTGATCGACGGTCGCCGCGTCCACCGGCTCCACTTCGTCGAGCGCGAAGAAAAAACGATGTCCTACCTGGCGAGCCCGCCCCAGCTCTGCGCCCGGGTCGTCCTCGACCACGACCGCCAGGTGACAGCGATTCTCCAGGTCTTGTTCGATGGCTTCGACCGTGGCGACCTTGCCTTGCAGGGCGATATCCATGATGTCCGCACGGCGCTTGGGGCGCAGGACCACCCGATCGCCGGTGCGAATTTCATACGGACCGGATTGCACGCATTCCAGTTGTCGACGACCGTCGTCTTCCCAATCAAACTTCATCGCTCGGACTCCTCCACGATGCGCAAGCCGCGCGTTGTCCCGTGCAACTGGGCGAGCTGCCGGCGGGCCAGGTTCTCGGTGCGGTCCAGCAGGGCTCGCCCGCGCTCGTCGAGCGCGGCCACGACAAGCTTCTCTGCCGGCGTGAGCGTCATCACGCGCAAGGCCAGCATCTCGTCGATCTCGGTGGCGTCGAAGTAGTCGCCCGGACTTTCGGGCGCGAGCTCTGGATAATCGTAGAGAATGATGGGCGAGCAGAGCATCGTGTCGCGCTCGGGGGAATCGCCGATCAACACTGGCCACAGGCCGTCGCCCGGATCGACGGGACAGAGCTCGCGAAGCGCTGCCGGCGGATCGATGCGCGAGACAAACGAGCCATGCTGGGCATGCAGAATCACGTGCGCCGAGGCAAACGACTGCAACAGAGCAGAGTCGTCAGCCGCCGCGTCGTCGTCGTGGGCACAGGCCGACACGTTGGCGAGCTCAACCGTGATTTGAGAAACCGTGGCCCTCAGGGGCGCCACCGTGACCTGGATCTGGCCCTGGATTGCCACTTGCCGCCGGACGGTCTCCTGATGCGCGCCCGATTCGGTCAGACTGACGTCGCACGTGTGCGCAGCGGGATAGCCAAAGGGCTGTCGCTGGGTGGCGGCCGAACGCTGGAGTTGCACCGGTGCGATTTCGATCCGCCGTTCGATTGCCTCGTGCCAACACTCTGCCGGCGCGTGCGACGCGTCGCCGGTGCGCCGCTCGATCAATTGCAGCAGCCGCACTTCACCGGAAACCGTGGCGTTCGGCTTCGTTTCGACCAGGCAACGAGCGCGGACGCAACGTCGCTCGGCGCCGCCGCGGACTTCCGCCGAACCGGCCGGATAGACGCTGCCAATCGTCCAGCGCCTGGTGTTCTTGAGCGACCGTCGATACGGATACAGCAAGTATCCCTCGTACAGCACGGAATTCACCAGGCGCTCGATGCGTTCGAAATCCATGCGTCAGTCCTCAATCGCGGCCGGCGGGGCGGCGTGGTCGAGCAATCGCTCGAGCGCCAGTTCCCAGGTGGGCAGCGCGTGGCTGGTTTTGAATTCGTGCAGCCGATCGAAGGCGTCTTTGTGGACGCAGAGCCAGGCGCAGTTTGGATAGTACCGCGCCATCATCTCTTGCCACGTACGCACGGCGAGCCGGAAATTGGCCTCGCGCTCCCAGGAGATTTGCGCTGCCTGCAAGCCGCGCTCGGTCTGGTAGAAGCACGTGCCGCTGAACAGAAAGCAGAGGGGAATGTCGCCGTCGTCGAGGGCGGCGAAGTATTTCGTGGCGGCGACATTGAAATCGTAAGTGCATTCGATGGGCACGTCGACCAGCGCGCTGCCGGTGAAGGGCGGCACGAGCACGTTGGCGTGAGTCCAGAGCATGCTCCGCATGGTCGCGCCCCAGCGCTGGGGCGCGCCAAAAAGCTCTTCCAGTCCCGGGCCTGAAGTTGTTTGATAGCTGCGGCGCGTGGGCTCGATGCGCACCTGGATGCGCAGCAGCACGGCTTGAATCGGCCAGTCGCGGCATGCTTCCGCCGCGTCGATGTGCAGCTTGAAACAGAGTTGCGGCGTCGCGGCGGAGGCCGCCGGTTCGGCGCCGGCGATGCGAAAAGTCAAATCGAGCATCGGTCGCACCTGGCTTGAAGAGCGGTAAAAAAGTTGGCAATCTCGTGCCACAAGGCGACACCGCCGGTGAACCCGCGCCAGCGCCTGCGCACCAGCCCGACCAACTTGTAGCATTCGTTGATCGGCACGCGATAGCACTCGCGCGCGCCGTCGATGCGATTGACCAGGAGCGCCTCAACGTCCGGCGCTAGCTCGGTCAGGACAGGGTTTTCTGTCACCAGCTCCTGCCAGGCCTCCGGCATGGGATGCGATTCGGTGCCGCCGGCCGGACTGGGATAAACGGCGATCACCCCCTCCGCCCTGCTGCTGACGTAAAGAAACGCCAGGCCGATGGGAATCGCCAGGTTGCTCCACTGCGCATCGGTCATGCGAAAGCCCGTCAGGCGCGTCACGTCGCGCGGCACCGTGCGATAGCGGGTAGTGTCGCCCGTTCGAAACAGCAAGGCGCATGCGCCGCAGCAGCAGGCAATGCGGCCGGTTGCACGCTCCACGACGTGCTCGTGCTCGTTGTCCAAGCGCGCCGTGCAGAGCTCGCACTGTGCATGCGCGGCTGCGCGCGGCCGCTGGGCAAAAGTGCGGAGGCGAGCCAGTGATTCGGAAACAGCGTGCGCCATGGAGTTCTCCCCGCGGAACGATTTAACCCAGGGCCAGATTCTCGAGCGCCACAAACCCGCCGGCCGCGGCGGGTGTCGCCGCCGGCGGCGCTTCTTCGTCCATGACCACGGACTCCACGTCGGGCGCCGCCGCGAAGATCGCCTGCTCGATCTGCGATTTCATGGTGGCCGCCGAACTGGGACAGCCGTGGCAATGGCCTGCGAGCCGCACGTGGACGACGCCGCCGGCAATCTGCGCCAGCTCGACGTTGCCGCCGTGCGACTGCAGGAACGGCCGCACGCGGTCGAGCGCCGCGCCAACGCGCGTCTCCAGATCCGCCGGATGCAGGCCGTGCAGCAGCAGCAAACTGCCGACCAGCTCGTCCTGCGCCAGGCGCGCCACGATTTCGCGCGGCGGTCCCGCGGCGTGCGAAAGCTCGCTCAGCAGCCGGGCCACGGCCGCCCCGTGATAGGTCAGCAAGCACTGCACGACCTCCTGCACATCTTCGCGCAGCGGAATGTCGGCCAGCGAGTCGAGTTTGGCCAGCAACTGGTCGATGCGCTCGATACACCCGGCGAGTTCATCGTTCGGCATGGCGGTTCTCCCGAGTGATTAGTGGGCTTGCGCGCCGTACATCGGCACGTGACGCTCTTCGCGCAGGAGTTCTCCCTGAGGCGAATACATGTGCACGCCGCAGGGCAAGCAGGGATCGAAGCTGCGCACGGCGCGCATGATGTCGATGCCCTTGAAGTTGTCGGGCCCGTTCTCCTCGAAGATGGGCGTGCCTTGCACCGCGTCTTCATAGGGTCCGGGCGTGCCGTAGCTGTCGCGCGGATTGCCGTTCCAGGGCGTGGGCGGATAGGGGTGATAGTTGGCGATCTTTTTGTCGCGAATCACCAGGTGATGCGAGAGCACGCCGCGCACCGCCTCGTGGAAGCCGCAGCCGATGGCCTCGTCGGGCACCTTGAACTCGGTGAACGTTTGGGTGCGGCCGGCGTGAACCTCGGCCAGGGCCTTCTCGACGAAGTGCATGGCCGCGGCGGCGGCATAGGCCTGAAAGTAAGTTCGCGCCCGATCGCGCTCGATGGCGTTGCTCCATTTGGGAATCTTCCATTCGAACTCCACCTCGGGGAGCATGGCCGTCTTGGGCAGCAGAATTTTGACGCTCTGGCCCGTGGCCTTGATGTAGCCGATGTCGACTTTGCCGGCCAGCGCCGTGGCCCACAGCCGAGCGATCGGCCCGCCGCCGGTGTCCAAGGCCAGATGGTCGCCGGTGCGCTTGTCGAGCCAGCGCGGCGCCATGACCCAGGAATAGTTGCCCTGAAAATCGCGCTTCTGCGGTTTGGGAATGGTCGTCTGATTCCAGGGATGGCGTTTGTCGACCGGATTGCCCAGCGGGTCTTTCGGCACGAACACCTCGCCCGTCTCCTGCCAATCGTCGTAGAACGAGTGGCCCAGCAGAATCCGAATGCCCAAGTTGATGTCGACGAGATTGGTGGTCACGAGCTGTCCATCGATCACCACGCCCGGGGTGACGAACATGGCGTTGCCCCAGTGGTTCATGTTGCGATAGGTGTAGTCGCAAACGGCCGGATCGTTGAACGATCCCCAGCAGCCCAACAGAACGCGGCGACGGCCGACCTCTTCGTAGCCGGGGAGCGCCTCATAGAAGAAATCGAACAGGTCGTCGTGCAACGGGACCACGCGCTTCATGAACTCGATGTACCGCATAAGGCGCACGAGATAATCGGAAAAGAGCTGCAGCGACGGCACCGTGCCGACGCCGCCGGGATAGAGCGTCGAGGGGTGCACGTGGCGGCCTTCCATCAGGCAGAACATCTCGCGGGTGTAGCGGCTGACGTGCAGCGTCTCGCGGTAGAACTCGCCGGTGAACGGGTTCAACGAGCGCATGATGTCGGCGATGGTTTTATAGCCGTGAATATCTTTGTGCGGCGCGGGGGTGTTCTCGGCCTTTTGCAAAACGCCGGGATTGGTCTCCTTCACCATCTGTTCGCAAAAGTCCACACCCACCAGGTTGTCCTGGAAGATGTTGTGATCGAACATATACTCGGCGGCTTCGCCCAGGTTGACGATCCATTCGGCCATATCCGGCGGGCGAATGCCGTAGGCCATGTTCTGGGCGTAGATGGAACAGGTGGCGTGGTTGTCGCCGCAGATGCCGCAGATGCGGCTGGTGATGAAGTGGGCATCGCGCGGATCCTTGCCCTTCATGAAGATGCTATAGCCGCGAAAGATGGACGACGTGCTATGGCACTCCACGACTTCACGGTTGTCGAAATCGATCTTGGTAAAGATGCCGAGGCTGCCGACGATTCGGGTAATGGGATCCCAGGACATCTCCACCAGGTTGCGCCGTTTGCCTTCGGCCTGGGGTTGGGAAATGGTGCTTGCCATGCGTGTGCTCCTTGAAAATGCGGACCGAGGTCCGCCGATATTGCAATGGGATTACCTGGCCGGGGAGTAGGTCGTGGGTTTGTAGCCGGTAGTCAGTTGCGGATTGCGATGCCGCCACTTGGGCTCCTTGTTGGCGGAGCGATTCGTATAGTTGCGCAAGGCCCTGATCAGTCGTCCGTAGATGCTGATGGCCGTGGATGACGTGTGCGCGCCCGGCGGCTCATCCATAAAGGGCATGAACTTGTCGGGAAAGCCCGGCATGGTGCAGCCGATGCAGATGCCGCCGACGTTGGGGCAGCCACCGATGCCGGCCATCCAGCCGCGCTTGGTCACGTTGCAATTGACCACCGGGCCCCAACAGCCGAGCTTCACCAGGCACTCGGGCTGGCCGTAGGCCGTGGCGAATTGAGCCTGCTCGTAGTAGCCGCCCCGATCGCAGCCTTCGTGCACGGTTTTGCCGAAGAGCCAGGTGGGACGCAGCTGATCGTCGAGCGGGGGCGCCGGCGCCAGCCCGGCGGCGTGGAACAACAATTGAAGCAGCGTCTCCATGAAGTTGTCGGGCTGGACCGGGCAACCGGGCACATTGACGATGGGCAACCCGGCCTTGCTTTTGAATTTCCAGCCCAGGTAATCCGCCAGGCCCATACAGCCCGTGGGATTTCCTTCCATGGCGTGGATGCCGCCGTAGGTGGCGCAGGTGCCGATGGCGACGACGCCCCAGGCCTTGGGCGCGAGCCGATCGATCCACTCGCAGGTGGTGATGGGTTGGCCGGTGCGCTTGTCGGTGCCCTGCGCGGCCCAATAGCCTTCCTTCTTGATCGATTCGTTGGGGATGGAGCCCTCGACGACGAGCACAAAGGGATCGAGCTGTCCCTTCTCGGCCTGGTAGAAAAAGTTCATGAACTCGTCGCCCACTTCGTAGGCCAGCACCGGATTGTGCAGATGGACCTTCGGCAGGCCTGGAATGGCGCCCATCACCACGTCTTCGAGGCTGGGCTGCGTGGCGGCGGTGATCGACACCGAGTCGCCATCGCAACCGAGGCCCGCGGTGAGCCACAAGATGTGAACTTCTTTCACAGCCGGAACGTGCGTGGCGAGAATCGCCTTGGAGGTGACCATGGTCGCGGCTCCTTGTAATTCGGTCGAGCAGGGATTGGTTCACGCCGTCTGTTTTGTCGTTGCCCCCTTCACTGCATCCAATTTGTTTTTGAACGTCGCATCGCTTAACAGATCCGCGGCAGTTGGTCGCCGGCCAGCATCGACACCACGCGTTCTCCGCCGATCAGGGATTTCAGAATGACCAGGCCCCGGTGGTCGCTGACAATCTCGCCGATCTCGACGGCGTTTTGCCCCAGCGGATGGTTGCGCATGACTTGCAGCACCCCCTGGACATCTTCCGCGGGAACCACCGCCAAGAGCTTCCCCTCGTTGGCGACGTACAGAGGGTCCAGGCCGAGCATTTCACAGGCCGCGTGCACTTCCGTGCGAACGGGAATGGCCGCTTCGTCGAGCCGCACGCCCACGTTCGAGGCGGCGGCCAGCTCGTTGAGCGCGCTGGCCACGCCGCCCCGCGTCGGATCGCGCATGCAGCGAATGCCGGGACAGCGCTCGAGCATCGCCTCGGTCAGGCTCGCCAGCGGCGCGCTGTCGCTCTGGAGCACGGTTTCAAACTCGATTCCTTCCCGGACCGAGAGGATGGCAATGCCGTGATCGCCGACCGTGCCGGACACCAGCACCCGGTCTCCGGGCCGTGCCGCATGGATGGAAAGCTGCCGGTGATCGGGCACCAATCCGATGCCGGTGGTGGTGATGAACACGCCATCCCCCTTGCCGCGATCGACCACCTTGGTGTCGCCGGTGACGAGTTCGACGTTGGCCTCCTGGCAAGCGGCGCGCATCGACGCGACGATCCGCTGCAGATCGTCGATGGGCAATCCTTCTTCGAGAATGAAGGCGGCCGCAAGATATAAGGGAATGGCGCCGCCGACGGCCAGATCGTTGACCGTGCCGTGTACGGCGAGCGTGCCGATGTCTCCGCCCGGAAAGAACAAAGGCCGCACGACAAACGCATCGGTCGTGAGCGCGATGCGCGGTGCTTTGGTGCCGTTGGTGGGCTGCCACTGGCGGCCGAGGTCGAGCGTGGCCTGGTCTTCCAGGGCGGCGACCGTGTGATTGTTCCAAGCCGGCAGAAACACCTGCTGCAGGAGCTGGGCAGACATCTTACCGCCGCTACCGTGCCCGAGCATCACCTGGGCGAAGTTCGCCAGCGGCAGTGGGCAAGCAAGCTCGTCGATATTCAAAATCTCAGCCATTACTGGTCTCGGCAATTTGATAGACGCCGGCAGCTTCAGGATGCCGCGCGGACCGGTCGTCGTCGGCGGATTGTCGGTAACGCGCGTAGTGGTGGTAGGCCGCGCATGCGCCTTCGGACGAGACCATGGTGGCGCCCAACGGATGCTCCGGCGTGCAGGACGTGCCGAAGGCGGGACAATCGTGCGGTTTCTTGATTCCCTGCAGAATCTGACCGCTGATGCAGTTGGCCGACTCGCGAACTTCCATGCCGGCGACGTCGAAGCGTCGCTCCGCATCGAACGCTTGATAATCCGGCGCCAATTGCAGGCCACTCTGGGCAATGGGGCCAATGCCGCGCCATTTGCGATCGCCCACGGTGAACACTTCGCGAATCAGTTGCATGGCCGGCTCGTTGCCTGCGCGCCGCACCAGGCGCGCGTACTGGTTGTCCACGCCCACTTGCCCTGCCTCGAGCATGCAGACACAGCGATAGACTCCTTCGAGCAGATCCAAGGGTTCGAAGCCGGTTACCACGATGGGGATTCGAAACTGTTCGGCCAGCGGGAGGTATTCTTCGTAGCCCATCACGGCACACACGTGCCCGGCGGCCAGAAAGCCTTGCACGCGGTTGGTGGGCGAGGACAGGATGGCGGAGATGGCCGGCGGCACCAGCACGTGCGAAACCAGGACGGCAAAATTGGTCAGCCCGCGCTGCCGGGCCTGCCACACGGCCATGGCGTTGGCCGGGGCGGTCGTCTCGAAGCCCACAGCAAAGAAGACGACCGTGCGATGGGGGTTCTTCTCCGCAATGGTCAGGCAATCGAGCGGCGAATAAATGATGCGCACGTCGCCGCCGGCGGCCTTCACGGCGAACAGATCGCGCGTGCTGCCGGGCACGCGCAGCATGTCGCCAAACGAGCAGAAGATCACGTTCGGCTCGGCGGCAATGGCCACGGCCTTGTCGATCAGCTCGAGCGGCGTGACGCACACCGGACAGCCCGGCCCGTGCACCAACTCGATGTCGGGCGGCAATAGCTGATCGATGCCGTATTTGACGATCGTGTGCGTCTGCCCGCCGCAGACCTCCATGATCGTCCAGGGCCGCGTGGCCACTTCGCCGATGGCGCGCCGCAATTTCTCGGCCGCCGCCGGATCGCGATACTCGTCTTGAAATTTCATGGCCGTCCCGTCGGGTGAGCCAATGGCTTGTCAGTCGAGGCCTGCATCGGCCCCAGTGCGTTGGGGCTCTTGGAGTTCGCCCAGCTCATCCATCCGTTCGAGAAAGGTAAAAATCTGCTGCGCTTCCGCCTCGTCGATCACGTTGAGCGCGAAGCCGACGTGCACGATTACGTACTGGCCGGGCCGCACCTGCGGCGTGTGGGCCAGGCAAACCCGCTTAACCACCCCGCCAAAGTCAACTTTGCCCATCAGCGTGCCATGCTCGGTGTAGGACTGAGTGACCTTACCCGGAATGCCAAGGCACATCGCACGTTTCCTTACATACGGACGGTTGGGGTGACCGTGGGTGGCTGTAAGTGCGGCCGCCGGTGCCTGCGAACCCGCCATTGGGCGGCCGCTGTGGAATCAACGCCTGTGCGTTCCGCCGCGATCGCCGCGGCCACGGCCAGCTGGCCCAAGCTGATGCCGCCGTCGTTGGGGGGCACCTGTTCATGGCGCCAAACGCGGAAGCCATCGGCGGTGAGCCGGGCGACGGCTTCCTCCGTCAGCAACACGTTCAGGAATACGCCGCCGCTGAGCACCACGTCAGCCAGCTGCGTGTCGTTTCGCAGCCGCGCACAAACGGCGGCGATTATATCTACCATGGTCGATTGAAATCGCCGGGCGATGCGCTGACGTGTGGCGCCGCGGCTCACATCTTCGGCAACTGCCCGCAACAACGGGCGCGTGTCGATCTCATACGGCGGCGACGATCCCCCCGGCGGGCACTGCAAGTCAAACGGATACGATCCGTCCGGTCGCGCGGCGGTCGCCAGCCATTCCAGCTGCATCGCGGCTTGGCCTTCGAAGCTGACTTCGGTCTGGATCCGTGTCAGCGCCGCCACGGCGTCGAACAGCCGACCGACGCTCGAAGTGTGCGGGCAATTCACCCCGCGATCGAGCATTTGGCGGATGACGCGCAGGCTCTCGTGCGAGACGATCGAATTCACGAGAGCAGGATTGCAGCCGGCGTCGAGAGCGTGAGCGACGGCGGCGCGCCACGGCTGGCGAATGGCCTGATCGCCGCCGGGCAGCGGCACGTAGCGCAGATGTGCCGCGCGGCGGAATCCGGCCAGGTTGGCAATCAAGAACTCGCCGCCCCAAATGGCGCCATCCGTGCCCAGGCCGGTGCCGTCGAACGCGACGCCGAGCACGGGGCTGCGCAGTCCATGTTCCGCCATGCAGGCGGCGATGTGCGCGTGATGATGTTGCACGCCCAGCGTGTCGATCCCCAGCAGCGTGGCCCTGCGCAGCGCATAGCTGGTGCTGGCGTAGTCCGGATGCAAATCGTGTACGATCAGCGAAGGATGGACGTCAAAGAGCTCCTCGTACAAGGCGATGTCGCGCTCGAACGCGCGATAGGCCCGCAGGTGATCGAGATCGCCCAGATGGTGACTCATGACGGCGGAGCCGCCGCGTCCCAGCGCAAACGTGGACTTTAACTGTCCGCCCACGGCGAGCGTCGGCGTGGAACACTCCACGGGCAGTGCGACCGGCCGCGGCGCCGCGCCGCGCGAGCGACGAATGGGATACTCGTGATGACCGACGACTCGGGTCACGGAATCATCGCAGCGCACGTGGATCGGTCGGTTGTGCGTGAGGAACAGATCGGCAATGCCGGCCAACTGTTCCAGGGCCGCCTGATCGTCGTAGGCGATCGGTTCGTCCGAGCGGTTGCCGCTGGTCATCACCAGCGGGATGCGGCCCGCGATGTCCAGCAACAGGTAGTGCAGCGGCGTGTAAGGGAGCATGACGCCCAGATAGGGATTGCCCGGGGCCACTGCCTGGGCAATGCCGAGCCGCGACGGACTGTCGGCGAGGCATGGATTCTTGCGGCGCAAGAGAACGATTGGCCGAGCGCGCGACTCGAGCAATTGGCGTTCGGCCGCGCTGATGTTGCACCATGCTCGTGCCTGCTCGACGTCGACGACCATGACCGCCAGGGGTTTGGCATCGCGCCGCTTTCGACGGCGCAGCTCGGCGACCGCGCGCTCATTTCCGGCGTCGCAGGCGAGGTGAAAACCGCCCAGGCCCTTGAGCGCGCCGATCTGCCCGGCGCGCAGCGCCAAGGCAAAGGTGGCCAGCGGGTCGCGCGTGGCGAGTGGCACGCCGCGGTCGCTCAGCAACGAGAGTCGTGGGCCGCAACGCGGACAGCAAGTCGGTTGGGCGTGATAGCGGCGGTTCCGCGGATCGTGATATTCACCACGGCAGGCCGCACACATGGCAAAGGGTGCCATGGTCGTCAGCGCTCGATCGTAGGGAGCGCCTTGGATGATCGTCAGCCGGGGACCGCAGTTCGTGCAATTCAAAAATGGGTAGCGAAAGCGCCGATCCGTCGGGTCAAAAAGCTCTCGCCAGCAGTCCGGGCAGGTCGCGACGTCGGGCGAGATAAATACGTCGTCTGCCGACTCGGCGGCACTTTCGGCGATGACGAATTCCGCATCGCCACGACACGTCAGCGGTCGCCAGGAAATTCGCTCGATCGCCGCCAGCGGGGGCGGCTTGTGCGAAAGCTCGCGGCAAAAACGGTTCAACGCGTGCGGCTCGCCCTCGATCTCCACATGCACCGCGCCCGATTCGTTTCGCACGCAGCCCGCCAGACGCAACCGCTGGGCAAGATGGTAGACGTAGGGGCGGAAGCCGACGCCCTGTACGATACCCCGAACGGTAACTGCGCGACGCTCCATGCCGCCGACCCCCGAGTTTCGAAGGCGAACGAATTCATGCGCGTTGATGACAACGCACAGACGTGGTCGCCGCGAAGTCAAATTGGCCGCCGACAGCGCAGCTCTGAGCGCGGACGACCAGGTTGCCTCACGACAGCAGACACTTTTGCGGTACCTTTGGCAAGTGACGCAATCGACGTGCCGCAGGAGAGTTTCCTTACGAACTTGGAACTCCCAGATTCGAGGCGCAATGGGGTTGGAAGACATGCGGCGCTTTTGATGCTCGCGTCTTCCAGATCAACAACAGGCCGTCGTCAGCCGACCCACATGCTGACGGGACGAAACTCCGTCACGTCGAAGAGGCCGGTCGGCCCAATCTTCAACGCGGGAATGACCAACAGCGCCATGAACGACAAGGTCATAAACGGTGCGGTCAGCGGAGAGCCCAACGATTTGGCCAGCGCGTCGAGCCGGGCGTAGTCGGCGGCCACGCGATAGCCATCGGCGTCGCTCATCAGCCCGGCAATGGGCAGCGACAAGACCTGAACGCCGCCGGCGGGCGTGGCCACCGACAATCCGCCGCCCGTTTCGATCACGGCGTTAATCGCGCGGGCCAGGGATTCGTCGTCGGCGCCCACGGCCACGATATTGTGCGAATCGTGCGAGACGCTGGAGGCCAGCGCGCCGTGCCGGAGGCCGAAACCGGTCGAGAGCACCACGGCCGGCTGCGTATCGCGATAGCGATCGACGAGCGCCATCTTGAGAATGTCACGCTGGGCATCCGCCACGACTAACCCGTCGCACAGCGTGGGCTCCACGTGCACCTCGCGCGTGATCAATTGACCGTCGAGCGGCTGGATGGCCCGGGCCAGCACACCTTCGGCCGACAAGGCGAAATCCTGCGGCAGCTTGAAGTGCGCGGCAAAGCGGTTGACCGGCCGCACCAGGTGCCGCGCGATCAGCGAGCGGCCCTGTTCGGCCACCAGCCGGCCGTCAATCCAGGTGCGCAGCACGCGCGGTTCTCGCGGATTGGCGATCTCAATGAAGTCGGCCGGATCGCCGGGCCGCAGCAGACCCACTTGCAGGCCGTAGTGCTCCACCGGATGCACCGAGGCGGCCCGCCACACGTCGAACAAGTCGGCACCGTTGGCCAGCGCCCGCCGTACCAGGGCGTCGATGTGGCTTTCGACCAGGTCGTTTGGGTGTTTGTCGTCGCTGCACAACATGCAGGACTCGGGCGATTCGAGCAGCAGCGGCCAGAGCTTTTCGAAATTCTTGGCGGCCGATCCTTCGCGAATCAGGATCTTCATGCCCAGCGATTGTTTTTCGCGCGCTTCGTCCAGGGCTACGCATTCATGATCGGTCATGATGCCGCGGCCCACGTAAGTTGCCAGGTCCGGTCCGACCAGGCCCGGGGCGTGGCCGTCGACCGGCAGGCCGGCGCGGCGGGCGGCTGCAATCTTGGCCAGCACGTCTTCCTGGCCGGCGATCGCGCCGGGATAGTTCATCATCTCGCTCAAGTAGCCGATGCCCGGCCAGGCGAGCAGCTCTTCGATCTCCGCAGGTCCCAGCACGGCGCCGCTGCGATCGAAGGGGGTGGCGGGCACGCAGCTGGGCGCGCCAAAACGAATCTTCAGCACCGACATCGCCGCGTCGGCCAGCATCCAGGCCACGCCCTCGCTGCCCAGCACGTTGCCGATCTCGTGCGGATCGGAAACCGTGGCCACGGTGCCGTGCGCCACGGCCAGGCGGGCGAACTCGCTGGGCGGCAAGAGCGAGCTCTCGACGTGGACGTGCGCGTCGACAAACCCGGGAGCAAGATACCCGTCGCCATTGGGCGCTGCATCTTCGCAGACGTCGACCACCCAGCCGTTTTGCACGACCACGGTGGCCGGAAAGATACGTCGCTGGTGGACGTCGATCAGATTGCCCGAAACGCGAAACGACCGATCGGCCGAATGAGCGACGGAAGTCATGCAGGTGCTTTCATGCCGCCTACCAATGGTGAAGTGTGAGGAAGAGTTGTGCGTCAGGTTGCATTACGATCGGGAGGACTGTGCCAGCGCTCCGTCCAGACACTCCACAAGAAAGTCGACGTCATCTTTCGTCAGACACATGGGCGGTTTGATACGCAGCACGTTGCCGTACAGGCCGCCCTTGCCAATCAGCAGGCCGCGCTCTTTGCAGAGCTCCAGAACATCGGCCGTCTCGGTGTTGGCCGGTTCCTTCGTTTCCCGGTCGCGCACCAGCTCCACGCCCAGCATCAGCCCCAGGCCGCGCACTTCGCCAATGAGCGGTTGACGCTGCTGCAGCTCGAGCAGTTGCTCCTGCAGGTATCCGCCCACGATGCGGGCGTTCTCTTGAATGTTCTCGCGGTCGATCACCTCCAGCGTGGCCAGGCCCTGGGTCATCGAGATTGGGTTGCCACCGAATGTGTTGAAATGGATGCGATTGGCGGTGGTGCGGGCGATCTCGGGCCGGGTGACGCACGCGCCCAGGGGCGCGCCGTTGCCGATGCCCTTGGCCATGGTCACCAGGTCGGGCGTGACGCCCCAATTTTCAAAGCCCCAGAAGTGGGCGCCCGTGCGGCCAAACCCGGTTTGCACTTCGTCGGCAATGCACAAGCCGCCATAGCGATGCACAATGTCGTACACGATTTGGAAGTACTCCGGCGGCGGGCAAATGGTGCCGCCGGCGCCTTGAATCGGCTCGGCAATGAAGCAGGCCGGCGCGCCGGACGTTTCGTGGCGAATGAGCGGCTCCACGTCGCGCGCGCAGCGCACGTCGCAACTGGGATACGTCAGGCCGTACGGGCAACGATAGCAATAGCCCGGCGTGGCGTTCTTGACCGCGGCCGGCGGATTGCTGGGAAACTTCCAAGTGCCGATGGCCGTGAGCCCCATGGCCGCTTGCGTGCCGCCGTGATACGAATTGCGCAGCGAGATAATTTCGGAACGGCCGGTGAACTCGCGCGACATGAGCAGCGCCAGTTCGTTGGCTTCGCTGCCGGAGTTGGTGAAGTACGTGACCTTCAGTCCGGAATCGGCCGGCATGTGCTCAGCCAACTTCTCGCCGAACTGGCCGATGGTCGGGTGCAGATAAATGGTGGTGACGTGCTGCAGCTTGCCAACCTGCTCGCGCACTTTCTCGACGACATACGGATGGCAGTGGCCGACCGAGATGCTGACGATGCCGGCCAGGGCGTCGAGATAGCGCCGTCCGCGCTCATCCCAGACGTATTGCATGTGCCCTTCGACGACCAGCAGCGGATCGCGATAGTAGGTGATCAGGCCGGGCGTGAGATACTCTTGCCGCAGCGCCAGCACTTCTTCGCGCGAGGGGCCGTCGTAGGGCGCGGGCTGGTGATCGCAGGGAGGCAGCACGGCAAGCTGCGACTTTGCAGCATCGGGCTTGGCGGTGTGCGGATTCACGGTGGAGGCCACGAAGGGTGCTCCTATCGGTCCATCGGTTGCGCTGAAATGACGCAGGAATCGCCCGCCCCCGACTCCGTCATCTGTGATTGTAAATACGGCGACAGCGTGCCGAAATGGGAAATCCCCGCCCAGGCCGAGAAATTGCCGACCGAATCGCTATCGGCGCGGGCGGTGAAGCGGCAGGCAGCCGGTTTACGCCCCGCCCTTCTTCGTCTTCCAGATGGGGTCGGCGTGTGATTCCTTGGCCGAGTGGAACCAGCGCGTCATGGTCATTTTCTGCTGCGTGTAAAACTGCACGCCCTCGGTGCCCTGGATGTGCAGATCGCCGAAGAACGACTTGTTCCAGCCGGTGAAGGGGAACCAGGCCATGGGCGCCGGCACGCCCACGTTGACGCCGATCATGCCGGCATTGAAATGGCGTTTGAACTGCCGCGCGGCGTAGCCGCTTTGCGTGAAGATGCAGGCGCCATTGCCGTAGTCGCACTGGCGACCCAGGGCCAGGGCCTCGTCGAGGTCGCCGGTCCGCATGACCGACAGCACCGGTCCGAAGACTTCCTCACGCGCCAACCGCATGTCGGAACGCACGCGGTCGACGACCGTTGGGCCCAGCAAAAAACCCTCGCCCGGCAGATCAAACGCGCGACCGTCGAGGGCCACTTCCGCGCCTTCGTCTTGGGCCACTTCGAGATAACCGGCCACGCGATCGCGATGGGCGGCGCTGATCAGCGGGCCCATGTCGACTTCGGCGCCGCCGTCGGTCGGTCCCACCTTCATGCTCTTTCCGGCGCGGCACAGCCCCTCGACAATGTCGTCGGCAACGCGGCCGACCGGCACCGCAATGCTGCCGGCCATGCAGCGCTCGCCGGCGCAGCCGAACGCCGAGGCCTGGATGGCTTTCACGGCCTGTTCGACGTCGGCGTCGGGCATGATGATCAAGTGGTTTTTGGCGCCGCCGGCCGCTTGCACGCGTTTGCCGTGGGCCGTGCCCGTTTCATATACGTGCCGCGCGACGCCGGTGGAACCGACAAACGAGATGGCCCGAACCAGCGGATGCGTCAGCAGCGAATCGACCGCGATCTTGTCGCCGTGCACGACGTTGAACACGCCTGCGGGCAGGCCCGACTCGGCCAAGAGCTCGGCCAGCTGCATGGCCGACAGCGGCACCTTTTCCGAAGGCTTGAGCACGAACGTGTTGCCGCACACGAGCGCCACCGGAAACATCCACAGCGGCACCATCGAAGGAAAATTGAACGGCGTGATGCCCACGCACACGCCCACGGGATGGCGGCTCGTTTCGCAATCTACGTTCGGCGCCAGGTTCTCCATGGCCTGGCCCATCAGCAAACTGGGAATGCCACAGGCGAACTCGACCATCTCGATGCCGCGCTGAATTTCTGCGCGGGCCTCGGACAGGGTCTTGCCGTGCTCGCGGGTCACCAGCGCGGCCAGCTCCTCGAAGCGGCCGTGAAGTCGTTCGCGAAAGCGAAACATGACACGGGCCCGTTCGACCGCCGGCGTCTCGCTCCAGGCCGGCAACGCGGCGGCAGCAGCGCGCACCGCGCGGTCAATCTCTTCCGCGGTGCACAGCGGCACCTGCGCCTGCACGCGGCCGGTTGAGGGATTGAACACCTCGCCGTGCCGGTCACTCGCCGACGACTCGAAGCGGCCACCGATGAAAACCGGCACGTCGGTGGTTTGTGCCCGGGGTTTGGTAACGGTTGATGCCATGTGACGGATCCGATTGCTGGACGTGAACGTGCTGGCCGATCCGACCGCGCCGCCGAGCGATCGAGGGGCAGCGAAAAACGGCTTGCTCGCCGCGGACCATCGCGTATTATGGACCGCGGTCGCCCGGGGCGAGTCGGCCGACGAATGGGTCAGTATACGACTTGTGAGTTCCTGTTGTCATTAGTGGAGCGGCGCTTCATGGCTCGAATTGTGCGCGGCGGCTTGATTCAAGCGACACTCTGCGAGCCGGCCACCTCGCCGGTCGCCAAGATCAAGCAGGCGATGATCGAAAAACATGAGGCGCTGATCGCCCAGGCGGCCGGCCGGGGCGCCCAGATCATCTGCCTGCAAGAGCTCTTTTACGGCCCCTACTTCTGCGCCGAGCAGCAGACCAAGTGGTACGACCTGACCGAGCGCGTGCCCGAGGGCCCCACCACGGAGCGCTTCCGCGAGCTGGCGCGCAAGCACGGTGTCGTGCTGGTGCTGCCGGTGTACGAGGAAGAGCAGACGGGCGTGTACTACAACACGGCCGCGGTGATCGACGCCGACGGCAGCTATCTCGGCAAGTTTCGCAAGATGCACATCCCGCAGGTGCAGCCGGGCTTCTGGGAGAAATATTATTTCCGGCCGGGAAACATGGGCTATCCGGTTTTTCAGACGCGCTTTGCTCAGGTGGGTGTTTACATTTGCTACGACCGCCACTTTCCGGAGGGCGCGCGTTGCCTGGGTTTGAACGGCGCCGAGATCGTGTTCAATCCGTCGGCCACGGTTGCCGGGCTGTCGGAATATCTGTGGAAGCTGGAACAGCCGGCGCACGCCGCGGCGAACGGCTACTTCGTGGGCGCGATCAATCGGCCCGGCTGGGAGGAGCCCTGGCGGATTGGCGAGTTCTACGGCCAGAGTTATTTCTGCGATCCGCGCGGCAAGATCCTGGTCGAAGGCACGCGCGACACCGACGACATCGTGGTGGCCGATCTCGATTTGGATCTGATCCGCGAGGTGCGCAACACCTGGCAGTTCTATCGCGATCGCCGGCCCGAGACGTACGGTGCGATCACGGCGCTGTAGACGCGCGGCCCATCGGGTCGGCGGCGCATGCGGCGAAGGTGGCGATCGCTTGCTGCGATTCGACTTGGGTTCGTAGCGACAGTAGGGTTCGCAGCGACAGCGCTCACCGCTTGGATCGCTTGTCGGACCACACCAATCTGAAATCGTGTCCGGTGAGCCGGGCCTTCTTCACCGCCTCAACCGCCGCCTCGTTGGCGAAGATTTCCGTGACGGGTCCCATTTGTGTTGTCTTGAAGAAAATGGGCTCGTCTGGAATCTTGCTTGGATCGAACACCAGTCGTTCGTAGCACATGATTCGACCAGTCGACAATCGCCGGAACTTTGAGCGCCTCATGTCGATCGCGTTGAGCACGCGCGTTACGTTGAACAGGTAAGGGACGTCGCGGTCATTGCTCAAGTAGATTGGCAACAACTCTCCTGAGGGAAGCAGGATTGGGCGCAATCGCTCGACCGCGCGATCGTTCAGAACCATCGTTTCCCGCAAAAACGTTAGAAAATCCTTCTTCGGCAAATAGCTTCGGTACTCATCGCTGCTAATGACCTCAAACGTGGGTGGCGACCAATCCGCCGCAAGTGATCGCGGTGGATCAGGAACACATGGATCGGAAACCTCGTCGGGAGCATAGATGTAGGCTTGGCCTTCCGCATTGCGAAACACGTGGATTCTCATGTTTGACGAAAACTAGCGCGGAAACTTCCCAGACAAGAGGTCCCGCCGTATTTCATTTAGGATGTCTAATGCCTCTTCTGCGGATTTCGCAACTCTGAGTCGTGCATAGACTTCATCAAAGTACTCTTTCGTGTGCAACGTTCCGTGATACGCGGCCTTGACGGCGTTGTCAAACTTCGAAGGCAGATAAACACCGTTCGCCGCGTTTTGCAGGTCAATGCCGAACTTCGCCAGGATGGCACGCGCTTTTCCGGCGCTTGGGAATTTGTCGAGCGCCGCTGGCACGATGTGATGCGCTGCCGTGTTTGGCGGGCGCTTGATCCCTGCCTTTTCCATGTTCCGCGCCAGCTTCCGCGTCGATTCCAACAGCTCGAGAAGTTGCTTGACTGGCAACGCTTTGACCGCACTCGCGGACTTGGCAGGAATCCGCAAGCTCTGCGCACCGTGCTTCAGAATCACACCCGTCTTGCCCACGGCTGCCGGCAATAAGGGAAGCAGCCCGATCGCCGCGTAGTAGTTCCCCTCCGAGAGCTCATGGATCGTGATGACCCAATCGGCACCTTCGCTGGCAATCGAGATTCCGGATTCGACAAGTTCCGCGGCCAAAGCGGCAGTAGCAGCCGCCTGCCTGGCAGACTCCTTGTACGAGGCGATTAGCGCCTCGATATTGGTAAAGCCCGTGTGATCCAGGTGCTGGCGTACTTCCGTCAAACCACTCGCCTCGATGAGCCGTTCCATCAACTCTTGGGCAGCCTCAATGGGGTTCAGATCTCGCTGGATTCGGATCTGGTGTGGCCGCCAGGCATTGCGTGTATCGAGAGCGGACTTTGAGAACCACGGAGTCTTAAGCTTGAGCAGCCCGCCAGAGTCATGGAACGCTTTGAGCAGCCTTTGACCTTGCTCGCCGTAAAGCAATTCGAAGTAGCTAAGAAGCTCTCCTTCACTGATCTCAGATGTTTTTGCAGAGTCCGTTGCCTCGCCACCTGACCTGTCAGTGGGCTGAGGCGGTTTCGAACTCGGTCGACTCGCCTGTTTCGCAAGCGAGACACTTGCCGCAGTGGCGCGGTTTGAAGGCAGGCCGTTTCGTCTGGTAGTTGTCTTGGTCGGCTCAGTCGAGGAATAGCCTGCTTGCGCGCTATACTCCCCTCTTGCTCCACCACCGCCGCTCGCTCCGCCCTTGCTCGCAAACCAGCCCGCGTTCGGCGGTCTGCCGAGACGCGGATGCTTCGACGGATCCCAATCGGCCTCCTGCACGCTCAGGTCTTCGACGAGCCGCTCATATCGTGCGCGCGCTTCCCGCACCTCTGCTTCGGCCGCCTGCAAACGCCTCCGCTCGCGCTCGTGTCGCGGCGAGAAGCTGGCCAGCCACTCCAACCGCTCGCGATCCTCGATGGTCGCCGAACGCCGACTCAACTCGTCGTGCAACTGCTGCTCGTGCCTCCTTGAAATGCTCGCCAGCCAGGCGAGCTGCTCGCGCTTGGCCCGGGCTTCGGCTCGAACCGCGCTGGGGCTCGGAATCGGGCGGCCCAACAAAGTCTGAGCGAACACCCATGCTTCGTCAGGCGGCTCTGCAACGCGTTCTGGTAAATCCGAGGCCGACGCACCCGCCGTTGATTCTCCCCAAGCCATGGTTCCCCCCTCGTTTGTCGCTCGTAGTCCGACCGTTCGCTCTCCACGTGTCGGGATCGCGCATGACACAGCACTGGCGAGACGCCAGCGGCACCACGTCAAACACGGATCTTCACAACGAAAAAAGCCCGCAACCGGCGGGCGCCTTCTGAAATGGCGCACGTCGGCCACGGGCTCTTCGTGATACTCGCGCTTGCGCCGAGTTCCTCGGATACCCCATGTCGATTAAGCGATCGACTCTCACTATCGAGTCGTCGACTAACCACGACCCTAGCACAATGACCGGCCTAGTTTCAAGAGAAAAACTAAGCACCGAAGCATCTTGCTGGAACTTGTCTGCCGCACCGGTGCAAATGCGTCCAACGTGCGTCGTCAGCCGCTACTCTTGGACTGCGTCGTCGCCGCCGTCGGGTAGCAAAGCTTCATCAACGCCACGTAGCTGACAAACGCCGCGCCGAAGCTGACGAACCAGGCATAGTCGTAGAGCCGGGCCCAGATCGGGGCGACCTCGGCGAAGCCCGCCGCGGCGGCAAAGCCAGGCAGGCAGGGCGCAATGCCGGCGACCAGCGCCGCCATGGCGCAGGGATTCCAACCGCTGCGGTACCAATACGGGCCGTCGTCGCGATACAGTCCGCCCAGGTCGAGCCGCATGCGGCGGATGACATAGTAGTCGGCGATGAGCACGCCGCCGCAGGCGCCCAGCAACAGCGAGTAGCCGATCAGCCACTTGTCGATGTACACGCTGGCATTCGCCAACAGCCGCCAGGGCTGAATGAGAATCCCCAGTACGCCGGTGATGAGCCCGCCGGTGCGAAACGAAATCAGCTTAGGCCGCAGATGGGCAAAGTCGTTGGCCGGGCCCACCACGTTGGCCGCAATATTCGTGGCCAGCGTGGCCAGCCCCAGCGAAACCATGGCGATGACCAACGTCGCGGGGCTGTTGAAGCGCGTTAGCAATTGCACGGGATCCCAAATCGGCGCGCCGTAGATGATGACCGTGGCGCTGGTCACCGCCACGCCGATGAACGAATACAAGCCCATGGTGGTGGGCAGCCCCAGCGCCTGGCCCAGAACCTGGTCGCGCTGCGAATAGGCGTAGCGGCTGAAGTCGGGAATGTTCAGCGACAGCGTGGCCCAAAAGCTGACGTTGGCCGTGAGCGCGGGAAAGAAAAAGGCCCAGAACAAACCCGCCTTGGGCTGGCCTGGCGCGAATTGCGAGGGCTGCGAGAGCATCGGCCCGAAGCCGCCTGCCTGCTGATAGGCCCAGGCCAACAACAGCAAGCCCAGCGCGATCAACAGCGGCGCCTTGATGTTCAAGAGCAAGCGGATCGAGTCCATGCCGCGCCACACGACCAGGATGTTCGCCGTCCAGAACGCCAGGAAGCAGGCCAGTTGCGGCGCAGTGATGTCGAGATACGCAATGGGCGGATAACCGTGCAGGCCCGGAAACCACACGCCCAACAGCGTGTACAGCGCCATGCCGCCGATCCAGGTTTGAATGCCGAACCAGCCGCAGGCCACCAGGGCCCGCATGAGCGCCGGCACGTTGGCGCCGCGAATGCCGAACGCCGCGCGACAATACACCGGGAACGGAATGCCGTAGCGCGTGCCGGCGTGGGCGTTCATGATCATGGGCACCAGCACGATGCAATTGCCCAAAAAGATGGTCAGCACCGCCTGCCGCCAATCCATGCCCAGGTCGATCAACGACGAGGCCAGCATGTAGGTGGGGATGCAGGCCGACATGCTGATCCACAGCACGGCAAAATCGCGCACGCCCCACTTGCGCCGTTCGCGCGAGATGGGGGCCATGTCCACACTGTAGTAATGCGACGAGGAGACGTCTTCGGTCAGTTCGCAGATCTCGCCTGCCAGCGGGGAGGCTGTCGGCTGGTTGGCGGCGGCATTTCTATTCATCAATTGCTCTGGGGCGATAGCGCCGCAAGTCGGAGTAAGATTTCTTCCGGGGTGGCCGGTAAATTCAAGTGCGGCGATTGCGTGCCCGCGGCATAGGACAGCGCGTTCTTCACGGCCGCCCAGACCGACACGCCCAAGAGCAAGGGCGGCTCGCCCACGGCCTTGCTGCGGCGCAAGCTCACATGATTGTCCGGATTGGGCAACAGCTCCACGTTGAACACGGCCGGCAGGTCGCTGATGTTGGGAATCTTGTAGGTCGTGGGCGAGTGCGACAGCAGCCGGCCCGCGTCATCGTACTTGAGCTCCTCGGTGGTGGCCCAACCCATACCTTGCACAAAGCCGCCGACGATCTGCCCGCGATCGATGCCGGGATTGATGGGCACGCCGGCATCCATCAACAGGTCGACGCGCTCGACCGCCAGCTCGCCGGTGAGCCGGTCGATGCGCACCTGCGAGACGGCCGCGCCATTGGTGTAGTAGAGGAAAGGCTGCCCGCGGCCGGTCTCGCGATCGAAATCCACTCCCGGCGTGGCGTAGAACCCGCGCTCGCCCAGGCTCACGCGGAATTCGTAGGCCTGTTTCACCAGGTCGCGCCAGGCGATGCGGCGGCTCGGCTCGCTGCGCAGCGTGGCATAGCCGTCGGCGAACTCTACGTCCGCGGGCGCGGCGCGGCGCAGCGAATCGGCCGAAAGCGATTGGGACGCAACTTCGGCCAGGCGCAGTTTCAGCCGCTCGCACGCGTCGAGCGCGGCGGCGCCGTTCAGATCCGTGCCGGCCGAGGCCGCGGTCGGCGACGTGTTGTTGTTCTTGTCGGTATTGGTGGCGCTGACAAAGACCCAGTCGTAATCGATTCCCAACGCCTCGGCCACTAACTGCCGGATGCGCGTGTTCACCCCCTGCCCCATCTCGGTGGCGCCGGTGGCTACCAGCACGGTGCCGTCGAGATAGATGTTCACCAGCGCATTGGCCTGGTTCAGGGTGCGCCGCGTGAACGAGATGCCGAACTTCACCGTGGTGAGGGCCATGCCGCGCAAGTGGGCTTTATCGCTGGCATTTAATTCGGCCAGCGCCGCGCGGCGGCGTTCGTAGTCGGCCGTTTGCCGCAGGCGGTCAATGAGCGTGGGCAACGTGTTGTTCTGCACGCGTTGGCCGTAGGGCGTGATGTCGCGACCCTCGCCGCCGTAACAGTTCAGCCGCCGCACGTCCGCCGCGTCGCGGCCGACCGCGTGGGCAATCTCTTCCAGCACGTTCTCGATGAGCGCCACGGCCTGCGGCCCGCCAAAGCCGCGAAACGCCGTGTTCGACGGAAAGTTCGTGCGGCAGACGCGGCCGCTGATCCGTGCGTGCGGCAGGTAATACGCGTTGTCGGTGTGCAGCATGGCCCGTTCGAGCACCGCGGGCGAGAGGTCCGTCGACGAGCCGCCATCGGAAAAATGATCGACCGCCAGAGCCGTGATCTGTCCTTGGCAGGTGAAGCCTACCTTGTACCACGACCGGAACGCGTGCCGCTTGCCGGTGATGGCCATGTCGTCGTCGCGGTTCAGCACGGCACGCGCGGGGCGGCCGGTGAGTGTCGCCGCCAATGCCGCCAGCGCCGCCACTTGCGCGGCCTGCGTTTCCTTGCCGCCGAAACCGCCGCCCAAGCGGCGACAAATGCAGGTGACGTGATGGAACGGCAGGCCGCACACTTCCGCCACGACGGCTTGCACCTCGCTCGTGTGCTGGGTGGAGGAATAAACGGTCAATGCGCCGGCCTCACCTGGATGAACCATGGCTGATTGCGGTTCGAAATAGAAGTGCTCCTGTCCGCCGATCGAGAGCACGCCCTCGAGCACATGGTCGGCGCCGGCCAGCGCGGTATCGACGTCGCCGCAGGCGATGGTGCGCTGCGGGCCGAGAAAACTTTCGGCGGCGATCGCGGCGTCGATCGACAAAATGGGCGTAAGCGGCTCGACCTCCAGTTTGACCGCGCGCTTGGCGGCGGCCAGCGCCGCGCGCGTCTCCCCGACCAAGAGCACGATCGGCTCGCCCACATAGCGCACGGTATCCTCGGCCAGGGCCCGATCGTCGTGCACCACCGGTCCGTATTCGTTGTGGCCCGGCACGTCGCGATAGGTGAACGCACCCACGATACCCGGAATTTTCAGCGCCGCGGACGCGTCGACCGAGCGCACCACGCCGTGCGCCACCGGGCTGCCGACAAAATCCACCAGCACTTCGCCGTGCGCCGGCGGGGCGTCGTCGATGTATTGCGATTCTCCCGTCACGTGCCCCACGGCCGAATCGTGCGGGATGTTCTGACCGACCACGCGCGTCGAGCGCGTCGGTTTGGGGGCGCTTTCGCGTTGCATGCGTCTAACCTCCCTGCGACGCGACAACGCGCCGATCGAGAAGGTCGCGAGCCATTTTCAGCAGGATATTCTCCGCCAACAGCGTGCGATAAGCGGCCGAGCCGCGCACGTCCGAAATGGGCGCGATCTCCTCGCGGGCGATCTGGCCGGCCTGGCGCATCGTCTCTTCACTGAGCGTGCGCTCCGAAAGCCAGGCCTCGGTGCGCGGCAGGCGGAGAATTGTGGCCGCCACGCCTCCCAAAGCGATCCGCGCGGCACGAATACTGTCGCCGGCCAGATGCATCCACAGCGCGGCGGTGAATGTGGAGATGTCCAGATCGCGGCGCTTGGAAACTTTGCACGCGGTAAAGACTTCGTTCGCTTCCGGCAGCGGCACGGCGACGGCGGCAATCAGCTCGTCGGCGGCCAGCACGGTCTGGCGATAGCCCGAGTAAAACTGGTTCATGTTCACGCGCCGAGCTCCGCGCGGGCTGACCAGCTCCACTTCCGCATCCAGCACGAACAGGGCCGGCATCGTGTCGCCAATGGGCGACCCGTTGGCCAGGTTGCCGCCGACCGTGCCGGCGTTTTTGATCGGCGGCGAACCAAAACGTTCGAGCAGGGCGGCATACGCGGGCAGGAGCTCGATCGCGGCGCGCTCGACCTCGGCAATTGTGGTGGCGGCGCCGATCATCCAAGTACCTTCCGCGAGGGCGCACCGATTGAGCTCGGGTACTTCCGCCAGGCACAGCAGCGATGCGACCTCGCGTTTGCCTTTGTTCCAGGCGACGCCCAGGTCGGTGCCGCCGGCAAGAATCGTGGCCTCAGGATGTGCGGCGCGCCAGCGTACGGCCTCGGCGAGCGTGGCGGGCTTGAAGGCGCGACGCCGACCGTCGACGACTTCAAGCGAGCTGGCTTTCGCCTGCTCGAGCTCGGCAAGCATCTGCTGCGAAGGGTACACGTCACCCAGCGGGCGCCACTGCGCCCGATCCATGTGGGCCGCGGCAGCAAGGATCGATTCGTAGCCCGTGCAGCGACACAGATTGCCCACGAGTGCGCGACACACTTCGTGTCGCGACGGTTCGGCCGACTGTTCGAACAGCGCGGTGAGCGCAACCACCATGCCCGGCGTGCAGTAGCCGCACTGGGCCCCGTGTTCGGTGACCATCGCCTGCTGCACGGCACTCAGAGCGTGGCGATTTCCGAGGCCCTCGACGGTGATGACGTGCGCGCCATCGAGCTGCGCGACGTACTGAATGCAGGACGTGACCGGCCGGTAAACCACCTGGCCATCCTGCGGTCGGCCGATGAGGACCGTGCAGGACCCGCAGTCCCCCTCGGCACAGACCACTTTGGTGCCGGTTAGCCGCGTGGTCGATCGCACGAAATCAGACAGCGATCCAAACCCCGCCGAGCCGCGCGCTGCGTGGCGTTGACCGTTGATATATAAAAGGACGTAGTCACGCATGGGCGAACCTGTCCCGCCTAATCTTCCAACTATAGTCGTCCAGGCGGGGGCACGGAAAGCGGCTGGATCGATCTTTCCAGGCAATGTCCTTCGTATCCCGCGTTCACTCCGGCCAGACCGGGCTGCCAGCCAGGGTGACGCGCTGGATCTTATCGTTCAGCCGCCGGGCAGTCTGTTCGACGTCGGCAGTGAGTGTGTGCAGCGCCTCGCCAGCGGGCAAACCGCGGTCAACGAGCTGATCCAGCAGTGGCCGCAGTTTGCCGCCCGCGTCGAAGCGTGCCAGATCGTCGTCGCTGACTTCCAGCAGGCCGCGCAGAATGGCGCCGTCGGCGTCGGGTGGCACCTGGTTGGGCGCAGGCCCGGCCACCTCGACGAACGAGCACTCTTTGCCCGGCTCGAAGGAGCCCAGCCGGTCCGCCATGCCCAGGATCTGCGCCGGCGCGAGCGTGACGCAAAGCAGGGCCTCGGCCGGGGTTGCAAAGCGCGAGCGGCCGCGATGCACGCGCAAAAATTGCACCATCTCGCACAACAGCGACGTGGTGGGCGAAGCGCCCACGTCGGTACAGAGCGCGTAAGGAATTTTGCGTGCGACCAGCTCATCAAGTGGCATCACGCCGGAACCCAACAGCGTGTTCGACACCGGGCAATGGGCCACGGCCGCGCCGTGCGCGCTGGCAGCCGCGAGCATGTCGAACTCCTCCGGCCGCATGCGCACAGCGTGCGCTACAATGGCCGCGCGGTCCAGCAAACCGTCGCGGCGATAGACATCGGTGTAGCCGGCGGCGTCCGGATACAGACTCTCGATCCAGGCCTTCTCGGCGATCTGCTCGTTCAGATGCGTCTGCATCCGCAAGTTGAAGCGGCGGGCCAGTTCGACCCCGCGGAGCCGCAGCGGCGTGTCGACCGCGCCGGCAAAGCGGTCGGTCATAATCACGCGGGGCCCGAAATCGCCGGCCAACTGAATGGTATCACGCTCCAGGTTCGGCTCGTCGGTGCGCAGGTATTCGGGGCAAGATCGCTGCATGAGCACCAGGCCCACGCTCCACGGATCGGGCAAGCCGGCCAGGGCTGCGGCGGTGGCCTGAGCGTGCACCGTCATATAGGCGGCGCCGCCGACGACGCCATGCGCCAGCGTGTCGCGGCGAAAGTCTTCGACCACGTGTTGCGCCAGCGATCGATCGGCGCAACGCCCCTCGGCCGGAAACACGTTGCGATTCAATCCGGCGAGCAAGGTGCCTTCGGGGGGCGAACCGTGAACGCCCTCCAGAAACCGCCCGCGAATGGGATGCTGCGGGATATGAATATGAGCGTCCAAGAAGGGCGGAACAATCCAGCCGAGCGCCGCTCGGGCCGACCGCGCGGCCGGGCCAAGCTGCGGCGAACATTCGTTCCAATCGCCCACGGCCACGATCTTGCCGCGCTCGTCTCCCGCCAGCACGCCATCGGGAAAATAGTCCACGCGCCCGTCCGGACGCGGGTTCAAGATGGGACCACGCACGACCACGGCGGCACTCATGGGCCCCTCTCACCGACGACGGCCAAGGCCGCCGGCCGCACGAACCGACTGCGGACGGATTCGATCACGCGCCCGTCGCCAAAAACTGTCTGCCCGCGGACCAGCGTGCGGCGCACCTCGCCGCGCAGCGCACGGCCCAAGAACGGGCTGATCCGATGGCGATAACGGAGCGACTCGGCCGCGAGCCGCGTCGAGCGCGTCATGTCGAGAAGCGCCAGATCGGCATCGGCCCCGACGGCGAGCCTGCCTTTCTGTGCCAGGCGAAAACGGGCCGCCGGCATTCGTGACAGGGCGTCGGCCAGACGCGGCAGCGAAATTCCGCGCCGCACGTGCCCTTCTTCCAACAACAAACCCAGCAGCGTCTGGCAGCCGGCAATGCCGCCCCAGATGGCAAAGAAATCGTCGCTTTGTTTCATCGACCAGGGCGCGGGCGAGTGATCGGAGGCCAAAAAATCAACGTCGCCGTTGGCCGTGCCGGCCCACAAGGCGTCGCGCTCTGCGGCATCGCGCACCGGCGGCGAGCATTTGGCCGCCGCGCCGATCCGTTCCACGTCGTCCGCCGTCAGCAGCAAGTAATGCGGGCAGGTTTCGCAGGTGACGTCGACCCCCGCGGCTCTGGCTTCCACCACGGCGCGCACTCCGGCGCCGCAGCTCACATGCACCACGTGGAGCGAGCAGCCGGTTTGCCGCGCCAGCGCGATCGCCCGTTCGATGGCCGCCAGCTCTGCGCGGGCCGGGCGCGAGTTCAAATAGTCGCGCACACCGCGGCGTCCCTCGGCCGCGGCCGTGCGGGCCAGTTCGCTGGTGAGCCGTTCATCCTCGGCGTGCACGCCCACGGGCAGTCCCAGCCGCGCGGCCACTTCCATGCCGCGGCCCAGCGCTTCGTCGTTCACGGATGGGAAATCGTCGATGCCACTGGCGCACATGAAAGCCTTGAAACCGATGACGCCGCGCTCGGCCAGTTCGGGCAGACGATCGTGGTTCTTGGGCCCCAGCCCGCCCCACAGGCCGAAGTCGACGTGCGCGGCGGCTTCGAGGGCTGCGCGCTTCACGTCAAACGACGGGCCGTCGAGCGTCGGCGGTGAGGCATTGAGCGGCATATCACAAAAGCAAACGCCGCCGCCGGCTGCCAGCGCCGCCGATCCGGTGGCCGCCCCTTCCCAATCGCTGCGCCCCGGCTCGTTGAAGTGCACGTGCGTATCGACCACGCCGGGAAAGACGTGCAGGCCGCGGGCGTCGATGGTTTCGCGGGAGGTGCCGGCCAGCTCAGGTCCGATGGCCGCGATCGCGCCGTCGGCAATGCCGACGTCGGCAGCGACCACTCCCGTTGGCAAGACGGCTTGCCCGCCGCGGATCAAACAATCGAAACCCATGACCGGTCAACTTCCGCGATACGTGGAATAGCTCCAGGGCGAAACCAGCAGCGGCACGTGATACGAGGCCGCCGGGTCAACGATGATGATGTCCACGGGTACGACATCCAGAAACTGGCCCGCCCCGGCGACGCCGCGGGCCGTAAAGTAGTCGCCCACGTGAAATCGCAACCGATACTTGCCGGCCGTCAGTGCCGGGCCCGAGAGCAGTGGCTCGTCGGTGCGGCCGTCGGCATTGGTGGTGGCCGTGGCAACGACGTCGCCGCGCTCGCCGTCGAGCCGTACGAGTTCGAGGCGCACGCCGCCGGCCGGTTTGCCCTGCGCAGTGTCGAGCACGTGAGTGGAAAGGCGGCCCATCATCAATCTCCCCGCGCCACCGTGGCGGTGATAAGTCCGTACGGCTCGCTGGTCATCACAAAGATCTCGTTGCGGTTGGGTTTGCCAAAGGGGGCCAGATTGACCGGGATGCGATGCTGATTGGGCATGGCCAGGTCGATCGTCGTGACGGCCGCAACCGCTTGGAGCGCGGCCTGCCCCATGGCGAACAACGTTTGCTGCACCGCCAGGCTCTGGTGTTCGGCAAACACGCCCACCATCGCGGCCATGATCTTGTCGTATGCCGCGTTCCAGTCGCCGGCACCGGCGGCGTAGGTCCACTGGGCGTCGAGCAGGGTGGCAAAGATGCGGTCGTCCACGTCGGGGAGCGTGGTGAATTCATCGCGGACAAAATCGCGAAAGGCCGAATCGGTCGTTTTCAACAGCGGCAATCCGACGATGCCGGCCTGCACGGTCGTCGCGTCGCGCGTGCAGCGCACCTGGCACGTGCGCCGCTGCGACCCGCCGCCGACGAACGCATGGCGGTGCGGCCCGCTGAGGGTCGCAATGCGCTGCCACGCGGTTTGCTGCGCGGACACCGTGGCGGCGCTGACGTGCACGTTGCGGTCCACAAAGTGCCGGGCCAGCGCCAGCGCGAAGCTTTCCGGATCGGTGAGCGGATGGTCCGCGGCCAGGGCATAGACCGTGTTCTTCATCGTGTCGGTCGCAACGACGCGGCGATTGTCACCCACCAGGTACGACTCAGAAAAATCGCCCTCCAGGACAATGTCGATCGCCAGCTCCACCAGGTCGTGCCGGTCCGGATGGCGAATGACCTTGGTGAGGCGAACGTTGGATTTGCCGTACGATTGCCTGGCCAGGTGGACGTTCATTTGGTTAGTCCTCGTTCACAGCGTCGAACAGCCGCAATCGGGCGATCTTGAAGATCTCGCGCAAGGCCGTGGGCAGCTCCTGCGCCGCGGTGTTTTGCAGCCGCGCAGGCATGGCCGCCAGGATCGCTTCCTTCTTGTTCTCTCGTGCGCAGATGACAAACGGCATGCTGAAGCGCTCGCGATAGGCTGCGTTGTACTCGGCGAACAGGCGACGTTCATCGGCCGAAAGCTCGCCGAGCCCGGCCGCGGCCTGCTCGCGCTGCGAGGCGGCTGTCAGCTCGCCGCGCTCCGCCGCGCGGCCGACCAAATCCGGATGCGCGCGCACCAGCGACAGCTGCTCGTCTGGGGTGGAAGCGCTCACCGTGGCACACAGGGCCGCGTGCAGCTCGTCGCGCGTGGGGAAGGGGCGCGCCTCCGCGGTGCGTTCGGCAATCCACGGAGAGTGTTCGAACAGAGGGCCGCAAACGGCGATGAATTGCGACGTTGGGCAGGCGTTCAACTCGGTCAGCTTGATACCCATTGGCTACATGGCCCCGCCGCCCGCGCCCGTCATAGCGTACAAAATGCGCGCGGCCAGGGCAACGTCCTCAACGCGGCTGAACTCGGCCGGATTGTGGCTGATTCCGTCGCGGCTGGCGACGAACAGCATGGCGGTCGGCAGCAGCGGCGCTATGATGGCAGCGTCGTGCAGCGCGCCGCTGACCGTCAGCGGCAGCGGATGGCCGAGTTGTGTGGCCGCTTGCTGCAAGCGATCGCACACGGCGGGCGACAATGCCGTGGCCGGCAGTGCTTCGACCGATTGCAGATCGAACCGGAGCTGCCGCCGCTGGGCAATGGCGGTGAGCCGCGCGCGTAGCTCGGCGTCGCCGCGTGCCAGCAGCTTATCGTCCGGGGCGCGAAAGTCGATGGTCAACGAAGTTTCGCCGCTGATCACGTTCACCGCGTTCGGCTGGCAAGCAATGCGGCCGACCGTGGCCACGGCGCGCGGATCGAGCTGGGCGGCGAAGGTCTCAATGGCGCCTATCATTTCCGCGGCGCCGGCCAGCGCGTCGCTGCGGTCGGCCATGCTCGTTGAGCCGGCGTGATTGGCGGCGCCTTGCAACTCGGCCTGGTACTGGCGCCGCCCGGCGATGGCCGTGACCAGCGCCACCCTCTGGCCGCGCTTCCACATGCCAGGGCCTTGTTCGATGTGCACTTCGACCAGTCCCAAATAGTCTGCCGGGCGGAGCCGTTCGGCGTCGAAGTGATCGGGCCGGACGCCGTAGGCGGCGCCCGCCTCCAGGTAGCTCTGTCCCGCGGCGTTGCGCAGTGTAGCCAGCCGCGCGGCAGCGAGCGTGCCGGCCCACGCGCGGCTGCCGAGCATGCCCAGGCCGAAGGTAGTGCCCTCTTCCTCGGCGAAGATCACCAATTCCAACGGCGGAGTGGCGCCGTCTTCGCGCGCGGCGCGCAATACTTCCAGCGGAGTGAGCACGCCCACGATGCCGTCGTAGTCACCGCCGTGAGGCACGCTGTCGAGATGCGAGCCGCTGAGCCAGACCGGCTGTTGCGGATCGAGCGTGGCCGGCCGGAGGTGGATGTTGCCTGCGGCGGTCACGCGCACCTGGCAGCCGCAGGCGCGCGCCTCGCCCACAACATAGTCCACCGCCTCGGACCAGCTGGGCGAAAAAGTGGGCCGGCCGGCGCCGGCGCCGGGCGAATCAGTGGCCTGGGCAATGCGTTCCAAATCGCGCGCCAGGCGCGCAGCATTCAGGGGCATGGGCGATTTTCGGCAGCGTTACTTGCCGAACTCCTGCCGCCACACGTGGCCCGTCTGTTCCATTTCGCTGGCCGCCGCGGTGCGCCGCATGCGGTGCAGCGTGGGCATTCCCAGCGACCACTCCTGCATCCAGTCACGGGCGAACTCGCCGCGTTCGGTCTCGCGAAAGATCTCGCGAATGGCCTCGGCGTTGATCACCCGCGGCCCGCGGGTGCGGATGGCGAACTCGGCCGTGCGGCTGCAACGCCGGCTGACGTATTCCTCAATGCCCACTTCGTCCATCACGTCGATCACGCAGCGCAGCGAGCGGATGGCCTTGGCATAGGCGAAGCTGGGCGGGTAGCCGTTGTCGACCATCGTTTGAAAACACAGCTTCATGAGCTGGATCGCGCCGCCGTAGAGAATCTGCTCTTCGAAGTTGTCTCCCTCGCACTCGTGCTGAAACGACATTTCGACCACGCCCGCCCGCGTGCTGCCCACGGCCTTGGCCACGGCCAGCACCAGTTCGCGGGCGTTGCCGGTGGCGTCGGTCTCGACGCTGATGCAGCCGTAGATGCCTTCGCCGCGGAGATACTTCTCGCGGACCAGCTTGCCTGGCGCGTTGGGCACAAACAGCACGACGTTGACGTCGTCCGGGGCCTGGATGGCGCCGTAAAGCACGTTGAAGCCATGGCAAAAGCACAGGGTCTTGCCGGCCGACAGGTGCGGCGCAATGTCCGCCTGATAGATGGCAGGCTGCGCCGGATCAGCCAGCTCGATGAGCAAGATGTCGGCGCGGCGGGTGGCGTCGGCAATGCTCAAGGCCTCGAAGCCATCGGCCTGGGCCTGGGCCCGGCTGGGCGAGACCTCGGGCGCGCGCGTGCCCACGATGACGCGCACGCCGCTGTCGCGCGCGTTGGCGGCTTGCGCCTTGCCTTGAATGCCATAGCCAATGACGGCCACGGTCTTGCCATTGAGAATCGACATGTCGACGTCGGCGTCGCGGTAGATCTTCTCCATGCGTCGTATTCACTTTCAATCAAAGGTGCGTGATCAGTCAAAGCTTCGTGAGCCCGCCACGCTCACAGCGGCACGTCGCGGTTCACATTCTTGTAGTAGATGTATTTCGACGGGTGGGGGCCGGTGGCATAGAACGACTGCGGCACGTACGGTCCCATCCAAATGAAGTCGTCCGCTTCCACTTCCATCCACTCGTCATCGAGATAGTAGACCCCCTTGCCTTGCAGAAAGTACAAACCGTGCTCCATCACGTGCGTCTCCACGACCGGCAAGCTGCGGCCGGGAGCAAACGTAAAAATGTTCATCGCCATGTCGAACGGCAGCTCGTCCGGCAGCAGGGTCTGCAGACGCGAACCTTCGTCGCCCAGGTAGATCTCGGCCGGCACGTCGTCCGCGTGCCCGACGATGGGTCGGGGCGCATCGATGCCGGCGGCCGGCTCGTAGGCTTTGCGGAGCATCAGCAGCTTGCCGTCGGTCGCGGCGGAGAGCCGAAAATCGAGCGTGGGTGGCACGAGGGCAAATGCCCCGGCGCGAAACGACTCTTCGGTACGCTGGCCGAGGCTCAGGCGGAAGTCGCCGGCGAGCGCATAGCAGAAGGTCTCAATGCGGCCGTCGGCCCGATAGTGTCCGCCCTGGCCGCGCGGCACTTCCAGCAGATACTCGACGAATTCGGCGCCCAACGCCGGCGAGGCGAGAATGCGGGCCGTGGTGCCGGGCCAGTCGGGCAAGCGCGAGGCCGGATAGCCTTCCAACGGAAACAGTGCGTAACGCGGCCGGACGCGCGCCCGGCTGGAGAGGAGTTGGTGGGGGGCACGCATGCAATCAGTCGCTTTCGTTCACGCAAACGCACAAATCGAGGCTGTAACAATATAACCCTCGCCGGCCCTGCGGCCAGCGGGCTTGGCCGCCAGGCAGCCGGCCACTTGCACCGGCCGCGCGTGGGGCGCGCGTCGGTCGTGACCCGGGGTGCCGCTTGACGTTCCGCGGCCCGCGCACGACAACAGGCGGTGCGTTGTGCTGCAACAGACATTCGGCGCAGGCCGAACGGGGACCGGCTGAGGAATCATTCCATGGCGCTCTTGGTGAAGAACGGCGAAGTGGTGACGCCGACGGCCCGGTTTCGCGGCGATATCTGGTGCGAGGGGGAGACGATCACCCGCATCGGCGCCGACCTGGCTGCCCCGCCGGGCGCCGAGGTCATCGACGCGCAGGGCAAATTCGTGTTCCCCGGCTTCATCGACCCGCACGTCCATATCTACTTGCCGTTCATGGGCACGTTTGCCAAGGACACCTATGAGACGGCCAGCCGCGCGGCGCTGGTCGGCGGCACGACGACATTGGTCGAGATGGTCTGCCCGGCCCGCGCGGACGATCCCTGGGAGTCGTACGAGCAGTGGAAATCGCAAGCGGCCGGACGGTCGGCCTGCGACTATGCGTATCACATGGGCGTGACGCGCTGGGACGACGCGACCGAAGAAGTGCTCCGCCGCGTAGTGCAGGACGGCACGGCCTCGTTCAAGATCTTTCTCGCCTACCAGGGCGCGTTCGGCATCGACGACAGCGAGCTGTTTCGCACGCTCGAGCTGGCCCGGCGTCTGGGCGTCATCGTGACGGCGCACTGCGAGAACGCAGAGCTCGTGGCGCGGTTACAGCGGCAGCTACTTGCCGAGGGGCGAACCGGGCCGGAGTGGCACGAGCCCTCGCGGCCCACGCGTGTCGAGGCCGAGGGAGTGCATCACCTGGCCACGTTCGCGGAGCTGACCGGCGCGCACGTGTATGTCGTGCACACCTCGTGTGAAGACTCGCTGGGCGCCGCCAGGCGTGCCCGCGGGCGGGGCGTTTCCATGTGGGTGGAAACGGTGATCCCCTATCTCGTGCTGGACAGCACGTATGCCGAGAAGCCGGATTTCGAGGGAGCCAAGTATGTGATGTCGCCGCCGCTGCGCGCAGTGCGCCATCAGCACGTGCTGTGGAATGCCCTGGCGGCCGGCGAGGTCGACACCGTGGCCACCGATCACGCGCCGTTCGACTTTCATGAGCAAAAAGAGATGGGCCGCGGCGACTTCACGAAGATCCCCAACGGCATCCCCAGCGTGCAGGACCGCGTGCACCTGCTGTACACCCACGGCGTGGCGACGGGGCGGATCGATCTGCACCGGTTTGTCGACGTGGCGTCGACCAAGGCCGCGCAGCTGTTTGGCCTCTTCCCGCGCAAAGGCACGATCCAGCCCGGCGCGGATGCCGACCTGGTGATTTTTGATCCGCAGTATCGCGGCACGCTGTCGGCCAAGACGCAACTGATGAACGTGGACTATAGCGCGTTCGAGGGCTGGCCGATCCACGGTCGGGCCGAGACGGTGACCCTGCGCGGCCGGGTGCAGGTGCGCGACGGCAAGTTCGTCGGCTCCGGCGATCGCGGGCAGATGCTGCGCCGCGAACCGACGCACGGGGCGTGAGGGCGGGCTTTGCTCGCGCGGAGCTTGAGCTTACCCGCGCGCGAGCGCGTCGGTCTGGCGCACGAAGTCGTCGCCCTGCCACTCGTGGTCGGCCCGAATGGGCTGGCCGTCCTTGGGCGCCGCCGCGGCGTGCGCCGCTTTGCGGGCCTGGGACTGGCGATGCACCAGGTCGTAGTGCGTGGTGAAGTATTGCAGACTGTGGCCGCGAAAATCGGCCAGTGCCTGAAATTTGTGGGCCTCCATGAACGCCGACAGTTCGTCGAGCATCTCACGCACGCAGCGATAGCCCACCTTCATCACGTGCGTGCAGACCTGCACGGTGTCGCAGCCCAGCAGAATGAACTGGGCCGCGTCGCGCCCGGTCTCCACGCCGCCGATGCCGGAAAGCGACCGGCCGGGAAACTCGTCGCGAATCAGTCGGGCCACTTCCATGCACATCCGCAGCGCAATGGGCATCACCGCCTTGCACGAGTAGCCGCCCGGCGTGGTGTAGCCCTCGACCGTGGGCTCGGGCCGCAGCGTCTCGAGATTCACGCCGATCACGCTGCGAATGGTGTTGATAGCGCTGATGCCCTGGCAGCCGGCCGCCAGCGCTGCGCGCGAAGGATCTTCGATATGGGTGACGTTGGGCGTCATCTTGGCCCACACCGGCACCTTGGCCGCGCTCATCACCCACCGGCAAACTTCCTTGAGAATCTCCGGGTTCTCGCCCATGGCCGAGCCCATGCGTCGCTCGGGCAGCCCGTGCGGACACGAGAAGTTACACTCGAAGGCGTCGACGCCGGCCGCTTGGCAACGTTCGACAATCTCGATCCAGGCTTCTTTGCGATACTCCTCCATGATCGAGGCAATGAGCACCCGCTCGGGATATTTGTCTTTGAGTCGCTTGAACTCGTCGATCCAGGTGCCGAAATCGCGGTCGCTGATGAGCTCGATGTTTTCCCAGCCGATGATCTCTTTCGACCCTTCGGTGCGCAGGCGCGCGTAGCGCGGCTGAACGTTGACCACCTTCGAGGCGTCGAGGCTCACGGTCTTGCAGATCACCGCGCCCCAGCCCTCGTCGAACGCCTTGCCAATCACGTTGGCATTGGTTCCCGGCGGGCCGGAGCCGATCACCAGCGGATTGGGGAGCTTCAGGCCGTCGACGGTGAGACTGAGATCGGGCATGGCGGGATCCTGGCGGCGGTGCGACGATGGATGAGAAGGTTAGAACAGCCCTGGACCGCCTGGGGCCAGTATAACGCTGACGAATCGCGCCGTGTAAGGTCACCGCGAGGGTCGGAAGTTGTGGCCGGCGGGCTCGTGCTGGCGGCCTTGCCAGCCGGCGGATTCACCCGCTACCCTGGCGCGCGGCAGCGAGGCATTTCGTGGGTCGCCAGTTCGGATTCGTCCGGGCGTGCCGGCGCCCCACCACCCCGAGGAGATGTGATGACCATGGATCCGTTTCTGCAAGCGGCGATTGACGAGGCCCGCGCCGGGCTGGCCGAGGGGGGCATTCCCATCGGCTCGGTGCTGGTGATTGACGGCCAGATCGTGGGCCGGGGGCACAATCGGCGCGTGCAGCGCGGCAGCGCCATTTTGCACGCGGAGATGGACTGTTTGGAAAACGCCGGGCGACTCAAGGCGAGCGACTATCGCCGCGCGGTGCTGTACTCCACGCTATCGCCCTGCGACATGTGCAGCGGCACGGCGCTTTTGTATCGCATCCCCAAAATCGTGATTGGCGAGAACGAGACCTTTCGGGGTCCCGAAGACTACACGCGCAGCCGGGGCGTGCAACTGGAAGTGCTGAACGACGCCGAGTGCATCCGGCTGATGCGCGAGTTCATCGCCGCGCGGCCAGAGTTGTGGAACGAGGATATTGGGGAGTGAGAGGCTAACAAGTGCGGGAAACAGGACTTGAACCTGCACGGTATTTCTACCACCAGGCCCTCAACCTGGCGCGTCTGCCAATTCCGCCATTCCCGCGTCGATTGGCCCAGTATTGCGAGTCTACGGCATTTGACTGCCGAGTCAAGGTGCGCCACCAGGGCAGCGAAAAGCCGGGGCGCGTGCCGCGGCCGAGCGACCTTTCAGCCGAGAATCCAATGCGGCGCGGGCGGCGCAAAGGCAAACTGAATTCTGGCGATTCAGCTACGAGGGGGCATGGCGGCGCGAGCGAGCGCTTAATTCTGGCGTATCCAGCTACCGCTTGGCGCGCTTGATGACGACCAGCACGCGGTCTTCGAGGTCGCAGCCCGACTGATCGGCAAGCACATCGCCGGCCAACTCCACGAGCTCGCTGGCCGGCCGATCGGCGACGTCGTGCAGCCGCGCGGCCAATTGCAGATCGAGCGCATCGAGTGCTTGGGCATCGTCAGGGCCCAGCGCGCCCGTGCCGTAGACGATCAAGAGCTCGCCGGCCGCCATCTTGTGCGTCTGCGGCGCGAAGGCCAGCGGTTCTTCCCAGCCCAGCGGCGTCGAGGGTCCGCACAGCGGCGCAACGTCGCCGCGCGCGATCGACACCACGCGCAGCGGTCCGGCGGCCGCCAGTTTCACCAGCGGGCTGCCGGCGCTGATAATGGCCTGCAACGCGCCGACCGATTGTCCATCCGCCGAGCCGCTCCACAGCACGGCATTGGCCTTCTCCAGGAAGTGTTCGACTGCGGCGCGCTCGGGAGCGAGTGCCCGAGCCGTGGCGCGCAGCGCCGAGGCGACGAGCGCACCGCCCACGCCATCGGCACTCGTATCGCCCGCGACGATGGCCAGGCTGTTGTCGTCGAGCGCAAACCAGTCATGGAACGCACCGCCGAGCGACCGGGCATGGCTGCCGTGCGCCGCCACGTCCCAGCCTTCGATTACCGGCGCGATGGTGGGCAGTTGTTCCCATTGCGATTGCCGGGCCGCCACGACTTGCCGCGATTGCTCGCGCGACAGGATTGCTTCGTCCACCAGCACCTCGCGCTCGAGGTCCGAAGCGATGCGGCCGGCCACGACTTCCAGAATGTTCGTTTGCGAGTCGCTGAAATCGCGCGGCTCGCGCGAGAAGACCCACAGCGTGCCCAGCGGAATCGTGGGGCTCGACACGGGCACGCACGCGCAGGCCGCAAAGCCGGCTTCAGGCACTTTCCAATAGTCGTGCATCTCGGCGTCGGCGAGCACGACCGCATGGCCCAACAGCGCCTCCAAATCGCCCAGCGCACCGCGCAAGGGCCGGGCGGGCTCGGCCAGCCGCTTGCGCGGCAAGCCCCAGCTCGAACGCAGCTTGAGCTCGGTGGTGGCGGAATCGAGCAGGTACAGCGCCGCGGCGTCGCAGTCGAGCGCTTCGGCCCCGCCACGCAGCACGGCTTCGAGCCGCTCGCCCAACGACGGCGTGTGCTCATCCTCGCGCACCAACAACGGAATGCCCGTGGCCAGCTCGGCCTCGCGCTGCCACAGCGCATGGCGCGTGGCCAAAAGCTCGCCCCACAACTTGCCCACGGCGGCGGCCAGCGGGCTGGCGTCGTCGATGGGGCAACGTGGCTTGTCCGTGCGATTCGTGTCGCACGGCGAAATAAGCCTGATGTGCCCGGGAGCGATTCCAACGCCCGGATTGACCGGGGCGGACCACATCAGACTTGATAATTCGCAAGGAGCGGTCGCCGAGTCGATTTCCAGTCGCCACCCCGTCGCTTGTTCGAACGCGCGGGCGACGCCTGTCATCGCGGCCAGGTCATCGCTGACCGCCGCGGTCGACTCAGCACTAGTATCGGTAACGAGCTTCAGGTAGCTGGGGATTTGTTTGGACACGGCTGGCACGATCGGGGGATGCAGATTCCAAAGTCGTGTCCCTGACCCGCCTTGGGCGGCGCTGAAAATGGCCGGCGATGATCTCGCCGAGCCGGCGCCGGTCGCACAGCGTTGCTGCCGGCGACTTTGCCCAACCCGCAGACTCCTCCATGGGCGGCAAAGTCTGTATCGACCGGCGCGCGAGCCGGACTGCACGGTGGATGCGAAAGTCTTGGCCGCGCGCTGGCCCGCAGCGACTACGCAGACGGGCCATGCGGCACAATCGGCGCGCGCGGTTCAACCGGCGCGTCCGGCGTCAGGGTGCGGCGGCCTGCTCTTCTCTTCCTCCAGCCTCCAGCCCCCAGCCTGCTAATGCGGATACTCTTCCGGCAGGACGAAGCGCTGTAGCCGGCGCTGGCCGCGCAACAAGATCACGGAGGACGGCACGCCCACTGCCAGGTGCGTGAGCAGCTGGTGCAGGTCGTCGACGCTGGTGACATCGTGATCGCCCAGCGAGACGATCAGGTCGTCGGCCTCGATGCCGGCTTGAGCGGCCGGCCCGCCGTCTTCGACCGCCACCACCTCAACGCACGCAGTCTGATTGATGTTGTGCAGCCGCGCCAACGGCCGCGCCAAGGGCACGTTGTGTCCGTGCAGCCCCAGGTAGCCGCGCACCACGCGGCCATGTTCGAGCAACTGCGGCAAGATGTGCTTGGCCGTGTTGATGCCGATGGCGAAGCAGATGCCCTGCGCCGACGGGATCACGGCCGTGTTGATGCCGATCACGTGGCCCTGGCTGTCGACCAGCGGACCGCCGCTATTGCCGGGATTGAGCGCTGCGTCGGTCTGAATCACGTTGTCGACCAGGTGGCCGGTGATGCTCCGCAGCGTGCGCCCCAGGGCGCTCACGACGCCTGCGGTCACCGTGGAATCGAATCCCAGCGGGCTGCCGATGGCGACAGCCAATTGTCCGACGCGCAAGTTCGACGAGTCGCCCAGCACCGCGTACGGCAGGCCGTTGGCATCGGCCTGCACCACGGCCAGGTCCGTCCAGGGATCCGTGCCGACCACGCGGCCCGGCAGCTCGCGGCCGTCGGTCAGCCGCACGCGCACCTGTTCTTTGCCTTGCACGACGTGATGGTTGGTGAGCAGAAAGCCGTCGGGGGCGAACACGACGCCCGATCCGGAGCCGCCGCGTCCCTGCTGCGAGCGAATGTTGACCACCGCGGGCGTCATGGTTTCCGCCACGCGGACCACGACCCGCGAAAAGGCGTCGAGCGCGGCGGCTTCTTCCGCCGCCGGGTCAGGTGGCAGCGGCTGGCTGCCGGAGGGCTGCGCGGGAATGTCGTCGCTGATCGGTCGGGCACGAAATGCTGGCATCGCAGGAGCTCCTTCATCGAGGGTTCGATCGAGGTAATTGTAGCGCGGGCAGTCAAGCGTGGAATCCCGCGCCGCGGGCAGCCGCATTTGAGGCCGCGCCGTCGCGGTTGGACTTGGACATTCGCGCCGGGCCGGGACACAATGTGGCACACCGCTGGTTACGATTCTTCGCGCATCGCGGGAGTCTGCTATGGATCGCCCCCACAGTCTCAAGCGCCCGTTGCTTTATGCGCTGGTCGCCTCCGTGATTCTGGCGGTTGTGCTGGGCATTTCCATCGTCTTGCGAAACCAATGGAGTTGGTTCGAAGTGCGCGTGATCCTCACCACGCTCACGATCACGGCCGCCAGCATTTGCGGGCTGGCGTGCGATCTGTCCCGATCGCTCAAAGGGCACAACCTGCTCTCGCGAGCGGGGATGCTGCTCACGGGAATCGCGGCAGTGCTGCTGCTCTATGGCATGTGGGCCGACGTGAACTGGGGCAACTATTGGAAGACAACCGCGGTGGCCTCGACGTTCGCCGTGGCGAGTGCGCACATTTGCATGCTCTCAATCGCGCGGCTCGCCAAGCGGTTTCGCTGGGTGTTTCCCGTGGCGGTGCAGGTCATTTACGGGCTGGCGAGCCTGATTGCGGTGATGATCGTGTGGGAAATCCATGGCGCGCGGTCGTTTCAGATCATCGCCGCGCTGTCGATCCTGTCGGCAGGGATGACCTTGCTGATTCCCATCTTGCATCGCATCAGCAAGACGGATCCCACGACGCCGGCGCCGCTCACGCTGTTCGACGAAAAGAACGTGGCGGCCATTGATGCCGAGATTGCGCAGTTGCAGAGGCGCATTTTGGAGCTGGAAAAACTGCGGGCCGGTATCGTGGGAACGGTGTGACGCACGATGGAATGCCAGCATGTCTCACGATGCGACAAACGCAGCCGCCCGCCGATCGCCGCTCCGCTTTTCGCTGTTGTCGCTGCTGCTGCTTACGATCGGCAACTTTTGGCTTGAAACTAGGCCAGTGATTGTGCTAGGTTCGCAAGTACTCGGTTGAATCGCCGAGTTCGATCACCGCGTGTGATCGAAACCCGTGGTCGGGGTATCCGAAGAGCTCGGCCTGCTGCGAGTATCAAGAAGAGCCCGTGGTCGGCGTGCGCCCTTACTTGAAGGCGCCCGCCGGTCGCGGGCTTTTTTCGTTGATCGGGTGGCACTGGCGTCTCGCGAGTGGTGCGTCAGGGTGCCACCGCTGGATTGTCCGGCAGTGCAAGCGTGCGACGAACATTGTCGAAGGAGGACTTATGGCCTGGGGAAAACCGACAACGGCTGCGTCAGTGAGCAATACCTCAGGGGGCGCCACACAGCCGCCCGATGAAGCGTGGGTATTCGCACAGACTCTGTTGGGCCGACCGATTCCGAGCCCGAGCGCGGCTAGGGCCGAAGCGCGCGCCCAACGCGAACAGCTCGCCTGGTTGGCGAGCATTTCGACGAGGCACGAGCAGCAATTGCGCGCCGAGCTGAGTCGGCGGTCCGCTGCTATCGAAGGTCGCGAGCGGTTGGAGTGGCTGGCCACGTTTTCGCCGCGACACGAGGGCGAGTTGCGTGCATCGCGCGCGGCAGAGGCGGAGGTTCGTACTGTCCGGGCGCGCTATGAACAACTCTTCGAAGACCTGCGCGTGCAGGAGGCCGATTGGGATCCATCCAAGCATCCACGTCTCGGCGGCCCGCCAAACGCCGGTTGGTTTGCAACGACGGGCGGAGCTGCATCTCGGGACAGTTTGTCCACGAGCCAACAAGTCAACTTGGCCACACCCGCTCTCCCACTGCAGACGGTCAGCTACAAGCGTCCTTCTCGCGCGACGAGTGCCAAACAACAGGCCGGCGTGCAGAAACAAGGCACAAAAGCAACGGGTGCCGAGGGTCACCCAACTTCGGGGCCAACCCGCTCTGGTCCGACTGCGCGGCAGAGTGATCCAAATCATTGGTATCTGCCGGCTGATGACAAGGGAACATGGGCAGGCGAAAGAGGCAAGAGTTCGTTTCGGTTGAAGGTGCCGGTGAAAGTAGATGGCAAAGTCATTCGTGAAATCCAATACATTGAAGGTATTCCTGTGCTCGACAAATATGCGCTGCCGGGAAAGACGGCTACCATTGTCCTCACGGGTGATCACGACGTAGACCTCGCGAATGCCGAAAAGGAATGGCGGCGGTTGAATCCAGGAAAGCGACTGCCCCGAAACTCAACCTTTCACCATGATCTGTTGCACGTCGTGGAGGAAACCGTCACGATCAATGGAAAAAAGACCAAAGTCCTCGTCGGCAAAATGCAGCTCATTCCTGCTGGCATAAACAGGATCGTATCCCATCAAGGATCAGCAAGCGTGGCAAGACGGTTCTATCGCGGTCTGAACATCGACGAGGCGGCGGTGAAAGCCTTAGCCAGAGACAAGGCCAACGGTGGCAAGGTTGTCGCCAGGGCCGTGAAACGGATCATTCCCGGGAGGATCGTCAAGGGAGTTCTTCCCTTTGTTGGCCGTAACGTCGTGCGCGCGATTCCCATCGTTGGGACGGGTCTGGCGATCATCGAGTTCTCGGACAACGTGGAAGCACACGGCATCGGTGGGGCCGTCGCGCGCGCGGTGCCTGTCTTGGGTGACTTGATCTCTGCCCACGACCTCGGCAGCGATTTGGCAAAGCAGATTAGAGATGACGCTACTGCGGAACTGGACGACCATGCGAGGGCGACCAATGAACCCGTCGACGAAGCGTGGAACAAAGCGACCGAGCAGACAGTCGAAGCCTTTAATGACTTGGCGCCACAGATCCAAGTCACTAAAAAATATGGTGGCAACGGCCTTGTGGATCCGACGGAGGTTTCGGACGCGCTCAAGATCTATCGAGGTAGGATGCAACAAGCTAACCTTTTGCGAGCACACAACGCCAAAGATTTTGACTTCAACGACGCCGCGGCGCAGGCCAAACAAGAGTTGAAGGAACGCTTGATCAAGGCATGTCAGAAAGATGCGCCTCCGCAAACTGGGCCTCTGCTCTGATTGAAATGGGACTCCCATGCTCTCGCCTCCCGTGCGCGAACTGCTGCAAGACTCGGAGGATCCACCACTAATGCCGCAGAGTATCGAAGCACTGGAGATGGAGCTCGGCGTCCGAATTCCGAAGGAGTACGCCGAGTTCTTACTGGAGTTCAATGGCGGCTATTTCTGCCGCACCGTCAGGTTCTTTCTTCCGAATCCCACGCGATGGATCGACGGTGTCACGGTCCGCTCATTTCTTGGCGAGCCGGAGAATCGTGCCGAATATCACGGCCTCGTGTGGAGCGCTCAGATGCTGAGCGACAGAATCCCAGCGGGTTACCTGGCGATTGCGGATTGCAACCTTGAAGATTACACGCTTCTGAAGTTCGCCGGGGCAAGATCGGAGTTCGCTGGCGTCTGGTTCTGGGACAATGCCGGCTTCTTCATGCCGGAAGAGGGTGACAATATCCATTGGGTTGCCGACTCCTTTGGCGACTTCTTATCGATGCTCATGTCAGGCATTGACGACGATGAAGACGAAAATGAGACAACGCCCTTGTTTCTTGCCGTCGAACGCGGCAGCCGACGCGACGTCGAACACTTCTTGTCGCAGAGAGGCGACGTAGAAACCCGCAATGCCCAAGGGCAAACGCTGCTCTCGGCGGCGGCGATCTACCAATGGCCTAAGATCGTACGGCTGCTTTTGGAACACTCGGCCGATCCGAATGCGCGCGACAGCGAGGGCCGAACGCCGTTGCACCACGCCGCCACGCACTCGATCGACAGCGTGAAATTGCTGCTGGCGGCTGGAGCCGATCCCAAGGCTCGCGACAAGGAAGGCAAAAGCGTGCTCGGCGAGTGGTCGTACCGCGCCGACCAGATCCTGCGGGCCCACGGGGCAGTCGAATAGGAGCCGCGGAGGATGAACGCCCAGAACTCGACGCCTTCGCTCGAGGAGTTCGACGGCTGGTACAACATTCCCGACCAGTACCACGATGGGATTCCGGTGTTGCGGACGCAACAGACGGTGCCGGATTTTGGATTTGAGGAATTGCTATCGGTCTACAAGGCGGCCAGCAAGTGGTTTTCCAAGCTCATTCCAGCACGTTCAGGCGAACCGTTTGACCCACTTGCGGAATCGGAATTCGTTCCTCGCGGCGATCCGCGCGATCGAACCCTGGACATCGATCACGTCGATTTCAGGCATCTGAGTATCGAGCATTTGCGGCGAATTCAAAATGAATTTCTGCGCGATCATCCGCTTTGGCGCGTGGTGCTCATTGCCGACGACCCAGCGTGTAGTATCGTCGTGTATCCTGACGCGATTCGATTCGGTAATCGGCCCCAAGGTGCCGACCAAAACGCGGCTTTACGCGAACTTGCAACACAAGCGCTCGCTCTGCGTGAAGCGCGCCAGCGGCCGCGTCGCAAGTACGTCGTTCAGTTGCAGCGAATGCTGCCTGCCGGCGTTCGCGCGATTGGCAGTCAACCGTTTCTGGTTTGCGGCGTGCTCGACAACTGCGAAAGGGAGTACGACCGACTGACCGTCGCTCTGCTGTTGCGAGGCAGCGACGAAGACGCGTACGTCATGGAAGGTCCGGATACGGCGGATGATCAGTTTCTATGGCGGAGCAGCGCCTATGGAGTGAACGAACGGGGCGCGATGATCAGCACCATCAGCATTCCCGAGACCGCTGTGTTTTGTCTCACGCCGTGGCTGCCGCCGGCCGACTATCGCGGCCAACTGTCGATCGTGGAGCGGAAAACAGGCACGCGGCACATCTATGAACTGAGGGATCAAGACATTATTCGCACGATCGGTGTGACGCAATAGGAACGAACCATGGACCATCGACTGAAAGTGGCTTTCTGCGTGAATGTGTTACTCGCTTCTGTGGTATCCAGCACCGGTGCACAGGAGAAGCGACTGCAGCTCTCGCGCGACCAGCAACTCATTGTTGCCGCCTACGAGTTGGACGTCGCCCGCGTCAAGCAATTGTTGAACGACGGCGCCGACGTGAACGCGCAGTTCGGAAAATATGACGAGCACGTCTTCCGGGACAAGCGCACGCTGGGTTATTCACACATCGGGTCGAGGAAGTGGACGGCTTTACAGGCTGTTGCCAACAGCAATCGAGAGCCACAACCTGAACGCGAAACGGAGAACACGAGCGAAGCCCGCGAACAGGCATTGGCAGAACTCAAAAAAATCGAGCCGAAACTCATCAAGGAACGTGACGACCGACGGCTCGCGATTGCGAAGATCTTGATTGCTGCCGGCGCTAAGCTCGATTTAGATGACGGACATGGAGCAACTGCGCTATACAGCGCGGTTTATCTCGGCTACGACGACCTCGCGCTGCTCTTGATTGCGTCGAACGCGGCCGTCAATACCAAGACCGGCATTTACATCGACGGACCGGGCGACATTACGCCACTGCACGACGCCACCGACAGTCCCCGAGTTCTCAGGGCGCTCATTGATGCAGGCGCGGACGTTACAGCGCGCGACACAGAAGGTAGCACGCCCTTGCATCGGGCAGCTTTGATGGCGTCGCCAGAATGTGTTGACCTGCTAATTAAGTCCGGCGCCGACGTCCGCGCCAAGGACAAGGTGGGCCGTACTCCTTTGTATTGGGCGCCGGAGGGCACATCGGGACTCGACGTCGACGACCTTCAGAAACGGAAAGCAGAAGTCGGAAAGCTGCTGCGAGAAGCCGGCGCCAAGTGCAAGGGCAACTAGAGCACCCTACACCCTAATCCCCACCTTCCCAAAGTGCGCACCGCTTTCCATGTACTGATACGCGGCCACGGCGTCTTGGAACGGGAACACGCGATCCACCACGGGCTTGAGCTTCGCTAGCGTGATGGCCCGGTTCATGGCCTCGAACATTTCGCGCGAGCCGACGAAGATCCCCTGCACGCGAATGTTGCGCATCAGGATCGGCAGCGGGTTGATCTGGCCGGCCCCGCCCGACAGCACGCCGATCAGGCTCACCTGTCCGCCGGGCCGCACGGCCTTCATCGATTGCGTAAGCGTGCCGGCGCCGCCCACTTCGATCACGTAGTCCACGCCGCGGCCGCCGGTCAGCTCGCGCGCGGCGTCTTCCCACTTGGCCGTGGTCTTGTAATTGATGCCGTCGCTGGCGCCCAGTTTCTTGGCCCGGGCCAGCTTCTCTTCGCTGCTGGAGGTGATGATGGTGCGCGCGCCGCACAGATGTGCAAACTGCAGTGCAAAGATCGACACGCCACCGGTGCCCAGCGTCAACACCGTGTCGCCGGCCTTGAGCGAACCCTCGCCCACTAGCGCGTGCCAGGCGGTGACCGCGGCGCACGGCAGCGAGGCAGCTTCTTCATCCGACAAATGCGCCGGCACGTGCACCAGTCCCTCCTCGTGAATTGCGACATATTCTGCCAGCATGCCCTCGGGCCCGCCGCCGCCCAGCGCGCTGCGCGCCTTGGCCTCGTCGATCTCGCCGGCAATCCACTTGGGCATGAAGCACGCGGTCACGCGATCGCCGACCTTCACGCGCGTCACGCCCGGGCCGACTTCCACGACTTCGCCCATGCCGTCCGACAGGGGCTGCGCGGGCATCTTCAGCTTGGGATTGTAGTGCCCTTTGACGATCATCAGATCGCGATAGTTAAGCGAGAAGGCCCGCATCTTCAGCACCACTTGAAACGGACCCGCTGTGGGCTGGGGCCGCTCGACGATCTTGAGCCCCTCGAAACCGAAGGCGGACAGTTCATAGGCCTGCATGACGACGATCCTTTGAATGACAGGGTTGCTGAATAGAGTGGGTGCCAGGTGGGCGCCGAAGCGATATTGTGCAACAACCGCGGCCGGCATGCGAGCGGTGCGGTGGGGCGACGCATCGGCGGTCAGTTGCGCGTGGCCCGCGGGATTGCTAGAATGAGGCATACCCGCCTGTTCAGCGCCCCCTGCCGTTCGCTGCGCCGCGCAGCTCATCTTTGAGGCCTTTGGATGGACACCGACGTATTCGACCAGTTGCAGAGCCGGCTCGCGGCCGAAGGGCCGGACGGCCTGTTCGCTGCATTGATCGTTCGGCTCACCACGGAGAAGCGGTATCACGATCTGTTCGACGTGTTGTTGATGCGGTCGCGGCGGCGGCTCGGCCTGCCGGTGATCTTGACCACGTCGATCGACGATCTGGACGAACCGTTGCGCTCGCAAGTGGAGACGGAGTATCTCGCGGCCTGCCGCCAGGTGGGCACGCTATTATTGGACGAGGGCAAGCTGCGCGAGGCCTGGATGTATCTGCGGCCGGTGGGCGACAAACGGCTCGTCGGCCAGGCGTTGGCCAGAATCCCGGCGACGGAAGAAAATCTGCAGGACATGATCGAGATTGGCCTGCACGAGGGGGTGGCGCCGGCGCTGGGCTACGCGCTCGTGCTCAAACACTACGGCACCTGCAACGCGATCACGACGTTCGAAGGGGCGCTGGTCGGACGGCCCCGCGCCGATCAACAGGCGGCGGCAGGCCTGTTGTTGGAGAACGTGCACGCCGAGCTGCTGGCAAACGTGCGGGCCGATATTGGCCGGCAGGAAGGCCAGCCACCCCCAGAGCCCACGTTGGCCGAACTGGTGCGCGAGCGCGACTGGCTGTTCGCCGACAATAACTATCACCTGGACACCACGCACCTGGCGTCAACCGTGCGATTCTCGCGCGTATTGGAGGATCGCAGGCTGCTGGAGATGGCCTATGATCTGACCGAATATGGTCGGCGTTTGAGCCGGCAGTTTCAATTCGCCGGCGACGAGCCGTTTACGGATGTTTATCCGAGTCACGGGCTGTTTTTCGCGGCCCAGTTGGGCCGGCAAGTTGACGAGGCGTTGGCCTATTTTCGCGAGCGGGCTCAGGGCGCCGGTCCCGAGCAAGGCACGGCCGCGGCCGAGGTGTACGTGGCGCTGTTGGCGCGGCTGGGTCGGTTTGCCGACGCGATTGAGGCTTCGATCGCATGCTTGCCGCCGGGGGCGCGCAGCAGCGGTTTCGCACCCGGGCTACTCGAGTTGGCTCTCCAGAGCGGTGACTACGAGCGGTTGCTGGCGGTCTGCCGCGAGCGGGGCGACCTGGTGAGTTACTCGGCGGGCCTCGCGCAGCGTGCGGCGAAGTGATTGGCCTGCGGACGTGCCCGCAGCGCCCATCGGCACGGCTAACAAAAAAACCTGCCCGAGACTTTCGTCCCGGGCAGGTTTTATTCTCACGCAGTGGCTCGGTCGAATCGCTTAGTTGCGACGGACGACCTTGCTGCTGGCGGTGACCATGCGACGGTTGCTCCGGAGCGAGGCCGACGGATCGGCAGTGGGAGCAGGAGGCATGGGGGCCGCTTCGTCAGCCGGAGCCGACGCAGCGGGGGCCGCACCGGCGCCGCAGCCGCAAGCGGCTTCGCAGCCAGTCGCACAGCCGCAAGCCGGCTCGCAGCAGTCATTGCAACCGCCGCAGCAGCTCTTCTTGCAGCAGTGGTGGCAGCTGAACAAACCGCTCAGCAGACCACAGCAGTGCTTGTGGCAACGCTTCTTGCAGCAGCTGTTGCAGCAGCTGTTGCAACCCGAATCGCAAGCCGGGGCGCAACCGCAAGCCGGTTCAGCCGCACAGGCCGCCTCGGCAGCACAACCACAGGCCGCTTCAGCAGCGCAACCGCAGGCCGGTTCAGCCGCACAGCCGCAAGCCGGCTCGCAGCAGCTGTTGCAGCCGCCGCAATGCTTCTTGCAGCAGTGGCCACAACCGAACATGCAGTTGTGCAGACCACCAAACAGACCACAGCAGTGCTTTTTGCAGCAACGCTTCTTGCAGCAACCGCCGCAACCGCTGTTGCAGGTGTCGCAGGCCGAAGCACAACCACAAGCCGGTTCCGCTGCACAGCAGCTCGGCTCCGCACAAGCTTGTTCGGCACAGCAGCTGGGTTCACAACCCTTGTCGCAGCCACAGGCCGGTTCGCAAGAGCTGCAACAGCTGTCGCAGCCGCAGTCGTTCAGGCCCAACATGCGATCCAAGAGCTCGAAGCCGAAGCTCTGGCCGCACAGGCCTACGCTGACTACTAGCGCACCAAAAACCATGTTCCATTTCATCGAGCAACGTCTCCTGTACTGGAACTGCGGATAGCGTGGCACCCTGTCTGACGGCACCGCATGACGCCGGGACATCGCGTGGGCGCTTGCGCGCTCGCTCGCCCGTTCGTTTGCCGTTCGGCTCGTGAGGAAGTCCGAGCTGTATCTGGCGTGGTCGGCAGGCAGGGTAAGGTGGGGTCGGAACCAGCAGTTCACACGGTCTATTGCGCCAGGACCGGTCGAGCCAGTCCTTGACTCGAAAAGTCCGATCCGGTTGCCCTGACGCGCCCTTTACGTGTCCATGCGGACACGCGATCCTCGGCAGGTAACACCTACCGTATCGGCCGCCTGCTAAACCGCCCTTGAGCGCTCAGAAGTTTTTTTCAGGCCGCGGTTTACAACGACTGTTAAGTAGAGATTGCCACGCGCGCAACGGCGCGAAACTGTGCCGATTGCAAGGCCCCGCCAGCAGCGCCCGTGGTCTGTCTGCGTAGCTTGTGCTATCGTGAGCTTGCGGGTTGCACAGACCTCATCAATTGGGCGCTGCTCGCTGGCGGGCGACGTGCGGTGGCAAATAGTTTGTCCGCGCCCCAACGTTCGACGAGATGCCAACCGAGCTGTCACCCCTATTACCGGTCTATTCCGAAATGTCCAACGCTACGGCGCGCTATCGACTCGTGAATTTCGCTGACATCGCTCCCGTGGCGTGCCCCTGCGGCACCGCGCGACGCGCCTTTCAAGACGTGGCCGACTTTCCGGGCACGGTGCATCAGACCGAGATCTCCACCGATGCCCGGGCGCACTACCATCGGCGGCTGACCGAGGTCTACTACGTGCTCGAATGTGGGCCGGACGCTGAGATGCAACTGGACGAGGAGCGTGTGCCGCTCGAGCCGGGCCGCTGTGTCCTGATTCCGCCGGGTGTGCGGCACCGCGCAATTGGACACATGAAGGTGCTGGTGATCGTGTTTCCAAAGTTCGATCCGGCGGACGAGTGGTTCGACTGAATTCCGCAGCCAGCGGCCATTTTCCGCCGGCCGCACGCCCGGCACGATGGTCCGGTCTTGCGCGCCTGCGCGGCGCGGGTTCTCCGTCCGTTCTGCAAGGTGGTGGTCGCGGGAATCGGCCGCAAACTCGCGGCCTGCGGCCGGTGACTTGCCCGGCCGGAGCGACCGTCGTATCCTAGGGTTATTACGCGGATCGCCTTCCCAGTCCGCACACCCTGCCACCGCCGCCACCGGCATGGGCTGGCGACGAATGCCCTGCCCTGTTCGCCATCGATCTGCGAAGTTCGCTCGATACTCAGTCACCCGCTCCTCTTCATTCCACGGCCTTGCGAGTCTGCGATGATTTTGAAATTTCGTCAGCCGCCGCGGCGATTGCTTGTCATTATATTGGGCGCGTTGTTGTACGGGCTGACGGGCGTCGCCGCGAGTGCACTGGCCGCCGATAGCCCCGCCATTGATCCCATGGACTGGCCGCACTGGCGCGGTCCGGAACAGAACGGCATTTCTCGCGAGAAGGGCCTGATCTCCGAGTGGGATCCCGCGGCCGAAGGCACTGCCGGCAACGTGCTGTGGAAGAACACGGAGCTGGGCGGAATTTCCACGCCGGTCGTGCTGCGCGGCAAACTGTACACCATCGTGCGGAGTGAGCCCGGCACGAAACTAGAGACCGAAAAGGTCGTCTGCGTTGACGCCTTGACCGGCAAGAAGGTTTGGGAAAACAAGTACAACGTTTATCTGTCGGACGTGCCGGCGGAGCGCGTCGGCTGGTCGTGCTGCACCGCCGACCCAACCACCGGCAAGATTTACGCCTTGGGTTCTTGCGGGTATCTGATGTGTCTCGATGGAGAGACCGGCAAGACACTGTGGGATACGTCGCTGAATGAAGAGTACGGGTTTTTGACGACCTACGGCGGACGACTCACGACTCCGGTGATCTTCGAAGACCTGGTTATCGCCAGCGGCGTGATCATCGGCTGGGGCGACATGGCGCGCCCCACCCACCGTTTGCTCGCCTTCAACAAGGAGAACGGCGAACTGGTGTGGATCAATGGCACGCGGCCCCTGCCCGAGGACACGACCTACAGCTCGCCCGTGACGACGGTGCTCAACGGCCAGGCGGCGCTGGTGTTCGGTTCCGGCGATGGCGCCGTGCACGCCTGGCAGCCGCGCACCGGCAATGAAATCTGGCAGTTCGTGCTTTCGCCCCGCGGGCTGAACTTGTCGCCCATCGTCGACGGCAATCACGTGTTCATGGCTCAGGCGGAAGAAAACGTGGGCACGAACAAGATGGGGACGATCGTCGGCATCGACGGTTCGAAAACCGGCAATATCACCAAGACGGGACAGCTGTGGCGACAAACGGGCATGGTCGGCAAGAGCTCTCCCCTGCTGATCGACGGCCGGCTGTATGCCTTCGACGACGGTGCGAAGTTGTACGTCATCGATGCCGCGACCGGCAAGATGGTCGGCAAGCCGGTGAAATTGGTGGGCACCATTCTCCGCGCCAGCCCCGTCTATGCCGACGGCAAGATCTACGTTTGCAGCACGAGCGCGTGGCACGTGATCGAACCGACCAAAACCGGCGCCAAGCTGGTGAATCGCATGCGATTGACGCCGGAGGATGAAGTGTCGGGGTCGATTGCCGTCTCGCACGGACGGATCTATCTGCCTACGGGAGCGGCCATGTATTGCTTGGGTCGCCCCGATGTCAAGCCGGCGGCGACGCCGCAGCCCGAGCAGCCCAAGGAAGCGCCGATGGGCGAAGACTCGGAGCCGAGCTATGTGCAGGTTGTGCCTGCGGAGTTGCTGCTGCGGCCCGGTCAAAAGCAAAAACTCACGGTCAGACTCTTTAACGATCGCGGTCAGTTGCTGAAGACGACCGACGCAAAATTCACTTTGAACGGACCGGGCGAGGTCAGCGCCGACGGCACCTATGTGGCCGCCAGCGCACCGGCTCACACCGCCACGATGGTCAAGGCCAAGGTGGGCGATCTGGAAGGTCAGGCGCGCATTCGCGTCGTGCCCGACTTGCCCTGGAGGTTCGACTTTGAGCAGGGAGACGTGCCAATTACCTGGGTGGGAGCCCGCTATCGCAACGTTTTGCGCAAAGTGGACGGCAACAGCGTGATGGTCAAGATTACAACCATTCCCAAGGGGACGCGCAGCCAGGCGTTGATGGGTCACGACGATCTGCACGACTACACGATCCAAGCCGACGTGCAAGGCGTCACGACCAACGGCAGGACGCCCGACATCGGCCTGATTGCTCAGCGGTACACGATGGATCTGATGGGCGACCATCAGGAGATTCAGATTCGCTCCTGGACGTCGCAGCTCGACCGGTTTTCCAAGACCGTGCCCTTCGCTTGGGAGGGCGACACATGGTACACCATGAAGTTCCGCGCGGCGGTGGAGGATGGCAAGGCCGTGCTCAAGGGCAAGGTGTGGAAGCGTGGCGAGCAAGAGCCCGAGGCCTGGACCATCGAAGCCGTCGACGAGGCGCCGAATGTCGCCGGCAGTCCGGGGCTGTTTGGCAACGCGCAGACCTCGGAAATCTACATTGACAATATTTCGGTGACGAAAAACTAGGCCGGAGGCTGTAGGCCGAAGGCGGTAGGACGAGAAGAATACGGACTCGTTTGCAATTCATCGGGAGAGATGATTGAACATGAATACTGCTCGTTTGACTCTGGCGTTCGTGATGCTGCTGGCGTTTGGTGCCTGGAGTGCCACGCAGTTGTTGAGTGCCCCGCCCAAGTCTCCCGCCCCCGCTGCCAGGCCCGCGGCGGCAGCGGTGAAAGTGGCCGCCGCACCGGTTAAGGCTCTGCCCGCCAAGCCCGACAATCCGCCGCAAGGTGTTGGCGCCAAGGATTGGGGTCAATGGGGCGGCTCGAGCGTCCGCAACAATACGCCGCAGGGCGAAAACATCGCCACCGAGTGGGAAGTCGGCTCGTTCGACGACGAAGGCAATTGGATCAAGGACGGCTCGCGCAACGTGAAATGGGTGGCGCGGCTGGGCTCGCAATCGTATGGCAATCCGGTTGTAGCCAACGGGCAGGTTTACGTCGGCACGAACAACGGCGCTGGCTTTTTGAAGCGCTATCCGGCGGCGGTCGACCTGGGCGTACTGGCCTGTTACAGCGAGCGCGACGGCAAGTTCCTCTGGCAGCACTCGAACGAAAAATTGCCGACCGGCCGCGTGCACGATTGGCCGCTGCAAGGCGTGTGCGCCGCGCCCCTGGTCGAAGGAGACCGGCTGTGGTACGTCAGCAGCCGCGGCGAAGTTTTGTGTCTGGACGCCAAGGGTTTCTACGATAACCGCGACAACGGCCCGGTCACCAACGATCTCGGCCGCTTGTGCGACATCATGAAGAACGACGATCCCGCGCAAGACAAGCTGGCCGGAGTGCTGGCCGAATTGAAACAAGGCAAGATCAGCCAAGACCTGGCCACGGCCTGCGCCGCCGCGGGGCTGGAGCTGCCGGCCGATGCCAAGGTGGCGGCCGACGGGCCGAACTATAAAGTCACGTTCATTCCCAAGAGCGGCGTGCCGCGCGAAGTCCGCTTGCAGGTGCAGGGTCCACGACTGTCGGCCTTCAAGCTGATCAATGCCGACGACAAGGACGAGGCCGACGTCATTTGGCGCTTGGACATGATGAAGGACTTGGGCGTCTCGCAGCACAATATGTGCAGCTGCTCGGTGACGAGTGCCGGCGATCTGCTGTTCGTCAACACGTCCAACGGCGTCGACGAGGGGCACGTCAATCTGCCGGCTCCCCGCGCACCGACGTTCATGGCAGTCGACAAAAACACCGGCAAGGTGATTTGGACCGACAACTCACCCGGCGAGAACGTGCTGCACGGCCAATGGTCGTCGCCGGCTTATGCCGTGCTGGGTGGCGTGCCGCAGGTACTGTTTGGCGCGGGCGACGGCTGGCTGTACAGCTTCCGCGCAGACAGTGGCTCGGACAACGGTCATCCCGAGCTGCTCTGGAAGTTCGACTGCAACCCCAAGACTTCGAAGTACGTGCTGGGGGGCCGGGCCGACCGCAATCATCTGATCGGCACGCCGGTGGTTCACGAGGGGCTGGTGTACATCGGTGTGGGCGAGGATCCCGAGCACGGCGAAGGCGTGGGCCATTTGTGGTGCATCGATCCGAGCAAGCGCGGCGACGTGAGCACGGAGCTGGTTTTCAACCGCAAGGATCCCAACACGCCGATTCCGCACAAGCGAATGCAAGCCTGCGTTGAGGCGGATGGCGACTTTACCAAGCCCAATCCCAACTCGGCCATGGTCTGGCATTATGCCGGCGCCGACACCAACAAGAACGGCAAGGTCGAGTTCGAAGAGACCATGCATCGCACCTGCGGCACCGTGTGCATTCAGGACGGGTTGTTGTTCGTCGCCGACTTCAGTGGCCTGTTCCATTGCCTGGACGCAAAAACGGGCCTGCCCCACTGGACGCACGACATGCTGGCCGCGGCCTGGGGTTCGCCCTTGATCGTGGACGGAAAGGTCTACATCGGTGACGAGGACGGAGATATCTCCGTGTTCAAGGTCTCGAAAGAGATGGAACTGATCGCCGAGAGTCCCATGACCAGCTCGGTCTACAGCACGCCGGTGGTCGCCAACAACACCTTGTTCGTCGCCGATAAGGACCATCTGGTCGCGATCGTGAACGAAGATCAATAGCCCCCGGGGCAGGACGCCGGCGAAGTGCTTCGTTGGTCGCTGCGCGCTGCTCCGGCCACGGCGATGGAATCTTATGAAACGCGTGCTCGACATTGGCCAGTGCGGGATGGATCATGCCGCGATTCGCAGGCTGATCGAGGACGGCTTTGACGCCGAAGTTGCCCAGGCGCAGGACGCGGCTGATGCCGTGCGGCAGCTGCGCGAGACACCGTTCGATCTCGTGCTCGTCAATCGCGTGCTCGATGCCGACGGCAGCGACGGCCTGTCGATCATCGAACAAATCAAGTCCGACGCGAAACTGGCCGCCATTCCGGTGATGCTGGTGACGAACTTTCCGGAATATCAAGAGCGCGCCGTGGCAGCGGGCGCGGAGCCCGGCTTTGGCAAGGCCGGACTTTATTCGGGCGAGACGGCAGACCGCCTGGCGGCATATCTGGACAAGCGCGGTTAGTCGCCGGTAGCGCATCCGGTCGGTCGCGCTCAATCGCCAACGAGCAGGCTGCGTCCGAATGGGCGCGCGTCGGCAGACGAGCCTCTATCGCGACTTGAGCTTCCAGATCACGCCGGCGACGATCGCGGCCAGCGGCATCACCACGGCCGCCGAGAAGAGCCAGCCGCGGCCCATGCCCAGCGTCAAGCCGCCCATGCCCAGCATCACGGTCATGTTGAAGGCCACGATGGCCAGGTTCTGACGTTCTTTCTTTTGCTCGTCGGTCAGCGGTCCGCCAGGCGTCTTCTTGGCCGGTGTGGCGGCCGCGGGCGCGCTCTCGGCGGGGGCGCTGGCCGCAACCGGCGCGGGAGCCGCCGCGGGCAACGGCTCCACGGCGCTGCCGTCGCGCGGCACAAATTTAGTAATCACTTCGTCGATGTTGGCCGGCGAGCAGAGCACTGTTCGCACCGGCATGCCAAAGCGCAGCCGCAGTTCTTCTTCCACGTCGGGATCGAGCGGGTTCGGCGACGCCATCAGCAATTGCTTGTCGTCGACCATCACCGGCACGCACGAGTGCTGCCGTGCAATTTGCGGCGGCACCTTCTTGAGCAGTGCCTGGTTCAAAGGGATATCGCGCAGGTCGATATACGGCATGCCGACCGCCTCGGCATAAGCCGGCAACACGGCTTCGTACTTGGCCAGCTTTTGCTGCACCAAGGCGTCGCGCACTTCCACGTTGATGGCCTTGGCAAAATTGCGGGCCTTCTCCAACGCGGCCTGATCGACCACCTTCGTCGCCAGCAAGATCTCTTCGAACGTGCGGCGCTTGCCGGAAGCAGTATCCTTGCGGCCCAGCGTGGCGTCGTACTCGCTCTTGCGCCGCGCGTCGGTGAGGCAGAGCATGGCCCGGGCCAGCTCATTGAGCAAATCTTGCGATTGCTTGGCGAACTCGCCCGCGGCGTACTTGCGCACGTGGGCGTTCATGGCCCGATAGTGCTCGCGCACTTTGGCCGGGTTGTCTTCGAACACTTTCAGTCGCAGCAACTGATAGTGATTGAGCGGCCGGGCCGGTTCGGCGATCTTGAGCCAGTCGCGATAAACGTCGAGCGTCTTTGACATACCAGGTGCGTGACGAGAATTCGGCGTCGTAAGAGGCAGCTGCCGACTTGATCTTAACCTGCCGTCGCGGCGTTAGTCGACCCGGTAGGAGTCGGCCAGGGACATGAAGGCGGTCAGCTGGTTGTCCGACAGCCCGCCGCGGCGCTCGATCTCGATGGCCGCTTCTTTGCCGCCCGTCTTGTCTTGCGCGCTCACCCGCACCCGGCCCGACTCGTCGAAGGCATAGGTCACTTCGATGGGCGAGCCCTGCGGCAGATTTTCGGGCAGGCCCGTAATATGGAAATTACCCAACAGCGAGCACGCATCGGGATCGGGAGCATCGCCCTCAATGACGCGAATGTTCACGCGCTTTTGATTCGGCTCGCTGGTGGCGAAGGTGCGCTTCACTTCGGCGGGCAGGCGACTGTTGCGCGGGATCATCACGTGATTGACCATCTTCTTGGTCTTCGGGTGCCGGGCGAGCACGCCCAGCCCGTGCGAGTTGACGTCTTCTTGCTTGACGGTGCGGAGCAGTTTGCGGACGCGTTCGGCCAGGTCGCTGGACTCGCCGCGAAAGTTGGCCTCCAAAATGGCCGCGTGAATGGCCGCGCCCTGCGCCACGGAAGTATGCGGTGACAGGCCTTGATAGGGCTCGTGGCCCGTCAACTCTTTGAGCGCCAGCGGCACCTTGGGCATGAGCGTGGAGCCGCCCACCAGCACGATCGCATCCAGCTGATCGGGCGTGACCTTGGCTTGATCGAGCACGAGCTGCGCCGTGTCGGTCGTGCGCTGCAGCAGGTCGGCGGTCATGTCCTCGAACTGTTCGCGCGTCACGCGCACGCTCACCGCCTTGCCTTCGTGGCGGCAGGCGATGGTGGCGGAGTCGCCCTGCGAGAGTTGAATCTTGGCCTGGTCCGCGTCGTGCCGCAGCATCTGCAAGGTGGCAGGCGACTGGCGCGGATCGCTGCCGTGTTTGGCCTGATACTGTTCGGCCACGTAGTCCACCAGGCGGTCATTCCAGTCGATGCCGCCCAGGTGCACGTCACCGTCGGTGGCCAGCACCTGAAAGTGCGTGGGCGTGTAGCGCACGACCGTCACGTCGAACGTGCCGCCGCCCAGATCGTAAACCAGCGCCTGCCGGGCCGCGTGCGTCTTGCCTTCGGTGGCGCCCAGTTCGCCGCGGTGCCAGGCGTAGGTGAGCGTGGCGGCGGTCGGCTCGTTGATGATATCCACCACGTTCAAACCGGCAATGCGGCCGGCGTCTTGGGTGGCCTTGCGGCGCGCGTCGTTGAAATAATACGGCACCGTGATCACGGCGTTGCCGATCTTGCCGATGCGTTTTTCCGCGTCTTGACGCAACTTCTTGAGAATCAGCGCCGAGAGAAACTCGGGCGTGATTTCGCGGCCGTCGAAAGTGCGCTTGAACTCGACGTTGCCCATGTAGCGCTTCACGCGCTCGACCACGTGGTCCGGATCTTCCATGGCGGCGCGCGTGCGGCTGGGCCCCACCACCACGTGCCCGCTTTCGGCCAGCACGATCAAACTGGGCGTTTCCACCGAGTCGTCATCGTTGGCGATGGGTACCGGGTTGCCCTCGGCGTCCAATTGGGCCAGCGTGGAAAACGTCGTGCCCAGGTCAATCCCTACCGTGTGGCCCGGCTTGAATTCCATGGCGCTCTTCTCGGGAATCGTGTCGCTCGAAAACGGCGGCGTTGCGCCGGGAACGTATCTCGCGGTTCTGGAGACACGACCGCAGGCTTTGAAAGACGGTCAATTGCCGCAACCGCGGCTGCCGTCTGGCAACGCGTACCACTGTGCCGCCGTCCAATGCGATTGTTGACTCCTGGCAGGCGCGAGTCAAGCAAACGCTGCCCGCCACCCCAGGCCTGTGCGAACGTGCACACTAGCGCGGTTGAGCGGCGCGAATGCGATGAGAGGAGCGGTTCGGCGTGTCGGCCGCGAGCAGCCCAAGTAGACGGCCGACTATTCGTCGATGACTTCCTTGACGGGCTGGACGAAATGCGGCGTCTTGGCCGAGGTCGTCAGCTCGGCGGCCTTCTTGTCGGCCTGTTTTCGCTGGCTGTATTCAAACAGGGCCACGCGCTTCATCGACTGGTTGAAGACGCCCCAGAAGGCTTTGAGTCGGACTTCTTTGGCAGTTTTGGCACGGCTCTTGCGCTTGGGGGCCTTCTTCTTGGCGGCCGGATCGGCCGGCGCGGCGGCCTTTTTTTTGCCCTTATCAGCCCGCTCCGCGGCGTCAGACTCCTCGCGTAATTCCTTGCGGTTGAGAACCTTACGTGCCATCTGTGAATCATCCCCTGCGTGGCGCGCGGCAATATACCATCCGCCACATAGATTTTAGGGCCTCCGCAATTTTAGCGCCGAACGAGCCCCATCATAATGAATTTCACATCCGGCGGCTAGCGAGACTGCGTAAAACGGCGAGTCCGCCGCGCCGAAGCCTCCGGAGGCTGGCCCAGTCCTCAGGGCGCTGGCGGTTCGTCAATCGGCGTGGCGCCCGGCGGCGGGGTGCCCCCGCCGGCGCGAACATAGTTCGTTCGCCCCCGCGCATAGTCGTCGGCGGTCGGCTCGGCCGCTTCAATTGCCCGGCCGCGCTCCTGCTCGAACAGGCGCCGCAAATAGGTTCGGCACCAGCCGCAACCGGTGCCCGCGCCAAAACACTCGCTGAGCTGTGCCGGCCGCGCGGGCTGCTCCACGCGGATGTAGTTGATCACCTTCCGCTTGGTCACGTGAAAGCACAGGCATAGCTCGTCATCGAGGTCCATGTGTCGCCGTCCCGCGTGCGGGCGTGTCAATTCGCGCGCGTCAAGCCCGGTGCGCACATCGAGTCCCCTGCGCGCGTCAGGCCCCTGCGCACCTCAAGGGCTGTCGTCGGAACCCAACTCGGTTGCTAGGTGCAAGGCGATCTGACAAGCGTGCTCGAACGCGGCCAGGTCCAGCATCTCGCCGGTCGTATGAATTTGCATCTGCCCGCAACCCAGCGTGACAGTGGGAATGCCGTGGGCCGTCATCCAGTTGGCGTCGAGCCCGCCATTGCTCACGGCGCGCTGCGGTTCGAGCCCCGCGGCGCGCACGGCTCGTTCTGCAGCTAACACGGCCGGTTCGTCGTCGGCCAATCGAAACGCCTCGTAGTCGTCGCTACCGAAAATGCGCACGGCACCATGCTGGCCGTCGGCGCTCGAGATGGCGGCGGCAGCTTGCTGAAACGCCCGTTCGATCTCGCGCACGATGCGCTGGCGAAACGCCGGGTTGTGGCTGCGCGCTTCGGCCTTCATTTCCACCCGATCGGTCACCACGTTGGTGGCTTCGCCGCCGTGGATGTAGCCGACGTTGCTGGTGCCGGTGTCGCCATCCTTCGCGATCAGGCCGTGCCAGCCGTTGCGCACCAGATCGGCGATGGCCAGCGAGGCGATGGCAATGGCGCTCACGCCGCGCTCCGGCGCGGCGCCGGCGTGCGCGGCCAGGCCGTCGATCTCGATGCGCATGCGATAGCCGCCGGTGGCGGCCACGGTGATCTTGTCGGCACTGCCGCCATCCCAGTTGAAGGCCAGGCGCGGATTGCCCAGCAAGTTGAGCTTCGCATAGCGTGCGCCGTGCAGTCCCACTTCTTCTTGAATGGGCCAGAAGAACACGAGCGGCGGGTGGGGCAACTTCCGACGCATGATTTCCAGCGCGGCATGCAGCGTCACGGCCACGCCCGAGCGATCGTCGGCGCCCAGGCCGGACTGCGGGTTGGCCGACCGCACGAAGCCCCCTTTTTTTACCGGTTTCGAGCCGACGCAAATCGGCACGGTATCCATGTGGGCCATCAACAAGCGCCGCGGCGCGCGAACCGTGCCCGGGAGCTGGAACACCAGGTTGCCCACTGCGCCTTTGAGCGGCGTACGGCGATGCGCGTCGTCAAAGCGAATGGCCGCTGCGGGTGCGCCGGCTTGGCGCAGCTTGCGCGTGATGTAGTCGGCCACGCCCTGCTCCTGCCCGCTTTTGCCGGGAATGGCCATCAACTGCATGACCATGTCGAAGGCCCGCTTCGCGTCGCCCCGGGCGGGCGCTGCCTGTGGGGCGCGCGGCGCAGCCTTGCTGCGGACCCGCTGGGACGGCGCGGAACGTTTTTTGGTGGTCAGGTTGCGGGTGGCCATCGTGTTTCGCTGGGGCGTGATTTCGAGATCGTCATTGGCGGTGCATCACCGGCTTGCCGGTCCGCCAGCGCAGACTCTATCCTAGTCGATGTCCGCCACGGTTGACAGCTGCGGCAGCGCCACACACTCGGCAAACATCGACGGCCGCCATGCGATTCTTTCTCGCCGGGATCATGCAAGGCTCGCACCTCGCATCGGCCATCCACAATCAGGACTATCGGCAGCGTTTGAAGAGTCTGCTGGCCCAGCATTTTCCCGGCGCCGAGATTTACGACCCGCTGGCCGACCACAGCGACTCACTCAACTACGACGATGCGCGCGGGCGCGAAGTGTTTCTGCACCACAACCGGCTGTGCGGCACGGTCGACGTGGTGATCGCCTTTGTGCCGGAGGCCTCCATGGGCACGGCCATCGAGATGTGGGAAGCCCATCGACAGGGCCGCGCCGTCATCGCCATCAGCCCGATGAAGCACAATTGGGCCGTGAAGTTCTTGAGCCACGAGCTGTACGACGATATCGATGAGCTGGAGGCGGCGCTGGCCGACGGCCGGCTGGCGCGGCGGCTGCAGGAAATACTCGGCGCTTGAGACTTGTTGCCGCGACATGGCGGCTCGAACACGCGCGCCGCGCGGAACCTCACTCCATCGAATGAATGACCTCGAGCGCCTGTTCTTTGGAGAACTCGGGCGATTCGAGCTGCATGAACAGCAGCGCGGGCCCGCTCTTGCCTTGGAACTGTCCTTCCACGCGCCATTGCCCCTTCTCGGCGTCGTCCTTGTGCACGAGCTTGGCGAGTGTGAACTTGGCCGGCTCGTTGTTGATCGTGACGTCGATGGTTTCCGTTTCGACCACTTCGTATTTGTCGGCACCCGCGCCTTCTTGCTTCTTCATTTCCTCTGTGAAGTGTGTTTTGACATTGCCGCTTTGGTCGGCATATTCAGGGTTCAGCTCGCCGATGATGACGTACGACTTTTCCGAATCGTTGATATAGGCCGAGCCCTTCATGATGGGCGTGCCGACAAAGGGCATTTTCACGTCAAGCCCCATCTTGGGCTCGAGCGACTCCGGCACCTTGATGGTGGCGATCTCGTCGCTGATTTCGCGGATTCTGGGCGCCTCCGTGATAGTCGAGTTCTTGGCGAAGCGCATCATTGCGATGCCGCTCAGGCCGAACACCCCGCAGCACAAGAGCAGCAACACGCCGCAACCGATGCCGAGGGCCAACAAAGCCTTGCTGGTGCCGCTCATGCCGCGCCGCTCTGGCGGAGGCGCGTCGTAGGGATTGATGGGTCCCGCCATGATTCACGCTTCCTTTCTCGAAACCGCGGACCGTCCTGCCACGCCCAAGCGGAGTCATTGTCGCGTCCACTTCAGCCAGTGTCAATTTCGCGTGCGCGCGGGGGCGCCTATAATGGATCCACGCGGCTCCCCTGCGACCAACCGCCGTCGCGACAAGTTCCTCTCGTTTTCTCCGCTGCGCGTTGTCGACGTGCGACGGCCAGGCCAATCGTTCCGTGATACACCTGCTCGAACCCGCCGACGAACGACTCGAGCGCTGGCTTGTCGAGCGCGACCAGCCAAGGTTTCGCGCTGCGCAGATCCGCCGCTGGTTATTCGCCGGCCGGGCCCGCGACTTGGACGAAATGTCGGACTTGCCCAAGGAATTGCGCCAGCAGCTGGCGGCCGATTTTTGCCTCTGGACGACCAACGTTCGGCAGCACAAGAAGACGGACGACGGGACCGAAAAGCTGCTCGTCGGCCTGGGCGATTCCGAACAGGTGGAATGTGTGTTGCTGCGCGATGGCGCGCGGCGAACCATCTGCATCAGCACGCAGGTGGGCTGCGCGATGGGCTGCGTGTTCTGCGCCAGCGGCATCGGCGGCGTGGTCAGGAGTCTGACAGCCGGCGAGATCATCGAGCAGATCCTGCTCTTGGATCGCCTGCTGCCCGAGCAGGAGCGGCTCAGTCACATCGTCGTGATGGGCATGGGCGAGCCATTGGCCAATCTCGATGCGCTCTTGCCCGCGCTCGCGGCGGCCAGTGCGCCGAGCGGCTTGGGAATCAGCCCGCGGCGGATCACGATTTCGACGGTGGGGCTGCCCGCGGCGATCCATCGTCTGGCCGAGGCCCGCTGTCGCTACAACCTGGCCGTGTCGCTGCACGCGCCCGACGACGAACTGCGATCGCAGCTGGTGAAGGTCAGCAAGAACATTCCGCTGGCGGAGATTCTCGCGGCCGCGGACCACTACTTCGCAGCGTCCGGCCGGCGATTGACGTTCGAGTATGTGCTGCTGGCGGACGTCAACGATCAGGTGCCGCACGCGCGCTCGCTGGCCGCGTTGTTGGGCAACCGCACGGCGCTGGTGAACGTGATCCCTTACAACCCGGTGGCCGGACTGCCGTACCACACGCCGTCGGCGGCTGCGGTTGGCCGGTTTGTCAAAACGCTCGAGAGCGCGGGAATCAACGTGTTCGTACGCGAGCGCAAGGGAGACAAGATCGACGCCGCTTGCGGTCAGTTGCGGCGCGCCAACGCGGCGCTGACGGCGGGCAGCTCCCTTTGAGCACGGCCGCGCGGGGCGCGCGGCGCGCAAAATCATTCCGTGGGCAGTTTCACGGACCACAACACGGCGCGCTTGAGAAACGTGCAGTATTCTTCGCGCTGCAGATTGTCGTGAAAATGCAAGCCGCTAAAGCCGAATGAACGGCCGCCGTCGGGCCGCTCGTAGGTCCAGGCAACGGTTTGCGGGCTGCCGTCCAAGGTGACTTGCAAAATCGGCCGGATCGTGTCGGAGGGCGACACGAATTTCAGTTGATAATAGAACTCGTCGTGCACGCGAAAGTCGTGCAGGCCGGCGGTGATCGGATGCGCCCCCTCGGCGATGTGCACGTCGGTTTCAACCACCTGATACTTGCGGTCCGGACCGCCGTGGCAGCCGCCCAGCAGTTGCAGAAAGGCGGGAATCGGTTCCGCCGGCTTGGCGCCGATGGCCCAGTGCAGACCCACGATTCCGCCGCCACGCTGGGCCAGCCGCGAGATGGCGTCGAACCGTCGCGGATCGGCCTGGCACCAGGCGGCGCCTTGCGTCAGGAACAGCACCACGCCGTCGGCATCGGCCAATTGCTGCGGCCCTTCCGGCCAGGGCTCGTCGGCCTTCAGCAGCGTGACTTGCAAGTTGGCCACCGGCTCGAGCAGGCCCGCCAGTCGCTCCAGCCCCATCATGTACTCGTGGGTGCGCGGCGGATGATTGTCGCGCGTCTGGCCGATCAGCAACAGCTTCTTAGGCTCGTCGGCGCCGGCCGCCGTGGCGATCGCCAGAAACACGAACAGCCACTGCACGAAACGCCCGACGCGCATGATGAAGTTTCCGCAAAGCGCAAAAAAACCGCAGCGGCCGGAATTCGACCGCTGCGGCTATTGTAACAAGCGAACTGGCGACAAGCACCGCTTACCAGTTGGCGACCGTGCCCGTCCAATGCTGGCGCACGAACGCGACGTCCATGTTGCTCAGCCGCGTGAACGGCACGGTGGTGTAGCGACCGTTGTCTTTCAGCAGTCGCACGTGGGTCTGGCTGACCATCACCACGCGAGCAACGACCTGATACCGGCCCGTATCGTCGGTCCAGCGGCGCATCGTGTTGGGCGCTTCGCTGGCCGCGCTCTTGTCTTCCGGCTTCGGCTCGGAGAACAAGTCGTCCACGGCGTCGACCTTCGGCTCTTCAACGGCCGGAGGTGCGGGCTCGGTAGCGGCGGGTAGTGCCGCGGGGTCGGCAGCGGGCGCCGTAGCTTCGCTGGTTTCCTTGAACAGGTCGTCCACGCCGTCGGCCTTCGGTTGCTCGCCAGGCGCCGGTTCGGCAGGCACAGCGGGCTCGGTGCCCGGCACAGCCGGTTCGGCCGCGGGCGCCGGAGTGGTGTCTTTGAACAGGTCGTCGACGCCGGCATCAGGCGCCGCCGGTGCCGCTGCATCGGGCGCGGGCGCCGCGGCAGGCTCGTCTACTGGAAGTTGCGGGGCCGGCTCGGCGGGCGGCAGGTCGCGCGCCGCAGGCGGTTCGGCCATCGGCGGCTCTGAAGGAGCAGGCAACGGCGCTTCTTCCGGACGGAGAGAACGAGACGGCTCGGGGGCCGGCGCATAGGTATCGGGTGCCGTTGTCGGCGGCGCGGGAACGGTCGGCGCCGCAGGCGCCGGCGAAGTCGTGCAGCACGACACCGGCGGGCACGGCGGGCAGTATGAATAACTGCTGTAGCCGTAGCTGTAACAGGCAACCGGCGGACCACAATACCGAGAGTGGCGCCAGCGGCACGCACTCACCGGCTCCACCGCCATCAACACCACCGCAGACCAGACAAGGGCTGTCTTGGCATTCCGCAACATCCGAATAACCTCCGCGATCGGCAAATAGTCTATGGGTGCTCTACTTTGAGCATTTATGCTATCTTAGCACCTTCGGTTCCGCAACGATTGCGAAATGAGTTTGCCGGCCAAAATGACGCTCGTGACGTAACGTCTGGTAAGAGCGGAGGATTCGACCGGTTTTTCCGCTACGATGCGGCCGATTGTGGCGATTTCGCCTGCCGCCGCCCGGGTGGACGATCGTGCCCCCAGGGCCCGCAACGGAGCCGGTTGCGGCCTGCCGCGCATCGTACTCGCGCAAAAAAAAGAGCCGGCCGAAGTAGATACGCTTCGGCCGGCCCCACCGTTATCGGTTGCAGAAATTGGCTGTCTGACGGCGCCCGCCGAAATTACTTCGGCTGGCCAGCAGCCCGTCGGCTGCTCGTCAAACGAGCCACCTCTGGTTGCCACTACACTTCATAGACCACCTCCTTTCCAACTAGGCCACTCCGCGGCGATTGGCAGTCCAGCCTGCCGGCCGCAGATCGACTAGTCCCGCCAACGCCACGTTCGCGCCGGCACTGGCATAATCGTAGGCAGCCCCGGCGTGCAGGGTCAAGAGAAACCGGCCCGGCTCCGCTTTCGGTGGGGCGGAAATTGCTCGAAAGCCGCCAAATTCCGTCTCGCCAAGGTCCGTGGTCGACACCCGCGAGCAGCCCGACTCTCGGGGCCGCGCCGCTCGCTGTCGGTGCTACAGCACCCGGCAGATGAAGCACTTGAGATATTCGCTTTCCAGGCAGGTCACGGCCAGCGGATGGTCGGCTGCGGCGCCGCGCATCTCGAGCACCTGGATGTCGCGGCGGGTCTGCTCTGCCACGCCCAACAGCATGTTCAAGAAGTCCTCGCGCTGCACATGGCCCGAGCAACTACAAGTGACCAGAATGCCATCGGGCGAGAGCACGTCGACCGCCAGCCGGTTGAGGCGATGATAGGCGCGGAGCGCTTCGGCCACCGCGCCGCGTCCGCGCGCGAACTTGGGCGGGTCGAGGATCACCGCGTCGAACTTCTCGCGGTTGGCCGCCAGCAAGTGCAGCGAATCAAAGCAATCGCCCGCAAAGAACTGCGTGCCCCTTACAGCGTTGAGTTCGGCGTTGGCTTGGGCCAGCGCCACGGCCTTTTCGCTGGCGTCGTAGCCCCATACTTCGCGCGCGCCGCCGTGCACGATCGCGTTCAGGCTGAACCCGCCGCTGTAACAACAAACATCCAACACGCGTCGATCGCGCAAGTAGGCTGCGGCCGCGCGGCGATTGTCGCGCTGATCGAGGTAGAAGCCCGTCTTCTGACCTTCAGCCAGATCGATGCCGAACCGCAGCTGGTTCTCGACAATGAATACCGGCCCGTCGGGTGCGGAGCCGCGCACCAGCCCGTCGCGGAGCTCGATTCCTTCCACCGCGGCAACTCCCTTTTCCGTGCGAATGAAGATGCCGCGCGGGCGAACAAGCTCGGTCAGTATGTCGAGCAACTCATCGAGCCGCCGCGCCATGGCCAACGACGTTATCTGCACACTCAGCCAATCCGCGTAGCGGTCGACGACCAGACCACTTAAGCCGTCGGCCTCGCTGTAAACAAGCCGGGCGGCCCCGTCGGCGTCGTTCAGTCCCAGGCGGTTGCGCCAGGCGAGCGCGCGTTCCAGCCGCTCGCGAAAGAACGCTCCGTCCAGCCCGACGGTGTTGTCCCAGGTGTACAAGCGCACGCGAATGCGGCTGTGCCCGTTGTAGATTCCGCGCGCGATGAACTTGCCCTGGTCGCTCACCAGGTCGACGACGTCGCCGTCGGCGACATCCCCCTCGATGCGGGCGATGGCCGACTCCAGCACCCAGGGATGCCGTCCGTAGAAGGGGCGTGCGCGACGCGGTTTGAGGATGGCGCGCGCCGAGCCAAAGCCGGGCGCCAATTGTAAGTTTGAAGGTGTTGCTGAACTGGCCACGTGAGTCACTAGCAGGGACAGCGCGAGAAAGGCATGGAGTGCGAGCGATTCATCATCCCGCAGTTGCCGCGCGGCCGCAAGGCGCCGGCGCGGCCGGCCCGCGGCGCGGGGCAGATTGCGCGGCCCTGCGCCACATTGCGTGTGCTGCCTGGCTGGCGTATTCTTGAGTCGCCAGAGAATTTGGCCCGCTGCGGGTGATTTCCTACACGAGATTCGTCGCATGTCGCGCCGCTGGATTGGAACGATCGCCCTGTGGGCGATCCTGCCCGCCATGACTACTGCCGCCGATGAAGGACCGATCGCCGGGGTGGTGCTGGGAATTCATGGCGGCATTGGCATGAAGAAGAAGGACATGACCGCCGACATGGCGGCCGTGCTGCGGGCCGATTTGGAGCGGTCGTTGCGGGCCGGCCACGCGCTGCTCGCCAAGGACGGAGGCACGGCCCTCGATGCCGTGGAAGCGGCCGTTCGGGTGCTGGAAGACTCGCCTGAGTTCAACGCCGGCAAAGGCGCGATCTTCACGCGCGCCGGCCGCAATGAGTTGGACGCATCGATCATGGAAGGGCGCAGCAAGCGCGCGGGCGCCGTCGGTTTCGTCACAACGATCAAGAACCCCATCTCCGCGGCGCGGGCCGTTATGGAGCAGTCCAAACACGTGCTGCTGGTGGGACCCGGCGCAGAGCAGTTCGCTGCCAGCCACGGCCAGGAGATCGTGGAACCTGCTTACTTCCGTACGGAGCGCCGCTGGCAACAGCATCAAAAAGAATTGCGCGCTGAGGCGGCGAAGGCAGGTGGCGCCATCAGCAGGCCGCGCGCCGAAGCGCAGCCGTGGAGCACGGTGGGCGCCGTGGCGGTCGATGGCGCCGGCAACCTGGCTGCCGCGACTTCGACCGGCGGCACCTCGAATAAACTGTTCGGGCGGCTGGGCGATTCGCCGATCATCGGCGCGGGCACCTACGCCGACAACGAGTCCTGCGCCGTATCGGGCACCGGTCACGGCGAGTACTTTATTCGGCTGGCCGTGGCCTACGATATCGGCGCCTTGATGAAGTACAAGGGGTTGGGCGTGGCCCAGGCCGCGGCGGAAGTGGTGCAGCGGAAACTGAAGCCGGCGGGCGGCGATGGCGGCGTGATTGCCCTGGACGCGCGCGGCAACTTCGCCGCGGCATATAACACCGAAGGCATGTACCGCGGCTGGATTACCCGCGACGGTCAGGTCATCGTGCGGCTCTACGAAGATTAAGGCGCGTCCGCGGCGGCGCTGCAATGCCGCACGCGTGTGCGGGAACACATCATGGCGATCTCGGCCGTCTTTCGACACCTGGTGCGCAGCATGCGCGAGCACAACGTGCTGCCGCAGGCAGGCGCGCTGTTGGAGATCGGCGAGGCCAACTGGTACGGACCGGTGGACTACGCCGAGTTACAGGCCGATATTGACAAGTTCGTGACCGATCCCGAGCGCCGTGCCGCTTTGTCGCGCCGCGTCGAGCAATTGCCCAGGGATGACCAGGAGATCATCATCTTCAACGCCGTGAAGGTGTTTTACGATATCTTCTTTGCGCCGTGTGAAGTGCAGGCCATCGACTACGGCGGCACGCCGGCCGCGCTGCGCTTGGACCTGAACGAGCCGGTCACGCTCTCCCGCCGCTTTAACGTGATCATCAACCACGGCACGGCCGAACACGTGTTCAATATTGCGCAGGTGTTTCGCACGATGCACGACTGGACCGTGCCGGGCGGCATGATGATTCACGAGAGCCCGTTCACCGGCTGGATCGATCACGGTTTTTACAACTTGCAACCGACGCTGTTTGTGGACGTGGCCGAGTACAACGGCTATCAGATCCTGGGCCTGTTCGTCGAAGACATTGCCAACAACGTGCTGTTTCAAGTGCAGAAGCGGGAAGACGTGTACGAGATGGCCAAGCAGAAGTCATTTCCGGAGAACGCGCTGTTGTTCGTCGTGTTCTCCAAGGGGCCGATCGACCAGCCGTTCCGCGTGCCGATACAGGGCTACTATCGCGAGTCGTTGTCCGAGAGCGGCATGAAGGCCTGGTCGGAATTGCGCTGACGCATTGCCTCCCAGAGCGCGACTTATGGCCATCTCCGCCGTCCAGTATGCCATCGTCCGCGAGATGTTCCGCCAAGGCTGGTTGGCGCAGGGCGGAGCCATTCTGGAAATCGGCGAAGCCAATTGGTACGGCGACGCCGATCCGCACGATCTGGTGGCCGAGATCGAACAGCACGTAGCCGAGCCGCGGCGCGCGGCGCTGACCGCCCGGCTCCACGCAGCGTTTGCCCTGGATCCGCGCGTCACGAATTTCGAGGTGGCCAAGGTCTTCTATGAAATGTTCTTTGCTCCCACGGAGATGCAGGCTATCGATTGGAACGGCTCGCCGCAGGCCCACCGCTTGGATTTAAACGATCACCTGCAGCTTGCGCGGCGGTTCGACGTGGTGATCAATCACGGCACCGCGGAGCACATTTTCAATATCGCCCAGGTGTTCCGCACAATGCACGAACATACGGTTCCCGGCGGCATGATGATCCACGAGAGCCCCTTCACGGGCTGGATCGACCACGGTTTTTACACGCTTCATCCCAGGCTGTTCTTTGATCTGGCGGAGGCAAACGGTTATCGCCTGCGATCGATGTTTGTCGAAGATTTCGCCGGGCGTCAGGCGTACCCGCTGGCTTCGCGCGAGTCGATCGCCGAAATGCGTTTGTCCCGGCAATTGCCGGAAAACGCGCTGTTGTTCGTGGTCTTTCAGAAGGACAGCGACGCGCCGTTCCAAGTCCCGCGTCAGCGCCGCGTGCCGACGAGCGCCATCACGTCGATGCACGCCGCTGGCAGCCCGCAAGCCGGCCGCGCATAATGGCGCAGCGTGCCGCGGCCGCCGCCGACCGTCCCCCCACGAAATTGCTCAGCCGGGAGCTTGCACCGTGAAATCCAGGTTATTGCTGGCCGCTTGCGCCGTCTTATTGGTACCGCTAGCGGCCGCGGCCGACGACATTGTTTTCGAGCGCGTGATCGGCACGGAGTTCCCCGGCAAGTACAAGCATCCGGCCTCGATTGCCGAACTGGCCAACGGCGATCTGTACATTGCGTACTACGGCGGCGACGGCGAGTATGCCGAAGTGACCGCGGTTTACGGCATGCGGAAGAAACCGGGCGACTCGCGCTGGTCGGAGCCCAAGATCATCGCCGACACGCCCTTCCGTTCCGACGGCAATGCCGTCGTCTGGCAAGCGCCCGATGGCGTGGTGTGGCTGTTCTACGTGTGCCGCTTTGGCGACACCTGGTCCACTTCGCGCATCAAGGCCAAGATTTCGCACGACGGCGCCCACACCTGGAGCGATTCGTTTCTGATCGCGCTGGAAGCAGGGATGATGGTGCGCGGGCAGCCCATCTTACTGGCCGATGGCGATTACCTGCTGCCCGTGTATCACGAAACGGGCTTTGACACGGAAAAGGTCGGCGCCGACAGCACGTCGCTCTTCATGCGCTTCAATCCCGCGAGCAAGAAGTGGACCGAATCGGCGCCCATCCGCTCGGCCAAAGGCAACATCCAGCCGGCCGTGGCGCAGCTCAGCGCCGAGCGTCTGGTGGCGTATTGTCGGCGCGGCGGAGGTTACGGCCCCGGCAGCGAGGGCTTCATCGTGCGCAGCGAATCGCACGACGGCGGACGCACCTGGAGCGAAGGGCGCGACACGGAGTTCCCCAATCCCAACGCGGCGGTGGATTTTCTGCGCCTGGCCAACGGGCACTTGCTGTTGGTCTACAACAACAGCGGCACCGATCGCACGCCGCTCACCGTGGCCATCTCGACCGATAACGACAAGAGCTATCCCCATCGGCGCGATATCGGCACCGGCGATCACGACTATGCCTATCCGTATGCGATCCAGACGAAAGACGGCAAAATTCACATCGTGTACACCACGGATGGTCGCAGCGTGATCAACCACGCCGTGTTCGACGAGTCGGCTATCATGAAATCGGCCGCGGCGAAATAGCCGTGTGCTCGTGCCTCGGGGCCAGGCCGGCACGCGGGTCAGCGGGTTACTGATCATGGAACTTGATCACCTGTTTGTTTGTGTGACCCAGGACGCTCCCGAGGCCGAGCGGCTGATCGAGTTTGGGCTGAGCGAGGGTGCGCCCAACACGCATCCCGGGCAAGGCACGGCCAATCGGCGGTTCTTCTTTCACAATGCGTTTTTGGAGCTGGTCTGGGTTGCGGATCCCGCCGAGGCGCAGAGCGAGCTGGTCGCGCGCACAGGGCTCTGGCAGCGCTGGTCGCAGCGCAGAATGAATGCGTCACCCTTTGGCGTCTGCGTCCGGCCGACGGCCGGCAGTGCCGAGGGCCGCCCGCCGTTCGCCACCTGGCGGTACACGCCGCCGTATCTGCCGCCGCCGCTGGCGATCGACATGGCCACCAGTTCGCATCGCGTCTCGGAGCCGCTGTTGTTTCATCTGGCCTTTGGCCGCCGGCCCGACTCGAACGATCCCGATCCCGCGCGGCGCCAGCCGCTGGATCATGCCGCGGGCCTGCGCGAGATTACGCGGGTGCGGATCAGTGGTCCCTCAGGTAGCGCGCCTTCGAACGAGCTGCGCGCGCTAGCTTCCACTTGTTCTTGGTTCTCGTTCGCAACCGATCACGAAGACGTGGCAGAAATCGGCTTCGACGGCGAGGCGGCCGGCAAAGTGCACGATTTCCGGCCGCATTTGCCGCTGATCTTCTCCTGGTAGCGCCGCTGCGGCCATACGGTTGACGGCGGCCCGAAGCCCATTCAGAATCGTTGCCAGCCGCCGACGATTGGGCGCTCTCGGTGGGCTAGCTCCGCCCGCTCCCCAAACCATCCACGAGGTAGTTACCGCAATGTTTTTCCATTCTCTGCGCCGTCAGTCGCTGTTCGCGCTGTTTGCGGTTGCTGGCCTGTGCAGTCTTGCGGCGAGCGTGCGCGGCGAGACTTGGGCCGAGAAGCTGGGTTACCCCGCCGGCAAGATCGTATTGATGTTGCACGCCGACGACATCGGCATGTGCCACGAAGCCAACCTGGCGGCGAAGGCCTACCTGGCCGACGGGCACATCCAGTCCGCCGCGCTGATGGTCCCCTGCCCTTGGTACAACGAGGCCGCTGATTGGTACCAGGAACATCCTGACTACGACATCGGCTTGCACCTGGCGATGAACAGCGAGTGGCGCTGGTATCGCTGGGGACCGTCGGCCGGGCGCGACATCGTGCCGGGCATGGTCGACAAGGAAGGCTTCCTGTGGCGCTCGCAGCTCGAGACGGCGCAGAACGCCAGGCCCGGCGAAGTGGAAAAGGAGATTCGCGCGCAAGTCGATCGGGCGATCGCCAAGGGCACCCGGCCCGGCCACATCGACACGCACATGGGCACGCTCTACGTGCGGCTCGACTTTACCGAAGCCTATTTCAAGGTGGCCCAGGAGTATCGCATTCCGGCGATGGTGATCGAGCAGACGCCGGCGGTGACGGCCAAGTTTCGCAAGCAGGGTTACCCGATCACCGACGAGTCGATCAAGCTGATGGCCGCCTACAAGCTGCCCAAGCTCGACGACTTTCACGCCGCTCCCGAGGGCAAGACCTACGAAGAGAAGCGGCAGAAGTTCTACGAGCTGGTGCGCTCGATGGCGCCCGGTATCAACGAAGTGATCTTCCACCCATCGGTGCTGAGCGACACGCTGCGGGCCATCACGGGCACCTGGCAGCAGCGGGCCTGGGAAGCCGAGATGTTCTCCGATCCCGAGATGCACAAGTTCTTCGAACGCGAAGGGATCGTGTTCACCAACTGGAAAGAGATCATGCAGCGCTGGGAAGACCGCTACGGGGATACGTTGCCGAAGGCGGCAAGCGCTGGCGGCCAGTAAGCGAATGGAAAGCGCAGCGCGGTCGCGATGGCAACGCGGCGAGCAGCGTGTATATGCTCGCCCCGCGCGTGCCTTAGGAGGCCCATCGCGCAACTGGATCATTCCGATCAGTCGCGCCAGGCAACGCTGGCAGTCTGGGCAAGCGACCACAATTGTCGCAGAAACAGCAATTTTTCCTTGTCAAAGTCGCCGCGTCGCGACATAATGCGTCCAATGGCGGAAAGCGACGTTCTTGGTAGGCGTCGCACACCGCCACCTTCGAGTTGGGGCAAATCAGGCCATGCGGTCGGCTGTTGTTAGCATTGGCGGTCTGTTGCTCTTCGCTTGGGCGAGTGCCTCGCCTGCCGCGGCGGACGTGGTGGCAGCCGACGTGGTGGCGCCTGACGCCGTCGATCAGCTGCTGTTCGGCGACGCGGGCGACGATTCGGCTCTGCCCGCGAAAGAGGCTCCGGCGGCCTCATCCGCGAGCCCTGCGACCCCGGCGGCCGCGCCCGCCAGCGCGGCCCGCACGGCACCTTCTGCCGGCTTCGACCAGCAGGCGACGTGGAACGCCCGGGCAAAATCGCAGCTGGCGGTCGGTGGCGGAGATCATGATCTGGCGGTCGAAACCGACGCCCGGATGATCGTGGAGCACAAAGAGCCGGCCGGACCGTTCACCGCGGTGCCGGAGCCGTCGGCCATCTTTCTGGCCGTGGCGGCACTTGTGTACTTTCTGCTGTTTGGCCGTCGCCGGCGCATGGTGTAGAGCCGCCCGAGGCGCGCTCGCCAAGAAAGCCGCTCGCACGTTCATGGGGTGCCCGCGCTGCTGTCGCGCCATGCTCCTGCCGCGCCATGCTCGCGCCGCGAGCGACCAACGCAAACGGCCGGAACGCTGGTGTTTCCGCCTGCGCTCCGGTTTGACCGCACAACGTCTGGACAGCGCATACTCGCCGTAATCGTTCCAACTTATCGCGCTCAAATAAGCGAGCTCATTCGGGGAGGCACGCCGTGCCGATTTGGTGGACGCATGCGGCACTGCGGCGCAGAATAAAGAGTTCTTCAGAATCGGGCATTTTGACCGAAAGGAATTCGACGGTATGGCTACGATCGAACGGGCCCAACTCTCGCGCTCGCCATCTGCAATCGAGATTCCTTCCTGGTTGAAAGAGGCGAAGGCCGCGGTCCGGGATTTGGCCGTGCCGAATCCCGTCATCTATTGGGCCGACTTGCTGCTGTCGATCGGTGTGGGCTATGCCTGCGCGGGAGCCTATTTGAAAATGCCGGGCTTTTCGTGGCTGCGGGTGGTGTGCTATCTGGTGGGGGTGTTCGCCGTCTTTCGCGCTTCGTCCTTCGTGCACGAGATTGTCCATCTGCGCAACGGGCAGCTCGGCCGGTTCCAGGTTGCCTGGGATCTGCTGTGCGGCATCCCGCTGTTGTTTCCTTCGTTTGCTTACGCGCACCATCTGGATCATCACCGCTGCGACAGCTACGGCACCGACCATGACGGCGAGTACCTGCCCTTCGGCGTCGATCCGCCGCGCACGATCGGCTACTTCTTTTTGCTGACGCTGGCGTGGCCGTTTTTGGTGGTGCTGCGGTTCCTGATTCTCACGCCGCTGTCGTTCGTCGTGCCTTCGTTTCGCCGGTGGCTGCTGGCGCGATTTTCGTCGTTCGGCATCATCAACTTTCGCCATCGACTGGAAATCACATCGAGTTCTCCGCTCAAGTACTGGGCCTTCCTCGACCTGGCCTGCTGCCTGCGAACATGGCTGGTTGTCGCGCTGGTTGGGTTGGGTGTGTACGGATGGGCGCACGTGGGGCTCTTGTTCTTTTTTGCCGCCAGCGTGCTCTCGCTCAACTTCATTCGCGCCTTGTGTCTGCACCACTACTTGAGCGACGAGGGTCAGCTGAGCTACTTGGGTCAATTGCAGGACTCGATCACGCTGCCCGGCAACGCGCTTGTCACGGAGCTGTTCGTGCCCTTGGGCCTGCGTTATCACGCGCTGCATCACATGTTTCCGAATTTGCCCTATCACGCGTTGGGGCGCGCCCATCGGCGGCTGATCAAGGAGCTTCCTGCGGGCTCAGACTATCACCAGACGGTGCGTGCCGGAATCGGCGCGGTATTTGCGCAGTTCTGGAAGAGCACGCTGCACAAGCGACGGCAGCAGCGCGTCGACAGCGCGAAACGGCCGCCTATCGATGGGCCGACGCCGTTGCGCTAACGCCCGGGCCGTGCGAGCCGCCGGTCGATTCTGCGTCACTGCGCGACTACAATGGCTCGCATGCGACACTCCCCACACAAAGGGTGCAGAACCATGCGAACGACGGCGCGATACTGGGTGGCGGCTTGGTTAGGTTGCGTTGTGCTGTGGGGGCTTTCCGTGTCGGCAGCCATTGGCCACGCGGCCCAGCTCAAGGCCGGCGTGGCGCGCGTCGACGTGACACCGCCTTTGGAATTGAATGCGCCGTTGGGCGGTTACGGCGAGCGGATGAACCGCCCGGCCGAAGGCGTGCACGACCGGATCTTTGCCAAAGCGCTGGTGATTTCCGACGGTCAACGAAAGTTCGCGCTGCTGACCGTCGACATTGTCGGCTTTCCGCCCACGCTCAAGCCCGAGCTCGTCGAGCGGCTGTCTGGCGACTGGTCGGCTGGACAGATGATGCTGCTGGCCACGCACTCGCACACCAGCATCGAGATGAACGCCATCAATCCGCGCAATACGTTCCAGGTGCCGCAACTCGGCATCTATAACGCGCGGGTGCACGAATTCGTGCTGGATCGGCTGCTGAATGTCGTGCGCGAGGCCGAGAAACAACTGGTCGACGTGTCCATCGGCACGACGACCGTGGAGATCCCGGGCTGGAATCGCAATCGCCGCGGCGGCTCGGTGACCGACAACGACCTGACGGTCACGCGGATCGACACCACGCCAGGTCGGCCGCTGGCAGTGCTGGTGAACTTCACGGCACATCCCACGTTTATGTCCGGCGAAGACATGTTGTTCTCGGGCGATTGGCCGGGCCAGTTGCAGCGAACCATCGAGTCGCTGGTCGGCGACGGCGTCACGGTCATGTATTACAACGGCGCCGAGGGAGACCAGGCTCCTGCCGGCCGGCCCGACGCGGGCGACAGCCGCTGGGAACGCGCGGAGCGCTACGGCCGCGACCTGGGGATCGTGGCCTGGAAGCAGTGGCAAACGACCAAGACCTCCGCCGACGTGCCATTCGGCTATCACGCACACTCCATCGCGCTGCCCGAGCGGACGTGGCATCCCGACTTCTTGAAGACGGGCGGCGCGGAGTATGGCCTGAGCGAGAAGCTGCTGACGGAAATGCTGCCGGTGTTGTTTCCCGCGCAGGCAGACAGTATTTCATTGCGCCTGGGCGATTTGTTGATCGTGGGCATCCCGGGCGAGATGGCCGCGTCGCTGGGTATGAAGATCAAGAGCGAGGTTGGCCGCAATGCTGGCGCGAAGAGCCCGGTCATCGGCGGGCTGGCCGATCAGTGGATCAGCTATATGCTGCCGGCGGAGGAATATCATCGCGGCGGCTACGAATCGAGCGTCAGCTTCTATGGCGAGACGCTGGGCGACACCATGGTCGCCGGCGCGATCAGCGGCGCAAGTGCACTCGCGAAGTAGCGCCGGCCGCGAGGGGCGTCCAGCAGCACGATTGTGCTAGCATCGAAGCGCGAAATCGCGCGATTCTCGCTCACTTCCATTTGCCGTCCGTTAGCAATTGGTTAATTGCTCGCTCGGCAGCCGTTTTTTCCGCACTTGCAGTTCGCAGGAGTGAATCATGTCAGTAGCCTCAGTAGCCAGGGTTCGACACATTCGCTCCCTCGACAAGGGCGCTTGTCGTGAAGATCTTTTACGGTGTCTGCGGTGAAGGCATGGGCCATGCCGGTCGCTCGATTGCAATGATCGAGCGCCTGACCGCGCTGGGGCATCGGGTCACGATCTTTACGTATGCCGAGGCGTATCGGCTGCTCGTCGACGCCGGCTACGAGCCGCAGCGAATCCAGGGACTGCACTTTCACCAGAAAACCGACGGCGCAGTCGACGTGTGGCGCACGGCCGGCGGCTTTTGCCAGTTCTTGCGGCGGCGTCGCGAATCGGTCGATTTCATCCGGCAAATGGCGCTCGAGCAACAGCCCGATCTGTTCCTCACCGACTTCGAGCCCTTGACGGCGCTGGCCGCCGCGTCGCTGCGGAAAGAATGCGTCAGCATCGACAATCAGCATCGCTTCTGCCATCCGCTGGGCAGCGACTTTCCGCGCCATCTGCAAGTTTACGGACGGCTGGCCGGCGCGTTCGTTCACCGTTGGATCAAACGGCCGCGACAGTGCATCGTGGCGGTGTTTCACCGCTGCCCGGCGAGTCGGCATTATCGGCACGTCGACGCGTTGTTGCGGGGGCGCATTTCGCGCATCGAGCCCACCCCAGGCGACCACGTGCTGCTCTATGCCCGCGCCGGTCTGGGGCGGCGCATGGCCGAGGTGGCGGCCGGTGTGTCGGCGTGCTTCGTCGCCTACGGATGCGAGGGCCCGCCGGCCGCGAACATCGAGTACAAGCGCACCAGCGACGAGCACTTTGCGCGCGACCTGGCTTCGTGTCGGGCCGTGATTTGCTCCGGCGGCCAGCAATTGATTGGCGAAGCCCGCTACTTCGGCAAGCCGCTGCTCATCGTTCCCATTCCGAAACAGCACGAGCAAGAAATCAACGCCCACTATGCCAGTCGCGAGGGAATCGGCAGCTACTGCCCGGTTGCCGAGCTCAACGGCCGGCGCGTGGACGAGTTTTTACGTGGCCAATACGGCCGTCGTCGCGGCGTAAACGGGGTCGACCAGGTTTTCGATTTACTAGGGATCAACAATGGATGAGTCTAGTCGACGACGCGTGCGCAGCATCTTTGTTTCCGACGTCCACCTGGGCTGTCGGCATAGCAAAGCCGATCTGCTGCTGGAATTCCTCAAACAACACAAGTGCGACTACTTGTATCTGGTCGGCGATATCATCGATGGCTGGAAAATGCACCGCGGCTTCCGCTGGAACGACACCTATACGCTCCTGGTGCGGCGCATCTTCGGCATGGTGAAGCGCGGCACCACGGTTCGTTACGTGGCGGGCAACCACGACGAGTTTCTGCGGAACTATATGGATGAGCTTCGCACTGCCTTAACCGGACACATCGAAATCGCCGACGAGTTCGTGCACCTGACGGCCGACAATCGCAGGCTGCTGGTGCTGCACGGCGATATCTTCGACTCCGTGGCCATCAACATGCCGTGGCTGGCCGGACTGGGCGACCGCGGCTATTCATTGCTGTTGGTGCTCAACACGGGCGGCAATTGGCTGCGCCGCAAGCTGGGCCTCAAATACAAGTCTTACAGCCTGTTCATGAAGCAGAACATCAAGCGGGCCGTCAACTACGTGAACAGCTTTGAGGAAATGATGATGCTGCACACGCGCAAGCAGCAATGTGAAGGTGTGATCTGCGGCCATATCCATACCCCGGCCATCAAGTCGCATGCCGGCCTGGCCTACTACAATTGCGGCGACTGGGTGGAGAGCTGCACGGCGCTATTGGAATACGACGACGGGACGATCGAGCTGGTGCACTACGACGAGCCGCCGCAGGCAGCGGTTGAACCGCGCACCGCCGAGGCCGCCTGGAGTTTCTCGCTGAGCGCCGTTCAAGCGCTGGCCGCGCCGCGGCCGTCGTAGGCAGTGGGAGTCTCAAAGCTCGACGCCGGCACGCGACGCCTTGGCCGCGCTTCGATCCGTAAGCACTAGAGCGCGTCTAGTTTACGTGTAGCGGTAGCCGCAATGCTGGATGTAGTTTCGACATTCAGTTTCCGTGAATCGTTCGAGGAGTTCGCCGCAGGTCTTCCAGAGGGCTTCTACGGTTCGTTG
>JBFWOR010000007.1:89636-326152 GCA_050250435.1 Pirellulales bacterium | reverse complement strand
GCCGTCATGGCGCTGTGCCCGCAGCACACGTTTCAGGTGCTCACCAAACGTCCCGAGCGGATGGCTCAGTATGTCGCGAACTGGGCGCACGAGAGGCCGATCGTCGCGCATCGTGTCGCACGGGCTTGCGGGCAGATGGGGCTCTCGCAAGGTGAGGCGGCCGAAGCGTACGCGCGCCTGAGACAGGGACCCTTGCCCAACGCCTGGCTGGGCACGAGCGTGGAAGATCAACCGCGGGCCGACGAGCGGATCCCGCATTTGCTGTGCTGCCCTGCCGCGGTGCGCTTCCTGTCGTGCGAGCCACTGCTGGGGCCGATCGACTTCGACACGATGACGACCGATCCTCCGAACAGCGGCTTCGCGCTGACCGATGGCCTCGGTCGACTCGATGGAGAAGGCCCGTCGGCTATTCATTGGGTGATTGCCGGCGGCGAGAGCGGCCACGGCGCGCGGCCCATGCACCCCGACTGGGCGCGCAGCTTGCGCGATCAGTGTGCGGCGGCCGGCGTGCCGTTTTTTATGAAACAGTGGGGCGAGTGGGCGCCGCTCACCAGAACGGACGGTCGGCAGATCATGCCGTTCGCCGACTACGACGTCGCTTCCAAGCTTGGCTTCAGACACGTTGGCAAGAAGGCTGCGGGCCGGCTGCTCGACGGCGTGGAGCACAACGGGTTTCCGACCGTGCGGTCTGCTGCCTACAGCCTCATCGCCTTGCCCCTGCCTCCCGCGCAAGACGACCGCGGATTCTGGCTGGCCGTTGCCGCCGGCTTGGCGCTCGTCGTGACGGCGATCGTTGTCCGCTGGTTGTTGCGGCGGACCGATCAGATTCTCTACAGTCCGCAACTGGCCATTTGGCAAGCAGAGAACGAACGGCAAGCGAAACGCCTCGCGCAGATCTCCGACACCGTCAAGGCCTCCGCCACGCTCTTGGGCGTGCGCTACGGACCCGAGCACAAGACCGAAGAGATCGCGGCCATGTTGCTTGGCGAGTCGCAACGCCTGCGCAAAGAAATCGATCAGAAGACCGAGACGTTGGCGGGGGTACAGCTGGCGTTGGATGCCGTGGCACCAGAGGGCGCGACACTCGCCCGCGTCAAATGGGCGTGTCGCGAGCTGGAAAAGTTCCAAGACGAATCTCTCAAACCGTCCGCGCTTACGCGCGTGCTTCGCAAGATGGGCGTCGTCGAACGGGGCGAAGGCGAACAGCCGAAATGACCGACAACCCCTACAAGCCGCCGGCAACTGAGTCGCGCCGACCGGACGCGCCGTTTGTTTCCGCACCGCGCTTCTTCGGCAGCGTGATGGCTGCGCAGCTCGTCGGCGGCGGCGTGCTCGCGTGCCTGATGAAAACGATCCGCTTTCTCGAGGGACGATCCCAACCGTCCGCGTTCGAAATATTGGCGTCTTGTTTTGCAATGGGTATCGCCAGTGCTATAACGCTGGGCACCGTAACCTTGCTGGGCGAAGCGGATTCGCCCCAACCGACACCCAAGGAAGGCGCAAGCCCGAGCGATGGGAAGAATCCCGATTGACCTGGACAAAGGCCAAAAGGTGAACGTCCGGGATGCTAGCGAGGTCGAATTGGAGCTGGAGGAAGCCAGAAACGGAAGTGCCACGCTGCGCGTGACTTGTGTCAGCGCCCCCGGCGCCCGCTGGATTCATACGATCGAAGACGACACGCATTTCTTGACACCCGACCTGGCCGGCGCCCATACTGATCGCTGAGTGGCCCCTGGAAAATCCAGCGGCCTCTCGATAAAAGTCCCGAACTGGGCCTACACCCGCCGCGCGTTTTCGCAAGAGACAGCGACCGGGAGTTGCAAGCCGAACCGGCAATTGCAGCTTCCGGTTTTCTTTTGCGCGTGACGCGCGGAGAGTGGCCATTGCGGGACGTCGTGCTGCACAGCATGCATCTGGTGACCGCGGCCGCCATCTGGCTGGCCGGCGCCGTCGCTCCGCCCGCCGAGACGCGGCAGGCCTTCGTGTTCTACTCCAGCACGCACTGCCCCGCGTGTGAAGACGTGACCGCCGCGGCCGAGCAGCTCGCCGTCGACGGCTACCGCGTCACGCCCCTCGATCTCGATCAGCCCGACCGCCTGGTGCCGTTGGGCGATACCAGGATCAGCGTCGCCGCCCTGGCCCAGGCGCTCCGCGTGCGCGAAGTGCCCAACGTCGCGATCGTCGCCGAGACCAGCATCGGCCAGCGGATCGCGATCAAGCTGATCACTCAAACCACCACCGTATTCGTGCAGACTTCGACCAAGAAGCTGCGCGACTACCTCACCACCCATGGCCTTGCACCCACCCAACCTGCGCGTCGATGACGCCCGCCCGAAAACCACCCGCTTACGCCGTGCCCTATCAGCCGGGCGACGTGATCGTGTTTGCCGGTCGCGGCCTTGTCAGCCGCACGATCGCGCTCACGACCACGACGTGGGGCCAGTTCGTGCGCCTGCAGTGGGTTTCGCACGTGGGCATCTGCGCGCAGGTAAATCGCTACGGGCTGTTGCTGTTCGAATCGACGACGCTGGTGGAATTGCCCTGCGTGATTCAAGGGCGGCTGGTGCGCGGCGTGAGTGCACACTGCCCGATCGAGCGCGTGGATTCGTACCAGGGCAAAGTCTGGCGGCTGCGCCTGGACCCGCACGTGCGCTTCGATGCCAAGCGCAGCGGCGGCCTGACGCGCTCGCTGATGAGCAACCTGGGCAAGCCCTACGATGCGCGGCAAGCCATCATGTCCGGCGTGCCCTGGGTGAAGCGCTCCAGTTGGACCCGGCCGGACCGGCGGGCCATGTTTTGCGACGAGCTGGTTTCGACCGCGCTGATCGACGCCGAGATCGTGCCGCGGGGCACGTACAACCCGAGCGCCGTCGCGCCGGGCTGGGTGGTCTGGAACTTGATCGACAAAGGCTTTTACGGGCCACTTGAACGACTTCGATAGGGAAAGGCGCAGCAACGATGCGACACAGCCGACGGCCGCAACGCGTTAGCAAGAAGATCGAACCGGGCGACGTGCTGTTGTTCGCCGGCAGCGATTGGAGGTCCCGCGTGATCGGCCAGGCCGCGCAGCGGGCCCGCCGCGCCATGCGCCAATGCTGCCGCACGCTGGTGTTGTGCTTCGCGGTGGCCGTGCTCGTGAATAGCGTCGGCTGCCAGGCCCCGCAGAAGAAAACGGCCAAGCAGCCGACGCCCACGCCGCAACGGCAGTTGGCCGCCTGGCCGGCGCAGCCGGTGATCGATATCCCGCTCGAGGAACGGCAGCGCAATCCCGATGGGAGCTGCGTGCACTGCTCATGGGTCACGTGCCTGAACAACCAGCGGATGTACGCCCTGGCCGACGCCTGGTTCGCCAAGTATCGCCACGGTGAAAGCGCCATGGGCCTGCGCCGCAAGGCCGACGCCGAAGGGATCCGCTACGCCGACACGACCGCCGGCGACGTGGCGTTCGTCGAGTGGGCCATTCGCACGCGGCGCGGCTGCCTGGTGAACGACAAGCCTGGCCACGTGCGCACGCTCGTCGGCCTCGATCCGGCGACGCCCGGCGCCAAAGCGTACGTGCTCGACAATAACGGCCCGCCCGAGCGGGTCATCGAATATCCGCGCGACGAGTGGATCGCCATGTGGCAACGCCGCGGCGGCTGGGCCGCCACGCCGCTGTACGATCCGCGCCCCGTCGTCACGCACCCGTGAGAACAGGCTACAGGCTTTTAGGCCAGGGGCCGTAGGAAAAGAAGACCCAACCTTTTTGCAATGGGAGATTCAAAGATGATTCGCCGCGATTCATTCGCACGTTCGGTGCTGCTGGTTGCTCTGTGCCTCGTTTCAGCCGGCTGGTTTTCGCTGGCCCCGCAGGCCCACGCCTTTGTGCTGGCCAACATTGCGCAGGAACGCGTGATCCAACTGCCGGAAGACGGCCAGGTGTGGGCCACGATCGTGTTCACCAGCGACCACTGGCAAACCAACCCGCTCGAGCGGCAAGTGCTCGCCTGGTTCGACAGCGACCCGCGCTTGGCGTCGCTCAAGGCCCAGACCAAGTTCTACCACTACACCGCCAGCGACCCGGCCTATACGCACGTGCCGATCAACAAGCCGGGCCATAGCTTCGCGCAGATCGTGCAGGGTCAATTCCCCTGCGTGATCGTGCAGACGTTCGAAGGCACGAAGGTCTTCAAGGTGAGCGGCGAGCACATGCCGCGGCAGGCGAACGCCCTGGCGCACGGCATCAGCCAGGCGCTCAAGAAGGCGCAGCGCGAATACGTCGTGGCCACCGCGCAACCGGCGGTGGCGCACGACGGCGTGGCCCACCGCGACGGCAAGCTGTTCCCGCGGCCGCGGCCCAAGCCGTGTCCCGCGCCGACGCCGACGCCTACCGTGCCGATCGTCTCTTCGCCCACGGTCGTTGTCGGTCCGCCGGTGATTCCCGACGACGTCAAGGAAGAAGAGCCCGCAAAGGAAGCGCCCACGGGGCCCAACCTGGGCGTGGCCTTTGTCGTGGGCTTGATCGGGGCGGGCATTTTCGCGTTCGCCTATTTGAAAAACCTGACGGACTAAACAAACCAACCGGCTGGAGGCTGTAGGCCGAACAACCCTGAACCCCTGGACCCCTGATCACAACTACACAAAGGACATGGCAATGATCCAAGTGACGACTTCCGACCTGCTGATGTACGTGCTGGCCGCCCTGGCCGGCTGTGGCGCGATGGCCATCATCATCCATCGCATGAAGGAGCGGGCCGCGTTCCGCCGCTTGTGCATGGAGGCTCACGCCAAGGCCGTCGAATGGGGCTTCACCCTGTTCGCCGAGCTGCTCGAGGCGGTGGCCACCCTGAGCATCGGCGAGATCGTCAAGGAAGTAAAAAACCTGCTCAAGCTGTTCAAGGATCAGCCGCGGCTGATCGCCCACTTGAAGGGGCTATTGCTGTTGAACGTGGCCCGCTTCCTGAACGAGAACAGCCCGGACACCACGGTCCGCGATCAGATCGTGAAGCTGGTCGACGACTTCAAGAGCAAGGAAGCCGCGGTGAAGGCCGCGATCGCCGCCACGGTGAAAACCGAAGCTGCGCCGGCGCCGAAGGCCGCTGCTTAGAAAGCGCACGTGAATGGACAAGTATTCCCAGCTAGCGCAGCAGAAGCTCGACACGGCCAACGCCGCCCTGGCGGGTGAGTTGACGTTCGACGAGCGGGCGCGCTGGCTGGAATCGAAGCGCCAAGCCGAAGCGTTTCTCGCCGCCCCGATTGCGGAGGGGGACGCCGGCGCAGCGCCCAGTAGTTAGGAGTTGTCCCATGCGGTGGTTGAATTGGATCCCTTGGCAAGCGCTGGTGTCCGTGCTGTGGATTGCCGTCTCGAGCGGCGTTGTCGTGTGGTGCCTGGTGGCATTTGCCAACGGGGTCACCGGCGCTGAGCTCGTCCGGAGTCACCCTTCGCAGCCGCACACCGCGCAGGCCAAGCCACCGCACAAGCCCCGCCCGCTCAGCATCCCGGGCTACGTGGCCGCGCCGGGGGTGCGCGTATGGTGGGGCTACCCTGGTCCGCCGGCGGTCACCGTAGGCCGCGGCTGGCGCTATTGCTACCCGCCGCCGCGTCCCTATCGGTATCGCCCCTATTACTACCATCCCTATTAGCGCGCGTAGCGCGGCGGCAATGTGTGGCAAGCCGTGTATTTGTTGCACCTGGACCGCTGGCAGATTCGCAACGCCGCGACGGGCGAGACGCTGCCCCTCACGCTCCCCGGCCGCTGGGGCGAGCGGGCCAACGGACTAGCCGACAAGCTGAACGAATCCCGGCGCGCCGGGACCGAGCCGCGGGACATGATCCAAATCGCCACTGACGAGCAAGGCTAGATGCGACTTCCAGGCGCCGTCATCCAATTCACGAGCGACCCCCGCGTGGCCCCGCAACTGCGCGGCGCCTCCGGCCAGCTTGGCTATTACGGGGGCACGCCGTATTTCTTTGATCGGGTCTGGAAACCCCTGCGCGGCCGGCGCGGCATCACATTGCCTTACGATGCCGGCCTGGTGTGGGCCTTCAATGGCGACGATATCGACGCAAATGGCACGCAAGGCGCCGCGTACGCCGATGGCGAAATTCTCGCCACGTGGAAACATTTTGGGCTGAGCACGATCAACGCCACCCAATCGTCCGGTTATCAAAAGCCGAGTTTCAGTAAGTACGGCATCGGCGGACGAGGCACCGTCTACTTCGACGGCCGTTACCAGCGCTTGCAGCTCGCCAGCTCAACCGCGGCCTGGAAGAGCATCTACGCCACGACCGGCACGGGCGGCGGCGGCACGATCTTCTTTGTCGGGTCGCTGATGGCGACGGTTGCCCCCGCACAGTATCGCTATCTGCTCTACCAGGTGGCCAGCGGCACCGACCGCGGTATCTCGGTGCAGGTGCTCGACACCGACCGGCTGAATTTTCAAATCGCCGGCGGCGGCGCATCGGTCGCGCTCAACTGGTCGCCGACGTTTGTGCTGACACGCAACCAGGCGTTTTTCGGCTATTTCCGGCACAACGGAACCACGGCCTATTGCAGCGTGAACGGCGCGGCGGAAGAGAGTCAAGCGATCACCACGGGCAATCTCGATTCCGGCGCGGCCAGCGCCACGCGCGATCTATACATCGGGTCGACGGACAGCACGCACACCAATTCCTGGAACGGCGAGCTGGCGTATTTGCTCATGTCGAGCACGAACTACGGGCCGGCGATGCTCGCGCAAGTCACGAATGAATTGCGGGAGTCGTTCAACCTATGAAAACCCGCAACATCTTTTTGGGACTGGGAGACTCGAACACGGATGGCTCCGACAAAGCCACCGTGCGCTACCCGCGCTGGATAATGACGTACCTGCCTGGCGACTGGTACGGCGTGAACGGCGGCGTAGGCGGTGAGGCGACGTCGCAGATCGCGGCCCGTTTCAACAACACCTACAAAGACGAATTCACGAACGCAGCCACGAAGGTCGTCGCCATCAACGCCAGCCCCAACAACTTCTCCAGCGGCACGCAGGCCGAAGCCAATTCGGCCTGGAGCGACATTCAAACCATCGTGGCCGCCGCGCTGCTGGCGGGCTGGAAAGTGATTTTGATTCAGCCTGCGCCGTGCAACGCCTACTCGGGTTGGAACGCGAACAAGCAGCAGTGGTATTACGGCGACCCCGCCAGCCTGCACAATCTGATCGGCGGCTACACACTTACCGGCGACGTGAAGCGCTTGAATGTCTACGCCCTGTTGGAGGATCAGGCCGTTGCCAATCGGCTGGCACAATCGGGCGGCGTGAGCGGCAACACCACGATCAACGGCATCACGATCACGCGCCGCGAGTATCACACGTCCGTGCTCGGCGGCAGCGACGGGCTGCATATCAACAACAACGCCCACCAGGACGTTGCTCAAGCCCTCTATGCCACGATGTACGGCTGGGTTGTTTAAAGGACTAAAGTCATGGTAGTTCGTCGCTTCAGCGCCCCGATCGGTCCGGTCTACTATGTGATCCTCAAATCACTCAGCGGCCAGATTTTCAATACAGCGACCGGCAGCGCAGAAGATCCCAACGTTGCCAATTGGGCGGACTACGCGATCGCCGCAACCGACGAGAGTACCAGCCAGTGGCACGTGTGGACGATCCCGGCCAGCCCCGGCCTGGGCGGCGGCGACTGGATTCCCGAAGTGCGGATGCGCTTGGGCGGATCGTACGCACCCAGCGACACCGTGGTAGACGACGATTTTCCGCTCTGGTGGGACGGCACAACGATCATGCGCAATGGCGAGCTAACCAGCGTGGGCCTCAATGCCGTGCAAGCCGGCCTGGCCAGTGCGGCGAGCCTGGCCACAGCGATTTCTGGCATCGATTCTATTTTGACGGATACGGGCGAGCTGCAAACGGATTGGACCGACGGCGGCCGGCTCGATCTGCTGCTCGATGGCGTCAAAGGCAAAACGGACAATTTGCCGGCGGCGCCCGCCAGCGAAGGCAATGTGTCGGCCGTGGGCGCCGCCGTGACAGCCGTCGGCAGCGACGTCGACGCGCTGGCCACCGACCTGGACGCACTGAGCGAAGATATCGACATGCACGCCGCCACGGTAACCGATTTGATTAAGAGCGATCGCGTGATCGATACCACGACGGACCCGTGGCAGGAAGTGTGGCTCGTGCAATATACGGGCGGCCTGGGCGGCAGCGGCAGCGGCGACAACGAGCTGCTGCGGCGCAATTTGTACGCGATCGACGGCTCGCCCATGACGAGCCTGGTGTTCATCGGAGCGGCTGTGAGCCAGTTGCCGGGCGATTAAACCATGAGCCTGAATCACCCGCTGGGTTACAACGCGCTATTGGACACGTTGGGCGGGCCATTTACGCCGGACCTGTCGGCAACAGAGCCGGTGGCCGTCGTGCGTTTGCCCCCGCGGCATACCGTGGTGTGCCTGCGGGAGCGCGAGGGAGATATGACTTACAACATCGTCACTGCACCCCAAGCCGTGCACAAGCACGTGGCCGATCAAGTCGTGTACGTGCTGGGCTTCGACGACGTGCTGCCCGCAGGGGTGAGTATCTTCGAAGTCGATGCGCTCGAGGTGGAAGTGATCGAAGGCGATGAAGAGTTCGCCACGCTCACGCTGGATGACCAAGTGCCCACGGACGAGGATCAGGAAACGCTGTGGGGCGAAGTCGTCCCCGCCGGGCGCGGCATTCAAGTGAGCGCCAGCAGTGGCACAGCAGGCGTGACCTACAAGGCCACGGCTGTGGTGCGGACCGTGACAGGACTACAGCGCGGCGGCGCTTTCATCATCGAAGTGCGTGCATGATGCAAAGATGGCAGAGGCCTGCCAGGGTGGCAGGCGCGTCTCGATGTGAGACGTCCCAAAGTGAGACAGGGTCCTCCCCCGGCCCCCCCTGCCGTTCGCTGTAGCCGGGAACAGCCCAAAAAACAACATTACTTCCATCCCCCCCCCAGATGCCCGCAATCGCCACTAGAACGCGTTACGCCCGACACCGCCAAAGGAAGGCCGAAGCGTTTCGCGTCTCGTCCCTGGTCGGCCGAGAGATTCCACCGCTGAATCTCAAGGCGATCGACTGGAAGCGCCGACTGGCGTGCAAGTTTGACCTCGAGCGCTACGGCTTCGAATACATGCCGCAGGTTTTCAAGCAACCGGCCGGCAAAGATCACCGCCGCTGTATCGCGAAGATGGAGCGGTGCTCGCTCGAGGGCGGCAGCTTCGCGATCGCCATGCCGCGTGCCGGCGGCAAGACGGCCTGGTGCCGCGCCGATATCGAATGGTCGATCGGCTACGGCCATCGGCGCTTCCCGTTTTTCATCGGCTCGAGCGACGACAAAGCGAAGGAGAGTTTGGAGGCGATCAAGTCGCTGGCTTTCAGCTCCGCGACGATGCTGCAGGACTTTCCCGAGCTGCTGCACCCGATCAAGTTCCTGGGCCGCTCGAGCGGCCATCTCACGAAGGGGCAGACCTATCACGGCTTTTCCACGCACATCGAATGGGGCGCTGACAACGTACGGTTTCCGTCGTTGCTGTTGAACGATGAGGAAGCGAAGCCGTTTCTCGACAACGATCCCGGCTTCCTGCGCGAGTGGATCGTGGGCAACGAGCGCTATTGGCTGGCGGCTAGCGCCGGCTCGTTGATCTATACCGCCGGCATCACAGCCAGCATTCGCGGGCCCAACCTGGCTCACCCGGTGACCGGTGAGTTCATGCGGCCCGACCTGGTGCTGCCCGACGACGTGCAAAAGGATCAAGGCGCCGAAAGCCCAGCGACGTGCGACAAGATCATCCGCCTGATCGAAGGCGCGATCATGGGCCTGGCCGGGCCCGGCGAAGCCATGGCCATCGTCATGCCGTGCACCGTGATCCGCGAAGGCGACGTGGCCGACACGTTTCTCGATCGCAACAAGAAGCCCGATTTTCAGGGCGAACGCTGCCAGATGGTCACCCGCTGGCCCGATGGGATCACGGACCACGAGATTACCGCCGACACCGAAGCCGGCCGCCTGTGGATTAAGTACGGCGAGCTCCGCCGCGACTCCCTGCAGCAGTTCGGCGACATTCGGCTGGCGACGGAGTTTTACAAGGCCAACCGCGCCGCCATGGACGAGGGTTTCGAAGTCTCATGGCCGCAACGGTTCACCGGCGGCAAGAAATACGGCGAGAACCGCGAGATCAGCGCGCAACAGCACGCGATGAACCTGCGGTTTAAGAGCCCCGAAACTTTTCCGGCCGAGTATCAGAACCGCCCGCGGTCGCTCGACACCGGCGCCCCGATCATCACGTCCGCGGCGTTGGCTGAACGTATCAGTCCGATCGAGCGGGCCGAGTGTGCGGCAGATACCCATTGCATTGTCACTTTCATCGACGTGCAAAACGAAGTGCTGCTGTCGTCGACGCTGGCCGTCAACCAGGAATTCACCGGTGGATTTATCGACCGCGGCACGTGGCCGCCCGTGCCCACGCGCTATTTCACGCGCAACCAGACCGAAGGCTGGGGTTTGCTGACGCGCGAGTTCTTTAGCAAGTATCCCGAGCAGCGGTCGAAGGCAACGAAGACGGAAGGCGGCAAACTGCGGGCACCGCTGGAAGCGAAGATTTACCACGCCGTGCGCAGCTACATCGAAGAGCTGCTCGAGCGGGAATACGCGCGGGCCGACATTCAGGGGTCACCGCTGCGGCACACCAAGATCATCGTCGACGCCCGATGGGGCAAGGCATCCGACGCGATCAAGCGCGTGGTGCGCGATCTGCGTCGCAACGACGTGGTCTACAGCATGGGCCAGGCTATTTCACCGGCTCACAAGCAATACGAGGAATACACGCGGACGCCGGGCTGGCTGTTCGAAGATCAAGTGCACCCGGGCCTGCAGGAAGTCAAATGGATCTGGCGCCCCGGTCCGGACGGCGCCTACTATCTGTCGATGGACATCAACCGTTTGAAAACGTTTCTGTTTTCGCGGTTCGGTTGCCCAATCGGCGCCCGCGGCTCGCTCACGCTTTTCAAGGCAAAGCCGGCCGATCTCGAAATGTTCTGTGACCAGGTGGCCGCCAGCGAGTATCCCGAGCCGGTGACCGCGCGCGGCCGCACAAAGGACATGTGGCAACCGCGCGACGGGAAGCCGGACAACGACTATCTGGACTGTTGCGCGGGCGCCATCGCCGGCGCCTCGTGGTGCGGTGCTCGCCTGCAAGTCGATCACGACGCTGCGCGGCCGCAGACACCCAAAGGGAAACGGTTGAAGCTGCGCGACATTTGGAGGAAGAAGCGTGGCAGTTGAGTGCCCAGAATGCGGTTGCAAGTATTGCCCGGCGAAGAAGTCGTTTGAGCGGGTGATCGAATACCGCGGCCGCCGCCGCAAGATGCAACGCCGCTGGCGGGTGTGCCAAAACCCAAACTGCGGCCGGGGCTTTTGGAGTCGTGAGTTTGTCGAAGACAGCGACCAGGCGCAGCGGAACGGCAAGGCGTCGACGCTCAACCCGCTCTACACGAGCGACTTTGTGAAAGACGACAACCCATTTTTGGAGACGTGATCATGGCCGGCCTGACTCCCGAAGAAATCACCGAACTGGCGCAGGCTCCGAAGCAAACCAGCGGCGACACCGGCAGTGTGACCGAACGTTCGGCGGATGACATTGTGAAGCTCGATCGCCACTTGGCCAACAAGGCGATCGACAAGCCGCCGTACGGCATGCGCGTCGCGAAGATCAAGTATCCGGGTACGCCCTGAGCGCCGCACGAGAATCGGAATAAATTCAGCCGCTTTTGACAAAAAGCGGCGCAACTCAAACTACTGGCAGGTAATACGCCATGGTCCGGGAAATCAAAATCGGCGCGTCGCTGCAGTGCACCAAGGGCTCGTTCGTGGTGCCGAAGATGGGTTCGCAGATCGTCCAGGCCACGATGAACGGCCTGGGCGGCGGCGCCCCTGGGATCGTCACGATCGGCCCGGCCGACGAGGTGATCAGCTTCGCCGAGATCGAAAACCCGGGCTGGCTGTGGATGCGAAACATCGACGGCAACCAGACGGTGATCTGGGGCCCGGACAACGCCGGGTCGATGGTGCCGATGGGTCGCATGAAGCCCGGCGATCCGGCGGTGTTTCGCATCGATCCTGCCACCGTGCTGCGCATGCAGGTTGATCCGGCCAGCGAGGAAGGCGGATCCACATCGGCCGAGAACCAGGCCAAAGTGCACATCGTTGTTTTGGAGGATTGATGCGAGTCGTCATTCCATCGGTGAACTATGCGGACTACCTGGCTGTCACGCTGCCGGCCTGGCAACGCGTTTGCCCGCACGCCGACTTCGCCGTGGTCACCGACTTCAACGACGCCGAGACGGCGGCGGTGGTCTGTGACGTTCCCAACGTGACCCTGGTACGCACCAACGCCTGGACGGACGGCGGCTGCGTGCTCAACAAGGCCGCAGCCATGGACTACGCGTTCGGCTTCGCCGGCGGCATGCGCCCGCCGCCGGACCCAAACGGCTTGTGTCTGGCGCTCGACGCCGACGTGTATCCGTTCGGTCGCATCGATTGGAAGACGATCAGACCCAACGCGATTTACAGCGTCGTGCGGCACGAGTGCAGCTCACACGCCCAGCTTGAGGCCCATGCGCGCGGCGAGCTGGCCCGCAATCACTTCCCGGTGATCAAAAGCTATTGGCGGCGTCCGGAGCGCGACCCAGCGGGCCTGCAGGGCTACTTCCAATTGTGGCGCTATCGGGCGGGCGACTCGTTCGGCAGCTTCCCCACGGCCGCGCGCTATGACGTGGTGTTCGGGCTCAAGTTCCCGCTGCGTCAGTACATGGACTCGCTCTACGTGTTGCACCTGGGGCAGAACCGAAAGAACTGGACCGGCCGCGTCACTCCGCGGTGGAATCATGCAGCAGCCAACGCCGACGTTCACTAGAAATTGGCACAACGAGCCGGACGCATGGGCCGCCCACCTGAGGCGCCTGGCCGGGCTCCCGGTGCGCGCCCTCGAGATCGGTTCGTACGAAGGTCGCAGCGCGTGTTGGTTGCTGGAGCACGTGCTAACACATCCGGACGCAAGACTCGACTGCGTCGATCCGTTCCAATACCGCGGGACGGACTCAGAATCGCGGCGCGAAGCTCAAGCGTTCCAAAACGACGATCATATGCGCGAAGTGAAAGAGCGCTTCCTGGCAAACGTCGCGCCGTACGGCAAGCACGTGCGGCACTGGCAATTCAGCAGCGAGCAATTCTTCCGGCACGCGGTCGATCGCTATCAATTGATCGAGATCGACGGCATGCATTCCGCGCTGCCGACGTTGCGCGACATGTTATCCGCGTGGGAGCTGCTCGACGCCGGCGGCATGATGGTGATCGATGATCTCGGATGGGTTGGGGATTGCGGTTTTGAGTCGCGCGGGCCGCTGCTCGCGTTCAATGCCTTCCTGGCTTGCTGCCCGGCCACTGACGTGCGCGTTCTACACCAGCACTACATCGGCATCCTGGAGAAGCTCGCATGATCCGCCCCAGCCAGCAATGGGCGTTGATGATCGATATCACCAACGCATGCCATCTGCACTGTTCCAACTGCACGCGGTTGTTGGACCACGCCAAGCCGCGCTACTTCATGTCGCCGGAGTGCTTTCGGGCGGCCCTGTCGTCGATCAAGGATTTCCCGCGGGCGAGCGAACCGGTGCCGCCGCGGCCCGGTGAGAAGCGGGTCCGCCGCAAGGTGATCGGGATCATCGGCGGCGAGCCCTTGTTGCATCCCGAGCTGCCGGCCATCGCGGACATTTTCTGCGAGCTCGTGCCGGAGGTTTACTACCGCGGTTTCTGGACGGCCAAAGACTGGCGGACCGGCAGCCATCCCAAGTGGGGTCCGTATCGGCCGATCGTGGAAAAGATCATCGGCAAACGTCCCACGCACGACGTGAGCGGACCGAGCCGCAAGCACGACAGCGGGTTTCTCAATTGGAACATGCACCTGCCCGAAATGGACGTGCACCATCAACCGCTGCTGGTGGCCATCAAAGACGTGATCCCCGACGAGCGCGAGCGGTGGGAACTGATCCAAACCTGCTGGGTGCAACGCGAATGGAGCGGCACATGCACTGACAAAGGTTTCTTCTTCTGTGAAGTCGCCGGCCACTTCGACCGCGTGTTCGGTGGACCGGGTGGGCTGCCTTTCGAGCCCGACGTGTGGCGCGGCGAATTGACGTTTGTGCCCGACGAGAACGGCGTGCCGCGGCCGCAGGGCAAGTTCGCCGATCAAATTCGCCGCGCGTGTGAGAACTGCGGCGCGTGCCTGCGCTTGGCCGGCCGGCTCGACAGCGCGAACCGCGACGACGTGAGCCCGTCCAACCTGGCAGAGCTCGAGCGGATCGGCAGCCCGCGGTTAAAGCGTGGTGAAGTGGAAGTTTACGACATTGGCGTGCCGTATCAGGAGCGCGAAGTGCGCGACGACTGGCAGCCGATGGACTACGTCAAAGGCCAGAAAATGTGGTGAGGAACCAAATGGCGACGCAAGAGATCAGGTTAGAAACCCCGAGGAGTTCACGTTGGGGGATTCACGCAAACACGTTTGGCGAGTGGCCCTTAGAAGCGTTCGTAAAGGGCGACTACATCGCCAATGAAGGAAAAAATCGATTTGGCGAAAGTCGTTCACAGCCGGCGTACCTCGAGCTGCACCAGGTGCTCGAGACGCGCGACCGCCTGATCGTCATCTTTGACTAGGAGCATCATGGAACCGACGATTCTTGATCAGTTCGGGCGGCCCATGCCGCTCACCGCGCGGCAGCAGGAAGCGATCGGCAACGTCCGGTTGCACTTCCAACGCGAGCTGCGAAAGGTGCGCGCCAGCTACGATGCCACGCGCGATGGCGCCGCGTTTGCCAACCATTGGAGCAACGCCGATCACCGCTCGCCCAACTCGGCCAACTGCTACGGTGTGCGAAAGAAGCTGCGCTCCCGATCGCGGTTCGAAGTGATCGAGAACAACCCTTATCTCAAGGGCATGATCCTGACGGTGGCCAACGACTTCACCGGCAGCGGCCCCAAGCTGCAGTTGACCGACAAGCGGCTGGCCGACAAGAGCCGGCGCTTCATCGAACGCGAGTATCAGGACTACGCGGCGGCAATTAAGTATCGCCAAAAACTGTGGCGGAAGCGGCTGGCCAAGTGCACGGACGGGGAATCGCTCAAGCTGGCCTACATTTCTAAGAAGCTGCAGCAGGACGATATCGCGGTGCCGATCAACTACCTGGTGATCGAGTGCGACCAGTGCACAACCGAAGGGGTAATGAATCCCAAGGTTGCTGCCAAGGCCGCGGCCGAGCCGATGGAAGTGGACGGCATTCGCTTCGACGCGTTCGAAGAGCCGATCGAGTATTTTATTCTCGATCAGCACCCCGGCAGCACGCTCTTCACATCGTACGAAGGTCACTGGTGGCACGCAGATCGCGTGACCCACTGGTATCGGCGGGACCGTGCCTGGCTGCGCGGCATTCCGGAAACGACGCCCAGCTTGCCGCTGTGCGCGCTGTTGCGGCGGTTCACCCTGGCCGTGGTGAAGGCGGCGGAATGGGCCGCGGCGAACACGGGCGTGCTCGAAAGCGAAATGCCCCCGTCGGCAAAGCAGTTCACCGACTCAGAGAACGACGACGACGCGTTCGACACGTTTCCGATCGAGCACGGCATGTTCAACGTCCTGCCGTGGGGCACGAAGCTATCGCAGCTCGAGGCCAAGCAGCCGGTCGCCACCTACGATACGTTCGTCAACGCGCTGTTGCGCGAGATCGCCCGGCCGATCCTGGTGCCGTTCAATTTCGCCAGCGGCTCGAGCAAGGAATCGAACATGGCGTCGGCCGTCGTCGATTCGCACATTTACAAGGAAGGCGGCCGGCTCGAGCGGTTGCACTGCCAAGAGGAAGTTTGCGACCCCGACTTTGCCCGCTGGTTCCGCTGGGCGCAGCTGGTGCCGGGCTATCTCTATCGCGACGCGCAGATGTTGCCCGGCGTGCCGCGACACGAATGGCATTGGGATCGCATCGGTTTGGATCACACCGACCCGTCGCGGGTGGCCGCCGCGGTCAAGGATTGGCACGAGGGCGGGCACTTGACCGATCGCGACATTCAGGAAACCTACTTCAATCGCGACGTCGACGACTGGCGCGACGAAGTCGAGGCCCAGATCAAGTGGCGTAAAAAAGTGGGGATCCCCATGGGCGGGCCCGAACCGAAGCCGCCGGCGGGGAAAGTTCCACCGAAGAAAAAGCCGGCAGCCGATGATGATCCGGTCGAAGCCGCCGCCGGCAACAACGGTCATTCACGGATAGCGGGCTTTGCCCAGAAGTAGCATGCGCGCGTACGTTACGATCTTGGACGGCGACGCGGCGCTGTTGCCATTCTTTGTGCGGCACTATCGCCGGCTGGGCGCTACGGAGTTTCCCGTGCTGCTCTACGGCGATGGTGAAAATGCCAGCCACGTGCGCGACGCGATCGAAGGCCAGGGCGGGCGCGTTCCGTTCGTGACCATCCAGCCATCGGAAGCGTTCTCGGCGCGGCACCGCGAACGTGAAATCGGTTGGATGCACACTGTCGGCGAGTGGGCTTTCTTCGCCGATCTCGACGAATTTGCCGAGATCACGCCTGACCAGGTGCAACAGGCCGTGCGCGGCACCCGACCATACATCGCCGGCCGCTGGATCGATCGCGTAGGCCGCTGCGGCGAGCTCGTCGACGTCGTGCCAGGTGTACCGCTGGAAGCGCAGTTCCCCATGGCCGGCCGACTGCGGCAGGCTTGGAAGATGGGCGACGCGGTTTACGTGCTTTCGCCGCGGGCGCCGACGCTCCATCATCCCACCGCGTGCAGTTGGGGCCGCCGTCACTGGCCGCAGGCCTGCGTGCGCGTGCACCACTTCAAATGGCAAACCAACGTGGTGCGACGCCTGGCCGATCGGCTGGTGCGGATCCGAGCCGCGGGGAAAGTCGGCAGCCCATGGGCGCATCGCGTGCGCACAATGTTGGCCCACCTGGACACGCATCAGGGCATCGACCCGAACCTGCTGGAGGAAGCTGGCAATGTTCTCGGGATTTGAACGGGCGTACGTGGTCACCCTCGCGCGGCGACCGGACCGATATCAGCGCTTTGTCGACGAGCTGCCGGCCGACTGGCCATTCCCACAGCCGGAGAAGTTTACGGCCGTCGACGGCCAACAGGTGAAGCCGCCGCGCTGGTGGCGACAGGGAGACGGCGCGTGGGGCTGCTATCGATCGCACGTCGCGATCTTGGAGCGGTGCATCAACGATGGCGTCGAAAGCGTGCTGCTGCTCGAGGATGATGCCGTGTTCGGCGCCGACTTCGCGGCCCGCGTCGCCGCCTTCATCGAAGCGCTGCCCGACGACTGGCAGATGATCTACTTGGGCGGGCAATTGTTGCAAACGCAATCGCACCGCCCCGGGCGAATCAATGACCTGGTGTATCGTCCGTACAACGTGAACCGCACGCACGCGTACGGCGTGCGCGGGCGCGAGTTTCTCGTGGAGCTGTACAAACACTTGCACGACTGGCAGGACTGGAAGCACGGGCACCATATCGATCACCATTTGGGCCGGATGCACCAGATCCGCAAGCACCACGTCTATTGCCCGCACGCGTGGCTCGTCGGCCAGGCCGAAGGCAACAGCGATATCAAGCAACAGAACCAGCACTTCGGCGAGCGGTTTTGGCCGGCGCCCGCGGCGTGCAGCGGCGCCGAGCTGACTGCCGCCCCCAAGCCGTTCGTGGCCGTCGTCGGGCTGCACTCGTCGGGCTCGAGTGCCCTGGCCGGTATGCTGTATCACCTGGGCGCGCATCTGGGCAGCCGCTTGGGCGGTTTCTACGGTAACGATCCCGAACGATCCTGCGGTTTCGAAGCGGCCCGACTGGCACAGATTTGCGAAGCGGCGATTCCTTTCCCGCGGTGCCAGATGGTTCAGCCGACGCCGATCGTGACGGGCGCGCTGCGCGGATGGACGAGCATCTTGTGCCGTGAAGCGGCCCGGCTGGGGACGCGCGCGGTGGGCAAGTATCCGATGTTCTGCCAGTTGGGGTTTGAACTTCGCCGAGCGTGCCCCGGCCTACAGGTGATTCACATCGACCGGCGAATCAGGGAATCAATTGATTCCCTGATTCGCCGCTGCCCGAAGCGGGATCCCGCCGCACTCGAGGCCCATCAGCGGTGGCTGTGGCAAGGCAAGCTCGAGCTGCTTGGCGAAACGCTCTTCGACCAGGTGTTGCATGTGACCTATGACGAGCTGCTCGCCGATCCGTCGGCGGTGGCCATCAAAGCCTTGGACTTCATGGGGTTGCGCGGCACGCCGGAAGCGCTGGGCAAAGCCGTGGCCTACGTCGACGCCGGCCGCCGCCACGTGGGCGGCCCTATAGATACGCAAACCGCGGAAAAGAATTTCGGCGCGGCAGTATAGCACCTATACCGGGGCAGATTGTCGGGGTTCGCTCGCGCGTGCGAGATTGCACGCATCATGGTTGTGCGAGCCCGCAAAAAGCGTGCGTTACGAAAGCCGAAGAAGATTCGGGCCGCTGCGCCGTTCCCCAGTTTCATGGAACTGCCCGGCACCGTCCGGATCAAGGCCGCGGCCAAGGGCAGCAAGCCCGGGGCGCTGCCGCGGATCAAGATGGTGGCCAATACCGGCCGGCCCATGCGGCTGTCGAACTTCCCTTACCCGGTTGTGATCGACATGCAGGGCGCCCGTTTCGACCAGGACAGCACGCCCTTCCTGATCGATCACAAGCGCAATCTGCGTCTGGGCCACAGCGATTCTCAAGAGATCGATCGCCAGAACGCCCAGATCATCGCCGAAGGCCCGGCCAGCGGCACGAGCAAGGCCGCCAAGGAATACATCGGCGACGCGCGCAACGGTTTCCCGTTTCAAGCTTCATTAGGCGCGGACATTGAAAAGGGCTACGTGGTGGCCAAGGGCGAGACCGTCAAGGTCAACGGCCGCACGTTCAAAGGGCCCGTCATTCACGCCCAGCGCACGCTGATCCGCGAATTGACCGCGACCGTGTTGGGCGCGGACCCGCAAACATCCACCCGCATTGCCGCTCGTTATCCCGAGGGAGATCAAATGTCTTTCCAAGACTGGCTCAAGGCCACTTTCGGCGCCACCGCCAAAACGTTCACCAAGGCCCACCTGGCGAAGCTCAAGGCGCATCACGCCACGCTCGACGTGCAGGCCGACAACGATGATCCCGATGACGACGACGATGGGGATGACGACGATGATGGCGAAGGCACTGGCCGCACGGCCCGGCGCAACAAGCCGAAGCCGAAGAAGCCGCCGGGTAAAGTTCGCGCCACCAATCGCATCCGCGGGTTGCTCGCGCGCGATGATCTCGACATCGAGGGCGCCGATGACGACGACGACGATCTCGACGACGACGAGCGCGAGCTAAGGAAGCGCCGCCGGATCGCCGCCGCGGAAGACGACCGGATCGATTCGATCAAGGCCTTGTTCGGCCAATACGAGCAGGTCGACCAGATCACGCTCGACGACGGGAAGAAGATCAAGGCCAGCAAGTTCAAGAGCCGCGCCATTCGCGCCGGCCTTTCCCCTGACCAGGTTGAATTAACCCTGATGAAAGCCAGCTATCCGGGCGGCGGCGGCGAAGGCCCCGCCATTCACGTCCGCGCTCCGGTGGAAGGCGAAATCTACGCCGACGCCCTGGCCTGTGCGATCGGCCGCGATCGGTTCGGCCTGCTGCCGCAGGTGAAGGCCAGCAACGGCCGTGAGTTCGGCTACGAAAGCTTGTTCAGCGAGCAGGTGCTCGAGGCCGCCGACGACAGGCGGATTCGCAACCCTTCGTTGCACTACATGATGGATCTGTCCATTGAGGCAGCCAACGGGTTGCCGTATTCGGGCGATCGCAAGAGCGACGAATTTATCAAGGCCTACGTCAAGGCGGCCAGGAAGATCGAAGCCGCCGGCGCGGGTCCGTTCTCGACGCTTACTGTGGCTTACATTCTTGAGAACGCCGGCAACAAGATGCTGCAGCAGCGTTTCGCGATGATGCCACTGGTGTGGCCGCTGATCGCCGCCATGAAGCCGTTGAACGACTTCAAGCCCCATGCCCTCTATCGCATGGATGAAAATCTCGGCTTCCTGGAAGTCGGCGCCACGGGCGAGTTGACACACGGCAAACTGAGCGACACCAAGAAGACGGTGCAAGCCAGCACGTTTGGCCGGCTCATCGCCTTGTCGCGGCAGCACATCCGCAACGACGATCTGGACGCGTTCCGTCAAATCCTGATCGGCCTGGCCGAAGGTTGGGGCTGGGCCGTGGAATCGGCGTTGGCGGCGCTGTTGCTCGACAACACCGGCAGCGCGCTGTTCAACGGCAGCAACACGATCGACAACGACCTGGGAATTCCTGGCCTCACGGCGGCCGAGCAGATTTTCATGGATCAGGTGGGGGCCGGTGGCAAGCCGCAGATGGCCACGCCCGACCGGATCCTCGTGGGCACGCAGGATTCGCTGTTGGCCAAGGATTTGTTCGGCAAGAGCAACCTGTTGGCCTCGAGCGCCAACGGCAGTCAGGTGTTTGTCGAGAACAGCTTCTTGGGAAAATACAAGCCGATCGCCTGGCCGTACATCAGCAACACGGCCGTTAAGAAGCCGACCGGTAAGCCCATCAGTGCTAACCAGGACAGCGACCGCTGGATGATGATGTGCAACCCGGAGCTGCTGGCTGCCCTGATCGTGGGCATGCTCGACGGTCGCACGACGCCGTTCATCGAAAGCGACGAGACCAGCTTCGACACATTGGGCACGCAGTGGCGCGGCTACGGCGACTTCGGCGTGGCCTATGGCGATCGCCAAGCGGCCGTGCTGAGCACCGGCGACGGCGACGGTAGCGCGTAGGAGACAGGCTATAGGCTTGTAGGCCATAGGCTGTAGGACAGAAACAAAACCCTAACCCAATCAAATCGACCATGGCACAGACAGCTCATGCCGAGTTCCAACGCGGCCTGCAGGAATCCATTCCTTACACGCCGGGCTCCGCGGTGGACGGTGGCGACTTCGTGTTCTTTGGCAGCGGCCTCGAGCGGCTGGTGGGCGTGGCCTTGGCGCCGATCGCGGCCAACGTGACCGACAACGTGTGCATCGCCGGACAGTTCCGCGTGAAGAAGAAGGCTGCCGCGACCTTTGCCGTCGGCGACCTGGTGGGCTGGGATACCGGCGCCGAGGAAGCCGTGGTTTCCGGCGATGGCGCGCTCGACGTGCAACTCGGCGTGTGCGTCGAGCTCGCCGAAGCCGACGACGATTGCGTGGTGACCAAGATCAACGCGGCTGCTGGCTGGGAAGCTTCGGCGTAAACGAACGCTGGCTCGGCTGGTGCTTGTAGGGACGTCGATAACGTGACCGAACATGGCGTACGATTTTGCCCAGCGGCACGCTCACCTGCGGACGCGACAACGCGCCGTCCACAAGGTCGACGTTGTGTATCGCCGGAAAGGCAAAACCGTCCCGCTCCCTGCCACGCCCCACGAGCTCAGTGCAGCCGAAGTGATACCGTTCGGCGTGACGCTGGATGTGCGGCGACGTGACTACATCATGGACCTGGCGCCCTTGGCCGCGGGCCTGCCGCCGTTCGGCTTCCCGCAACAGGGCGACGAGATTCACGAAGGAGAATTGATCTGCCAGGTGCAACCCATGGGCGACGAGCCGTGCTTTCGCTACACGACTCACCGCCGCGACGAAGTGCGGGTGCACACCCAAGTCATCAGTGAGCCATGAGTGTTCCGGACGTCCAACTGCGGCAGCTCGTGTACGCCGCGATCGTCACGCGCAAGCGGACGGACGGATTTATCGTCAACGACTTCGAAGTGGAGGAAACCTACCTGCCGCACACGCGGCTCACCGACCTGCCGGACGCCGGCAAAGTGTGGGTGATCGGGCTGGCGGGCGACGACGCGCGGGTTGCCCGCAGCGACGCCTTCGAACGGGATATCCCGATCCAGATCGGCCTGCAAAAGCACCTGCACGGCAAAGTTGGTGAGTTGACCAAGGAGATCGACCGCTATCGCGAATTGGAAGATCAGTTGCGGGACGTCTGCCGCACGTGCGTGCACGATCACAAGCATTTCGCCTGGACTCGCAACGAGGCCTTGAAAGACGAGAACGGCATGCCGTTCAACTTCATGGGCATGCGAGAACAGAACACGTTGGAAGCGTATTTCACCGCCTTTTACAAGGTCGTTTTGGAGTAGACCATGGCAAGCTTTAGCGGCGGCCCGAAAGTCGGCCACAAGATGAAGTTGTACCGCAACGCGGCGACGCTCGCGACGCCGGCGTGGGAAGAGATTGCCGATATCGGCGACGTGACGGTCGACGGCCTGGAGCTCACCACGGCCGAGCTCAAGCGGCGCGGCAACAACTGGACCAAGGAACTGCTGGCCCTGTTTGGCGCCTTTAGCGTCGGCTTCCGCTACGTCCACGGCCTGGGCGCCGCGATGTTCGAAGATCTCAAAAACGATTTCTTCGGCATGGTGCCGCGCACCTATGCGGTGTGCAACGGCGCCATTGGCCTCGAGGGCACCCAGGGCATGACGTTCGCCGGCGCCATGAAGGCCTTCCCGTGGGATCAACCGCTCGAGGATGTGAGCGGACACGACGCCAGCTTGTGCCACACCTATCTCGAGGAATCGGCAGTCGAGATCGACCCGGAGTGGTTCACGAGCGAAGGAAGCGCGTAACGTGGCACTCGATCGCCTAATCGCCCGCGTGGAAGCGGGCGGACAATTGGACGGACCCAAACTGCGCAAGCTGGCCCCGGCGGTGGTCACCGTGGGGGAACTGCGCGAGGCGATCGCCGCCTATCCGGAGCATCCCGTGGCCCAGGCCTACGCCCTGGCCGTCGACGGCCGGCCGGACGAACGCCGGTTGACCGTCGATCGCAACGACTTGCTCGCGCTGTGCACCAACTGCGCCGTGGTCACGCATGAGGAATGGACCGCCGGCGGCGTCGAGATCAGCAAGAGCGTGGGCGGTCCGCTGGCCGGCGGCCAGGGCGTAGGCACGACATTGCAACAAATCGCCCAGTCAGCCGTGGAGCGCGTCGACGAGCTGCGCAGCCAGGCCGCGGCCGAAGCGGTGGCGGCCGAGCTGGTCGCCACGGACGCCGACGACGCAGCCGACGACGAAGGGAGCGCATGACGCATGAATCAGCCAGCCACGCCCAGCGCGCCGGGTCCCAACGACGGCCGCTTTACGTTCACCGATCGCCAGGGCCGCACGTGGGACACGACGCTCACGCTGCTGGGTGCGCGGCGCGTGGACAATTCGGATTTCTCGGCCATCTATCCGGAGCCGTTTTCGATCCTGCGGCCCAACGAGAAAGTTTGGAAGGCGCTCACCAGCGACGACGCATTGATTGCCGCGGTGATCTGGGCCGTCGTGCAGCCACAAGTAGAGGGCCACGCCGTTGCCGACGAAGAAGCATTCATCGACGGTTTCGATGGCAAAACTTTGGCCGCGGCCAAGGAAGCGTTTTGGGGGTCGCTCCAGGATTTTTTCCAGGGGCGGGGGACCGCCTTATCCACATTGATCCAAGCCCAGAAGCGCGCGCAGCAGACGATCCTCGATCGCGTGACGGCGGAGGCCGAGACGATCAACCAGGCGGTCGATCAGTTCGTCGACGAGGGTATGACGCACGCCATCGACGACTTCAAGAGCGCGCTTGGCAAACCGTCTGGCGGATCATCGCCACAAGCCGCCTAGAAATTCGTGAAGCGTTTGATCTCACCCTGCGGCAACTGCTGCTGATCCACGATCAGCGCTTGTTGGATGAGTGGGATCAAACGGCCTTGCTGGCCACGCTGCTTCGCAACCTACAAGTCCAAGTCAACAACGCGTTATCGAAAAAACAACAGCATCCGATCGAAGTGCTCGAGGCCCATCCTTTCCGCAAGCGTAAGAACCGCGGCCTGCGTATCACGCCGGAAAACTTCGGCAGTCTGCGGCAAGTGGTGACCGCCATGCATGGGAGGCGCCGACGATGATCCGCGCAGCCGGTGCTTTTCATTCGAACGCAGTGGGGTCGTTTCGGCCGAACATTAAAGTGTTCGCCACGTTCGACCGCAACATCATCAAGAGCAACTGGCGGGCGATCAACGAGTCGCCGCTGAAAAAGGCCGGGCTGCTCATTCGCCGCATTGCGCTCAACAGCCTCAAGACGGTGAAGCACGGCCGGCCGTCGGCGCCGCTGCGTCCGCCGCACAGCCACGCCTGGCGTTTCGAGAACAAGGGCGGCAAGGTGCGCAAAACCAAGGCGCCGCTCAAGCTGATCTACTCCGTGCCCGAAGCGCTGGGCTCGCGTGTCGTCATCGGGCCCGTGGGCTTCAACACGCGCGGCATCCCCGGCCGGCTCGAGCACGGGGCATCGTTCGCGCTTGCGCAAAAGCAACGCCTGGCCCTGCTGATGAAGATCAAGCGGGGCGACAAGTCCGTGCCGCTGATGTACCGCCGGCGGGCCAAGCGCATGACGATCGACGACATCAACCCGATCGCGCAATTGGCACCGCGGCCGTTCATGGGCCCCGCCGAGCAAAAGGCCCGTCCGAAGCTCCCCGCACTGTGGCACCGATCGCTCAACTGACGAGACGCATCCCATGGCTGTCACTGGCGCTGGAATTCGAGCCGGCCGCGCGTTTATCGAGATCGGCGCGCTCGACAAGTCGGGCGCCGTGCTGCGGCACGTTTCGGATCGGATGCAGGGCTTTGCTTCCAAGATGACCGCCATCGGCAGCCAGGTGGCTGCCGCGGGCGCGGCGCTGGCCGTGCCGCTGGGCCTGTCCGTGATGAAGTTTGCCGAGTTCGACGACAAGATGCGCGAAGTGGGCGCTGCCGTCGGGGCCACGGCAGGCCAACTCCAATCGATGACCAGCGTCGCCCGCGAACTGGGCGCGACGACGAGCTTTACCGCCGTGCAGGTGGCCGGCCTGATGGCCGAGCTGGGCCGCGCGGGTTTCAATCCCGAGCAAGTCAACGAAATGACCGCGGCGGTGTTGAACCTGGCCCGCGCCACGAGCACCGACGCGACTCTGTCGGCCGGGATCATGGCATCCGCCCTGCGGCAGTTCAACCTGGGCGCCAGCGAAGCGGCCCGCGTGGCCGACGCGCTCACGGTGGCCGCCAACGCGAGTTTCAGCAGCGTGGAAGGTCTGGGCGAGTCGCTAAGCTATGCCGGGCCCGTGGCCGCCGACTTCGGCATGACGATCGAGGAAACGCTGGCCATTCTCGGCGCGCTGGGTAACGTCGGGATTCAGGGGAGCAACGCCGGCACGGCCGTACGCCGCCTGCTCACGGTCACCGCGGCGGACGCGGAGAAGTTGCAAGGAATCTTCGGCGTGTCGTTTCTCGACGCCGCCGGCAACGCCCGGCCGCTGGTCGACGTGCTGGGCGAAGTCAACGACGCCACCAAGGAAATGGCCACTGGCGAGCGGGCGGCCAAGTTCAAGGAAGCGTTCGACCTGTTGGGTATCACGTCGGCATCGGCCATTTCGAAGAATGCGGCCAGCGCGCGCGATTTGCTCAAGGCGTTGCAAGAGTCGGGCGGCGCCGCGGAGAAGACGGCTAAAGAAATGGACGCCGGCATTGGCGGCGCGTTTCGCATCTTCCGGTCCGCGATCGAGGGCGTGCAAATCGCGATCGGGCAGGCGCTCCAGGGCGAGCTGCAGGGCTGGACCGCCTGGGCGACTGGCGCCGCGGACAAAACCATTGCCTGGGTCAACGCCAACCAAGGCCTGGTGACCACGGTGGCCAAGCTCGTCGCCGGGATAACCGCGTTGGGCCTGGCGGTGACCGGTCTGGGCGGCATTGCGATGGCGGCGTCGGCCGGCCTGGCGGCGCTCGCCGCACTGGCCAGCCCGATCGGCCTGCTGGTGGCAGGCGCTGTGGGGATCGGCCTGCTGGCCGCGAAAGTCAACGCGCTGTCCTACGCCACGGCGAACCTGAGCGACATGCACCGCAAGCTGCGCGAAGAGGGCGACGCCCGCCGCGCGCAGGACGAGGCGGCCATGGCCCGACTCGAGGTCCTGTCATCGCAGCAGAGTTTGAGCAACAGCGAATTGCAGGAAGCCGCCAAGATTGCCGACGACTTGCAAAGCCGCTACGGCGCGCTGGGCATTTCGATCGATCAGTACGGTAAGAAAGTGCTGATCGCGGCCGGCGCGCAGGGCAAGCTCAACGAAGAAATGCAGCGTCAGGCCATCGCGCAAGTCAACAACGAGATCGCCGAAGCGCAGCGTAACTTGTCCGAATCGAAACGGGCCTTCGAAGAGTCGAACACGTTCTGGGGAAACCTGGGCCGCACTGTCACCCAGTTTGACCCCAACGCCGGCATGGACAAGATGCTGGCTGCGATCACGGACGCCGAAAAGACACTCGCCGCTGCCAAGGCGCGGCGCGAAGCGCTCAACCGTGGCGACGAAGGCGCGGCGACCGGGGACGCGACGGCCAAAGGCAACGTGCCGGCCGTCGATCCGAACGAAGCGGCCCGCCGCAAAGCCGTGGAAGCCGCCGACGCGGCCGCCAAGGAGCTGGCCGGCCTCGACGAGCAGCGGGCACGCGAGCAACGGACGGCCCGGGAAAATGAAATCGCCGATACGCAGGCGATGTTCAAGAAGCGCGCCGAACTGCTCAAGACGGTGATCGCCGGCACGACGGACGCAGAGAAACTCACGGCGCTACAGTCCGCACTGGGCGGGCTGTTGAGCGAAGAATCGACCGCGATCGACGAGATCAACCGCCGGCACGACGAGCTCGAAGCGTCGAAGGCGCCCGACATGCCCGACGCCACCCCGGAGTTCGATGGCGGCGGCGCGATGCGCGCCGGCCCACCGCCGGCCCTAGCCGCGCTGGAAAAGGGCAGCGTCGAAGCGGCGAAGGCCGCGTACGAAGCCGAGAATGGCACCAAGCAAATGCTCACCGTCATGCAGGAACAAACGACCCTGCTGCAAGATATCGCCGCCAACACGGCGGACGCAGGCCTGGACGTCGAGGAGGCAGGTTAAATGGCCATCGTCATTCCCGGCACGATCGTCGGCAGCATCAGCGGCAGCTACGAACTGGTTCAGCAGAGCAGCTTCTTCATCTTGCAGGCCGAAACCAGCCACGCCTACTACGTGCTGGCCGATCCCGACGAGACGGAAGACGACGTGATTACCGCGGTGGGCCTGCCGCAACTGCAAAGCACCTATCTCGGAATGTGGTGCAAGTCGCTCAAGCCCAAGGAAATCACCCCCTGCCGCAATCCGTTCACCGGCGCGCCGGGCGTGCTGTACGAGGTAACGGCCACTTTCGATAACAACTTCAGCGCCGATGACGAGAACGACCCCGACGATCCGACGAGCTGGCGGCCCAAGGGCCGCTGGTATTACGAGACTGAGGAAGAAGCCTTCGAACACGACGCACTCGATCCGAAGAAACCTGTTCAGACCAAGGCCAAAGAAAAGATCTTCGCATCGGCACCGCGGACGATCGCGGTCCGCGAAATCGCGCGCTATGAAACGTACCCCTTCGATCCCGACGCGATCTTTGTCTACGGCAACAAGCTGAACAGCGTCGAGTTTTACGGCGCGCCTGGGGGCACCGTCTGGCTGCTGCCCATGGTGAGCGACGAGGAATCGATCAAGGGGCAGCTCTACGAACGCGTGACCTATACGGCCAAGTTCAAGATGGAGTTCGACGAGAACGGCCAGTACAAGCCCGACACGTGGATGGCGCGGTTTCTGAATCAGGGCACGCAATACCTGCCGACCGGTGACCCGGACGAAGAGCCGAAACGCGCCGTCGACGAGCAGGGAAACCCCTTGAAGATCAACCTGGCCGCCAACGGCACGAAGCTGGCCGGCGGCGCCGATCCCACCTACGTCGACTTCAATCGCTTCGGCAAGATCGATTTGAATGCGCTGAACCTGGGCCCGTACTCATAGAGGTTGGGGCCCGCGATGGCCAAACAGCGCAAGAAAATCCAGACGTTCAAGCCCGACACGGCGCAGACGCTGGCCAAAATGGCCCACGAGCGGAAGCTGCGGCCGCAGGCTGGCGTGCGCACGTACCCGACCGATTTGCCGCTGGGCCGCGGCACGTTTCTGGTGAAGGCCAACGAGACGCTGCCGGGGCGGAGCGGCAACACGCCCGGCACGGCAACGGGCACGCTGTGGCACTTCAACACCGACGACGAACTCGAGGAAAGCGAGACCGAAGTCACGCTCTACAACATCGTGGCCGCCAGCGTGCCGGCCGATACGTTTCTGGCGGCGTATACCGTTGAAGGCCGCATCGTCGTGATCGTCGAAGACTGCGGTAGCTCGTAACGCCATGCCGTTCAAGAAACATAACCCGGGCTGTGCTGGCGACGGCAATTGCACGTGCAACTGCTGTTGCCTGGCCGCGGACGTCTTCCTGTGGGCCGATGACTTCGACACGGCTGTGCCGGGCGGCGGCTACCCGCACCCCGACGAGCACTCAGACGTGGGTTGCCCCAGCGGCAACCAAATCGATGCCTGCTGCTATCCGCACTTCGGCCACTGTTACCACGTCATCAGTTACGTGGGCAATGTCAGCGAGACCATGTTCCCGTTTTTCTTCGTGGAGGATGGCCGCTTAAAGGCGAACACCGAGCCGCGTGAACTGTATTGCGACAACGGCAGCGGCGGCATGCGCTGGCTGTGCCGCTGCCACAAGGACATTGAGGATTTGAACTGCCTCAAAATGTCGCTGTCAGTCGACGTTCACAATCTGGTGCTCGATACCGAGTGTGAGCAACAGCCTGCCGACTACCCGAAAGTAGACCTTTGCATTGGCTACCCAGCCAACAACGGAGGCGGCAATTCACCCTACTCGGCATCGCTGCAATACATTCACAACTACAACGGCGGCGACGGCATCCTCTCGCTGTTTCTCACCGGCAGCGTGCCCAGTTACTTTCCGCCCACCGATTCGATTACGCCGTTTCAAATCAGCGACGGCGACACACTGACCTTGGAAGTGGCTGAGCTGGGCGACGGCCACGAGTGCAATTGGCTGCTCACCGCGCTGCACAACGGCGTGCCGGTCCTGTCGATCTACAAGTATGGCGAGCCGACCGGGCATTGCATGCTGCGGCCCCCGTCGCTGCCTGGTTACTTCAATATCGCCGTGGGGACCGACGGCGCATCGCTGGTCGAATTCGACAACCTGCTGTGGACCGCCGAGTATGATTGCCCGCCGACGACGACGACAACCACTACCACCACGACGACGACAACGACGACGACAACCACTACCACCACGACGACGACAACCACAACGACAACCACCACGACGACGCCGCCGCCGCCAGACTGCGGCGACCTGGCTTGCCTGGGCTACATGATGGACCTGGGCTCGGTGATCGAGTGCTGCCCGGTCATCGGCGAAAGCCTGTGCAACGAAGATCCTGGCTGCGAATGCCCGTTCACGAATGGGGTGAGTTGCGGCGCCCTGTATGATCCCGAACACGTGTGTTGGTCTGGAGCAGGCGGGACGATGGAGTGCCAGGCCGACAACACGTGGCATGTCTGGTTTGGTGGCGTCGGCTGCGGCGAAGGCTGCTTGAAGGCGTCCAGCGGCGAGGGTCTCTGCGGAAAATACGTTGGCGGTCCGTGTACTTTTGGAGTCGACGACTTGTTTGGGTTTAGCTGCCTGCCGATCATCAGCCGCAACTGCGGAGACGCAATTCCATAAAAGGATTAGATACCGATGACGACGGAACCAAAACTCACGATCGGCATGGCCGCGTTTGAAGATCCGATCGGGCTCTGGGAAACCCTGCAAGGTCTGCGGATAAATCACGGCCTGCTGGGCGACCTGCGCCACGTCGAACTGCTCGTTGTCGATCAGACGCCGCAGGCTGCCGGCCACGCCTTTATGAAGGATATGATCGAGCAGCAACTCCAGGCGCACACAGCGAGAGTCCGCTACATCGAAATGCCCGATCCCATCGGCACATCGCCACCGCGCAATCGCGTGTTTGCGGAAGCCCGCGCGCCATGGGTAATGTGCATCGACGCGCATATTTTCGTTCTGCCGCTGGCAATCCGAAAGTTCCTGGACTGGATCGACCGTCACAAGCGGTCGAACGACCTGCTGAGCGGGCCGATTATGCACGACACGCTCACGTCGTTTTACACGCACTTCAACGACTTCTGGAGCGGCGAAATGTGGGGCCAGTGGGGCCAGGCTTGGGAAATGCCCGACGGCGCGCGCTATAGCGTCGTCGAAGGCGAAGGCGGTCAGGCACGGTTCATCACGTTGGGCATGAATCCGCAAACGGTGACCGATCCGGCGCTGCCGACCTTGGACTACACGGGCCATCAGCGGCAGTTGCTCGACGCCGGGCATGTGCTGCTCGGGCTGCACGACGCCGACGAATTCGAGATTCCTGGCATGGGTCTGGGCCTGTTCGCCTGCCGCAAGGATGCCTGGCTCGGCTTTAACGAGAATTCACGCGGTTTTGGCGGCGAAGAAATGTACATCCACGAAAAGTTCCGCCGCGCCGGCCACCGGGCCATCTGCCTGGGGCATCTGAAATGGCTGCATCGGTTTTTGCGGCCAAAGCATCCGGGGTATCCGATCACGCGCCGCAACAAGGTGCGCAACTACTTGATCGAACTGAACGAGTTGGGCATCGAAGCGGATCGTTGCCACGCGCATTTCGTGGGCGGCGGGTTGTTTCCGCAACAGGAATGGGAGGCCATTGCCGCTGACCCCATTCACGCGCAGTTCGACATCAGACGAAAGCCTATCGAGGCGCCGGACGAAGGTCCAGGCACCGAGCTACAGCGGATCCTGAAAGGGATCGGTATTGAAGAGAGGCCGGAACCGGGCGAGGCGGAATGCCGCACATGCCGCGCGCTAATGAGCGAAATGAATCGGCAGGGCGTGGCCGGCTGTCGCGACCCAAAGTTCCGCAAGGCCTTTCTGACCGCCATACGGCCGCGGATGAAAAAATGGGGCTGGGACGAGAAGCTGGCGGCTGGCATCAAAGCCGCCTGGAACGGCCTGCCGCTGTCCATCGATGGCATGTACGACGAAGCCGTCAACCGCGCCGCGGCGCGGCTGGAGGCTACTCAAACGGCTGCGCCTGATAGTCCGGCTCCGGCGGTAGCGGATCGCAGCCAGCCAGCTTGAGCGCAGCTAGCGCCGCCAGCATGACGGCTCCGACGACGAACATCCACCAGCCGTCGCGGTAGAGGCGCATCTTTAATCGTGCGCGTTGAAGGAAGGCTTGCCGTCTGGGCCAAAGAGCACGAGCGACTCAGTGCCCTTGTTGAGAGACATAATCGCCCGGCCATTCTTTGCGTCGTTGACTGAGAATCCAGCAGTGTCACCGATTGCGGCCATGATCGTCGCGCAGTTGTTATTCTTCAAACGCACGCGGCCACTGCCATTCTGGGAATTGCAAAGCGCGCTAAATTCAGCGTCGCCGGATTCAATGCTAAATGTGGCAGATGAGTCAGTTGCGGTAAGTGTTAGGGCCTGCTTCCCAGAGGTAATAGCTAGAATCGGGTATCCGTCGACAACTCCCATGGCGACTACTGATTTGCCATTCCGATCAACAATGCGAAGCTCTTCTACAACGAGCTTTTTCGCAGTTGGTTCCGCAGCGCCCAATCCAACCACGGCGATCAGCGATATCACCAGGACAACAATGAGCCACCGTTGGCGACGGCAGGACATTTCCAGTGCGGTAACGCGAGCGTCCATTGATCGATCCTCCAGTTCTGGGTGGGGCAGGCTTTAATCCTGGCCCGGCGGCCGGCGGCGGTCAATGTGGGGCGGGTCCGGCGGCATGATCGCGCCGGTGTCGAGCTGGGTGGGATCGATGTACGATTGCTTGGCTACCCGCGGCGTCGTGTGGCCCAGGAATTTCCAGCCCTCGTCCGGCCTTTCACGTTCGACGTGCGTGCATCCCGAACGCCGGAACCATTTTAGAGAGCCTTCCTCAATTCCGGCCCGCTGGAAAACGCCCTTGAGGAAATCGGACAGCCAGCGGGTGCAAACCACGCCGCCGAACACGGTTTCCCGGCCGCTGGTGCCCATGCGGTCGATGGCCTCGATCGTCTGCGGGCGGATGCGCGCCTTGTGGGGCACGCCGGTTTTGCTTTGCACCAGCACGATCAGGCCGCTGGGTTGAATCTGCGGCCGGCGGATCCGCAACACGTCGCTGCGGCGGAAGCCCGATTCGTAGAACGTGCGGCAGATGGCCACGGCGTAGTCGCGCCGCTGAATGTCCGGCCGCCGGCGAAAAGTGCCGCTGAGCGCTTCACACTCGCCCAGGATCGCCGCGATCTGATCCGGCGTCCAAGCGCGCGGGATGTAGGTGCGAGGCGCCAAGCGGCGCACCTTGCGCGGCGGCGCGGCCCGATCATCTTCGACGAGCGATCGCCACAGCGTGAGCAACGCGCGTCGTCGACTCTTGATCGTGTCGTGTGCAAATCCTTCGCCGGCCAGCCAAAGCAAGTAGCGGTTTACATTGTCGTCGGAAAAGTGCGCAGCAGTCGGTTCGACTTTGAGAAACTTTCCAAAACTTGCTAACGCATATTCGAGCTGTTCGGCAGAGGTTGCTTTGATATCGCGCGACAGAATGTAGCGCGAGACAATCTCATGCATGACTCGCCCCCGGTCTGTGCGGGTTGCGCGTGTTGCGCCCCACATCAAGGCTAGGTCACGCATCCTTACAAGGTTGGGCTTTTTCCTGCCTCGTCCGTTTCCGTTCGCCGGTCAGGATCGCCCACCAAGTCGATCCGATCGCGCCAGGCGTTAACGCCCGCGCGCGCCTGGCTCTTTTCTGCCGCCCCAACTGCGCTACTTCGACAAGCTAGGGGTCACAAGTTCGAGTCTTGTATCGCCCATTGAATCTGACGTACGTTCTCGAAGCGTCACGCATCCCCCGGCAAAACCGGGGTTTGTCTTTTCGGTCTGCGGCTCCTTGCGTGACATTTCGCCTCGGACTGCGCCGCCTGTTCGAAGTGCTCATCCGTGACTTGCAAGTAGTGCTTGGCCGCGACCGCGGCGCTGTTCCCGATCCACTCGCAGACAACGTGCATCGGAAAGCTTTCGGCCAGTTCGGTCTCGCGCGTCGAGCGCAGATTCTGGAACAGTTTGGGCCACGGCTCCAGGCCGGCGCGGCGGATGATGCGCTCTAGCTGCGTCCGCAGATTCTGGCCCGCGTCGCGATAGAGCCCGTCTGACGCATTGGGCCCGTCGGCCGGCCCGGGAGCCGTCCGGAGCGCTTCGCGCACGTCGGGCGCGGTGTGGTGGGCTCGCAAACAGGTGTATCGGTGTCGCGACAGCGAGTATTGTTTTGAAGACGGTTGCTTTCGGGGAGTGCCCGTCGGCGAACATGCTGGATGAACCAAAGGAAGAGGTGTTGGGAACAATTTTCGATCTTGTGGCGGGTCGAATCACGCTCTGACTCGTCCAGCTGCTCAACCTATCCCGGTTATTAGTCTCCATGACGATTAGCTTTCGCACCCGGGTCTCATCAAAGAACCGCGCTGCCGTTACGCCACGACCCCAAGTGTTTTAATGTCACAGCAGTGCAGGTTCGCGAGATGGCCAGCCAGCAAAAGAACTATCAACTCTACACGCTTCCGGCGTCCATATTGGATGGACACTTTCGGGCAGCGGACGCCATCTCGGCCAACGTCACCTGCACCCGGTTGAAACGTTCCTCGATGTCGGCCCGATCGGCTTCGTCAGGTATGCTCCGCCGAGCCGCGCGAACTACTAAATCAGCCTGGTCAGCTAATGCCTTGCGATCAGCACTTCGGCGCGCAAGCCAAATGATGACGGCGATCGTCTCAAGCAGGCAAATCAAAACGGCTGCACTAGCGGCTCCATACTGGCGAATTTGATTGAAGGCTGCATCCGTTACGGCTCGGAAATCCACGGGATAAGTGATGATGCGCAGTCGCTGTTCGTCGTCATAACGTAGCCGCGAGGGCATGGTACGCTGAGCTAATTGGCAAAGCGACTCGCCAAGCCGGTCAATACAGGTCAGTGCGGTGAACGGGTCATTTACGCCAGGAGAAAGTGCCCGTACTGCGACTTCCACGAGCTGGTCGATGGCAAACTCCACGTCTTGAAACGGACTTCTGTGCCAGGCGAACACGAAGGCAGCGTTGAGGCGTCTGGATACTTCGTCGCTGACGTTTTGTGGTGGCCACACCTCCGCCAGCGGAGTACCGGCGACAGCAAAATGTCCGGGCCGATAGGCCAGCCGCAGGACGAGGTCATGGTCCTTGGCGAGCTTGAGCAGAGTATCGTTTCTGATTGCGTCGACGTATCCGCTTTGGCCCGCCTGGATCGTAACGGCCTCCTCGGCCGGAAAGGAGGGCGCTTCTTCGGCCTGCTCAACCGAGGGCTCCTCGCCCAGTTGCTCCGGCCACAGCCGATTGATCGTCTCTCGAAGCTCCTGGCTGACCGATTGAATGACATGGGTCGCCTGAATCGATATGGCGACGTGATGGATGTAGTAGATCAATACCCCTAAACTGGCCACTGCGAGCAGGATGCCGATCGTAACGCTGATTCCCGGCACGAATTGCTCGTGGTCCGTGCCTCGCACCGTGCGTAGTACGAGCAGACAGTACAAGAAAGTCGCTGTGAATGTGCCAAGTACGAATTGGTTGCGACGATCGCGGATGAAGTTCCGCAATAACCGCGGGCCAAATTGGGCCGATGCAAGCGAAAGGGCAACGATGGTAATGGAAAACACGACTCCGGCGACCGTGATCATCGAGCCGGCAATTGTCGCAAGCACGGCTCGCGCACCTTCCGGTCCGCCCGTATATGCCCACGCATTCGTCCAAGATGCGCGATCGCCGATCGCATGGTCGATGCCGACGGTGACGAGTGCCATCGCGATCGCCAACAGGCCCAGCAGCGCCGGCAAAAACCAATAGCTCGTCCGCAACGCCTCCAAGTGATAACGAATCGATGAGTTCATGGACGGCCTCCGGCGGTTTTAGCTACACCAATCGATATCATCCTAGCGTTCTATCAGAGACAAGCTGCCTCCGCGATGCCGCTACACTAATCGGATTGCGCCTCAGGCAACCCTAGTTGGCGAGCAGATTCTCCCCGGAATCGGGAGACCATGACTTGCGCGCTTGCTCTTTGATGGTTGCCGCGTCGCTTTGAAGCTGCGCTTCGGCACCTGTTGAAACTTCCTCCGATTCACTGCCGCAGCTCGATCGCACACGATTTGTTCCGGTCAGATTGGCTGAATGGCCGTTGGCCTCCCAAAGAGGTACGCCCTGTGGAAAAATTACCTCTCGGGCCGAGTCCGGCAGCGATATGTTGGCGTCCTGTAGCGCTCGTTTTACCAATCGAATCACGGACGAACGAACCTTCAGCCAACTGTGGCTGGTGCCATCCAGCCAAAAGTAGACGCGCAGGTTGACGGTCGCGGCGCCTAGGTTGTCAACCAACACCCACGCTTCGGGATCCTTGAGCACGGCCGGGTGTTCGAGCAGAACCTTGAGGACGATTTCCTGTGCTTGAGAAATCACATCGTCGTATCCAATCCCAATCGTAAAATCTTCGCGGCGATTCGGGTTGCTGCTGAAATTGCGGATGGAGCTCTTGAAAACCGTGGCGTTGGGGATTTGCACTTGGTTGCCATCCAGCGTAACTAGCACGGTCGTGCGGGACGTCAATCGCTCAACAATGCCCATCGTGCCGGCAATCTCGATCAGGTCACCCTCGCGAAAGGGGCGCTGGAGGCTTAAGAATAGACTGGCGAGAAAATTCTCGGTGATATCGCGAAAGGCGATGCCGAGAATCAGCCCCATGAGTCCCGTGCCGCCGACGACCGTGACTGCCAGCCGAGTGAGTCCCGCGATTTGAAATACGAAATACAACCCTAACAGGAAAATCAACAGCCCAATCGCTCGTGCGGCCACCTCGCGAAGTAAATGGCTGCTTACTTTGCGCCGAAGCACGCGCCGGAGCAAGTGGGCGATTAAGAGTGCCACGGCCCATGCCGCACTCAGCACGAATACGGCAATGCCGAAAATCGGGAGCGCGCGAACGACCGCCCGCATGAGGGAATCGATGCCTTCACGAGCCGGCCGGAAATCCCAGGGCGAAGGAGTTGCCACCTCGATACGGTTCACTACCGCGACAACCCCTTCTGTCTTCGCGACCAGGTCGCCGGCCCATTGTTGATGACTTTCGTCAGCGGTGCGGCCGTCGACGAAGGCGACGCCGTTCTTCACTGTTACTTTCGGTTCAATGAACCAGCCGGTAGCACTCAGGATTTCGTGCAGCCTTTCCTGGATCTCACTGTCGCGAGCTGCAGGGCGAATTTCCACTTTCTGCGGAACGTGACTGGTCGCCGGGCGCGATTCTTCAATCGGCGACACTGCGGGGCCGCCGTCGGCCCGGGAGTGAGTGCATGCAACGACGACACTCAAGATCGCTATGCATGGGCGGCAAAACTGGCATGCACGTGATTCGCTGAAGATCGACCGCACAAAAGTCATGGTTCCCTCACGTGGTTGATGGCCATCTGCTCCGGTGCCTGCCTGCCTTTCACACTGCCTGAAGATGGTCGTGCACGTTTTGCGCCAATGAAGTGGCAAATGTCGTTAGTGGCTCTAAATCATGCACTTGAGTACCGATGTTCCAGGCGGAATCCTCGAGACACTGAATTTGGATACTGGCCTGACTGTCCGGCGCTGCCGCCCGCTAGGTTCGACGCGCACATGATTGGCTGCCCGACGGGCAGCGTCCAAGGCGGCATCGTATTGCTAAGTTGCATGCTCATCGCGCTGGTGATCGCCAGTCGCTCGCTGGGCACACGAGTTCAACGCACTGGCAGACAAGAATCGGCTTCACGATTGGCGACCGCTTTCGCTGCTGTTATGGATCAACGATGGCTTGATGGCCATTTTTTTCTTCCTCGTCGGACTCGAGATTAGGCGAGAGCTTGTATTAGGCTAGCTTCGTGACCCACGCAAGGCTGCGCTACCATCGGCGGCGGCGACTGGGGGCATGGTCGTTCCAGCCGGCATCTATGCGGCGCTGCAGTGGGATAGACCCGCAGCCGCAAATCGGATTCGCAGTTGGCGTGTTCTTCAACAAGGTCGGTGACGGTCGGAGGCCTACTGCTAGGACTCCTCACGCCGGCGAGTGCCTGATTCGGAGAGCTCAGCCTGGTGGCCGTTTTGCAGAGCACGCTTGAGCCATATCGAGTCTACCCCTTATTGGCGCTTTCGTTGCGACGGTTGCAGCGAAGTGAGCTGCTTGCGCGCAGACAAAGCCACAGCTCCGCCAGGGCGGTCGCGCTTGATAGCCAGTCTCCAGCAATGCGCAGCTTTATGAGCAGCGCCCTGTTCGGCGAACATGTCTCCCAGAAGAAGGCAGGCCGTCGGCAGATTCTCGAACTGCTCGACGACTTTAGTCATCTCGCGAACCGCGTCGGCCTGCATCCCAAGCTTGTGATAGACGAAGGCAGCCTGCAATGTTTCGATAACCAATCGATCCTCGCCATCAAAAGCGACCTTCAAGATTTCCTCGCACACGGCATATTTGTCGAGTCCGGCAGCGCAGGCCGACAGCATAACCTTGGCGCGCGGACCGCGGCCGGTAACCTTTGCTAGGCGTGAAAAGATCTTGGCAGCGGTTGCAAAATGACCGCCGGCCATCAACGTATGCCCATACGAAAAAGCCTCCTGGAATGTCAGTTGGTGTTGCTTGCCGTGAAGCTGAAACGCGTAGCGTGCCCCACCGTGCGAAGACTTCGCTCCCTTGACGTGCTGTTTCGACATGGACAACTGCTCCAACCGACCGTTTAGGAAGAACACACTCAGCTAATATATTAGTTCGACAACAGGAGGAAGTTGCGGCTACATCGGCGGGCGATTTCCGAAAGAAAACCGTGACTTTCGCCAAAGGCCCGACGGAGTTTAAGCTCCCAACCCCGCCGACGCCGCACGCACCATCGCTAGGATCCCGGTGCGGATCGCCTCGGGGAGGTGGGGCCAGGCCTGGATGACGACCACGAGGGCGACGTCGATATGTGCTTCGCCATAAACGCTGCCCTGAGGGCTGTTTTCGGCATCCAAACGGCCCCGTGCGGGGAGTGCGCCGTTTTGTGCGCCGCTAGGTTGAGAATCGGGAGTTTTTCCCGAAGGTTGCGCCGGGTGTTCGACTCCGGGGTACTGAATCAACGCGTGTGGCGAGCAAGGTCATCCGAATGAACTCCGGTCACATAGTCGGGGAACAATGATCATGGACGGATACATTGAACTCACAGCCTGGCAGGTTGCCATCGCTGCGAGCTTGGTTCTCGTCAACGGGGCCGTTTCAGTCGCGTTGCGACTCGGGTTGCAACGCTCGCTCACGCTGGCCAGCGTGCGGATGGTCGTTCAACTGCTCCTGGTCGGCTATGTGCTCCGCTGGGTCTTCCAATCGGATAGCGTCGCGGCTGTCGTTGCGCTAGCTGTTATCATGACGCTCGTCGCGTGTCCGCAGCACGCCGCACCGAAAAGACGTTTCCCGGGAGTCTACCTTGCCAGCACCGTTTCCGTACTTGCCAGTTCGTGGATTGTTACCGCGTTCGGGATCGTTGCCGTATTGAACAAGGTGGACACGTGGTACGAACCACAATACACCATACCGATCCTGGGAATGTTCCTCGGCAACACGCTGACCGGCATATCGTTGGGTCTTGGCCGCTTGGGGGACGGCCTGGTGCTTCGACGAGATTTGGTCGACATGTCACTGGCGTTGGGGGCAACGAGCTGGGAAGCGGCCCGTGGGCCGATCCGCGAAGCCGTGCGCACGGGAATGATCCCAATGATTAACTCGATGATGGTCACCGGCATCGTCAGCCTGCCGGGGATGATGACCGGTCAGTTGCTCAGCGGCGTCAGTCCCCCGGAGGCAGTCAAATACCAGATAGTGATCATGTTCCTGATCGCCTCCGGCACAGCCTTGGGCACGGTCGGTGTCGTACTGCTCAGTTTTCTGCGACTGTTTGATCGCCGTCACCAGTTTCAGTCGCACCTATTGGTTCCGGCAACACGGTAGAAACCTCCACACACAGCACCCCGAGGGCCAGACTTCCGTCCAGCCCTCGGGGATTCTCGCTACAACACATTCATCACCCGGTCCGTCAGGCCATTGTCGCCCAACACAATGTTGAGCTTCGAGTTGGCGGCGACCTTTTCCAGGACCTCCAGCTCGCGCAGGCGCATCAGGGTCGGGCTGTCGGCCAACAGCTTGGCGGTGTTGGCCTGGCTTCTCATGGCGGCCGTTTCGTCGCGGCGAACGATGAGGTTGGCCTCGGCGGCCTTCTTTGCCTCCGTGACCTTGTTCATCAGGTCCTTCATCTCGCCCGGCAGGATGATGTCGCGGATACCCCAGTCAGCTCCACGCCCAAGGTCTTGGCACGCGCACGCACGCGCATTCCACCATCGGCTAGAACCCTGTCAGTGTGAATGCGGCCCAGAAGTATGGATGAGCGGAGTCATTGCGCTTCCGACGGTCAGCGATCCGCGCAAGCTGGGCCGTGCGCAGCGCAGCCGACTTGCTTTCACCCCTCGAGAGGCTGTGGAAATAGTCGGTCATTAGTTGGGCGGTTTCATTGTCAGGGATTTGCCACAGCGTGGCGACTACGGCCGAAGCGCCAGCCAATTGAAACGCTTGCCGCAATCCCGCCACACCTTCGCCATTGTTCACGCGGCCCAGGCCGGTTTGGCAAGCGCTGAGCACGACCAGGTCCGTGCCGCGCAGGTCGGCGCCCAGAATTTCCAGGCCCGTGAGGATTCCATCTTCACCGTTGGCGGCTTGATCGCGTGCATTGCAGCCTGCCAGCAGCAAGCCGCAGCGCAGCAGTGGATTTTCGAGTGGCTTGCCATCCTTTTGCACTGCCACGCTTGATTCCTCTCCCGACTGTTCGTCCGTCGTCGCCTGTTGATCGTCAAGAAAGAAGCCGTGCGTGCTCATGACCAGGACCTTGGGATGCGCCAGTTTTTTGAACACACCTTCCAGCGCGTACTTGCCGGTGTACTGCTGTGGGGCGTCGCCGGCATAGGTGGCCAGTCTGGGCGCGATGGCAGATGCTTCGGCAGCAGTGCCGGGCAGCCGCGCAACTTTGGGAATGATGCTGTCGCGTCCGACCGAGCGTGCGGCGAGCTGTAGTCCGCCGTCAGCTTGCTGGCGCAGCACGGCTTTCGTCGCGTCTATCGCTTCGCGCGGCGTGATATCAAAGGCCGGGTCGGCCATGATCACGGGCTTTGTCGTCTTGGCCGCGGCCGCAGGCGCCAGCAGATCACGACCACTCACGACGTACTGAAATTCAAATTGTTCGACCGCGTACCGGCCATCTTCCAGCAGAATCGCCGACCAGGGGACGAGCCACAGGCTGGCGTCAGGGCTTACGATCAAACGCGTTGTGCCCGCGGGCAGCCGCGACACGATTGGCGCCAGGATCAAACGGCCCAACTCCGCAAGGGCAGTATGCGCCAACATTTCTGCGTTGACTTCACCATCCTTGCGAATCACTTCCTCGTCTTCGATCGCTTTTCGAGCAGCCGCAACGGCGGCGTCCACAACAGCGGCATCGCCCAGGTCGACAAACATCACCGAACCTGCACCAGCCGGCGGCGAGATCCAGGCGGCGTAGCGGGCGGGCTTCCAGCGAGACTGGCCGATCGCCACTTCGGATTCGAAGACCTTAAATTGCGCGATGTCGACTAGCACCGCGTCCGCGGGAATTTGCTTGCAAACGGCATCCAACTCGACCCACGATTCGGCGGTGGTCGCGCCACCGGCCTGCGATAGTTGTCGTGAGAGCACGTCCTCGTGGGCTTCGAGTTGCTCGAACTCTTGTTGCGCTTCTTCAATGGCCGACGAGGAGCCAGCGAAGCTAATCGACGACATCCGCTGCCGAACCTCCGTCAATTGTTCGACGATCGCCGCCAGTTGCGGATCGCGGCTGTCGCGGGCCAACAGCGCGCGCTGCGCGAGCGTCTCCTGCAATTGGCCTTTGGCGTTCAGCAACCAGCCAGCGGCTAGAGTGGCAAGGTACGTGTCGGTGGGCCGCTGAGAACTCCACGTCAGTCCGGCGTGCAGCTGACCGACGCTTTCTTTCGACAGATAAAATAGTTGTTCGCGCTCGGAGAAGCCACCCAAGGACTTGGCCGCATGCCGGCGGGCGATCCTGCGACCCCGATCGGTGCTGTCGGCCGCTTCTTTCCACTTACCTTGTTTGGCGTACAGGTCTCCGAGATTCTCGTAGACGCTTGCACAATAAGGGTGATTCTCGCCGAGCACTTCGCGATAGCCTTCGAGGACTTGCTCATACAGAGTGCGCGCCTGCTCGAAACGGTTCTGATCAGCGTGCAGTGCTGCCAGGTGACTCAGCGTGGTCGTCGCCGAACGGGGTTCATTGGCTTCCTTGCTGCGGTAGATTGCCAGTGCCTGTTCGAAATACCGTTGGGCGGCTTCGTATTGGCGTTCCATGGCGTGTAATTCGCCCAAGGAAACGAGTACGCCGGCCGTGGTCGTGTGAATCTCGCCGGCGGCGGTCCGATAGATTGCCAAGGCCCGCTCGTAGTATTTGCGTGCCGCGGCGTAGTCACCCGTGTTCGCATATGTTGCGCCGAGTTTATGGACTACGAAGGCGGTATCGAGGTGTTGCTCGCCAAAAACTCCCAGGTAGATGTCGAGTGCCGGCGTGTAAAAGTTGCGCGCCGAGTGCCAGTCGTTAATGGCGGCCATCTGGTTCGCCATATTGATGTAGAGCGTTGCCACGTGCGGATGACGTGGACCCAGCACTCGTCGATAGATGGCCAACGCTTGCTCGAAGTACGGCTTGGCTCCTGCATAGTCCCCCTGATCGCTCAGCAAAGTGCCGAGATTGTTGAGCGATTCGGCCGTGTCTCGATGGTTCTCGCCGTACAACCGGCGTCGAATGGCCAGCGCCCGCTCCATGTACTCTCTGGCTTCGACATCGCGATATTGCAACTTGAGCAGCGAACCCATTCGATTCAGCGCAGTGGCTGATTGCGCGTGTGTGGCGCCGCGGTATTTCAGCTCGAGCTCCAGGGCCTGCTGGGTGAATTTCATCGCGGCGCCCAGATTCCCTTCGCGCTCGGCGACATTGCCCAGGTTTGTCAGCGTGGCGGAAAGTCGAAAGTCATCAGGTGGCAAAACGGCGTATTGGATCTCAAGCGTTTCTTCCAGGAGCTTGCTCGCTTCTTTGTTGTGGCCAAGTTTCCAGTGAGCAACTGCCAGGTTATTCAGCGCGTTGGCCGATTCGGCGTGGCGCGGACCATACACCTCGCGAAAAATGCCGACAATTCGCTCCATCATGGGAATCACTTCCCGGTACCTGGCCTGCTGATACAGCGCGTCGGCCTCGGCCATGATCCGCTGCGCTTCTTGCAGCTTGACTTGCTGCGCGGCATTGGCCTGCGCCATTGCCTGACGAGGGAGCGCAGTGAGCGCGCAGGCACCCACCCCCGCGGCGGCTAGAACGACAAAGAATCCAGATAGTCGGTGAATCATTGTCCGCGAGTAGACCGTGGCCAGGCTGTTGATCGCAGTGGCGGTGTCGGGAAGCATTACGCCCAATGACTCTATCCGAATCGCGAGAGATCCTTCAATGAATTCAGGGGAGCGGCCGAGTTGCCGATGTTTTTCAACGACATCTCCGGCCCGGCTGGGATAGAAGCAAGCGGAACAAGGAGTAGGTTACAACTAAGAAATCAAAACGGCAATTGAGGCATAGCTATGGTCTGAGCAATGGCCGCGAATGTTGCGGCACTCGCGAGCATTCGGCTACTTTCGTCCAAGTTGGATCCCGGCGCCCTGCGTGCGGAGTAAACGTCAACTGGCCTTCGGCACCAGCTCGATCGGCAGCAAGGCATTTTCCTTACGCGAAGGCGAGTTCAAGGGCTTGCCGCGCGTAGGCTGCCACTGGTTTGTGGAACGGTAATTCAATCGGGTCCGATCAGGACAAATGGCGCCCAGTAGTAGGGGCTGCTCCATTTGGACTGCTGGCGGGTCCAGCGTTTGGCGGCTTGCAGGGCGGCGGCGTAGTTGGTTGAGCCGGCTTGCTGCTGTTCGCTCTTGGCCGCGCCCGAACAGAAGTAACTCACGAGGCTGGCCGCGGCGGCGTCATCCACCAGCCAATTCGTGGCCACGACGCGGCGGCTTCCCGCGACCAGAAACCCGCGCGAGATGGCCCAGATTCCTTCGCCCCGCTGCTGCGGACCGAAATTGGTCTCGCACGCGCTGAGAATCGAGAGCTCGGTGCCGGCCAACCTCAAGTCGTAGATTTCGGGCAGGGTCAGAAACCCATCGTCGCTCGCATCTTGAGCCCCGCGGGGGCCTGGAGTCAACGCGAGCGCGCCGAAAAAGTTGCCGTACGACTGATCGGCAATGCCATGGCAGGCCAGGTGCACCAGGCGGCGGCCGGCGACGCTATCGCGGACGTTCGCCTCGGTGGCTTGCCGCTTGAGAAGCTGACCGGCCGCCACGCCCACGTCGCGAAACAACTGCACGACCCAGCCGCTTTCGGTTTCGGTGTGTGGCAAGCGGTTCAACTGTCCGCGGACCGAAACATAGCGCGCGCCAGCCGTGAGCTTGAGCGCGCCGCGGCTGTCGATGGGCGCCGTGGCAGGATACGCGGGGTCGCCGACCGTGAAGACCGGCTTCCCGTCGCGATTGTTTTGCGATAGTGGCCGGTTTGAGAGGTTCATCAGCAGCGAGGCCGACGGGCCGTAGACGATCGGCGGACCGATATCCAGCAGGTACTGCGGCTCGCCCTCTGGCTCGACGACGAGAGCCTCGAACGGCAACGTTGCCAGCGGACCGTCCGGCGAGACGTACAACCGCTTGTACTTGCCGCTCACCAGGTCGGAGCGGATATCCTCAGGCAGCAGCAGTTTCCACAACTCGTGCAGCCGTACGGTTGCCGCTTCGCCGAGCTCGGGCTGGGCCAGATGCTCCTGAATCGTGCGCTCGGCGACAGTCAGGGCCGCGGACATGGCATCGTGATCGAGTGGCCCGACCTTGGCGCCCAGCTTCGCCGCCTGCTCTTTGTCGATTGCCAGGCTGATGCTGCGCGCCTGGCCGCTGGGAGGCACGACGAGCAGATATGCGCCGTCTTCGCCGGTGAAGTACTCCAACAGCAGCACCTCTTTTGTGGCCAGCCACGATTGCACGGCCGGCAAATCGAACGGCTTGAAGTGGCGACTGACCATGAGCTGATAGGCCGGACTGGCCGTGCGGATATCGCGGTACACGGCGATCACCTGCTCCTGGGCTTGGCGCGCCGCGGTATCCAATTGCTGCTGGACCGCCTTGTGCTGCTCGTCGCTCAGGTCATCGCGCTCGTCGAGCAGTTCCAGTTGCTTCTGCGCGTAGGCCAGCGCGGCTTGGGCTTCGCGCTCGCGAGACGTGAACTCCTGAACCTGCTCGGCCGGCAAACCTTCGAGCAGGTTGATTCCCTGGGCGTTCATCTGATCGACCAGCGAGCGTGCCCGGCCGCGCTCCATAGCCGCGAGCACTTCCCCCGGCTGATTGAGTGCACTTTGCCAACTGACCATCAGCTCGTAGTAGCTGTCCATCGTGCCAAAGTACGTGGCCCGGTCTTTCTCGCCCCCGCTGGCGCGTTTTCGCAACTGCTCGACGAGATCCAGGCAGCGTCGCAAGTCATCGATCGCCTGGGGGCGATCGTTCATCTTCCAGCGCATTTCCGCACGGCTGCCGTAGGAGCGTCGCAACTTGTCGCCGCCGGCCGGCGATTTCGAGGCGATTTGAATGGCGCGGGCGAACAGCGGATCGGCTTGGGCGTATTTGCCCTCCTCAACATACATGATGGCCATGTTGTTGAGTGTCAAGGCGACGTCGAGATGGTCGGCACCCAACTGCCGCTCGTCGACGGCCAATGCTCGCTGGAAGAGTGGTTCGGCTTGGGCGTATTTGCGTTGCTTCTTGTAGAGGACTGCCAGATTGTTGAGCGAATCGCCGACGAGCGGATGGTTTTCTCCCAGCCGTTTCTCGCGGATCGCCAGTGCCTGCTGGTAGAGCGGCTCGGCATCTGAGTGTCTTTTCAGGATCTCGTAGAGCACGCCCTGGTGGTCGAGGATCATCGCTACTTGGGGATCGTCGGGGCCGAACGTGCGCTGGCGGATCGCCAGCGAGCGCGCGTAGAGCGGCGCGGCGTCGGACAGCCGGCCTTGCTCCAGGTACAAGTTACCAAGCCCCTCGAGCGAGACAGCCACGCGGGGATGGTCCGCGCCGAGTTGCTCTTCGAAGATTCTCAGAGCGCGCTGGTGCATCGGCTCGGCCTGGACATAGTCTCCCATCGTCATGTACATGTTTCCCAAACCGTTGAGCGCCACGGCGACGGAGGGGTCGTTGGGCCCGAGCTGTACTGTGCAGATCGCCAGGGATCGCCGCAGCAGTGGCTCGGCCTGTTCGTACTTGCCGAGCGCGGAGTAGACGATGCCCAGAATGTTCAGCGACTCGGCCACGAAGGGATCGTCAGCGCCCAGTTGTTTCTCGCGGATCGCCAGGGCGCGTTTTTGCAACGACTCGGATTCGGCATAGTCGCCCAAGTCGAAGTAGAGCGCCGCCAGATTGCTAAGCCGGAGCGCGGTGTCGGCGTGGTCGGGGCCGCTGGTCCTCTCTTCGATGGCCAGCGACTGCTGCCAGCACAGCATGGCTTCGCTGTATTTGGCTTCCGCGCGGAGCGCGCTGCCGAGCATGTTCAGCCAGTCGCTGATGTTGCGCTGATTGCCGCTACGCTCGGCAAGTGCCAGGCCCTCGCGTGCCGTTGCTTCGGCGGCTGAGTACTGGGCGGCGTTCCTTTGCTCGAAATACCGCCGGCTCAACTGCACCATTTCCTCGTTCGCGTTGGCCAGCGCGCGGCCGGCCGCGACGACGATCGCCAGGCCGCAACACAGTGCGGATACGAGTTGTTTGGCTCTCGCGGACATGGGACTACTCTCGTCCAAGTTGAATCCCGACGTGCGTCTGGAGTAAACGTCAACTCACCTTCGGCACCAGCTCGATTGGCAGCAAGGCTTTGTCGACCATCACCGGCCCGCCTAACGGACGCACCGGGTCGATCGAGTTGCGCGCCAGGAATCGAAGTTATTTCGGCCCTGCCGTGCCAATTACCCGCAATTCTGGATTCGGCTTACCAGCAAGGTCAACAAAAAACGGCCTCACGGCCCACGGACCAGGCCCTGAATCCAGCCGCCGACGGCGTGTTACGAGCCGGGGCGAGGGTTGGCGACCCGGCCGACGAACAGGGGACCGCCGCTCACAGTGTCGCAAATCACGAACAGGAACGGGCGATCGGCCCGAAACTCAACCGGCGGATCCAAGAACCCTTTCCGAGCTAAGATGACCGCGGAAGCGGCCGCGGCCTCGGAGTCTTGCTCGTCGACCGCCAACCAAGCGCGATGCACAACGTCGGAAATCAACAGGTCGTGTTGGTGGCTGGTGCCGCCAAAATCAGCGGCCCGCCCGAACGCGTCGGCCATTCCCAGCTTGACCAGCTTGTCCTTAAGCGAACCGGACCAATCGATCTGGAACCGCGGCCGACTGACTACAACCTCGGCAGGCTTCAGCCCTCGCGTCCATTGCAGAACGCGTCTATCCGGCGACCGGAGCCGCCAATGAGGACCCGTGCGCTTCGCCGAAGTCCTCGAACACTCAGAACTGCGGCGGGTATCCATAGGGAAAGTGCTTGGCGGACAGCTTTCCGTTGAAGTCGGCCGGCAAATCGTACCGGGTGCCTTGTGTTTCGTCAGGTACCGCCCGACTGGACTTTTTCGCAGATTGGCTTTTCGTTTTCGCCACCGTGCTCACCTGCTGTGCTGGGCCGGGCCAGCCGGGCCGCCAGCGTCGCAGGTGAGCGCCCGCCGCCGGCAGTCGGCTGTGAGGCGAGCCGTCGCCCGCCTACCCGACGAACGGTCATTGTGCCGCGGTGCCACCCTCCCTGGCTATGGCGGAATGGCCGACTTGGCCGAATTCGTGAAGCCGCGGCCATGCTCTCACGGCGGCAGCCAGCGAGGCGTCCGCGTCCGCAACTGCGCCGGATTCTGCGCCGCAAACGGAAGATTCGCGTTTAATTGGCGGATTTTGATGCGGTGTTCGGGTCTCAGCAGGCTCAAAAGGGAAAGGGTTAGAGGCCGCCGGCCAGCGAACCTACCAGTTCCTCATCCAGTTCCAGTGTGTTGTCGATCAGGTCGGCTTTAGCGGCCAGCTTGCCGAACCGTCCGGCGTCACTCTCGGCCACCTGCCGGAAGTAAGCGGCAATGCGACTGAAGTTCAGGTCGCCCGACCGCAACCGGCGGGCGATGCCCGGGGGCAGTGCAACCGCCGGCGCCGGAGTGGTGGCGGCAGCGCCCAGCGCCGACGAAATGCCCGTGTCGCCATCTTCCGGCGCGAACGGGCCACCAGTGCCAACCTGCAGACGGTTGAGCGCACCAATGTTGACTAAGGCCGCGGCACGGTCGCCAGCCACGGTGATGGTATTGCTCTTGTCGATATCCCGGACGTTGGTGATGCCCCCGGCGGCGCCCAGCCCGCCGCTGACGATCGTCGAGGCGTCCGCAACGGTCGTGGTGAACGAGGTCGCCGTGGGTGAGCCCGTATCGCCAATCCGATTGCCGAAGAAGAAGATATCGCCCACCGAGACCGGACCGCCCGGCGTGGCCACGGTAATGGTCGCGCTTAAGCCGGTGGTGAGGTTGGCTTTGGTGGCCACCATTAGCCATTGATTCTGGATGTCGCCATTGGCCCAGGTGATCTCCACGCGGTCGGCGCCGCTCGTGCCCGCGCCGGTGCGGACGGAGATGGCCGACGGCGGCGGGGCGGCGGCCCAGGTGTTGGGCGAGTTGTTCGCGCCCACTTTGAACACGAAGTCGTTGGCCGTGAGCGAGGTGTGGCTGGCGCTGGAAGACAAGTCGACCATGATGCCGTTGATGCCGCGCGAGTAGCTGGTGATGTTCTCGAATACCGCCAGGCCGGCGCCCGGCAGGTAGGCCGTCTTGTCGGTGGCGATGGCGCCGTCATCGGCAGCGTTGATGGCAGCGCTGTTGCCGTCGAACGCACTCTGGTTGTAGAAGATATGGCGGGCGGCAACCGTGGAGCTCACCATTGCACCGTTCTCATACCAGGCGATCTTGTCGTCGTTGACCGATGCGGAGAGGACGTCGAGATCGCCGTCGCCGTCCATATCCGCCGCGAACACACTCTGGGGCGAGTTGGCGGTTGTTGCGATCGTCTGAGCGGTAAAGTTCTGAACTCCATCGTTTTCGTACCAGGCAACCTTACCATTGTTGGTGGACAGTATGTCGGTGTCGCCGTCGCCGTCAACGTCGGCCGCGAACACGCTGCGCGGCCCACCGGCAGCAGCGCTAATTGTGTGTGAGGCAAAACTCCCACCCCCCAAGTTCTCGTACCAAGAAATCGAATTGTTGTTTGTAGAGGCATTTAGCACGTCCATGTCGCCGTCGCTGTCGATGTCCGCGGCGAAAATGCTCCAGGCCCCGTCCACCGCGCTAGCAATGATGTGCGGCGTAAAGTTCTGGCTGCCGCCGTTCTCGTACCATGCGACCGCGTCGCCGATCCCCAACGTCGCCAGCACGTCCAGATCGCCGTCGCCGTCCAGATCTGCTGCGGACACGTCGATGGGACCGTCGACGGAACTGACTACCGTGTGAGTGAGAAATCCCTCAGCGCCGTCGTTTTCATGCCAAAGAATTCGGTCCTCATCCCAGGCTGCAGAAAGTACGTCCGTATCGCCGTCATTGTCCAGATCTACTGCAAAAACGCTGGTGAACCCATTGAGTGCGGTGTAGATGTGGTGCGCTGTGAAAAGCTGGTTGCCGTCGTTTTCGTACCACGCGAGGGCAGGGTGAGACGCCGCCAATACATCGGTATCACCGTCCCCATCCACGTCTGCCGCAAAAACACGTTCGGCACCGTTGGCGGTGCTCGATATCGTATGGGCGGTGAAGTTCCGGGCGCCGTCGTTCTCGTGCCAGCGAATCGTATCGTCAGTGTACGACGCCGACAGGACGTCCATATCGCCATCACCGTCGAGATCTGCCGCGAATACACTCAATGGGTTAACATCACTGCTACTGATGATGTTCGCGTCGCCAAAGGTGCCGTTGCTTGCGGCGGGTGGCACGATGGTCACTGCGTAATCCTCAACTTCACCGTCGGCGGCCTGGCCCGTGACGCCCAGGTCGCCAGCCGTGCTCAGGCGGAAACGGGCAAACGTTACACCGTCTGCGGCCCAGCTCGGCACGTCGAAGCTGATGACGTTATCGCCCAGCGACACAGCTAGGTTGTCGGCGATCTGTTCGCCTGGCCCGCCCCAACTGCCGTCGCCGTTGAAATCGATCCAGGCATCGAGCTTGCCGGCCGACGACTGCACGTTGACCGTCGCAGTGGCATCCAACGCTCCCACGCGGATCGTACCGAACGTCACGCCATCCTCGTCGGCGCCATCGGCGTCGGCATTGGCTGAGTGGACGCCGTCGGGCTCGCCGTCGCGCGTCGCTCCAAAGCGCGGGCCAGCGGCCACATGCCGCGCGCCGTTCTCCGCAGAGAGGGTGGGATAAGGCGCAGGCGCATCCCCCCAGTCCAGATCGCCAATACCCGCCACCCAGGCTTCGCGATTGCCTCCTGGGTTTGTTCCAAACCCGACCACGGTGTGGCCGTCTTGTGAAATGCCGATCGCTTCTTCCAACATCCAGCCAGACAAGCCTGTAACGCCCGCGGCGATGAGTGTCTCGCGTAAGTTCCGCATTCCGCCGGCGGCAGTCCAATAAAACGCCTCGTTGCCCGACGCGGTGGCGCTACCACCAACGACGACCGAGCCGTCGCCCGAAACACCGTACGCGTAACTCTGAAAGGTGCCACCCGGCAGATCGCCCAGTCCGACCATGCCGCCGCCGATCGTCCAACGAAACGCCTGGTCCCCGGAGGACGAAGTGCCATATCCGACGACCACACTACCGTCGGCGGAAGCCCCGCGCGCCATGCTCGCAAAGGCGCCGCCCGAAAAATCACCCAGTCCGACCATGCCGCCGGCACTCGTCCAACGAAACGCCTCCTGACCTGAACCGCTGAACCCGAAACCGACCACGACACTGCCGTCGCCATTCGTGGCATAGGCCGCGCTTTCGAAGGTGCCGCCCGACAAATCTCCCAGCCCGACCATGCCTCCGCCGCTGGTCCAACGAAAGGCCTCGATTCCGGAGGCCGAGGTGCCTTGCCCGACGACCACGCTGCCGTCGGCAGACACGCCGCGCCCGCGGCTACTGTATGTTCCGCCAGCCAGGTCTCCCAATCCGGTCAGGACCCCGCCGACCCAACGAGATGCCTCGGTGCCTGAGGCGGAATTGGCATTGCCAACCACCGTAGTCCCGTCGGACGACAGGGCGTTTGCGACGCTATTGAAGGAACCACCCGGCAGGTCACCCAAGCCCACCATGCTGCCGCCGCTGAAGCGATACGCCTGCTGGCCAGATGCGCTCTGACTGACGCCGGCAACTACCGCGCCATCGCTCGACACAGCGCGCGCTTCGCTTGAGAACGTTCCGCCCGGCAGGTCACCCAGACTGAAGAAGTAAAACCCGTCGTCGTCGACAATGGTGAGTGCGACAGAAGCAGCACCCAGGACCGCGTTTTCCGGGTTGCTGAGGTTGAGCGCAAAATCTTCATTGGCCTCGTTGGTGGTGTCGCCGTTGACCAGGACGGTGACGAGTTGGACGGTCTGACCTGGTGCGAAGGTGAGCGTGCCGTTGGCGGGGGCGTAGTCATTGTCGGCAATGGTGGCGCTTCCGTCGGCCGAGTCGTAGGCGACGGTGACGGTCTGTCCGCTGGCCGCGGAGAGGGTGACGGTGAACAGGTAGGCGGTGGTGCCGCTATCACCTTCGGCCAGTGTCAGGCTGGCAGGACTCAGGTCGAGCACACGGGAATAGATGTCGAGCGAAGTATCTGTTGTAGCAGTGTTGGTCGCGTCGTCGGTCACGCGCAGACTGATCACCTGGGTGCCGGCCCCCAAACCCAGGCCACTGAGAACCGACCACGGGACCAACGGAAACGCGCCGGCCGCATCGCCGAAAACGTTGTCCCCATTCAAGTCCCAACTGTAGGTGAGCACAGCGCCGGCGTCGGGATCGTTTCCCGAGCCGGCCAACTGCAGGTCGTCGCCCACGTAGATCGTGTAGGGTCCGCCGGCATTGGCCGTGGGCGGCTCGTTCACGTTCGTGACAGTCACGGTAAAGACTTCTTCGATCGATAGCCCGCCGGAATCGGTGCTGCGAATCCGCACGCTGTACGAGCTTTCCTGTTCGAAGTTGAACGCGGCAGCCGTCTTGAGCTGATCGCCGTCGATTGTGAACGAGCTATTGCCGCTGTCGCCTGGGCCGGAAACCAACGCGTAGACGAAACTGTCGTCAGCGTCGGGATCTGCCGTTGACAATGTGCCGACGACCGCCGCGACAGGCTGATTTTCAGCGACCGATTGTCCCGACAGGCTGATATCGGTCGGTGGAACCAGGTTCGGATACCACACGATCTTTCCGTCGAAGGTGGACGCTGCCAGCACATCCAGATCACCATCGCCGTCAAGGTCGGTCGCGGATACGCTTCCGGGTTGCGCACCTTCGTTTGAAACTAACCACCAGGAGTAGTTCTGGCTGCCATCGTTCTCAAACCATGTGAGCTCAGTAGTGTGGAAGTTAGCTGACGCGAGCAGATCCGTGTCACTGTCACCGTCCAGATCGACCGGATATGATCCTGTCGGTGAGAGATTCCAATCATCAAAAATAACAGCCTTCGTGAAGCTGCCGCCTCCATCGTTCCTCAGCCAGGCGAACTCGTCTCCACCATAGAAGTGGATTTGCCTCACGTACGAAATGTCGAGATCGCCGTCCGAGTCCATATCGGTCGCGAACACAGCAAACGGTCTAAATTCGGTGTTGAAATTATGTGCTGTGAAAGACAGGTTGCCGTCGTTCTCGTACCACGACAGGCTCCCTTCATAGTCGTAGTAGTAATTGTTGTAGCCCTGCGCCGAAAGGACATCCATGTCTCCATCGCTGTCCACGTCGGCGGCAAACACGCTGTTCACCGCATTGACGGCAGACGTAATCACGTGTTGCGTGAAGCTCGCTGCGCCATCGTTCTCATACCAGGCTACGGTGTCATCGGCACTGGAGGCGGCGAGCACATCTGTGTCTCCGTCGCCATCCATGTCCATCGTGAACACGTCAATCGCTCCATCCGCGCTCGTCGTGATCGTGTGGCGCGTGAAGTTCTGGCTGCCGTCGTTCTCGTGCCAGGCAATCGTGCTGTCGTCATAGGATGCCGAGAGAACATCCATGTCGCCATCGCTGTCCAAATCGGCCGCGAAGACGCTTTCTGGTCCATCAGCAGCGGTCGAGATTACGTGGGCCGTGAAGTCGTTCTGAGGGCCGTTGTTCTCGTACCAGGAGATTTCGTCGCCTGCGAACGATGCGGAGAGGGCATCCATGTCCCCGTCGCCATCGATATCGGCGGCAAGCACATCGTTTGCGACCACCCCGCCCGCGATATCCTTCTGTGCGCCGAAAAGGCCGATAGCTGGCGCTGGAGGGATAATAATCACGGCGTAGTCTTCCACTTCGCCGTCGGCGGCCGCTCCGCCCACGCCGAGGTCGCCGGCAGTGCTCAGGCGGAAACGGGCAAACGTCACTCCATCGGCGGCCCAACTGGGGACGTCGAAGCTGAGGACGCTGTTGCCCAACGACACGGTGAGGTCGTCGGCGATCTGCTCGCCCGGCCCGCCCCAGCTACCGTCGCCGTTGAAGTCGATCCAGGCATCGAGCTTGCCGGCCGACGACTGCACGTTGATCGTCGCCGTGGCATCCAGCGCTCCCACACGGATCGTACCGAACGTCACGCCATCCTCGTCGGCGCCGTCGGCGTCGGCATCGGCTGAGTGGACGCCGTCGGGCTCGCCGTCGCGTGTCGCCCCCAAGCGGGGACCGGTGGCCACATGCCGCGGGCCGTTCTCGCTCAACAGAGTGGGATAGGGAGCAGGCGTATCGCCCCAGTCGATATCTCCAACGACGGCGACCCAAGCTTCCTTATCCCCGCTCGGATTAGTGCCAAAGCCGACCACGGTTCTACCGTCCTCAGAGACGCCGATTGCGTCGTGCAGGGTCCAGCCAGACAAGCCTGTGGCGCCGCCGACGATGAGCAGCTCGCGCAAGTTCTGCATGCCGCCTGCGGCGGTCCAATAGAATGCCTCGTCGCCCAACGCGCTGCCGCTCTTGCCGACGACCACTGACCCGTCCGCCGAAACTCCAAAGGCGTAGCTCGTATTAGTGCCTCCCGAAAGGTCACCCAGGTTTTGCATGCCGCCGCCGCTGGTCCAGCGAAAGGCCCGGTCGGCCGTGGCGGTGGTTCCGTAGCCAACGATCACGCTGCCGTCGGCGGAAGTGGCACGCGCCATGCTTGCGAATGCGCCGCCGGAGAAATCGCCCAGCCCGACCAGTCCGCCACCACTGGTCCAGCGGAAGGCCTCCTGTCCTGAAGCGCTGAACCCGTTGCCGACGACGACGCTGCCGTCGGTGTTAGTGGCATAGGCTACGCTCTCGAACGTGCCGCCCGGCAGATCGCCCAGACCGACCATACCGCCGGCACTGGTCCAGCGCATGGCTTCGATACCGGAGGCGGACGTGCCTTGTCCGACAACCACGGCGCCGTCGGCAGAAACGCCGCGGCCGCGACTGCTGTACGTCCCGCCGGCCAGGTCGCCCAGACCGGTCATGACGCCTCCGACCCAACGAAACGCTTCGGTGCCGGACGCGGAGTTCGCGCTGCCCACGATGGTCGTGCCGTCGCTGGATACACCCGCGGCGTTGCTGTTGTAGGTGCCGCCCGCCAGATCGCCGAGACCCGTCAGGACACCGTCAAACCAACCCGCGGCCTCCTGTCCCGAGCTGCCATTGCTGACGCCGGCAATCACCGTGCCGTCGCTCGACACCGATCGCGCCTCGCCGGTGACCGTTCCGCCCGGCAGATCGCCCAGCCCGGCGAACGAGAACGTCGCCAGCACATTGCGCAACTCCAGCGGCTCTAAGCGTAGCAGGCGGCGCAAATGACCGCGCGTCGTTTCGCGGGCCAAGGCGGACGGGCGGTGCCGATCAACGGCAGAATGGCGGGGCATTGCGGACTCCTGGATTCGGCTGAGCGCAGTTGCGCTTTGAGCGCAGACCGGTCCCAGCACACGACCACTGACGGTCTGCTCACAACGAAAGGAACGTAATGGGCTCCGGTCGGGCGGACTTTTCTTGAGAAATCCGCAAATTTCTTGACTCCCGCCGACTCGGCTGGTTAAGGTGCTTGTCGGTCATGGTCTTGCGGCGCGCACTCGCGCGGTCCCGACCAAAATTCCGCGCCGATTTCTCCCGGTTTCGTTCCTAACTGATTAGAGGCCTCCAGGCCGATGGATGCGTCGCTGTCGCCGCTGCCCAAGGACGAGCCCTCTGGTGCATCCGGGCAGATGGACCAGTGGCTGCACCGGGCGCGCGGCGGATCCCCGTCGGCCCTGGGACTGGCGCTGGAAGCGGGGCGCAACTACCTGCTGCTGGTGGCCAATCGGGCCTTGGACGACAAGCTGCGGGCCAAGGTCGGCGCCTCGGACCTGGTGCAGGACACGTACCTGGAGGCGCAACGTGACTTCGGTCAGTTTCGCGGAGAAACCGAAGCCGAGTTTTATCGCTGGCTGTTAGGCATCCTGGCCCATCGGCTGGCGAACAGCGTACGACACTATCGCTACACGAAACGACGTGACATTGGGCGCGAGCTCCCGGCGGCATCGGTCGACGAGGCACTCAGCAGGATCGAGGATGCGGCGGCCACTCCGGGCGCGGCTTTCTTTAAGCTTGAGGAGCAGCGGCACGTGCGCCTGGCGCTAGCGCGCATGGACGAACGGATGCGGGATGTGCTCATCGAGCGGACCTGGCACGGAGACTCGTTTGCCGAGATTGCGGCCCGCCGCGGCTGCACGGCAGAGGCGGCTCGAAAGATGTGGACCCGCGCGGTGCGACAGATGCGGAAACTGCTGTCCGAGATCGAGTAATCCGGTGGCCCGATCATGATCGCCGGTGACGATGAGCGCGAAGAACTGCTGTCCGAGCTTCTGGTGCGCCTTGATGAGCAGCTTGCCGCCGGCACGGCCGCTGCCGCGCTCGACACTTCCTCCCTCGCCGACGATGCTGAGTATGCCGCCGAGTGGGAGGCCGACAGGCGGTGTCTCGAGCTTTTACACCGCGTGCGGCGGCAGTGGTCGCCGGATGATGCCAGCGGAGAGACACCGGCACCCGAACAAGCAATAGCGGCCACGCCGGTAGACGCATCCGCAAGGACGCTGGGTCGGTTTCGCATCTTGCGAGAACTGGGCCATGGCGGACTGGGCGTCGTGTATCTGGCCTACGATCCCCAGCTGCATCGCCAGGTCGCGCTGAAGGTTCCCAGACTTGAGGCGCTGCTCAGTGCTGATATGCGGCGCCGCTTCCTGCGCGAGGCGGAGGCCGCAGCCCGACTCAACCACCCGCACCTGGTCGCGGTGTACGATTCGGGCGAGGACGGCGCAGTGTGCTTCATCGCGTCGGAGTTTTGCCCCGGGCCGACGCTTGCTCAGCGGCTCAAGCAGCGTGGCGAGCCAGTGCCGGTGCGGTCGGCGGCCCGGCTGGTCGAGCAGTTGGCCGAGGCGGTTGGTCACGCGCACAGTCGCGGCGTCTTGCATCGGGACATTAAGCCGAGCAACGTGCTGTTGAGCAGGCCGGGGGCTGGAGGCGGAAAGCTGCCGGGAGAGGACGAAGGATTCGCGTGTCCGTCCCCTCACCCCAGCCCTCTCCCGCGAGGGGAGAGGGAGGAGGAGTTGTGGCCGAAGCTAACAGACTTCGGCATGGCGAAATTGTTGGAGCGCGAAGGAGACGAGACGCGGTCGGGCGCGCTGGTGGGCACGCCGGCCTATATGGCGCCGGAACAGGCGCGGGGCAACGTGCGCGAACTCGACGCGCGGACCGACGTCTACGCGCTGGGCACCATTCTGTATGAAGTGCTGACTGGCCGCCGGGTGTTTGAGAGCAGTTCGGATGTCGAGGCGCTGCGGCAGGTGCTCTTTGAAGAGCCGATCCGTCCGAGGAGGTTGCGCCCGGAAATCCCCCCCGACCTGGAAGCGATCTGTCTCAAGTGCCTGTCCAAATCGAGCGACGCGCGCTATGCCACCGCCCAGCAGCTGGTCGACGATTTGAATCGATTCCTGACCGGAAAACCTACCGAAGCGCGCCCGCTGGGCGCGGTCGCCAGGGTCTGGAAATGGGCCCAGCGCCGGCCGGCGACGGCGGCGCTGCTGACGGTCATCGTGGCGTCGGCGGTGGCCCTGTTCGGTGTTGTGATCGGCTACAGCGCGCGCTTGGGCGACGAAATTGTGCGGGCGGATGCCGCCCGTGACGTTGCCCAATACGAGGCCGCCGTGAGTCGTGGACTGCTGTACACAGCCGACGTGCGCGTGGCGCATGAGACGGTGAAGGCTAACAACGTCGTGCAGGCGATGAAGCTTCTCGATCGCCAGACACCCAAGCCTGGCCAGACGGATCTTCGCGAGTTCGTGTGGCACTACCTGCGCGAAAAGTGCGAGCCCAGAACTTTGAATCTCAACGGTCACGAGGGTGACGTCTTTGCAGTCGCGTTTTCACCGGACGGAAGGTTCCTGGCCACCGCCGGGAAAGATAAGACGGCGCGGATGTGGGACGCTCGAACGGGCGAGCAGCGGTACAAGCTGGGCGGACGTTTCGGGCACACCAATGAAGTCACGTGCGTTACCTTTTCGCCCGATGGCGACATCCTGGCCAGTGGCAGCGAGGACACCACCATCCGCTTTTGGAACGTGCGCTCCGGAAGGCGAAACCGCGTGCTGGCGGCGCACACCGACCATGTTCTGTGCATCGCCTTCTCGCCTGACGGCCAGCGGCTAGCCAGCGGCGGCCGCGACGGCACCGTGCGCCTCTGGGATCTCGCCACCAACGCTGTGATTGCCACCTACGAGGACAAAGTGCACGTGGTGCGGACGGTGACATTTACTCCGGCGGGCGACCGGCTGCTGGCCACCGACGAAACCGGAATGCTGCACGTGTGGCCGATCGCTGAAAATGCAGCCGCCGAGCCGCGCAACGCCGAGCTTCAGAAATTCTTTGGATTGTCGATGTCGCACGACGCGGCTATGGTCGCGGCCGCCGGCACCCACGACGCCATCTACATCTGGAGCATGGCCGACCCCGCGCAGCCGCCACGCATCCTGCAAGGTGGCCATACCGAATGGATCCAGACCTTGGCCTTTGCTCCGCACGACGACCGCCTGGTCTCTGGCGGAAAGGATGGTGTGATCCACATTTGGCTCCCCGATCAACCTGCGCCCCAGCGAACACTATTGGGCCACCGGGCGCGCGTGTGGTCGGTTGCCTGGTCGCCCGACGGCGAGCGTCTGGCCAGCGCCGGAGCCGACGGCGTGCGCATTTGGTCGCTGGTGGATAGCGCAGAGCCGGTGTATGGACTGTCGAATTTCGCGCATGAGACGGTGGATTTTTTTCCCGACGACAAGCGATTTGTCGCGGCGAGCAGCGTTGACGGAAACATTCGCATTTTCGATTGCGCGCTACAGAAGCGAGTCAATTGGTTTGCGGCCTTTCCCCGCGGCAAACCCATTCACGCCAGCGTATCGGCCGACGGTCAATTGATCGCCGGGCGCTCCGAGAGTGAAACGACGATCTGGCGGAGCGATTCCTTCGAACTAGTCCACTCGCTCCCTGGCGGTACCTCTAAAGCCTTGGCCTGGGCACCCGATGCTCGCCGGCTGGCCACGACCACAAATGAGAACACCGTCGTCCTTTTCAACGTGGATACGCTGCGCATCGAGCGCCAGTTCGAACAGGCCGGGCCGGTACGCGATGTGGCCTTCACGCACGATGGTCGTTATCTGGTCGCGGCCGGCCAGACGCTCGAAGTATGGGACGTTCGTGACGGTCGCGTTGTGTTCTCCAATCCCGAGCAGCACAGTCACGTAACCGCGGCGCGGGATCGCAACTTCATCGCCGCAGCCAGCGGACCGCGGATCACTCTCGTTGACTTGACGGTCAGCCCGTCGGAAGCGTCGACCATCGTGACGATGGGTCACGTGGTCTCCCGGATGGCGATCGCCGGGCCCACGCTGGCAGTCGTGTTCGAACCGGCAGACGGCGTGAGTCTGTGGGACCTGCGCACCCGGCAGCTGCTCATGGAGCTCGCCTGCGAGGCGACACATACGCGAGGAGTGGCCTTTTCGCGCGACGGCAATCGACTGCTCGTCGTCGGCCAGAAGGAGCGGCGAGGTGCGATCTGGGAGTGGACGATCCTCAAGCGGCAATAGGTCCAGGTTCCCTTCCGTGGTCGGGCTGGAGTCCCAATACTTCCGGTCCGGTAGAAAGCACGGTCCCAGAGCGCGAATTTGCGCTCCGAGCGCGCCGACGGTCGGCGCCAAGGACAGCCTCGTCGTCATCGGGGTGCGCGGATCAAGGCGAGGATGGCGGCCTTGTTTGCCGCCGGCAAAGTCGGCCAGGCCTCGACCACGGCCTTTAAGTCTGGTTCGGAAGGTGCTTGCGGCGCGCCAAGTGCGCCGGAATTTGCGCCGCACTCGGCGGAAGCAGCAGACTTTCCCGTATATTGCGCGGGTTGTTCGAGTCTTGTATCGCCCACTTAATCTGACGTACGTTCTCGAAGCGTCACGCATCCCCCGGCAAAACCGGGGTTTGTCTTTTCGGTCTGCGGCTCCTTGCGTGACATTTCGCCTCGGACTGCGCCGCCTGTTCGAAGTGCTCATCCGAAACCCGCAGGTGGCGCGTCGCGGCGACCGCGGCGCTGGATGGTTCGCACCCAGCGAGCCGAGCGCAGCAAGACTCATGGCCAGTACCGCACCCGATCTGGCAGGTCGGCGCGGGCGCCGGGATTTGCGCCGGCGGCGGAGCAATTGGCCCTCTCGATCGGAGAATCTCGCGGGGATTTGTGTCCCGCCAGGCTACGGGACCGAGTCGGCCCAAGTGATAGACTATCGACCCGGCCATCGGCGACGAGGCGCGGTGTTCGTCTCGGCGGCCATGCCGGCCATTCGGCACTGTGGGACGGCGGTCTCAAATCAAGATCCGCTTTCGTGAAACGGCGTCTCGGCGTTGCTAGAATGGCGGCCGGGCATCTGTCCGCTAGCCGTGTATCTGCCAATTCCTTCTGACTGACGGACCGGGGGGAAGATTTCGCGCCCGATGAGCTTCTGTGGGGCGTGTCGCAATCGCAGGCCTACGATGGACGAAGACTTTTCGTTCGTTGATTTCCTTCGCAGAATACGAGCCGGCGACGACGGCGCCGCCGAGGAGCTCGTGCGCCTGTATGAGCCCGTCATTCGTCGGGAGGTGCGGCTGCGAATCGAAGACGACCGGCTAAACCGATTGTTCGACTCGATCGACGTGTCGCAGTCCGTTTTGACGGCGTTCTTTGTTCGGGCGGCCGTCGGCGAATTCGATCTGGAGCGACCGGACCAGTTGACGGGCCTCTTGGTGGCGATGGCGCGCAACAAGCTCGCCTCGCGCGCCCGGCGGGAGCGGCGATTGCGACGAGACGTGCGCCGCATGACGACAGCCTCGCCGCAGCAACTCAATCAACTGGCCGACCCACAGCCATCCCCCAGCGACTTGCTCTCGCACCGTGAGCTGTTGGAGCGCGCGCGCAACGCCCTGACCGACGAAGAGCGCCAGATCGCCGAGCTGCGCGGCCAGGGCTTGTGCTGGGAAGAAGTGGGCAAGCGTCTGGGCGGCAGCGGCGAAGGCCGGCGGCGGCAGCTTTCGCGCGGCATTGCGCGGGTGGCCCAGGAACTTGGTTTGGGCGATTGAAAGAATTTTTGCCCGCTTCGCATAGAAACGGCAATAGAAAATAAGAGCGGTCAGGTCGATCGGCGACCTGGGCCGAGTTCGCCCCCTGGCGTTGAGCATCGAATAGCGCCCATGCGATCGACGGATTCGAAAGCCGACACCGGCACCTCGACGCGGCACGCGTCCCTGGCGATTGAATTGCGCGGCCACTGGGAATCCGGGCGCCGGCCGCGCATCGAGGACATCCTGGCCGCGCGAACGGCCACCACGACCGACGAATTGGCCGCGGCGGTACGGGTCGATCTGCGCGAGCGCTGGCGGCGGGGCGAACGGCCCGAGGTGGACGAGTACTTCACGCGCTTTCCCGTCCTGGCGTCCGAGGCCGAGATCGCTCTCGACCTAATTTACACCGAGTACCTGGTTCGGGAAGACCATCACACCGAACCCCCTTTTGCCGAATACGAGCGACGCTTTCCGCAGTACGCCCAGGTGCTGGCCCGGCAAATCGGTCTGCATCGCGCCATCGAGGCCGATCTCGATTTGCAGGCGAACGGCGCGGGGGATTCCGAAAACCTCGCGCTCGATCCCACCGAGGGCCGCCCGACGCGCGAGCAGCCGGGCAGCTACATCGGCCGCTACAAGCTGTTGCAGCAAATTGGCGAAGGGGGCATGGGCGTCGTTTATCTGGCTGAGCAGACCGAGCCCGTCGAACGGCGCGTGGCGATCAAGATCATCAAGCCGGGCATGGATTCTCAGCTCGTGATCGCCCGTTTCGAGGCCGAGCGGCAGGCGCTGGCCTTGATGGACCACCCCAACATTGCGCGGGTGCTGGATGCCGGGACGACGACCGCCGGCCAGCCCTACTTTGTGATGGAGGTGGTCAAGGGCGTGCCTATCACGCAGTACTGCGACGAGCGGCGCCTCACGCCGCGGCGGCGGCTCGAACTCTTCACGTCGGTCTGCCAGGCGGTGCAGCATGCCCACCAGAAGGGAATCATCCATCGCGATCTCAAGCCGTCGAACGTGCTCGTGGCCGAGTACGACGAGGAGCCGGTCGTCAAGATCATCGACTTCGGCGTGGCCAAGGCGATCGGCCAGCGATTGACCGAGCGGACGATGTTCACGCAAATCGGCCAGTTCGTCGGCACAATCGACTACATGAGCCCGGAACAGGCCAAGCTCAACCAGTTGGACGTCGATACGCGCACCGACATTTACTCGCTGGGCGTGTTGCTCTACGAATTGCTGACCGGCGAGACACCGTTCGAGCGCAAGCGACTGCACGACGCCGCCTTCGACGAGATGTTGCGGATCGTTCGCGAGGAAGAGCCGCCGCGCCCCAGCGTGCGGTTGAGCAGCAGCGGCGCACTGATTTCGATCGCGGCGCAGCGCTGCACAGAGCCCAAACGGCTGTCCTCGATCGTGCGGGGCGAGCTCGACTGGATCGTGATGAAGGCCTTGGACAAGGAACGAGCCCGCCGCTATGAGACGGCCAACGCGCTGGCGATGGACATTCAACGTTTCCTGTCCGACGAGCCGGTGCTGGCGTGCCCGCCGACGGCCGCTTATCGCCTGCGGAAGTTTGCCCGGCGAAACACGGCCACTCTGGTCGCGGGAGGAATCGTCACGGCTGCATTGGTCGCCGGCACCGTCGTCAGCACGTGGCAGGCCATTCGCGCCACCCAGGCGGAGCGCGCGGCCGAAACCGCCCGGGCAGCGGAAGCGGCCCAGACACGCGCCGCGGTCAAGGAACGCAATCAGGCCGACGCGAACCTGCAGCAGGCGCGCGCCGTGGTCAACGAGTTCTACACCACCGTCAGCGAGAGCAAGCTCATCGACCTGCCCGGGCTGCAGCCGCTGCGGCGCGATCTACTCGAGGGGGCACTGCGCTACTACCAGGGTTTTGCGCTGGAGCGGTCGAACGATCCGCGGGTCATGGCGGATGTGGCCGTGACGCACTTGCGCATTGCACAGATCAATTCTGGGTTGAACCGCAACGACGACGCGATCGCGGCCATCCGCCTGGCGCTCGAGATCATCGAACGGCTGCGGCGGGAGCATCCGGAAGATCGCGAGAGCCGAGCGCGGCTGGCCGGTTTCTCGACCGAGCGCCGCTGGGTGCAGGCGGACACGACGCCGCCGCGCAATCCGCTGGTGGCCTTTCAGACGCTTTTGCAACTGGAATCGCTGTGGCAAGATCTCGCAGCCGAAAATGCGGAGACGCCCGCCTTTGGCGTGGACCTGGCGGCGATTGACGCCTCGATCGCCGCGCTTTTGCACTGGACCGGACGCTACCAGGACGCGACGCGCTATTTCCAGAAGGCCGTCGACGTGGGCGAGGCCCTGGTGGCCAAGAGCCCGGACAAGCCGCAGTATCGCTCGGCACTGGCCGACGTCAGTTTGATGCTGTCCATTAACAAGTCCGCCCTGGGCGCGCCGGAAGAGGCCGCCATGCTGATGCGTCGCGCGGTGGAGCTCAACGAGGGCCTGGTCGCCGATTTTCCGGACGTGCCGGTGTATCGTCTGAACTTGACTTCGGCGCTCGTGGCGCTGGCAGGACAAGTGGTCAACGATCAGCCCGAGGAAGCTGCCGGGCACTATCGCCGCGTCGGGGAGTTGGCCGGCTGGCTGTTGGACAAGTTTCCCGGACACTTGTTGTACGTCGAGAAATTGACGACGGCGGTCTCGCAAGCGGCCATCTTTGAAGACACGCGCGGCAACGACGCGATTGCGGAAGCGGCGCTGGGCCGGCTCGAGCGCGCCTTGAGCGCGCAGGTGGCCGCCCGCACCAACGATCGCATGGCGCGCGAACGGCTGGGCTTCGCCTGCCTCTACGTCGCGACGCGGATTCCCGACGTGCCCAGCCACGACGCGATCTCCATCGTGATGTACCGTTTGGGTCTCACCGTCTTTGCGGAGCTGACCGCCGAGTTTCCCGAAGTGCCCGTGTACGCCGAGCACGCGGGGCACTGCCACCAGAGCCTGGCCACGATGGCACTGCACGGCGGCCAGCTGGTCGAAGCCCTCAATCAACAGGAAAGCGCGGTCGCGAATTTTGCCAAGGCCGCTGCGCACCGGCCAAAAACGGAGTTCGGCGCGCGGCACCTGGCCGGCGCCTACCGTGCGCTGAGCTTTATTCTGGATCGCCAGAATCGGCTCACCGAGGCCCTCGCCGCGGCGCAGACCGCGGTGCAAACCGACGGGAACGAATGGATCCATCGCGTGCGCCTGATCGAAGTGTTGCGTGCGCTCGATGCCGACCAGCGGCCGGCGAAAGCGCTCGCGGTCTTGAAGCCCTTTGCCGACGTCGCCCCGGCCGACACGAACGGCTGGCTGTTGCGCGCCAACACCCGCGCGGTGCTGGGCCGAACGGACGAGGCCGTCGACGATTTCGTGCGTGCCGTCGAATCGGGGGAAGACGCTCCCTGGTGGTTCACTCCGCGCAAGCTGGCCTGCCGCGAGATCTCCTTGTCCCCCGAGCTGTTCGACCGCGTGGCCGCGCTGCGCCCCGACGAGACAACTCTGTGGATTGGGCGCGCTCAGCAACAGGTGCTATTCAGCAATTGGCACGAGGCCGTCAAGGACTATGCCCGAGTTGTTCGGCTCCGGCCACTGGCTGACGACGGCTTTGAATTTGCCGCGCTGCTGGTGTTGACCGGCGATCGCGTCGGTTACCAGGCCTACTGCGAAGAGCTGATCGGCAAGTTTGCCGACCCGCAAGGCGCCGACGCCTTTCAGCTCGCGCGCATTTGCGAAATCGGCCCGGCCGAGGGAGTCGACGCCGCGCAATTGGTCGACTGGGCGAACCGCGGCCTCGGGGATCGGAATCCTTGGAATTTGCTGGCTCTGGCACTTGCCGAGTATCGCGCCGGCCAGTTCGAAGCAGCGCTGTCCCACCATCGCGAATCGCTGGGCCTGGCCGCGGGGAAAGACTGGCAGGCGCGTAACCTGCTGGGACTGGCGGCGTGCAGCTACCGCCTGGGAAAGACCGCGGACGCGCATCGGCATTTCGCTCAGGCAAGGCAGCGACTCGACCTGGATCAGTCGGCGCTCCAGGGGAAGCCCGTGCTGTTCTATTCCCCCTGCGACTGGATCGCCGTGCACGTCACCTTGCGCGAGGTGGAGCTGTTGCTCGCGACGCCGTTGACCGCGGCGAACCATTCGGCCCGCAACGACGAGCGCCTCCTAGCTCCTGGGCCATTCGTGCCTGGGCGCCCGCGGCGCTCTTACACCGCTTCTTTGCGGCCCACGCACTCGCCATAACTGGCCGTGGCGTAAGGCATTGCCAAAGCTCTCGCAACCACCCGGCGCGGGGCGATGACCGCCGGCGCCGCGCGGCTTTCTCAGTTGCCGCACCAAAATTTTTCTGGCGCCCCGCCCGGGTCAGCCTCAGCCGGCGATACGTAGTGCGGGGAAATTCATTCCGAGGCATTTTCCCTTCACATGCTTTCGGCCCCAGGCAGCGTTTCTTCGATTGACCACTCTTCTTCAGGCTAGGGTAGACCGTGAGTTGGCAATCGCCATTCCGCGGTGCGCGACAAGACCGCCGGCGGAGTGCGGGCAAGTCGGGCAGGGTTGCGCCTATGGCGCCCAGCCGCTTGTCTGCCGGCCTGCGTGTCGGGTTGCCAGGCTTTGAGCGACTCTATTTCGAAGCGCTCGAATCGCGCGAGCTGCTGGCGATCGACCTGGTGAACATGCCGGCCTGGGTCGAAGAAGGGCCGGCGCCGATCGTTGGCGGAAACACTCAGGGCATCACCGAGCCGCCCCAGGTCCTGACCGACTCGGTGAGCGGGGCCGTCGAGGCCATCGCCATCCATCCGCTCGATCCGAGCACGGCCGTCATCGCCACGGTGAACGGCGGGCTATGGGTTACCAATACGCTCAACGATCCCACCGGCACGGTGTGGCAGCCCGTCGACGAGCAGCTTTCTTCACTGTCGTTTAGCGCCGTCACGTTCGACCGCAACGATCCCACGGGCAACACCATCCTGGCCGGTAACGGCCGCTTCACCAGCGGCGGTTTCCTGGGAGCGCAGCGGCTGGGGCTGATTACGGTGCATTTGCCGGACCTCAGTTGGCAGGCCGTCGCCGGAACCAGCCTGCTACCGCATTTGGAGATTCGCAGTATTGCCACCGGCAGCGATCCTCTCAGCGGTGACCCGGTGTGGCTGGTTGCGGCCACCGACTACCGTATCCAAGACGGTCGCGATGACGGCGGGGTGTTTCGCAGCGTGGATTTCGGCAATACCTGGCAGCACATCGAGATGGGTTCGGCGTCGCACCTGGTGGCCGATCCGAGCGACCCGGCGCGATTCTACCTGGCCATTTCCGGCGACTTCGACGCCAATCGCAACGGCATCGACGACGGCTCCGAAGACTGGGAACGCAAGGGGGTCTTTCGCACGACCGACGCCGGCGCCTCGTGGAATCTCGTTACCGCCGCCATTCCATCGAGCATCACGAACAATTCGACCCGCATCGAAGTGGCCGTCAGCCCGTCGGCGCCGGGCAACGTCTACGCAGCGGTTATCTCGGGCGGCCGCAACAACAACGGATTCCTCCGCGGCGGTGAGCTGACGGGTCTCTTCCAAAGCACCGACTTCGGAAACCAGTGGCAGTCGTTGACGCTGCCCACGTCGTTCGACGTCGACGAGAACGGCGCCACCGTCACGTCTGGCTTGCACTCCAGCAGCCAGGGCATGCTCCACTTCTCGATGACCGTCGATCCGCGGCAGCCGGGCGTGCTGTACCTGGCGGGCGACACGCAGCCGCTCGTGGGCGACGGCAACTCCGTCGGGCTCGAGAACTTCGCGGCCCGCATCTTCCGTCGCGACGTGGCCCAGGCCGCAAACAATCTCGACGATGACTTTAACGGCGTGATCGACAACGCGGAAGAAATCTGGGTGCAGGTCGTGGGCCGCGGTGCCAATGACACCGCGCCGCACGCCGACTCGCGCGACATGACGTTCATCGTCGGCGCCACGCCTGCCGACGATGTCCTGCTGCAAGTCGACGACGGCGGCGTGTACCGGCTGACCAACACACGCGATCCGGCCACCCGTCGCTGGTTCTCGCTGAACGGCCAACTGGGGGTTACCGAGATCTACTCCGTCGCGTTCGATCCCGTGAGCCGCACGGTGATCGCCGGCACGCAGGACAACGGCGTGGTAGAGCAGGAATCCGTCGGCGGCTCGGCCGTGTGGAGCACACTCTTGCACGGCGACGGCGGCATCGTGCAGGTCGATCCGACAAATCCCGGCGTACCGCTGCGTTATCTCTCGAATCTGGTGTTCGCCAACACCACGGATCCGTTCCTGTTTACCCAGACGCGCGGTTCCGCCACGTTCACTGCCGTCGAGATGAGCATTGCCGGCGAAGGTGGGAAGACCTTTCTGGAGGTCGAGCAAGGCAAGATTCCGCAGCTGACGCCTTATGAGCTGAACGCCGTCGACCCGACGCGCTTGATGATCGGCGCTTCGCGGGTCTATGAATCGTTCGGTCGCGGCACCAGCTCGTTGATGCCCTCGCAGCTGATCGCGGGCGACACCGGCGCCGTGACGGCGATCGCCTATGGCGGACGTTTCGGCGGCCTCGATTTTCCCGACGTGGCCTACGTCGGCTATGAGCAAGCGCGCGGCAGCGGCAAGGCCGCGCTCCTGGTGCGGCTGCCGGGCCTGGACTTTCAGCCGTTGATCGGATATCGCGGCAGCCTGATCCGCGATATCGCGGTCCATCCCGACGATTTTCGCAAAGTTTATGTGCTCGACAACAACGACCGCGTCTGGCGGAGCGAAGACGCCGGGCTGACCTGGAAGAACGTCGCCGGCAATCTGACCACCGGCGGCGTGCTCAACCAGCTCGGCGTCAGCGATCTCAAGTCGATTGTCGTTGTGACCGCGCCGGCCCAAGCGGGCGATCTGGACGTCATCCTGGTGGGCGGACTGGGCGGCGTTTATCGCGGCCTTCCGCTGGGAGACGGCTCGGTCGAGTGGAGCCAGTTCGGGCGCGATATGCCCAACGTGCTCGTGACCGATCTGCGCTACGTTCCACCGAGCACCGCTGGCCAGCCGGACGACGTGCTGGTGGCGGGCACTTCCGGCCGTGGCGCGTGGACGCTCGCAGACGTCAAAGGCCAGGTGCTCCTGTCTAGCGACATCGAAGTGACGGGCGCCGACGGCGTGGACTCGGTGCTGATTGCCCGCGACCCGCGCGACAGCCGGCTGCTGACGATCTCGATCGCAGGCGAGAACACGCCCGCGGAATTTGCCACGCTGCCCATCGGACTGGTGTGGAGCATCACGGTGGCTGGCGCGGCCGGTGACGACACGGTGCTGGTCGACAGCGGAGTGACCATTCCCACCGGCATCGTGGTGCAGGGTGGCGACGGCGGCGGCGACAAGCTGCACGTGACGGGCACGGGTAAAGTGCTGGCTTCGCAAAACCCCAGCCCGCCGGACTCGTCGGGCTTTATCGACCTTGCGGCCGCCGGCGGTTTTCAACGCATTGTGTTCAACGGCGTCGAGAACTTGCAGGTAGACGTCGTATCACCCGCGCCGCTCGCCGCCGTCCGCGCAGGGCTCGAAACGTTGGCCGACTGGTCGGCCGGCCTCGATCATCCCGCCGCGCTGGGGCAGCAATTGCCGGTAATCGGCAATTCGCTGGGAGCCGTCCTCAACGGCACGTCGTTCCCGGATTTCGATCCCGTGCTCACGCCCGGCGTTGCCGGCCGGGCCATGCTGCGGGCCGTTCGCGGCTCGAACGAAGAGGTGTTGCGGCGGATTTTCACCAGCGGCGCCGACGGCTTCGACTTCAGCGAGATTGGCACCAGCATCACCACCTTGGACGAGCTGCTCACCCGGCTCGACGATTTGGATTCGATCGCGAACAACGTCAGCCTGACGCAAGTGAACGGCGACACGCGCTTCGATTTGCGCGTGGTCAAAACGCTCACCGGCACGGCGACCCTGGACCTGGCGGGCCTGAATGGCGCCGTCGACGTGCTGGGCACGGCGCAAATCGGCGCCGACGTGACGTTGCACTTGATCTTCGGCGTTGATGCCAACGGATTCTATATCGACGCCGACAGCAATCCCGACCCCGAGTTGTCGGTTGGCAACATTCGCATCGTGGGAGCCGTCAACGGCCAGGGTCGGCTGGGAATGAACGAGGTCATCGTCTCGGACGGCCAGCTGTCGATGGATCCGCTCGTCAGTCTGGCGATCGACATTACAGAGGCGGCGGCTGACCCGACCACGAACGAGACCGATCGGCGCCTGCGGCTGTACGAGCTGACGGACGACCTGCAGCTGGTGCAAAGCGAGCTGATCGTCAATCCCACGGCCAATGACTTCTCCTTCACGGGCACGTTCGCCACGGCGCCGGTCGAGGAAGGACAGACCGCGCCGTTCAACTTGGCGCCGGGCCAGGTCACGCTGAAGTGGGCCGATATCGACGTCCCCAGCATCGCCGATGCCGCGGCCATCACCGGTGCCACGGCCAGCGGGCAGGCCAACTTGGCCGGACAGGAATTCGTCCGCTTCCTGCGCGGCTCGACCGACGAGCTGCGGGCCGGACTGACGGCGCTGGCGGCGCAGTTTCAAAACGTCGGCCAGGTCGACGTGCTCGGAACCAACCTGACCCTAACGGCCGGAACGTTGGGCCAGGTGCTTAACTCCCCGGCGGCGCCGGCCGCGATTGCCAATGCCGACGTCCTGGCGATCTCGGCGCCGATCGTAGACGCCGGGGTCGGCCGAGTGACCGTCTCGCTCAATAGCTCCAGCACGCTTGCGCAGAAGGGCGTCGCCGTCGGCGATAGCGTGCGCTACCTCGACACGAACGGTGCCGCCGTGACCGACGCCGTGGTCGAGGCCCTCGTTGCCACCCAGTTTACCCTGCGCTTCACCGGCACTGCCGCCAAGGCGCCGCGAAACACGAACCCGAACTTCGAGATTGTGCGGGGCGGATCGTTGGCCGCACAGCTCGGCGCATTTATCGATCAGGCGTTTGCCGGCGACGTGCCGCCCACGTTCCAGGAACTGTCACGCAAGTTCGCGCAGCTGGGCATTCTGCCCGCGGGATCAATCGCGCTGGCCACGAGCGGCACCGGCGACAGCCGGCTGATCGAGATCACTACCCAGATGAATCCTCAGCCGCTGGTCTATCGCCAGGCGTTCAATCTGGCAGCCGCCGTGAGCGGCTTGTCCATCCCGCCCTCGCAGGACCTCGTGTTCACGATCGACCCCAGCTTCCAGGCCACGGTGGGCATGCGGCTGGCGCCGAATCTGGATGTCGGCGAGCGGTTTTATGTGAAGGAGAATACGGCTTCCGAGCTCACGTTGTCGGTTTCGGCCGTGCTCGATAACCCGGCGGGCAATGGAACGATCGGCTTCCTGGATGTCCGGCTCGAAGAAGACCCATCGCTGCCGACGAACAACGGCGTCAACCTGAGCGGCAACGTGGGCATCAGCCTGGCCGATCCGCGCACCGTGGCCAACGATGGCCGGATCGCCCTGGCCGAACTTCTGACCAACAGCACGACCGACCTGGCGGCCATGGTGCGCTCCACCGTCGACTTGCACGTCGACATCGATGATTTGCGGATTCGCTCGCTCGTGCCGGCCGCGGCCAACCCCGCGAACATGAAAGTCTGGCTCGACGGCGCCAGCGCCCAGGGCACCATCACCAGCGCTGCGGCACTGGCGCAGTTGCCCGGCCGGATTCAGTTTTTGAACAAGGACAGCTTCACCGCCTATACCAACATCACTCCGGCGATCGCGGCCGACGCGCTCGACGCGCTCGCGCAGCGTCTGACACAGCTCGGCCAGGCCGGCGCGTTCTCGACCAAGGTGCCCCTGGTCAATTTCGACGTCGCCGGAGCGTTCAACCTGGGCAGCGTGTTCGACACGGCCGTGGGCAATCCCACTGCCGCGCAAACGGCCACGGCGTCGGCATACATCGCCTACCTGCAGACCCGATTTCCTGGTTTGCAAGTATCGCTCTCTGGCGACGACATGCGCTTTACGGTCAACGTGCCGGTATCGGCCTCGCGCAACTTGCCGCTCAACCTCAACCTGGGCGGAGCGCTCGGCGCCCTGTCGTCCAGCGGCGCGATCAACCTGTCGGCCGCCGGCAACTTGCAATTGGTGTTCGGCATCAACACCGGTCGCGGCCTGACGACGCAGCCCACGCTGGAGAATCGCGCGTTCGTGATGGCCGACGGGTCGAGCAGTGTGTCGCTCAATGTCACGGCCAACGCCGGGTACGACAAAATCGTCAACAACGTGCCCGATTCGCCCGACTTGGATCTGAGCGTCGGAGTCGGCCCCTTGAGCGTCGGCGCGCGCGATGCGCGCGTGCTGGTCGATGCGCAGTTCGGCGCGCGGTGGAGTGGCGGCAGCGGCGGCAAGCTCACGTTAGCGAACATCGCCGCCGGCAGCTTCTCGGTGGCCGGCACGCTCAACAATCAGCCCTACGACGGCACGATTCAGGCCGTGATTCCGCTCGATGGCGATCACAACAACACCGTGGCCTCGAACCCGACGCAGTTGTCGGCCACCGACGCCTGGATCGATGTGGCGGGACGGTTGCGGAACATCGCCGGCGGCGTGAACTTCTCCGCCAACCCCAACCAGCCCGCGCATCACACCGGTGCGCCGGGGCAGCCGGGCACCACCGGCGTCGACGACCCGCTGAGCACCAGCGAGATCGACGCGCTCTCGTCGTCGCAGATCGTGGTCCATTCCTACAACGTCAGCGGCCTGCTGGGCGGCCTGGTCACGTTCGATCCCACGGCGCTCGGCGGCATGTTGGACGGCCTGGAGGCCTATCTCGGCACGTTGCGATCGCTCTTGACCAATACAATTCTGGCCAAGGATTTGCCGCTGATCGGCACGAAGCTGAAGGACGCCGTCACGTTCGTCGACGACCTGGCGGATTTCGTCATCGCCGCGCGCAACACGCCCAACCTCACCTTGGACCTGGTGAAGCAGAAGATGTTCGACACGCTGGGCCCGGCCGGCGCCGGACTGCTCAAGGACATCGCGGCGCCCGCCGGAGTTGACATTGGCGACATCCCGCTGGCGCTGTTCAACAACGGCGCGCCCACCTCCGACCCGGCCCAGGCCGACCGCATCGAGTTCAAGCCGGTGCTGTTCTCGAACCTCGTTCGCAGCACCCTGCCGATCGATTTCGACCTGGGGTTCGACGCCTTGGGCCTGACGATGAATTCCGGCTCGGCCGTGAATCTCGATGTCGGTTTGGAGTACAAGTTCGGCTTCGGTTACAGCAAGGCCGACGGCTTCTACTACGACGCCACGCCCACGGACGATTTGAAGATCACCTTCCAGGCCACCTTGTCTGCCGTCACGCAGTTGCAAGGCCGCCTCGGCTTCCTCCGCACCACGGCCACCGACGGCGTCGGCCCAGGCCAGGCCACCAAGACCCTGCTGTCCGGCAACGTGACCGCCAACCTGCTCGATCCGATCAGCGGCGACGGACGCCTGACCCTCAATGAATTCAGCCAGCTCCCCGCCGCCTCGCTGTCAAACCTGGTGACGGCCTCGGTCACCGCCAATGCCGACATCAACCTCACGCTGGTGGTCGACTTCGGCTCGTCCGAGTTTCCCAGTCTGTCGACGGAGTTCCTGGTCGACTGGAGCGCCACGGTCGGAACCACGTCGGGACCCTTGGCGGGTGCTGCGCCGGTCGTCGAGTTCCGCAACGTGTCGCTCGGCCTGGGTTCGTTCTTCGGCAACTTCCTCAAGCCCATCGTTTCCACGATCAGCGACGTGCTGGCGCCGATCCGGCCGGCTCTCGATTTCTTGCGCCTGCCGCTGCCGGGACTTGACGACCTGCCCAGCGACCTCATCGACCTGTTCGGCATGGATCAGGCAGAGCCGTTCGGAAAAGTAACGCTGCTGGATCTGCTGAAGAAGTTCAAACCGGACGACGAACTGACGCAGATCGTGCTGTTTATCGACCAGATCGATCGGATCGTGACGCAGCTCGACGCGCTGCCCGCCGACTCTGCCCGCGTCACCTTGGTCAACAGCTACAAGATCAGCGAAGACGTGCGCACGCTGCAAAACCTGCAAGGCATTGTGCTGCCGCAGCTGAACAGTGTGGTCAGCACCATCCAAAGCGTGGCCGACACCCTGGGCGAGTTCGGCGTCAAAATCAAGGGCACCCTCAGCGACACCATCGGCCAGGCAATCGGGGCAGGCAAGGCGCCCTTGTGGGAGTTCCCGCTGATCGAGCATCCCGAAACGGCCATCATGCTGTTGTTCAACCGGCCGGTCGACCTGTTCCGGTTCAACCCCCAGCTGCCCAACCCGCACGATACGATCAATGAGACATTGTTCCGCTTTGGGCCGTTAGCCGTGAAGCTGGTCGGCGGCTACAACTTCAAATTCAATTTGAGTTTCGGTTTCGACACGCTGGGCCTGCAGCAATTTGCCCAAACGGGCGACGTGGAAGACGTTTTCAACGGGTTCTACATCAGCGACGTCGACCGCAACGGCGTGGACGTGCCGGAGGTGGAGATCGACGTCAGCCTGGCGCTGGCGGGCGGGCTCGACGTGTTCATCGCCAGCGCCACCGTGCAGGGCGGCATCTTTACCGACACCATCCGGCTCAACCTGTACGACCCGCCGCAAAGCCGCGACGGCAAGATTCGCCCCAACGAGCTGGCCGACCATTTCCCCGATTGCTTGTTCGAGGCCGAGGGCAAACTCAAGGCCGGGCTCAAGGTCGTCGTCGAAGTCGGATTCGAAGTCGACGTCGGTATCACCACCATCGAAGTCAAAAAGACGATCTTCGAGCTCGATATCGCTTCGGCCACGATTATCGATTTCACCAGCAGTTGCGATCCGACAAAGGCCCATCCGCCACCGCCCATCCTGGCCACGGACATCGGTGGCGGCGTGCTGCGGCTGAACATGGGCCCCAATGCCGGCGCCCGCGTCAACGGCGACCTGACCGATGGCGACGAGTCGTTCACCGTGGTTCACGTTTCCGGCGCCGCCGGGAACGAGACGGTCGAAGTCCGCGCGTTCGGATACTCGCAGACCTACGCCGGCGTCAGCAAGATCTACGCCGAGGGCGGCGCCGGCAACGACACGATCCTGCTCGAGGCCGGCGTGCTGGCGGCCAGTGAGCTGTGGGGCGATTTCCAGGCATTTGCGCAGTTCGGCAACGACAACCTCACCGGCGGCGACGGCCCGGCCATCCTCCGCGGCAACGGCGGCGACGACCACCTCACCACGCGCGGTGCCGCCGATGAGCTCTACGGCGGCGCGGGCAACGACGTGCTGGCTGCCGGCGCCGGTCCCGACCGCCTGGAAGGCGACGAAGGGGACGATCGCCTGTTTGGCGCGGCCGGACAAGACACGCTCCGCGGCGGCGCGGGCAATGATCGGCTCTCTGGCGGCACCGAAGACGACAACCTCGACGGCGGCACGGAAGACGACGAACTGGCCGGCGACGAGGGCCTCGACACGCTCTCCGGTGGTGATGGGCAAGACCGCCTGTTCGGCGGCGCCGACGCCGATGACCTGTTCGGCAATGCGGGCCAGGATCTGCTCTTTGGCGACGCGGGCGATGACAAGCTGCACGGCGATGCGGGGGACGACGCGCTGGCCGGCGGCGACGGCAACGACGAGCTGTGGGGGGGCGACGGCAACGATCAGCTCGAAGGGGAGTTCGGCAACGACAAGCTGCACGGCGAAGCCAACGACGACGTGCTCCGCGGCGGCGACGGCAGCGACACGCTCGGCGGCGGCACCGGCAACGACCGCGCGTACGGCGAACAGGGCGACGACACCGTCAACGGCGACGAAGGCGACGACCTGCTGTTCGGCAACGAAGGCGTCGACACCATGGACGGCGGCAGCGGCGCCGACGTGCTCGACGGCGGCGATGGCAACGACCAGATGCAAGGCGGTAACGACTCCGACACCTTCTACGGCGGGTTCGGCATCGACACCATGTCGGGCGGGCCCGACCTGGCCCGCGACGTCATGTACGGCGGGCCCGACGGCGACATTATCCACGGCAACGGCGGGCCCGACCTGATCTTCGGCGACGAAGGCGACGACAACATCTTTGGCGACGACGGCGACGACGAGATCCACGGCAACGCCGGCAACGACTCAATCGACGGCGGCACGGGAATCGACACCGTCACCGGCGACGACGGCAACGATACGATCACCGGCGGTGCCGACGACGACCTGCTGTACGGCAATGCGGAAAACGATACGATCTTCGGCGGCACCGGCAACGATACGATCTGGGGCAATACGGGCGACGATCAACTGTTCGGCCAGGAAGATCGCGACACAATCCACGGCGACGAAGACAACGACACCATCTCCGGCGGCACCGGCACCGACCTCTTACACGGCGACCTGGGCAACGACAACATCACCGGAGACAACGAGAACGACTTCTTGTACGGGGGCGACGGCAGCGACGTCCTGCACGGCAACGACGGCGACGACTACTTCGAAGCCGGCACGGGTGACGATCAGATCTTCGGCGATGCCGGCAGCGACCTCTTGGTGCAAGTCGTCGATGCCGATCAGACGCTCACGAACACCACCCTCTCCGGCCAGGGATCGGATACGTACACCGCCATCGAGCGCGTGCATCTCTATGGCGGCGCCAGCGCCAATACCTTCGACGTCAGCCAGGCAACCTTCGGCGTGGCCTTCCTCTTCGGCGCCGGCGGAATCGATCGCGTGCTCGCCACCGGCGACGTCGACTACGTGCTCAGCGACTGGGCCCTGCGCAAGCTCCAGGGCGGCACGCTGGGGCTCGATTCGATCGAAGATGCAACGCTGACCGGCGGGCCGCTGCCCAACACGTTCGACCTCACCGACTGGGCCGGCACCGCCACGCTGGCCGGCGCGGGCGGCGACGATCGACTGATCGTGCGCCGGCTCACGAGCGCCGTGTTGACCGACAGCAGCCTGACGCGATCCGGCGGCGCGGCCATTTCCATTGCAAGCATCGAAAGCGCGCTGCTCGAGGGCAGTCTGGACAACGACGTGTTGGATGGCAGCGCGTTCAGCGGTCCGTTGGAACTGTACGGCGGCGAGGGCGACGATACGCTGCGCGGCGGCCCGGGCGACGATATCCTCGACGGCGGATTCGGCGCCGACGCGATCTTTGCCGGCGCCGGACTCGACCATATCCGCGCCGGCACCGGCACCGGCGGCACCATCGACGCCGGACCAGGCGACGACGTGATCGAAGGCTCGCCCGACGGGGCCGACTCGATCCAGGGCGGCCCAGGGCTCGATCGCATTTTCGGCTACGCCGGCAACGATACGATCTCGGGCGGCGATGGCGACGACTTTATTGACGGCGGCGCAGGCGACGACACCATCTCCGGCGATGCCGGCGCAGACGTCATCATTGGCGGCGGCGATCACGACCTGCTGTACGCGTTCAACCCCGCCGGCACCCTCGACGATCACGCCGTCAACTATGTCTATGGCGATTTCGCCACCAGCGCCGGCGAGCCCGGCTCGGGCCAGGATCGGATTTTCGGCGGCGCGGGCAACGACTTGCTGTTTGGCGAAGCCGGCGACGACGCCATCTCTGGCGGTGGTGGCGCGAGCGACCTGATCGATTTCGGCACGGGCGAAGGACCCAACCCGGCCGATTTCGTTCCGCCGGCGCCCACCGCTCCGCCGTCTCCGCAAAGCGGTTTGGGTATCAACCCGGCGGCGCCGTCGCTGCCCACCGGGGCGCCGTATGACGGGCGCTGGAGTGAGCTGGCCGGTTCGGCCAGCGTGGGCCGGATTCCAGGCACCAGTTACCAGGCCGGCGTGAGCGGCGACATTGGATTGTCCGTCGAACCGAGTGTCGCCGCGCGTGCTGCGGGTCCGGTGGTGGCCTGGTCCGACAATCGTAACGGCAACTTTGAGATCTACGTCGCCAGCTACAGCTCGTCGGTTTGGAACGAGCTGGCGGCCAGTGCGCGCAACGGCGGAATCAGCAGCACCGGCGGCGCTTCGCGCCGGCCCAGCGTCACGTTGGATTCGGCCGGCGAACCGATCGTCGCCTGGACCGAATTTGCCGGCAATGTGAACAACATTCGCGTGGCGCGGTTCGATCCCACGGCCGGCGGCGGTGCGGGCGCCTGGGTGGCGCTGGGCAACTCGTTGTCGGCCGGTGGCATCAGCGGTACCGGCGCCGCGGACTACGCGCAGGTGGTTTGGACCGCCGACGGCCCGGTCGTCGCCTGGCTCGACAGTTCCGGCGGCGTGACGAATGTCTACGCGCGCCGTTTTCGCAATGGCGTGTGGGAAGAGCTTGGTGCAGCATCCGCTACAGGCACCGGGGTTTCGCTGTCGAGCACGAGCACGAGCGAATTGGCGCTGGCGACCGACGGCTCGAAGGTGGCCGTGGCATGGACGCAGTCAGCGGGCGGCGTCAGTCAAATTTATGCGCGCGAGTTCAACGGCTCCGCCTGGCAGGAACTGGCCGGATCCGCCAGTGGCGGCGGTCTCAGCGGCACCGCTGGCGATAGTAGCGCGGCCACACTGGCGTACCTGGGCGGCAGCTTGTTCGCGGCCTGGCAGGACGTCACCAGCGGGTCGCAGGAGATTTACGCCGCGCGCTACAACGGATCTGCCTGGGCACCAGCCGGCAGCGGCGCGATGTCTGCCGGCGGCGTGTCGGCCACCCATGGAGAAGCACTGACGCCGCGATTGGCCAGCGGCGGCGACAAGTTGTTCTTGCTGTGGCTCGACAATCGTCTGGCCAATTTTACCGGTAACACGATCGCGCCTTACGTGCGCGTTTGGGACGGCGCCAGCTTCGTGCAGGAACTGCCCGGCGACGCCAGTTACCGCGGCATCGGCCACGATATCGGCGAGCGCGGCCCGAGTCTGCAACCCGCGCTCACCACTGCCGCCGACTATCGTTCGGCTCCGCCCGCCCTGGCCGTCGACGCCGCGGGCCACCCGTTGGTTGCCTGGACGGATGCGGGCGCGGGCAACGCTGAGATCTATCTGCGCAGCAACACGTTCGACCTGGGCACCGTGTACTACGTGAACGACACGAGCCTGCCAGGCGACAGCTTTACGAGTGCCGTCGGCAACGACAGCAATAGCGGGCTGACGCCGGCCGCCCCCAAGCGATCGATTCAAGCCGTGCTCGACACCTACACGCTCGGGGCCGGCGACGTCATCCTGCTCGACGAAGGCACCTTCGCCGGCGCCACGGTGACCAGCGCCGATCAGGGCGTGCTCATCTTCGGCTCGATCAACCAGTATGCCCACGTCACCGGGCCGATCACGTTCAGCGCCGACGTGACACTGTTCAACTTGTTCCTCGACGGCGGCGTTACCGCCACTGCGGCCAGCGGCGGCTCCATCGTGGCCAACACCATCGGCGCGGGCGTGACTGTCAGTGGCGGCTCCGGCGTCGAGATCGTGCACAACCTGATTACCGCCCCGCGCCCGGTGACCCTGACCGGCGGCGCCAGCGGAATCAGCGTCGAGCAGAACACGCTCGCCGGCACGACGGAGGGAATACTGATCGATGGCGCCACGCAGATCGCCGTGCATCACAATCTGATTTCGGGAGCAACGGGCATCGCGATCGCCAGCGCGTCGGGCGGTACCATCGGCAGCAACGTGGTGACGGCTACCGGAACCGTCGTGGCAATCAATGCGGCGTTTGCGGGCCGAATCGAGCGAAACGTGTTGTCGGGCGGCACCGTGGGCCTGGCCTATAACGCGCCCGCCACGGTCAGCGGCAATCGCATTCATCACAACACGACCGGCGTCACCAGCAGCGTGGCCGGCGCTGTCAACGGCCTGGGCTTCGTGGGCAGCAGCGATCCCAACGAGATTATCCAGAACACCACCGGCGTGCAGCTGACGGGGCAGATGCAGAACCAGCGCGTGCGGTTCAACGCCACGGGCGTCACCGGCAGCGGCGTGCTCGGCGGCAACCTGATGGAGTTTGCCAACCTCATCGAGGACAACACCGTCGGCGTCGATTTCGCCGGCGCCATCCAATACAACCGCATCGGGCGCAACGGCACGGCCATCGTGGCGCGCAGCAACCAGCTGATCGCGCACAACGTCATCTATCGCAACCAAGGGGTGGCGGTCCGCGTCGCCGGCGCAACCGACGTGCGGATCGTGCAGAACACGATCTACTCGCCCGCCTTCGATCTGATCCGCATCGAGAACAGCTCGAGCAACGTCGAGCTGCGGAACAACATCCTGTGGAGCGAGGGTGGCTACGACATCTTCGTGGGCAACGACAGCCAGAGCGGTTTTGCCAGCGACTACAACCTGTTGCACGCGACCAACTCGGGCAAGCTGCTGCACTGGAGCAACTACACGTTCACAGACATCCTCGACTGGCAGCAGGACGTGGCCGCCTTCGACCTGCACTCGCTGGGTCGCACGGCGGTGAATCCAGACTGGTCGCGGCCGCAGTTCGTGGACATGGGACGCGACGACTACCGCATCTACGCCCTCGTGGGGAGCCCGCGCGGCACCAGCCCCTCCATCGACGCGGGCGATCCGTTGGTCGACCGCGGACTGCCGCCGGGCTACCAGAACCTGCTGGCGAACGCGAGCTTCGAGTCGGGGTTAAGCGCCTGGAACTCGAACCCGGGCGGCACGACCAAGGGGAGCGGGCCGGCCCCGTACGACGGCAGCCAGTATTTCTTCGCCTCCACCAGCGTCGGCGGATTTGTCGAGCAAACGATCGATCTGCTGCCGGCCGGCCTCACCCCGGCCATGCTCGATTCGCAAAACCTTGTGGCGCTGTTCGGCGGGCGCGTGCGGTCGGCCGCCGAATCGCCGCGCGACCGCGGATCGATCACGCTGCGGTTCTTCGACGAAATCGGCACGCAGCTCGGCGAGGTCACGGTGCCGGCGCTCAACGTGGCCGACCGCTGGGAGCTGCTGGGCGATCGCGTGGCGGTGCCGCAGGGCACCCGGCGCATCGGCTACCGGTTCGACGGCGTGCGCGTAGCGGGCAGCACGAACGACAGCTTCCTCGACGGTGCGTTCGTGTACGTGGTGCACAATGCCGTGGCGCCCGACATCGGCGCTTACGGCAACACGGTCGACGACCCGCCGATGCATCAGGCGTCGCTGTTGACGGCCGGCAATCCCACGCACATCGCCCTGCGCTATCCGGATCTGTACACCGATTGGGAGCGCGACCAGCAGCACGCCATTTTGTGGGATTCGTACAACAACGCGGCGCACCTGCCCGTGCGCATCGACTTGTATCAGGATTCGTCCGACGGCCCGCGGTTCCTCACGAATATCGTGCCGGCCACCACGGACGACGGCGAGTTCACGTGGTCGCCCGGCGCCAGCGGCGTCGATTTCGGCACGCACGGATTGCGAGTGCAGGTTTCGCTGGTCGGCGCCGGCAGCATTCTCGACCGCGGCACGGAAGGGTTTGCCGTGCCCGAGAACACCACCACCTTCTTCGTCAACGACCGCGGCTCAATGGGCGAAGAGTACACGACGGCGCCCGGTTCGAATCGCAACACCGGCAAGCTGGCCTCGGCGCCGAAGCCGTATCCCAACAACGTGCTGCGAATCTACGCGCTGGGGCCGACGCACACGCTCTACGTCGACGCGGGCGATTACCCGCTGTTCGGCACGCTGGTGGCTTCCAACACCGTGGGCTTCGGCGACGACGAAGGGTTCGCGCTTACCGGCCCGACCAATACGAGCCTGACGGCCACGCTGCGGCACGCCAACCCGTTCTTCACTTCCGCGCCGATCATGGACATCAATTCGGCCGACTTCGTCACGCTTTCGCACCTGACGACGGAAGGCGGCACGATCGGGCTGTGGATCCGCGGCGGCAGCACGAACCTGGCCGCCAGCTACATCACCGCCGCGCACGCCGCGCAAGACGGCGTGCGCTACGATTCGGTGGCTGCTGGCACGTCGTTCCATCATTTCGTGGCCACCGGCAATGGCGCCAACGGCGTTCTGGTCACCGGACCGATCGACGGCATCTTCGACAGCGAGATGACGTTGAACCAGGCGGCCGGCATGCGCCTGGTGAGTCAGGAGAACACGCGGATCGAGGGCAACCGGGTAACCGACAATCGCGGCGTGGGAATCTTTGTCAACGCGTCTACTACCGGCGTCGTGGTGGGAAATGCCAACCTGGCGCTCGGCCGCGGCAACTTCGTCAGCGGCAATGCCGGTCACGGCATCGAGGCGCAAGGCAACATCCTGGTCGCGGGCAACACCATCCGCGATCACAAGGGGGTCAACGCCTCCGGCATTCTCCTCAACATCGGCGCCGCCCGCTACAACGTCCTGGCCGACAACTATTACGGCATCCAGGGCGGGCTGTCGATCGTGGGCAATCGCGTCTCCGGCAGCACCAAGGTGGGCGTGCTGATCGTGCAGGGGAGCGGCGTGCAGCCCGTCGAACAAAATGTCGTGTTCAACAACGAAACCGGGTTTGAGCTGCGGTCCGCCGGCACCGTGGTGCGCAACAATCTGACTTACGGCAACACCCTGTTCGGCGTCAGGGTATTCGCCAACGGCTACACGCTCGTAAACAACACGATCTATCAGCCGCTGGGCAATGCCGTCGTTCTGGAACCGTTCCTGTCCAACACGCAGCTGCGCAACAATATCATCTGGGCCCTGTCGGGCGTCGGCATCACCGTACCGGCCAACTCACAGGTCGGATTCCAAAGCGACTACAACTTGCTGTTGGGCAAGGTGGGCGTATGGCAGAACGCCGAGCGCACCACGCTGGCCGCCTGGCAGAACGCCACGTTTGCCGACCAGAATAGCATCTCGCAGGATCCGCGGTTTGTCGACGCGGCCGCCGGCGACTTCCATCTGCAGAGCCAGTTCGGCAGCTTCCACGGCGGGTCGCTCGCGCCGGTGGCCGGCGGAACCGGCGGATTACCGCTGTTCCCGACAGCCACGCTGGTGGTCGACGCCAACCAGTCGCCGGCCATCGATCGGGGCGACTCGATCGACGCCTTCGCTAACGAGCCGGCGCCCAACGGCAATTTCATCAACCTGGGCCACGACGGCAACAACGCGCAAGCCTCGCTCAGCCCCGCGCAGTACGTGCTGGTCATGCGGCCCGACGGCGGCGAGGTGTGGCCCGCGGCGCAGGCCTTTGCCGTGCGGTGGCGGAGCCACGATTTTGCGGGCGACGTGCGGATCGAGCTTTTGGACGCGGCGGGAACAACCTTCGTGCAAGACGTTGCCGCTTCCACTCCCAACGACGGCGAATTCGTGTGGGCGATTCCCGCCGATATTACGCCCGCCAACTACCGGGTTCGCGTTACACGGCTCGATGTCGGCAGTGTGGCCGATACCAGCAATGCCGCCTTCAACGTGCCCGCCCCAATTCATCTGTACTATGTGAACGACGCCACGGTCGAACCCGGCGACTGGACGACCGCCCCGGGCAACGACGCCAACGACGGGCTGACCCCCGCCACGCCCAAGGCGTCGATTCGCGCCCTGCTGGAAGCGTATGACCTTGGTCCGGGCGACACGGTGCGCGTGGACGCCGGCACCTACAACCTGACCGTCAATATTTTGCTGGCGGCGGATGACTCGGGCGTCGCGATCGAGGGCTTCCATACCGGCTCGTTCGACACCGAGCCCAACCCGTTTGGCGACGACCAGCGCCTGCGGACCATCGTCAACCGCGGCAACACGGCCGGCGGCAGCTACGCGTTCCAGTTCACCGGCGGCGACGACATCACGCTGTCGTTCCTGGCCATCACCGGCGCCAACCGCGGCGTGACGGCGCTATCGAATGCCGACAGCGATCGCAACACCGTGACCAACAGCGAAATCTACGGCAACCCATCCGGCGGCATCGCCTTCGAGTTTACCAACGACGACGCCCGCATCATCGGCAATCGCATCTACGCCAATTCCACCAACATCCTTTTCAGTTCAACCAACGGCGGGACCATCGCCAGCAACAAGGTCTACAACGCCGCCAGCAACGGCAGCGGCATCAACGTCAGCCCCTTTGGCACCGCGGCCCTATTCGTTACCGACAACACGGTGTGGGGCAACGGCAGCGGCATCTCCGCGTCCAACGGCGTGATCACCGTCAGCGGCAACGAAGTGTTCGACAACACGCAGTCCGGCATTGCCGCCAGTGGCGCCACCGTGCTGGTGACCAACAACTCGATCCACCACAACCCAATCGGCATCACCGGCATCGGAAACGCTTCCAGCGCCCAACTGCGTGGCAACGCGATCTTTCAGAATGGCATCGGCATCAACCTGAGTGGGGGCGGCATCGCCAGCGGAAATCGCATCTACGCCAATACGACTTTCGGCATCCAGGAATCGTTCGGTGGCACGGTCCAGGGCAACGTCGTCTACTCCAACCCCGTGGGCATCGTCTTTGACGCCGGACTCGTCATCAACAACCTGGTGTACAACAACACCACCGACGGCATTCGCAATCAGAACGGCAGGACCGGCGGCCGCGTGATCAATAACACGGTGTACGAACCGACCGCCGCCAACGCCGTGCGCATCGGCGGGTTTGGCCAAACCGCCACCAATGTCGTGGTGCGCAACAATATCTTGTGGGTCGGCACGGGCTACGCCATCAACGTCGATCCGGCCAGCGAAGCCGGCTTCGACAGCGACTACAACACGCTATACACCACCGGCAGCGGCAAGCTGGGCCGCTGGGCCGGCCGCGATTGGACCAGCTTGCCCGACTGGTTCTACGAGCTGGGGCTCGACCAGCACAGCCAGGTTGGCGACCCGCAGCTGCTCGACCCCGACGGCCTCGACGACGTGTTGGGTTACGACCCGACCGCGCTGGGTGCGCCCCTCCTGCTCGACAACGGCGCGAGCGGCTTCAGCGTCAGCGGCGATTGGGATCACGTCCAGCAGGCCAATGGATTCAACGGCGACTTCCTCGAGAATCAGGCTTCCTCGGTGAGCGCCGGCTGGCAGTTCTCCCAGAGCTACGGGTTCTCCACGTTGCTGCAGCTCCCGCTCGACGCTTTCTGGGCGGCGCATCGCGGCCTGGGAACGGCCAGCTACTCGCACTCGACCCAGGGCGCCTGGGTGGAAACGTACCGCCGCACGGATGGCAGCACGTTCACCGTGCCAATGTCGCGCTCCTTCTCCGGAACGTTCAACGTCAACCAGGCAACCGCCGGTTCCGGCTGGCACAACCTGACGACGATGCAGTTGGCGTTTCCCGACAACTCCACAGCGACCGGCTTCGTTTCGCGCACGGGAATCACGCTGACTTCTACGGTCACCGTTTTCGGTTCGGGCGACATCGCCGCCGATGCGGTCCGTCTGGATGGCACGGTCGTCGACGACGGCGATCCCACGTTCGGCACCGGCCCGTTCACCATGATCTACGCCGGCCGCGAGGGCGACTATCATCGGCGTCCCGCGGCCAGCACGTTGGGCACGGCGACCTGGGAGTTCACGGGACTGACGCCCGGCTATTACGAAGTGTCGACGTTCTGGACCGTCTTCCAGGACATTGCCCGCGACGTGACCTTCTCGATCTTCGACGGCGATCATGCCGTGCGATCGATCCGCAAGGACCAGGGGATTACTCCCAACGACTTCACCGATGCCGGTGGGCTCAAGTGGGCCCGGCTGGGCGTGCTGCAGATCACCAGCGATCGACTGGTAGTCAAGCTCGTGGGCGTCGGCAACGTGCAGGCCGACACGGTGCGGCTGCAGCGCCTGGTGGGCGACTTGTCGGCGGACGATAACTTCCTGGTCGGCACCCAGTCGTCTACGATCGACGCCGGCGACCCGACGAGCATCTTCGCCCTCGAGCCGGCGCCGCACGGTGCGCGGATCAACCTGGGCCACACCGGCAACACGCTCCAGGCAACCACCAGCGCCGCACAATTCGTGCAAGTGCTCTCGCCCAATGGCTTGGAGAAGGTGGAGCAAGGACAGCCGGTCTCGATCAAGTGGCGCAGCGCGGGAATTCTCGACCCGGCCGGCACCTATTCCGATGCCGTGGCGACGGACGGCCCCGTGGCTTACTACCGTCTGGGCGATGTCGCGGGCACGACGCTGGTCGATTCGTCCGGCAATGGCAGAAACGGCACGTACACCGGCACGGTCTTCCTTGGCCAGGCCAGCTCGATGCCGACCGAGCCGGATACCGCGGTGCGCTTCCATAGCATCATCAACGGCGTGGAAACTTTTGGCGGCGCGACGATTCCCGATTCCGCGGCGCTACGCCCCACGCAATTGACGTTGGAAGCCTGGGTTTTCCCCGACACGACCATTTCCAACGGCTATACCGTGTTCAACAAGACGACCACATCCAACCTGAACGACGGTTACGGGATGCAGTGGTCGAGCAACGACCGGATGCGCTTCTACATCAACAATGTCAGCGGCGCCGGAATCGTCGAAGCGCCGGTGACCAAGGGGCAGTGGTCACACGTCGTGGCGACCTACAACGGCGCGGCTCTGCGAATCTACGTGAACGGAGTGCTGGCTGGCACCACCAACTTCACCACGCCGATCAACCACAGCCTGCAGCCATTGAACATCAGCCGCGTTCCCGGCGGCTTCAGCCCCTGGCGCGGCATGCTCGACGAAGTGGCCGTTTACGGCACGGCTCTCTCGGCTGCTCAGATAACGCAGCACTACGACCGCGGCACGCGCGTCGGCTACGGTGCCATCGCCATTGAGCTCTTGCAGCCGGGCAATCCGGTGCCCGTGCTCACCATCACGCCGTCGACGGCCAACGACGGCGAATTCAGCTGGACTCCGCCCACCAACCTGCCGGAAGGAAACTACCTGGTCCGCGTTACGTCCGACCAGGGCATTCTACCCAGCGATGTCTCCGACAGCCCGTTTGTGATTGCCAACGGTGGCACGCACTACTACGTCAACGACAGCTCGACCACCGGCGACGTGTTCACGACGGCGCCGGGCAACAATGCCGCCGGTGGCAAGAGCCCCGATTCGCCGCTGGCCAGCCTGACGGCGCTGTTGACGGCCTACGATCTGGAACCGGGCGACGTGGTACACGTCGATGCGGGAACCTACGCCCTGTACAAGAACGTGGTCCTGGCCGCGCAGGACAGCGGTGTGCGCATCGAAGGGCCGGGCGCCGCCGGGTCGAGCTCGGTCGCCCTGTTGAACCGCAACAACTCCAGCAGCAATAGCGCGATCGCGCTGGAGTTCACCGGCGCCGACAACGTGACCATCGCCAACCTGGCGATCACCGGCGCCCGCTACGGCATCTTCGCGTCGCAGACCGCCGACAGCGATCAAATCACGATCGCCAACAACGACCTGTTCGGCATCGCTGCCGACGCCATCAACATCGGCTCGAGCTTCAATGCCACGAGCGACAATCCGCTGATTTCCGGCAACCGCATTCACGACAACGCGGGCAGCGGAATCGTCGCATCGGGCCCCGCCGGCACGATCATTCGCGACAACGTTGTCTACAACATGGGCAGCCAGTTCGGGATTCGCGCCGGCATCATGTTCGGGGGCACCGGCACGGTCACGATCGTCAACAACGAAGTCTTCGGAATCGTCGGCACCGGCATTTCGACGACCGGCGTCGGCGTTACCGTGCAGGGTAACCGCGTGCATCACAACCTCAACAGCGGTATCGACGTCACGGACGGCGCTCTGGTGATCGGCAACGAAGTGTACGCGCAACGCGGCACCGGCCAGGCCGGCATCCGGTTGAACCTCTCCGCCCAGGGAATCGACAACCTGGTCTACGACAACGACATTGGAATCTACGTTGACGGCTCGTTTAATTCGCTGGCGCGGGGCAATCGCGTGTATCGCAACCGTGCCATCGGCGTCACGGCGCGCAACAACGCCACCGTGGAACGCAACACCATCTACTCAAACCCCATCGGCATCCAGGCCGAATCGCTGTCGGGCGCGCTGCTGAACAATCTCGTTTACGACAGCTCGCAAACGGGCGTCTGGTATCAGGCTTCATTCGGCGCTACGGCGCGCGTGCTGGGGAACACGATCTACCAGCTGACCGGCGATGCTCTGCGGGTGGGCAGCACCTCGGGAACCGTGCAAGGCTTGCTCGTGCAAAACAATATCTTGCGCGTGGCCTCCGGTTATGCCATGACCGTGACCGATAACTCCGAACTCGGCTTCGCCTCGGACTACAACGACTTTGTGGTCACCGGCACCGGCAAGTTGATCCGCTGGGAGAACACCGACTTCAACACCCTGGCCGATTGGTTCTTCGAGACGGGCTACGACCAGCACAGCATGACGTCGGATCCGCAGTTCGCCAACCCGACCGGCCCCGATGGTCTGCTGGGATTCCAGGAAGTGTCGCTGGGCGCGGCGACGATCCAGGACGAGAACGAGGCCGTGCTGACTGGCACGTGGACCACGCAGACCTTCAGCGGATTCGGCGGCGATTTCGCCACCAGCTCGACGGCCGGCGCCACGGCCACCTACACGTTCAGCGTGACTCCCGGCAAAACGTATATGCTGGCGGGCACCTGGCCCAACAACAACCCGGGGGCGATGCGCTATTCGATCCTCGACGGACAGACGCTGGTCACATCGCGCCTCTTTGCATTTACCACTCCCACGACCGACTTCACCGACCAGGGAGCCACCTGGATTCGGCTGGCAACTCTGACCGCGACCAGTGGCACGCTGCAAGTGCGCTACATTTTGACGAGCAGCAGCCTCGCGGCCGACGCGGTGCGCCTCGTCGAGGTGCAGCCCGGCTCCACCGGCGACGATGACAACTTCCAGGTGCTCAGCGGTTCGCCGGCGATCGACGCCGGCTTCCCCACCAGCACGTTCGGCGACGAGCCGGCGCCTAACGGCGGACGCATCAACCTCGGCCACACCGGCAACACGGCTCAAGCCACCGCGAGCCCCGCGTCCCTGGTGCAAGTGATGTCGCCGAACGGCTTGGAAAAGTTCGAACACGACCAGCAGGTGTCTATCAATTGGCGGTCGGTCGGTATCGTCGACCCCGCGGGGACGTATGCCGACGCCGTGGCCGCCAATTCGCCGGTGGCGTACTACCGGCTGGGCGAGATGGCCGGCCCAACCGCCCTCGATTCTTCGGGCAATGGCCGCCACGGCGCGTACGCCGGCATCCCAACGTTCGGCCTGCCCAGCTCGATGCCGACCGAGACCGATTCGGCGGTGCGCTTCTCCGATAACAATGCGACGAGTCCCGGAATCGTCACCGTGCCCGATGCGGCCGCGCTGAGACCAACGCGGTTGACCGTCGAAGCCTGGGTCAATCCCGATCCGTTCGGAAACGGCATCGTGGTGAACAAAACGACGAGCTCGTCGCAGAGCGATGGCTACGGACTCTTCCTGAACTTCTTCAACTCCAAGATGCGGTTCTTCATCAACCGCAATTTGTCGCCGAACTACGCCGAGGCCGACATTCCGTTCGGCCAATGGTCGCACGTCGTGGGCACCTACGACGGCACGGCGATCCGGCTGTACGTCAATGGCGTGCAGGCGGCCAGCGTGCCGTTCACCGCGGCGATCGTCAATAGTCTCCAGCCCCTGACCATCGGCCGCATGTCCGACGGCACCAACTCCTTCCGCGGGCTGATGGACGAGGTGGCCATCTATGGCACCGCGCTCTCCGCCGCCGACGTACTGCAGCACTACCAACGCGGCATCCGCCCGGCCTTTGGCTCGGTCGCCATCGAACTCATGCAGCCGGGCAATCCTATGCCGATCCAAACCATTGCGGCCGCAACCACCAACGACGGGCAGTTCACCTGGACAGTTCCCAACACGCTGCCCGAGGGCTCTTATCAAATCCGCATCACCTCGGATCAGGGCGCACACCCGACCGACGTCTCCGACAACCCGTTCCAGATCGCCAACAGCGGCCAGCACTACTACCTGAACGATGCCGGCACTGACGGCGACGTGTTCACCACCGCGGTGGGAAACAACTTCAACTCCGGCAAGTCCGCCGACCAGCCGATGCGCACCCTGCGGGCGCTGTTGAACGCCTACGATCTCGACGCGGGCGACGTCATCCACGTCGACGCCGGCACGTATCGCATGTATCGCAGCCTGCCGCTGGAAGTGCAGGACTCCGGCGTGCGGATCGAAGGGCCGGGAGCCATCGCCCAGGGACAGGTCGTGCAGTCCGTGGCCACGCTGAATCGTGGCAACACGACCACCTCGATTACGGTCATCGACGGCGCCGGCGCGGACGACGTCACCATCGATCATATGTCCCTGACCGGAGCGTTCACCGGAGTGAACGTGCCCGCCGCGTCGGGCACGCTGCGCCTGACCATCTCGAACAGCGACATCTTCGGCTTCGTGGGCATGACCACCTCGCCATTCTCGCCCAACTACGGAATCCTGGTCGACACGGGGAACGACGACTTCCGCTTGCTGGGCAGCCGCGTGCACAACGTCACCGGCAGCGCCAGCTCCACCTTCGGTGTGCTGATCCGCAGCCCGCGAGCGATCATCGATCGCAATGAGGTGTTCGGCAACCCGACCGGCATTCAGATCGAGACCGCCACCGGCAGCACGATCAGCAACAACCGCGTGCACGACAACACGATCGCCGGGATCCAGGGCGGCACGAGCGGCACGGGTTCCCCCGGCGTCGTCATCAGCGGCAACACGGTCTTCGGACATACGACCACCGGCGCCGCGGGCATCGTCGGTGGCGGCAACGACATCATCGGCAACACCGTCTTCGACAACTACGACGGCATTCGTCCGGCCGCCTCCGGCGCCTCGAACAAGGTCCTTGGCAACCGCGTGTTCCGCAACAGTCACTGGGGAATTCAGGTGTTCGGCGGCAGCACCGTCTCCGGCAACCAGGTGTACTCGAATACCATCGGCATCCAGGGCGACAGCCTTCAGAACGGCACGATCGCCAACAACGTCGTCTACGCCAACACCAACCAGGGCCTCATTATCCAGTCGTCCGCCAGTCCTGGCCCGCTGGTGGTCAACAACACGGTCTACCAGAACGTGGGCGAGGCGATTCGCCTGCAAAACAGCGCGACCAACGTTCGTCTCCGCAACAACATCGTGTGGATCGACTCGGGCTTCGCCATCTCGGTCGATCCCAACAGCCAGACAGGCTTCACCAGCAACAACAACTTGCTCTTCCAGGGCCCGGATCCCAATGCCCACATCGGCCGCTGGGGTAACGTCAGTCGGCACACGCTGACGGACTGGCAGACGGCATCCGCTCAAGACGCGGCCAGCGCCTCGGCCGATCCAAAGTTCGTCGACCACGACGGCTCGGACAACGTGCTCGGTTACCGCGTGGCCGACAACTACGACGGCGGAATCGACGACAACTTCCACCTGCTGGGCGGCTCGCCCGCCATCGACCGTGCCGACGGCAGCCTGGCGCCCACACTCGACCGCGACGGCAATGCGCGGGCCGACGATCCCGGTTCGCCCAATCTCGGCACGCCGGCAAACCTGGCGTATGTCGACCTGGGCGCGCACGAGTATCAGGGCTCATCGCTGGATACGACGCCGCCCACCGTCGTCGCCAGCGAGGTGCGCACGCAGGGCCCTCCAGGCAATCGATCGACCAACATCCTGGTTGACTTCAGCGAGCCGTTGGATCCGGTCGACGCCAACGCCGCTGGAAACTACGAGCTGCGCGAAGCCGGCGCAAACTTGCTGTTTGGCGACGGCGACGACACCGTCTACGTGCTGGTGCCGCACTACACGGCAGGCGCTTTGCAAGTGACGCTCGATGTCGTGGTCGCCGGCGGCGTGCTGCCGCACGGCCGGTATCGCTTCAAGGTCAGCGGCGACACGAGCATCCACGACCTGTCCGGTCTGCGGCTCGATGGCGACCGGGACGGCCAGCCCGGCGGCGATCACTTGGGCATCAACAGCCAGCCGGTGCTGGGCGCCATCGCCGACCACGCGATCGACGAAGGGCAGGAGCTGTCGTTCACCGTCACGGCCGCAGATCCGGAGCTGTCCGACGCGCGCGTTTATCTCCTCGGACCAGAGGCGCCGGCCGGAGTGATTCTCGATCAGACAACGGGCTTGTTCCGCTGGACTCCGCTGGAGTCGCAAGGGCCCGGCACGTATCTCATCACGGTGATCGCCAAGGACAACGGCTCGCCGATCATGACCGACGAGTTGACGTTCACGGTGACCGTCCGCGAGGCCAACAACGCACCGACGATCACGCCCATCGCGGATCAGACAGTTGGCGAGGGACAACAGTTGAGCCTGGCAGCTTTCGCCGCCGACTCCGACGTGCCCGCCAACACGATAACCTTCAACTTGGGACCAGGCGCGCCGGCCGGCGCCCACATCGATCCCCAGACCGGTCACTTCACGTGGACGCCCTCCGAAGAGCAAGGTCCGGGCCAGTACGATGTGACAGTCGTGGCCACCGACGATGGCACGCCCGAACAAGCGGGCACCTGGACGTTCCACGTCACGGTGCAAGAGGTAAACCAGGCGCCGGTGCTGGCGGCGCTTTCGAATCGGTCGGTCGAGCCGCAGGAAACACTGACCTTCCAGCCGCTGGCCACGGACGACGACCTGCCCGCCCAGACGCTCACGTTCAGTCTCGATCCGGGGGCGCCGGCCTGGGCCGCCATCGATCCGGACACCGGTGTGTTCACCGCGACGCCCCCCGCGAACCAAGGCCCGGCCACGTTCGACATTACGGTCCGCGTGACCGACACGCTGGACGGCACCGACTTCGAAACCTTCCAAATCAACGTTGTCCGTCCGCCTACGGTCGTCGGGCGTCACCTGTTCTACAACAATTCCGCGTTCGACAACCGAGACCCGTTGATCAACGGCGACGATGACCAGGCCATTGCGCCGGACAAGACCGCCTACTTGCCGGGCACGGGGCCGGCAGTCTACGACAACATCTCCAACTACTCGCGCGGCATCAACGGCATCCTGTTCGATATTGCCGACGCGGACGTGAGTGCGGCGATCGGCGCCGGCGATTTCCGGTTCACGATGGGCAACAGCAACTCGCCGAACAATTGGGTGACAGCGCCGGCACCGCTCGCGGTGGCAGTGCGGCCGGGCGCTGGCGCCGACGGAACCGATCGCGTCGTGATCGTGTGGCAGGACGGCGCGATCAAAAATTCTTGGCTCCGTGTGGAAGTGCTGCCCACCGCCAACACCGGGTTGCGCACCAGCGACGTCTCGTACTGGGGCAACAAGGTCGGTGACACAGGCGGCGGCAACGCCACGAGTTTCACTACCGTGGTCAGCTCCGACGTGCTGCAGATCGCCCGCAACGTCGCCCCGGTTGCCGGAATCACGAGCGTCTACGATATCGATCGGGACAATACGATCACGACGTCAGGGGATCGAACCACGGCGCTGGCCAATCTCGGGGCACTGGCTCGCATCAACATCGGCGACTCGGAGTCATTCAGCGATGGCCTGGATATCGACGCCATCGCCTCGGCCTTGGCGCAAAAGTCCGACCCCGTGCCCTTGGCGGTACGCGTGCCCATCGATTCGCGGCCACGCCGGCTAGCGCAGCCGTCGGTCTTGTCGATCGAAGACCTCAGCCGACAGGCACTGGAAAACTCGTTCGACTGGCCACACGACGCCAATGACGCTCCAGCCGACGAGGATTGGAGAATCGACGAAGAACTGGTCGCGGTGTTGGCTGGTGGACTGAGATCGTCTGCCAGGTAGCCGCGTGCGGGCCCGTGTACAGGCGGCCCCAGGGCGAGCGCTCACTTGCCACCCCGGGCAAGCGTGACCGGTAGCTTTACCCCCTAGCTTGCGAATGCTCGACTACGGCAACTTGCCGACAATGGCCGGCGCGTCGGGGTCGTCGCTGTCCAAGATCGGCTGTTGGCGAGCATCGGGCTCGCGGCCACGGTTGAAGCGATTGTCGAGCTGCGTGCGGGCAAATTCGAGAGCCTCCGCATTGCTGACCTTGCCGTTGCCGTCGGCGTCGGCCTGGCCTGAGGTAAGCCCTAGCAGCAGATAGTGCGTAAACTGTCCCACTCGGGCCGGCGTACCTTCCTCTTGCAGCCGCCGCTCGTAGGCTTGCTCGCGGGGCTGACAGGCAAAGAAAGCAGTCCGTCGGCCGAACAGGCCTTTGGTCGAGCCCTTGAGCTCGCGCCAAGGGGTCTGGGGCTGCCGGGCTTTGCCGACGCCAGGAAAAGGGAGGTAGCGAGCGACGATATCGTCTTGCGTGTCCTTGGTGCCTGTGCCGGCATGGCAGCAGTCGAGGATCACGGTGAGCTCCGAGGCCTCGATCGAGTCGAGCCATTCCCCCAGCTCGTCATCGATAAGCAGATTCTCTCCCGCGTCGGTGGCATTGGCCAAACACAACGCCTCGTCCAGCTTGTCGGCCGCTTCATCAAACGGCGCTCGATCAGGCAACTGCGTGCCGTGCCCGCTGTAGTGGAGCACGACGCAATCGCCGCGACGCGCCTTCTTCCGCAATCGCTCGCAAGCCGCTTTCATCGCCTCATATGTGGCCTGTGGGCCCTTAATGAGCTCGATATGGGCGGCCGGGAATCCAAATTGCTTCTCGAGCGCGCTGGCCACCGCGTCAGCATCGCTTTCCGCCCCACGCAGCGGACGCGCCGTGGCTCCGCCCTCCAGGTGAAATTGCGGGCACTCGTTGACGCCGATGACCAGCGCATAGCGCTCGCCGGCACGGCAAGCTGTCGCCGCGAGCAAGGTCAGTGCGAAAGTCAGCCCCATTCGTTTCATGGCGCTTGCAACAGGCCGCTGGCCCGCTCGACTTGTTTTCGTTCCGGTTCCGTCAGTTTCATGTGCAGCAAGCGATTCCACTCTGCCAGGGCGTCGGTCTTTCGACCTTGCTCCTGCAGCGTCATCGCCAGGTTGAAATGCGCGGCGACCGAATCTGGCGAAAGAGCGATCGCCCGACGAAAATCCTTCTCAGCGGCATCCAAGTGATCGCCCAGATAATTCGCCAGCCCACGACCCAGCCAGCCGAACGGATCGCGTGGTGCCAGCGCCGTGGCCTTGTCAAAATCGGCCAGTGCGTCCGTTACGCGGCCTTCGGACAACGCAACGTGACCGCGATTGACCAGTGATTCCAAATCATCGCCCTGGATGCCCGCCAGAGATTGCCTGGCGGTTGCCAGACCCTGGGTCAGTTCAGACGACAGATCGCGCGCCACCGCGCCCGACACGTCCACGCCAAAATCGGTCAGCCGGCCGGCCTGAGCCAGGGCGAGCGTGGCCGGCATCTGCCGCGCCGCTTGGGCGTCGAGGCTTTGCAAACGGTCGGAGCGAGTGCCGCGCAGCGCCGCGTCGGAAACGACCTTTCGCGCCTCGGTGAAATTGCTCGCAGCCAACAGGCGTTGGGCGCTGTCGTACGCGTCACGCTCGGCGACATCGCTCGAAGTGCGTCGACTGCTGAGGGCAATCGTCACGGCCACCAGCAACGAAGCTGCCAGTGCCAACACTCCGTAGCGCCTGACGAACGACCGCTCGGGCTCGGCGGCGGCAAGCCGGATCGTCGGCCCATCCACGCTATCCGTCGTGCCCTCCGCGCTTGCCAGGTTCAGCAGGCTGCTGGCTACGCGGCGGCACTCGGAACAATCGGCCAGGTGCTCGATGACGCGTCGTCGTTCGGCCTGCGGCAAGGCGTTCTCTGCAAACTGCGCGATCAACTCATGGTCGATGTGCTCGGCGTGCGCACCTTCCTCGGCGCGCATGAGCAGGCGACGCAGCAGTTCGCTTTCATGTTCGCCGGGCAGGTTCACGGTTCGACTCCTTCGCCCGCGCGTTTGGACTCTGGTTGGAGCGCGCCGGCCAATGCACCGGCCAACGATTGGCGCAAATCGCGATCACCGCCGGTGAGGATCGTCTCCAGGCAGTCGTCAAACCGCGACGATCCATCGCGACGGCCAGCGCTGCTCGCGTGCAGCAGAATCTGCTCGAGTGCCCGCTGCCGCCGCCGCGTCACGTTGCCGGTGTGCACGCCCAGCGACTGCGCCAGCGACGCCTGCTGCACGTTGTCAAGCACGAGCATCTTGATCAGCAGGCGATCCTCGGCATCGATCGAGTTCACAGCCTGTGTGAAAATGGGCCGCAGCAACTCTTCGCATTCATTGATACCAGGCGCAGCGGCAGCGCGGGGATCGGCCACGTCGTCGGCCTGCGCGATGGCGAGGTGCGGCGCTTTGCGCGCCGTGCTAATCCAGCGATGCACGACAACCGTCCGCAGCCAACTTCGCAGCGAAGTCCGTCCCTGGTAGCTGGCGATGCGCGGCGCAAGCTCCCCGCCCCGTTTCTGCTCGCGGGGCAAGATCAGGTCGGCGGCCAGGTTCTCGACCGAGTCCGCGGCCCGCTCGCCGCCGGAGCGCCGGGCGATCCGTCGTACGTCCGGCATGTATTGGGTCTCGAACATCAATGCCGCCTTCGCTTGCTTGAACTCCAGGGCTTGGGCCAGCATCACTTCCGCCAAGAGGTTGACCTCGCCCACGCGCACGCCAATATCGCCTCGCTCGAATCGTGCGCACACTTCGTCGAAGGTCAATGGCGCAATCGCGGCCATGCGACGCCAATGATGCTCCAGGCACATCCACACGCGGCGACCGTAGTGCACGAACTGGCTCTCGTCAGGCGGCCATTGGTCGCAGACCCCGTTGGACAACTCACGCAACAGACCGCCAAACCGCTCGACCCATGCAGCGTGCCGTTGCGCGGCACTGGCAGGATCGACAGCCTCTTGGATGGCAATCCATTCGACTGCGGTCGCCGGCGGAAACATCTGGGAACTGCTGCCCATAGTTGAAGACGCGCAAAGTCACCATCGTTGCGCAGGGGGTCCGACTGTCGGCCGCTCCGCCGGGCCGGCAAATTACTCTAGTCGTGCGACGCCTCCAAATTCAAGCTTGCTCGCGAGTTAGGTGGATCGGCCCGGGTCGTTTTTCCTGGTAATCCGCAGTTTCTTGCGCAACCGCGGCCATGGGGTGCGTCCCATCCAGCGTGCCAGGCAGGGTCTGGCGCTACCAACAGAATCACGACCCCGTACTGGGTCTGGCAAGCTTTGCAGGAGCTCCATCATGCGCTGGTTTCTCACTGGCCGCTCAGCCCACATTGCAAAAGGTCTCTCGGCAGCGCAGCGGCGGCATCGACCTGCACGAGATCGCCGGATCGGCCCGCCGGGATCGCCCGCGGTGCGTGTCAGCCGCGCGGTGGTTAGCTAAAATTGGCCACCAGCATGCCGGTGCCCGCCGGGCCGGCGTAGGGGGATATTGCCATGAACACGCGCAGCCTTCTGCAATGGGTACTCACCACGAGCCTGTTCGCGGCGATGGTCTTGACCGCTGGCGTGGGCGCGGCCGATGAGCGGGCCGACCGCACGGCCTTCGACCGGCTCAACCAACAGTGGATCGCGCTGGCGAGCGCCGGCCAGTATCGCGAAGCCGCCGAAGTCGGCGAACAAATGTTGGTGCTGGCCAAACGCTCGGCTCCGGAATTCGTGCCGGCGGCGCTGGCCGTCGTCGGCGATAGCCTGGCGCGGATCGGCCGCTTCAAGGAAGCCGCTGCCTATCATCAGGAGTGCATCGAGCTCTTGTCGCGCATTAAGCCGACGAGCGAAGCATTCCGGCTGCAGTATATTCAGCTCTTCGGCATCGAGTTCGTCCATATGGGGCAGTGCCACCGATTGGCTGGCGACTACACGCAAGCGGTCGATTGTTTCAAGAACGCCATCACCTGGGGCAACAAGTTCGGCCTGGACGACCTCCTCGCCAATGCGACCGCCGAGTTGGCGCAGGCCTATAGCTGGCTCAGCGAGTTTGAACTGGCCGATGCTACGTTTCGCCAGGGGATTGAACTGCAAGAGCGGCTGGCACGCAACGAGAATCCACCCGGCCACCGCACTTCGAACCTGGCCCGAGATTACAACAACTGGGGCAATTTGTATCGCTCGCGTGGGCGATACGACGTGGCCGAATCGCTGTATCGCCATGCCCTGAAGCTGGCGGTGTCCGCCGATGGTTGGGAACATCCCAACACCGCCGCGAAGCTGCACAACTTGAGCGTCGTGTGCTACGAGCACGGGCAGTTTGCCGATGCCGAGTCCTACGTTCGCCAGGCGATGGCGATTCGCGAAAAGATCCTGGGTCCTGACGATCCGCAAACAATCGATTCCGTGGCGGCGCTGGGGCGCGTGGCCACGGCCTTCGGCCAGCACCAGGAAGCGGAAAAACTGCTGCGTCGAGCCGTCGATTCGTATGCGAAGTTCGTGCCGGGCACGACCGCCCACGCCGTAGCGCTTCGTCACCTGGCCGACGCGATCGAGGAGCAAAACAAGCCGGACGAGGCGGAAACCGCGCTCGAGCAGGCGCTGGCGATTCTCGAAAAAACCGTCGGCCCGACGCACGAACAATACGTGGCAACCCTGCTCGAACTGGCGCACGTCCGGGGACGTGTCTCGCCGGAGGCAACCCTGGAGGTGACCGACCGGGTCGAGCGAATTCACGCGCAAGTGCCGCTGTCGCCCGTGTTGCTGGCCGACTTGTATCGTGTGCAGGCGATCGTCGCCTGGGCCACGAATCAGAAGCCGAAAGCCTTGCAGCTGCTCGCCAAGTCGATCGAACAGGTTGAGCTCGAGCGAAGTTACTCCAGCGGCGCCGAGCGCGAGCGGGCCGACCTGTTCAGCACCTTCGCCGGACAATACGAGCTGATGGTTGAGTGGCAGGCCGAATCCGGGGACGTCGCTGGCGCGTTTGCCGCGATCGAGAACGTGCGGGCTCGGACGTACCTCGAGGAATTGCAGCTCAAGGGGCTCGATCTGCTGGACGGCATCGCTCCGGAAGAGCGCGCTCGGCTGCTGGCCCGGGAAACTCAACTGCGGCAAGCGCTCACGGAGGCCGAAACGCAACTGGCCAACCTGCCCGACCTTGGTCCCGCGCCCGAGGCGCCGCTGCTCGCACAGCGCAAAGAGGCGGTGCAGGCGGTGCTCATCGCTCGGCAGCGGTTGTACGACCATTCGACGGAGATCAAAAAGGCCAGTCCCGCGTACCGTCAATTGCTCAGCGGCGACCGGCAGACGATTACTTTGGCAGACGTGCAGCAATCGCTCGTGGGCGAGGGTGAGCTGTTGCTTTCCTATCAACTCGCCTCCGACCGCTCGTATGTGGTGGTGATTCGGCCCCACGAGGCCCGCGTCGTCGAGTTGACCGTGGATGAGCCGTCGGCCAAGACGTTAGGCATCGAGCCGGGCCGATTGACGCGCGGCGATCTGGTGCGGATCCTCCAGGATGAAAAACAGGGCGTGCTCCCGGCGCTCGCGCGGCCGGACGGTGCGAACCAGGCCGAGCAGCTGGCCGCACTCTGGAAAGTTCTGATACCATCGGCGGAAGTGCAAGCACTGGTCGACGGTTCGATCAAACGGCTGGTGATCGTTCCCGACGGTCCGCTGGCCCTATTGCCTTTCGAGGCGCTGGTTACTTCGGCCGGTGACGACCCGCAATACCTGCTCGACGTTGGTCCGCCGATCGCGTATGCACCTTCGGCCGCCGTGCTGGCGAATCTGGCCCGGCGCGAGTCGCCGGCGGCCGTGGCGGGCGGCGAGTCGATCTTGGCCTTGGGCGATCCCAGCTATCCGCAGGTGGCCGCGCGCACCGACGCCGTCGATCGCGCCCTTGGCCTTACGCGGTCGGCCGACTTGTTTCGGGCCGGACTCTCGCGACTGCCGTTCACCGGCTGGGAAGCCAACTGGGTGCAGCAGATGTTCGACAAGGCAGGCATGGCCAGCACCAAGCTCATCGGTCCGCGAGCCACCGAGGCGGCCATTCGCCGCGAGGCGCCCGGCCGCACCATCATTCACCTGGCCTGCCACGGCATGGCCGACCAGAACTACGGCAACTTCTTCGGCACGCTGGCGGTCACGCCGGGCAATGCCGGCGATCCTGCCGACGACGGCTTCTTGTCGATGTCGGAGATCTATCAGTTGAACCTGGCCGGTTGCGAACTGGCGATTCTGAGCGCCTGCGAAACCAACTACGGCCCGCAACAACAGGGTGAAGGCGTGTGGGCCCTGTCACGCGGATTCCTGGTGGCGGGCGCTCGCCGCGTCGTGGCCAGCAATTGGGTGGTCGATGATGAGGCCGGGGCGACGCTCGTCAGTTTCTTTGCCTCCTATCTGGCCGAGCGCGTCAAGGCCGGCAACAGCCGCGACTACGCCCAGGCCTTGCACGACGCAAAGAAGCAAGTCCGCAAAGAACAGAAGTGGGCCAATCCCTTCTACTGGAGCAGCCTGGTTCTTGTCGGGCCACGGTAGTTGCCTGCGGAAGCTGCACATTTCCGCCAGTTTTCACGCAACAAACCTGCGCCGTGTGCGTCTAAAACACGGGGTGCTCTCCGAGTTGGCACCTGCCCGATGATCGTGCGCGCTCACAGCGAAGAGGACCGAATGATACGGAAAATACGATCGCACAAGCGGGCCGTCGCCGCCCTGGTGTGCCTGAGTTGCCTGGTCGCGGCGCTCGCATCGGCGGTTGTGGCCGGCACGCGCTCGCGAGAGCGGCCGAGCACGTGTGTGTTGGAGGTTAACGCGCCCGCTCAGGCGAATGTCGTGATCGATGGGCGGGATTTCGGCCAGCATCGCCGGTTCACGTTTCGTCAACTCTCGCCGGGCGTAACGTATCGCTGCCGTGTTCAGGTCCAGTTCGCCGACGAGCACGAAGAGCAGGCGCTCGACATCCAGGCGGGACAGACTTATCGAATCGCCGCGCTCGAGAACATCGCCGCAATGCACGATGTTGCCGAGCCGGCCGACGATAGATCGAGAGCCGGCCGCAGCGTGACAGCGATGGGGCTGGACTTGTATCGGCAGCTGGCACGCCAGCCTGGAAATATCGTCGTTTCACCGTTGAGCCTGGAGTCGATCCTGGCCTTGACCTCGGAGGGTGCGCGCGGCGCCACGCTCGAACAAATGGCCGGCGTCCTCCACCTGGCACCTGGCGGCACGCAGCACGCGGCGCTCGCCGCACTGTTGACAGAGCTGCAGCAAATTGGCTCGTGCCCGGGCGACACGCAGGCCGCGCATGGTGGGCTGCAGTTGGGCAGTGCGCTGTGGATCCAAACGGGCGATTCCTTGGCGCGAGATTTCGTGTCGCTGGCGCGCGACCGGTACGGCGCGCACTTGGAACAAGTCGATTTTGCCGGCGACGCGCAGGCGGCCCGACAACGCGTCAATCGCTGGGCCGCCACGCTCACGCACGAGCGAATTCGCGAGCTGATCGCGGCAGGATCGCCGTCGGCGGACACGCGGCTGCTGCTGACGAGCGCGCTGTATTTTCGCGGCGACTGGGCCTTCCTGTTCGACCGCGAGGAAACGGCCCCGGCGGCTTTTCGACCAGCGGATACCGAGCAGATCAGCGTGCCCACAATGGCCCTGCGCGCGCGGCTGCGCCACTGTCGGGATGGAAAAGTACAAATCCTTGAACTCCCGTATGCGGATCAGCGGTTGGCCATGCTGGTGGTGCTACCCAACGAGCCGGCGGATCTGTCCGGCGTGGAAAGTGCGCTCTCTGGCAGATTGATCGCCAAATGGGTTCGCCGTCTGACCGCCGCCGACGTCGTCGCCAGCATTCCCAGTTTCCAGATCGACTGGTCCGGCTCGCTCAAGAACCCTCTGGCCGAGATGGGCATGCCCGCTGCGTTCGGGACCGCGGCCGACTTTGGCGGCATCAGCCGGCAGCATGACCTGTTCATTGGGGACTTCGTGCATCGGGCGTGGATCGCGGTTGACGAGCAAGGCTCACAGGCCGCTGCCGCTGCCGCCGTCACGATGGCCCCCAAGTCGTTCCTCGGAAACACGGTCGAGTTCCGGGCCGACCACCCGTTCCTATTCGTGATTTACGACACGGCCAGCGGGGGCTCGCTGTTCGTCGGCCGCCTGGCCGACCCGCGCACCGGCTAGCAGCGCCGCTAGTAGCCGTTTGTGACGGATTCTGGGTTCGAGGGTTTTGAAAACCGCTGCCAGGATCCCAGCGACTTTTTCGGTCCAGGCGGCTTTTTCGTTGGCAGATTGCTCTGCGGCCAGTTATTTGTTGACCTGGCCGTGATGCCGCTTGCAAAATTGCGGGATGGCTGGCGTCGGCGGCCAGGCCAGCGTTTTGTGGGCGGATGGGCGGTACCGGCCCCAGCCAGTCGCCCCGGCAAAAAAATGAAGATAGCGCGCAACTCGTTCATGCGGGCGCGTCTCTCTGACGGGAGAACAAGTCGCCCCGCACTGAAACCGGACCCATTACTGACCCCAGGCAGCCGTGCCGCACGATGGCCGACGCCCCCCGCAGGAGTTCGAAACCAATGAACGCAATTTTGCACGATCGACGCCGGTGCGTCCCCCTGGCAGTCTGCTCGCTCTTGGCCTGCACGCTGCTGGCCGGCGCCTCGCGCGCCTCGGCCGAGGACGCCACCGCCGACTCCTCTCAGAAGCCCGGCACGCAATGGGCCTTGCTGATCGGCTGCGAGAAATACCTGCGCGCCAACCCGCTGCGGTTCACGGTCAACGACGTGCACCAGGTGGGTGCCACGTTGCGTTCGCGCGGGGGCATGGATCGCGAACACATCTTGGAAATGACCGACAAGTCGACGAACGAAAAACTGCGGCCGCTCAAGGCCAACCTGACCGCGGAGCTGGCGACGTGGCTCAAGAAGCTCGGCCCCAAGGACACGCTCATCGTGTATTTCAGCGGCCACGGCTTTCGCGATACCGACGGCCGAATGTACCTGGCTCCGCTGGACATCGACCCGGACAATCCGGCAGCCACCGGCATTTCCATCGAATGGCTGCGCGAGCAGATCGCCGGCTGCGCGGCCGATTTCAAGCTGCTGTTGATCGACGCCTGCCATGCGGGCTCCGAGAAGGGCAACGACGACAAATCGGCCGTCGCCGCCAGCGACCTGGGCAAGAAATTCGAAGAGCTGGAAAAGGTTGTCACGCTGGCCAGCAGCCGGGCCGACCAGGTCAGCCAGATTTGGGAAGACAAAAGCCAGTCGCTGTTCAGCTATTGGCTCAACCAGGGCCTGAAGGGGCACGCCGACGCCAATGGCGACGGCGAGGTCGACATCGACGAGCTGTTCAAATACGTCGAGCGGCTGGTGAGCACCACGGCGCAAAAGCATTTCCCCCGCGTCCAGAAGCCGGTGCGCATCGTCCGGTCGGGAACCGACGGCGTGCCCGTCGTGGTGCGCCTCAAGCCGCAACCGCTCAAGCAAGTGCTGGCCGACATGGCCGAGCAACTGGCCGACGCGGTTGCCGACCGGCAATTCAGCAAGGTGGGTGTGGTCGAATTCACGAACATCACTCCCGGCGGAGACGAAGTACTGGGCTCTAATTTCGGCCTGCTGGGCGCCTACTGCGCCGAGGACATGGAGCGCCGCCTGACCGACCTGGGAACCGGCCGATTCAGCGTTATTTCCCGGCAGCGCCTCAAGGAAGCGCTCGCCGACGGCAATTTCGGCGTGCAGGATTTGGAATCCAGCCAAGCGCTTAAAGCGCTGGGTGATCGGGCCGACGGCATGCCCGTGCTGGCCCACGGCGTGCTACGCGGCCGCGCTGGCAGCCTGATCAACCTGCAGTGCAAAGTTGTCGAAACGAACGGCGACGAGACCATCGCCTCGGTCGGCGGCACGGCCTTCATCTCCGAATCCGAATGGGCCATGTTAGGCCGCAGCGCCGCCGTACGCCCTGACGACCGGATTCCCGAGCCGCCCGGCAGCTCCTCGACCTCCGCTGAAGAGCAGGTCATCCAGCACTTGGACGAGCAGGCGCAGCAGCAGCATCCGCAAAACGATCCCAAATTCCCCTTCCGCGTGTATCTGATGGTCGACGGCAAGGAGCGCAAGGGGGAAGTCAAAGGAAACGACTACATCGTCAAGCTGCGCAAAGGAGAGGTGTTCCAGATTTGGATCGACGACCGTCGTGCCGATCGTCAGCCGGCCATGCTGCGGCTGCTGGTCGACGGCCTCAACACCCTGCCCGAAAAACTGGACACCAAGGGCGTCACGACCGTGGAGTGGGGCAAGCGAGTGAGCCTCGAGGAGGCCCGCACGTGGGAGCTGCATCCCAATCAAGAGCAATATGCGATCGCAGGCTTCGTTACCCGCGTGGACAACAACGGACACGCCGACTTGAACGGTGAAATGGTGGAGTTCAAGCTGGTCGACGCGAACGAGGGACTGGCGGCCCGCCAGAAGTTCACCGAACAGATCGGGATAATCACGGCCGCGTTCTACGACGTCGCCGGCGGTCCCCGCCGCATCGCGATTGGGCCGGGCGACAAAAGGCGAACTCGCTTCGACGCTTCCGAGGGTTACAAAGTCGGCAACCTGCTCGGTGTGGTGCACATTCACTACGTCGAGGGTGAATAACAACCCGCGGCGGGAGGGCAGCGGCGTGCCGGCCCAAGCGGCGGAATCCTGGCCGCGAGCGGCACCGCCGCCGACCCCAGCCCGTGCGAATTTGACGTTTCTTACGAAACCGCGCGCAACCGGCCCTGGACCGTGCGTCCTCTCTAGCAGAACACCATCGAACGCTCGGTCCCGCCCGCTGGGACCAGCCCAACCGAGGAGCTGGATTCGCATGTCGATCGCCAAGCAATCACTGGCCGTGTCTCTGGTTTTGTGGATGGCCTCGGCAGCCCTGGCAGACCCGCCGGGCGCCGCGTCGCCGCCCACCGGCGAGCCGGAGGAAATCCGCCAAACGGAGCCTTCGTTTCTGGTGCGCGTCGACGTCGACCGCAGCAATCGCGAGTATCGCGAGGGCGACGGCATCGTGTGCCGGGTGAACTGCGAAGTCGACGCCTATCTGTACGTGCTGTACAAGCAGGCCGACGGCAAGGTCTATCAGATCTTTCCGAACAAGGTCCAGCCCGACAACTTCGTCAAGGCCCGCCAGGCCGTGCAGGTGCCGGCCGACGACGTGCGCTTCCGCTGGCAGATTGGCGCGCCGTTTGGCAAAGAAGTGCTCAAGGTCATTGCGTCGAAGCAGCCGCTGGAGAATATCTCCGAGGAGCAAACGCGCACCAAACAGTTCATTCCCCTGTCGAAGCAGGAGATCAAGGGCATCGAGGTGGAGATCGGTGAAGAGAAGCCGACCGAGTGGGCCGAAGACCAGGTCGAAATCCTGACCTATGCCCACGACCGCGCAGAAGCAGCTCGCGGAGCGAAACGGGTGGGCGTGTTCTTCGGCGTCTCGGAGTATGAGTTCAACGAGGAAGCCAAGGCGGCCTCCGAAGAAAAGCAGGGCATGAACCTGCCCTGTTGCCACCGCGATGCACGGCGCATGGTCGAACTGATGCGTGAGGCCGGCCGCCTGGACGACGCCCGCATCTACACCAACGCCGAAGCCAACCGCGCTCAATTCGAGCAGGCGATTACCAAGTGGCTGCCGAGCGTCACGCGGCCCGGCGACACCGTGATGATCTACTTCTCCGGTCACGGCGGCCAGATTCCCGACGACAACGGGGACGAGCAGGATCGCCAGGACGAGATTCTCTTGACCCACGACTTTCTGAGCGGCGCGGCCGTGGCCGGCATGCTCAAGCTCGAGAAGCAATACCAGGACGAAGGCCAGCCCGTGCCCGAGCGGCTCGCCGGCTACCTGGAAGTGATCCGCGAGGTCGCTCGCCGTTCGCCCTCGCCGGAAAAGGCCATCGAAGTGCTCAATCGCGGCACGGGAGTCTCCGACGATCTGTTCGGACATTGGCTGCAGGCACTCTCGGGCCGGCAGATCATCGTCATCCTCGATGTCTGCCACGCCGGCGGCTTCGCCACGCAAGAGAAGAGCCTGTTGCCGAGCGCGAAACCGTTTGACTTCGTCGACAAGGAGCTGGAGCGGCTGAAGGATCTAGGACAGCCCGAGACGGCCATTCTGGCGGCCTGTGCCACGCAGGACGTTTCGCAGGTCAGGCTCGACGCCCAATACAGCGTGATGACTGCCGGACTGATGGAATGCATCGCCGGCACCTCGGGCATCCTGACGCTCCGCGACGGCGCGGCGAGCTGTGCCGAACGCATGCGACAGTATTTCGAACAGGTGAACAAAGAGCGAACGGCCGACGGCGGAGAGCCCGTCAAAGGGCATGAGCCGGTGTACTACGACTACTGCACAAAACCCGCCTTGCTGAAACCCTAACCTCGAACGCTTGCTGGGGAACCGCGACCATGAATCACAACCATACCAGCTTCCGGCGCGGCCTGTTCGTCAGCCTGCTCTGGGCCGCGTCGACCGTGAGTCTTGCGGTTGCCGACGAGCCGCAGCCGCCCATGCCGCCCGACACCGAAGCGCCGGCCGCCGATGCCGAACAAGCACCACCGGCTAACACAGATCAGGCGCCAGCCGCCGACGCGCAGCAAACCCAGCCCGCCAACACGGAGCAAGCCCCGCCGGCCGCCGCGGATCAAACTCCGCGTGCTGAGCCCGCGGCGCCACAGCCGCAACCGACGGATTCCGGCCCGGCCGATCCAAAACCCACCGATCCTCAGCCGACGGAACCGATGCCGACAGAACCGATGCCGACAGAACCGATGCCGACAGATCCGCAACCCACGGATCCCAAGCCGACAGATCCCCAGCCGCCGGTGACCGATACCGACGCGCCGGCCCCCGATGCGCCGAGCCAGCCTGGTCAGCCGCTGGTGAATCCGCAGCCCGGCTTCCTGGCCAACGTGGCGGTCGACCACGAGGATGGCGTTTATCGCGAAGGCGAAAAGGTAGGGGTGCGATTCGTGGCTGAGCGTGAGTCGCACGTCTACCTGATCTACCATCAAGCCGACAAGACGGCATGGCTGGTGTTTCCCAACAAGGGCCGGCCCAACAACCTGCTCAAGGCCAAGGAGCAGGTGGCCATTCCCGCGCCGGGCGAGCCGTATCGCTTTCGCGTGCGAGCGCCCTTCGGCGACGAGGCGCTGCAAGTGCTCTGCTCGACCAAACCGATTGCCGAACTTGACGGACTGGATACTTCTGCCGGCACAGCGCCCCAGGTATCGGCCGAACTGGTCAACACGCTGCAAGCACGAATCGCCAAACAGCCGGCCGAGTTTGGCGAGCACCGCGTGCGCCTGCAAACGCACGCCAAGAACGAATCGACCCAGCCCGATCGCAAGCCGGCCCGATTCGGACTCTACATCGGCGTAAACCGGTATCAAGATTCCAAAAGCGCCGCGGAATTCGCCGAGGTGAAGCAATCGGCGGAGCATCTGGCCGCCGAGCTGGCCAAGCGCGGCGGAGTGCCTCGGGAGAACACGCGGCTCTTAACCGACGAGCAATCGACCCGCGCGAACATCGAGGAAGCCTTCACCCAATGGCTGCCCGACGCAACGCGGCCGGGCGACACCATCTTTGTGTTCTATGTCGGGCATGGCAACCAGGTGCGCAGCCTCGACCGGCAACGCGCCGACGGCCTGGAATCGTACCTGACGGTCTATGACAACGATCCGGGCAAAGTGCGCACCACGGAAGAGTATGAGAATTGGGTGCGCGGCCGCATGATCCTCGAGACCACGCTGGCCCGCTGGTTGCAGGAGCTGCCCGGCCGGCAAATCGTGATCATGGTCGAAGCCTGCCGTTCCGGCGGGCTGGCGTTGGCCAAGGGCCAGGCGGATCGTTGGACTTTCTTTACACAGCAAGCCGCGCGGGTCAAAGGCATTTCGCAACTCAATACGATCGTGATCTGTGCCTGTGCACCCGACGAGAACGATCGCTTCAGCAAGAGCGAGATCACGTGGATGCCCTTCTTTTTGACCGAGGCAATGGATCAATACCCGGCGCCGTTAACGGTGCTCAAAGCGTTCGAGCACTATCAGCGGGGCGTCAAAGTGCGCCGAGCGCAAGTAAATGAGGCCGGCCAGCAAGAGCCGGTCATCGTTGACAACATGCTGTTGCCGATCGAGCTGATGCCAACCGCAAGTTGACATTCGTTTTAAGTTCCTCGGTGTCATACGGCCGGCGCACGGCAAAACTCTTTGACACGGCGCGCGGTTTTGAGGACACTGGAGTTCCCAGCCCGCCCTCCGCAGCTCCCGCCCACTTTGCCCAGGCCGATCGAAAACACTCGCATGCGCACGCCTTGGATCGCGGCCATTGTCGTCGGTTTTCTAGTGGCATCCACGCCGGCAGCGCTGGCCGCCGATGCCATCGAGTTCAACCGCGATATCCGCCCCATCCTGTCGGAAAACTGCTACGCCTGCCACGGGCCCGACGCCGGGCAGCGCCAAGCGGGCCTGCGGCTCGACAAACACGAAGCGGCGCTGGCCGCGCTGGAGTCGGGAGCGCGGGCCATCGTGCCGGGCAAACTCGACGAGAGCGAGCTTGCGCGCCGCATTGCCACCACCGACGACGCCGAGCGGATGCCGCCGGCCGACTCGACCAAGAAGCTCACGGCCGATCAGATCGCGTTGTTGCAGCGGTGGATTCGCGAAGGGGCCGCGTGGCAGGGGCATTGGGCGTTCCTGCCGGTGCAGCGAACCGCGCCTCCCCACGACGCCAGCGCGCAGCCCATCGATCGATTCATCCGCGCAAAGCAAATCGCCAACCACGTGACCGCCGCCGCGCCGGCCGACCCGGTTGCCTTGGCGCGCCGCGTGGCGTTCGACTTGACCGGTTTGCCGCCCAGTGCGGGACAGGTTGCGCGCTTCGCCGCCGCGCCGACCGAGGAAAACTACCGCCACCTGGTGGAAGAGCTGCTCAACTCGCCCCGCTACGGCGAGCGCCTGGCCATGTGGTGGCTCGACCTGGTCCGCTACGCCGACAGCGTGGGCTATCACGGCGATCAACCCGTCAGTGTTTATCCGTTTCGCGAGTACGTGATTCGGGCCTTCAACGAAAACAAGCGATTCGACCAGTTCACGCGCGAGCAGCTTGCCGGCGACCTGCTGCCCCAGCCGACGACAGAAGACCAAATCGCCTCCGGCTATAACCGCCTGGGCATGATGAGCGCCGAAGGCGGCGTGCAGCCCAAGGAATATCTTTGCAAATACATCGCCGAGCGGGTGCGCAACGTCAGCGGCGCATGGCTCGGTGTGACCATCGGCTGTGCCGAGTGCCACGACCACAAGTTCGATCCCTTCGCGACGCGCGACTTCTACCGCCTGGAGGCCTTCTTCGCCGATATCGAGGAGCGCGGGCTGTATGCCGGCGCCAATGTCGACGGCAACTGGGGACCTTCGATTCAACTTCCTTCTGCCGACCAGTCAGCCGAGCTTGCACGAATGGACGGCCAGATTGCCGCCATGAAGCACAAGCTCGCTGCGTCCACGCCCCAACTCGAAGCGGCGCAGGTCGCCTGGGAGCGGGCGGTCGCGCCGACCATCGAGTGGACGCCCCTGCGGCCGGTCGAGGTCGTTTCCGCGGGCGCCGCCACGCTGCTAGTCCTCGACGACGCGTCGGTCCTGGTAAGTGGGGCACATCCGGAAACGGATACGTACACGCTCAAGTTCGACAACGTTCCCCCCGGCGTTACCGGTTTTCGTCTCGAGACGCTGCCGCACGAATCGCTGCCGGGCAAGGGCGCCGGCCGTGCCGCCAACGGCAACTTCATGCTCACCGAGTTCCTGGTCCGCTATCGAGCTGGAGAAGGCAGCGAAGAGACGCCCGTGGGGCTGCAGAATGCCAGCGAGAGTTTCGCCCAGCAGCGCGAAGGAAAGAAAAAAGTAAACGCCAGGCTCACCGCCGCCGGCGCGATCGACGGTGACGAGAGCCCGCTCTCGGGCTGGGCCACGGTCGAGGAAGTCACGCTCGCCAACCACGCCGTGTTCGAAACGCGCGACGACCTGCCGGGCCCCGGCGGACGGCTGTCCGTCGTGCTCGTGCAGAATCGAGGACTCGGGGGGCATACGCTCGGACACTTTCGACTGTCGGTGACCAGTACGCCGCGTCCGGTGAAAGCGCTCGGCGCGGGCCTCCCGCGCGCCGTCCGCGACATCCTGGCAATTCCCGCCGCCAACCGCAATGACGCGCAGCGCGGCGAACTCGCTACGTACTATCGATCGATCGCCCCGGCTCTCGAGCCAGATCGCAAGGCGCTCGCCACGCACGAAAAGGCGCGAACCAGGTTCGTGCAACAGATCCCCACGACACTCGTGACGCACGCCGTCGAGGCGCGGCCGATACGCGTGCTGCCGCGCGGCAATTGGATGGATGAGTCGGGCGACGTGGTTCTGCCGGGCGTGCCGGCATTCCTGCCGCCTGGATTGCCGGCCGAGCGGCGCCTCACGCGGCTCGACCTTGCCAACTGGTTGGTCGCGCGCGAGAATCCGCTGACCGCGCGCGTGTTCGTCAATCGGCTGTGGAGACTGTTCTTTGGCGCCGGGCTGTCGCGCAAGCTGGATGATCTGGGCGCGCAAGGCGAATGGCCCACGCATCCTGAGCTCCTGGACTGGCTGGCCGCGGAATTCATGGACAGCGGTTGGGATGTGAAGCACGTCGTCCGTTCGATCGTCCTCAGCGAAACCTATCGCCAAAGCTCAGACCGGCCGGATTTGCGCGAGCGCGATCCGTACAATCTGCTCTTCGCCCGGCAGGCGCGCTATCGTCTCGACGCCGAGACGGTGCGCGACAACGCGCTGGCGGTCAGCGGCCTGCTGATCGAGCGGATCGGCGGGCCGAGCGTCAAACCGTATCAGCCGCCGGGCTATTGGGCCTACCTGAACTTTCCCATGCGCGAATGGCACAACGGCCGCGGCGACGAGTTGTATCGCCGCGGGCTGTACACGCATTGGCAGCGACAGTACCTGCACCCCAGCATGCTCGCGTTCGACGCGCCGAGCCGGGAAGAGTGCACGGCCGACCGCTCGCGGTCGAACACGCCGCTGCAGGCGCTGGTGCTGCTGAACGACACAACGTATGTCGAAGCGGCGCGTGCGCTGGCGGAAACCATCGTCCGCGTAGGGGGCGCAACCACTGACGCGCGGCTTGAGTTCGCGTTCCGGCGCGCCCTGTCGCGGCCGATCCGAGTCAACGAGGCGGCCGTGCTGGGCGAGCTCGTGGGCAAGCACCGCGAGCAGTTCCGACTCGATCCCGAATCCGCAGAGAAGCTGCTGGCGGTCGGTGCCCGGCCGCGGCCGACCGATATCGAACTGGCCGAACTGGCCGCCTGGACGTCGGTCGCCCGGACAATTTTGAATCTGCACGAAATGGTGACCAGGTATTGATGCCATGACATCGGCTTATCTCCCTGCATCGCAGATCACGCGGCGCGCGCTTCTAGGTCGTTCGGCGCGCGGCATCGGCGGCCTGGCGCTGGCGTCGCTGTTGGGAGGCACGACACGGGCAACGGCCCTGGCCGGCGATGCGACAGCGGCGTCCGACCGTTGGACCGGCGTCGTCAATCCCTTGCACTTCGCGCCCCAAGCCAAGCGGGTCATCTGGCTCTACATGGCCGGCGGGATGTCGCACTTGGAAACGTTCGACAACAAGCCCAAGCTGGCCGAGATGAACGGCCAGCCGATGCCCGAGTCGATTACCGCCGGGCAGCAAATCGCGCAATTGCAAGGCGCCAAACTGAACTGTTTTGCCCCGCAGCATCCCTTCCAGAAATTTGGCAACTCCGGTCAGGAAATCAGTTCCATCTTTCCGCACATCGGCGAAAAGATCGCCGACCAGATGTGCATTATCCGCTCGCTGCACACCGAGGCGATCAATCACGACCCGGCCCACACGTTCATGAACACCGGTTCCATGATCGCGGGCCGGCCGGCCGCGGGGTCGTGGCTCAACTATGGCTTGGGGGCCGACACCGACGAGCTCCCCGGCTTCGTCGTCATGGTCTCGACCGGAAAGTTCGGCCAGAAACAGCCGATCGCCGCGCGGCAATGGCACTCCGGCTTCTTGCCCAGCCGGTTTCAAGGCGTCGAGTTCCGCAGCACGGGCGACCCGGTGCTCTACGTGAGCCGTCCCGCGGGCGTGAACGCCGCGCAACAGCGCGACATTGTCGACGCCGTCGAGCGGCTCAATCGTCTCGAGCAGGAGGCGGTCGACGACCCGGAGATCGCCACCCGCATCAGTCAGTACGAAATGGCATTCCGCATGCAATCGAGCGTGCCGGAGTTAATGGACATCCGCAACGAGCCGCAGAGCATTCTGGATCTCTACGGCACGAAAGGAGGCGATGGCACCTTCGCCTCGAACTGCTTGTTGGCGCGGCGGCTGGCGGAGCGCGGCGTGCGCTTCATTCAACTCTATCACCGCGATTGGGACCATCACGGCTCGGTCAAGGAGCACTCGGCCGGCAGCGCAGCGGAAGTGGACCAGGCCACTGCCGCACTGGTGACTGATCTCAAGCAGCGCGGCCTGCTGGACGACACGCTCATCGTCTTCGGCAGCGAGTTCGGCCGCACGCCAATGGCGCAAGGCAACGGCCGGGACCATCACATCGCCGGCTTCACCATGTGGCTCGCCGGCGGCGGCATTCGCGGCGGCATGTCCTACGGCGGCACGGATGAGCTCGGCTACCGGGCAGTCGATCGACCCGTGAGCATCAACGACCTGCACGCCACGATTCTGTACCTGATGGGAATCGACCATCAGAAGCTGACGTTCCGGTTTCAAGGGCGCGACTTCCGGCTGACGGACGTCGCCGGCAACGTGCTGGCCGACGTGCTGGCGTAAGCACTAGCGTTGCACGAGAAAGCTGGCGTCGCCGCGCGTCAGATAAATCGTCTCTTCGGCCAGCGTGTGGCACAGCCTGGCCAAAAAGGCGATCAGCTTCTCAAAGTCCGACTCGGATTCGAACGAAACTTCGAATCGCTCCATCACGTCGTGCAGCAGTTCGTCGCCGCCGCTCATCCAATATCCCTTTACGGGAGAGGGTGTGTGGGTGTACGCCTTGTAGTGCGCAATCAGGAATTCGTGAATGATCGTGCGCGCGCTGCCATCGCCGTCGTGCCGCGGCGCATCGAGCTTGTGCGAAGGGATGTAGAACACCGTCATCTTGCCGATCGGTGTAACGGAGGGCATAGCAACCTCGATCCAGCTTTGTCCGGCTACCGCGGCCAGCGCGCAGCCGTAAGGACAGCGCGAAGCGCGGCAGTAGGCCGTCCTGCACATCGGCACCCCGAGCGCTTCGCAGGGCGTCACAACCCCTGCGGCTTCAAGTCTACCTGGGGGCGCCGCCTCGGGAATACCCCGCCGCTCATCACTTGACGCGCGCGAAGCTCAGCCCCGGATCCGACGCGGGCGCTCCGTTGAGAACGAACTGCCATTTGTCGGCCCCCAACGACTTGACGCTTCCGGCCATCGAGCCCTGTGCAGCGCTTTCCAGAACGAGCTCGTTGCTGGTCGACTGTAGTTGGCCTTTGAGCTCAACCGCCGGTTTGCCGGCCTGCGCGGCTTTCCAAGTGAACTGCGAGTCCTCGGTAATCGCCAGGTCGATCGTCGTATTGTCGGCCTTTGCACGCCATTTGCCGACCAGGTCGGTCGCTGGCGCGCTGTCTTCCGCAATGGCTGCCGCGGCGGGCGCGGGCGCCGCCGGTGGTTCGGCCGGCGCAAGCGCGTCGAGCATGCGCTTGGCCGTGGAATCCTGAGGCTGATTTTTGACGACCACCTTGAGCGCGCTCACGGCCGGGTCTTTGGCGCCGATGACGAGATACTGATAGGCCAATACAAAATACGCCGCCGCGTCCTGCGGATTCGACTGGCAGTATTGCTCCAGCTTGCGCAATTGCACCTGGTAGTCGTCGGCGTTGCCGTACAGGCTGCTCATCGTCGTCCAGTCCATGCCGGGCGCACTGGACAGGAACGAATTGAGCGCCGCCGCCGCAGGCTGGTACTCGCCCAACGCGAACAAAGTGACGGCGCGCACCTCGTGCACCACCGGATCGCCGGGCAGCTTCGCCAGCGCGGCGTCGAACTTGGCGAGCGCCCCGCGATAGTCGGCCGACTTGAACAGCGCCAGCCCTTCGTCGAACAGTTTTGTCGCCTGCTCCGTGGCGGGCGTCTCGGGAGCCGGTTCGGGTGCGGCGCCGGTAGCGTCCGGAGCCGACGCAGCATATTCATTGACGACCACCGGCTGCGAGTAGTCGTAGGGCACGCTCGCCGCCGCCACCGGCTCGGCATAGTACGGGTTGTAGTAACTCGTGCCGTATCCCCAACCGCTGGTCAGCGCGCCCAGTCCCCAGCCCACCGCGCCCCAAGCGAGCGGCGCATACCAGTTGCTCCCCCAATAGCCGCCGTTCCAACAGCCGTTGTACCAGCCGTAGTGCGGACGGATGCAGTGATCGTGCCAGTTGCCGGCCCAACCTCCGCCTCCCCAGCCCCAGCCGGGTTGGTTCCAGTTGCCATGATCCCAGCCCGGACGATTTCCAATGACGTTGCCGCTGCCCGGACGGTTGCTGATGTTGACGTTGTTGCCAATGTTGATGTTGCCCGTGTTGATGTTGCCGGGCCGATTCCCGCCGCCGCCGATGACAGGGCGATCGCCTGTGCCCGGCCGATTGATTCCGGGCCGGCCGCCATCGCCCGGTCGATTCCCGCCGCCACCAGGCCGATTGCCGCCACCACCTGGACGATCGACCGTGCCGGGCAAGGTCGTCGGTCGATTTGCACCGGCGAAACTCGGGCGGTCGCCGCCGGGTCGATTCCCGCCGATGCTCGGCCGGTCACCGCCGCCTGGCCGGTTGCCAAAATCCGGGCGATTGCCCGGCGTGACGCCCGGTGTGGGGCGATTGCCGCCGGCCACTCCGCCGCCAGGCGCCACTCCGCCGCCAGGCAAGGACGGTCGGCTGACCGGTTTGACATTGCCGGGCGGCCGCACCGATGGTCGGTTCGCCACGGCGGATCCCCCGGGCCGTGTCGCAGGCCGCGACACATTCGGCCGGCCGCCGCCAGACGGACTGAAGCCGCCTGCTGGTCGCGAGGCGACATTCGGACGCGATGGCGTGCTGGGACGCGTGGCGTGTCCCATCGAAGGCCGGTTGATATTGGCGTGAGATGCCTGCGGCCGCGGTGCGGGACGACTTCCGCCGCCGGCGTGGCCCATCGACGGTCGCCCGCCGCCGCCACCCACGTGTCCCATCGACGGTCGCCCGCCGCCACCGCCGCGTCCACCACCTCCGCCACCACGTCCACCGCCGCCGCCGCCGCCGCGTCCCTCGGCAATGCCCGACCAGGCGATTGAGCAGCCGATGATGACCGCCCAGGTGAGATAGCGTCGCTGTTGCGATTGCATGACGAGGTTCCTTCTTTCGGCGGCGTTACTTGCCGGCAGCCGGCGGTCGCCGTGTGACGGTGATTTCAAAATCGTCTTCCAGGGTGTCGCCCACGATCCGGTCGGTGCCCTCGATCGTGTAGTGATCCTTGTCTTTCGCATAAATGTTCATCGTGGCGGTGGCCGTTGTGCCGTCGGGATTCACCGACGAACTCTTGATGACGACGCCGTCGTCGACGACCGTCCAGGTGCCCTCTGCAAAACCACCGTCGGAGTCGAACAGCCAGGAGCGAATTCTGCCGGCAGCCGGGTCCCAGCCGATCCGCTGCGACGACTTCCGTGGCGTATCTTCCGCGGAATCGATCTGGAACTCGCCCAGCAGGAAGTTCTTGTCGTCCGACCAGCGATACGAGATCGCAACCTTGCCGTCGGCGCCTTCGTTAATCCAATCGCCGACGAGCCAGGCGAGCGATTGCAAATTCTCTTCTGCCGTGGGCGTGGTGTCGTCCGCAAAGTCGCGAAACGACGCCAATTGCCAGCCCTTGTCGGTTTTGGCCCACACGGCGATGTAGCGGAACTTGCTTTGAACCGCGCCGTCCGAGGTCGTCATGGTGCGCGTTCCTTCATCGATCGCCACCGGGCCGACCAACCGGACCGACTCGATATCCAGCGCCAGCTTCGCGCCGGGAAATTGCTTGAAGAAAGCGGTCAGCAGATCTTTGATCTCCTGCGGGCCCTGATAAACGGTTCCCTCTTCGTCGATCAGTTCGCCCTTGGGCAGAAACATGCTGGCCAGCTTGTCGGCCTGGCCGGCATTAAATACCCGCACCGCTTGCTCGGCGCTTTTGCGAACGGCGGCGGCATCGTCAGGGCTGTCGGCGGCGCGGACCGCAGTGGCCGCGAACAGAACGCTCGCCGCTGCCAGACTCGTTGCAACAAGACGATGCCACATCGGATTACCCTCCTTCGGGACGTTCAGGGAAGTTTGCTGGCGTGAGTGATCGTTGGACGTGATTGTCGGGTATTGGTTCACACGGTATCGGATCATCCGTGCGGCACCGGCTCGGTCTTATCGGCAGTCTTGCGCTGTAGCGCGAGTTCGCCGCGCGTAGACTCCACGCAGCAATCGTCCTTGTTGTGAAATTGAAAGCGCGTTGTCCGCGCACTCGTCTCCGCCTGCCGCCTGGCCTGCCGCGACTTGCTGTGCCAACTACCGTGCGGCTGGTCCTCCATCGATTGTCGTGCTTTGGTGCGCAATGTCCATCGGCAAGGCCTGGAATGTTGCCAAAAACTCCGATATCAAGTGCCGTTAATGCACTGTGCCACGGCCCGCATCGGCCGTCGATCGGACACGCGCCGGTTGCATCCGCGCCCAGCAACAATCACCGTTTACCTTTAATCGAGGGGGGGCTCGTCTCGACATAGCTAGCCCGGATTTCTCGCCAACTTCGTAGCGAGCGGAGCTAAGTCCTTGACTGCCGAGGAGAGGGGTGCGGCTCGGCCGCAAGCGTATTGGTACATACGCTGAGAGTCGGGACGCGCCCCTCGACGACGCCAGCCAAGGACTTGGGCTCCGCACAGCAGGAGGCTGGTGAGAAATGCGGGCTAGGGGGGCCTGCCGTGCTGACGCCACGTACTCGCTGCGCGGATAGCTGGCGCATCGTCGCGGGCATAGCGCAGGCCGGGCGCGATCTTAGCGCGCTTCAGAAAGACGCTCGAGACGCTGTTGCGCGTCTTCCACGGCAGCGTGTGCCGCTTCCAGCGGGTGCTCCGCGTCGGAATTCCAGCGGCCCGGGGCAATCTTGAACACGCCGCACAGCGATGCCGTGTGCCCGGTTGAGGCCGCGTCGTACATCGCTTCCAACAATCCGACCTTCGCCAACTGCCCCGTCATGAGATCGGCATATTGCTGTTGCGCGTCGCCCAGTTCTTCGGCCAGCGCGTTCGCATCGGCGTCGCCGACCAGGTAGAGTCCGATTTGCGCTTGGGCCACGCCGGCCGGCACAATCTCGCTGCGACCGAAGAAGGTCTTGGAATTTGCTCTGGCAGCGCAAGAGATGGTGCACCAACCGCCGCGCCACGTCTTGGGAACGATCGCGAGGAACGTGAACGTCTTGGCTCCCTCTAATGAAGCGGCCCGCGAGGGCTTGAGCTTGAAGAAGACGCCGTGCTCATGGTCGGTTGTGCCGCTGGCCACCACCAACGCCCGCGGAGCGATTTCCTTGTAGTGGTTGGTATGCGCCTTCTTCGAGCTCTTGTTCCTCGATACACCGCCGCCCACGCCTTGATAGCCGACCTTGGCGCCGATCTCGCCTCCTTTGGCATTCTCGGTGGCGTCGGTGATCTCGATCTGATCGTCCGCCACGGCGCTTTCGACGGCCGTGTTCGGCAAGTAGTCCTGAAACCGCATCTTCCGGTTGGGGCTGGCGATGATGTACAAAAAATCCTGGATGTCCGCTTCGGTGCCCGCGGCAAGTCGGGCGGAAACCCGAAACTTCGCTTCGATCACCATGAGCGTGGGGTGCGCTGCGGCAAAGTCTGTCGGCGATGCGTCGCGACATTCGACGGTCAACGGCAGGTCGAAGACGATCCGCGTGGGATCACTGGAATACGCCGGACGCCAACCCACGGAAATCGAGAGTGACGCTGCGACCAATACGAGTAAGCCGCTCGACTTGACCATGCCCGACTCCTCGCTCGCCCCAATTTATCCATTTCGACGAAACAGAAGGCGGCAAACTGTATCGTCGAGCGTGCCGCCGGGTCAATAACGATCGCGGTGACTGCCGGAAGTGGTAGCTTGGCTTCCGGCCGGCTAGCAACATGCCCGCAGGGGCTTTTCGCCGCTGCACGGCGGCTCGTGTCGGTTGCGTGGCCCTGCTAGACTGCAATCCAGCAGCACCGCACTGAGGTCGCGCACCATGGATCGGCCGGACGACGAATTCTCCCAGCAATATTCCGATCCCAAGTTTTGGGACAAGCTCCTCGGCTATGCGAAGGCCGCGGGCTCGGAAGTCGTCGAGCGGGCGCTGCAGCTCTACTACGGGGCGCAAGATCCCCACACGCCGGCCTGGGCCAAAGCCGTGATCATCGGCGCCTTGGGCTATTTCATCACGCCGACCGATGCCGTCCCCGACCTGATCCCCGCTGTCGGTTACTCGGACGATCTGGGGGTGCTGGTCCTGGCGCTGGCCACCGTGGCGCTCTATATCACGCCCGCGGTGCGCGAGCAGGCCCGCAAGAAACTGAAGGAATGGTTTGGGTGAAACCCGTGCAGTGCGTCGCGCCTCCCTGCTAGAGCAAAACCGTCAGGCCGCGGGGCGCCTCACGGCCGGGCTGGATTTTCGATTCTAGCGGTCCGGGGCACCGGCTTTTGCCTTGCTTCCCCCCGGCCTCTGTTGTCTTTGGCACCGCGTGCCATCTGGTACAATCGTTTGGCGGTTGGCGGCGAGGGTCCTAGCGGGCGGTTTCCCCAGGGACGACCGCCTCACCGTTAGCGCGCGAAGGAGAATTCCAATGCGTTCCGGCAAGGCGGGCTGGTGCACGGTTGTGGCAATGGTGTTGTCGTGTCCGCTGGCCAGTGCGGCGGACGAGTCGCCAATCGGCCGCAAGATCGACAACTTCTCACTGCGCGATTATCGCGGCAAGCTGCGCTCGCTCGACGAGTTCGGCAGCGCCAAGCTGGTCGTCGTGGCATTTGTGGGCGCCGAGTGCCCGCTGGCCAGGCTCTATGCGCCGCGCTTGCAGGAGCTGCAACAACAATTTGCCGATCAGCAGGTGGCGTTCGTGGGCGTAGACGCCAATCGCCAGGATTCAATCACCGAAGTGGCCGCCTATGCGCGGCAGCACGGCATCGAGTTTCCCCTGCTCGTCGACGCCGGCAATCAAGTGGCCGACGTGTTTGGCGCCGAGCGCACGCCCGAAGTGTTCGTGCTGGATAGCGAACGCAAGGTGCGCTATCACGGCCGCATCGACGATCAATACGGACAAGGTGCCAGCTCGGGCTACGCCCGACCGAAAGTCAACGCGCGCGACCTGGCACAAGCCCTCACGGAGCTGTTGGCCGGCAAAGAAGTGAGCGTGCCGCTCACGGAGGCCAAAGGTTGCATCATCGGCCGCGTGCCGAAAGTCGACGCGCACGGTGAGGTGACGTACTGCAATCAGATCGCGCGGCTGCTGCAGGATCGCTGCGTCTCCTGCCATCGACCGGGCGAGATTGCTCCCTTTCCGCTCGAACAATACGACGAGGTCGTGGGCTGGGCCGATATGATGCGCGAAGTCATTGGCGAAGGCCGCATGCCGCCTTGGTTTGCGGATCCGGCGCACGGCAAGTTCGCCAACGACGCGCGGCTCACCGACGACCAGAAGAAGCTGTTCAACACCTGGGTCGACAACGGCTGTCCGCAAGGTGATCGCGCGGATCTGCCCGAGCCGCGCCAGTGGGTCACCGGTTGGCAGATTCCAGAGCCCGACCAGGTGATCTACATGAGCGATGAGCCGTACACGGTCCCGGCCGAAGGCGTGGTCGAGTATCAATACTTCACGGTCGATCCCGGTTGGACCGAGGACAAATGGGTGCAGGCGGCGGAAGCCCGGCCCGACAACCGCGCCGTGGTGCACCACATCATTACGTCCATCGTTCCGCCGGGCGAAGGCGATGGGTTCGGTCGATCGCGGGGCGGACTGCTGGGCGGCTATGCGCCGGGTGGCGGCGTGCGGGTCAGTCCGCCGGGAGTGGCCACGTTCGTACCCGCCGGCTCGAAGCTGCGTTTTCAAATGCACTACACGCCCAACGGCTCCGTGCAGAAAGATCGCAGTCTAATGGGGGTGGTGTTTGCGGACCCCAAGACGGTGCACAAGCGGATGCGCGGCGGCACGCCCATGAACCATGCGTTTGCCATTCCGCCAGGCGATCCGCACTATCAGGTGACCAGCGAGCACAAGTTCGACGAGGACATGGATCTGGTATGGCTGGCGCCGCACATGCATCTGCGCGGTTCCGCGTTCCGCTACGAAGCTGCGTATCCGGACGGCCAGCGCGAGATCCTGCTCGACGTGCCGAAGTACGACTTCAATTGGCAGATTCGGTACTTGCTGGCCGAGCCCAAGCGGATGCCCGCGGGCACGACCATCCACTGCACGGCGCACTTCGACAACTCGGCGGAGAACCTGGCCAATCCCGATCCCACGGCCACGGTGACCTGGGGTGATCAGACGTGGGAAGAGATGATGATCGGCTGGTTTGGTTCCGTCTCGGCCCATGAAGATCTGCAGGCCCCGGCCGACGAACAGGTCCCGGCCGAGACCCAGGCCGCCGCTGACAAGCAGGCCGAGGCCGAGAAACAATCCACCAGCGCGCCGCAATAGCCGGGCCCCGGCGGCACGAATGGATCGCAGGCTCTGCTGGCGATCCGCACGGGTCGCTCAAGAGCCGACGATTCGCGACCAGCGATCGACTTATCTGCCAAATTCACAGCGAAGTACCATCCAAACCCTGGACGTTGAGTGTCCGGCGTTGTTATATGTAGAGGGTCCGCAGTCCATTCATGGAACAGGGCTGTCGGGGGGTGTCCACCTGCGGGGCGTTTCGGTCCCGGGTGCCTGACTCACCGCGCTGCCGCCAATCAAAACTCCGCATCGATCGCCACGTCGATGCTACTTCCGCGCGCTCGACGCCCGCTGTCAGGACCGAATGCTGATCCTCGCGATTCGAGATCGAGTGCTGCAGATCGCTGGCAATTGCGTGCCTCGGCGGCCAGGGGCGCACGCCCCGGGTCGCCTCAGGACGGCGCATCGGGCACTTATCGATCCGCTGGAGCAGCGCTGTCTGCTGTCGGTGTCGGCCGGTGCGGACGATCCGGTGGCCCTGATTGCCCAGCCACTGGCGGAAGGGACGTCGCCGTCGGTCTTGGGCCGCTATCTCTTCTACAACAACTCCGCCTTCGACGGCGGAAACCCTGCCGCCACGGCGGCAGACGACGCCGCGATCGCCCCCAACAAGCAGGCGCTCCTGATCGGGCAGACCGCCTCGTTCCAGAACCTGTCGAGCTATAGCCGCGGCATCAACGGCGTGATGATCGACGTCGCCGGGCTGACAGGGTCGCCCACCGCGGCGGACTTCGAATTCCAGATAGGCACAAGCGCAGACTTCGCCACCTGGACGACAGCGCCGCAACCGTCCGCAATCTCCGTGCGGCACGGAGCCGGCGTAGGCGGCTCGGCGCGCGTGTCGATCGTGTGGCACGACCACGCGATCGAGAACACGTGGCTCCGCGTGGTGGTGCGTGCCAACCCCAGCACGGGTCTGCAACAGGCAGACGTGTTTTTCTTTGGCAACCTCGTGGCGTCGGCCGGAATGACTGACACGCACGCCACCGTCACCATTGCGCAGCAGGCGGCGTCGCGCCGGCCGGCAGCCGAGCCGGCGCCCCCGACTTCCACCGCCGATCGCTTCGACTACAACCGCGATGCGCGGGTCGACGCGACGGACGAAGTCCTGGCGCGCGAACACCTGGGCAGCCTGGCGGCAATCGCCCCGGGACTGGAATTCGGCTGGATTATTCCGGCCGTCGACAGCGACGCTCCCGACGTGGCCGCAGGCCCCACGGACGACGACGTAACACCCACGGCCACGCCGCCGGAGTTGTACTACGCCGACTTTGTGCTGTCCGACGTCGTCGGCCGGCACGTGTTCTACAATAACTCGATTGCCGATGGTCTCGACGGCAACGCCAATGCAGCGGACGATCTGGCGATTGCCACGGACAAGTCGGCACTCTTGCCGGGCTCGTCGGCCACGATTGCGAACTATACGGACTCGCTTCAGGGCATCAACGGCGTGATGGTCGATATCTGGGGCTTGCCCGACGTGCTCACGGCCGCGGACTTCAACTTCCGCATCGGCACGGCGGCCGACCTGGAACAATGGACGACCGCGCCGGCGCCCTCGAGCATCACGCTGCGCCACGGAGAGGGCGTGAACGGCTCGTCGCGGGTGACGTTGATTTGGCCCGACGGCCAGATCAAGAACGCCTGGCTGGAAGTGACGGTCAAGGCCACGCCGCGCACCGGCTTGAAAGCGGCCGACGTGTTCTACTTTGGCAACTACAACTGGCTATCGGGGAACGTGACCATCGGTGGCTTGCGGTCGCCGTGGCAATCCAAAGATACGCGTTACGACGCACCGCAATTCCCCACCAACCTCGCGCCGCAGCCCATCGCGGCGCCGCCCGTGGAGCCGTTGCCGCCAGACCTGCCGCGGCAACAACCCTCGATCCTGGGTCCGGGCGACAACGGCTTTCACACGTCGTTTGCGCCGGCCATCGTGAAGGCCGTCGACGGCACGCTGCTGTTGTTTGCCCAGGGGCGCTGGGGGTCGTTCGATCATACGCCCCAGGCAATGATTCTGCGGCGCAGCTCAGACAACGGCGTCACCTGGTCGACCGGCGAAACGATCATCAGCTATCCGCCTAACGGCACGGATATTGTCGGCGGTGCGGCGCCGGTGGTCGACGAAGTGACCGGCGATATCTTTCTGCCCTACACGCTCGGCAACACCGACGTGCTGTTGATCAAGAGCACGGACAACGGGCTCACCTGGTCCGACGCCGTCAACATCACGTCGTCCGTCAAGGTGACCAGCGAGGGTAATCCCAATCCGGCCGCGTTTCCCGATGATCCGTGGGGCTGGTATGCCACGGGCCCGGGCCACGGCATCCAATTGAAATCAGGGCCGCTTGCCGGCCGCTTGCTCGTCGGTGGAGACCACCGCCTGAGCAACGACACCAGCGGAATCTCCTGGAGCCACGTGATCTACTCCGACGATCACGGCGCGACGTGGCACTTGGGCGGCGGGATGTACCACAATAACCCCGTCAACAACTACTCCAACGAGTGCAGCCTGATGGAAGGAGCCTTCGGCTCGCTGTATATGAGCATTCGGCACAACGAGTCGCAATTGCGCGGCTTCTCGCTCAGCTTCGACGGCGGCATGACCTGGACTCCCATGGCCACCGACAGCGAGTTGACGACCTCGCCGGTCCACGGATCCGTGCTGCGCGTGCGGCCGAACACCTGGCTCTTCGCTGCGCCGGATTCGACCAACGGCACGCGGCACCGCATGACCATCTGGGTGAGCACCGACAACATGACCAACTGGACGAAAGCCAAACACATTTCGTTTGACTTCGCCGGTTATTCCGACATGGTGCTCACCGGGCCGGACACCGTGCTGCTGGCTTACAACGCCGGCCACGCCAATGGCTATAGCGCCGACTACATGACCATGGCCCGGTTCAACCTGCGCTGGCTGTTGAGCCCCGATGACTACGAGTTCCATTGGGACTTCAACGAGGAGGAGCCCGGCTCGTCGACGAACATCATCGGGACCACCATCGAAGACGCCAGCCTGTGGGAGCTGCGGTCCGGCGCGCGGGCCAACTCCGCCGCGGAAGCCCCACAATACGTGGCCGGCGCGCACGCGGGCGATTCCGCCTTGGCGCTGACCGAAGGCTCCGACTATGTCGAGCTCACTCCGGCGCGAACCCACGCCCTGCAATTCAAGGCGACGGAAAGCTTCACGGTGGAGGCCCGGTTCCGCACCACGGACTCCGACGGCGTGATCGTCGGCACGCTGCCGACGGGTCATAACTGGTCGCTGTCGGTCGTCGGCGGATACCTGCAATTCACGACCGCAACCCCAAGCTCTGCAATCACGCTCACGAGCACCATGCGCGTGGACGACGGCCAGTGGCATCGCCTGGTGGCGGTGCGCGATGCACTCACCGGCAGTCACTCGCTGTGGCTGGACGACCTGCCCGCGGCCCCCACGATCATGGCCGCGGCGCTGGACGTCGACTCCGAGGAGCGCGTTACGCTCGGCGCGTACAACAACGGCACGGCGCAACTGGCCTTCGAGATCGACACGCTCCGCGTGACGCGGGCCGCGGTTGCGCCCGCGGATTTCCTGCCGGCCGACTTTGTGGCGCCGCCCCGGTATCCCGCGACCGAGTATCCGGCCGATGCGCCCACGTCGATTGCCGGCCTCAAATTCTGGCTGCCGGCCTATGATCCCAATCGGCAATTCTCCGGCTTGCGCTGGTCGGATCCGTTGCCTGTGACTCCGGTGCTCGGCACGGCCACGCAATCGGCCTACGACGCCTCGGGCAATGGCTATCGCATGAGCATGCCGGCCGACTCGCGCGAGGTGCTCTACGACACCGACGCCCAAGTAGGCGACCATTGGTACCACAAGGCCAGCGGCGCAGGAGTGGGCAGCGAGTGGATCGTGAAAGACTCCAACGGCGCCAGTCCCGGTAATTTCAACTTCGTGCAGAACACGGGCGTGTTCACGCTGTCGACCTTCATCAAGCCCGGGCCGCCCTACGCGCCCTGGTCCGCGCTGTTCGACAATTCGCAAGGGTCCAGCGCCAACAGCGGCTTCACCATGTCGATGGATGTCGACGGTTCGATCGGCCTCACGATTTCAGGGCCCAGCGGAACGGCGCGTCTAAACGCGACGACGCCTGACGGGCTGGTGACGCAGAACACGTGGTATCACGTGGCCGTCGTGGGAAATGGTGCCGGGCAGCCGGTCACGTTCTACGTCACACCGGTAACCGCCTCCACGGTGGCGGCCTACACGTCGGGCGCGACGATCGGCGGCGCGGACGGCAATTACCCGGCCGGCGCGAATTTCGACTTGCGCATCGGCGCGCTGGCGAACAACGGCTTCGCCGCCTATCACGGCGACATGGTCGATCAAGCCATCTTCGACCGGGCTCTCACCCCGCAAGAAATTCAGCAGCTCTTCGACTACACGAAGAAACCGTGAGCGGCGTTTGCCGTTCGGCAGCGTGAGGCGCCCGCCGAGCCTGGAGCTGAATTCGCAGAATTCAGTCTTCGGTAGCCGGCACATTCCATGTGCCGTAGCTCTTCTCCGACGACCGATCACTGGCCACTGACCGCTACTTCTCAGTCCCACCATAACAGCACGCGGTCGTCATCCGGCTCACCCGTGGGCGATTCGCCCATGCGTTCCAGTTCGCGGACACAAAGCGTCCACACGCGCCGACGTGCGGCCGGGTCCTCTGGCAACGTCACCAAAAGCGAATCGGCGTACACCTCTTCGCCGTCGTCCTGAATCGTGCCCAGGGGAACGATCACGCGCTTCGCGCCGGCACTATAAAGCTGCTGCACAAAGCGCTGCGCGTTCTGCGTTTCGCCGAAACGATTCGACGCCAGCGCCGACTCGCTGTTGTTCTTGCGCAGCCAGGACCGCGCCTCGGGACCTTGCGTGTACTCGGCCGGCAGCTCCTGGTGCTCCTCGGCGTACTCGATGTAATACAACCCCAGCAGCAAGACTCCGGCGATGAGTCCGACGGCGGTTTTCATGACGGCACCCCTGAGATATGCAGGACTCTGGATGCACCAGAACCGCGCGAGCGGCTGACTTGCCCGCGCGGCAGGCGCGTCACCGCAAGTCTAGGTCATGCCACCCGGACGAGGCCGGATTCCCGCAATTGCCGCGGTTTGCCGGCGCCCGGGTCGGAGGGACCGGCAGAATCGGTCGCTGGCTGCGGCGCGGGCCCCGGTCGCTCGCTGCGGCGCGGACCTGGAACCGTCCGATCCGCCCGCCCCGCGCTTGTCCGCTCCTGGCGGCTAGTTTAGATTTGACATGCTCGCGGGATGGTCTGGCGGCGCTTGCGGCCGGACCATCTTCCCCCTTCCATCCGCACTGCGCGCGAGCGGTCAGTGTGCTGCGCGTCTGGGAATCAATTCTTCGCGAGAGAGATCCGCGTCATGCACCGGTGTGTTTTCTTGTTGGCGGCGATGTGGGCGGTCTGTGTAGTCGCAACGGCCTTGGGGGCGGAAGGCGATGCGCCGCCGTCGATTTCCGGCTGGAGCCAGCGCGGCGGCGCGTGGCTGCCGGATGAGCCCTATACCGAAGGCCAGCCGCGAGCCACGAGCTTGCAGCAGCCGTTTCCCAAAATGCGCTCGCTCGACAGCAATCCCATGACGCCCGAGAAAGTGGCGCTGGGCAAGCTGTTGTTCTTCGATCCGATTGTCTCAGGCGAGAACACCATCTCCTGCGCGCACTGCCATCATCCGGATTTCGGCTTTGCCGACGGCCGCAAGCTCAGCATGGGTTTCGGCGGCAAGGGCGTAGGACCCGATCGATCCGGCGGTCACGAGCTGGGCCGCAGCGCGCCCAGCTTGTGGAACGCGGCCTATCAAAAGTGGCAGTTCTGGGACGGCCGCGCGGATGATCTGGAAGACCAGGCCGCGGGCCCCATCACCAACGAACACGAAATGGGCGAGAAGCCCGAGAACCTGGAAAAGGAGCTGCGGGCGATTCCCGAGTACGTCGAGCTGTTTCAAAAAGCGTTTGGCGGCGGCAGCGCGGAATCGGCCGTCACCTTTCCGAACGTCACGCGGGCGATTGCCGCGTTCGAGCGCACGCTCCTGTCGTTCAATTCCAAGTACGATCGCTACGCGGCCGGCGACACCACGGCGCTCGACGAGCACGAGCGCAACGGCTTCAAGCTCTTTCGCTCGCTGAAGACGCGCTGCTTCGAGTGCCACAATTTCCCGACGTTCGCCGACGATAGCTTCCGCGTGATCGGCGTGCCGGACAACGGCCCGCACGACCAGGGGCGCGCCGCCGTGCCGGGCGAAGGACCCGACGGCGCCTTCAAGACCACCACGCTGCGCAACATCGAGCACACCGCGCCGTACATGCACAACGGCGCGTTCAACACGCTGGAAGAAGTGATCAAGTTCTATGCCAAGGGGGGCGGCCGCGGTGAGCCCAAGCCGCCGCAGGGTATGGACGACAAGATCGGCAAGTTCGACATCACCGATGCCGAGGTGGCCGACCTGGTCGCGTTTCTCAAAGCGCTCAGCGATACCTCGCTGCAGCCCGATCCGCCGGCCCGCGTCCCCAGCGGACTGCCCGTGGTGGCAGTGAAGACCAAGGCCAGCCCGGCGCCGGCGCAGCTGGCCGCGGCCCGCGCGGCTGCGCCCACCATTGAAAGTGCGGCGGCCGCGCCGGCTCCATTGCCCGCCGCCTCCGCGCCGACGAATCGCGCAACCGCGCCGGCCGCTGCCGCCCAATCGCGCCCGGCGGAACCGCTTGGTGGATACTCCGACGGCAATTTGCGCCGCCCGGCCGATCCGACGGCGGCCCGATTGGCCGCCGCGGGCTCGACCAAGGTGGGCGCCTGGTCCCACGCCAGCAGCGTCGCGGCAACCTTTCGCGTGCGGCCCGGCCAGACCATTCAGAGTGCTGTCGATCGTTGCCGGCCGGGAGACCGCGTGGAGATCGAGCCGGGCGTCTATCGCGAGTCCGTGGTGGTCGACACCGACGGCATTACGCTGGCCGGCCTGGAGCGCGCCGGCGAGCGGCCCACGCTCGACGGCGGCGGCACGCTGGCCGACGCCGTGCAGGGCTCCGCCAGCGACTTGACGGTCGAAGGCCTCGCCATCCGGAACTACGTTGGCAACGGCATCATGGTCAACAAGGCCCAGCGCGTGACCTTCCGCAATCTGGTCATTGCGAACAGCGGCCTGTACGGCGTCTATCCGGTGGAATGCACCGGCGTCATGGTCGAGGGCTGCACGGTCAGCGGCATTCGCGATGCGGCAATCTACGTCGGCAGCAGCCGCGAGATCGTCGTCCGCAATAACGAAGTGTTCAACAACGTGGCCGGCATCGAGATCGAAAACTGCACGCAGGCCGTCGTTTCGAACAATAGCGCACACCACAATTCGACGGGCATCCTGGTGTTCGTGCTGCCGAACAATCCGTCGAAAGAGGGCAGCGACACGCGCGTGATCAATAACCGCGTGTGGGCCAACAATCACCCGAACTTCGGTCAGCCCGGCACCATCGTCGCCAATCTGCCGCCGGGTGTGGGCATTCTGGTCATGGCCGCCGATCGCACCGAAGTGACGCAGAACCACGTGGCCGAGAACAATTCGTATGGCATTGCGGTGCTGAGCCTGGAAAGCGCGCGGCTGCCCACGAAACACAAGCTGGACGTGGAGCCCCATTCCGACGGCACGCTCGTGACCGCCAACGAGTATCTCGGCAACGGCCGCCAGGCGCATCCGCTGTTCGTCCTGCTCGGCGCCCCCGGCGGCGACTTGCTGTGGGACGGCACCGGACAAGGCAACACCTGGCGCGAAAGCGGCAAGCTGACCGTCTATCCCAAAGACTTGCTCGGGCCCAGCGGCCCGGTTACCAAAGCGATCAATCCCAGTCCCACCGCAGGAGGATCGAAATGAAACGCTCGCTCACATTCGCCGTCCCGATGGCCTGCCTGGCGTCCCTGTTCCTCGCCGGTCGCGCCGCCGCGGAAGACAAATACTTGCAGCGCAACGCACAAGCGCCCGCCGTCGGCGCGCAAACCGTCCGCGGCACCTTCTCCGTCGCTCCCGGGCAATCGATTCAAGCCGCCGTCGATCGCGCGCGGCCCGGCGATCGCATCGAGGTCCTGCCCGGCGTATACAGCGAGAGTGTCACCGTCGATATCGACGACGTCGAGCTGGTCGGCCTGGTGCAAAATGGCGAACGCCCGGTGCTGGACGGCAAGGGCACCATGAACGACGCCGTGCTGGCCTCGGGTCACAACTTTGTGATCAGCGGCTTCGAGATTCGCAGCTACAAGGGCAACGGCGTCGTCGTGAACAAGGCCAAGAACGCCACGTTCAAGAACCTGGTCTGCCACAACACCGGCAAGTACGGCGTGTATCCCGTGCTGTGCCAGGGTGTGCTGGTCGATGGCTGCGTCGTGTCCGACGTGTGGGATGCGGGCGTCTATGCCGGCCAGTGCCAGGACGTGGTGATTCAGAATTGCGAGTCGTATCGCAATACGATCGGCATCGAAACCGAGAACTGCGTCAACGTGTTGATGGCCAACAACTCGGCCCACGCCAACTCGCTGGGACTGTTGGTCGTGCTGTTGCCGGACCTGCCCACCGTCGTGGCTACCAACGCGCGGGTCGTCAACAATCGCGTGCTCGATAACAACTACCCGAACCTTTCGCCGCCGGGGAACACCGTGAACATGGTGGAGCCGGGCTTGGGCATCGTCGTCAACGCGGCCGATGACACCGAAGTGACCAAAAACGAAGTACGCGGCAACGGATCGTACGGTATTGCCATGTACGCATTGACCGACGTCTTTCCGCCGGAGCACAAGCTGAACGTCGAGCCGAATCCGGACCGCAACTACATCCACGACAACTTGCTCTCCGACAACGGCGGCAACGTCGGCAAGCGACTGGGATCGGCCGGAGCCCCGGGCGGCGACCTGTTCTGGAGCGGCAAGGGTGTGGGCAACGGCTGGAGCGAAGCTACGGAAAAGAGCTTCCCGCAAAAGTTGCCCACCTGGGGTGGCGTGCCCGCGGCCGGCGGCGGCAATTGATCCCCGCCGGTGAATTCAGGGTGCCAGTGCGGTTTTCGCCGGCGGCGGGACGGCGAGGCCCGGGTGGCCCAGACGCCGTACTCGGCGTCTGGGTGCCGCAGGCACCACAGGCGAATCGACACGAACCCGAAGCGCCAGCGAGGGCCCTTGGTCGGGTGCCACGTCTGAACACCCGTGCTGTCGGACTCGTGGTGCTGCCGGCGGCAGTGACCGCACCCAGCCCTGACGATATGATGGCGCACGCGACGGCGCTCGCGGAACCCTCCGCTGGGCCGTTGCGTATTGCGCGCCAGCGAAATCTGTGCGCCGCCGTCTCGATTCTCGAAAGGGAGTTACGATCGTGACCCAACAGCGAACATTTTCCACAGCCTGGGTGGCAGCCATTTTCATGACGATGGGCAATGCGTTTTTTGCAGCCGGCACCGGCCATGCCGCAGAACGGTCGGCGTATCCCGCGGCTCCCACCGGCGACGTGGTCGAGGACTATCACGGCACGCAAGTGCCCGATCCATACCGCCCGCTCGAAGATTCCGATTCCGACGTGACGCGGGCCTGGATCGAGGCCGAAAACAAGATCACGTTCGCGTTTCTGGAGAAGATTGCCGCACGGCCGCAGCTCAAAGAACGGCTGACGAAGCTCTGGGACTATGAGAAGTTCGGCATCCCGTTCACCGAAGGCGGCCGCTACTTCTATACGCGCAACAGCGGCCTGCAAAACCAAAGCGTGCTCTACACGGCCACGTCACTCGCTGGCACGCCGCAGACACTGTTGGATCCCAACACCCTTTCGGCCGACGGCACCGTGGCCTTGGCCGGAGCGTCGATCAGCGACGACGGTTCGAAGATCGCCTACGCCCTGGCCGACGCCGGCAGCGACTGGATCACCTGGCACGTGCGCGAAGTGGCCACCGGCCAAGACACGCCCGACGTGATTCGCTTTAGCAAATTCTCGGGCGCCGCCTGGACAAAGGACGGCAAAGGCTTTTTCTACGGACGCTATCCGGAGCCCAAGGAGGGCGAGGACCTGCTGGCGACAAACTATTTTCAAAAGGTCTATTACCACGCGCTCGGCACGCCGCAATCGGACGACAAGCTGATTTACGACACGCCCGACCACAAGGAGTGGAAGTTCAACACGATTGTCAGCGACGACGGCAAGTTTCTGATCATCGAGATCTCCAAGAGCACCGACGACGTGAACATGGTGCTCTACCGCAAGCTCGACCAGCCGGACTCGCCCATCGTCACGCTGATCGACAATTTCGACGCGGGCTATGAGTTCGTCGACAACGACGGCGCCACGTTCATCTTCAAGACCAATCGCAACGCGCCGCGCGGCCGCGTCATCGCCATCGACACGGCCCAGCCGGCCGAGGAGCACTGGCGCGAACTGATTCCGCAAGCTCCGCAAACGCTGCGCGCCGTCAGCCTGGTGGGCGGACGCATTTTTGCCAACTATCTGAAGGATGCTCGCTCGCAGGTCAAAGTGTTCGATCCTGCCGGCCAGGCCCTGGGAGAAGTGGAGTTCCCGGGACTGGGCACCGTCGACGGTTTTGCCGGCAAACGCGACGACCAGGAGACGTTCTACAGCTTCACTTCGTTTACCGCGCCGCCCACGATCTATCGCTACGAAATCGCCAGCGGAAAGAGCACCGTGTTCCGCAAGCCGGACGTGGATTTCGATCCTGCCGACTACACCACCGAACAGGTGTTCTACAAGAGCAAAGACGGCACGAAGATCCCCATGTTCATCAGCTACAAGCGCGGGCTGAAGAAGGATGGCCAAGCGCCGACGTATCTGTATGGCTACGGCGGATTCAACATCGCCATCACGCCGGCCTTCAGCGTGTCGAACCTGGTGTGGATGGAAATGGGCGGCATCTTTGCCGTGCCGAACCTGCGGGGCGGCGGCGAGTATGGCGAAGAGTGGCACAAGGCCGGCACCAGGCTCATCAAGCAAAACGTGTTCGACGATTTCATTGCCGCGGCCGAATGGCTGATCTCCAACCAGTACACCTCCACGCCCAAGCTCGCCATCGGCGGCGGCTCGAACGGCGGGCTTCTGGTCGGCGCGTGTATGACGCAGCGGCCCGACCTGTACGGCGCGGCGCTGCCGGCCGTGGGCGTGCTGGACATGCTGCGGTTTCACAAGTTTACGATCGGCCACGCCTGGGTCGACGACTACGGCTCGTCCGACAATGCCGAAGAGTTCGCGGCCTTGTTCAAATACTCGCCGCTGCACGCGGTTCGCTCCGGCACGTGCTACCCGCCCACGATGATCACCACGGCCGATCACGACGATCGCGTCGTGCCGGGGCACAGCTTCAAGTTCGCGGCCGCATTGCAGGCGGCGCAAGGCTGTGCCAATCCCGTGCTGATCCGCATTGAGACCCGCGCCGGCCACGGGGCCGGCAAGCCCACGGCCAAAATCATCGAAGAAGCGGCCGACAAATGGGCCTTCCTGGTGCAAACCCTGGGCGTCCCCTGGCCTGTGAAGTGATGGCAGGACCAAGCCGGCGGCGCGAGGCGGCTTTGCACAACAAGCCGCCCCTGCACAAAAAGGCAGCGCGAGGCTCCCGCCGAGCCGTCTGTAGCCGGCACACGCCGTGTGCCGTAGCTTTCCGGCGCCACGGGTCTTGCCAGTTTCGTAGGTCAGGCACCCCGTGCCTGACATTCTTCGCCGGGTGCCACTTGCCTCTTGCCAGTGCTCTGATTTCCCGGGTGCCACGGGCGTCTCGCCAGTGCGGTCTTCGTAGCTGAACTCGCCAGAGTTCAGAGCCTTTCGGGCAGCGCGAGGCTCCCCCCGAGTCTTCTGTAGCCGGCACACGCCGTGTGCCGTAGCTTCCGGGTGCCACGGGCGTCTCGCCAGTGCAGTTTCGTAGGTCAGGCACCCCGTGCCTGACATCTTCGCCCTTGCGCGCGTCAACATTCTCGTGAACCACCCCACCACCACGCAAATCTTCTTTGAGCGTCTAACAAAAATGGCCGGGGACTGTCCCGATTTTGCGGTGCCCTGGGAGCAAAATGGGACTGTCCCCCTCTCCAAAGGCCATTTTTGTTAGACGCTCTTTGTCTTCTTCTCGGTGTCCTCGGTGTCGTCCTCTGTGGCAAACGATTTTGTGTCTTCGTATCCTTGGTGCCTTTGTGTTTGAAAGTCTTCGTTTCGATCTGATTCTTCTCCGTCCGTCTGCGTTCTCTGTGGTCAAATCTTCCTGCCGCGTTTGTCTTCGTACGTCGTGCCGTCGTGGTTAAGCGAATTCGCTTTCGCAGGTCAGGCACCCCGTGCCTGACATCTTCGTCTTTGTTTTTCCCCCAGCCCCTCTCTCCCAGGTGGCCAAAAACTTCTGTTGCATCGCGCCTGTAAATGCGTATAGTGCAAGGTAGACTGCTTGGACGAAGGTGGACTGCGGGAGAACTCGTTAACGGGATGTGAAACTTCGGACGCCGCGCCGTGTCTTGTCCGCGCGTGCGTTCGGGCCTCGTGCCCTCTAAAGTCGCCGGTGGGGCGCCGCCATGCGTAAGCCGCCCCCGAGAAAAGCCGCTGCGATGAGGCTCGCGAGAGGAGCGGCATCCCGAGCCACCGGCCGGTAGATCGAGCGCGCGGTGCTTGGATCCAAAACGCGCGCTTCGATGGGTGACTGCCGGATTTGCCGGGCAGAGCTGTGGTTGGCCGAGGTCCTGGTCTTTGGCGGCCCGGTGCCAGGGGTTCCCTCGCGTCATCTCCTCAGGGGCCGTCCGTGCGCTGCTGCTTCCCATAGAAGCCGTGGCATTTTCTTCCGGACCGCGCCGGCCGGCGCGCTTCGGAATGCGTGATCGAACAAGAACGCCACGGCCCCGGGAGGGGAGCAGCGGCGCACATTTTTTCGGCCAACGCTTTCCCAGGCACCGCTGCGCGCCCGTGATTCTTCCTTCTTTCTCTGTGTCCCTCGGTGTCCTCTGTGGCAAACGATTTTTGTCTTCGTGCCCTTTGTGTTTAACTCTTCGTCCGTTCTGCCGCCGTGCCGTCGTGGTTAATCAGAAGGCTCGGCGGGAGCCTCGCCCTCCCGTAAGGCTCTGAACTCTGGCGAGTTCAGCTACCGGCTCGGCGGGAGCCTCGCGCCCTCCCGAAATTGCAATCCGCGACTTCTTCGTTCTTCCCTGATCACTATCCCCTGTTCGCTGCAATAAACGCCTGCACGTTTTCTTCCAGCACGTCGAGCGGCACGGCGCCGTCGGCCAGCACGGCGTCGTGAAAGGCGCGCACGTCGAACTTCGGGCCCAGCGCCTCTTCCGCCTGCTTGCGCAGCGCGCGGATCTTCAACTCGCCCATCTTGTAGGCCGTGGCCTGGCCGGGCCAGGAAATATAGCGATCCACTTCGGCCGTAATGTTGTGCAGCGTGAGCGCCGAGTTGTCGGCCATGAACTGGATCGCCCGCTCGCGCGTCCAGCCCAGGTAGTGCATGCCCGTGTCGACTACCAGGCGGCAGGCCCGCCACATCTCGTAGCTCAGGCGGCCGAAATCGCTGTACGGATCCTGGTAGAAGCCGAGTTCGATTCCGAGCCGCTCGGCATACAAGCCCCAGCCTTCGACGAACGCCGTGGGATGGGCGAAACGGCGGAACTCGGGCAGCCCGCGCAGCTCTTGCTGCAGGGCGATCTGCAAGTGATGGCCCGGCACGGCTTCGTGCAACGACAGGGCTTCGATTTCAAACAGCGGGCGGCTCTTGAGGTTGTAGGTGTTCACGTAGTAGAACCCGGCCCGCTTGCCATCGCCCGAGGGCGGTTGATAGTACGCCGTGGTGGTGCGCGGCGCGACGAAGGCGGGAATCTCGCGAATGCCATACGGCGTGCGCGGCAGCTTGCCGAACAGCTTGGGCAGCTCGCCGTCGATCCGCTTGAGCACGAGGCCGGTTTCTTTCAGCAGTTGCTCGGGCGTGTCGACGTAGAACTTCGGATCGGTGCGCAGGTGTTCGACAAACGCCGCAAAGTCGCCCTGGAACTTAACCTTCTTGATCAGCGCCTGCATCTCTTCTTTGATGCGTTGCACCTCGGCCAGGCCCGTCTCGTGAACTTGCTCGGGATCGATGTCGAGCGTGGTGAAGTGCCGCACGCGGTAGCGATAGTATTCGCGACCGTGGGGCAGGGCACTGGCGCCCACTTGCTGCCGGCACGCGGGCACGTATTCGGCCTTCATGAACTGCAGAAACTTGCGATAGCCCGGCGCCACGCTCTCGGAAATGGCGGCCTTACCCGCCGCGGCCAGCCGCGCGCGGTCCGGCTGGCCGATCGACTCGGGAAAACTCGCCAGCGGCTTGTAAAGCAAGCTGCGCGTGGGATCGTCGACCGCGTGCGGCGCGAGCACCTGCTCGATACCGTCCAGCGTAATCGCCGGCATCGTGTAGCCCTGCTTGACTCCGGCGCGCAACAGTTCGATATGATCATCGGCGTACTGCGCGAAGGCCCTGAGCCGCGCGATGTAGTTGTCGTAGTCGGCCGCCGTGGCCAGCGGCATGAACTCATAGAGCTCGGGAAATGAAATGTGAAACCCCGAGCGATTCGTGATCGGCATCAGGTAGGCGTTGAACTCGAACTCCGAAATGGCGTCGCGCTTCTGGCGGCGAAAGATGTCGTAGCTCATCTGCTCGGCGCGCGACAACCGGTCGCGCGGAATCGCTTCCAGCCGGGCCAGAAACTTGCGGTCGGCCGCCACGCGCCGCGCCTGGTCGGCCAGTGTCTCCCGCGGCAACCGGTCGTTGAAGCGCGCGTCGCCCGCGTGTGTGGCGAACAGCGGATCCTCGGCCAGCGCGTTTTCCCAGCTCTCGGCAAAAAGCGCGTTCAGCTGGTCGCCGGGAGAGCTTTCGGCCCGGGCCGATTGCAATGCCAGGCAGAACAGGCCCGCGAGGGCCAACAGGCGCAAACAAAAAGAATGAATCATGGCTTGGCATCAACAAGGGGAATGGAAATCGCCGGCAGCGAGCCATTATGAGCTGACCCTCAATGGGCGCACAAGCAAGGCCCGCCCCACGCCGGGAGCCCGCGGTGGTTGCCCCGGCATCGGACGGGACAGTAGGCTGGTGGAATTGCCGGGTGCTGTGGGCCGCTATGAATCGCGCGTTGTCCGGCAGCCCAGTCACGAAGCCCTGCGGATCAGGTCATCAAGGAAACAAACCATGTTCATTGCTCGGATCGGCCGTGCCGCGTTGTTCGTTTGCGCCGTCTTGTGTGCCCAGGCTGCGGCCCGTGCAGACGACGTGCTGGCCGTCGAGCTCACTGCGGAGCGAGCCGGCGATTGGCGCTTCGAAGAGGGCACTTGGACCTTTCACGACGGCGAGCTGGAACAAACCGATGCCACGCGCTACAACCTGGCGTTCCTCACCGGGCCGTCGTTCGCCGACTTTCAATTGTCGGTCGACGTGAACATTCGCGCGGCCGGCGACGGCGGCATGGGGGCGCCGATCATCATGTTTCGCGCCGCCGGCACGCGCAACTTCTACCGGTTGCACTTCGATTCCGAAACGAGCGCGTTGGTCATCCTGCTGGCGCGGCCCTCCGGTTCCTGGGAAGCGGTGGTGCGGCGCTCGGTTGAATTCACGCGCGACGCGTGGCACACAGTGCGATTGGAGTGCCGCGGCCCGAAGTTCACCGTGCACGTGGATGAAAAACAAGTTCTGGAAGCGGAGCACGGCGAGCTCGCCGCCGGGCGCATCGGCTTGGGCACGCTGGAAGCTCGCGTGGCGTTTCGCAATCTGCGGATAACGGGGCAGCCAGTCGCCGATGCTGGGGCGTTGGCCATCGAGCCGCAGCGGATCCAGGTGATTTCGCGCGGCGAGGCGGCCGGGCCGTATCAGGCCTTTCCCGACGTGTGCCGCCTGCCCAACGGCGAGCTGGCGTGCGTCTTCTATGCCGGCTACGGGCATGTGTCGTTTCCCAACGACGCGTGGCCCCTGGGCGGCCGCATCTGCCTGGTGCGCTCCGCCGACGAGGGCCGCACCTGGAGCAATCCGCAAGTGCTGTTCGACGGGCCGCAAGACGATCGCGACCCGCACATTGCCGCCTTGAGCGATGGATCTGTCTGGTGCAGCTTCTTTCGTTATCAACTGGTCGACGGCAAGCCGCAGTTCGCCACCTGCCTGGTCGGCTCGCGCGATGGCGGAAAAACCTGGGATACCGAGCCCCGCGTGATCACGTTGCCGGGCTGGGCCTGCTCCGCACCGATCCGCGAGCTGCCCGACGGCACGCGCCTTCTGGGCGTTTACATGGCCAACGATTCGACTGCCCACGGCGGTGTGTTGCGCTCGACCGACGGCGGCCGCACGTGGAGCGAGCCGATCGCCATCGATCCCGACAGCGGCGTGCGACTGGACGCCGAGACCGACGTGGTCCGACTGACCGACGGTCGCTTGCTGGCCGCGCTGCGCGGCGACAAGAAAGTGAACATGCACTACGCCACCAGCAGCGACGCCGGCCAAACCTGGTCGAAGGTGCGCGATCTGGGTTTCCTGGGCCATTGCCCGCACATCACGCGACTCTCGGGCGGCGAGCTGCTGTTGGGCCATCGCCTGCCCGATACCTCGCTGCACGTCAGTCGTGATGACGGTCAGTCGTGGCAAGGGCCGTACACGCTTGACGCCGTCGGAGGCGCGTATCCTTCCACGATCGAATTGCGCGACGGCACGGTGCTGGCCGTGTACTACGAAGAGGGGCGCGAAAGCGCCGTGCGCGCCGTGAAGTTTCGCCTGCAGAGCGACGGCATCGAAATGTTGCCGTGGGATTGACGGTCGGCGTGGGCAGGCACACGCCGCATGAGCATCTGGTTTGGGTGCCACTCGACGCCGGTAACACCGAACGTGCTGGAAATCATGTGTCCGGTGCCACTGGCGTCTCGCCAGTGTGACTCTGGACGTGTCTGGTGCACTGGCAAAATGCCGGTGGCACCCGAGAGCGGTTGTGAAACGGCGACTATTTTCCGATCTTGGCCAGCGCCTCGCGGGCGAGCGTCGCCAGGCGCTGGTCGCCATCGGCCGCGGCGGTTTCCAGCGCCGCGCGCGCCGCAGCCGCGCCAGCGCCGATTTCGCCCAAGGCACAGGCCGCCCGTTGACGGACGGCCATCTCCGGGTGGTCGGCCAGCGCCTTGGTCAATGTCGCGACGGCCGACGCGGCCTGCTTGCGCAATCGCCCCAACAGCGTCGCGGCCCAATAGGCGACATCCAGCCTGGCATCCGTCAAGAGCGCGGCCAGGCGCGGGGCGTCTTCGGCCGGCGGCGCACCGAGCTCTTCCAGCGCCGCCACGACGAGCTCGCGCGTTTCGTCGTCGCCGCTGGCGCACGCTTCGACCAGCGCGACGGCCGCGGGCTGCGCGTCGCCGCCCATGCGCGACAGTTGCTCCGCCGCGTCACGGCAGCGCGCTTCGTCGCCCGAGCGTAACGATTCGGTCAGCTTCTGAATGTCCGCGCCCATCGATGCGTTCCTCCCTGACTAAGCACACTGCTGGACGAGCCAGCAGTGGCACCCGTACTGTGCTGCGACGCGTCCGGTCGCGCCGTCACTTGCCTTGAAACTTGGGCGGACGCTTTTCCACAAACGCCATGAACGCTTCCTTCACGTCGTCGCTGGAGATCAACTGGCTTTGTGCCCAGCGCTCGATGGCCATTTGCGCGCTCTTGGGCAAGCCGTCCCCCTGGTCGACGATCAGCTTGGCCAGGCCGACGGCCAGGGGCGCGTTGCGCATAATGTCGCCGGCCAGTGCCGTGGCCGCCGGCAACAGCTCGGCCGCCGGCACCACGCGGTTGACAAGTCCCCAGGCCAGCGCCTCGTCGGCCGCCACGTTGCGAGCCGTAAGCAGCATGTCCTTGGCGCGGCTGGGGCCGACCGTGCGCGCCAGCCGCGTGGTTCCGCCCACGTCGGCCACCAGGCCGACGCGCGATTCCGGAATCGACAACTGGCAATCCGCGCTGGCCACGCGCAGATCGAAGGCCAAGGCCAGCTCCAATCCCAGTCCCATCACCTGGCCGTGCAATGCGCCGATCACCGGCACTTCGGTCGCTTCGATCACGTTGAGCGCGTCTTGCAGGCGATCGGCCAGCCGCCGCAAGGCCCTGGCCGGGTGCGTCGCTTCGGCCGCGCCCAGCGATTCGCCCAGAGCCATGATGTCGATCCCCGCCGAGAACATGGGGCCCGCGCCGTGCACGATGACGGCCCGGACCTGCGCGTTGTCGTCGGCACTGCGCACGGCGGCGGCCAGCTGATCGATCATGGCCGGCGTGAGCGCGTTGCGCTTTTCCGGCCGGTTGATCGTCACAAACAGGATTCGCTCTTCGACGCGCGAGGTAACAAGGGGTTCGGCCATGGTGCTGCTGGTTCGCTAAGGTGAAGTGGTGGTTGCCCGGTCATGTCGTGGACGTGCCGCCCGGTCCGTTCGGTACGGTGGATTTCACGAAGCGGGCGCACTGGCGGACGCGAGCGCCGGATCGTTGAGCTCTTTCATTCGCGCGCGGATCTTTGCCGCGAGCATCTTTCGTGCGGCGCGTGCTTCAGGGGCGCTCGACGCGTACAAATTGTGCTGCTCCAGCGGATCGTGCTCCAGGTCATACAGCTCTTCCCGGCCGGGATTGGCAAAGTCGAGCACCAGCTTCCACTGCGGCGTGCGCCAGGAGCGCATCTCGGTGGTGGCGCCGTGTCGCATACTGTACTCGCTGTAGAGATCGTCGTCCCAGGCGACGTCTTGCCCTTGCAACAGCGGCCAGGCGTTGCGGCCGCGCACGTGAACTTCCGCCGGCAGCGGCACGCCGGTCATCGCCAGGAGCGTTGGGTACCAATCGAGCATGGAAAACGTGTGCGCCACGGTGCTGAGCGGCTTGATGCGCGCCGGCCAGCGCACGGCCGCGGGCACGCGCAGTGCCTGATCGTACACGTTCGGCCGCAGTTTTGGCGGGATGTTCGTCCAGCGCTGCGGCGGCAGCTCGGTCGTCTGCCACTGGGCGTTGCCCTTGAACCAGATGCCGTGATGGCCCGTGTTATAGCCGTGGTCGCTCGTGAACACGACGATCGTGTTTGCGGACAGACCCAGCTTGTCGAGCGCCGCCAGCACGCGGCCCACGTTGCGGTCCACGCTGGCGATGCTGGCGTAGTACTCGCGCGTCATGCGCTGCACGCGCGGCACGTCGAGCTGGGGAAAGTCGGGCTCGGGCAGCGCGACGTCCAGGTGCTCCAGCGGCCGCCAGTCTTCTTCGCGAGTTGGCAGCCAGGCCGAGTGCGGCTCGCGATAGTGCAGCGACAGCAGGAACGGCTGGCCGGCATGCCGCTCGAGAAACTCCAGTGCGTGGTCCGTCACCACGTCGACAATGAAGCCGGTGGTCGGCACGTCGCGGCCGTCGATCTCCAGCACGGCGTTGCGCGGCGGCCGCCCGCCATCGCGAAAGCCGACGAACTCGTCGTAGCCGCGGCGCGTCGGATGAAACCGGTCCGCAGTTCCCAGGTGCCATTTGCCGAACAGGCCCGTGCGATAGCCGGCTTGCTGCAGCAGTTGCATCCACGTGACCAGGCTGGTGTCGAGCCCGTGCTCCGGCTCTTCGTTCGGATTGATCCAGTCCAAAATGCCCAGCTCCGACGAGTAGCGGCTCGCGACCAGGCCTGCGCGCGAAGGGCTGCAAACCGGCGTGGTCACAAAGGCATTGGTCAATACCGCGCCTTCGCGGGCGATGCGGTCGATGTGCGGCGTGGCCAATTGACGGTTGCCGGTGAATCCGCAGGCCGTGGGCGACAGATCGTCGGTGAGGATGAAGACCAGGTTGGGACGCGCCGCCATAGCGCCACCCGCCGGCGTCGGTTGCTCAGAGGATTGCCCGCGCACCGGCGCAGCGGCCGATAGCGCAACGAGGGCAGCGAGCACCGCGGGTTGGGCACGCGCGAATCTGCCAATCTCGAACAGGCTTGCAATCGTACGCATGGTTCCTGCGCGCGGGGGGCGTGTGGTGGATCGGTGCGTTCATTGAACCACCTGCGTCATCGCCTGGCAAATGCCGCGGTTTCACAACCCTGGCGGAACCGTCTGCCGGGCCCCGACTGATCTCGCTCCGTTTGCGACGCGTGGGCTATATTTCCCTGTCGGCGCGACAGCGTAGCTCTTGAGTCGGCGCGTCGCTGTGGCGCCCGGGCGCCGCCGCTTACTATGCCAATCCCTTCGGACGAACCGCTTTGATGGCTGCCGGAACCAACTACGACGTCATTGTGATTGGCGGCGGGCACAACGGGCTCGTTGCCGCCGCTTACCTGGCGCGCGCGGGACGCACGGTGTGCGTGCTCGAACGGCGCAACGTGTTGGGCGGCGCCGCCACGACCGAGGAGCTGTGGCCCGGCTATCGCGTGTCCACGGCGGCGTACGTGGTGAGCCTGCTGTTGCCCGAGATCATTCGCGAGCTGCGGTTGACGGAGTATGGCTTTCGCGTGCTGCCGCGCAGCCCCTCCTCGTTCACGCCGCTCGACGACGGCCGCAGTTTGCTGATGGGGCCCGCGCCGGGCTTGAACCAGCGCGAGATCGCGCGGTTCAGCACGCGCGACGCCGAGTGCTATCCGCGCTACGAGGCGCTGCTGGATCGTGTGGCGCGAGCGCTTGAACCGGCGTTGGCCAGTCCGGCGCCCGATCTTCTGCCGCTGCCAACCACGTGGCGCCGCCGCAGTCTCGGCAAGCGCCTGCGCGATGCGCGCACCGGCTGGCAGCTGTACAGTGCGCTGGGTGGGCTGGGCAACGACATGCCCGAGGCGCTCGAGCTATTGACCGGCTCGGCGCGGCTGATTCTCGATCGCTGGTTCGAGACCGACGTGCTCAAGGCAACCCTGGCGACCGATGCGATCATCGGCGCCTTTGCTCCCATCTCGGCACCCGGCAGCGCGTACGTGCTCTTGCACCACGTGCTGGGCGAAGCCGGCGGCGCGCGGGGCGTGTGGGGTTACGTGCAAGGTGGGATGGGCGGCCTGGCCACGGCGCTTTCCGGCGCTTGCAAGGACTTGGGAGTGGAGGTCATTCGCGATGCGGCCGTACGGCGCATCGTCGTTGCGGAAGGCCGTGCCGCGGGCGTTGTGCTTGACGACGGGCGCGAGTTCACCGCCGCCACCGTGGCGTCCAGTGTCGACCCGCGCTGGACGTTCGAGCGCTTTCTGCAGCCGGCCGATCTGCCGGCGGAGTTTCTGGCGGCAGTGCGGCGCATAGACTATTCGTCGGCCTCGGCCAAAGTGAATCTTGCGCTGGCCGAGCCGCCGCAGTTTCTGGCGCGCGATCGCGAGGTCGGGCCCGACGGCGTCGGCCCGCACCATCACGGCACCATGCACATCGGCTCCACGCTCGACTATCTGGAAAGGGCCTACGACGACGCCAAGTATGGTCGCCCGAGCAACGAGCCGATCCTGGAGCTAACGATGCCCACGAGCGTCGACCACACGATCGCTCCGCCGGGCAAGCACATCCTGTCGATGTTCGTGCAGTATGCCCCCTATCAACTGGCCGAGGGCGATTGGGACAGCCAGCGCGAAGCGTTTGGCGATCGCTGCATCGAGGTGCTGGCGCGCTACGCGCCCAACGTGCCCCCAGCGATCTTGCATCGCCAGGTGCTCACGCCGCTCGACCTGGAGCGCACGTTCGGCCTTACCGGCGGCAATATCTTTCAAGGCGCGATGAGCCTGGGCCAGTTGTTCTCGCTGCGGCCGGTGCCGGGCTGGGCCGACTATCGCACGCCCGTTCGCGGCTTGTATCTGTGCGGAGCCGCGGCCCATCCGGGCGGCGGCGTGATGGGCGCCTGCGGCAAGAACGCCGCGGAAGAAATCTTGCGGGATGGGGCGTAGGCAACTCCAAGCGCGCCTTGCAGCCCCGGCGCGTAGCCTGGCGGAGACCTGGTTACGCCATCACCAAGCGCGTGCCGCAGGCTCGGCAGGAGCCTCGCCCTCCCTACAATGATCTGCGGTCAATGAGATCTAATTCTGAATCCCCATCCGCCGGTACTTCTCCTTATATTTCTCCCACAGCCGCTTGTGGCGATCGGAGAGTGACACGGCACGTCCCTGGATGTAGGCCGCGTTGACCCGCGCGGGAATCTCCAGAATGTCGTCACTGGCCACGATCAGCGTGGCGTCTTTGCCTGGCTCGATGCTGCCCAGCCGATCGTCCACGCCCATAATCTGCGCCGCATAGAGCGTGATGCTTTTGAGCGCCTCGTCGCGCGGCAGGCCATAGGCCGTGGCCGTGCCGGCGTGATACGGCAGGTTGCGCATGTTCGAAGGTTGCGATCCGGAGGCGCCACCCATCACACCGCCAATGCAGTATGGCACGCCCGCGGCGCGCAGCCGCTCGGGCAGTGTAAACGGCGCGTCGTACGCGTCGTCGGGCCGCCGCGGCAGGCGGTGCACTCCGCCCACGATCACCGGGGCGCCGTGCTTCTTGAGCAGCGGCGCACACTCGGCCGCATCGTACCCGCCCACGATCACCGGCTTGAGGCCTTCCTGCTGGGCGAACGCCAGCGCCGCTTGAATCTGGCCGATATCCTCGGCGGCGAAGAACACGCGCGTCTTGCCCTCCAGCGCGCTCGTCATGGCTTCCCAGCGCGAATCGTGATCGGGCTGCGGCCCGCGACCGTCGGCACAGGCGATCTTGGCGGCGCGATAGGCGCGCGCATCGGCCAGCGCTTTGCGAATCGTGCGCAGGGCCTGATCACGCGCGTCGTTTTGCTGGCTGGCGGACTCCTCGATCCACCAGGCTTCGATCGGCTCGCTGCGCGGCCAGGTGATGTGCAGGCCGACGCCCGGCCGCAGGCACATGTCTTCCCACGTCCAGCCGTCGAGCACCATGCAGGCCGACGTGCCGTTGATCAATCCACCGCTGGGCACCACCAGTGCCGCCAGCACGCCCCCGGACCGGCTGACCGGAATCAGTTCGCTGTCGGGATTCACGGCCACTTCGGCCCGCACGTTCGGATTGACCAGTCCCATTTCCGCCTGATCGCGCGAGCCGCGCACGCTGGGCACTTCCACCAGGCCGATCTGGCTGTTGGCGTCGATCAGCCCCGGATAAACGTGCTGGCCTTTCACGTCCACGCGTTCGGCGTCATCGGGAATCGTTACGTCGCGGCCGGCCGCGGTGATCTTGCCTCCCTCGAACACAACGGTGCCGCCGTCGATGGCCGGACCGCTCACCGGATGCACCGTCCCGCCCACGAGCGCGACGGGCCGCTGTTGCGCGGCGCCGGGAACTTCCGGCGACGCGTGCGCGACGGCCGCCAAGCCCAGCGGCAGCAGCGATAGACTGAGCACAAGTCGCATGATCGAGTGTCTCCGCTTAGTGGTCATGGCCATCGTGTCCGTGTTCGCAGAAAATGTCTTCGCGCGGCCAGACGTCTTTTTTGCCGTCGTCGGGCCCGGCCGGACTCTGGCCCGAAGCGAGCACGCGCTGCACGAGCTGCGCCTTGAGCGACGCGGCTTCGGTTCGCGCCTGGCGATCTTCTTCGAGATCGAAGTAACGCCGGCCGTCGATCCAGGTCTGCTCGCAGCGGCTGGCGGTCGACAGCGGCGAAGCGCTCCACACCACCAGGTCCGCGTCTTTGCCCGGCTCGAGCGAGCCGACGTGCGTGTCGATGCGCAGTTGCTTCGCCGGATTGAGCGTGACGAACTTGAGCGCTTCCTCCGGCGCAACGCCGCCGTATTTGACGGCCTTGGCCGCTTCGAGATTCAAGCGCCGCGCCAGCTCCGCATCGTCCGAGTTGAACGACACGACCACGCCCGCGTTGTGCAACAGGGCCCCGTTGTACGGAATCGCGTCGTAGACCTCGAACTTGTAGGCCCACCAGTCGGAAAAGCTCGATCCGCCCGCGCCGTGCCGGGCGATGGCGTCGGCCACTTTGTATCCTTCGAGCACGTGCTGAAACGTGGCGATCTTCACCCCGAAGGCCTCGCAAGTGCGCAACAGCGCCAGAATCTCATCCTGGCGATACGAGTGGCAATGGATCAGCCGCTGGCCCTCCACCACTTCGGCCAGGGCTTCGAGTTCCAGATCGATGCGCGGCGGCAGGCCCACCTTGGTGCGATTCCAGGCATCCCACTGCCGGCGATACTGCCTGGCCGCGGCAAACGCGTCGCGCACCAATTGCTCCACGCCCATGCGGGATTGCGGATAGCGGTTCGACGCGCGCTCGCCCCAGTTGCTCTGTTTGACGTTCTCGCCGAGCGCGAACTTGATACCTTGCGGCGCGGCGGCGAATTTCATCTCCTCCGGCCCGGCGCCCCAGCGGAACTTCACCACCTGGTTCTGCCCGCCGATGGTGTTGGCCGAGCCATGCAGAATGTTGGCGCACGTGACTCCGCCTGCCAGCTGGCGATAGATGTTCACGTCGTTGGGATCGACGAAATCGCCGATCCGCACTTCGGCCGTGATCGTCTGGCCCGACTCGTTCACGCCGCCGTCGGTCGCCGCGTGCGAGTGGCAGTCGATGATGCCGGGGGAGATATGTTTGCCCTCGGCCTCGACGACCAGCGCGCCATCCGGCGCGGTGAGGCCTGGGCCGACGGCGGTGATCTTGCCCGCGGCCACGAGCAGGTCGGCCTTCTCCAGCCGGCCCTGCGGACCGCTGGTCCAGATGGTGGCATTGCGAAACAGCACGGCCGGCCGCTGCTCTGGCGGCGCCTTGCGGCCGAACGCGCCCAGCGGAAAGTTCACGTCGGCCAGCGCCTTCTTCGGCGCGTCGTCCTGGGGCTTGTCGGCGTCGTCCTTCTTATCCGCGTCATCTTTCTTCGCATCGCCGTCATCCTTCTTATCCGCGCCGGCTTTCGCGGGATCCTTCTTTTCGTCTTCGGCTTTGGCTGCTGCCGCGGCTTTGGCCGGGTCGAACTTAGCCGTGCGCGTGGCCGTGCACTCGCCGTGCGCGCCGTCCGACCACACGACCGTGCCGAGCCACGACAGCCCGTCGTCGGCGGCTGCCGGCCCCGCCGGAGCACCCGCCCGCGGCGGGATCGAGACCGTGCCGCTGAGGCGCACCACGCCGGTGAATCCGAGCGGTTCGCCTTTGAACGACGCGGCGAACTGCGACTCGGCCAGCTTCGGCGAAATGAGTTTCGACGATTGCTCGCCGCGCACGATCTTGCCCGACAGCTTGTCAGGCTCGCCCGCCAACTCGATCGTGAGCGTATCGGGCTGCCCGTCGGGCTTCTGCAATTCCACTTGCCAGGTGCCGCGCAGATCGGCGGCCGGCTCGGTCTGCACTTCATAGCGCGCACCGTCGACCCAAGTTTCGAGCACTTTGGTTTTCGCCTCGAAGAGCGGCCCGTCGGCCACCACCACGTTGGCCGCCTTGCCCACTTCCAGCGTGCCCAGGCGGCTCTCCACGCCAAACAGCTCTGCCGGCGTGATGGTAAGCGCCGCGAGCGCCGCCTCGGGCGCCAGCCCGCGTTGCACGGCTTTGCGCGCGGCGGCCAAGAATGTGCCGGCGTCCTTCAGCCCGTGCGAAGTCAGCGCGATCTTCACGCCGGCGGCGCTCAAGCGACCGGCGTTTTCAGGCGCCAAGTCCCAATCCATGAGCTGCTCGAGCGACACGTTCATGGCCGACTCGGGCGTGGCGACGTTCGGCGGCTTGGGGAATTCCAGCGGCACAATCACCGCGCGGCCCGTGGCCTTGATCTCCGCCAGGCGTTTGTATTCCTGGCCGGAGCCGCGCACGATCGCGTTGAGCGAGAACTCGTCGGCAATCCGGTCGGCCCGCAGAGCGTACAACTCGTAGGGCGCGTCGATGACGACCAGCGGCGCCCGGCCCGGATATTCACTGAGCACATCCAGGGCGGTCGTGCGCTCGGGCCGCGGCAAATCGGGATGGGCCTGATAGGCGTCCCACGCCTGGCGATACCAGCCCGCGTCGTACAGGGCCTGCCGCACGAGCGTGTAGGCGCCCATGGGCGAATTGGGATAGCCGCGCGAGGCGCGTGGCGACACGGTGAGCTTCACGTGCAGCGCCACCTGGTCTTTGAGAATCACGCGATCGCCCGCGCCGTCGCCCGTGCTCACCAGCGTGCTTGTGCCTTTGATGATTCCGGCCGCGGGAGCCACGAGCCGCGCGGCGAAGCCCTGGCTGCGCAGTTTTTTGTTCGTGCCGCTGTCGGCGCTATAGACCGAATCGGCCCGGGCGTGCGGCACGACGTTCGCGTTCCAATAGGCTGCGCCGGCGCCGTCTTTCACAGCGCTCGCCGAGGCCTCGCTGGACAATTCGCCGTAAGCGTCAATGAACCCGGGATAGAGCGTCTTGCCTTGACCCGGCCAGATGCGGGCCTCGGGCGGAACGTCCACCGCTTCGCCCACGGCCACGATCACGCCGTCGCGCACCACCAGCGTGCCGCTTTCGAGGGTCTTGTCCGGCGACACGATGATCTTGGCGCCCACGATGGCGTGCACCTTGGGCGAGGCTTCGCGCAATCCGGGCGGCGGGGTGGTGCTCGGCGGAGCAGAGTGGGCCTGCGTGCAGAGCAGCAACAGGCCCAGGGCCATTGCCGCCAGCCGCGCGATTCGTGAACCGTGCATCGTCGCGATCCCTGGGAGTGAACTTCGAAGCTGCGCGGACCGCAGAGCGTATTCGGCCATGGCGCGGCAAGGTGTCGAGACCTCGAAGATAATCCAGCCGCGCGCCGGCTGCCAGCAATTCGGCTATTTTTGATCAACTGTCGCCACTCGACGCGTGCCAGGGGCGCGACGGCCCTGGCCATTGCCTGGGACTCGTGGCCCTTCGCTCGCCGCGTCGGGCTTGTGTCGCGGGCAAGCTCGCCGCGCCGAGCGTTGCAACCGCCCGCGCGGCCGCGATAAAATGGTCCACGACGGTCGTTCCCTCCGTGTCGCCACCCCTAGCGAGCCAACCCCATGCCGAACCGTCGCACCGTGCTCAAACAGCTGGGAGCCGTGGCCGGCGGCGCGTTGGTAACCGGCGTGTCGACGCGGGCCGCGCGCGGAGCCGCGGCCGAGCGCATCAAGGTCGGGCAGATCGGCGTCGGCCACGCGCACTCCGGCAAGCTGTCCGCCTATCGCGAGTCGCCGGATTACGAAGTGGTCGGCATCGTCGAGCCCGATCGCGAGCTGCGCGAAGTGGCGGCCACGCAAGACGCCTTTCGCGATCTCTCGTGGCTGACCCAGGAGCAATTGCTGGCCACGCCGGGGCTGCAGGTGGTGCTGGTCGAGACCCGTGTGCGCGATCTGTTGAATACGGCCGAGGCCTGCGTGGCCCAGGGCAAGCACGTGCATCTCGACAAGCCGGCCGGCCAATCGCTGCCGCAGTATCGCCGCATTCTCGACGCGGCCCAGCGGCAGAACCTGGTCGTACAGATGGGCTACATGTACCGCTACAACCCCGCGGTCGTGATGCTGCGCGATTTTCTAAAGCGCGGCTGGCTGGGCGAGCCGTTCGAAGTTCACGCCGTGATGAGCAAGGTGATCGGCGCCGAGCAGCGCCGCGGCCTGGCCGAGTATCCCGGCGGAATCATGTTCGAGCTGGGCTGCCACATCACCGACCTGGTCGTGGGCGTGCTGGGTCCGCCGGCCCAAGTCACGGCGTTTCCCCGGCATTCGGCGACGGCCGACGACCAACTGCTCGATAACATGCTGGCGGTGTTCGAGTATCCGCGCGCCACGGCCACCGTGAAATCGAGCGCCTTGGAAGTTGCCGGGGGCGAGCGGCGCCATCTGGTGGTGTGTGGCACCGAAGGCACGTTTCACATTCAACCGCTCGACGATCCGCGCGCCAAAGTGGCCCTCTCCAAGCCGCGCGACAAGTACGCCCGGGGCTACCAGGACGTGACGTTTCCCAAGTACACGCGCTACGTGGCCGATGCGGCCGACATGGCCCGCATCATCCGCGGTGAAAAGGCCAACGACTTTCCCTATCCGCATGACCTGGCCGTGCAGACGACGCTGTTGCAAGCCTGCGGGCTGCCGCTGACGGACTGACCGATGCGCCTGGCAAGGCGGGCCGGGCAAACACGGCGCGAAACTCAATCACAAGGAACAGCACGATGACGGAACCTACCACGCGGCGCGAATTTCTCGGCCAGGCGACGCAGGCGACGGCGCTGGCAGCCGCGACCGCGGCGCTCGGCGGCGTGCACGCGTATGCTGACACGAAGCCCGAGACACTGCGGCTGGGCATAATCGGCTGCGGCGGCATGATGAGCGGGCACGTGCGTGGCCTGGTTGGCCGGCGCGAGGCCGTGTCGTTCGCCTGGCTGTGCGACGTCGACCCGCGGCAGATCGACAAGATGGCCGCCACGATCTCCGCGATGCAATCGGCCCCGCCCAAGCGCACCGCGCGCTATGAAGACATCGCGGCCGACGCAGATGTCGACGCCTGCATCATCGCCACGCCGCACCATTGGCACGCGCCCATCGCCCTGGCCCTCATGCAGTCCGGCAAGGACGTCTACATTGAAAAGCCGATCTCGCACGTGTACCAGGAAGGCCCGCTGATCATCGAGGCCGCGGCAAAGTACGGCCGCGTCGTGCAGCAGGGCAGCCAGATGCGCTCCAGCCCCGTCACCCAGAAGGCCGGCGAGCTGTTGGCACAGGGCATCCTGGGCGAAGTGAAAGTGGCCCGCGCGTGGACCGCCGAGCTGCGCAGCGAAGCCAAGCCGTTGCCCGATGGCGCGGCGCCCGACGGCGTGGATTACGATCGCTGGCTGGGCCCGGCTCCGGAGCGGGCGTTCAATCCACATCGCTTCCACGGCACGTGGCGGATGTTTCGCGACTACGGCAACGGCGAGATCGGCGACGACGGCATTCACGATCTCGATATGGCCGCCTGGGGCCTCGGCATCGACACGCTGCCCAAGCAGATCACGGCCCGCGGCGGCCGCATGATGCTGCACGAGCACGCCAGCGAGTATCCCGACAACTTGAACGTGACCTTCGAGTATCCGGACGGCAAGTTGCTCGTGTACGAAAACTATCCGTTCACGGCCTACGGCATGCACGGCTTCGACAACGGCAACGTGTTCTACGGTACGGAAGGGTACATGATCTTTTCGCGGCGCGGGGCGTTCAGCACGTTTCTCGGACCCAAGGGCAAACCCGGGCCGACCGAAGGTCGCGAGCTGCGCGGCCAGACCGGCTATCCCGAGCACATGGCCGACTTTCTCACCGCCGTTCGCCAGCGCACGCCCACCCGGGCCAACGCCGCGGTGGCGCACCGCAGTTGTGCGCTGGTGCATCTGGGCGAGATCGCCTATCTCACGCGTGGGCGGCTCGACTTCGATACGGCCGGCGGGCGCTTCGTCGATTGCGACGAGGCGAACCGGTTGCTCACCAAGGCCTATCGCTCGCCCTACCTGCTGCCAGGTGTCGCCTAAGATGTCGGGGACAATTTCAATGCACGGACTGACGGCACGGCTCGGCCGGCATTTCTTGATCGTGGTCGCAGGGTGCGCGGCGACGATCGGGGTTACTCGGGCTGCCGACGACGACACGGCAAGCGTGCAGTCCGCCGCGCCCCTCAACGTCGTGTTGATTCTGGCCGACGATCTCGGCTGGGCGGACCTGGGCTGCTACGGGGCCGATCTGCACGAGACGCCCCACCTGGATCGGCTGGCCCGCGAAGGCATCCGCTTCACCAATGCTTACGCCGCTTCCATCTGCTCGCCCACGCGCGCGGCGCTCCTGACTGGCAAGCACTACGCCCGGTTGCACATGACGATTTGGCGCGAAGGGTCGCTGCGCGACGATCGCGATCATTTGCTCAAGCCGCCGGCCACGGTGAGCAACCTGCCGCTGAGCGAGACGACCATCGCCGAACGATTGCACCTGGCCGGCTACCAGACGGCGCTGGTTGGCAAGTGGCACTTGGGTGACGCCGACCACTATCCGGAGACGCAAGGCTTCGATGTCAACATCGGCGGCACGCACTGGGGCGCGCCCAATACGTACTTTTACCCGTACAAGGGCGTGCGCCGCGCGGGCGGCGAGTTTCGCTACGTGCCCGGTTTGGACGGCGGCCGCGAGGGGGAATATCTGACCGATCGATTCACCGACGAGGCGATCCGGTTCATCGATCGCGCGGCGGAGCGGCCGTTCTTTCTGTATCTCGCGCAGCATGCCGTCCATACGCCCATCCAGGCCAAGGGCGAGCTGGTCGAGCGTTACCATAACAAGCTCGCGCCCGAGCTGCATCACAAGAACGCCGCCTACGCCGCCATGGTGCACAGCCTGGACGAGAGCGTGGGCCGCGTGCTCAAGCGGCTGGAGCAAGACGGCCTGGCCGAGCGGACGGTCGTGATCTTTCTGTCCGACAACGGCGGCTACGTGAATCCGTACGACGACCTGCAGGTGACGGACAATCGCCCGTTGCGATCAGGCAAAGGCTCGCTTTATGAAGGCGGCGTGCGCGTGCCGCTGTTGATTCGATGGCCGGGCGTCACCCAGCCTGGCGGCGTGTGCGACGAGCCGGTGTGCGTGATGGACTTGTTTGCGACGATTGCGGAGGCGGCCGGTGGGCCGCTGGAAGCCGAGGAAGCCAGGTCCCTCGACGGCCTGAGCCTCATGCCGCTCTTGAAAGAGCCAACGGCCCAGCTGCCGCGCGACGCTTTGTACTTCCACTACCCGCACTATTACGCCACGACCAGCCCGGCGGGCGCCGTTCGCCAGCGCGATTGGAAGCTGATCGAGTACTTCGAAGACGGACGGCTGGAGCTGTACAACCTGCGGGACGACCTGGGCGAGTCGAACAACCTGGCCGCGAAGCAGCCCGAGCTGACCAGGCAATTGCACGACAAGCTGCGCGCCTGGCGCGCAAGCGTCGCCGCTCAGCTGCCGACGCGGTGAGACGGAGATTCACCACAGGGTTCGCAGAGAACGCCGAGAAAGTAACGAGACGTGGACCACCAAGAGCACTAAGGACACAAAGGGATCGGATCGCACCCAGGGGGACAGTCCCATTTTTCTCCCCGACCATCCTACGGACGGTGCCCACCGAAAAATCGGGACAGTCCCCGACGTTCTGTCCGCAAGCTCGTAGTGTTTGCTTTCTTCAATTTTGCTTTGCGTCACTCTGCGATCTCTGCGGTCAATCTTCATAACGAGCGCGCAAAAAAATGTTCCGCCGCCGGATCCAGGCGATCCGACGGCGGAACGGTTCGAAGAGGCCGCTCCCTGAAATTCGGCTCTTAATTGGTGCGGCGCTCTTCTCCTGCGGCCGGTTTGTGCGCTGCCAATTCCTTGGCCAGCTTCTCGGCATGCGCCATGTGCGAACGCGTCGTCGAGATTCCCTCGTCGATGACGCGCTGCAGTTCGGGCGAGGCGTATTGACGCAGCACCTCTTGCGCACTGAGCATCTGCCCGTGCATCACGACCTGTCCGCCGACATAACACATGTCGGCATCCTGGCCCTGCTTTTCACTCCATGCGCGTTGTGCGTGCTGCACGCAGTTTTGCGCCATCTGCTGCTTGACGGCGAGGAAGTCGAGCTCGCCATTGGCAGTCAGGCCCGTGCGATGCTGGGTTACCTTGCCCTGTCCGGCCGTTCTGTCAGCCGGGGGATTCTCTCGGCGAGCGTCGGCGGCTTCTTCCCGCGCTTCGCGGCGGTTTTCGGCGCGCTCGGCCGGCTCGCGATTCGTGCGGTTGGCTTCATCCGCGGCGTTATTGGCGCCTGGTTCCAAACTGAAAGCCACGCGCTGACCGCCGAATTGCTGTAGTTGCTGCAAGAATTGACGATGATCCTTGGCAAGCATCTCGGCAAATTGCTTGACCTGCGGATTCTGCGAGTGCTGAGCGGCCAGGTTTGCTAACGCAATCTCTTCTTGATTGCCTAGCGCCAGGCACTCGGCGATCGTTTGATCGTTGGGCGAAGCTGCTTCGTCGGTGGGACGATTGGCCGTGACGCGCCGCGGCGCTTGGCCCTGCGCGGGCTCTGCGGCGCGCGGCCGCTCCTGGGCTACGGCGACGGCTGCCAACATGACGGCAGCGATTGCCGCGCCTGTGCGAATCCATTGTGACGTTCGTAAACGCATAAACGACCTCCTGCTCTTGTAAAAATGGGGGAGCTTTGAAGCACTGGGTTTCGATCTTGCGCAGCAAGCCGCGTACCCAAAGGCGATCGCGCACTCCAGCACGCGCCCGAAGCGCAACGCACGGCGCGGTTTTCAGAATTTGCGTGGCGCGCAGCACGCGAGCCGACGACGAGCCAGCGCGTGTGAAATGCTGCGCGGAGCGCGTTCGGCGCGGTCCGCGCGCGTTCAGAATGCCGCGAAAGCGTTCGACGAAATCCGTCCGCGCGGCACGGCCGCTATGCCAGCAGCGCTGCGACGACGCGGGCCTCTTCCACCCCGGTGAGCTTCTCGTTGAAGCCGTTGCGGTTGTAGGCAAGCTGGCGGAAGTCGAGCCCTAGCAAATGCAGCACGGTGGCGTGCCAATCGGCGACGCTGACGGGATCCTCGGCTGCGGCGAAGCCCAGCTCATCGGTGCTGCCATAGGTGATCCCTTGCTTCACGCCGCCGCCGGCCATCCAGCCGCACATTGCCAGTTTGTTATGGTCGCGGCCGGCCTGGCTTTCCTCCATGCCCGCGCCGATCTGAGCGATGGGCAGGCGGCCCATCTCGCCCCCCCACAGCACAAGCACGTCGTCCAACAGTCCGCGCTGGGCCAGATCGGTCAAGAGCGCGGCGATCGGTTTATCCGTGCGGTCGCAGGCGGCCTTTAGCTCGGTGGCGATCTTGGCGTGGTTGTCCCAGATCTGGCCGTCGATAAACAGTTGCACGAAGCGCACGCCGCGCTCGACCAGTCGCCGGGCCATCAGGCAGCGCCGGCCGTAAGAATCAGTCGGCTCCTCGCCGATGCCGTACATCGCCAGCGTATCGGCCGTCTCGTGATTCAAATCGAGCGCGTCGGAAGCGGACACTTGCATCCGCGCGGCCAATTCGTAGCTGGCAATCCGGGCGTCGAGTCGCGGCTGCCGCGGCCGGGCCTGCTGATGTGCCCGATCGAGCTGGGCCGCCAGCGCCCGCTCGAGCGCCGTCACATCGTCGGGCTCGTCGAACCCGCGATCCAGATTGAGCACCGCCGCGCCGCTCGAACGGAAGCGCGTGCCCTGGAAGATCGGCGGCAGGAAGCCGGCCTGCCAGTTTTGCGTGCCGTTGATGGGCAGCCCCTTGGGATCGTCGAGCACGACGTAGGCCGGCAGATTGCGGTTCTCGGAGCCGAGGCCGTAGGTGACCCAGGAGCCCATGCTGGGATAGCCCGGCAACATGTGGCCGCTGTGCAGCTTATACAGCGCCGGCTCGTGCGTGATGTTCACCGTGTGCATGGACCGCACCAGCGCAATCTTGTCCACGCACCGCGCCAAGTGCGGCAGCGCCTCGCTGACCCACATGCCCGACTGGCCGTGCTGCGCGAACTTGAACGGGCTGCGCATCAGCGCGCCGGCCTGGTCGGTGTTTTCCACCTCGCCGGCGATCTTTTCGAAGTAAGCCTCGCCGTGGCGACGCGCCAGCTCGGGCTTGGGATCAAACAAGTCCATCTGGCTCGGACCGCCGTTCATGAACAAGTGGATCACGGCTTTGGCGCGCGGCGTCCGTTGCGGCCGGCGGGCCATGAGATCCGTGGGCACGACGGCCGACGATTCGGCCGTGGCCGCTAGCGCGCCCGACAGACAATCGTCGTTCACCAGCGACGCCAGCGCGATACCCGCCAGGCCGGCGCCCGCGCGCTGGAAAAAATCGCGCCGCGTATAGTTTCGCAGGATCGTGCGATAGGCTTCGCAGGACATGGCGGCAACCTCAATCGATATACAAAAATGCGGCCGAGTTGAAGATCGCATGACACAAGTTCTCGAGCGCCTTGTGCCGCGCGGCGGTTGCCTCATCGCGATCGTCGTAGACGATCAGGCGCGGCGGCCGCCCGCGGGTCGACGCGTGCACCCCGTCGTCCCAATCTTGCTGGTAGGCCGCGCCGTCCTCGTCGGCCACGAGGGCGAACGCCAGCTTGCCGTTGGCCTGGGCCGCGGCCTGCACCAGCCGCAGATCGTCCGAGGTCGCGGGCAGCGAGCGAATGAAATCGCCCACCGAAGCGCCGCCGGCGCCCGCCGGCAGCCTCACCCGCCCCAATTCGGCCAGCGATTGGGCAGCCGGCTGCTTTTCCTGGACGAAGCGCTGCCAGTTCAGTCCGCCGATGCCCGGCGGAATCAACACGGCCGATTGCGATACCGCCGGCCCACCCAGGTAGCCCAGCTCGAGATACACCTGCGACCAGCGCAGCTGGGCCAGTGCGGCCACGTCGAACTCGATGATGCCGACCCGCCGCGCACCGTCGGTTGCCGCTTTGGACCACACCGAAATCAGATCGTCCTCATAGACGGTTTGCGGCGCACTCTCGCGCACCCACAAGTGAGTCGTTGCGATGAGTTCGTGTCGCGTGCCACCGGCGCGGCCACTCCAGGCGGAGGTCAGTTTTCCGTGCGCAGCCAGCGCGGCCTGCAATTCTTCGGCGGTTGGCTCCCGGCCGGCGGCCAGACGGTACATGGCGCGGATTTGCGCCGGCGGATCGTCGCCCGTCTCGTTCCAGACGCGCTCGGCCATCGAAGCGGCCAACTCTCGCACCAGCGCGTTGTTCGACAAGTGCAAGGCTTGCGGCGCGACGATCGACTCGCTGCGCGCGACGCAGTTGGGATCCATGCCCGCAACGTCGAAGCCTTGCAAGATCGTCAATGGCTGCGTGCGGCGCTTGAGCACGTAGATACTGCGCCGGAAGCGGTGGTCGGCCCCGGCTCTGTCGCTCACCAGGCCGTCGGCACGCACGTCGAGCGGGTCGGGCGGACCAAAGGGCGTCATGTTCAATCGACCGGACACGGCCAGCAGCGAATCGCGCAGCACTTCGCCTTCCATGCGCTTAAGCGGCATGCGCGAGACGAGCGCGTTCTCGGGATCCAACCGCTCGTGCTCCGGGCTGATGGCCGACGACTGCCGGTAAACGGCCGCAGTCATCAACAGCCGATGCAGCGACTTGATGCTCCAGCCGTGCTCGACAAATTCGAGCGCCAGCCAGTCGAGCAACTCGGGATGCGTGGGCGGCGCGCCCGTTTTACCGAAATTGTCCAGCGTCCGCACGATGCCTTCGCCAAAGTGGTGTTTCCACACGCGATTCACCAGCACGCGCGCCGTCAACGGATGATCCGCCTGCGTCACCCACCGCGCCAGCGCCAGGCGCCGGCCGGTTTTCTTGGCGCCGGGCCAGGGCGGATCGACGCGAAATGGCGTGCGGCCATCGGTCAACACGCTCGGCACGCCCGGCCCGACCAGCGGTCCCCGCGCCAGGTAGTTGCCGCGACGCAGAACGTACGTATCCGAGGGCTCACCGTGGTCGAACACGGCGCGGATGCGCGGTTCGTCTGCGGGCTTTGCGCCCGCCGCGGTCCAGGCGGCGCGCTCCGCTGTCGATACATACGGCAACAGGCACGTCAGCGCGTCCTTGGGCTGGTCGGGTCCGCCCAGCCGCGGCGCCAGCCAGTCGTGCTCGTCGAGCGCCCCTTTCAGCGTGGCCGCGAGGCGATAGTAGTCGCGCTGCGGAATCGGATCGAACTTGTGCGAATGGCAGCGGGCACACTTGATCGTCAGGCCCAGCACGGCGGAGCTGAACACCTCGATTTCGTCGTCGATGACTTCCAAGCGATCGGGCACGAAAGCGGTGATCGGCGAATACGTAGCGTCCGGGGCCATTCGCAAAAACGCTGTGGCTACCAGACTGTCCGCCATGTGCGGCGTAATCTCAGCCGCGTGTTCCAAGTCGGCCAGCTCGTCGCCGGCCAGCTGCTCCGTGAGAAACTCGTTGTACGGCTTGTCGGCGTTGAAAGCCCGTATCACATAGTCGCGATAGCGCCACACGTGCTGCCGCACGTCGTCGGCATGTTGAATTCCCTCGGAGTCCGAGTAACCGGCCAGGTCAAGCCAGTATTGTCCCCAGCGCTCGCCGTAGTGCCGCGAGGCCAACAGGCGCTCGATCAGCCGCTCATAGGCGTCGGGCCGCTGGTCGGCGACAAACGCGTCGACCTCGGCCGGTTCCGGCGGCAGGCCGATCAGGTCGAAATACGCGCGGCGAATCAACGTCACGCGGTCAGCTTCCGCCGCGAGCGAGAGCCCTGTGGCTTCCAATCGCGCGAACACAAACGCGTCGATCGGATTGCGGACACGTGCGATCTCGCGGACTGCCGGCAACGCCTGCGGTCGCGGCGCTTGGAACGACCAGAACTGTCGCTCCGCGTCGCTCACCAGCGGATCGGGCTCGGTCGTGGCCACGTCAGGCGTCACATCGACCACCGGCACGCCCGCAGCGATCCAACGTTCGAGCGTCGTGATCTCTTCCTCAGTCACCGGTTTCACTGAGTAGTGCGCCAGGACTTTGCGCGGGGGCATTTCGCCGGCTTGAATGCGCTGCAACAAGCGGCTCTCCTGCGGCTTGCCGGGAACGATCACCGCACCTGATTTGCCTCCCGCCAACAGGGCCGGGACGCTGCGCACGTCGAGGCCGCCTTCCTGTCGTTGCCGGCCGTGACAAACGGCGCAGCGCAACAGCAGAATCGGCAGCGCGTCGTGCTGCGAAACCTGTGCCGCCGGTTCGGCCGGCGTGGCGCCCAGTTCAGCGCCACTCTTGATCCACCGCAAGATCGTGTCGGCCTCGTCGGCGGTCAGCTCGCCTTCGCCTTCGGGCGGCATCAGGCGCTCGTGCACGAACTCGTAGAGCGTGCCTTGCGTGGGCTCCTGGCGATTGAGGATTTCGCCCGACTCTCCGCCGCGCAGAATCCCTGCCGCCGTGCTGAGATTGAGATCGGCCTTCTGCGTTTGCGGCCCGTGACAGCGGAAGCAGCGCGCCTCGAGCACAGGCCGCACACGCTGGTTAAACTCGTCGGCAGCCGACGCCGGCGCATTGGCCGCGACGGACGCGCCGCCGGCAGGCGGTTGCTCGTCAGCCGCGCCCGGCACAAAGAGCGCGAACCAGAGACCACAGGTCACGATGGGGGTCGCGAGCCGCATGGCAATTAGGTCCCCGGCGCTGGATCGACGCGAGCGAAGCGACGCGGTGTCGGCGTCTCAGGCAGGATTCGTGGGCCGCTCGGCGCGCGGAAACCCGACTTGATGCGAGTTTACCGCGGCCGGTTGATAGTATAGCCGCTGCGCGCAAGCGGAACTACCCGCGGGAAGAAGCGACAAGGGCGGCGGAGAAGGGCACTTAGGCCGCCCGCGCGTGACGGCGACGTTCGTCGTCGGCCGCGGTTGCCGCCGGAAACCGGAGCAGCGCCCCGCTGGGCGCGACGCCGGACTGGTCGGCATCCGGATCGGGCTGGGGAATGGCATGCGCCAACTCCCACAGCCGCGCCTGCTTCATGAACACGTAGAACGCGGTATACGCGCACACGTGAAAGCCCGGCATGCCGTCGAGGAATCCCAATCGCAAAAAATACAGCTGCAGAAATCGCAACGGGGCGCGGAAGCACATGGAGAACAGGGTCACGCGCTGGCCTTCGTCGCGCATGTTCAGCGCGCCCCACGTGGCATAGCGATTGAGCTTGTGCCAGTGCTGCTCCGAGTGCCACGCGGTGAAGTGATCGAACGGATGCTTCAGGCGACGCACGCGTTGCCGGGGCAGTTCGATTTCAGCGTGTACCCAGCGCTCGCGATAGCGTCCCACGTCGCGGCGAAACAACCGCAGCACGTCGTCGCTGTTCCAGCCGCAATGGGCGATGTGATATCCCAGAAAGTGATTCTTGCGTCCGATCCAATAGCCGTCGACGTCTTCCGGCGGCGATGCGAGAACCTGGCGGATCTCAGCGGCCAGCTGGGGCGTCACCCGTTCGTCGGCGTCGACAATCAGGACCCACGAGTGGGTACACTGGGGAATGGCCCAATTCTTGAAATTGGCCGAATGGACGTATTCGCGCTCGATGATGCGGCAACCGCCTATCTTGCGCACAACGTCGAGTGTTCCGTCCGTGGAGCCGGAATCGGCCACCACCACTTCATCCGCAATATCGCGAACCGAGTCGATGCAGGCCTGGATGTTCTTGCGCTCGTTCTTGCACGGAATCAGAACGGTCAAGGAGGCGCGCATCGCTAATCCACCGACACGACGGAAATGGGTTTGAGGCTTCGGCATATTGATTCGGATCCGGAAAAGCCGTGACTTTCGACAATCTCACCCGAACCGGCAAATTCTCAGTGAAGGCCCTTGTTTTCCAGCAGTGAAGCAAACCGTTCACTGCTAGCTAGCGCCACGAGTGCAGGCATTGCAGCGCGACCAGCGCGGTTGTTGCAGCGGGAATTGGGGCACGACGGGAAGTCTGGTGCGCTTGGCAGCCACCAGCAGCGGCAGGCCGATTTTGCAGTCGACGGCTGGCGCACCAACCGCCACGCCGGCAGCCGGCACGATGCCGGCATCAGGCCGCGCGCTTCAGACCGGGCCGAATCAGCAGCGCCGCGCGACTGACCGCCGTTTCGATGTCGGCCAGTTCCTCGGCATTCCGCGCCTGGTCGGCAGTCGACGTGCGATGGCGGTCGACCGTGGACTTGGCGCCGGGAAACTTGACGATCTGGGGAGTCTTGGACGGTGTCATGGAAGGATTCCTTTCGCTTCGCTCATCGGAATAATCGGAAGCTTTTCCAAGCCCGATGAGTTTTTATCCCAGCCTGCAGATGCTTTTGTATCTCGCACTCACGTCATCCGGGTGGCATGCAACCACACAGCACGGCCTCGTTGGCCGGCCGCCTTGCGCATCCTATGATGGCACGATGCTAGCTTCGACCCAGGGTGCGGCGAACCAGAGTGACTCGATGCAACGGCGGGTGCTGCTGACCGGCGCCACCGGCTATGTCGGCGGGAGGCTGCTGCGCACGCTCGCAGCCCGCGGCGATCTTGCGCTCCGCTGCCTGGTTCGCGATCCGGCGCGACTCACCGGTGCCGACGAGACAACGCAAGTCGTCCGCGGCGACGTGCTCGATGGGATGTCGTTATTTCACGCGCTGGAAGGTGTGCACACCGCGTATTACCTGGTCCACTCGATGGCCACCCGCTCGGACTTCGAGCGGCAGGATCGGATCGCGGCCCAAATCTTCGGTCAGGCCGCACGTCAATCGGGCGTGCGCCGCATCATCTACCTGGGCGCGCTGGGCGACGACCGCGAGCGCCTTTCGCCGCATCTCCGCAGCCGGCAGGAAGTGGGCCGCGTGCTGCGCGATTCGGGAGTGGAGTGCATCGAGCTGCGCGCGTCGATCGTCATCGGCCGCGGCAGCTTGTCGTTCGAGCTGCTGCAGTCCCTGACCAATCGATTGCCGATCATGATCTGCCCGCGCTGGCTGGCCACGCCGACGCAGCCGATAGCCGTCGACGACGTGCTGGCGTATCTCTCGGCGGCGCTCGATTTGCCGGCGGGAGAAAGTCGCGTGTTCGAGATCGGCGGGCAGGACGTGGTCACCTATGGCGACGTGATTCGCGAGTATGCCCGGCAGCGCGGTTTACGGCGCTATTTGCTATCCGTGCCGGTGCTCACGCCGTACCTCTCCAGTTTGTGGCTCGGCCTGGTCACCCCGGCCACGGCCCGCGTGGGCCGGCACCTGATCGAAGGGCTGCGCAATCCCACGGTCGTACGCGATCTTGCGGCGCAGACCGTTTTTGGCGTGCGGCCGCTGAGCGTGCGTCAGGCGATTGAACGGGCACTGGCGGATGCCCCGGGTGGCGCACGCGCTCTGAATTAGCGGGTCAGATTCTGCCGCCGGAAAAACTTCTGGTGACCGAATGGGCCGCCGGTGCTACAGATGTTGTAATCGGCGGTCCTTAACCGGGTCCGCGGGGCCGGGGCGGAACTCGAATGGTCACAACGCATTGGGATGGCGCGGGCCTCAATTTTTGCAGCGAGCAGCGGTATTGTCGTAGGTTTTCCTGGCGCGCAATCTCGACCAAGAACCTGGCTGGGCCGGCTAGCACGACGCCGGTACGTGGATGCTCGAGGGCCTGATAGTCCTGGTGATCGGACTGGTGATCGTGGCCACGGTAGGTCACGGGCTCTGGGTTGCCGCCGCCTGGATGCTGCGCAATTCGTCGCCGAGCGAACCGTCCGCAGCGTGGCGCAAGCAGCAGCACAGCCACTGTCCGCGCTGTGGATTGCCGCTGGCCGCGCACAAGTGTCCGGCGTGCGGCTGGCCAGGCAGCTTCCACGTTGACAGACGCCCCGCGGCCGCGCTCGACGCGCTGGCGCAACAGATTGAGCGGTTGCAGTCGACAGGCGTGATTCAAAGCGACACCAGCGCGCGGCTGTTGCTGGCCATCGCCACGGAGCGGACTGCGCTCGCGGCGCCAGGCGATGCGGCGCAGGGCGCGGCGGTGGTTCAGCCGGTGCCACCAGCCGTCGTGCCGGAGCCGAGTTTTGTGGCGAACCCGGACGTTGTCGCGGCCGAGGTCGTAGAAGAAGCTGCCACGCCGATCGCCACACAACCCACGCCATCGTTTTCCGCGCGCGCATCGACCGAGCCGCTGCCGCCGCGCGAACGACTGTTTGCGGGTGCCGCATCCTCGGCGGGGCATGCTGCGCCACCGCCGGCAACCCGCGCGCACGATCCGCTGTTCGGCGACGATCCGCCGGCAGCGTCAAAGCCGGCTGCGCCTGCCGCGCCGCCGCGCCGCGCCTGGACCGACTGGCTGGCCGCGTTCATGGAGGAGCGCAACATCCGCTGGGGCGAGCTCGTGGGCGGACTGCTCATCGTGTGCGGATCGATTGCGCTGGTGGTCAGCTTCTGGGCGCAGATTGCCGAGCGCCCGCTGCTCAAGTTCTTGCTCTTCAATGGTGTCACCGCCGGCTTGTTCGGCGTGGGCTTCTATAGCGAGCATCGCTGGCGATTGCGCACCACCAGCCAGGGACTGCTGACGATCGGCTGTCTGCTGGTGCCCCTGAATTTCATGGCCATCGCGGCGTTTACGACCGCGGCTGCCGCCGATCATCCGCTCACCATCGGCGGCGAGATTCTCTCGGTGGCACTGTTTTCGACGCTAGTGTTTCTCGCCGGGCGGATCCTCGTGGGAAAAAATGCGCTGCCGCTCGTGGCGGCGGTGATCTTGCCATCGCTTGCGCAGCTGCTGGTGCGCCGCTTCGCAGTGCCGCCGCTGCCTTGGTCCACACTGTGGGCCTTGGCCGCGCTGCCGCTGGCGGCCTATGGGGGGACGAATGGCTGGGCGTTATGGCGCGACAGCCGCCGTGCAACGTTCGGCGAAGATGAGGTCAACGCGCTGTTCAAGTTCCTGGGCATCGCCTCGTTCGCGGTCGTGTTGCCGCTGGCGCTATTGCTCGTTAAGTCCGAGCAGCCGCTGCCCACCCTGCGTGAACTGTCGGCAGCGATCAGCCTGTTGGCCGCGGTGCCGCTGGCCAGTGGTTTACTGGTGTGGCGGCGACTGGCCGAGGGCGGACTGACCGCACTGCGCACCGCCGGCACGAGCATTGCGGTGTTTGGCGCCGGGTTGTCGTTGGCCGGCCTGGTTGTCGGTTGGCCCGACCCGGCCACTATGCTGCCGGTGGCATTGATCGAGTTCGTCGTGTTCACCTGGGTTGCCTGGCGCTACCGGCTGCCGGCGGCGCACCTGATTGCGGCGGCCTGCCTGGCGATCGGCTATGTGCTGGTGGTTTATCTATTCGACGCGCAAATTGGCTGGCGCGAACAGTCGCCGCAGTTGCTCGCCAAAGCAATTGTCTCGGGCGGGACCGGCGTGCTGCTGTTGCCGTTGGTGCTGGGCTACGCGGCGGCGGCCTTTGTTGCGCTGCGCCGTTTCGGTCGCGCCGCGACGCTGCTCGAAAGCACGCCCCGCGTGCTGGCCCTCGCGGCGGGGGCGCTGGCGGTCGTCAGTATCGCGCTGGTTACCTGGTTCGGCTTTGGTGTCGAAGGCGATCCGTTCGGCGCCGCGTGGGTTTATCTCGTCTATGCGGCGTTGACGTTGGCCTATGCGGCGCGCGACCGGCGGGCGGCCATCTCATGGATCGGCGCCATTCTATTGTTGGCGGCCGTGTTGCAGGGCGTCGTGCAGCGCTATGGCGCGTTCTTCAACCTGGCACATCCGCCGCTGACGGCGCTGCTGGCGTATGCCACGCTGTGCGCGCTCTTGGCGCTGGGGATGCGCAAGGTTCGGTTGGCGGTTGAGCATAGCCCGCTGGCTGGCGTTTTGTTGATTGCCGGTTTCGGCGGCAGTGTGGCGGCCGCGGCTTGGCTCGCGTCGCTGGTGCCGACCATGGTGCCCGGCGCTGGCGCCGGGTACTGGCTCTGGCTGGCCGCGGTGTGGCTGGCGATTGCCGCCGGCACCGCCTGGCTGCCGGCGTACACGCTCGCGCAAGTAGCCGTGGCGCTGGCCGTGGTGTTCGGCGTGGGGCATTTGCTGAGCGTGCGTGCGTGGTTTGCCGAGACCCGCTGGCCCTGGCTCGATCCCTGGACGCTGCAGGCAGTGGGCACGGCGCTGGCCGGGTTGAGTCTCATGTGGGCCGCCAAGCGTGCGCTCGTCCGTGCTTGGGCGCGAAAGCGCCCGGAAGACACGCGCGCGGCGCGGCTCGAGTCGCTGTTGACCTCGCCGTGGCTGTCGGTCGACCGCTGCACAACGGCGCTGTTGGTGGCGTTGGTCGTCGCGCTGGGCACGTACGCGGCGCTGCCGGGTGCGCGGCAGGAACTGTCGAGCGGCACGGCGCGCGCGGTGGTGTCGACGGCGGCCAACGAGAAGACAGGTGCTGCGGCGCCGGCAACGACAGCAAGCGTGCCCGCGAGCGAAGCGTTCGCATTGCCCGACATCGATCATCGCCACGCGGGCGATCTCGGCTGCTGGGCATTGTTGGCGGCCGTGCTGGTTGCCGTGGCCGCCAGCGCCTGGCAGCAGCCGAGCGCCGCCTGGTTGGGTGGATTGGCGCTCGTGACGGTCGCAGCCTGTCCGCTGGTGGCGAGCCGCTTCGCAGGCGACGTGGCCGTGGCCAGCGCCTGGCGCTTTGCATCGGTGGCGTGGCTCGCCGGCGCATCTGCCGTCGTCTGGTTGCGGCGGCCCGTGGGGCGCTACGCACGCGCCTGGGGCTGGCCGACTTCGGTGCTCCCCAACGATTTCGCGTGGCAAATGGCTGCGCTGGTGTTCGCGCTTGGCCTGGCGGCGCCTGTGGCGATCTTGGCGAAGATCGGTCTGTCGGCGCTCGCCAGCTCGCCGGGCATCGTCGACTGGCCGGGCGGCTGGGTAGGTCGCGCCGCGCTGTGCGGCATCGCCGCGGTCGTGGCCGGTGCTACCGGCACGCTCACCGGTCCGCGAGGGCTGCGCGGTTCGCTGGAGCAGAAAGCGATCTGGCCCACGGTATTCGCGGCGATGGCACTGGTCGTGGGCCTCGCGCCGATCGTGGGCGCGGCCATCCACCACCTCGCTGCGGCGTTGGTCGCACAGCCGATTTTGGGCCCGGAGCCTGGCACTCTGTTTGACCGGCTGGGTCCGGCCGCATCCTACGCGATTCCCCTTTGCCTCGTCGGGCTGGTGCTCGTGGGCTATGCACTGGCTCAGCGCTCGGCCGGATTTGCTTTTGCGGGCGGACTGGTCACCAACGCCGCGGCCACGCTGGCCTTTCTGCTCGCGCGATCGACTACCGGACTCGTCTTCGACGGGCCGCTATGGGTCCGTCTGACGCAGCTGAATGCCGTCGTCGCAGCGGTCTACTGCCTGGGCTGGATGGCCGTGCGGCATTTGCTCGCGAGGCGGCGCGGTGACGTTGTGCCCTTGGGTGTCGAGCTGCCCTTGGCTGCGCAAGTGGCCCTGGCACCGGGGCTCATCACCTTGCTGTTAGGTTGGGCCTGGTGCGATGTGTTTCTCTATCCGCGCGGCAACGCAGGCCAGCCGCGCGTGATGTCCGGTGAACTGGTCGATGCCTGGGGCTGGCTGAGCGTGACGCTCTCTGCCGCGGTGGCCGCTGTGTTGGCCGGTCCGGCCGGTCGACGCGTCAGCATGGCTGCGCTGGGTGCGCTGCTCACGGCGCTGGCGGTCATGGCTGCCGCCGTCGCAGGCGCCTGGGACGTGGGCAACTGGCTGGCCTATCACACGCTGGCGGTGGGACACATGGTGATTGCTGTGGTGGTGTTGGCCATTGCCTGGCGCGAGCGCCGCACCGTGGCCACGAACGCCGGCGTCACCAGCGCCGCGACGAGCTACGGCGCGGACACCTTGAGGGCTGCCGACTTGCCCGCGCAACTGCGCGCCGTCAGCGCTTGGCTCACAGGCGCCGGCAACGCGGTGTGGAGCGTGCTGGCCCGAGCCGTTGTGCTGGTGCTGGCCGTGCGTGAGCTGCCCGACGATTTCAATTGGCCGCTGGCGGGCCTCATCGTGCTGGCGGTGACGGGCGCGGCCGCCGCTTGGATCTTTCAGCGTCGCCGCTACCTGTACGACGCGGCATTGATGACGAACCTCGCCGGCTCGATCGCCTGGATCAAGTTCAGCGTGGTGCCGGGCCTCACGAACTTCGTGCTGGCCAACGTGGTGCTGTTGGCCGCGCCTGTGATCGCCTGGCTGGCGATCGAGCGTGCGAGCATCGCGCGGCGGAGTTTTGTGTCGAGCTGGAATGTGCCGCCGGTGCACCGTGTCGCCACGCGGCTGTCGATCTTGGCGCTGGCCGTCTTGGCCGGAATCGGTCTGTATGCCGACGCCCGGCAGCTGGCGCCGATGGCCGCGGCCCACTGGCTCTCTTGGACCGCGCTGGCGGTAACGGCGCTGGCGGTAACGGCGCTGGCGGCGTTGGCGTGTCTTTACGAAGGGCCGGTGCGCGACGCGATCGCGCGGCTGTACGTCCTGGGCCTGGTGGCCGTGGCTATGCTGGTCAACGTCTTTGATCTGCCGCCGCAGTGGCTGTTGTGGACCGGCAACATGGTGCTGGCGGCGTACGTGCTGGCCACGAGTTACTTGTGGAGCTGCCGCCGTGGGCTGAGTGCCTGGGCAAAGCGGTTCCGAATTTCAGTCGCCGCCGATCACGAGCTGGCCGGGCTCGCCTGGCTGGTGCCGTGCAACTTGCTCCTGGTCGCCCTGGTCGTCACGCTGACGGGCCTCGTCGAGCTGACGCAGCTCGACGTGTCGCTGCGCGTGCTGGCTTCGCAGGCCGTGTTGGCCCAAGTGGTCAGCGTGGCGCTCATCGCGCGGGGCGATCGCCGTGGCGTGCTGCAAGAGACGTCGTTGGCGCTGGGCGCGCTGGGCGCCGTGCTGTTCGCCTGGGCGTGGATCGTTCCCAGCGCGCCGGGAGCACTGTTGCACACGCTGGTCGTCACGTCGGCGGCGCTGGCCGCGGTGGCTGCGTTCTATGGCCTGGGGCTGGGCAAGCTGCTGCGCGACGGGAGCGATTGGCTCGCGCCCGCCCGGCGCACGACGCCGTGGCTGTTCGGCGCGACGGTCGCTGGCCTGGCCGCCACGTTGAGCACGGAGGTTTTTGAGTTTGCACAAGTCGGCACGGTCGCAATCGCCTGGCCGGCGATTCTGGCCGTGGCCCTTACGCTCGGCGGACTGGCGCTGGCGGCGCTGGCCGCTGCGCTTCTGCCCGGCCGCGACCCGCTGAGCCTGAGCGAGCGCGGCCGCACGCTGTACGTGTACGGCGCCGAAGTGTTGTTGGCCCTGTTGTTCGTGCACTTGCGCCTGACGATGCCGTGGCTGTTTGCCGGCTTCTTCCAACAGTTCTGGCCGCTGATCGTCATGGCCATCGCGTTTGCCGGCGTGGGGTTCGCCGAATTGTGCCGCCGCTATCGTCAGCCGGTGCTGGCCGAACCGCTGGAGAACACCGGGGCGCTATTGCCGGTATTGCCCGTGCTGGGATTCTGGTTCGCGCAATCGCAGGTGGACTATTCGTTGCTGTTGGTGGCGGTGGGCGTGCTCTATGCCGGGCTGTCGATCGCGCGGCGGTCGTTCGGCTTCGGCGTGCTGGCGGCCGTGGCGGCCAACGGCGGCTTGTGGTACTTCTTGAATCGCCAGGACGGCTGGGGCTTCCTCGCGCATCCGCAAATCTGGATCATCCCGCCGGCCGTGTGCGTGCTGGTGGCGGCGTATCTCAATCGTTCGCAACTAAGCGACGCCCAGATGACGGCCGTGCGCTATTCGTCCACGATGTGCATTTACGTGTCGAGCACGGCCGATATCTTTGTGATCGGCGTGGCCCAGAATCCGTGGCTGCCGCTGGTGCTCGCCGGGCTCTCGATTCTGGGAATCCTGGCCGGCATCGCACTGCGCGTGCGGGCGTTTTTGCTCTTGGGCACGAGCTTTCTCGGCCTGGCCCTGTTTACGATGATCTGGCACGCCGCGGTGGATCTCGACCAGACGTGGATCTGGTTCGTGAGCGTGGTCGTGGCCGGCGTGCTGATCTTCGTCATGTTCGCCATCTTCGAGAAGAAGCGGCGCGAAGTGCTGGAAGCCTTCGAGCGCATCAAGCACTGGGAAGCGTAGGGCGATGCGAGGCCTCGCTGCTGGTAGCTGAATTCGCCAGAATTCAGAGCGTGCCCTTAGGCCGCGCAGCGGTCCGAGCCGGTACCCGACGACGCGAGTTTCACCTACTAGCAGCATTTCTGTGTGGGCAGCATTAGAATCTGTGAGGTTGCGCTGGCGATTGCACGATTGTCGCTGCCGAGCGACCGCATCCACGCGAACCAGCAGGCCGTGGCGCGCGTCTTGCCGACGGCCGCAGAGTGAGTCGCGAGCCGTGTTGCAAACCAAGATTCATCACATCCCAGGAGACCAGCCATGGATCGCGCTTTGATCGAACAGTATGCCGCGGGCGCCACGCAACCGGCCGAGGCCATTGCCGGGCTCGCGCGCGAAGAGCTCAACGCGTTTCCCGTGCCGGGCACCTGGAGCATTCAGCAAATCGTCGTCCATTTGATGGACAGCGACTTGATCGGCGCGGACCGGATGAAGCGCGTGGCCGCCGAAGACAAACCGCCCACGTTGATCGGCTACGACGAATCGGCCTTTGCCCGCGGGCTGTTCTACGATCAGCTCGATCCGCGCTTGGCCTGCGAGGTCTTCGAAAAGAACCGTTTGCTCACGGCCGAGGTCTTGCGTCGCTTGCCGGCCGCGGCCTTTGAGCGCACCGGCAACCACAACGAGCACGGCACGATGACATTGGCCGAACTGCTGGAGAACTACGTCGGCCACTTGAACCATCATCTCAAGTTCATCCGCGAGAAGCGAAAACTGCTGGGCCGGTGAGAGGCTGGAGGCTGGAGGCTGGAGGCTGGAGGCTGGAGGCTGGAGCACGGAACAGGAGCCGGATCGGCGCCGCTCAGAACGACGTGCGGCAACGGTCGTTGCCGGCGGGCTCGATCTGGATCGTGCTGTGATCGATGCCGAAGCGTTCGTGCAACGTTTTGCGCAGCGTTTCGAGACATGTGGCCGGGTCGTGCCCCTCGGTCACGACCAGGTGCGCCGAGAGCGATACCATGCCGCTGGTGATGGTCCAGATGTGCAGGTCGTGGACTTCGCAGGCGCCGGGAGCGGCCGCGAGGGCGTTGCGCACTTCGTCGACGTCGAGGTGCGCCGGCGTGCTCTCCATCAAGATGGCAATGGCTTGTTTGAGCAGGCTCCAGGACGAGTAGATCACCAGCAGGGCAATCAAGATCGACGCCACCGGGTCGACCCAGTTCCACCCACCCAGCCAAATGAGCGCACCCGCGGCCAGCGCGGCGACGCTGCCCAAGGCATCGGTCAGCAAGTGCAACCAGGCACCGTGGACGTTCAAGTTCTCGCTGCGGCCGGAGTGCAGAATCGCCAGGCCGATGAAGTTGATCACCAGTCCGCCGGCGGCGACGGTCATCATCAGGGTGCCGGCGACCGGATGCGGCGTTCCGAGCCGGCTCACGGCTTCCACAACGATCATGATGGCAATGGCAACCAGCGTGGCACCGTTGGCCAGCGCTGCCAGGATTTCGGCCCGGTAGTATCCGTAAGAATGCTGCGGGGTGGGCGGCCGGGCGCTGATCCAGGCGGCGAACAGGCTCAGTCCCAGCGCCGCCGCGTCAGAAAACATGTGGCCCGCATCGGCCAACAGCGCCAGCGACCCGGACAGGTATCCGCCGACAATCTCGGCGACCATGTAGGCGAGCGTCAGCGCCAGCGTCCAGGCCAGTCGAGCGCGGTTCTGGCGGCGCGCTGGCCCGCTCGGCAAGCCGTGAGAGTGCCCGTGATGTGCGTGCCCGGAATGATCGTGCATGGAGTTGGCGCCGCTGGCAGAGCGCGGCAGCTACGGGTTCAATCGGCCGGCGGCGGCGACGGCAGAAACTTGGTGCTGTAGGCCCCTTCGGCCGGCGCGGCGTTCGGCTTGAGCTGGCCCGTGGCGATCAACTGCTCGGCCAGCGTTTGCCAGCGCGCGGCCGACATCGTGCCGATGCCGTTCTTCCGGGCCTCCTCATCGAGCACGAGCGGCTTGATCGCTTCGGCGCCGAATTCCAGGACGTCCAAGTCCATCTCGGGATTGACCTGATGGATGTAGCCGTTTGTCTGGTCCGGCGATTCGAGATACTTCTGCCAGCCGCGCGCGGAGGCGGCAACCATCTTTCGCGCCAGCTCCGGTTGATCGCGCACGACCGCCGCGCTCGTGAACAGCAAGCTCGTGTAAGGGTTGAATCCCAAATCGGCGACCAGCAGCACGCGCGGATCGCCGCCGGCCTTGCGCGCGACAAAGGGCTCGCTGAACACGTAGCCCTGCTGCGCGTAATCGCGATTGACCAAAAACTGCGCCACGTTGCCCGAGTAGGGCACCACGCGCACGCCCGGCAGCGGCAGCTTGTGCTGCAGATAGTGCGTGAACGCGCTGCTGGGCGACATGGCAATGGTAATGTCCTTCAGCTCGTCAAAACCCTTGATGCCGGAGCTCTCGTGCACGATGAGGCAGCGCGGGCTGATTTGCAGCGGCGCAAACAACGCCACGATGTCGGCTTCCTGGGCCCGGCCGAACAACACGTTGTCGGCGTTCACGATGCCGAAGGTTGCGGCGCCGCGGGCCACCTGCTGGATCACCGGCGTGTCCGGGCCGCCCGCGATGATCTTCACGTCCAGTCCTTGGTCGCGAAAATATCCGTGCACCAAGGCCGCGTAGTAGCCGCCGTGTTCCACCTCGGGAAACCAGTTGAGCTGCAGCGTGACCGGCACGAGCGCGCCACCGCCCGCTGAACTGGCACCGCTGGCGCTCGTATCGGACGCGGGCGTGGTAGTGCGGCCGCAGCCGGCGGCCACGAGCGCCAGCGAGAGCAGCAAAGCGAACCCGCGAATACTCCAATCAAACCGCGCCAAACGCAATCCTCCCGTTGTTATCAGCTATTCCGTCAACGTGACGGCACGTGGCGAAGCCGTGTGCCAGCGCGCCAGCACGGTCGTGCCCAGGGCGTTCACCGCCACGAAGATCACGATCGACAACAGTGTCGAGGCGATTACCGCGGCAAACGCGTAGGCCGTATCCAGGTTACCGGTGTTCATACTGATCAAATAGCCCAAGCCAAATCCCTCGGCTCCGTAGCCGGCGAACATTTCGCCCACGATCGCGCCAATCACGCACAGGCCGCAGGCCGTCTTGGCGCCGGTGACCAGGTAGCCCACCGCGTTGGGCAGCCGCAGCTTGACGAGCGTTTGCCAGCGCGAGGCATTGTACATTTCAAACAGCTCGAGGTGGGTCGCTTCGATGTTCGTCAGGCCTGCGGTGGCGTTGGTGATGATCGGAAACAGCCCCAGGATAAACGACACGGCCACCACGCCCCAAAACCCGTTGCCGAACCACATGACCACCAGCGGAGCGATCGCCACGATGGGCACGGTTTGCAAAAAGATGGCATAAGGGTACATGCTCCGCGCGATCATGCGCGATTGCGAGAACAGCAGCCCCAGCGCCGTGCCCGCCGCCAGGCTCAAGACAAACCCGGCCAGCGCGCCGCCCGCCGTCGTCGCGGCGGCACTCGCCAGATCGCGGGCATGCTCCCGCGCCGCACCCAGCACGCGCGCGGGCGAAGGCACCAGGTAGGCCGGAACTTCGAACAGCGCGGTGGCGCCTTGCCAGGCGAGAATCACCACCGCAAACAGGGCAACCGGCGGCAGCGCCGCTTCCCAGAGCCAGGCTGCAAAGCGCTTCATGCCGAAGTTCTCCGCAAGCGCTCTGCCACCTCGCCCACGAGATGCGCGAACTCCGGCCTGGCGCGCACATCCGCCGCGCGCGGCAGTGGCAGCGATACCGCCAGGTCAGCCGCGATCTGGCCCGGCCGCGGCGTCATCACCAGAATTCGCTGGCTCAAGTACACGGCCTCAGAAATATTGTGCGTGATGAACACTCCGGTCCAGCGCCGCGCCTCCCACAGTCGTAAGAGCTCATCGTTAAGCGCCTGACGGGTCAAATCGTCGAGCGCAGCAAACGGCTCGTCCAGCAGCAAGAGCTCAGGCTCGGTGACCAAGGCCCTGGCCAACGAGACCCGCATCCGCATCCCGCCCGATAGCTCGCTGGGATAGCGGCGGGCGAAATCGTGCAGACCGACCAGCGCCAGCACGTCGTCGGTGCGCGCGTGCTGCTCTGCGCGCGGGGCATGTGCCAACTCCAGCGGCAGGCACACGTTGTCGCGCACCGTTCGCCAGGGAAGCAAGGTGGGATCTTGAAACACGAACGACATCCGCGTGGCCGCTCGTCGGGCGACGCGCGGCAGCTGCCCGGCCACGTCGAGCTGGCCCGAGCTGGGCAAGATCAATCCGGCAATGGCCCGCAGCAGGGTGCTCTTGCCGCAGCCCGAGGGACCCACCACGGCGACAAACTGTCCTGGCGGCAGGTCAAACCCGACCCTGTCGAGGGCCAGGATTTCGCCCCGATAGCGGACGCTCAGATCGCGGGCCTGCACTAAAGCTTGGGGGCTAATCACCTTAGAAACTCGTGTGCGGGGAATGCTGGCGGGAGGCCGCGGTCAGCGGCAGTATATGCCTTGGGGCTCGAAAAGGCGACGCGAGCTGCACACCACCGTGCGGCCTGGACGCATCGCAGCATAGGACGCCACGATGGGGCCGCCGGCATTTGGATTGCTGGGCCCGTCGGGCAAGGTATGATTCAATCGTGTGGCGAACTCCTGAGACTTTCTTGCGTCGAGCGTGAGCGATGAACTTTGCGCGTGATGCCTGGCGAATGCTGCCGCTGGTGGCGCTCTTGGCGCTGGCCGGTTGCGGGCGCGGCGCCTCGACGCCGGTCGAAACAGGGCAAGAGCTGTTGCAAAGCGGCGACTACGATGCCGCAATCACCACGCTTGACGAAGCGATTCGGTTGAACCCGCGCGATGCCCAGGCGTACGTCTTTCGCGGTCGCGCCTATCATTGCCGCGACCAGGCCGGCGACCTGAACGCGGCCATCGAAGACTTTTCGGCGGCCATTCAATTGAATCCCAAGGATCCCGAAGCGTATTACAGCCGCTCGATCGCCTATCACGATCGCGGCTTGAGCACGCGGTCGCCCGCGGACGAAGAAAAATCGCAGGCGGATCACGCGGCCGCGCGCCGGCTCGATCCGGGCGTGACGGCGAACTTGGAGATTCTGCCGGATCCGGTTGCTGAGCACTCGGACAAGCCCGCGCCGACCGCGGCCGCAACGACGGACTTGGAAAGCGCGGAGCCGGAGCAGCGCGAATCGGCAAGCGACGTCGTGCGTCGATTGGAGGCCGAGGCGCGCGCCGCGGAGCGTGACGCCGCTGGCGGCGATACGGCCAAGCCGAACGAACGCTCACGGATCACGCGACGGCTGTCAGCCGCCACGGAAGCGGAAGCGAACCGCGCCGCGGCGATTGCGGAACGAAAAGCGCGCGCAGAGGCCGCGGCCCGCGGACTTTCATCCGCAGAGGGCGGCGCCGCGGCGCCCGCGCGCGAACGACCACGCAGACGCTTGAACGATCCGACGGGCACGGCGCATGCGTCGCCCGAGCTGGAGGGAGGCGCCGCCGGCGGCCAGGAACTGCCGGGAGCCATTACGCCGCGCGGCACCGCGGCGCCCTATCGCGGTGGCGGCACGTTGCCGCCGGTCGCTACCTCGCCATTCTCGACGCCGTCGCCCTATAGCTCACCACTGGACGAGGCGATTTCGCCACGGGCCGGCGGGGCCATTGCCGCGTCGCCGTATCAGAATCCGTATCCATCGCCGTTTCCGCAACGGGCTCCTTCGCCGACCGGCTATGTCGAGCCGCAGCCCGGCATTCAAGCTGGTGTGCAGACGGGCGTTCCGGCGGCGGCCGGACAATCGCGGCCCTACTATACGCCGGTGCCGCGCTTCAAGACGCATCCCGACACGATTCAGCACTTCGACTACAACCCGTAGATTTACCTTGCAGGCGGTACTGGTCGGGAATGTTGTACCAGCTATCGAATTCTTCGACCGAAGGAATTGGGTTCGCGCGTAGCGGCTCGTTCATCCGTTCGAGTTCCTACTCCACAGCGCCGTGGGCTCGCAGGATCTGATCGGCACGATACGACCATTCGCCGAGCACGCTCTTGCCTTGGCTATCGCGGGCCTTGGGATCGGCGCCGGCCGTCAGCAGCAGCTTCACGCTGTCGATCGAGTGCGTGGCGGCGTGGTGCAGCGGCGTCCGGCCCTCGTCATCGCGGGTGTTCGGATCGGCGGAGTGTTCCAGCAGCAGGCGCACGATCTTGGGCCATTGATAGATCACCGCGGCGGCGAGCAGTGCCTGGCCGTCGATATTACGCGTCTCTACATAGCCTCCCATTGACAAGAACTGTTCAATGTCGCGTCGGTTGCCGCGTTCGACGGCGAGAAATACTGGAATCGTTTCGCTTTCGTCTTCGTCGTCGTCGCTGCCCGGCATGAGCATCGACAAGAAGTCGTTGAAGAAGTCGGCAACCCAATGGATGTTGTCACCGTCCTCCGGCATGAAGAAGCCTGCGTTGTCCCAGAACCAGACACCAGCGAACTCCGATCTTGCCCCTGCGAATTTCAGGAGCATGTAGTCGTCAAGATTGCAATCCGCAATCACCAGGTAGTCCGCAGGGATTCTGTCGCCCAACATCTGAGCGCTCCACACCAGGCCGTGATAGTCAGCACGGTTTTCCGGTTCGCCAAGAAATGAGCGAACCGTTACCCCGTTGATCCACTGCGTCGGATTGGGAAGAAAGAACCTGACTGTGCGATGGAAATAGCCGCCGTTGAACTCCCGCAAGAACTCGGCGTAGTCCTTGGGAAATCGGACGCCAAGCTCGATCTCCAATTCTTCAATCGATTCTGCGGTGAGCGGTGGATCGTAGGAATCCTGCAGCAGTTCGCGCACGGGAGGCGAGAGCATGGGAGCTAATCCCCAGCGAGAATTGTAGGGTTCGGCTCGCGCTAACTTCGATCGCTCCGCGGTCCCAACTCAGGAACTCGGACTACTTGGTTGTCAGGCAGTGCCCCGAGCGGTCGCGAGACGATCCCTCGCGTGCCGGGCTGTTCCGCAAGCGCGCGCCAGCGATCTGCCGTCACTCCTAGCGAGATACCCGTTCGGCTGCCGATGGTGAAGATCGTGGGCACAGGCGTCGGCAGATCGCGGCGCGCGACATACAAGCCGATGTCTGTGTCCGCCGAGTGGTCGTAGCCGAATACCCGAGCGCCGCAAGCGTCACATCGCCAACCAGTAACCGTTCGACCGGCCAAGGCCACGGTCGGCAAGCCCGGCGGTCCAGCCAGTTCAAAAAACGGATGTCGTAATTTCTGACTTGCTTTGATAGGACGAAATTGCAGCAATCGTCGTTCATCGTCGGTCAATTGTGCCAAGAAGCGTTCTGAGAAAACGTGGAGAAAGGCCCCTGCAAGGAGTGCGAATCCGCCGTCGTAATCTGTGCGGACGTGGGTCAGTCGAAGGGGGTGCTCGTTGCGAGGTCCTCTCGGAGTCCCGCACTCGCGGCAGCACGGAGCGAGGAAGAATTGGTCACGCCACGAATCTCGCCGACGTCGCTCGTCCTCGGTCTCGAAGGGAACGCGACGAGGCTCATCCGTTTCAAACCGTTCATCACCCGCGAGACCGTACAGCTCAGGAAACGAGTACTTGCTGTCTGCGGCCAGCTTCGGGAGTTGCGGGACGTATTCCAGCGTCGCATGGTAGACGCCGCGCTTCGAGGCAATCTCATGGACCAAAGCTTCCTCTGCCTCCTGGAGACTTCTACCACGAGCGCGAATGTCCTGGTGCGCCCGCACCCACAATTCAAAGCCGTCGGCCGATTCGGCCCAGCCGCACTGATACACGTCGTCTTCCATCAATCACTCCGATCAACAATTACATGCAGTGCCATTCGAAGTGAGCGACAGTGTCACATGCTTCTTGACAAAACGGAGCCACCCTGGAGCCAATGCGCCAACAACATCAAGAACGCGGTCGCCATTCCATTTATCACTAGAACTTCGCGAGATTCTGTCGACGACTCGTGCGTCATCTCGCAGCTGTCGCGCCTTTGGTTCACTGGCGCTACTGTTTTGAGCGAGTCTGGTGGATCCAGCGCCGCCCTTGCTCGCAAACCAGCCCTCGTTCGGCGGGCCGCCGAGGCGCGGATGCTTGGATGGATCCCAATCGGCCTCCTGCACGCGCAGGTCTTCGACGAGCCGCTCATATCGTGCGCGCGCTTCCCGCACCTCCGCTTCGGCCGCCTGCAAACGCCTCAGCGCGCGCTCATGTCGCGGCGAGAAACTGGCCAGCCACTCCAACCGCTCGCGATCCTCGATGGCCGCCGAACGCCGACTCAACTCGTCGTGCAACTGCTGCTCGTGCCTCGTTGAAATGCTCGCCAGCCAGGCGAGCTGCGCGCGCTTGGCCCGGGCTTCGGCTCGAACCGCGCTCGGGCTCGGAATCGGGCGGCCCAACAAAGTCTGAGCGAACACCCATGCTTCGTCAGGCGGCTCTGCGGGCACTTCCAATGCAAGATTGGTTCGAGATACCCAGGCCATGACTCCTCCTTCGACAATGCTCGTCGCACGCTTGAACTGCTGGACAAGCCGGACAAGCCGCCAGTGGCACGCGACTTCAGCACTGGCGAGACGCCAGTGGCTCCCGAATCGCTTGTTTCTCGATACAGAGACAGCTAACGGCGTCGAGTGGCACCCGAATTCATCATCGGCGGTTTCTAGTGTCCGCGCTCGATCCTTACGCCGCACCCGCCCTGTCGAATGCCATCTGGGCGAGCTTCTCGCGGTGATACGCCGCGTCGCCGAACAGCACCTCCGAGGCCTTGGAGCGCTTGTAGTACAACTGCAGGTCGTGCTCCCAGGTGAAGCCGATGCCGCCGTGCACCTGCACCCCGCGGTTCGCCACCTCGCGCGAGGCGTCCGACGTGTAGGCCTTGGCCTGCGAGATCGCTCGGGCCGCGTCCGCCGGATCGGCCGACAGGGCCCAGGCGGCATAGTAAACCGCCGAACGCGCGCTCTCGGTCCACAGCAGCATGTCGGCGCACATGTGTTGCACCGACTGGAACGAACCGATGATCTTGCCGAATTGCTGCCGCGTTTTGGCGTATTCCACGCTGGCCTCGAGAATCCATTGCATGCCGCCCAGCATGTCGGCCGCGACCACCAGCGTGGCAAACTGCATGGAGCGCGCGAGCGCCCGCTGCGCTGCGGCGCCCACGGCCAGCACGTCGTCCGCCTTGACCGCGACGCCGGAGAATTCCACGTCGCTCAGCTTTCGCGTGGGATCGAATGGCAGCGTCGCCGAGAGCTTGAGACCCGCGGACTTCGCAGGCACCGCGAGCAATGCCAGGCCGTCGGGCGTGCGCGCGGCGCAAACCAGCACGTCGGCCGTGCCGGCATCGAGCACGAACGCCTTGCTGCCGGTGAGCTTGAAACCGCTGCCGTCCGGTTTGGCGGTGAGCTGCACCTCGGCCGGATCCCAGGCGGTGTTCGGTTCGAGCAGCGCGACGGCGCCCTTCGCGGCGCCGCTGGTGAGCTGCTCGAGGAATTTCGATTTTGGATTGGCTTCGGCCACGAGCGTGGCGGCCCAAACGGCGCCGAGAAACGGTCCGGGAAAGCAGGCGCGGCCCATTTCTTCGGCGACCACGGCCAGCTCGACGGCGCCCAGTTCCAGCCCGCCGCACGCTTCGGGCAGATGGATGCCGAGCCAGCCCTGGTCGGCCACCGTGCTCCACAACTCAGGGTTACAGGCGGTGTCCGTGGCCATCAGCTCGCGCACGCGCTTGTGCGGGCACTCGCGCGCGAACAGTTCGCGGGCCGACTGCTGTAACAGTTTTTGCGGTTTGGAAAGTTCGAATTCCATGATGCTTGTCCTGGCAAGATTGGTTGTGCGGGTGTAGTCGTTGGATGTTCGTAAGGGGACCGTCCCCGAGCAAAAAATCGGGACAGTCCGCGGCTGAGTTGCAGCCGCCTTTAGTAGCTGCGGGGTAATCCCAGCACGCGCTGGGCGATGATGTTGCGCTGGATTTCGCTGGTGCCGGCTTCGATCGTGTTGCCGCGCGAACGGAGATAGTTGTACGCCCAGCGTCCGCTGTCAAAGGCGGCGTCCAGGGCGTGCGGCCCGAGCACCTCCAAGGCAATTTGCGCGTTGCGTTGGTTGAGCTCGCTCCAGTAGAGTTTTTGAATCGAGCCCTCGGGGCCCGGCGCGCCGGTTTTGTTGAGCATTGACAGCGAGCGCGTGGTGTTGAGCCGGAAGACTTCCAGGTCGACGTAGGCCTGCGCCAATCGCTGTCGGGCCACCGGATCGGCCAGCACCGGCTTGCCGTTGCGCTTGAGCTGGCGGGCCTGGGCGACGATGGCGTCGAGCGTGCGCTTGAAGACCACGTACAACCCGGTGCCGAGGTTGGCCCGCTCGTTGCTAAGCGCGGTGATGGCCGTATGCCAGCCTTCGTTCACCTTGCCCAGCACGTTGGCCGCGGGCACGCGCAAGTTCGAGAAGAACATTTCGTTGAAGCCCGAGTCGCCCGACATCATCTTCAGCGGCCGCACGTTGATGCCCGGGCTCTTCATGTCCACGAGCAAGCAGGTGATGCCCTTGTGCTTGGGCACGCTCGAGTCGCTGCGCACCAACAGCAGGCACCAGTCGGCAATGTGGGCATAGCTGGTCCAAATCTTCTGGCCGTTGACCACAAAGTCGTCGCCGTCGCGGACGCCCTTGGTCTCGAGCGCGGCCACGTCGCTGCCGGCATTGGGCTCGGAAAAGCCCTGGCACCACACTTCGTCGCCCGAGAGGATGCCGGGCAGAAAGCGTTTCTTCTGGGCTTCGGTGCCCACGGCGATGATCGTGGGCCCGACCAGTCCCTGACCGATGGTGCCCATGCGTTCGGGCGCGTCGGCCAGGGCCATCTCTTCCTGGAAGACGGCCTGCTCGATGAACGACGCGCCCCGGCCGCCGTATTCCTTGGGCCAGTTGATGCCGGCGTAGCCGCCGTCGTAGAGCTTGCGCTGCCAACATTTTAGAAACGCGTGGTACTCGGCGTACGATTCGGCCGTCTTTGGCGGCTGCGCGCTCTTGGGCGGCAGATTCGTCTTGAGCCACGCGCGCAGCTCGTCGCGAAACGCCAGTTCGCTTGCGTTTAAGCCCAGGTCCATAGCGTGCCTTTCTTGGAGTTAACGTTTGTCTGGTTGGGTTGAATCGAATTGATTTGTGAAGGAACGACGCTCACGTTGCCGCCGGTTCGACCGCCTGCCACAACAGCTCGGCCACGTCCATCACGCGCACGTCGCGGTCGCCCTTGGTGGCGTTGATGCCGTCTTCCAGCATGGTCATGCAGAACGGGCAGCCCACGGCCACCACGTCGGCCCCTGTGGCGAGCACCTGTTTGGCCCGTTCCTGATTCACGCGTTTGCCGGGCGGCTCGTCGAGAAAGCTCATGCCGCCGCCGCCCCCGCAGCAGAACCCGTTGGCGCGGCTTTGCTCCATTTCCAGCGGCTCGTCGCGCGTGGAGATTTCCACCAGGGCCCGGGGCGCGTCGTACTCGCCGTTGTGCCGGCCCAGGTAACACGGATCGTGGAACGTCACCTTCTTGTCGCTGGGCGTTTGGCCGGCGAGCTTGCCATCCGCCACGAGCCGCGCCAGGTACTGGCTGTGATGGAACACTTCGTACCGCCCGCCGTACTGCGGATACTCGTTGCGAAACGTGTTGAAGCAGTGCGGGCAACTGGTGACCACCGTTTTGACTTTGTGTTTCTCGAGCGTGGCCACGTTTTCCTGCGCCAGCTGCTCGAACAGAAACTCGTTGCCGATCCGCCGGGCCGGGTCGCCGGTGCACTTCTCCTCGCGCCCCAGCACGGCAAACTTCACACCCGCCTTGGTCAGCAATTGGGCCAGCGCGCGGACGACTTTCTGGTTCCGCTCCACGAGCGCTCCGCCACAGCCGACCCACAGCAGCACGTCGGCATCCTTGGTGTCGGCCACGGTGGGCACGTTCAGGCCTTGCATCCAGTCGACGCGCGAGAACGCGGTGCCGCGCATGGGGTGTCCGCGCGTCTCGAGCGACGTGAGCGCCTGCTGCATGGTCTCGGGAAACTCGGCTTCCTCCATGACCAGGTAGCGCCGGGCATCAATGATCTTGGGAAACTGCTCGATCGATACCGGGCAGGCCTCGACGCAGGCCGCACACGTCGTGCATTCCCAGATGGCTTCGCTCGACAGGGCCGCCGTGGCCCCCAGAAACGGCTCGGCCAGGTTTCGCTTTTCATCGCGCGCCAGTTGCTGCCAATCGAGAATCATGTCGCGCGGCGAAAGCAGTTTGCCCACGCGATTGGCCGGACAGGCGGCCGTGCAGCGGCCACACTCGGTGCAGGCGTCGAAATCCAACAGGTCCTTCCAGGTGAAGCCGGCCAGCGTGTGGATGCCCAGCGCTTCTTCCTTTTCGAAATCCACCGGCCGCAGATTTGCGCCGATGGGCGACAGCCGCGCGGTATAGATGTTGGCCGTCGACGCCACCAGGTGCAGCATCTTGGTGTACGGCGCCCAGGCGATGAAGCCGAACACCAGGAACAAATGCGTCCACCACGTGGCCCAATGGGCCGTGGTCATGGTTTCCACGGTCATCAGCGGGCGCGACGCCGCGGCCACCAGGTTGCCCAAGGGCGACCAGGCGCCCCAGGGATCGTTGGTGGCGGCGATGCGCCAGCCCTCGATCAGAAAGCCCGAGATGAGAATGGCCAGCACGATCAGCAGGATGGCGGAGGATTCTTTGTTGTAGACCAGATAGCCCGGCCGCGCGATCCAGCGCCGCCCGGCGGCCATGAGCACGCCCACGATCGCCAGCCCGCCAAAAATGTCCACGATCAGCGACTGGAAGATCAGATAGAACTCGCCGCGCATGATGGGCAAGCCGAAGTCGTAGTCGATCAGCACCACCACCGTCGCGATGAAGAGGATCACAAAGCCCCAAAAGAGCAGGGCGTGAAACGTGCCAGGATACGCCCGCCGCCAGGTGCGCAACTGCAACAGCGCGTAGCTCAGCACCAGGCCGATCCGCGCTAGCGGCCGATCGAAGCGATCGGCCTGCTGTCCGCGCCGCCACTGCCGCACGCGGCGATACACGCCGTAGGCTGCAATGGCCGTGGTGGGCAGCAACAGCGCGTACATCACCCACACGTGCTCAATGTTCCACAGAACCTGGCGTGTGGCGTCGGAGCGGTTCATGTCGACTGGCTGAGTTTGTCGCGCAGCGGGCCGACCACTTTCTGGTAATCGGCCACCAGTCCGAAACGGCAATGTTTGAAAATCGGCGCGTCGGCGTCGAGATTAATCGCGCAGATGACTTTCGAATCGGCGATACCCATGATGTGCTGGCTGGCGCCCGAGATGGCGATGGCCAGGTACAACTCCGGGGCGACTTTCTTGCCGGTCTGACCGACTTGCCAACTCGGCGGCACCCAGCCGGCATCGCAGGCGGCGCGCGAGGCGGCCATTTGCGCGCCCATCGCGTCGGCGAGCGCTTGCAGCAGCTGGAACGGCTCCGGCCCGCCCAACCCGCGTCCCCCGGACACGATGATCCGCGCGTCTTCCAGGCGCACGCCTTCGCGCGCCTCCACGTGTCGCGAAACCACCTTCACGCGCTCGTCCGCCGGCAGATCGAGCGTCGCTTTCTCGATGCTGCCGAGTGCACGGCCGGCAACGTCGGCCGGGGCCATGGCCCGGGCACGCAACCAGACGACGGCCGGTGTTCGTTTGAGAGATATCACCGCCACGGCCTTGCCGCCGTACACGCCGCGCGTGACGCGCAACGTGTCGCCGTCGGGCGAAACGTCCACGGCGTCGCCCCCGGTACTGCCGCCCAGGCGATGCGCCAGCCGCGCCGCCAGCTCCTGACTGTAGGTGTCGTTGGCCAAGAGCACGACCCGCGGCGCCAGCGGCCGACACGCCTGTGCCAGCGCCGACAAGTAATGCTCCGGATGATATTCGGCCAACAGCGGATGATCGATCACCGTGACCGCGTCGGCCACGGCGGCCGCGCCGTTCGTCAACCCGTCGTCCGCCGGGCCCACGATCACCACGCGCAGCTTGCCGCCCAACCGATCGGCCAAGCGCCGGCCGGTGCCCAACACGCCTTGCGCAGCGCGATCCAGTCCGGAGCGAGCCAGCAATCCACAAACCACGTCGGACACAGCAGACCTCTTACACGGTGCTAAGCGGTTGAATCAAAGGGGACGAAGTCCGGCGGCCGAACGCCACGCCCCGCGCGCTACATCGAGCGCAGGACCTCGCTGATGCGTTTGGCAAATCCGTCGATCTGATCTTCCAGCGTGTCGCCAGAGATGAACTCACACTGCGTTTCCTTACTGGGAATCGACAACTCGGCCACTTCGTAATACGCGTTGGCCGTGGCCGGATCGATATCCAGCTCGGCGAGCGACCAATGGGTCAGCGGCTTGCGATACGATTGCATGACGTCGCGCGTTTTTGGAATGCGCGGCACGTTCTTGTCGTGATTCGTGATGGTGACGACCAGCGGCGTCGTGGCTTCGAGCAGTTCCCAGCCGGTGTCCGTCTGCCGCTTCACTTTGACCGTGCCAGGGGAGCCGCCGGGCTCGATGGACTCGGCAAACGAGATGCACGGCACGCCGAGCTCCTCGGCCACGAGTCCGCCCGTCTGTCCCGCGCCCCAGTCGCCCGCCTCGCGGCCGACGACGACGACGTCGTATGCGCCGATCTTGCGAATGGCCGCGGCCAGGCTCCGGGCCACAAACAGCGGATCGGGATTGGCCAGGCCGTTGCGCTTCACCAGCACCGCCTCGTCGGCCTTGAGGGCCAGGGCCTTGCGCAGCACGTCTTCGGCGTCGTCGGGACCCACGCACAAGGCCGTCAGTTTGCCGCCGTGCGCCTCGCGGCATTGCAGGGCCGTCTCCAGCGCGTTCTCGCAGAAAATGTTCATCACCAGGTTCGCGCCGCCGCGCTCGGCTTCGCGCTTCAGCGGGTCCACGCGAAAGTCGCGGGCCGGGATTTCCGGGTCCAGGATCTGCTTGATGCAAACGACGAGATTCATGGTTCACAGGCGCGCCAGGGCGCGCACCCTCACGATGCGTTCGATGTTTTCAAGAGCCCCTGGCAGGCGATCAGCACGATGGTCTCGATCACTTGCTCGCTGGTCAGCGACCCGCCCGGTCGAAACCAGCGCGGCAGCCAGAGCAACGTGCCGAACAGGCTGAACGTGGCCACGGTGGTGTTCACGTCGCGCAGCCGGCCCGCGCGGCGCAGCTCGTCGAGCGTGCCGCGCACGAACTCGAAGTAGACCCGCTTGCGATCCAGGATTTGCTTGCGGTGCTTGGGCTTGAGCCCCTCCACTTCGTCGGTCAGGATCGTGATGGCCTTATTGCCCTCGGTGAGCAGCCGGCCATGGCAGCGGAGAATGCTGTGCAGCCGTTCGGTCGGATCGACCAGGGCCTGCGAGGGCTCGATCACCTCGGTTTCGAGGCGCTCCATGGCGTAGTTCATGATCGCGTAGAGCAGGTCTTCCTTGCTTTCGATGTAGTAGTACAGCCCGGCCTTGGTCAGGTCGACCGCCGCGGCAATCGTGCTCATCGAGGTGGCGTCGAAGCCCTGCTCGTGAAAGATTTCAGCGGCCTTGGTGTAGATGTCGACCGCGCGGTCGCTCTCGGCGGCGATGGCGGGCTTCTTGGAGGCTTTCAAGTGAGGGCTCGCTGGACAGAGGGGCAGGGCGCTGGGGCATTTTCGCGGGCCAGGCCGCACGGGGAGCCTGCGTTTCCACGGTCTGGAGAATTCTACCGACCGTCCGGTTAGTAAATCCCACCGGCTCGGCCCCGTCAAGTGGCAGGCGAGAAAGACGGGCACCCGGCCATACCTGCGGGCGTCGTGGCGCCCTTCGCCGGTCTCAAACTCAGCCTGGTGACGAAAACGGCCCGGCCACAGCAGGAACTACTCTAGCGACACAGTAAGAGCCCACTGTGGACCGGGCACGGTCGGTGAGGTTTGTCCGGCGCGGTGCCGCTTGTCAGGCAGCGCACCGCCCCGTTAATCGATCGGGCTAGCGCCGCAAAAAGTTGCGACTCGCCCGACACTCTTTGAGAGCGCAATCGCCAGCGTGATGTTACGCGCGAGTGTGGCGCGGGAGCCCCTGCGTTGCACATCCAGCCGCGTTAGCGGCGTAGGAGTGTAGCCGTGGGCGCAGCCGTTCGGCGGGCTATTCGCCCGCCGCCAGAGGAACTGGGCCGCTGCGCGGCCGAAAGGTGCGCGACACGCAACGCCTGTCAGGCGTTGCCGTCGGCCGGCTTGGGCGACAGATGGCGGAACTGATCCAACGACCGGCCCAGTCGTTTTCGCTTGGGCTGGCTCGGACTGGTGAGCGTGGGCGATTCGAGCGTCGGCATCGCCGCCTGTTTCAGTGCCGCGGCCAACTGCGGATGCAAAGGTTCGCTGGCGTCGGCCGCGCCGCCCAACTGCTCGACGGCGTCCGAAAAGCCCAACAGCACTGAACGCCGCACGGCGTCGCGCAGCCACTGAAAGACGCCCAGCCCGCTTGTGCCTTCACTCATGCTCTCGGTTCCTCAGCGAAAGGTCGACGGCGATTGACGTGTGGAACGGTCCGGCTCGCGCCGAACCGCCAGGGGCGAGCATGGTATCGAGCCCGCCGGCGCGCGGAAAGGCCAGTTACCCGGCCGGTGCTGGCTGCCAGCACTCACGGCAGGGCAAGCTGCACCATATTCCGAATGAAGCCGCGAGAATTCGCAGCAAGGTGCCAGGGGGCAGCATGCGCGGGAGGCCTGCCCTACAATGGCTGAGCAAATCGGCGCGCTCACGCTGCCACCACTGGAAAGGACCAACTAACTAGCGGGAGGCAATCGTGAGCGCGCCTGATTTGGCACCGCAATCAAAATCGTGCGCCGGTCGATCAGGCCGGCGGTTTGTGCTCTTTGTGGCAGGCGGCGCAGTTGGCTGCCTTCTGCAATTTCGGCCCAGCTCCTTCTTTGCCGTCGACCACTGCCTGAGCGGCCGCGACCAAGGCATCGGTCTTCTCCTTCCAACTCGCCAACTCTCCCTTGGGCGGCTTGTTCTCGGCGAGCGCCTGATACAGCTCGAGCAGCTTCTCTGCGTCGGCCGGTGAGCCTTGCCCGCTGGTGACCTTTTTGAGCAGCCCTTCCTTGTGGGCCATGGTCATGACTTGCTTGATCGTGTATTTGGGTTGGGCGTCGTCGGCCGCTCGGGCGACAAACGATGCCAATCCCACCACGAAGACCCCCACCACGCCCGCGGCTTGCATCGGTACGCGCATGATTCGTCATCTCCTAGTGAAAGAAAAGGGTCAAAAAGCCTCCCAACTCAATGCTCATTGGCGAACATGCGCGGCCGCCGCGCGGACGACTCGGCGCTTGGGCAAATGGTCGGATGCCACTTGCAAGCGACGGCCGTCCGCGCGCGACCGGCAGATTTCACGCGAGCGCAACCTCATGCGGAACCGCGCAGCACGCGGCGGCGTCGCCAGCCGAATACGGCAGCGCCGGCCAATCCGCCTGCCAGCAGCACCACCGAGGAGGGCTCGGGCACGCCGATGGCAGCAAAGTCCTCGATCCCCTGCTGCACGTCCTCCGCAGACAGATTGTTGATACCGATCGCGTAGAACGTGCCCGACGAACCATAGGTCGTTGTGTTGGTCGAGACGATCTGCAGGCCGACGGCGTATAAACCCGGCGCCGCGCTCAGCGGCAAGTTGAACGAGGCGGAGTTGTGAAATGTGGCGGTACCGTTATAGCCGGTCGGTGGCACGGTGAGGTTGAGTCCCGCGAGTACGCCGGTATTCTGATCGACCGCTACGCCCAGGCCGCTGCGGACGATGGTCAAGGTTTCACTTGTAGGGGTGATTCCCAGCACGGGATCCCAGAACAACAGTGGGCCCACGACGTCGAAACGGTAGGTCGAGCCCACGGCGAGTTGGCCGTTGCCGTTGGGCGCGGGGGGAACGGGAGTGAACGCGCCCAGCCACTGCAGCGAGTTGGTGGTGACGGCGTTGACCGTGTACGAGCCGGGCTCGAACACGCTGTCGTGCTGTTCCACGGGCTCCAACACCGGCTCGTAGTACACGTGGTTGATCGAGTAGAAATCGTTGGATTGATCGACGTTGAAGCGAAACGGCAGCCCGTGGGCGTGCGCGATCGCGGGCAGACAAATGACGGTCAGAGCAACAAGCAAGAATTGGCTTTTCATATGGCGAATATCCTGTGGATCTAAAGTCAATGATTGAAGTTCCGCGCCCACGACGGGCGTGGAATTTAGTTTTCATCCTCAAGAGCGACACAGCGCACACGCGCGGCGGCGCCCGAAATGACGACTACTTTTTCCTTCGGCGAAGCACGGCCATTGCCAGCCCTGCTGCCGCGGCGGCAGCCAGCACCATGCTCGAAGGCTCGGGCACGGCGCTGGCGTACAACTGCGGCGCCACCGCGGCGAGCGTCGTGGGCGTCAGCCCCACGTTGAAGATCGCCACGAAGGGTTCGGAGGGCGTAAACGGCTGCGCGTTGTGGTCGGTGCCGAGCAGTCGCAGAGCGACCGCGAAGGCACCGGTCGGCAGTCCGCCGGCGTTTTCCAGCTTGTAGCCGAGTTGGTGCTCGAACTCGCTGAGCGCGAAGCCGTCGTACTCGCCGACCTGAAACCCGGCCTGCGGACCGCTGCTGCCCGTCACGGTGGGTGGTATCAGCACGCTGCCGTCCTGGTGTGCCAGGCTCAAGACGTTGCCGGCCGCCGCCGGCACAGGAGTGCCCGCGCCCGGCGAAAACCAGAGCGGACCCAGCAAACTGAACGAGATCGTATCTCCCGAGACGAAGCCGCTAAACGCTTCGAATCCCGGGTGATCGGTCTCGCGCAGCGTGGCGCCGCCGAACAAGGATTGCACCTTGTACAGCGGCAGTCCGCCGGCGGTTGGGTCTTCGCTGACCAGTTGCAGTTTGTGGTTGGCGTCAATCGTGACCTTGAAGCCGTGGGCCCAGGCCTGCTCGGCGCCGGCCAGTGCCACGATCAGGATCGCGAACATTATCAAACGACTCATAACGTTGTCTTTCTGTTGAACAAAGAGGTTTTCACAAAGTTGGTGGTTGTTGGTTGCGCGTGAAGCGCCGCGTTGCCGCTGCCGTTGTCACTTTCTGGGCTTGGCAAAGTTGGTGCCGCGCGCGATGTCCTCCTGAACCCAACCAAAAATGGTTTGCTCGGAAATGGTTTCCACGTGACCATCGCCGTACAGGTAATTGGCCGACTCCGAGTGGCGATCCGGTTGAATCTCCCCCGTGATGTACGTCCACACCGTGCCGTTGGCGATTCTCAGTGGCGTGTACCACAGTGAGCAGTGCACGTGCTCGGTCGTGGTGTCGATGGCGCGTTGCTCGGAGCCTTCGAAGATCATCAGCAAGCGCTGCGTTTCCTGGCTCTTGTTGATGTTGGTGAGGCTGCCTTTGACTTTCGGATTCGCAACGTATTCGTTGATCACGTAAGAAGTGCCCGGCGGATCGCTAAAGCGTCGCTCTTCGCCGGTCAAATCGTCCTGGCAGATACGAATGGCATGCACATCTTCCAGGAAGGGGGCCAGAGTAAACACCCAGGAAGCGTTCTTCACCAGATTGCCCGACGTGCCGTACACGTTCGAGTGCACCGTGAAGGGAAAGCTGCCGGCGTGGGTGTCGGTGAACATGTGGATCGCGATCCCCAACTGCTTCATGTTGCTCAAGCAGTGCGTGCGGCGAGCCGCCTCGCGCGAGGATTGCACGGCCGGCAGCAACAGCCCCACGAGCAGGCCGATGATGGCGACCACCACCAAGAGCTCCACCAAGGTGAAGCCACGACGAACGAACATGGTTTGCCCCCATGCGTCAACTGAGCATGCCGCGACTCGCCGGATGCGCGGACGCGCCGGCGGCGGCTACAAGAGCTCGCGCCGGCCTTGTCGCGCGCCAAGCGCCTGGTACAAACGCGAAGGAATCGTCGCTTGAACCCAAGTGCTATCCGGCGTTCGCCCGATACGATTGCGAACGCCGACGCGCCCGCTAGGCGCGCGGCGGGGGCTCGGCGGGGGAGAAGATGACGCTGGCGAAAGCCGGCGCAACGGTGGTCACGCGGCCCGCGGACGCCCAATCGAATTGCCACAGTGGAACGATCACCAGCGGCAGAGATGCGCCGCTGGCAATCCAATCGGTCGACAGGCCGCGGCACTTGCGGGCCTCGATGCCCAGCACCCAGTCAACGCCGCCGGCTTTGTGAGATTTGCAGTTTACGCACGGATGGCCGACTTCCTCGCCGGCATGCTCACAATGCTGTGCGGTGCAGGCAACCGATGTGTCGTCATGTTCGTGATGCGGGTCCGCCGTGTGAGCACAACAGGTCGCCCGCTGCGGTTCGTGCGAGTCGCCCACCGCAGCGAAGAGCACTTCGCGCGCTGCGGCCGGTATGGTCACGCCGTGCGCTTCGGCCCAGGCCAGCCGCTCGGCGGGCGTGAAGCAGCAGCAGCTATGCCAGCATTGGTCCGCCGATTGGCAGCCGCAATGATGCCCCTGACACGGAAACGGCGTCGAGTAGTCCACATCGCTCGAGCCGGGCAGGGGATAGCCCCACACGCTGGCCAGATACGCCAGCACGGCCAGGCCTGTGATCAGGCGGCGGATGCCAGGCGACGGAGCGTAGACGAAACGGACGGCGTGCATCGGTGTATCGTTGCAGGAAAGGGCCAACGAACGGCGCGGCAATGCGAACCGAAAGTTTGCCCGGGGATGGAAGAAGGCTGTTCGAAGGCTTGTCGCGTACTCGGACGCGTCAAGCGGTTAGCTGCGACTCATTAGCGGCAGTCTGTTTCTTTCGAAAGCATGTGCGGCGTGCCACCAGCGGCACGCCCGGTCCCCAGAACTCCCGCAAGGCTAGTCGAGCGGAAGGCGCCTGTCAACAAATTCAGGCCCACCGACTGTACCATCCCGCGACCGGGCAGGTTTCACGCGGCTGGTGGGCGTTTCCGCTCGCCCACCAAGCTCAAATGCCGGTACCTTCCAAGGCGGTCCTTGCAGCCACCTTCCGGCGACCGACAGGGGCCCCGGTGTCGCGGAGATGCGCCATCGAGAAGTCCACTAGGGAACGATAGGGTTGAAGTGGACGATGCCTTCGCCTGGCCGCTGGTCGCTTCGCGTCGAGAGTGCCAGGTAGACGACGTCGTCGATTTCCTCATGGATGGTTCGAACGCTGCCGTCGCAATACAGGAAATTCATGATCCCGCCATGCTCAGCGCCGAAGACCTCGGCGACCGTGTCGCGGCTTCTCTCCTCCAGCTCTTCCTGATTGCCGTGAAGAAAGGTGCTGCCTAAGACATAGGCGGGACCGGCGGCAACCTTGCCGGGTTTGAGATTGTCCGTGACGGTTGACTTGGCTACCACGCCAGCCCAAACCGGAGAGGAAAGGCGGTGGTTCCGTTCGCCGACGGCGAACGTCCGGGTCGTGCCATCGAGAATGTGCTGAATGCGCGTATGGCTGTTGCGGCCGAATACGCCGTCGAATTTGTCGCGACAGATCTTGCACGTCTGCCTCACGGTGCCAACGCTGCCCACATAATTTGCGCCCGCGAGCTCGTCCGGCGCCGCAGCGGGCTGATACAGGGGAATCGTCACAAGCTTTCGGAATTCGGAATCAGAAGGGCAATTGAAGACGGAAATCTGGGTCGCTAACGCCGCCTGGTTCGACGCCTGCTCGATCGGCAGGCTGAAATTCAAGCCCGGCTTGAGATTGCCAAGCTCAAGATCATCGAGCACCATGGACGCCCAACCCCATCCTGGCCCTAAGTCATCGCAATCACTTGCATCGACTTCGGTGATGTACCCAGGCGGAAAAACCCTGTGGCGTGCGTGGTAGGCGTGCAACGCAATTCCAATCTGGTGCAAATTGTTGGCGCATTGCGAGCGGCGCGATGCCTCCCGCGCTGCTTGCACGGCAGGGACCATTGCCGCCACGAGGATACCCACAATGGCAATCACAACCAGTAGCTCAACGAGCGTCAACGCGCAGCGCTTTCCTGCAGTGGAGGAGCCATCCATAGAGAGCCTCTTCTTGGAAGTGACAGGCGGATCGGTGCGGGTTCCTGCCGCCGCCGATCCTGGGCCGAGAGACTAGCTCCGCGGCTCCGCGCAGTGCAAGAGCATCGTAGCCCAACGCCAGCTTAAAACCAGCCAGCGTTTTTGGCCGGCGCCAACGGACATGAGGACCGGCCCCTTCCAGCGGGGTAGTCACCGCGCGGGCGCTGATCCTGCCATCCTCGGGCCGCCGAATCACGCCCGACCAGGCGATTGCTATAATCCAAGTTATGATCCTCCTGATCGATAACTACGACTCGTTCACCTATAACCTCGTGCAGCGCTTGGGCGAGATCGATCCGTCGCTCGACCTGGAAGTGCATCGCAACGACCAGATTACGCTCGACGAGATCGCCGCCAAGCGGCCCACGCACCTGATCATCTCGCCCGGTCCGTGCACGCCCTCCGAAGCCGGCATCTCCTGCGCCGCGGTCACGCGCTTTGCCGGCCAGCTGCCCATCCTGGGCGTCTGCCTCGGACATCAGTCCATCGGCCAGGCCACCGGCGGCGCCATCGTGCGGGCCAAGCGGCTGATGCACGGCAAGACCGATTGGATCCATCACGACGGGCAGGCCCTGTTCGAAGGACTGGAAAATCCGCTGCAGGCCACGCGCTATCACAGCCTGGTGATCCAGCCTGACACGCTGCACCCCGACTTTGTCGTCTGCGCGTGGAGCGACCTGCCGGACGGGACGCGTGAGATCATGGCCATTCGCCATCGCAACCAGCCGCTGTTTGGTTTGCAGTTTCACCCGGAGAGTTTTCTCACGCACTCGGGCACTAAGATTCTGGAGCGTTTTCTGGCACTGGCGCCGCAGGGCGCAGCGGCCGCGACTTAGAGCCTGTTCGTGACCCCGGGCGGCGATTCGAAATTCAAGAGAGTTGCCTCGGCCATGCTCAGCGTCGACGAAGCTTTGCAAATGGTGCTGTCGCGCGCGGTTCCGCGCGCCCCGGAAGTTCGCCCCGCGGACGAAGCGCTGGGCCTGGTGCTGGCCGAAGATGTGACCAGCGACGTCGATTCGCCGCCGCACGACAAATCGCTGGTTGACGGCTATGCGATCGTGGCCGCCGAGCTGGCCGACGGTGCGGCGGATTTCGAGCTGTTGGAAGAAGTCACCGCCGGCGCGGTCCCCAGCCGGGCCGTCACGCGCGGCCATACCACGCGCATCATGACCGGCGCTCCCATTCCCGAGGGTGCGGACGCGGTTGTCATGGTCGAACGAGCCGAACTGTCGCCCACCGCCAATGGTCTCCCGCGCGTGCGGCTGCAAGAGACCGCCAAGCCCGGCCAGAACATCATGCGCCGCGCCGTGTCGATGAGGCGCGGCGACGTCGTGCTCCGCGCGGGCGCAGCCTTGCGGGCCGTCGAGCTGGGCGTGCTCGCCGAAGTTGGTCGCCTGGAAGTGCGCGTCATCGATCGGCCCCGTCTGGCCGTGCTGTCGACCGGCAACGAGCTGGTGCCACCGACGCAGTTGCCCGGGCCGGGCCAAATTCGCAACAGCAACGGACCGATGGTGACTGCCGCCGCCCAGGCCGCCGGCGCCGCGGCCGTGAACCTGGGAATCGCCCGCGATGAGCCCGCTGCGCTGCGCGCGGCCATTGCGCGGGGACTGGAGCACGACGTGCTGGCGATCTCCGGCGGCGTTTCGGCGGGCGTGCTCGATCTGGTGCCGGGCGTGCTCGCCGAGCTCGGCGTCGAGCAGGTGTTTCACAAAGTGAATCTGAAGCCGGGCAAGCCGCTGTGGTTTGGCGTGCGCGCGCAACAGGGCGGCGGCAACACACTGGTCTTCGGCCTGCCCGGCAACCCGGTGAGCAGTCTCGTGTGCTTCGAGTTGTTCGTGCGCCCGGCGATCGCCCGTCTGGCCGGTCGTGGCGCTGCGTCGCTCGGCGAAACCAGCGCCACGCTGACCGCCGATTTTCTGAATCGCTCGGATCGGGCCACGTACTTTCCGGCCCGACTTGCGGTCGCCGAGCAAGGGACCACGGTCGAGCCGCTGCGCTGGCAAGGTTCGGGCGATTTGCGCACGCTGGTCGAGGCCAATGCGCTGGCCTGCTTTCCGCCCGGCCCGCTGCAGTTCCGCGCCGGCGATTGCATTCGTGTGCTGCGGCTGGCCAGTGCCGGGTGGCACGGGCATGTTGCCCGTGAGTGACACCGGCGAAATGCCAGTGCCATCCAACGGCCCGAACCCCTCTGGGCAAACAGGCACGACGGCGCTAGGCTAAACCGTATGGGAACCGCCGCCGCCACGACGCCTGCCGATTCGCGAACCGCGCCTGCCCCAACGGCCGCACGGGCGCACGCAGCGGCCCGCTGGTGGCAATCCACTTGGGCACTGGCCGCCGCCGGCAACGTGCTCCTGTGGGCCGCGCTGCCGCCGGTCGGCTTCGCGCCGCTGGCGTGGATCGCGCCCGTGCCGTGGATATTGCTGGTGCGGCGCAACACGCTCGCCGGTCGACGGCCCTATGGCGTCATCTGGTTCACCAGCTTTCTTTGCTGGTTGGCCGTGTTGCACTGGGTCACACTGCCGCATTGGGCCACGTCGATCGGCTGGGTGGCGCTCTGCTTCTACCTGGGTTGCTATCTGCCGGTTTTTGTCGGACTGTGCCGCGTGGCCGTGCATCGCCTGCACCTCTCACCCATCGTGGCGGCGCCCGTCGTCTGGACCGGTTTGGAGTACGCCCGCGCGCACCTGCTGTCGGGATTCACCATGGCCACGCTCGCGACCACGCAGTATCGCTGGCCGCTGGTATTGCAGACGAGCGACATCTTCGGCTGCTACGGCGTCAGCTTTCTGATGATGCTGGTGGCCGCGGGCATCGCGCAAATGCTGCCCTGGGGCGAGCGCCGCGCCAGCTGGTGGCCGGCCGTGCCGGTGGTAGCGGCATTGGCAGCCGCGCTCAGCTACGGCCAATGGCGACTCAACGAGCAGGCCACGCGGCCCGGGCCGAAGATCGCGCTGATTCAGGGTTCGATCGATATCGACATGAAGCACGATCCCACGCAGTCGCAGCGCATCTTCGACGAGTACATCGATTTGTCGCTGCAGGCCGTGCGCGAGCACAGGGATCTCGACTTGATGGTCTGGCCCGAGACAATGTTTCGCTACCCGTGGTTCACGTTCGAAGATGGCTACGTGCCTCCGGCCGACGCGATCTCCATGGAGGAAGCCCAAAGCCGCAGTCGCCGTGCGGTGGCGAACACGGTCAAGCCACTGGGCGTGCCTCTGGTGCTGGGCATCGACACGGTGCACGGCGCGGCTGCCGGCAACGAATTGTTGCGCTACAACACGGCGCTCTTTCTGGAACCGGGCGGAGCGCTCCTCGGCCGCTATGACAAGTGTCATCCCGTGATGTTCGGCGAGTACATTCCGCTGGCGAAGACGTTTCCTTGGATCTATCAGCTGACGCCGCTCGTGGCCGGTGTGGAGGCGGGGCCGGGGCCGCAGGCGGTCACCATCGGCAACACGTGCTATGCGGCCAACATCTGCTTCGAAGACATCTTGCCGCACCTGATCCGCCGACAAGTGTGGGAGCTGCGCCAGCGCAACGCCGAGCCCGACGTGCTGTTGAACCTGACCAACGACGGTTGGTTCTGGGGCTCGAGCGAACTCGATTTGCACCTGGCTTGCGCGCTGCCGCGGGCCATCGAGTGCCGCAAGCCGCTGTTGATCGCCGCGAATACCGGTTTTTCCGCCTGGATCGATTCGTGCGGTCGCATCCGCGCGCAAGGGCCGCGGCGAGCCACCGACGTGATTGTCGCCAACGTGGAAATCGATCGCCGCGCCAGCTGGTACGTCGAGCACGGCGACGTGCCGGCCGGCTTGTGCCTCATCGCCACGCTGGTTTTGGCCGCCGCCGGGCTGGGGGGCCGCTGGCAAGCGCGGCGGGCGGCCGCTCGGGCGAGCGCCTGGAACGGCCCTCGTGGAGCCCGCAGAATCGACACCCTATTTCCCCAGGATTACCAGGATTCCTCTTGTCGAATTGACTTTTCGCGTTAGCCCTAAGTATACTAACGACTTAGCAGCTCTGACCGAGTTATCTCCTGGCTATTTATACGCTTGAGATCGCTCGGCACCGCCCATTTCCACCGTTTCAGGAACACGGTAAATCGACATTTCCGGTCCCGGCAGAGAGGAGGTTCTGTCGGCTCGGGGTAATGCGCTACCAGGAACGCTCGCATGAACCTGCTCGGCAAGATTTTCGTGATCCTCATCTTCGTGATGAGTTTGGTGTTCATGTCGTTCGCCGTGGCCGTGTACGGCACGCATAAGAACTGGAAAGAGGAGTCGACCAAGCAGAAGGAGCTCGTTCAGGCCGCTCAGCAGAGATACAACGACGAGCTGGCCAAGAAGGAGGCTCTCGAGGCGGAGATTGCGAAGGAAGCGGTCGCCAAGCGCGACGCCTTGGCCAAGCTCGAAACCGAGCGCGACGAGCTATCGCGACAGCGCGACGACCTGGCCAAGCAGCGCGACGAATTGTCGGCCAAGGCCACCGAGTCGCTGGCCGCGTTTCATGCAGCGCAGCAGAACCTGGCCAAACTGACCACCGAAGTGGGCTCCCTGCGCACCGAAATTCGAACAGCGCAAGAGGCCCGCGATCAACACTTCAAGCAAGTAGTGGGCCTGACCGACAGCGTGCACCAGGCGCAGGGCGAGTTGAAACGGCTGGAAGAGCGCCGCGTGCAGCTGGCTACCGAGATTAGCGCCCAGCGCACCGTGCTGCGCGCCCACGGTTTGTCGAAAGACACGCCGGTCGACAACATTCCGCCGCAATTGCACGGCAAGATCCTGGCCGTCAATCGCGACAACCTGGTAGAAGTTTCGCTGGGCTCGGACGACGGATTGCGGGCCGGACACACGTTGGAAGTTTATCGCGACAGCAAGTACTTGGGTCGCGTGGAAGTGCTCAATACCGAGACCGATCGGGCGGTGGCGAAGATCCTGCCCGGTTTCCGCAAAGCCGCGATTCAGAAAGGCGATAATGTCGCTACTCGGTTCAAAGTCAGCTAAAGCCAAGAAGAAGCCGGCCGCCGCTCCTGAGCCGAGCCGCGGCGTGGTCGTCGAAAAACCCAAGGCCAACATCTACACGGTGTTGCTGGCGTTGTCGTTGGTCGCGGTGTTCATCGGCTGCATTTTCCTGAGCCTGGAAATGGCCGCCTACGATTGGCAGTTCAAGGCTCGGTAGGATGCCGTGCTCGTGCGCGGGTTGCCGCGCCGTGTCGCCGCGGGTGCGGCGCACCCGAAATTCTCTTACAAAAGTTGAGCAAGGATGCTCGGACGCTTCTTGGGGCTCTTCGCGAGCGACCTGGCCATCGACCTGGGCACGGCCAACACGCTGGTCAGTGTGGCCGGCGAAGGTCTCGTGCTCAACGAGCCCTCGATCGTGGCTGTCGAAGAAGGCACGCGCCGCATTCTCTCGGGTGGCTGCGCCGTGGGCCATCTGGCTCGGCAGCTGCAAGGCCGCACGCCGCAATCGATCGCCGTGGTGCGCCCCCTGGCCGACGGCGTGATTGCCGACTTCGAACTGTGCGAGGCCATGCTCCGCTACTTCATGCGCAAAGCACATCGGCGCGGTCTGGCCAGCCGCCCGCGCGTGCTCGTGGGTGTGCCGGGCTGCATCACGCCGGTAGAGAAGCGCGCGGTCTACAATAGCGCCCTGCGCGCCGGCGCCAGGCAGGTGTTCATTATGCCCGAGGCCAAGGCGGCGGCGCTGGGCGCCGGCCTGCCGATTGCCGAGCCCGTGGCCAGCATGATCTGCGACATTGGCGGCGGTACCACCGAAGTGGCCGTGCTCAGCCTGGGCGATATCGTGGCCAGCCAGTCGATCCGCGTGGCCGGCGACGCGATGGATCAGGCCATCGTCGGCTATCTCAAACGGCATTACAGCCTGCGCGTGGGACTCGCCGCGGCGGAGCAACTGCGCATCAACATCGGCAGCGCGCATCCGCTCGTGAATGAGCTCTCGGACGAAGCGCGCGGCGTAGACACCGTCAGCGGCCTGCCGCGCAAGGCCACGATTACCAGCGAGGAAGTGCGCGAGGCGCTGGCCGAGCCGCTGGCGCAAATCGTCGACGCGATCAAGGCCACGCTCGATGGCTGTTCCACCGATCTTGCTTCCGACCTGATCGACAACGGCCTGGTGCTGGCCGGTGGCGGGTCTTTGCTGAGCGGGTTCGACCGCTTTCTAACCGAACAGACGGGCCTGCCCACCCGCTACTGCGGCGATCCCTTGGCAGCCGTCGCCCGCGGCACACACTTGTGCCTGTCGCACTTCGATCGTTGGCGCGGCGCCATGCGCTCCAGCGACGAAGATGTGTGAGGAGAGGCTGGAGGCTGGAGACGAAGTAGTGGACCGACCACGCATCCATGTCATGCACGATCCGTTGCAAATTACTGGGTGCCATGTTCACGCCACGTGAGCATGCTTGCGCAAGATCCGTAGGTCAGGCACCCTGTGCCTGACAAAACTGATTGGCACGTTCGGTGTCAGGCACGGAGTGCCTGACCTACCTGAAGGACGAAGAGACATGAGCTATGGGCCATAGGGGAGGAAGATGCGAAGGATCTCTTTCCTGCAACCTAGAGCCGACAGTCTGCAGCCTGACCTCTGGCACGAAATCGTCGAAGAGCGGGCCGAGCCGCCGGTTTCCGTCACGCGCGATCGGGTGCGCTGGCTGCTGGCGCTCTTGGCGCTGGCGCTGTGCGCGGTCCTCGTGCGCGCCGTGCAGCTCGAAGTGACCGACGGCGCCACGTTTCGCCGGCTGGCGGCGCGGCCCATCGAGCGTGCGGTGCCGATCGTGGCGGCGCGTGGCCGCATCGTGGCACGCGATGGCACGGTGCTGGCCGCCGATCGCAGCGGTGCCGCATTGGCCGTCCACTTTCGCTACCTGCAGGAGCCGCCGGACGCAGCCTGGCTGCGCCGTCGGGCCCGCGCGCGGCTCACCGCAGCTCAGCGGCGCGATGCCGCCATCGTGGCGCAAACCGAAGCGGTCGTCCGCGCCGAACTGGCCGACCTCCACGGGAAACTGGCACGGCTCTGCAACCTGAGCGACGCGCAGTGGCAGGCTCGCGCCAGCCGCATCGATCGACGCGTGCGCTCGCAGGCAGCGCGGGTAAACCGCCGGCGGCTCGACGAGCACGAGCGCCTCGCCGCCGTGGCTGCGGCCACGGCAGCGGCCCACGACGACACGCTGGGCGGCGTTCTCGCGGGCCTGTTCTCTCCGCCCGATCCGTTGCCGCCGCCGCCGTTGGTAATCGTCGAAGAGACGGCCTATCACCGGCTGGTCGATGACGTTCCGCCGAACGTGGTCGCAGAAATTCACCAGCGGCCCGAGCGCTATCCGGGCGTGAAAATCGTCGAGCACACGCGCCGCGACTATCCGCTGGGCACGTTGGCGGCGCACGTCGTGGGCCACGTGGAGCGCTCGTCGCGCGTGGAATCGCAAGTGGACTTGGGGCCCATCGATCCGCATGCCGAGGCCGTGGCCGGGCTGATGGGCATCGAACGGCAATTTCAAGCCACGCTGTCCGGCACCAATGGCCGTGCGTTGCAGACGGTCGATCGGCGGGGCCGCGCATTAGAGACCGAAGTCAGCAGTCCCGCCGTCGCCGGGCGCGACGTCGTGCTCACCATCGATCCGCAATTGCAACGCGCGGCCGAAACGTGGCTCGATCATCACGTGCGGTTGCCGCGCCGCGCCGCGGATGCGGCCCACGCCCAGGAATATGGCGGGGCGGTTGTGGTGATCGACGTGCACTCGGGCGAGCTCGCGGCCGCCGCCAGCGCGCCGCGATTCGATCCGAACCTGTTTGTCACGGGCGATCCGCGGCTGGAACAGGTGCTCGCGCATCCCGCGCAGCCGTTGTTCGATCGCGTGAGCAAGATGGCGCTGCCGCCCGGCTCGGTGTTCAAGGCGCTCACCGCGCTGGCGCTCGTGAGCGAGCGGGCCGTCGATCCGGCGGCCCCGTTTTTGTGCCGCGGCTATCTCGACGATCCCGATCGACTGCGATGCGAACTGTATCGCCAGCAGGGGACCGGTCACGGTGAGCTGGCGCTCCTCGGCGCGCTGGCCCAGAGTTGCAACGTCTATTTCTTTCATCATTCCAGTGCCATCGGCGGCATCCGGCTGGTGGATTGGGGCACGCGGTTTGGCTTTGCACAAGCGACCGGCATCGACTTGCCCGACGAAGCGGCCGGGCAGTTGCCCTCGCACACGCAGTTGCACCAGCGGCACGAGACGCAGTTTCTGGCGGTGGGGCAGGGGGCCTTCACCGCGACGCCGCTGCAAGTGGCGCGGCTCTACGCGGCGATTGCCAACGGCGGCTACCTGATTACGCCGCGCATCACGCGCGGCCGGCCGCTGTTGCCGCACGAGGCGCATGCCCGCACGCGGCCACGGCCGCGCGAGGCGCTCCGCGTGCGCGGACTGACCGACGAAGCGCTGGCGGTCGTGCGCGAGGGACTCGCGCGCGTTGTGAACGATCCCAGCGGCACGGCTTTCGCTACCGTGCACCTGCCGGGATTGACGATCGCCGGCAAAACGGGCACCGCCGAAACGGGCGGCGCCGCAGGCGATCACGCGTGGTTCGCTGGCTACGCGCCGGCCGACGAGCCACGGTATGCGTTCGTCATCGTTCTGGAACACGCCGGCAGCGGCGGAGAAGCGGCCGGGCCATTGGCCCGACAGCTCGTCGAACGGATGCGCGAGCTGGGTTACTTCGGCGCGCAAGCGACGGCCGACAAATCTTTCCCGCCCGGGAAAGGGTGAGGCAGGCACAAGGCGGTAGACCGTAGGCTGATAGGACGTAAGAGGGACGAAGCCACCAAGAGCACCGGTAGCTGAACTCGCCAGAGTTCAGTGTCCTCAGCCGCTCTCGGGTGCCACGGTTGGCTTGCCCCATTGCTGTCCGGTTAAGACTTTTGGGTTTTGTTTCAAGCGCGTGGCGGAATAAGGGTTACGTTAACGAATGAGCGCGCACGACTTCAAACTTGGTCCGGCACAATAGTCCCGTAGGTCAGCCACCCCGTGCCTGACATTCTTGCCGCAATCGTCGCACGCCAGAATTTTTGTGAGGGTTATTCCATTTCATCCGGCCGCAGCAACCGTTGCCCTGGCCCACGGACATGCAACACGAACACTTGGTCATCGCGAACCGAGAATAAAGCGCGATAACGGCGTCCGCGCTTAGTCCGGAAAACCACCTGGCGAATAGATTCCGAATGATCTTCGCTCTCAGGCGCAAGGCCAAACGAAGCGCCTCCCTCTTTGAGCGACTCGAGGACCGCAAGCCATCTGCCATACCAGGCTTCCGCGCCGTCGGGCGATCGTTCGGCGATCCAACGCAAAATTGCGCGGATATCGTCCTTGGCCGCATCTGTCAGATTGACGCGAAACGTCATTCCTTGGCTACGTCGAGCTGTTGACGAATCGCGTCCATCGCACGGTCGGCCGGCTCATAGCGACCGGCCTCGACGTCGGCCAATCCTAGGCGAATGGCGTGGTTGATCTCATCGCGCGACTGGCCGTCCTGCCACTCGCTGAATAATTCTTCCAATGACACGCCCGACTCGCCGTTGGCGAGCCGTTGCACCACAAACGAATGAAAGCTCTCCAATTCAGCGCGTGTTGACGACATAGTTCCACCTCTCTGGATATCAGAATTCTATCATGCGACCAGCGATCATAAATGTGCCTCCAAGTGACACTCCCGGTTTCGAATGAAATGATGGGAACGCTCGTTGAACGAATTGGTCCGTGAATGCTCTCAGGGTTGGACCGTTGTCGACGTCCCGATTCGGAGTTCATTTGGCACTTCCCGCCCCTTAAAAATGGGCAAACTTTGCGGCCGCGCTGCCGTGTCGCCATTGCCGCGCGGCACCGACTGAGCCACACGTCGCAAACGCAAATTCTAAAAGCACTTACAAGTGCGACCGATTGCTTGCCAGCCGTTGCCGGCCACCCTCCAAATTGGTATATTGGCGACTTTCGTATGGGGCCGGCTTGCCGGCCATTCTTGGTCCCGGTTCGCAGCCGCTTGGGCGGCTGTTTCGCGACCGGATGACGCCTGGGGAAAGGACTGATCTTGGCCACCGACGGAAACGGTCCCGACGAGCCCACCGGACCGGACGCAACACCCGAGGCGTCGCAGGGCCGCTTGATTGACCTGCCCATCGAGGAGGAGCTCAAGGACAGCTACCTCACCTATTCGATGAGTGTGATCGTCAGCCGTGCGCTGCCCGACGTGCGCGACGGACTGAAGCCCTCGCAGCGCCGCATCCTGGTGGCGATGAACGACCTGAACCTCACGCCGGGAGCCAGCCGCGTCAAATGCGCCAAGATCTCCGGCGACACCAGCGGCAATTATCACCCGCACGGCGAGGCAGTGATCTATCCCACGCTCGTGCGCATGGCCCAGGAATGGAACATGCGCCACGTGCTGGTGGACAAGCAGGGCAATTTCGGCTCGATCGCCGGCCTGCCTCCGGCGGCCATGCGGTACACCGAGGCCCGCATGTCTCCCATCGCGGCCTTGATGCTCGAGGATCTCAAGCTCGACACCGTTGATTACGTGCCCACGTACGACGAGCGGCACACCGAGCCCACGGTGCTGCCCTCGAAGTTTCCCAATTTATTGGTCAACGGCGCCAACGGCATCGCGGTGGGAATGGCCACGTCCATTCCACCGCACAACCTGGGCGAGATTTGCGATGCGCTGGTGCGCGTGATCGACGAGCCTGAAGTGTCGGTGGACGAGCTGCTGGAAATCTGTCCCGGTCCCGACTTTCCGACCGGCGGCATCGTGTGCGGGCGCAGCGGGATCCGCCGCGGTTATCACACGGGCCGCAGCACGATCACCCTGCGTGCCCGGGCCCGCATCGAAGAGATGCCCAATGGGCGGTTCCGCATCCTGGTCAGCGAGATTCCGTTTCAACAGGCGCGCGACCGCGTGGAGGAGCGCATCGCGGCGCTGGTGAACGAAGACCGCATCAAGGGCATCTCGGCCATCCGCAACGAAAGCGATCTGAAAGAGCCCGTGCGGCTCGTGCTGGAGCTGAAGCGCGACGCGGATCCGGAAGTCGTGCTCAACCAGCTCTATCAGTTCTCGCCCCTGCAAGATTCGTTCTCGCTCATCTTCCTGGCACTGGTCGACCTCAAGCCGCGCATCCTGTCGTTCAAGGGGCTGCTCGAGGAGTTCATCCGCCACCGGCTGATCGTGATCCGCCGGCGCACGCAGTTTCTGCTGGGCCGGGCGCGGGCCCGCAAGCACACGGTCGAAGGCCTGTTGCTCGCGCACGCCAATATCGACGAGATCATCAAGGTCATTCGTTCGAGTGCCAATCAGGCGGAAGCGAAGGCCCGCTTGATGGGCGTCGAGGCGCCGGCCTCGATGATGCGGCGGGCCCTGGGCGAAGAGGGCTTTGCCATCTTCCAGCGCGAGCGCGGCACCAGCGACACCTACACGCTTACGCCCGTGCAGGCCGAAGCCATCCTGCGAATGACGCTGGGCCAGTTGGTCAATCTGGAACAGGAAAAGCTGGGCGCCGAGCATCAGAAGCTGCTGGAAGAAATCACCGAGTACCTGCGCATTCTGAGCGACGACAAGATCATCCTGGGCATCATCCGCGACGACTGCCTGGAAACGCGCAAGAAGTACGGCGACGAGCGGCGCACGGAGATCAGCGGCGAAGAAATCGGCTCGATCGACCTGGAAGACCTGATCGTCGAAGAGGCGATGGTCGTGACGATCAGCCACAACGGCTACATCAAGCGGACGCCGGCCAGCGTCTACCGGGCCCAGCGCCGCGGTGGCAAAGGCATGAAAGGCGCCAAGGCCGAGGAAGAAGATCCGATCGAGCATCTGTTCGTCGCCAGCACGCACGACTATCTGATGTTCTTTACCAATCGCGGCAAGGTGTACTGGCAAAAGGTGTATGACCTGCCGCAGTTGAGCCGCGAGAGCCGCGGCCGCGCCGTGGTGAACCTGCTCAATTTCACCGAAGGCGAAAAAGTGGCCGATTGCCGGGCCGTACGCGATTTCAATCAGCCCGAGCACTACCTGATGATGGCCACGGCCGCGGGCCTGGTGAAGAAAACGGCGCTCGAGAAATTCAGCCGGCCAATGAAGGGCGGCATTATCGCGATCAAGCTGCGCGAAGACGACGAAGTGGTGGACGTGGCGATCACCAAGCCGGGCGACGAAGTGGTGCTGGCCACGGCCAAAGGCATGGCCATTCGCTTCAACGAAGCCGACGCCCGGCCGATGGGCCGCAACACGTCGGGCGTGAAGGGCATTTCGCTGTCTGCCGATGACCGCCTGGTGGGCATGGTCGTGGCTGAACCCGAGGCCACGCTGCTGACCGCCTGCTTGCACGGCTACGGCAAGCGCACGCCCTTTGGGCCCAACAGCACAGCGGCCGGAGCCGAGGGCGAATTGCCCGACGATGATGCCGCGGAAACGACGACCCCGGCCGACGACGACGCCACGGCCGAAGGGGGCGAAGAAGAGGGCACCTCTTCCGGCGCTCGCTATCGCACGCAGCGGCGCGGCGGCAAGGGGCTGCGCGACATCAAGACCACCGACCGCAATGGCCCGGTCATCGGCATTGCCGGAGTGCGTGACGACGACGAATTGCTCATGATCACGGCCCGGGGCAAGCTGCAGCGGATTGTCGCCGGCGACGTAAGCGTGATCGGCCGCAACACGCAGGGCGTGCGGATCATGACGATGGACGAAGGGGACTCGTTGGCCGCGATTGTGCGCGTGCCGCGCGAAGACAACGGCGCCGACACTGCTCCGCCATTGGCCGTCGCCCCGCCGCCGCCGGCGCGTCCGCAGGGTCCGCAAGCCACGGCCGATCCTTTTGACGCTCCGGAAGCGGAAGACGACACCGAAGAATAGCCGCGCGCCGAGAAACGCGCTCGCGGAGCAATGCCGCGCTCGCTTGTCCGAGAGCTCGATTTCCCGCCTGTTCGCCGCACGCACCAACGATCAAGCCTGTCCCGCGCCGAAAGGGCGCCGTGCCATGTCTCGTCGCGCATTGATTACCGGGATCACCGGCCAGGACGGCGCTTACCTGGCCAGGTTCTTGCTCAGCAAGAACTACGAGGTCCACGGCATGGTGCGCCGGGCCAGCACCGAGAGCTTCGAGCGCATGGACGACCTGCGGCCGCGGTTGCACCTGCACCAGGCGGATCTGCTGGACCAGTTGTCCATCGTCACGCTGCTCGATCAGGTGCGTCCGCACGAGGTTTATAACCTGGCCGCGCAGTCGTTCGTGCCCACCAGTTTCACTCAGCCGCTTTTGACCGCGGAGTTTACCGGCCTGGGTGTGACGCGCGTGCTTGAGGCGATTCGCCTGGTCGATGCGTCGATTCGTTTCTACCAGGCCAGCTCGAGCGAAATGTTCGGCCGCGTGCGCAGCGAGCCGCAGAACGAAGAAACCCCCTTCTGGCCCCGCAGCCCTTACGGCGCGGCGAAAGCCTACGGCCATTGGATCACCGTCAACTATCGCGAGAGTTACGGAATGTTCGCCTGCTCGGGCATCTTGTTCAATCACGAGTCGCCGTTGCGCGGCAAGGAGTTCGTCACCCGCAAAGTGACCGATGCCGTGGCCCGCATCAAGCATGGCTTGCAAGACAAGCTGATGCTGGGCAATCTCGACGCCCAGCGCGATTGGGGCTTCGCCGGCGACTATGTGGAAGCCATGTGGCTGATGCTCAGCCAGGACGCGCCCGACGACTACGTGATTGCCACCGGAGTCAAGCACTCCGTGCGCGATCTGGTGGCGCTGGCCTTCGAACGTGTCGGGCTCGATTGGCAAAAGCATGTGGAGGTGGATCCGGCGCTGTTCCGGCCGGCGGACGTGAACACGCTGTGCGGCGATGCCACGAAGGCGCGGCAGAAACTGGGCTGGGCGCCGCAGGTGAGTTTTGAGGCGCTGGTGGCGATGATGGTGGACGCCGATCTGGAACGAGTGGCGCAAAGCGTCGGAGGGTAGTGGACGCGGCCGCGCACCGCCCGCATTTTCCTGCTGGGACGATAGCGTGCAGGGAGAAAAACGGGACACCAGCGGTCCGCTCCGCAGATTCCGCAAAACGAGTCAGGCCCGACGATTCGTCCCGAGGGTCGAAAAGTTTGCCGGCCCCCAGCGGCGGTAGTACCGTCGCATCACGCATCACCGCGTGCTACGCTTTGGGGAGTTGTATCTACAGCGCTTATCCGTTGGAAGGGTTCGTTCCTCATGAAGATTGCTATCGTCGGAACCGGATACGTAGGACTCGTGACGGGCACTTGCTTTGCCGAGAGCGGCAACCATGTGACGTGCATCGATATCGATAAACAGAAGATTGCGCGGCTGAACCAGGGCGAAATTCCCATCTACGAGCCGGGCCTGACCGAGTTGGTGCAGCAGAACCGCGAGGCCGAGCGCATCGACTTCACTACCGACTTGCCCGGCGCGGTGCGCGTGGCGCAGCTGGTGTTCCTGGCCGTGGGCACGCCGCCGGCGGCCGACGGCTCGGCCGATCTCTCGGCCCTGTGGCGCGTGGTGGACGACATCGCCCCGCACCTGGCCAAAGAGGCCATCGTCATCACCAAGAGCACGGTGCCGGTGGGCACGAACGCGGGCATCTTTCGGCGATTGAAAGAACACACTGGCCGCGAGTGCGACGTGGTGAGCAACCCTGAGTTTCTCAAGGAAGGCGCCGCGATCGAAGACTTCATGAAGCCCGATCGCGTGGTCGTGGGCGTGCGCCGCCCGGCAGTGGCGGAAGTGATGCGCGAGCTGTATTCGCCTTTCCTGCGCACCGAGAAGCCGTTTCTCGTCATGTCGCCGGAAAGCGCCGAGATGACCAAATACGTGGCCAACGCGCTGCTGTCCACCAAGATCAGCTTCATCAACGAAGTCGCCAATCTGTGCGAGAGCATGGAGGCCGACATCAACGACGTCCGCCGTGGTATCGGCCACGACAGCCGCATCGGCTTTGCCTTCCTGTTTCCGGGCGTCGGCTACGGCGGCAGCTGCTTTCCGAAGGACGTGCGGGCCTTGTCGTCAATGGCCCGCGCCGTCGGTATCGAGCCGCGCATTCTTGACGCAGTCGACCTGGTGAACTCGCATCAGAAATCCGTGGTGCCCGACAAGATCGAAAAGCATTTTGGCGGCAAGCTGGCCGGCCGCACGGTGGCCGTGTGGGGGCTGGCCTTCAAGCCGCGGACCGACGACATTCGCGAGGCGCCGGCGTTGGTCTTGATCGACCGGCTGCTGGCCGGTGGAGCGAAGGTGCAGGTGCACGATCCGGAGGCGCTGGAGAACGTGCGCCGCCAGTATGGCGACAAGCTGTCGTACTTCGAGCAGCCCTACGGGGCGCTGGAAGGCGCCGACGCGCTGGCCATCATGACCGAGTGGAAGCAATTCTTGCAGCCCGATTTCCAGGTGATGCGCGGGCTGATGCGCTCGCCGGTGATCTTCGACGGGCGGAACCTGTACAATCCGGCGCAGATGAAGACGACCGGATTTGCGTATCACTCGATCGGCCGCGCGAGCGTGTGCTGAAGAAAGGGCTGGAGGCTGGAGACGGCAGGCGGCAGGACGGCCAGCCCGAGTTGCATAACTTCGTCCGGCGCGTTGAGTGCAGCGAGCGCTTTCGAGATCTCGCGCCAGCTGGCGCGCTGCCCAGACCCCGACTTGGGCGGGCCGCAAGCGACCCGCCCAAGCCATTGGGGCGTCCTTCTGGCTAGGCGGAAGCCAGAATTCCTCGGGAAGAGCTTCGGCAGCGCTGCCGTCGCCCGTGGGAGAAAGCGCGATGCGAGGGATACCGCTCGCAGAAGGCGGCCGCACGGCACGACCAAACGGGGACGCCTGGATCCTCGGCTCGACCGCCCCACGAGGACTGTCGAGCCGAGGCGAACCAGGAGTAGCCAACCATCAGGGCCTCACGGCAACCGCAAAACGTGTCCTCGTAATGCAACGCTTGTGCCGGGGCGCGCATTGCCGGATTGCGCAGTGCGGCACAGTGAGCCGTAACTGACTTAAGGAAAAGTAATTGCGCCGTCTGCGCAGGGACCGAGGAAGTGCCAACCGCGCGGCGACAGCGCACGGTTCTGCCTACATGTCGCGCAATTCCTGAGTACCGGCTATGCACGCCACGCGCTGACGACCTGCGCAGGTGCACGTCACGGCTGCTGATTGGCAGCGGTGCAGCAATGCTTGCTGGCACCGACCGCCACGCTAAAGCGGCAGCGGATCGTGCTCGTCCTCGATCTCGCCGACAATCTCTTCGACGATGTCTTCCAGCGTGATCAAGCCCAGCACGTTGCCGTCGCGATCGCGCACTACGGCCATCGGCCGGCGCTGCCCGCGAAACTGCCGCAGCAAGTCGGAGATCGACCGGTCCGGGTCGACGAACACCGGCGGGTACATCGCATCGTCCAGGACCACCATGCCGCGCAAGCTGAAGAGGTGAAACAGGTCCTTGGTGTTGACGATGCCTACGATGTTATCCAGCGTGCCGTCGTAAACGGGCATGCGCGTGTGTGCACCTTCGCGAACTTCTTCCAGAACCCGCTCCTCGGTCATGTGCAGTTCGAGCGCCGCCATGAGTTCGCGCGGCACCAGACAATCGCGCACCAGCTTGGCCGGCATGCGGAACACGTTGCGCACGTACTCGGCCTGGTCGCGCGGCAGAATGCCGGCGCGGCGCGTTTCCTCGATAATCAACCCCAGCTCTTCCACCGAGTGCAGCATTTCGTGCCCGCTGATGGGTCGAAAGCCGAACAGCCGGACGACGCCATTGCCCAGGGTGTTCAACACCGAGATGAACGGCCGCATCACGGTGTTGAACCAGGCCAGCGGTTGTGCGACCCACAGGCTCACCACGTCGGGCCGTTCCAGGGCGACGGCTTTGGGCGCCAGCTCGCCAAGAATCACGTGCATGCACGTGATCAGCAGGAAGGCCAGAATCGTGGCCAGCGTGTGTGCGGCGACCCAGGATTCGGTCTCCGGCAAGAAAGAAAACAGCGGCACCACCAGCCGCGCCACGGACGGCTCGCCCACCCAGCCCAAGGCCAGGCTGGCCAGCGTAATTCCCAACTGCGTAGCAGCGATGGCGTCGTCGAGATTGTCGATGACCCTCTTTACGGCGGCGGCGCCGCGCCGCCTTTGCAACACCATTTCGTCGACGCGGGAGCGGCGCACCGAAACCAACGCAAATTCGGCCGCCACGAAAAACGCATTGGCCAGCACCAACAGCGGCACCACCAGCACGCCCAATACGGACCACAGCATTGCTACTTGATCTCCCTCCACGCGCCACGCGCCTGCGGCACCCCCATACGACCATACGGGTCGACCGAGCGCGGGCGACCATGCAACAAGCTGGTCATGGCCGACCCTCGGACGACGCGCCCCGCATGACGTCGATGCTCGCGCGGCAGAAGTCGGGCAGGTCGTCGGGCTTGCGGCTGGATACGAAGTGTCGGTCGACCACCACCGGCGAGTTTTCCCACAGGGCGCCGGCGTTGATCAAATCGTCCTTGATGCCGGGCGAGCCCGTGACCCGCACACCGCGATAGACTCCGGCGGAGATGGGAATCCAACCGCCGTGGCAGATGGCGGCCACCAGCTTCGCCGCTTGCGCAAACTCGCGCACCAGTGAGAGCACGCGCTCGTCACGGCGCAGCTTGTCGGGTGCAAAGCCGCCGGGAATTACCAGTCCGTCAAAATCGGCCGAGCGAACCGCTCCGATTGCCGCGTCGCTCGTGCAGGGATAGCCGTGCTTGCCGGAGTAGGCGCCGCCTGCCTGCGGTCCCGCCACGACCACTTGGGCGCCCGCTTCGATCAGGCGCAGCTTGGGATACCACAGTTCCAGATCCTCGTACACGTCGTCGACGAACATCAGCACGCGTCGCGACTCGAGCGGTTTACTCTTCATGGTGCGGCGGAAGTAGGCGTTGTCGGCCGACGTGAAGGTCCCGCGCCGGCAGCATTTTGTACCACGTTGCGCGCCAGACGGCTACCGGCGGCGCCGCGCCCGGCCGCGTGCCCACGCCGCCAGCGCACCAGAACCTGTTGACCGCAGGGTGCTTGTGCGAGGGGCGGCAGACGCTTAGATTGCCGGCGGAGCGCCAAGCATTTTTTCCTGCCAGCCCCCCCGAGGTCCTCCCGCCATGAGCGATGTAACGCCCGCGACCATTCCGGAACAAGCGCGCCGCTGGCGGCCGTTGGCATCGCTCGACCGGCGCGTGGTTGGCGTGCTGGTGGAGAAAGCCAAGACCACGCCCGAGGCCTATCCCCTCTCGGTCAACGCGCTGCGCAGCGGCTGCAATCAAAAGAACAATCGCTATCCGCTCATGGAAGTGGAGATTGAAGACGTCGAGGAGTCGCTGGATCGGTTGCGCGGGCTCGGAGCGATTGTGGAAGTGCAAGGGGGCGGCCGGGTGCCGCGCTTTCGACACTGCCTGTACGAATGGCTGGGCGTCGAGAAAGTGGAGCTCGCCGTGATGACCGAGCTGCTGTTGCGCGGGGCGCAGACCGAGGGTGAATTGCGCGGCCGTGCGGCGCGCATGGAACCCATTGCCGACCTGGGGGCGCTGCGACCCGTGCTCGTTGCGCTGCGACAAAAGGGACTGCTCGTGTCGTTGTCGCCCGAGGGCCGCGGCCACGTCGTGACGCATGCTTTGTACGAGCCGCGCGAGCTGGAAAAGCTGCGCGCCGAGCATGCCTCCGGTGCCGTCGCGCAGTACGATCGATCGGGAGACGACGACGCGGCCGGTGCCGAAACGCCCACGCGATCGGCGCCGCCGGCGCTATCCAGTGGCATGCAGCAAGAGCTGAACGCATTGCGCACTGAAGTGGAAACGCTCCGCACCGAAGTGGCCGAGTTGCGCCGCGCGATAGAATCGCTGCGCTAAGCGCCCCAGGGGCGATGCCCCTGGCTAGGACATTCGGCTCCAGGCGAGACTGAACTCTGGCGAGTTCAGCTACCAGGAAAGAGTGTCAGGCACGGCAGGAGCCTCGCGCCTCGCCCTCCCGCAAGGATTCTCGCCCATCTTCTTTCTTTCCGCCCGCTAACCACTGCTCGGCGCGGGATAAACGCGCACGTCGCACTTGGGCAGAGCGGCCCTCAGACGCGCCACGCCGTCGGCGGTGACGTCCGTGGAAATCAATTCCACGAGCGTGAGATTGGGCAGTTCTTCCAGAGAGATGAGCCCCACATCGGTAATGTGCGGCGCGGCAATCGTCAGCGAAGTGAGGTGCTTAAGCGCGGCCAATTGGGTTAGCCCGGCGTCGGTGACGACGGCGGAGCGAAACGTCAGTTGTTCGAGTTCGCTGGCGGCGGCCAGCTGCAACAGCCCGGCATCGTCGACGCCCTCGGCGTTCAGCAGCAACTGCTGCAAGTGCGGCAACGTAGCGATGGCGGCAACCGTCTCGGCGGTCACGAGCTCCGTTTTGATTTCAATGCCGGCAACCGTGGCGAAGAAGTCGTCGCCCAGAAAGCTCCTCAGCCACTGGGGGCCCGGCGGCCGCGCCGCGCCGCGCAGTTCATAGTCGTAGTGAATGCGGGCGTCGAATTTCGACACTTCGGCAATCACCGACCGCTCATGCCGCACGTAGTTCGATTGCCACGAGAGCATCAGCACGACCGCGGCGGCCAGCATGGCCAGCCAGCGCAGGCCGCGAGAGAGCCAGGGCCACGGCGAGCGTGCCGTGGTGGCGCGGAAAAATCGTTGCACCGCCATGGACGTAAGTCCCTCGTCTTGCGGTTACCGTCGCGCCGGCCGGGGCAAATCCTTGAGCCCAGGCGGAAGGCAGCGCGATTATTTTTTGTCCTGAGTGGTGATTGGCCAGGTATCCGTGCGGAACGGCGAAGCCGGCAGGCCGGCCTTGCTCCACAGGTTGACGACAGGATAGGCCGCCCAGCCGTAGCGCACGGCCGTCGGCTTCGTCACCTGGTCGCTCCACACGACGACGGTATCCCCCTCGATCTTGGCTTGTGCCGGATGGAACTTCTTGTCCTCGCCGGCAATAGTGAACCCGCTCAGTTCGCCGCCCCGGGCCATGAGTCCCGAGTCGACGTGCTTGAAACGAAGGGTCACCTTGTCGCCGTCGATCGTCATGCTCTCGTACAGCGGGCCGGAGTGCTCCACCTTCTCGCCATAGCCGATGGCTCGGGCGGCCAGCGCCAAGCGCTGACCGACCGGCTCTTTGCGGCGGGGATGGATATCGCCCTCGTCGCCGACGTCGGTGGTGACGACGAGCGCGGTGCGGGGCACGTTTTGGGCCACGTGGAACTGGGCGTCGCGGATCTCAGCCCAAATGCTGTCCGACGGTTCGCGCACGATGGCTTCGTACGGGGCGATCTGCACGATCAAGAATGGAAAGTCGCCCTGGCCAAATGTGTCGCGCCAGTTCTTGATCATCGCCGGCAGCAGCGTGCGATATTGGTACGACCGGCCGGCGTTCGATTCGCCCTGATACCAGATCGCCCCTTTGATGGCATAGGGGGCCAGGGGCGCGATCATGGCGTTGTACAACATGCTGCTGCCTTGCGGCTTGGACATGTCCTTCAATTCCGGATGGCCGTCGATGGCTTCCTTGCTCATCCATTGCTCGGCAGCCGTGCCGCCGACATTGCTGGCGATCAGCCCGACCGGCACGTTGAGCGCCTTTTGCAGATCGCGACCGAAGAAATAGCCCACGCCGGAAAAGTCGCCGACGGTTTGCGGGTCGCACAGCGTCCAGGCAGCCGTGACGTTCGATTGGGGCGCATCGGCGCCGTTGCGGGGCACGGTGATCAACCGGATCTTGTCGTTCTTGCTGGCCGCGATTGCCTCGCTGCCGCCGTCGCTTTGTTTGAGCGTCCATTGCATGTTCGACTGGCCGCCACAAATCCAAACTTCGCCCACCAGCACGTCTTTGACTTCCACGGTGGTGGCGCCCTGCGTGATGGTCATCACATGCGGTCCGCCGGCCGTGAGCGGTTGCAACTCGACGCGCCACGCGCCGTTTTTGGGCGTGGCCGTTGCCTTTTGTCCGGCAAAGCTCACGGTCACGTCGTCCGGTTGATCGGTTGTTCCCCACACCGGAACCTTAACGGCTTGCTGCAAGACGGCGTGGTCAGAGAACAGCGCGTTCGGCGTAATGGCGCCTGTTACGGAACCGCACAGCAGCACTCCGCAGGCGAATGCGCACAACAGTCGCGCGATGATTCGTTTTTGCATTGCCCCAATTCCTCCAGTTCATGTCCTCAATCGAAATGCGAGCAAGCCGCTGAGAATCGTCATGGCGGCCACTTTTCCGCTCCGGCAGATTCCCAATCGTACACTGGCCGCAGGCCCGCTGCACGCCCGAGAAAGCTGAAAAACGAGCCAGAATTGCCACAAAAAGATTGCTTGCAGGCGCGGGTGGCCGCGGCCCACAATGGCCGTATTCCCGCCCCTGGAGGCTGGGGACCGAAAAGTGCCCGGCAATGAGGAGACCACGTCGATGCGTTACGCTGGCTTGATTTCGCTGGCCGCCTGGGCGGCCGTTTTTTTCTTGGCACCGGCCGTATGGGCCGCCGACGCGCCCGTCAGCAACGCTCAGGACCCGGACTTCAAGTTGCAAGGCGAGTATCAGGGCGAAGTCAAAACCGCGGAGGGTGAAATGCGTCTCGGCGCGCAAATCGTGGCGCTGGGCGAAGGCCAGTTCCACGCCGTCGCGCACCTGGGCGGATTGCCCGGCGACGATTGGGACGGCTCCAGCAAGTTCGAAGCCGATGGCGAACTGGCCGACGGCGTCGTGAAATTTCCCGGCGAGCATATGCGCGGCGAGCTGAAAGACGCAGTGCTGCACTTGATCGATGCGGACGACAAGGAAGTGGGACAGCTCAAGCGTGTGGAGCGCGCGAGCCCCACGTTGGGCGCCAAGCCGCCCGCGGGCGCGGTCGTCCTTTTTGACGGCGCGAGCGCCGACGAGTTCGAGCCGGGCCGCATGGCCGACGACGGGCTGTTGATCGCCGGCGCCACCAGCAAGCGCAAATTTCAAAGCTGCCACTTGCACGTTGAGTTTCTGTTGCCGTTCATGCCCGCGGCGCGGGGTCAGGCGCGCGGCAACAGCGGCTGCTATCTGCAAGGCCGCTACGAAGTGCAGATGCTCGACTCGTTCGGCCTGGCCGGCGAGGACAACGAATGCGGCGGCATTTACCGCGTGAGCCGCCCGAGCATCAACATGTGCTACCCGCCGCTGGCGTGGCAGACGTACGACATCGACTTCACCGCCGCCAAGTATGAGGGCGACAAGAAGGTCAAGAACGCCACGATCACCGTGCAGCACAACGGCGTGGAAATCCAGCGGAATGTCGAGCTGCCACAGGCCACCACGGCGGCACCCGTGCCCGAGGGCCCCGAGCCGGGGCCAATCTATCTGCAGGATCACGGCAACCCGGTGCGCTACCGCAACGTGTGGCTGGTGGAGAAGCCGTGAGCTGCGCGCCGACTCACACCGGCTCGTTCAAGAACGAGGCAATCGCCCGCGTGTAGTTGACCCGCTCGAACACGGCCGGGTCCGGACAACGGCGTTGGCTGAGGCAGCCCTTGATTTGCTCGACGCTGTGATAGTCGTGCGAATCGAGCCAATAGCGCAAGCCGTCGACGAAGGTCTGCAGCACCTCGACTCCATGCTGATAGAGGGCCGAGGCCACCATCACGGCATCGGACCCGGCCATCAGCAGCCGCACAATGTCGTCGGCAAAATGAATTCCCGAAGTCGCTGCCAGCGAGGCCGGCAACCGGCCGTGCAACAGCGCAATCCAGCGCAGCGGCAAGCGCAGCTCGTCAGGCGTGCTGAGGTGCAGCCGGGCATCGACCCGCATGTGATCGATGTCGATGTCGGGCTGCAGGAAGCGGTTGAAGAAGATCAGGCCGTCGGCGCCAGCCTCGACCAATCGCCGTGCCATGTTGGGTAGCGAAGTGAAATACGGCCCGATCTTGATCGCCAGCGGGATCGAAATCTGATTCCGCGCCGCGGCCACTAACTCTACGTAGCGGGTTTCGATCTGTTGGCTCGTGACGTTCGGATCGGTGGGTACGACGTAGATGTTCAACTCCAGCGCGTCGGCGCCGGCTTCTTGAATCTGTTTGGCATAGCGCACGACATCGCCAGGTCCTGTGACGTTGAGGCTGCCAATGATCGGAATCGCGACCGCCTTCTTGGCGGCCGTGAGATGCTGGAGATAGGCAGCGGGACCGCGATTGTATTCCTTGAGCTCCTGGAAGTACGCCAGGTTGTCAAGGAACTTCGTGGGGTGCGGCGTGCTCTCTGCATCTGTGGCCTTCGTTTCGAACTGTTCCTCGAACAACGAAGGCAGCACGGCCGCGGCGGCGCCGAAATCTTCCAACTTGCGCAGCACATCCAGCTCGCCCGTCAAAGGACAAGCCGACACTACAATCGGGTTGGCCAGCTTCAGACCCAAATATTTGGTGGAAAGGTCAGTAGTCATGGCGGACCTCCTCTGCGTTTGGCAGCCTGAGCTGCCTGGCAACATGGCGCCTCTCGAGCGATTCGGTCGACCCCGCCCCCGGCCGCAAATCGTTCGGCGGTGGCCGATGACCTCCAGCGGGCAGCGATCTGCTAACGTGCAATCGCTATGCCGTGTGGGCAAGACTTATTTCCTGGGAGCGGTCGATCGCTCTCGGGGTGCGCTTGTGCGGTGCTGTCGAATCTGGAATGTTATGGACGGCGCGCGACTTGCATTATTACGGCAGCGATCGTCCCTAAGTATCTGTAAGGAGAAGGACCGATGAGGCGAATCTGTGTAGGCTTTTTGGGCCTGGGGGCCTGTGCCATCGTTGCTATCGGCATCAGCCACGCCAGCGCGGCGGAGCCGCAGCGCGAGACAGGGCCAAGCTACTGGATGAAAAAGAAACTCGAATACTCGGAGCGCCTGTTGAGTGGTTTGGCCAGCGGCGATTTTGGAGAGATCGGCCAAAGTGCCCGTTCGATGCGCGCGCTCTCCCACCTGGAGCGCTTTGGGCACGCCAGTTTTCCGGGCTATCGGGCACAGCTCAAACACTTTGAAACTGCGAACGACAGTATCGTCACTGCTGCTGACAAAGAAGATCTCGACGGCGCGGCCGAGGGATTTGTGAAATTGACGATGAGTTGCGTCCATTGCCACAAAGTCGTGCGCGACGTTCAACGAACCGCAGCCCCGGCTCCGGCCGAACCAAAATAGCGGCAGCCAGGCGTCTGACCCCAAAACCTGCTTTTGCAAACTTGATGCCGCGGATTCGCGATCGGAGAATTGTTATTTGAGGCCACCAGCCTCGCACACAAACGTGCGGAGCCGCACACTTGAGTACAAACCGCACAGCGCCGTCTCGACCATTGTCACGATATTGACGCGGAAACCATGACCTACGATCCAACCCAGGTCGACCTGTTGCTGGTCGACGACGACAACGAGTTTCGCGATGCTCTCGCGCGGCGTTTTGCGCGCGCCGGATATCGCGTGCAGGACGCTCCCTCTGGCGAACAAGCATTGGAAATGGCCGAACGGCGCCAGTTCAACGTCGTCGTGCTGGACATGAAGATGCCGGGACTCTTGGGTATCGAAGTGCTGGAGCGCCTCAAGGCGAGCAATCCCGAGTGCGAGGTCATTTTGCTGACCGGGGAAGGGACGATCGAGACGGCCGTTCGCGCCATGAAGCTTGGCGCTTATGACTATCTAACCAAGCCCTTTCCGCTGGCGAATCTGGAGTCGCTCGTTGAAAAAGCGTACGAACGCGGCCAACTGCGCAAGGAAAACGTCCAGCTTAAGGCCGTCATTCAGCGTTCGGCAGCTCCTGCGCGCATGATCGGAAAGTCCGCGGCCATGCAGGAAGTGTTCCGGTTGATCGAACGTGCCGGGCCAACCGACAAATCCATCTTGATCCAGGGGGAAAGCGGCACCGGCAAGGAGCTCGTCGCCAAGGCCTTGCACGATGCCAGTGCGCGGGCCGACAAACCGATGGTCGTCATCAATTGTGCGGCCCTGCCCGAGGCCCTGCTGGAGAGCGAACTGTTCGGGCACGAGAAGGGCTCGTTCACGGGCGCCATTGCCACCAAGCAGGGCTTGTTCGAAATGGCCGACGGAGGAACGCTGTTTATCGACGAGATCGGAGAGCTGGCACCCTCGCTGCAGGCCAAGTTGCTGCGCGTTCTGGAAGATGGCTCGCTGCGCCGCGTGGGGTCGCTCAAAGAACGTCGCGTAAACGTGCGCTTGTTGGCGGCAACCAACCGCGACATGAGGCAGGAGGTTGCGAATAAGAATTTTCGCGAGGACTTGTTCTACCGCATCAATGTCATGTCGCTGCAGCTGCCGCCGCTGCGCGAGCGGCATGGCGACATTCCGCAGTTGGTTGCGCACGCCTTGGGGCCGGACTGGACCATTGAACCGGCGGCGCTGCAAGCGATCGAAGCCTATCACTGGCCCGGCAATATTCGCCAGTTGTTGAATGCGATCGAGCGGGCGCAAATCATGGCCGACGAACATTGCATCCGCGTGCGCGATCTGCCTCCGGAGATTTTCGAAGGCGCGCCCAAGCGGCAAGCGGACGCGCCGTTGGCGATTGCCTCCGGGGATCGGCTGTCGGACATCCAGCGCGCCCACGTGCTCGAGATTTTGGAGCGCGAGAAGGGCAACAAGGCCCGCGCAGCCAAGGCGCTGGGCGTGAACCGGCGCAGCTTGTATCGGCTGTTGGAAAAGTACAATATCGTGCTGGCCGAAGACGGGGCCTGAGCGCCCGTCCCAACATCCACGCGCGCCGGCGGCGAAGCGCGCCGATCTTGAATCCCTCTGGGACCATCGATGAGTGCACCCGAACGAGATGCGTCGCGGGCCGTCAGTCTAGCGGACGAAGAGGGCGTACAGCAGATCATCTTTGCCTCGCTGCTGGGCCTGTGGGAGGTTGTGAACAACCTGACTCGCATCCGTCCCACGCGGCGAGAACGTTATCGCGTGACGATCTTCGGCTCTGCCCGAGCAGCACCGGGCAGCCACGTGTACAACGAAGTCAAGCGCGTCGCAACCGCGCTGGCGGAGCTGGATTGCGATATTATTACCGGCGGCGGGCCAGGGCTGATGCAGGCCGCCAACGAGGGCGCCGACGACGCAGGCGTGCGCGATCGCACGCAATCGACGGGAATCCGCATCGACTTGCCATTCGAACAGCAAGTCAACCCGTTCGTTGAACAGGCTTTCCTGCACAAGACCTTCTTTACGCGCTTGCACCACTTTGTGCTGGCTTCCGATGCGTTCATCGTGGCCCCGGGCGGCATTGGCACCACGCTCGAGGCTTGCATGATCTGGCAGCTCCTGCAGGTGCGCCACGTGCAAGACGTGCCGCTGGTGTTCGTTGGCGAGATGTGGTTCGAACTCATCGCCTGGGCGCAAAAGCACATGCTCGGCGCCCAGCCGCCGTTCGCCAGCCCCGCGGATGTGCTGTTGCCCAAGTGTGTGCACAACGCGCACGAGGCCATCGAATTCATGCGCCGCGAGCACGCGAGGTGGTTGCAGCGGGCAACCTGAGTTATCCAGCGGCCAGAGCTCCCTGCGCCAGCGCCGCGCGCGTTCACAATTCTGCAAAGCGGTGCAAGGCGGCGATGATCGCCGGTTCGAGATCGGCCAGTGTGATCGGCTTCACCAGGTGGACCATGATATAGTCGACTGTGGGCAGACTCGTCAGCTCCGGATCGTGATAGGCGGAGATCAACACCACCGGAACCGGGCGCTCGCGAAAGATCTCCGCGGCCGCCTGCATGCCGTCCAGCTCCGGCATTTTGTTGTCCGTGATCACCAGGTCGGGCTGGTGCTGCCGGCACTGTTCCACCAGCTGTCGTCCGTTTTCCGCGACCGAGACGACCTGGTGCCCCTGGCGCGGCAACATGCGCTCCAAAAAATCGCGCATGTCGACTTCATCGTCAGCAACGGCAATTCTCAGCGACCTGATCATTGGGAACTTCGCGGCAAAGCAACGACGATCTCTGCGCCCGGACCGTCCCGTTCGGCGGCACGAATGGTGCCGCCATGGGACGATACGATTCGCTCTGCAATCGCCATGCCCAGCCCGGTCCCCTTGGTTTTGGTGGTGAAAAATGGTTCAAAAACCCGGGACCGCTGGTCGGCGGACATGCCGGGACCTTCGTCGGCAAAGGAAATCTGGACCGCCGGCGCGCCGTCGATGGTCGTTTCCGCACAGCGGACTGTGACAACGGCGCGCTCACCGGAGACCTGAATGGCATTCTCCAGAATGTTTCGCCACACCTGTCCAATGGCAAAGCGATCGATCTTGCAAACCAGATCCACCTGGCCCACCTCTTCGCAGAGGCGCAAGTTCTTGGGCTGGTGCTGCGCGGCCAGGTGAGACCAGGTTTCGCGCCAGAGATGGCCCAGGTTGGTGGGCTCACGATCCAGCCGGATCGGGGCTGCATATTGGCGAACTTCCTCGTACAGCGTGTTCAGATCTTTCTGGGCGCGCTGCACGCGGTCGACCAGTTCAACCGCTGCCGGTCGGTCTTCAATCTCCAGCGCAAGCATCTCCAGGCACGCCTGACTGCGTTGCAACGCGTTGCGGCTTTCGTGGGCCAGGCCGGTCATCATTTGTCCGATGGCGGCCAGCCGCTCCGATTGCAGCGCACGTTCCTGCGCTTGCTTCAGATTGGTAAAGTCTTGTCCCGAGGCCAACACGCCAATCGTATTCCCCTGGCCGTCGCTCAATGTTTTGGCGGACCATTGAATAAAACGCTCGTTGCCCGACCTGGTTAGCACGGCGCTCAGATAGCCGCTGAGCTGTCCGCGCGCGAGCAATTCCGCAAGAACCTGGCGCACTTCGGCTCGATAGCGCGGCGGCACCGCCAGATCGACCCAATCCATCCCGCGCACGTCGTTCAATTGGTAGCCGGTGACTTCGGTGAGATACGGATTGAAACTCAGGATCTTGCCTGCGGTGTCGAGCAACAGCACCATGGTCTGGACCGTCTCGATCAGCTGCTCGGCAAAGTCGCGCTCGCGCTGCAGTTGCTGTTGGCTTTCGCGCAGTGCCGCTTCGGTGCGGCGCTGCTCAACCAGCCGCGACATGCTGGCCCGCAACGCGTCCGGGTTCACCGGCTTGAGCAGGTAGTCCGCCGCGCCCTGGCGCAGCGCCAAAATGGCGTCGTCCAGGTCGGCGTAGCCAGTAACGATGATGGTGGCGGCATGAGGTGCCAGCCGGCTGATTTCCGGCAACAGTTGCTCCGCACTTCCATCCGGCAGCTTTCGGTCGAGAATGACCACGGAAATAGCCGACCAGTCGCTGCGGCGCAACACCTCGCCCGCGGTGCTGGCGGTCTCCACGCGCCAGTCATCGAGCTCCAAGATATCCCGCAGGTTGGCGCGCGTGTCCGGATCGTCTTCGACGACCAAAGCCGTAATGGGCGGGGTGGGATGCATTACACTCCAGCCGGGAACCGAACGCGATCTGGCGCCACTCTGTCGTTGCGCCTTCTTTTCTGGTCAGGACCTCCTTCCAAGTTAGTCGACGATGAAACCAATATGAAGCCCCATCGCCGGTGAGCGCGGGGTTCCGCAGAAAGAGCATTGCCGGCGGCAGCCGTCGGCGGCCTCTAGCAGGCGGCTGCGCGGGGCGTTTCCTGTTCGAGCACGTGACCCGCCAGGCTCAGTTCGTGGGTCAAGTGCAGCAACAAGTCGTCCAGCGTTACAATGCCGACGAGAATGCCGCGATGGTCCACGACCGGCAAGCGGCGAAAAGTTCCGTCGCGCATCAACTGCAGCGCCGATTCGACGGACGCGTCGGAGTTGATAGCCACCACGTCCGGCGTCATGATTTCGACGACCGCGGTGCCGGACGGATCTCGATTATCGGCCAGCACGCGAATCACGAGGTCCCGATCGGTTACGATGCCGATGGGCTTGCCGGCCCGGTCGACCACGATCAACGAGCCGACCGTGCGTTGCCGCATGCGCTCGGCCGCTACCAGCACCGTCTCGCCGCTCGTGATCGTGTCGGCATCGCGATGATAAACATTGACGATTGCAAGGGACATCGTAGCCTCCTTTTGGGGTTTGTGGGGCAATGGGTGTGCTGCGCGGCTCGCCGGGCAGCAACGGATTGCTGTAACGCAAAGTGCATGCCGTTGACGACCCCGGCGGGAAACCGCGGAAACTCGCGAACATGGCCGCACGGCGGCGCTGGCGAACGGGGCGGTTTCGCCCGCACGATGTGCGTGGGTGCGCGCCACAGCCGCGCGGCCCGAGCGGTTCGCACACGGCCCAGCGTGATCCGTTTAGTTGCTGACAATCCGCTGCTACGGTCTGAGATTTGCACCTTTTGCTGGCAAAAGGAGAACCCAGCCATGACAACTTGGATCCTCGTTGGCGATGCCAGTCGGGCGAAGCTATTCACCGTCGAACTGCCCGAACAACCCTGGTCGTTGGTTGAGGAGTTCGAAAATGCCAGCGCCCATGTGACTTCGAAGGAACTCAGCCCCACGGCCCCGGGCAAGACGAAAATGAGCGGCAGCACGCGGTCGCGGCACACCGCGCTGGAACCGCGGACCACGCCGAAGGAAGCGGAGTTGGAGCGGTTTGTCCAACGGCTTGTCGACCACTTGCAGCTTGCGGCCGCCCGGCGCGAGTTCGATCGGCTGGTGCTGGTGGCGCCGCCCCATTTCCTGGGCCTGGTGCACGCAAAGCTGGACAAGCAGACGGCCCGTCAGCTGGCAGCGACCATCGACAAGGATCTGGTCATGCTTGCGGACCGGGAGATTCGCGAGCGGCTCAGCGACGAAGTCTTTGCGCAATAAGGGTGCTCAGGCTCGTCTGTGCGTGCATTTGACACGATCTGCGCGAGCGCCTTTTGAGGCGGCGCGCAGGTGGCGGCAAATCTGGTCTGCCACGACCGATACGACGGCAGCCGCGTCGGCAGAGATATTCGTCAGCGGCTGCGCGGCGGCGATGGAGACGCCCCAGATGCGGACCACGCGCGGCAGCATTCCGAGCGACTCGCCTAGCTGCAAGGCAGCGGCCAGCGGAAGATCGTGGCTGCCGGCGAAACGAACGTTGGCGATCTCCGCCGCGGGCCAGTTCCACTGTCGCACCGAGCCGGGGGGCGCTTCCGATTGCAGCGCGTCGCACAGAAACAAGCGGTCCACGCCGTGCAGCCAATCCAGTAGCTCCGCCGGCGCGCGAGCACAGCGCACGGTGACGCCGCCATCCAGCCGCTGCGCCACGTTACGGGCGACCAGCCAGCCGACTTGATCGTCTCCGTGCGGGCTGCCAATTCCAACCACCAGCGCGTCGCCCGTCATCGTGTGCGCTCCACCGTGACTTTCAAGAAATGCGTCGCGCAGCTGATGCACGGATCGTACGAACGCACAAGGTGCTCGCACGCCAAGGCGACGTGCGCATCGTCGTGCGCGAGCAACGCCGGCAGGTAATCGCGCAGATCGGCTTCGATCTGACTTTGGTTCTGCGAGGTAGGCGGCACGATATTGGCCGCCGTGACATGTCCCGCCTCATCGACGACGTAGCGGTGATACAGCAGACCGCGGGGAGCCTCGGTGGCGCTGGCGCCCTCGCCGTGACGATGCTCGTAACGCGCGCGCGCCGGCTCGGCGAACGGCTCGCCCTGCAGGATCGCCAGGGCCTCTTCATAGGCGTGCACCAGCTCCAATCCGCGCGCCACGATGCTTTTGAACGGATTGCGGCAAGGCGCCTCCAGGCCGAGCTCGTCGGCCAGCCGCCGCGCCGTGGGCGACAGCATCTGACGATTCAGGTTGACGCGGGCCAAGGGTCCCAGGAAGTAAGTACGCCCCGTGTCGACGCGGACCGCTTGCAGCGCGGTCGAGTGCGCTACCTGCTGTTCGCGGAAATACTGCTCGAACTGGGCGGCGTCGATCGACAGTCCATCCGCCGAACGGATGCGTCCCTCGCACATCGCGTACTCATCCGGATGCGACAAGGCGACGAAATCGTACGGCTGTTCGAATTCCGGAAAGTCGAATCCTGCGACCCAGCGCGTGGTCTCGATTGCGGCCTGCAAGCCCCACTCGAATTCGGGCACGAGCGCGGCCAGCGCGTCGTGCCTGGGCAAGCGATAGAATCCGCCCACGGCCACGTTGATCGGGTGGACTGCGCGCCCGCCCAGCACCTCCAGCAATTGATTGCCGTGCTTCTTCAGCCGCAGCCCGCGCTGCAATTGCTCCGGATAATCCCGCGACATCGCCAGCCCGCTTTCGTAGCCCAGAAAGTCGGGTGCGTGCAACAGGTGCACGTGCAGCGAGTGGCTTTCGATCCATTCGCCGCAATACAGCAGGCGGCGCAGGCGGCGCACGGCGGGCGTGATCTGCACGCCCAGCGCGGACTCCAGTGCGTGTACCGAGCTCATTTGATACGCGACCGGGCAAATGCCGCAGATGCGGGCCGTAATGTCCGGCACCTCCTCCAGCGGCCGGCCGCGCAGGAATGCCTCGAACAGGCGCGGCGGCTCGAAAATGTTCAGCTGCACGTCCTCAACCACACCGCCCCGCAGACGGATGTGCAGCGCGCCCTCCCCCTCGACGCGGGTCAATGCGCGCACGCGAATGGTTCGCTGGCCGGCTCTCATGGTGCTTGCTCGAGGCGGTTGCCTGCGGCGCGGAACTCGGGGGCGTAGCCGTTGAAGCTGCTGCGCAGGCTGTCGATGACCGCGTCGCGCGCCAGGCCGTCTGTCTGAATCTGGCCGGTCAGGCTGACCAGATTCGGCTGCTGGCAGGGGCCATGGCAGCCGTAGCAGCCGCGATCGAACGCGGGACACAAGGCGCCGCAGCCCGTGTGAGTCACGGGACCCAAGCAGGGAATTCCCTGCGCCACCGTGACGCACACCGTGCCCCGCCGCTTGCAGTCCAGGCAAACGCTGTGCACGGGCGTGCGCGGGCGGCGCCCATCGAGCACCGATTGCAGCACTTCCAGGAGTTGCCACTTGTTGATCGGACAGCCGCGCAATTCGAAATCGACCGGCACGTGATCGGCAATGGCCGTCGACGTGGCCAGGGTCTTGATATAGTCGGGCCGGGCGTACACGGCGCGTAAGAATTCCTCGGAATCGGCCCAATTTCGCAAGGCTTGAATGCCGCCGGCGGTCGCGCAGGCGCCGATGGTGATCAGGAACTTCGAGTCGCGGCGCACTTGCAAAATGCGCTGCCGGTCGTCGGCCGTGGTGATGGAGCCTTCGACGAGTGCCACGTCGTATGGCCCGCCCTCGATGCGGCTGGTGGCCTCCAGGAAATGGACGATTTTCACGCGCTCGGACAAGGCGACCAGCTCGTCCTCCAGCGACAACAGCGACAGCTGACATCCGTCGCAGGAGGCGAACTTGAAGACCGCCAACCTGGGCACGCGGCGTTTCACGGCGATTCCTTTCCGGAGCGATTCATAGCGCCTCGACGCTGAAGAACGGTTCGATCACGTCGTAGCGAAAGATCGGACCATCCTTGCAGACAAACGTCGGGCCCAATTGACAATGGCCGCAGAAGCCGACGGCGCACTGCATGTTGCGCTCCAGCGAGAGCCAAATCTGGTCCTTGCGCAGACCGCGGGCCAGCGCGCTGCGCACAGTATAGCGCATCATGACTTCCGGCCCACAGACGAACAGCACACAATTCGCCGGCGACCAGGGGCTGAGTCGATCGACCAGCAGGGGCACCACGCCGACGTTGCCCGTCCAACCCGGCGCGGACCGATCGACCGTGACTTGCACGTCAAAACCGCCGGCGCTCCAGACGTCGTATTCGCGGTCGTACAGCAGGGCATCGGGCGTGCGGGTGCCATACAACAGGGTCTTCCGTCCGTAGCGCTGGCCGGCGTCGAGCAATGCATAGATCGCCGGGCGCAACGGCGCCAGGCCGATGCCGCCGGCCACGACAATCACGTCGGCTGCGGCACATTCCTCCAGCGGCCAATGCGTGCCGTAGGGACCGCGCAGGCCGAGCGATTCGCCCTCGCGAAAAGTCGCCAGTTTGCCGGTCACACTTCCCACCGCGCGAATGGTATGATCCCACGTGCCGAGATCGCGCGACGCGGCGCTACAGCTAATGGCAATTTCCCCCACGCCCGGCAGGTACAGCATATTGAACTGCCCTGGGCGAAAGGCGTAGCCCAGGTGCGTGGCCGGCTCTCGAAAACGCAAGCGGTAGGTTGCCACGCCGGAAATCTCAGGCACGATCTGGGCGATCGTGACCGGCTGCGCCAGCCACGGGTTCTCGGTAATCGCGGTCGATCTGGGCAAGTTCACGATGCGCTCTCACGGATCGCCGCTACTTCTTCGGTCAGGTCGATGGCCACCGGGCACCAGGTGATGCAACGCCCGCAGCCGACACAGCCGGATACGTCGAACTGATCGATCCACGAAGCCAGTTTATGCGTCAGCCATTGTCGATAGCGGGAGCGAATATTGTTCCGCACGGTGCCGCCCTGAATGCGACTGAAGTCGAAATTGAAGCAACTGTCCCATTGCCGCACGCGCTCCACGTGGTTCACGTCCAGGTCGCTCACTTCGTGCACCGAACTGCAGAAACACGTGGGACACACCATGGTGCAGTTCGTACATGAGAGGCAGCGCGCGGCCACTTCGTTCCACCGCGGGTGCTCCAGGTTGTTCAACAGCAGGTCTCGGATGTCCGTCGTATCGAGCCGCTTGGAAATCTGATCGATGGCCTGCTGCCGGGCCGTCTCGGCGCGCGACAAGTGCGCTGCTTCCGTCGCGATCGTGGGCAGCAGCGCCAGGACGTCTCGGCCCCGATCGCTGCCAACATCAACGGTGAAACCTTCCGGCAACTCGGTGAGCGCCAGGTCGAACCCGGCCGTGCACCGCGGACCCGTGCCCAGGGACGTGCAAAAGCAGGTGCTGGCTGCCTGTGTGCAATTCACCGCCACGATGAATGCTCGCTGCCGGCGTGCCTGATACACCGGGTCGGTGTACTGGTCGTGCACGAACGTGCGGTCCTGCACGCCGATCGCCGCCAGGTCGCAAGCGCGCGCACCCAGAAACGCGAAGGCCGGCGCCTCGTCGGGCACGTCGCGCAAGTCCCAGCCGGCGGCGGTGCGCTCGGCCGCCGCCACGGTCACCTGAGATGGAAAGAGATACTGTTTCCAGGAGCTGGGGCCGACCGTAAAGCCAAACAAGGCTTCGTCGTCGCGCCGCTGGAGCCGATAGTGTCCGCCGCGTTGCTCCTCGGTCCAGCCGCGCGGCAATTCCTCCACCTGCCGCACGTCGTCATACACGATCGCGCCCTGCGATATCTTAGGACCGATGACCCGATAGCCCTGCGACCACAATACGTCCAGCAGCGTCTGCAAACGATCCTTGGGCAAGAACCGCCCGGCATCCGTCGGCGACTCTTGCTGAGCGGCGGCCGCGGACATGCATCCCTCTGTGGTGTTCGAGGTCAGTGCGATGCCAAAGGCATCTTCGCGGATGTCTCGGCAAACAGATCGAGAAGCTGCAGCCGGGTGGCGACCAGTCGATTTGCCAACGCCAACCCCAGTTGCCGCATCAAGTGAAAGCCCAGCGTGTGATCGGACTCGCAGAGCGCGAGCAAGTCGCGAGCGCCGACGGACACCAACTGCACGTCGTCCAGCGCCACGGCCGATGTCGTCATGCACCCATCGCCGATCAGGGCCGACCAGGCGACGACGTCTCCCGGTCCCAGCGACAAGACGCGCACTTCGCCGCGCCCTGGCACCCGCATGTCCAGGGCCACCCGGCCGGAAGTAACGATCAGCAGCCGGTCGTTGAGCGTCCCTTCGCGAAACAGCGTGCTGCCCGCGGGATAGGTGGAAACCGTAGCAATCGCCGCGACCCGGGCGAGCACGTCGGCGGGCAGATCGGCGCTAAACCGCAGTTGCTCGAGTAAGGCAATCGAGGCCGGCGGCTCCATGGAATCCTCAATTGCCCGTTAGACGTCCCTGCGATATGGTCAATGTCCATTAGCTAAACGGTTGGCCGGAGAATTGTCAACTAACCGACCCGGCTGGGCACGGCACTTGCGTTTTCGCTGACGAGACCCATGTTTGGCCGCAGGCCACTGGCTCTGGTGCAGATCGTCATCAGCGGCAAGTGCACCCGCTAGCGCAACGTGCGACGGCCTTGGGCAGACGGGGCAGACGGCGACCGTGTCGAAATCGCGCGCACGTGTGCTCGCGGGCGCGCCTGCGTGCAAGTCAACCATTGCGAGGCATTCGGCCTATGCCCACGCTGCAAAGAGTCTTTCGGCCGGCGAGCGTGGCGGTGATCGGCGCCAGCGATAGCCCGGGCAAGGTGGGCACGATCGTCTTGCGCAACGTGCTGGGCGCCGGGTTCGAAGGCCCGGTGATTCCCATCAATGCGCGGAATTCAGTCGTGCAGGGGCAGCCGGCCTGCCGCGCGATCGGCGACTGCCATCAGCAGGTGGATCTGGCCATCGTTTGCACGCCGGCCAATACGGTAAGCGAGATCGTGCGGCAGTGCGGCGAGGTGCGTGTCGGCGGCTTGATCATTCTGACCGCCGGGTTTCGCGAATCGGGATCCTCCGGGCGGGCCGCAGAAAGCACGCTGGCCGAGGAGGCACGCCGTTTTCCAGACATGCGCATCATCGGCCCGAACTGTCTGGGCGTCATCGTGCCACAGGCCAGGCTGAACGCCAGTTTTGCCGCTTCGATGCCCCCGGCCGGCCGGCTGGCTTTCGTCTCGCAGTCGGGCGCTTTGTGTACCGCCATTCTCGATTGGGCCTGCGATCAGGCGCTCGGGTTTTCACAGTTCGTCTCGATCGGCAACATGCTCGACGTCGATTTTGGCGACATGCTCGACTACCTGGCCAACGATCCGTATACCGACGCGGTGTTGCTGTATATCGAGTCGATCACCAACGCACGGCATTTCATGTCTGCGGCGCGGGCTTGTTCGTTTCGCAAACCGATCGTGGCGTGCAAGGCCGGTCGTTTTGCGGCCAGTGCCAAGGCCGCGTCGTCGCACACCGGCGCGATGGTGGGCGTCGATAGCGTTTACCAGGCGGCGCTGGAGCGGGCGGGCATCGTGCGCGTGCACGACGTGCGCGAGCTGTTTGATTGTGCTGAGCTGCTGGCGCGCCCCGTCCGCGTGCGAGGCGATCGGCTGGCGATCGTCACCAACGCGGGCGGGCCGGGCGTGATGGCCTCGGACGCCTTGCTCGAACAGCAGTGCACCCTGGCTGAACTGAGCGCGGGCACAATTGGCCGCTTGAACGAACTTTTGCCGCCCGGCTGGTCGCATAACAATCCGGTCGACGTGCTGGGCGATGCGACGCCCGAGCGCTACGCCGCGGCCCTGCGAGCCGTGGTGAAAGATGAACACGTCGATGCCGCGCTGGCGATTCTCACGCCGCAGGCGATGACCGATCCCACGGGTACGGCCGAATGCGTGGCCGCTATCGCCGAGCAAGGCGCATGCCCGATTCTTACCAGCTGGATGGGCGGCCGGTCGGTGCAGCCTGGCCGCGACATCTTGAATCGACATGGAATTCCGACGGTCAGAACGCCGGAAGAGGCGGTGCTGGGATTTGCGAGCCTGGTGAAGTACGCCCGCAACCGGGAGTTGTTGTACGAGACGCCGCACGAAGTGGTCTGGGAACTGGCCGACGACCTGGCAGCACGGCGCCGCCGGCTCGAACCGCTGCTGGCCGGGTCGCGCGACATGCTGTACGAGTCGGAAGCCAAGGAGTTTCTCGCGACCTATGGCATTGCGGTCACGCAGCCGGTGCCGGCCAAATCTGGCGACGAGGCGGTCGCCCTGGCGACACGCGTTGGGTTTCCGGTAGTGCTGAAAGTCGTGTCGCCTGAGATCACGCACAAAACCGACGTGGGCGGTGTGGAGCTGGATCTGGCCAACGAGGAGCAAGTGCGCCAGGCGTACCAGCGCATGTTGCACAGCGTTCGCAAGAAGTGTCCCGGCGCCGCCATCGAAGCGATCACCGTGCAGCCGATGGTCACTCAGGCCGGCGGAATCGAACTGATCCTCGGCGCCAAAAAGGATCCGGTGTTTGGCCCGGTGATCATGCTGGGCGTGGGCGGCATCGCGGCCGAAATTTTCGGCGATCGGGCCCTGGCACTGCCGCCGCTGAACGAGCGCCTGGCCATGCACATGTTGGAATCGTTGCGTGCCTGGCCGCTCATCAAGGGCTACCGGGGGCGCGGCCCCGTGGCCGACGTCGACAAGCTCGTCGAGCTGCTGTTGCGATTCTCGCAATTGATCGCCGACTTTCCGGAGATTCAGGAGCTCGATGCAAATCCCGTGCTGGTGCGCGGCTCGGAAATGATCGTTTTGGACGCACGGCTCTTGATCGATCGTCAGGCGTTGGGCCAACCGAAGCGAGGCGCTTTTCCGCACCTGGCGATTTGTCCCTATCCGGCCGACAAAGTGCGGCGTGCGCAGCTGCCGGACGGAAGTACAGTCACCTTGCGGCCCATCAAGCCGGAGGACGAGGCGCTGTGGCAGGCGCTGCTTGCCCGCTGCTCGCGCGAATCGTTGTGGGCGCGCTTCCGCTTCATGTTCAAGTTCGACAATCACGAGGCGGCCACGCGCTTCTGCTTCGTCGATTACGATCGCGAGTTTACGATGGTTGCCGAGCGCGGCCTGGGCGAGCAGCGGCAATTGCTGGGTGTGGCCCGCATCGTGGAAGTGCGTGGCACAGGCCGCGCCGAATTCGCCATCCTCATCGCCGACGATTGGCAGGGCCAGGGCCTGGGCAAGCTCTTGACGCGCGCCTGCCTGGACAGCGTGAACCGCGACTGCGTGCACTGCGTGTATGGCGAAACCGAACGCACGAATACCCGCATGATCGCCCTGTTCAAGCACTTTGGCTTCGAACTGGAGCCGGGCGAGGATCGTACGCTCTTGCGGGCCACGAAGGTGCTGTGAGGGCGGCAGCTCGACGCGCAGCTGTACAAGCGCCTCGGGCGGGATTACAGTGCGCCGGGGGCACCGCGGGTCTCCATGCCGCTCGAAACATAGCGAGGATCAAAACATGCGCTGCTTTCTGCCGCTCGCGGGCACGATGCTGATCCTGGCGCAAACGGCAGGGCTGAAGCTGCCTGCTGCCAACGCGCAGAATGCCGCCGCGGGCCCGCCCGCGCACGCTCCTGTCGGGCGATGGCGGTTGGCCGACTCGATGCACGAGCGGCGCGAATATGCCGGTGGCGTTCGGCTCAACGATGGCAGGATCCTGGCCGTCTCGGGCCATCCGCTGGACGGCAAGTCGATTGCCAGCGCCGAGTTGTACGACCCCGCGACCGGCAAGTGGAACAACACGGGTTCACTCCGCCAGGCGCGCAATAGCGGCAATGAAGCAACGTTGTTGCACGACGGCCGCGTGCTGCTGGCCGGAGGGATTTCGGGCACCGCAGCGATTCGCGGCTGCGAACTCTTCGATCCCACGACCGGACAATGGAGCGATGCCGCAAGCCTCAGCGTCGGCCGGGATGCCAAGGTAACCTTGCTCGCCGATGGTCGTGTATTGGCTTCCGGCGGCATTGATTGGAGTATCGACGGCGGCAAGGCCTATGCGGTGAGCGAGATCTACGATCCCAAATCCGGCGAATGGACCACCACCGGTTCACTCCGCACGGCCCGTTACGCGCATCGCACGATTCTGCTGGGCGATGGTCGAGTGCTGGCGGTCGGCGGTTACCAACAAGGCGACGTGCTGCTTGCGAGCGCCGAGGTTTACGATCCACAGACCGGCCTTTGGCAACCTACCGGCGATCTTTCCTCACCACGCGTGGCGTTCGGGTTGACCAGGTTGCGCGATGGCCGCGTCCTTGTCGCAGGCGGCTTCACGGGCGTTACCTGGCAGAAGCGCGCCAATGTGGCCAGCGCGGCGCTCTACGATGCGAAGTCGGCACGGTGGCAGGAAACGAAGCCCATGCAAGACCAACGGGCCGGTCTGTCGATCACGGAGTTGCCGGACGGGCAGGTTCTTGTGGCCGGCGGCTGGTCGTCGAAGGGACTGGAATTCAAGAGCGCCGAGCTGTTCGACCCGGGCACGGAAACATGGCGGCCTGTGGCGTCCATGATCGTGGCCCGCCGCAATCATCGGACGGCGCTTTTGCCCGATGGCAGCGTCCTGATAATGGGCGGCAGCAGTTTCCTGGGCGGCAGTTACCTGTCGAGCTGCGAGATATTTAGCTACTAAAGTAAAAGAATTGACGCTCGGCTTGGTGGTACAGCTCTACTAATGGCGATCACGCAAAGTCCCAGAAATCGAGCTCGTGGACCAACATGAGTGGTCGACCACTTTTGCGAAGTTCGATGGCCTTCTCGATCTTCCGCCCGTAACACGCGTACGCCCAACACGGGTTTCCGTCGGCCCCCACAATTAAGAAATCCGTGTCGAGCACTACGTCGTCTTTGAAGGTACCGCCTTTCTCCGCTACTAGTTCGGCAATCTCGACGCGCGTTGCGCGCTGCGACTTGCCGGTGAAGCAGAAAAGGCGATCGACAAAATCGATCTGTGGATCAGCAGCGCACACACCGCGTACCGTCGTAAGTGAGTTGGCCTTCAGACAGATCGACTCATGGCCTGTCGTTTTGGCAAAATCTGTAAAGAACGCCAATAGCTCTCGATGCTCTGCGGGGTCGATCTTGCCGTCAGCGAGCACTGAGATTATCAGGGCATCGAGTTCGTCGTACGGCCACAAAGTGCGCAGGTGCTCGCGGTCGCTCATCCAATTCTGCAAGCTGCGCAACTCAAGTGCTGTGATCTCTCCATCGAACGAGACTCCGGCCATGATTCCGTGCAGCTCCTGCATGTCGGCAGTAACGGCATCGTAGTAGCCCTGCTCGGCAGATAGTCGCTGACATAGCCAGACGAGATCGTCTTGTTCGTGTTTTTTCAGCTGGCGATCTTCCAGGGCCTTCCATAGCACCGGAATGATTTCGCTAAAGGGATGGCGATGGATGAATTCCTGGTGTTGATAGACCCATCCACTCAGCACTCGAACCTCGTCGGCTGTAACTTTTCCGTCGGCCGTAATTCCGTCGAGCATCCCTGCGAGCGTATGGATGGCTTTGTCGAGTCGAGCTGGCCCCGTGTAACGGAAGTACGCCGAGTTATTCTCGTTGAGCATCGCAGCGCCCCTGGTGTGGCTGTTATTTCGCCTCCATTGTAGCTACCTAGGTCCCATTGTCACTCGTTACCTCGCGCGCATCGAGTTGCGGGTCACATCCCTGCGAACGCCGGCAGCAGCGTGGCCGCGACGGAGTCGGGATCCAGCTTGCTCGCGGCCGGCTGGCCATCGTCGCCCAGAACGCGCGCCGCCACGGGGAATTGGCTCTGGATCGTCGAGTTGAACATGAAGGCACCCGCGCCGATCGTCCACCGTCCCGTGCCACCTTCGGCGGCATTGAGCTGTTCGATGGCGAGCGCCAGCGGCGGCAGGTCGAGATCGTAGCTCTCCATGCCATCCCGATAACTCAGGCCGGGAATGAGCCAGCGATTCTCCACGTCGGCCCACAGATAGCCGGGAAACCACAGGTCGTGGTGCCAGCCGTCGCGCGTTTCGGCGGATACGAGGCAGACGCGCTGGTCGTCCCATTTCGCCCTGGCCTGCGGCCACAACAAGGCTTTTGGGGAAACGCGCTCATTGAACTTGGGAATGTACGTCGCGCGCTCTACGGCGCCGCCGACGACGGCGCTGGGAATGACATAGTGCGCAAATCTGTCGGCGAGCTGCGTGCGGCGGATCGCCTGCTCCTCGACGAGACGCACGCCATCGCGCAGGGGCGCGAGCGATCGTTCGATCTCGTGGCTGTCCGGATCGGACTGTTCGATGAGCGGACCGATACGCTGAAAAGCCTCCTCGTAGATCCGTTGAGTCGCCTGGCCTACGCTGACCCGCTGATTCATGAGCCGCGTCAAACCTTGAAAGAGCCGCTGCGCCGGCGGTTCACCCCAGCTCCAGAAGTCGCCCATTTCCGCCGCCTGCACGATCGCGCGACGGTGAGCGAGCGCGTGGCGGCTATGGATCAGAACGTAAACGGATAGCATGCCATCGACGTCGAGATGATTGTTGACGGCCAGCGTCCATTCCGCGGGCAGCGGATGGTCCAGGAACCGAAAGCAGATCTCGGTCGACGTGTCGGCGCGATACCGCGCGGGCGTGCGGTTCGGACGCCAATGACTCAAATCCACGTCCGTGCCTTCACGAAACTGGCCGCCGCCGCTGCCGTCGCAAAAAACGACGTGCTCGGCCGCGGGCCGCGAGGCGTCGTGATCGAGAATGAGAAAGCGGTTGATCATCGATCGTTCGCAAACTGAGAAACCGCCGCGCAGTGACCCCCGGACGCAGCGGCCGCGTAGCGCACCTGGGGCACCGGCGAGGTATGTGCCGGGCCGATTGGCAGCGCGGGTCCTGGGGCGCGATTGTCGCGCCGCCGATCCGTTGCGTCAACGTACGCGGGCCGAAGCCTGGTCGCGCGGCGGCGGCCCATCGGCTGAGATCCCGCGAGATACCGCAACAGCCGACGTCACGGCACGTGCCCGTCCGAATCTCGAATGAGGCTGACAATCGCAAGGGCGGAGCGCAGGCGATGCGATTTCGGCATTCTCGGCGATGAGCTAAACTAGAAGGCATCCAAGCGCCCGTAGCTCAACTGGATAGAGCAGCGGACTTCTAAGACTGGAATGGACACTTGAGAATTGCGAGAAACACGGGAATTCTCGGCGATTTCGCGCAGAGCGAAACACGCTGAAACCCGTTGAAACTGGCCCGGCGGTTGTCGCGACAACCGCGATTGGCTCGCGTCGTCCGGTATAATGCCCGCTCAGGTTCCAAGTTGCTCAGGAGGGCACACGCGATGCGCACGCTGGTCTATAAGCGAACCCACAAGCACGACCCGGATGAGCGGGGTTGCTTCGGAATCGAAGATTGTATGGGGGAGGTTCGGAAGAGGGATTTCGACGCCGTTATCGGTGTCGGCGGGATCGGCTATGAAGCCCGAAGCAACGGAATCGACGGAAAGGTGAATTGGATCGGGATCGGGGCACACAAGCACAAGGCACCCCGAGGCTATCGGGGTCCGCTTGTCACGTTCGACCACTTCATTTTGTTTGAGGAAGACGGGCCGGACTTCCGCGAGCTTGCGCCAAACCTTGCCGAGCGAATCTATGCCACGCTTGGGCAATGCTCGTTCATCAATTTCGATGACGATGAGCAAGCCGAGATAGACCGCATATTGCGGCTGGCGAGACGGGAACCGCCGTCAACCTGGACTGAGGATGACGTGCCGGTCAAACCGAAGTGCCAGCCGCCGGATTATCAGCGGCGGTAGTCATTCGTCGCCTGTACAGATACCGTCCAAGCGTCGGCCGTGGCCTATCGCCATCGGTTCGGCCCGGTGCAAGGCTTGGAGCCGTCCGAAGAAATCGTCAAGGTCTTCGGACATTGCAATGGCTTCCGCCAGCGCGTCTTGTTCGGGCTGCCAGCCGCATTTGAGGCACGTCGCATGGTCACGGATTGGCCCGCGCAAGTGGGATTCCAAGAGTTTCGGTGTCATGCGGCCCTCTGATAGCGATGCCAGAAAGCGAGAATGGCCGCGCAGTGCTTGGGGACGGCAAGCATGTTGCTTTCCCGTATGGCGGCCGACGAAAGCCGTCGCCAATCCTTCGACTCGGAATCCGTAAACTCGGCGTTGCCGGTTAAGGAATCCATCGCCTTGACGATCCGGCGAAGTACGACACGATCCATGCTGAGCTTGGCAAACTGCAAATCGGCCAGTAGCTCGGGCATTTCCTTTCCGGTTGCTTTGTAGTTCATCGTTGAAGACTCCAAGGTTGAATGAACGGGTTAGGCTGCCAATCGGGTCCAATGGCGTCGAACCGGCTGCGCGACAAATTCGCCATTGACCATCAAGCCGACAGGCTTCCCGTTTTCGACCACCACGTTGCCCCATACGCTATGGGCAAGTTCCGGCTTGCAAAACCGTTCGATCATCGCCCGGCTTTCCGGCGTCCCTACTTCGTCGATGATCTTGCTCGGGTCGCGGGTGCGGAGAGTGAGCCATAGAAACTCGCGGCATAGACGGGGTGCCAAATCACGCGAGGCATCAATTAGCATGACGCCATACTTCGCGTCCGAACACTCGGCAAGGATTCTGCAATCGTAGCCGTAGAGATAGTTGCGTAACCCGACCCACTCCGGGTCGCGTTGCTCACGCTTGCGCCGATCCAACAGCAACGTAACATCAACGTCTTCCAGGTACGTCATCGACCACGGCCGGTCTTGATCGTATCCCTTCGGCCAGCCATTCCGATGCCATTGCTTCGCCATCCGATCCCATTTCTTCGCCATGCTGCAATCTCCAAGGTGTTGAAACGAAAAGAGCCAATGATGCCTAGTCGAATTGTCGGTTTGATTCACGCAATGCACGGGGTTAGTCAGGCCCCACGCTCCATGCCCCGAAATTCTTGCTCCGGCCGCGAAAGCACACGTTTCGCGAACCGTCAAGGGAACCTTAGGTCAGATTCCGGTTTTGTCAAATCAGCTTGACGAACAAAGCGAATGTTCCGATTCAACGGGCTTCGATGGCCGGCCGTTCAATCTGGCTCAATAAGGCAGCGAGCCGCTCTATCGGTAGCGTTGCCCGTCGTCCCGGTCCCAGAACGTCGCGGTTCGCTGGATCGTTGACGATTGCCATGTCGATGCCTTGCCGCAAGCCACCCAACCATATCTTTAGCTCTCGGCTGTTCTGGACTCTCGCAAGAGCCATTCGGAGGTTCTGCAAGTCGCTCTTGGCTTTCGGGCTCAATCGACGCCGAGCTTCCCGCACCCTAGCCGAAATCTGGTCATCAATTGCCAATGACTTTGCGTTCAACCGGCTCGCTCGCTTGTCCCCTTCCGGGGTTCCGTTTCCAATCCAAACCATTCTCGGACTCCCTTCAAAAGTCATCGTCTTCGATTGCAGTAACATCCCAACCCACAACGGCCGAAATGCGCTCTTGTAGCTTCGGCAAGTCTTCACGCGCTGGCAATTCAACCGTCAGTCGCTTGGCTCGCGCGTAGGGTCGGCCGGGGAGCTTCCGCGTATCCTCAATCCGGCCGCTCCAATAGACATCCATGATTTGCTTGTCGGGGTCTTCAATCGGGATGTCCGCCGTGCAGACAGCGTGAATGAAATCGACTTCGGCAATGTCAGCATCCGATAGATGCGACCAGTGGCGATACATTCGTGGTCCCTCCGTGTAAACCTGGCTTGGCCAATCTGCCCGATTTTGCTACCGTCCCTGCCCCATTATAGCGAAAGGGGCCACGGATGGCCAAACAGCCGCACGCGCTCGAATCCAAGTACGGGCTTACGTCGCTCGAATTACTTGACGCTATCAATGCGCGCTTCCGTCTGAAAGTCGCGCTTGAGGGAGCCGTTGCCGAAGTGCAAATGGAAAAGCATATCGCGGCTTGCGTCGGCAAGGGAATCGAGCGATACGAAACTCACGACACGGACGGCCATCCCGACTTTTCAATCTGGCTTCACGGGTCAAGGCTCTTGCTCGCCGAATGCAAGAATATCCGCGAGAGCGGCAAAGAGGGCGGCGAAGCCTATCGCGTTGGCGGGAAGATCGTAGGCTACAAAGTCGAGACTCAAAAGACGCGAGCCGCCACGGGGGACGCAACGAGCCGGTTCTATGGCGTCGATCAATTCCAAGTCTTGGGAGTTTGCTTGGGCAAGAAGACCGGCGATTGGCGCGACTTCGTTTTCGCGCGAACCGTCGATTTAGCACGACACGCAAAACACCCGCACAAGCTGGCCGTCTTCCAGCGGATTCCGTTGCCGGGTGCAACAAACTTGCGACCGTGGTATGCTGACCTGTCCGAATTGATTCAGCATATCGACGATCCGCCGTATGAAGCCCCTCTATCAGACTGAGCTTGGCAAGGCATACTGTGCCGACAGCCTGGAATTGCTGCCTACGTTGCCAGCCGGTAGCGTGGATTTGGTTTTGACTTCCCCGCCCTACGCGCTTCACTTCAAGAAAGAATACGGCAACGCTGACCAGCACGAGTACGTTGACTGGTTCATGCCGTTCGCTCGCGAGATTAAGCGGGTCTTGAAACCGGACGGTAGTTTCGTCTTGAACATCGGCGGTAGCTGGACCCCTGGCGCTCCCGTCCGCTCGCTCTACCACTTCCGGCTGTTGCTCGCGTTGTGCGATGATCTTGGCTTCAATCTGTGCCAAGAGTTCTTTTGGTACAACCCGGCGAAGATGCCCGCTCCCGCAGAATGGGTCAACGTGCGGCGGCTTCGGGTCAAGGATTCTGTCGAGTACATTTTCTGGCTCGCTCCGTCCGCATTCTGCAAGGCCGATAACTCGAAAGTGCTCCAAGCCTACAGCAAGGATATGGAGCGGCTAATCAAGCGTGGCATCAAGCAGACGAAACGGCCATCGGGGCACAACATCAAAACCACGTTCGCGGCCGACAAGGGCGGGTCGATCCCACCGAACATCATTTCTTGTGGCAACAACGAATCGAACAGCCGCTATATCAAGCAATCGAAACGAAACGGCCAAAAGGTCCACCCTGCCCGCTTCCCCGCCGAGCTACCCCGATTCTTTATCGAGTTTCTGACGGAGCCCGGCGAGCTTGTACTAGACCCGTTCGCCGGGTCAAACACTACGGGCGCGACAGCCGAGCGGCTTGGCCGACGCTGGCTTGCCGTCGAAAAGGATCGGAGCTACGCCAAGGATTCGGAGCTTCGGTTCAACGAGCCCGAAGCCGCGAGCGGCGAACGGATGCTGTTCTAAGAGCGCGCTGCCGGCTTAAAGTCGATATTGCTAGCAGCCGCCCAAAAGCGGTAGAATTGCACAAATGTTCAGCGGTTGTGCGTTCTTATTTCGGAGGATGGATCGATGCAAGAGTTTGATCCCGAACGGATGTTTGAGCGAGCCTTAGACGAAGTCGAGAGTCTGTTGTCGGATGACATCGCGGAAGTCGTTGACGGGTTGCTTGGCCCGCCGATCGGTGCCGATCCTACACGCGACATTATGGAGTCTCAGAATCCGCAGCAGACAAGTCAGAATGCGTTGGCCGCGCTTCGTATTGTGAACGAAATCAGGAAGAAAGGGTAAAAGCCGTGGCGAAGGATTCAAAGCCGGTCACTCCCGCGAAGCTTACAACAATTCCGTCAAGCGACGGTCATAGTCAAGCTTCCCAAAACAGCGGTAAGACTTCGCAGAATGCGAAGATTGCACAGCAGATTGTCAATCAAGTGAAGACTCAGCCCAAGAAATAACAATGCCCAAACGCCCCGCACCCCGCCCCGCCGTTCCGAGCAACGAGCGCGTTCGGTCACAAAGCGCCGCCAGCACTTCGGCCAACGTGACCCGAGTTGTCCGCCAACCGGCCCCGAGCCAAACCACTACGCCACCCGCAAAGAAAAGTTAGTGTGATGGATTGGACCGCGCTTTGGACGTTCGTTGCCGCGATGGCAGCTTGCGCAGCGGTATGGGTTGCTTACAAGCAACTCGACAATCTCAATACCACGCTTCGCATGAACGGTTTGATGACCGTTCTGCAAATCGAAGCGGAAATGAATGCTCGCAAGCTAAGGGTTGACGAGCTAGTTTTCGAGATTCGCAAGGAAGAAATAAAGTCGAACTCGAAGAAAGACCTAATCGAGATTCTCGGGGACCAATTGAAGGGCTGCCTTGAGAATTGGTTCAACTCAGCGGATAGGTTTGCGTTTTGCATTTTGAAGGGCTATTTGCCCGAAGCCGATTGGAAGGTCGAGTATCGGCACTATTTCGCAACGCTGGTTCAGAATCACGAAGAGCATTTCCGCGCCAACACGATCTATCACAACATTGTGGACTTAAACGCGAAATGGCATCGCGAGTGAGCGAGTCCGACTAGCCTCATGGGAGTCAAGACGTGGACACGGCAAGGCTCACGGATGAACGCTTGCGTACCGCCTTGAATAGCAATCAATCGGGCCGTGAGCGTATGTGTCTCGCGGTACTCGCTCTGGACCGAAGATATTCGGATGTCCGCCCCCGGCGGCCAGAGGGCGGCCCTGACGGTGGGCGAGACATCGAATGCCTACGTGACGCCGAGCTTTGCTATGGCGCGGTTGGCTTTCTCAACAGCCCGTCAGATTCGGCTGGCGACAAGCGCAAGGTCAAAGAGAAGTTCAAGGCCGATCTTCAAGCCGCCATCGGCGCTGCGCCCGATGGCTCCAAGCTTCGCTCGTTCGTCTTTTTTACAAATGTTGATCTTACCCCCGCCGAACAGACTGAATTGACGGGCTGGGCGGAACAACAAGGGATTAGCTTCGCGGACATTTACTGGCGGGAGCGCATCCGTCATGCGCTCGACAGCCCGGAAGGGCTGGCGATAAGGTTCAACTACTTGTCAATCGAAATGTCTCAGGCGGAGCAAGCTTCGTTCTTTAGTCGCTTCGGTTCCGACCTTGAGCACCTTCTTAGAGGCGGCCTAAGTTCCATTGAACGGCGGATTGACGCGCTTGAATTCAGCCAATGGCAATCAGGTACGATTCGCTCAATGAGTTTGGAGCTTGACCTAGCGAAGATGGAGGATTCTCCGCGCAAGCAAACGGAGCATTTTCGAGTAGCTCTTGAACTACACGGGGTTGTGGACGAAACGCGCGGAATTGTAATTGGTGGTAGGGATGATTTTTGGTCCACGCCGCAACAGCTATTCTTCGATACGAAGTCCTACTTCTGGATGGAGAAAAGCGGAGGAAAGCCAACGTGGGTTCCCCGTGGAAAGTCGCGGGCTGGCGGTGGCGTTATTAGCTCATATCGCTTCGGGATCAAGTGGCATCCCCGGTCGGCAATTCACGTCGCGGAATTCGACACGTTAAGCGCTCACTTGTATGTGACGGAGAATCTGACGGATCGCTTCACGTCGGCGCGTTTGCTTGTTGACTCATACGTACTTGTAGAATCGAAGCTCGACAAGGAATGGCATCCCGGCCGTCCCCAGTTTGAATGGCCAGACGAATTGACACCGGATGAATCAACGCTCGAATGGAAGCGGTCATTTGATCTTGGCCAGTTAATTTGGCTACGCCGAGTTCCGCGCAAGGTTGGTATCTAGGCGCGCAAAATGAGCCCGGCGATTTGGCCGGGCTCTTCGCGTTTCCTAGATCAAGCAATAGGCCAAGATCGTCCCGAGCAACGCGACGATGGCCATAAACCAGCCCCAGCACCCGCGTGGGTTGGGTGGGTCGTCGGGGTCAATGTTGACCACGTATTGCGTCACGAAATCGTCATCGTCCATTAGGCGGCTCTCCCGAACCGGCGGACTTGGGGCAGCGTGGCGAGTTGAGCGCCGTCCAGTACCAGCGTTCGGGGATTGTTGCCGTTCGCATCGCGAATCACGACAAAGAACGTGCCATCGTCCAGCGGAGTGGAGTAAGTCACAACGTCCGTTGGCTTGACGCGATTCACGGTTGCACGGGGATTCTACGCCCCGGAAGCCCCTTGAGAATCAACGCTGCTTGCGATCGCTTCGCCACCACCACGCCAGCCAATAGGGCTGCGATCGGCGTGCCGTTGGGCGGCCGTTGCAAATCTCGAATCTGACCCCCCACCGGTCCCCGCCGCTCGATTCGAGCCGCTCGCACCGGACCAGCACGATTCCAGGCACGGGCTGCACGTTTCTGCGGGGGATCGTGGCTCACACGGATAGACAATACGTGTGAAGTGCCTTGATTCACAGTGTTTGCCGAGCTACGCGGTTGTCGTTGGTTGTCTTGGCCGATCGGCCGTGGACCCGGACAGCCCGCAACCTGGCTCGGGACGGGCAGGCTTGGCCCTCAGAATCGTCAGGATCGATTGTAGCGATTGGGAGGGCATATGCCGGCCGGGCCGGGAGGGGCCTTGCGACCCACACACAACCGCGCAGAGAAATTCCATAGCTTTTTGTGTGCAGGGGTTATCCAACCCGGCCTGTTGAGCGTAGTAGGTCGTGACCACGCAAGCCAGAGCGATGGCCGGTCGTGCGAAAAGAATCGCACGGCGGGTAAATGTCGCACTGCGCGCTTACCCAAATTCAGTCGGCCAGCGTTAGAAGAGATAGGCCGACTGTTCGGCGCTCGCGGTGCGCAGTGGCACCGCGTAGTTATCGAGTTATCGATTTCATTTCCATCATGTGCAAATCTGTGCCGTTCAAACTCATTCAGGCGGGTCTTTTCTTTTCCGGCCCCTTAAGAAGCTGACCTTCGGGCTTCTTAACGGGCCACAAGCTCTCATGCAAACCGTCCACCTTGAAATCGACGAGTCCACGGTTGCCGAGTTCCTAAAGCGACTCGGCCAGCGTTAGAAGAGATAGGCCGACTGTTCGGCGCTCGCGGTGCGCAGTGGCACCGCGTAGTTATCGAGTTATCGATTTCATTTCCATCATGTGCAAATCTGTGCCGTTCAAACTCATTCAGG
>JBFWOR010000007.1:0-89626 GCA_050250435.1 Pirellulales bacterium | reverse complement strand
TCGGCCAGCGTTAGAAGAGATAGGCCGACTGTTCGGCGCTCGCGGTGCGCAGTGGCACCGCGTAGTTATCGAGTTATCGATTTCATTTCCATCATGTGCAAATCTGTGCCGTTCAAACTCATTCAGGCGGGTCTTTTCTTTTCCGGCCCCTTAAGAAGCTGACCTTCGGGCTTCTTAACGGGCCACAAGCTCTCATGCAAACCGTCCACCTTGAAATCGACGAGTCCACGGTTGCCGAGTTCCTAAAGCGACTCGGCCACGCGGTCGCTATTGTCGGGGTCAAGCCCACGACGGCTAACACCCCGCCTAGCTCAGTGAAATGGCCGGCCGAGCAAACGGACATCCTGCGCCACGTCGCGAGAATGAGCCGGTACTACTACTCGGTCTACGTCAACCTGAATCCCCTCCGACCCGAGATTCTGTCACCCAAGGGCAGCGTCCGGGATAACCGAATCGCCAGCCGTACCCGCGTCTTGATCGACATCGACGGGCATGACGTGCCCAAAGAGGTAGCCCGCGAGCAGAAAGACGCCATCAAGGTGAAGCTCGGTGAGCCGCTGATAGAGACCGATTCCGGGAACGGTTACGGCTTGATCTACCCGTGTGACATGCCGAACGACCAGCATAGTAAGCACGTCGTTCGCACGCTGTTGAACACACTCAAAGCCGAGTTCCCTTGCGTTGACGCCAGTTGCTTTAACGCTGGTCGGCTCACTCGGCTTATCGGTACTCCAAATGTCCGCGATGGAGTCCGAATCCCAACGGAATTGCTCAATGTCTAACTTCAACGATTTCTTGGCATCGCTTCCGCTCTCGCCCTACAGCGAAGACACCTTTGCGCGTCTTCATCATGGCGAGTGGACCCCGACGAAGCTCCAAGACTTGCTGGACCGAATCGGGCACCCCTACCGAACCGATCAACACGACGAACGAGACGAGCACGTTCAATTCAACTTCGACGGCTGCCCGTTTTGTGGCAAGGTCACGTCGAACCCGGCCGCATGGATCAAAGACGGCTACCCGCACTTTAACTGCTTCTATGACAAGTGCTCTAAGACGTTCGCGGACCTAACCGCCTTGGCTGGCGAAGACGAAGACGATGACGATCCGATTTTCTGCGCGGCGGACATCCCCCATGAAGAGCCGCCGGGGCCGCTTGTTGAAGATTTGATTCGGCTCGGCTCGACATTCACGGTCATTGGCGGGACCAAATCGCAAAAGACCTTTTTCATATTGATGCTGTTGGTTTGCATCGCGGCCGGTATCCCTTTTCTCGGGATGCAAGTCGTCCAGGGAGCCGTTTTGTGCATCGACAACGAGCTACCCCGAGTGTGGATCATGTTTCGGCTCAGGCTGATTGCCAAAGCGCTTGGCCTGAATTGGAACGACGTAGCGAAGAATATCTTCGTGTGGTCGCTTCGCGAGCAAGAGAAGATCGTCACGCTTGACCATATCTTGGCTCGCGTCAAGAAACACGGTCGCAGCTATCAGTGTGTGACCATCGACAGCCTTTACATGGCAGTCGATGAAGGAACGAATCTGAACGACACAACGGATATGTGCTACGTCGTCAAGAAACTGGATGCCATCGCCAAAGCGTCGAAGGGAGCGGCGGGCGCGGTTCACCACGAATCGAAGGGCGGCCAGAACATCGAAAAGCAAGTGACTGACGTTGGGGCTGGCTCCGGCGCGCTGTCGCGGGCTGTCGATGCCCATATCGTCATCCGGGAACACAAAGACGGGGCGCCCCTCTTTGTCTTGGATTGTGCTCCGCGATTCTTCGCGCCGCACCATCAAGTCACAATCCGTTTCGAGTATCCGATTTGGAAACTGACGGACGTAGCTCCGAAGGTCAAAGCAGGGAACCAGAAAAAGACGGCGACGATCGATGAAGTGTGGGCATTGCTGCCCGACACGTTTCAACGCAAGACCCCCACACTCGCCGAAGTGCGGGCCACGCTTGGAATATCCGAAGAAACAGTCAGTTTGCTCGTCACTGAAATGGAACGGCGCGGACTCGTTGAAATCGTCGAAGTGAAAGCCACGGGCCAACCCAAAGACATTCGGCGAACGGCAGCGCCGACAACGCCATGAACATCATCACACAAGACTCGCTTCGACAATTGTTGGCGCTTCGCGAAGCAAAGAAGCAAGAGGTCGCGCTACGCCAATCCATCCTTGCGCTATTGGATGACGGCGGAAGGGTCGAACCTGGCAAGTTGATCTTGGACATCAAGACGGTCAATGCAAGTCGCGTGATAACCCAAGCCCTTGTTACCGATGTTCTCGGACCCACGGCTTTGGCCAAGTTGTATGCACGGATGCCGGAGCGGACCATTCGACAACTCTGGATCAAAGCCGCATGACAATTTACTCCGAACAGGGCCGTTGCTTGGAAGAGTTCCAAGCCGTGCTTCGTGTTGTCGAGATTGTGGAGCACGCGCTAGATGCGTGCTATCCCGCCGAAGACGACGGATGGGATGAATACCCGTACAACGTCATCGTTTTCGAGGATCGGCAAGGCAAGGTCTATTTGTGGCCTACGTCCGACGAAGACGGCTACATGGACGAAGAGGGGCGGGCACGGGTGCCATTCTGGAAAAGTCTTAAGCAAGGCGCGTGCTACAAGCTCACCTATCGATTCCGCGACGAATGGCCCGGAGCGGAACAGGAATGGCATAGCGCTGTGCCCGAGGGAGAACTAATTTCGCACGTTCGCGGCTTCGCCGCTCCGAAACATGAGCGATGGGGCGAGCCGCCCGAACCTGCAAAGCGAAGTCGAGTAAAAGGCAACCTGGCTCGCTTGCGAAACGGCGAACGAATGGAAGACATCATTCGCAATCCGGGAACGCCACATGCCTGAACACATAAGAGGGCTGTACTACGATCCCGCGCGAAGACGGTTCGGATTCATCTTTCACAGCGGCCATGCGAGCTTGCGCCGCGCGGACAGCATTCGGCGCGTGCTGCGAGCGCGTGGCTTCAACAATACAGAGATTTCGTTACTCAAACAGGCAGCAAGAATGATGGCAACATGAACGAAGCCCCGGACGCCTTAGCACGGCGCGTCCGACGTGGCTCCCTGTCGCTCTCCGCTCGTTGTATCCAGGGCGACAGGTATGGCCGGGGCGACGGGTCTTTACGTCGCCCCGGCCGCGAATAATACAAAGGGCCGCCCGCTTTCTTTCCGGGTTCCGGGCGGCTCGGCCGCGCGTCGCCTCAACCGGCGCGCGGCCGCGAATCACTTCGCCCATCGTGGGCAATCGGTAGCTCGTTGCTGCGCTCGCGGCGAGCTACTCCCTATCACAGAGCGCGATTGAGGAACAGTGAATGTCTTACGTCACAAAAGAGGCGGTGCCCGGCAAAGGCTGGGTTGACGCCATTACAGGCCAGCGGTTTGACACACAAAAGGAAGCCGAAGCTTCGGCCGCTGCCACGCTTCGCTTGCTGGTTGGAACCGATCCGACGCCGTACATGGTCAACGTGCTCCGCGAGCACTATGCCGAATGGCAACGCATTCAGCCGCACGTTGAAAAGCGCGACGATGGCTTGTACGTCAACAAACTGACCGGCGAGGTTGGCCACGCTTTCCAGATTCGCCCATCGGTCGTCGCGGCGCTTGCCGCGAAGTAGTCGTCCGGCCCGGCGCGTCTTCTCACAGGGATTCAGCGCGTCGGGCGGCCATGCGATCGTGCTGCGAAGCACGGGGCGCACGGCAAACGCTGGCAGTCGCCAGCAACCCTACCGGCCCCGTGGTGCGAAGTAGCGGGAACCGGGACTCGCCCAGCCCGGCGGCCAAGCTAAGACGTGTTTCGCCACGTTGAAGCCGAAGCCGCCGGGGCTGGGCACACTTTGGAGCCATGATGAAACAGTTTTGGCAAGAGCGCGACCCGGAAAAGCGGGCAAAGCTCAAAGAACAATTCGAGCAGAGCCGCAGGGCTAAGCGCGTGCGTGGTCCAACACGTCACTACGCGGAGCGCCATGCGGACGGAGTTCACGGCCAATGGATCGGCCATTTCGCTATGCCGTACTTCGGCGCGGCAAGCGAGCGGCTCGCGTTCTATATGACCATGATTCCATTCATGCAAATCATGGCCGACGTAAAAGCCACGCTCAAGGGCGATACGTTGTGGCTCGAATACGGCAATCGCAAGACACCAATTGTCCACGGCAGCGGACCCAATGACGTTCTGCGGGCGCTCTTGGACCTAGAAGACTAAGAGGTAACACAATGAGAAGTTTGCATGACGTAACGTACAAAATCCAAGGCGACGGCAGAATCGTCTTCGGCGCGGAAGTCTTCAACGATACAGCGCAACTGGCCCACACGCTTGAGCGGCGGGAGAAGCTAGCCGGCCGGACGCTTACACAAGCAGAGCACATTCGCGGGCTGGTCGAAGACACTCGCGGTGCGAGCGACAAGATTCGCGCCGGGCATGGCGAGCTACTGACTTGGAAGTCCGAAGCCCCGGACCCCAATATCTATCGCTCGCAAGCTGTGCAAGAGCTTATCGACCAAAAGCAGCACAACTATGGTGCCCCCGTAGACCGTGCAAAACTGTACGGCGATGCGGCCGATGCTCTGGATGCGCGCCTTGCTGCCGAGCGTGCGGCCGAAGAAAAGCGGAACCAACCGGATCGGGTCAAGCTTCGCGCGGCCGCCGTCGAAGCCGTCGAATTCGCGCGATTTAGTCGCGACAGCAACGTAGACATCTTGTACGCCGCTCTGCGGCTTGCGGAAGCCGTCGAGCGTGACGACGACTTGGCCGATGCCAAGAAATCTTACAGCAAGATCATCGACGATCTTCGCGCGAACGCTGCCACTCGCCGGGCAGAGATTGAATCGCAAATCGAGCTTGTCCGCCAGCGGGCGGACTTTGACCCGGAGCCGCAACAGCCATGATGTTCCGTTTGGTTCCAAACGCTCTTTATGAGCGTGTGCATATTCGAGCACGTCGTTTCGATTGGGAGGGGGCACTTCCCCAATCAGACAGCATCCCCGGCGTGCTCACGATTGCAGCACGGCCCCGCCATGCCGATCCGGGGTGGTGGTCGTGCTACGTGGTCGAACCGTTCGATACTCGTTCCCGGCTTCGTCAATGGTGGTCCGGTTCACGGCCGACGTTGCCGAGCTTCGCGTATGACCGGAAATCGGAAACGGAAATCCGGTGGCGAAACTCGTTGCCACAACGCTACGGCTTGGCCGTGCGGGAAGCCGTGGTTGATTGCGGGCACAAGTGGGGTTGGACAATGCTCCCAAGCGTTGAAGTGCTCGCGTACTCCGTCGCCAAAGACCTTTGCAGAGTCTTCTACCACGTTCGGAGCGGCGAGCCGGACGGCTTTGACGGCGTTAGTCCCTTAGTTCGGGCTGGCGTTGCATCGGAGCCGCGAACCGTCGCGCGCTCACCGGACTATCTGTTACGCGCTCGGCAGTTGCATGATGCGTTTCACGCCAAGGCGGGCAAACGACTTTCCATCGAACCCAAGGGGGTCACATATCAATGACAGAAATAATCAAAGAGGTTTCGAGCGCAAAGAACGGCAACGCGAAATGGGGCTGTGTCCCCGTTGGCCCGGAGCCGAGCCGCGTTTGGCTCTCATATCCGCTCACGCGCGGCTGTAGCATTCGAGCCCATGCCGACAATACGGTGCCCGTCCACGTCGGGTATTCCCCGGAAGTGACGGCGGACGATGGACTCACAGGCGGGATGCCGATCTATGCGCGGGAAGCGTTCACAATTCCTGTCGATGACTTGAGCGACCTATGGGTTGTCTCGACAGTCCCGACCAAACTGTACTTCCATGCGGTGTGAGCGATGCACATTCACTTAACCGCACCAATCACGATCGATGGCCCTTGTCTGGTCAAAGCCCTCCCAAGCAACACGGACTACGTAGCCGCTGGGCATCGGCGATTGTTCCCCGGCGACACAGAGCTATTCGTTCAGGCGAATCAAAGCATTCTTGTCGAAGGGCCGGGCCAAGCAATCGCCGTGTTGGAACTTGACCCCGAACACATTCCACCTTTCTACGGGACAGAGCATGACTGACGACTTTCTGCAAGAGTTGAAAGAGGCTCTCACTGAGGGCCACAAGCAGAGCGCGCAAGCGGCAGACGAAGCACTGCCGTCGCTCTTTCAAAGGATCATCATCGAAATCAATGGCGATGGCGTAGCTGCCGATATGCTTGCGGACAAGCTTCGTCGGTATGCCGCGATCGCAGCCAACAAGAAAAGGGCCAAGTAGAGTGGCATCGCTCAACGACATCAAATCGGATGGCCGCGCCCGGATGGCAAGAGCCAAGAATCTGAAAGCTCGCTCCGATAGGCGGATTCGCGATGGCTTCGACGTGAACCAGCGGGTAGCAAAGGCGGCGATCGACCTAGCAAAGAGTTTGCTTTCGCCCGCTCCGCTCTTTGTGTCACGGTTCCACGGCAAGGCTCATATGCCTGGACGTGGCCACTGGCCAGAGGGCATGAGCGACGAAGAGTATTTTGCGATGGTCCGACGCGAAGAGCACGAAGCCGAGCAACGCGAAAAGGAATTCTTGGAACGTGTTGGCCAATACGAGTTCCCGCCGGCCCTCGAAAGACCGTGGCTCACGGTCCAGGGCGAGATTGACGAGCTTCGACGCCGAATGTCGCTTGAGACTGACCAGCGGCATATCGACGAATACGTGAACCGTATCGAAGCCCTTCAAAAGATTGAAGACATCCTGGCTCACCGGCGAGCCAGGACGGTTCCGCGCGAATGGATTGCCGCTTATATCGAAAGCTACGCGACATTTTGGGGTGAGTTGATTGGCAAGCCTCAAGACTTGTCGGGCTGGAAACCGGACTGGCAGCCGACAGCAAAAGAGATTCGCGAGGGCTTCGGAGCGAGGGCGCATTGATGACCGTCTACACAGTCCCGCAACTCGCCGAAATGCTTCAAGCGAAGGCAGACACAATCCGGCAATGGATCGTGAGCGGGCGGCTTCCGGCATTGAACCTGGCTCGCCCCGGACAGCGGGCCATGTATCGAGTCACGGCCGAGCAATTGGCCGAATTCCAGGGGCGTTGCGCCGTTGTCAAGATTGAGAAGTCACGCCGCAAGCCAACGGATTCCATTCCGTTCCGCCGCTACGCCTAGTCAAGCGTGACCCTGCCTTGGAGCCAGTCGCGAACGTGGTTCGACACTTTCAAGAGCGGCTTGTCGAACGTCTTTTGGCGGTAGACTGCGGCCATGTCGGTTGACTCGGGGCAATGGCCCATAATCATGTCTACCGCAACTTGCTCGCCACACGAAGCGCCGATCGTCTCGAATGTTCGCCGCAAGCTGTAATACGTCGTGATGCCCTTGCGATACATTCCAAGCTCAATCATCAATTTGCGAAACTCGAAACTGATTGGGTTGTCACGCTCACTCTCGGCATTCGACCAGCGATGCCCGTACTTCGTGATGAAGACAAGCCTTTCGTTCGCAGCGCAATTGGGCTCCGGTCTAGCGTCGATGGCTTCCCGAACCGCTTCAATAGTTTCGGGCCAGAGCGGGCAACGACGCTTGTTGCCGGTCTTGGGGCGCGCGTAGTTGTGCCAGCCGTTGTCCAGGTCGATTGCACCGAAGGGGAGCGTCCCGCAATCGTTGTTGCCGAAGCCGCAATTGATACCAAGGTAAATCATGGCTTTCAATGGCTGTTCCGCTTTGTCGATCATGCGCCGAATCTCTTCGGCGCTAAACATCCGTTCGCCCCGCTCGTTGTTGAGTTGCCGGAAGATTTTCGCGTTCGGGGCCTTCAATGCCTTGCGGTATAGAATGGGCTTTTCGGCCAAGCCGCTTTCGTTGGCGTAGTTGAAGATCATCCGGGCGCGGGTCAAGTGACCTTTCAACGTGCTTGGCCCATTCTTGCCCTTCGTGCCCTTGGCAAGACCGGTGCGCAAAGTTGAGAAGTCTTCCGGGCCAAGCTGTGTCAGCAAGAGCGTCTTGTCGAGCGAAGCCGCTACCTTGTCGCAAGTCCGCTCGTAGTCGTCATACGAGCGCTGGCTTAGCTCCCCCGATTCGACAAGCTGTTGCTTGTCATAGAGGAACTTGTCCATCAGCTTGGCGAGCGTAAGCCCGCCCTTGGCTTGCGGCTTCCGGCCACGCTGCAAATCGTCGCGTTGCTCTTCATATAGGTCGAGCGCGGCTTGCCAGTCGTCCCACTTCCCGAAGTAGCGAAGCTTGCCCCGGATTTTCTTGCACCATTGCCCGTTTCTATGGGCCGTGAGCGGGAAGTCTTTGTAGGGCTTTTCGGGCTTGCTTGACGTAACCTTGCGCAGCATTGCGAGCGACTCCCGGTTGTCGTATCGTTGTCGTGACCTATGCAACTCTAGGTCGAAAACGGCTTCCGGGTTGTCGAAACGGTTGTCGTGGCCGAATTTATCGGTTAAGACGCGCCAGCGTCACGCGATGCAAACCGTTGTAGAATAGAGAGTTGAAAAACGAGCGCCCGTAGCTCAACTGGATAGAGCAGCGGACTTCTAATCCGCAGGTTGCAGGTTCGATTCCTGCCGGGCGTATTCGACGTAAACTTGGACCTGGTGCCCAGATACAAACCCGCCGGCGTTCGGCAGTGTCGGCCCGTTTGTCCCGCGCAAAAGAGTAGATGGCTGGGAACTAGGCCACGAGTTGCGGGCCGGCGGCCGGCATGGCGCCGGCAGTCGTTTCTTCTGCAAGTTCGCCCAACAGATCATCCTGGATCGTCTGACAGATGTCGTCCAGCGGCAGGTGACTCAAGCGGCGGGTGGAAAACGGATTCTGCAGTTCGACGCCGATTTGATCGAGCGACAATAGCGGATAGGCCACGAGCATCTCAATCACCGGTGTCATAATGCCAGTCTTGTCGAAGATTCCAAAGGGGAGCGCCACAAGATACAGGAAGAGGAAGCGGCGGATCTTCACAGAAAATGCCTTGGCCAGCGGCGTCTTGAGAATTCGCTCGCAGGCGCCCACGTGGTCGATCAACAGGTTGCGCTGTTGTTCAGCTTGCATGAAGGCGAAGCGATCCAATCGCCTTGCGTCGAGCGCTTCATGCAGCAGCTTGGCCAGGCGGAGCGACACGTACATCGGCATATGATGAGCGGCGGCCACGGCGTCGGCCTCCTCGGCGCCCAGCAGATTCTTCAAGTCGTCAACGTTTCTCTCAGCGCGCAGACTGTGCCGGCAGGCGTGCGAGAAGGCCGCCGTCCAGCGTACGAATTGATCGCGCCACACCCGGTCGCGCGGGCCATAGGCCAAGCCGATTTGGGCCAGATTGCGCGATTGATTGACGATGCCACCCCACAGCTTGCGGCCCTCGTACCAACGGTCGTAGCCGGCATTCGTTCGCAACATGAGCAGCACGGCCAGCACCGCGCCGATCAGTTCATAGGGAGCCACTTCCGAAGTGGGAATGAGCTGTGTATTGGCACCGATCGCCCAGACGATCAACGCGACGAAGCCGAAAACCGCGATCCGCCACTTGACGCTCGGCGTCACGGAATTGTGCAGCGTGAAGACCTCGGTCCAGAATTCTTTGCGCTCGAGGTGCGTCATATATCCCCGCTTCACACGATTGGCTCGGAAGGTGCCTGGTCAACGACACGATTCGTTAAGTTGTGATGTACAGTCCGCCCGGCAGCGTGCGCCACAATCTCAGCGCGGGGTCGCCCGACAGCCATCGCCACAGCCGGCTCCCGCGGGTGACTCCGGCGACGAGCAGGTCGGCCTGCCATTTCCAGGTGTAGGGCAATAACACATTCCGCAGCCGCCCGACGAGCCAGCCGGACTCGAGCGACGGACGGCGTGCCAGGCAGTATTCGGCCATCTCGCTTAAGGCTGCACGAGCTTGGGTTTCGTTGGCGCCGATGGCCAGCAAGCGATGCTCGGCATCCGGCAGGATCCCGAGATTCAAGAACGAGCGAATCGCCCGCCCCGATTCCGCACTGCCATCGAACACCAGCAGCACTCGGTCGAACGCCGCTTGCTGGGGCTGCAAGACCAGCAGCGGCTGCACGCCGCGATCCAAAAGTGTCAGCAGGTCGCGGGGCGACAGTCCCCCCGATTCCCGGTGGTCATTCGCATGGCGGGCCAAAGAAGTCACAATCAAATCGTGAAAGCGCGCTTCGCTGGTCAGTACATGCAAGGGGTCGCCGGAAGTGCGCCGCACGTCAAAATTCAATCCAGCCTCCAAGCACGTCTTCGAGAGCAGGGCACGCAGGGAGTATTGCTGCCGCTCGGTGCTGGCCTGCCTGGTCAGTTCAGCTACGGCATATGCCGCCGCCTCGCATTGGAGCGCGGACTTGAGGAGGCGGGTGTCAACCAACGTGAGGCCGCGGACCCGCGCCTTAAGCGGGCACGCCAGGGCGACTCCCCAGCGGATGACCGCCTCGTCGCGAGAGGCTTGCTCCAGGTGCAGTAGGACGCTGTTGAGCATTTGATCGTCGCTGGCGGGCCCACCCGCACCACCCCTTTGGGTGGCCGAGCCGGTCTGATTTCCATGGGTTCCCAGCAAACTATACGGAGGCCCGTGCGGCGCTACTATTCGATCTGGTGAGCGCGTTGCATCGATATTTTTGAAGATGCGCGGTTCTTCGATGATTTGCTTAGAAATTTCGCACAAAGACGGATCGTTCCTGAACAAATCGTAAGGTTCGCGAGTATGAACCAATTGACCGGTTCCCTGAGCTGGTCATGCGGTGTGATCGATTTTGAGTCGCATCCTCCAGGAAGGGAAACCAGCCGATGCAGCGCCCGTTGACTGTTGACCGCACCGCATCTGGCCGCACGCAGCGGACCACAGCCTTGCCGCGAGTCCTCGAGAACCTCGAAGAACTCAACTTTTCACATTTACTGTACTTCTGGTCCGTAGCCCGCGATGGCAGCATTGCCAGTGCCTGCGAGAGGCTCAAGCTCAGCCAGCCCACGATCAGCATGCAAATCCGCAAGTTGGAAAAGGCGCTTGGACAACAGCTTTTCGACCGCACTGGCCGAAAACTGGTGCTCACCCCCGTAGGTCGCTCGGTGTACGAGTACGCCGACGAGATCTTCCTGCTCGGTCACGAATTGCTCGGCACGCTGCGGGGCTTGCCCGGCAAACGCTGCGGGCGATTGCACGTGGGCATCCCCACGTTCCTGCCCAAGCTGATCACCCATCGCTTGCTGGAGCCCGTGCTGACTTTGCAGCCACCCGTCCAACTGATCTGCCACGAAGGCAGCTTGGACGAACTGTTCGTCGGTTTGGCGAGGCACAATTATGATGCGATCCTCAGCGATACGCCGAGTTCTTCGGCCAGCGGTGTGCGCTGTTTCAATCATCCACTGGGTGAATGCGACATTGCAATTTGTGCTGTTGGGGCACTGACAGCCCGTTATCGCGATGGATTTCCCCATTCGCTCGATGAAGCACCCTTTCTGTTGCCGACCGCGGGCACCGAGTTACGGCGCGCGCTCGATTGCTGGTTCGACCAGGTGCCGATTGTGCCTCGCATCATCGGTGAGTTTGACGACAGTGCGCTGATGAAAGAGTTCGGATGCGGCGGCAATGGCGTGTTCCCGGTCCCATCGGCGGTGCTTCCCGAAGTGGCCAGGCAATACAACGTCGAAGTCGTTGGTCGCATAGCCAAGCAGCGGGTGCGGTACTACGCGGTGACGACCGAGCGCAAGCTCACGCACCCGGCTATCGTCGTGATCGCTCAGGTGGCCAAGGCGGGCTTCCTGACCGCGCCCACGACCTGACCGGCGCCCGTCGCATCAGGACCGGTCCATAAGCAGGTGGGTGAGGTGCCGCCCGTTCTGGCGCTGTTGTGAGCCGCACTGGGCACGCCGGCGCTTGCTTCGGTGGCGACCGTAGATGAAAGTATCTCGGGGCCGATGGAATCGGCCGGATAGGCCCCTCGGCGGACAGCAATCGGTGACTCACGGTCTAGTGCAGGGTGTTTCGCATCATGATGCGTGAATTCTGGAACCATTTGACCGCCGTGTGGGGAACTCCGGCCGAGGACGCAACGCCGTGCACTACGCAGGCAAATTCGTACCGCGAGGTTGTTTCGTTGCAAGCCGTGTTCGTGACGCTGACCGTCGCCCTGTTGGCCTATGTCCAAAGCGCCCCGACATTTCAATTCAGGGTCGACGCGATGTTCGCCCTGTTAGCTGCGGTGCCCATCATCGGGTTATATCAAATCGTTCGCGGCCGAATCAGAACGGAGCAAGGCGACGTTTATGTGTGTACCCAGCCCATTCGCGCGTACGCCAAACAGTCGTTGATTCTGGACCTGTCGATTGTGGTGGCGGTCTCGTTGTTGTATTGGCAACGTCAACTGCCCGGACAATGAGATGCTCCGCAAACCTGAGTGCGCAAGCTGACACACGGATCCATTCCATCAGCGATACCGGCGGGCGGCTCGCTCAAGGCTCCTCCGGTTCGATCACAGCCTCGATGCGTCCCGCGCGCTCGGCGGCCACGAAAGCAGCATGATCCCGTTCCACCTGGTCCGCATAGGCCAGAGCAAAGACGGTCAAGGCGACGTCGAACTTGTCTCCTCGGCCGAGGTAGCCAGTGATCATGGCCGGATCGCCCGATTGCGCATGAGCCCGGGCCAGGGCCCAGCCACACGCCTCGGCATAATGTCCTAGTTGAGCGGCGGAGAGGTCCTCGACCGGCACCGAAAACTTCATATCCCGCAATTGGCGGACGAAGTAGTCGTGGCCGCCGACTTGCGCCCAGCCCAGGAAGATATCGCTGGCGGCTTGCATCAGTCGCTGCCCGACCACGACGCGCTTTCCCTGGTGCTCATAGGGGCATTTCTGCGCGTACGGCTCCCACACGGAGGGGCGAGCCTCTTTGACTTGCAGCAGGAGGGGGTTCTTGTCGTCGCAGAAGAACAGGCCCACGAAACAGCGCGTGGCAACGCTGCCAATGCCGACGACTCGCAAGGCAAAATCTTCCAAGCGGTAGCGATCGAACACATAACGACGATCGTCCGGCAGCGAGGCGCGGTACTGCTGCATTCCTTCGCGCACCTGCTCTTGCGTTTTCTCGTCGGTCAGTCGCGTTGTCACCGGCGGTTGTTCGACGAAACGGTGCCGTCCATCCTGCTGTTCCGTGATCTTGGGAAATAGCTTTTCGCCGAGGCGTGCCCGGGCGCGCTCGGCCAACTTCTCGCGCCGGCGGCGAGCCTGGGCATCAGGAGCGATGGCGATCAGATCGTCCGCAGCGATGCGGTAGTACCAGATGTCCAAAGGGCTCATCTCGGAGAATTCGCGCATGTGCTGTCGATACGAGCGACCGCAGGCGGCCACGATCTCTCTCGACCGCTGATCGGCAATGCCATTCGAGCGCGCGGCGACCACGAAGCTTGCCGCGAGTCGCTTGAGATCCCACTCCCAAGGTCCGTGCAGCGTTTCGTCAAAGTCGTTGATGTCGAATATCAGGTTGCGTTCCGGCGTGGCGAACAAACCGAAATTCACGAGGTGACAGTCTCCGCACGCTTGCACGTCGATACCCGACTGCGGCGTGTGCGCGAGATCGGCTGCCATGAGAGCCGGGGCTCCGCGAAGGAACGTAAAGGGGCTGCGCAGCATGCGTCCGTAACGGAGCGGGATCAGATGGGCCAACCGTCCGCGGCTGGAACACTCGACGATCTCGACGGAATCCCGTCGGTCGGCGCGGGCAGCCCAGTTCCCCTGTGCCGTACGCGGGACGTTCTGCCGCAGCGTTTTGCCGCGTTGCCGTCTTTCGGCGATTGAGAAAGACTTCATCCGATCACGTGGAGGGAATGGCCGACTAGCTCTGGGAATCGCGGCGGGCCGCTCAGTCAAATACTTCCACCTTGCCGGTGCTCAACTCATAGGTAGCGCCGACGACCAGCACTTCGTTCTTGTCCACCCGTTTGGACAGGATCGGATCCAAGCCTTTCAAACGAGCGACGCAGCGCTCGACGTTGGCGCGAGTTACGTTGGCGAGCACGTCGCCCGGGCGGCCACGGGCGGCGACGACCGCCGGTTTGATCAACTCCACGAGTCCGCCGATCGACCCAGGCAGTGCGTCGTTGGCGTCGATGTGTTGGATGGCGGCTTTGACGGCGCCGCACTGACTGTGGCCGAGCACCATGATGAGCCGGGCGCCAAGCTCGGCGACACCGAACTCAATGCTTCCCTTGATCAGCGCGCCGGTTCCGCTCACCACATTGCCTGCCACGCGAACCACGAACAGTTCTCCGACGCCTTGGTCGAAGGCCAGTTCGGGGGCAACGCGCGAGTCGGCGCACCCGACGATGATGGCCAGCGGGGCCTGTCCCTGTGCGTCCGCGGCGAAGTCGGCCGGCTTTCGCCCGACACGCGTGGATTGCCCGCTGGCAAACCGCCTGTTGCCCTCCAACAGCCGAGCGAGCACGGCGTTTGGTTCGCGATCGGGGGTCTGCGGGTCCGCCGCGTGCGCGGCCGAACGGTAAGCGGCGCTGGCGGCTCCGGCCGACAACCCTGCCACGCGGATGAATTCGCGGCGGCTCGAGCGATGGGACGGTGACATGGGTACGGCCTCTAATTCTTGAGTTTGAGAAGTGCCGCCTGGGCCTGACGGACGTCGGTTGTGAGGCAAATGTAACGGGACCTAGCGGGCCTGGCAATCTTACGCGGCGCCCGCAGTGTTTGCCTAACCGCGCACGGCATGCGAAACCACCTGGAGCATGAATTAGACCAACGAAGACGCGTGGTAAGTGTCGAGGAATCGAGAAACGAAGCCGCTGGCCAGCTTCGTGCGATGTTGTCTCGCCCGTTTTTCCTGTCAGTTCGACCTATGCAGCACCGCTCGGATAACGTGCAGTGGCAGCCCTCGGGGGCGACCGGAATGCTGTACTCGGTCGTCGCGGCCGCGCTGCTCGCGCTGCCGACATCGAGCCGGAGCGAAGAGCGCACGTGCTGCGACGGGCCGTGGCTTTGCGCGACGCCGCAGCTATCCGGCGATTGGCTGGGCCTGCGGCCCCGCCTCGTGGACAGCGGCGTGACGGTGTGGGCCGACAACACCAGCTTCTTGATCGGCAACGCAAACGGCGGCTTGCGGCAAGACCTGGCTTACGGCGGCCACGGCGACTACGTGCTGAAGTTCGACTGCGGCAAACTGGGGCTGCCGGAAGGAATGTTCGTCAAGTTACGCGCCGAACATCGCTTCGGCGAGACGATCACCAGCGACGTCGGGTGCTTCATCTCGCCGACCTTGATTGCCGATCTGCCGGTATTTGGCAGCGAGCAGGTGTACCTGACGAACGTCTTGTTCACGCAACTGCTCGGCGACAACCTGGCAGTGTTTGCCGGCAAGATGGACACGCTGGACGGCGATATGAATGCCTTTGCCCACGGCCGCGGCAAGACGCAGTTCTCGAACATGGCCTTCGTGTTCAATCCGATTGTCGGCGCAACAGTTCCCTATTCGACACTGGGGGCGGGCTTCGTCGTCTTGCGAGACGGCGAATCGCTGTTTACGTTCAGCGTCCTGAATTCCACCGATACGACCAACACGAGCGGGTTCGAGCAATTGTTCAACGACGGCGTGTTGCTGTCGGCGGCCCTGCGCTTTCCGACGCAACTCTGGGGCCTGCCCGGCCATCATCTGCTGGGGGCTACCTGGAACAATCAGACGTACCAATCCATCAGCGAGTCGTACATTGAGTATCCCGACGTGGCGATTCCGACGACGCGCGGCTCGTGGTGCATGTATTGGAATTTTGACCAATACGTGGTGGTCGACGCGGAGGAACCATTGCGCGGTTGGGGTCCGTTTGGCCGCGCCGGAGTCGCCGACGAGAACACCAGCCCGCTAGCGTGGTTCTTGAGCTTTGGAATCGGCGGCAGCGCGCCCTCACCGTCACGGCCGGCCGACACCTTTGGCATCGGCTGGTACTATGCCGGGACGAGCCCCCAGATCGGCCCGTTGATCACTGCGCAATTCGGACCGATTGGCAACGGCCAGGGCATCGAGTGTTTCTACAACTATCAATGGACGCCGGCAATTCGCTTGACACCTGATTTGCAGTTTCTCGTTGGGGCGCTTAAGAATATCGATCCCAGTCTGATCGTGGGCCTGCGGGCGCAATTGAGTTTTTGAATGACCCGCCTTGGCCCTGCCGGCAACCGACCCGCATGCGCAACTTTGTTGCATACGGACGTCTCCATTGATGGCCGACTCGTGTCCCACGGTCGCCGCCGTTCTGTATAGTAGAATGTTGGCCGACCAGCCCCGTTTCCGAGGTCGATCATGCGCTCCCAGCAAAGCCTTGAAATCTCCATACTGGCGGTCATGTTCTGGCTGAGCACGGCCGCGCCCCTGGCGGCGCAAGATCCAGGCGAGTTGCAGCAGTTCGATCGCCTGCACAAGCAGTATGAGTCTCATTTTCAAAAGGGGCAGTGGCTACCGGCTTACGATGCCGCAAACCAACTACTGTCCTACGTGCAGGGCAGCAGTCTTGGCGTCCCATATGAGATCGCCTCCTACGAGTGCATCGGCACGGCGGGTCGCAAAGCGGGCAAGTTCAAAGAAGCCCTGGCCGCTTATCAGCAGCTGGTCGCCGCGGCCACGCATTGGCGCCCCGTTTCGAGCGAGATGCGCGCCTGGATTCCGCAGGCGACCGCGACCGGGCTCATGGGCGTCGCGAACTGCTACCTGGTGCTGGGCCCAATCGAACAAGCGATCGATCACTACGAGCAAGCGATCGCATTCCTGAAGCAGCATCATCGCGAGCTGGAAGTGTCCGCCGTTCGCGCCGGCCTGGGCACGGCTTTGGCGCGCTCGGGACAGACCGATCGCGCCCTGCAAGAGTTCGAGCAGGCGCTTACCGCCCTGGCTCCCGCGGTCCAGCGCGGTCAGACGTCGCTGATCGTGCAACTGCCCGAGGCCTACGCCGACGCCTTGCTGGGCATCTCAAAGGTGCACTCCGATCGCGGCCGCTTCGACCTGGCCGAGCCGTATTCGCGCCGCGCGGTGAACACGTTGATCGCCGCCAAGGGTGAACGGCATCCTTATGTCGCCAAGGCGATGGTCGGCCTGGCCAATCTCTATACGCATCAAAATCGGCTCGCCGAGGCCAATGCCCTGTTCACCGCCGCGATCGATAATTTCGCTGCTGTTGCGGCCCTGGATAGTCCCTACGCGCTCGATGCGTTAGAAGACTACGCGGTCCTGCTGCACGACGCGGACCAGGCCGAGAATTCCGAAAAGATTGCACGCCACGTGCTTGAGAAATACCGCGCCATTCACGGTGACGAAAGTCTCGCGGTCGCTGATACGCTGCTGATCGTCGGCACGGCCGTCAATCGCCAGGGCCGTCATGCCGAGGCTGAGAACCTGGTTCAGCAGGCGCTCGGCTTGTACGAGCGGCTGGCGCCGACGAGCGCCGCGACGGCGTATATATTGCTGACTTTGTCGTCGATTCAACACGAGGAAGGCAAGTACCAGGAGGCCCTGGCGGCCGCCGACCGCGCGTTGGCGATCGATCAGCTTCACCCCTTGGCGCCCGGCGATCTGACCAAGATTCATGGTTCGCGTTCGCTGCAACTGTGGAAGCTCGACCGGCGCAAGGAGGCCCGCGAGGCGCTCACGCAGTCGCTGCAAGAGCTGGAAATCATGCGCGCGTTTACGGCAGGCGCAGAACGCGAGCGCGCCACGTTGTTCAGTAGTTTCAAGGTGTACTACGAGGTGCTGGCCGGTTGGCTGGCGGCGGACGAAGATTTGGCCGGCATGTTCCAAGCCATGGAGACCCTGAAGGCCCGATCGCTGCTCGACGAATTGCGCCTGGGCGGCGTCGATCTGAAGCAGGGGGCCGATCCGGCCAGTGTGGCCCAGACCCAACAGCGCGAGCAGCAATTGCGCCAACAACTGACAATCGCCCAGCAGCAGTTCGATAACCTCACCGCATCGACGTCGTCAACCGCGGCTCAACAGGAGAAGGCGGCCGCCAAAATTCACGAAGCCCGCGGCGCTCTGTATCAATACCTGGCCGACGTCCGTTCGCAAAACCCCGCCTATCGCGACTCGATCACGGGCAGCACCCAGATCCGCTCGCTGGTCGAAGTGCAACAAGCGCTCACCGCAGATCAGGTTTTGATTTCCTACCTGGTGAGCGCCGAAGACTCCTATGCCGTGGTTGTCCGCGCCGATCGCGCCACCTTCGCCGAGCTGAAGATCGACGAGGCGCAGGCGCGAGCGCTCGGCGTCGAACCCGGCAAACTGAACGACGGCAAGCTGGCTGCGATGTTGCTGGGCGAGCAAGGCGTTCTGGCGTTGCTGTCCTCGAGCGGCAAGAACGAAAGCCTCGATCCCAAGCTCCGCGCCCTCTGGCAAGTGCTGGTCCCGGCCGCCGAAGCTCAGCGTATTACAAACCAATCGACAGGGCTGCTCACGATCATTCCGGATGGATTGCTTGCGCTGCTGCCGTTTGAGGCTCTGATCGTCTCCGACGCGGGCGAAAGGGAGTATCTGCTCGACGCGGGTCCCCCCGTCAACTACGTGCCGTCGGCGACGGTCTGGCACTTTCTCAAGAACCGTGCTACGAACAAGTCCCTCGCCAGCGAACCCATTCTCACGCTGGGCGATCCGCAATATGCCAAGTCCCAACCTGCCGAGGACCTATTGGCGACCCGCTATGATGTCCGCTCGGGCGATTCTCGCTTTCGCTCGACGTTGGCGCCACTTCCTTACTCCGGCAATGAAGCCCGTTGGCTAAAGGAACATTTCCAGAGACACGGCCTGGCTTCGTTGATGCTGACGCAGACGCAGGCGACGGAGGCCCGGTTGCGTGCCGCGGCGCCCGGTCGAAAGTTCTTGCACCTGGCCTGTCATGGCATGGCGGATGCCAGCTATGGAAACCTGTTTGGTTGCCTGGCCTTGGCACCGGGACGACCGGGCGATCCCAACGACGACGGTTTCCTGTACGCGGCCGAGATCAGCGGTCTCGATCTGGGTGCCTGTGAATTGGCAATCCTCAGCGCGTGCCAGACGAACTTCGGCCCGGAACAAAGCGCCGAAGGGGTGTGGAACCTCTCGCGGGCGTTCCTGACGGCCGGTGCCCGACGGGTAGTGGCCAGCGATTGGGTGGTCGACGACGAGGCGGGCGCCACCCTGGTCAGCTACCTGGCGGCGTACCTGGCCGAATCGCAGTCTGCCGATGCGTCACACGCCTCTGCCACGGCGCTTTGGAAAGCTAAACAGCAACTGCGCCGCAATCCGAAGTGGCAGCACCCGTTCTATTGGAGCAGCCTGGTACTGATCGGACCTGGCTGAGCGGGATCGCACTTGGGCCGACCGCCGTGAGGCGTGCCCAACGCCAGACCTGGAATATCCCGCGCTGCGCGACCGCGGCCGCCGGCGTTGGCCCACGCCCAACGACGGCCCGCGCGCTTTTTAAGTTGCTTCTGATGTGCGCTGCCATTTAGACTTCTGGGTGACGTGGCGATCGCTTCGGGCACCGCAGCGCGACGCTGCGGGCATCGTCTCTGTCCACGAGAGCGGTGCGTAGTCAACCTTGCCTGGACGGCGCGGAAGCGCCGCGGCAATCGGGAGGAAATCATGGCGGTAAAGAACCTGGCCCAGCTGGCCGAGGCGTCGGCTGAGCGGCTTGGCGAAAGGGCGCTCTACGAGATCGACTCGCAACGCTATACCAACTGGCAGTTGCTCGATCACACGCGGCGAATGCACGCCGGCCTTGCCGAGCTGGGGCTCGGGCCGGGCGACCGGGCAGTCGTCGCCATGATGAATTACGCCTTGCAGTTCCCCGCGATGCAAGGCATCTTTCGCTGCGGCGCCGCGGCTGTGCCCGTGATGCCGCAACTGGCGGCCGCCGAGCTGCGCTACGTGCTGGCCGACACCGCGGCGAAGTTGATTATCACCGAGGCCGAGCGCCTGCCCACGGTGCGCGAGGCGGTTGCCGGCTTGCCGCACGTGCGGCACATCCTGGTCATCGGCGGCACAGACGACAAGCAGCGCACCCCGGCGGAGACGGCGCTCGAAAGCTTGCTCGCGTTCGAGCCGCGCACGGCGCTCCCGGATATCGACGGCGACGATACGGCCGTGATGCTTTATTCGTCGGGCACCACCGGCCGGCCCAAGGGCGTGCTGCTTTCGCATGCCAACCTGCTGGCCAGCGCGGCGGCAGTGGCCGACGCGGCCGAGCTCGACCGTTGGGAAGGTTCGCGGGTCACCGTCAGCGCCATGCCCATTGCGCATATTTTTGGCGTGGCGATCATGAACGATCTCTTGATGACGCCCGATCATTTGGCCGACCGCACGCGGCTGGTGCACATGCGCTGGTTCGAGCCCGAGCAGTTCATGAGATTGATCCACGAACAGCGCTGCACGGCGACCGCGGCGGTGCCGACGATCCTGGCTCTGTTGCTCCATCATCCGCTGGCCAAGGAGTTTGATCTGACGTGCCTGCGCGAGATCATCTGCGGCGGCGCGCCGCTGCCGGTCGAGCTGGCACAGGCCTTCATGCGTCGTTATCCGTGCCGCGTGCGCGAAGTGTATGGTCTGACCGAGGGCACCGGCCTGGGCACGGCCAATCGCCGCAGCGAGCCGTTTCGGCCGGGTTCCGCCGGGCGGCCGTACGTCAACATGGAGCTGGCGGTCATGGACGACGAGCATCGCCAGATGCCGGCCAACGAGCGCGGCGAGATCTGCATTCGCGGCCCGATCGTGATGCGGGGCTATCACAACTGCCCGGAGCAAACGGCCGAGACCGTGCGGGACGGCTGGCTGCACACGGGCGACATCGGCTATCTGGACGAAGAGGGCTTCCTGTTCGTGGTGGATCGCAAGAAGGACATGATCATTCGCGGCGGCGAGAACATTTATCCGGCCGAGCTGGAGGCCGTGTTGCACGAGCATCCGAGTGTGGCCGAGGCGGCCGTCGTCGGCTTGCCCGACGAAGTGTATGGCGAGAACGTCGTGGCGTTTGTGGTGGCGGCGCCGGGAGCACAGCTCGACGAGCGCGAAGTGATCGACCATGTGTGCCGCAACGTCGCGCGATTCAAAGCGCCTTCGAAGGTTCACTTCTTGCCGCAACTACCCAAGAGCAACATCGGTAAGATTCTGCGCCGCGTGCTGCGAGATCAGGCCGCGGAATTGCAGTAGAGGTTTTCCAGGCCGCGCGACAGAAATCGAGCGGAGGCAAGCGATGGATCCGATCCAACTGGCTCAGGAGCGGCTGCAGGGCCTGTTGCCCGACACATTGGGCATGGAGTTCATCGAGATCGGTCCGGAGCGGGTGTGCGCAAAGTTGCTCGTGCGCCGTGGGCTGTGTACCGTGGGCGACATTCTCCACGGCGGCGCGATCATGGCCTTTGCCGACACGCTGGGCGCCATGGGCACCGTGGCCAACCTGCCGCCCGGCGCAGGCACCACGACCATCGAATCGAAGACCAATTTTCTGCGGGCCGCGCCGTGCGAATCCACCGTCATCGGCGAAACCACACCCCTGCATCGCGGTCGCACCACTCAGGTCTGGCAAACGCGCATCTCATCCGAGGACGGCAAGCTGCTGGCCGTGGTGACGCAGACGCAGATGGTGCTGCCGAGCCAGCCAAGCAAACAAGCCTGATACCTTCACGCTCCAGGGACAACGGAGAGATAGCGATGCGAGTCAAAACGATGCGTTCGCCGAGGGCTTGTATTCTGGCCGCGGCAGCTTGCGGTTGCCTGCTTGCAGTGGCCGGCTTCGCGGCAGACCATGCGCCGAGCGGCAAGTATTCACCTTCCGGTCCCGCGACGCGCTGGCTCGACGGCCCTAGCGGCGTCACCATCAAGATGCTGGTCGAACCGTCGAACCTGGGCGGAACGGAAGTGGAGATCGGCGAGATCACGTTTCCGGCCGGCTACAAAAAGAGTCCGGCTCACGGCCATGCGCACGTGGAGATGTTCTACGTGCTGTCGGGCAAATTGGGACACGAAGTCGATGGCAAACTGCACGTGATCGAGCCGGGCATGGTGGGCATCGTGCGTCCAGGCGACCGGGTGGTGCACAGCGTGCAATCGGATGAGCCAGTGCGAGCGCTGGTGATCTGGGCGCCCGCCGGCGAGGCTGACGCCCTGGTGAAGTCGGGCGTGTTCAAGTCGCGGGCAGCCGACGCAAGCAAGCCGTGACCGTGCTGGATGCCAGGGGCATCTTGGGGCGCGAAGACGCACTGGCGAGACGCCCGTGGCACCGGATTGCGGCGGCCCATCACTTACACAGTGATTCCGGCGTATCCACGACGCGCGACCGCACGAACTCGCCCAGGCTCTTGGCCTGCGGGTCAAAGCGCACGGAGGATGCCACGCCTTCGCCCAGCAGCCCGACCACTACGAAATTGAGCGACCACAAGTTCGGCAGGTCGTAGCGGCGCACTTCCAGCTGTGCGGTCTCCGGCAGGAGTTGTTTAAAGCGCTCCACCGTCAGATACGACGCCAGCCAGGCATAAGCCTCGGCGTTGCGCGCCCAGATGCCCACGTTGGCGTTGCCCCCTTTGTCGCCGGAGCGGGCGCCGAAGATCTTGCCCAAGGGCACACGCCGCGTCGGCCCGGAAGGAACGGGCGGCAGCTCGATAGCCGGCGGCTCCACGCGAACGGCGCGGCCCGGCTCGGTTGGCGGAATGGCGACACGCGCGCCGTCGGGCAGCACCACGGTATGTTGCGGAATATTGGCCGGCACCAAAGTCGGCCAGTAAACGCCGAACGGGCTAGCCTCCGTCGGCGGGGTGGTGCAGAAAAAGCCCGGATAACTGGCCAGCGCCATCTCGATGATTGGGCTTGAGAACGCGCGATCCACGCGCTTGGCGTCTTGGCTCTTGACTGTCACTTTCAACAGCGCCGAGGCTTCGTGATTCGTCGCGGCGTCGGGCTTATCGGTGCGCGCCAGGTCGACGTCGAAGGCATCGAACTGGCGCTCGTCCATCGTGGCGCGAAGTGTGCGCTCGACGAGCGCGGCTTTCTCTTCGATGTCGAGCCCGCACAGCACGAACGTCATCTGATTGCGAAAGCCGCCCAGGTAGTTGAGACACACTTTGGTCGTGGCCGGCGCCGGCTCGCCGCGCACGCCGGAAATGCGCACGCGGTTCTCGCCTTCCTGCGACAGGCGAATGGTATCGAACCGGGCAATCACGTCGGGATTGGCGTAGGCCGGCCGATCGATTTCGTAGAGCAGCTGCGCGGTGACCGTGCCGACGGATACCAGGCCACCGGTGCCGGCGTGCTTGGTGATGACGCTCGAACCGTCGGCGTGCATTTCGGCGATGGGGAAGCCGGGATGCTCCAGCCCGGGCACTTCCTGAAAGAAGGCGTAGTTGCCGCCGGTGCATTGCGTGCCACACTCCACGACGTGGCCCGCGACGACTGCGCCGGCCAGGCGATCCCAATCGTTTCGCTGCCAGCCGAAGTGCCAGGCCGCCGGACCCACGACGACCGACGCATCGGTCACGCGCGGGCAGACAACGATTTGCGCCCCTTGGTTGAGCGCCTCGACAATGCCCCACGCGCCCAAGTAGGCATTGGCCGAGAGCGGCTTGGCCTTAAGTTCGCGCAGCGGCTGGCCGGTGTCGAGATTGGCCAGCTCGTGCCCGGCTTGGAGCAGTGCATCGAGCTGGCCGAAGAGGTCGTCGCCCTCGATGTGGACGATCTTGGCTTTGAGGCCCAGCCGATCGCACAAGGCCCGCAGCTCATTGGCCAGCCCCGCCGGATTGAGGCCGCCGGCGTCGGTGACGATCTTTACACCGCGCTCGAGGGCCAGCCCTAGCACATCTTCCATCTGCTTCAAGAACGTGACCGCATATCCTCGGGCGGCGTCTTTTTGCCGCGCCTTCCAGAGGATCATCATGGTCAATTCGGCCAGATAATCGCCGGTGAGGAAGTCGATCGGCCCGCCTTCGATCATCTCGCGGGCAGCCGCCAGTCGGTCGCCATAAAAGCCGGAACAGTTTGCAATGCGCAAAGGCGCGGTCATGGTTGTGCTCGCTGATTCAAGCCCGGGCCTACGATGATTCCTCGATCACGGCCAACACGATGCCGCTGTCCACGTGCTGGCCCGGCTCAACGCGGATCTCGGTCACGCAGCCGGCCAGCGGCGCGGAGATCCAATGAAAGACCTTCATCGAATCGATCACCAGCACGACGTCGCCCGCGGCCACCGTATCACCCTGTTTTACTCGCACCTCGTGCACGACGCCAGGCAACGGCGCCACGAGCGAACCGGCGACCTCCGCTTCCTGCGGATTGGGAAATCGCGGCACTTCCACAAGCGCCGACGAACCGAGCGGACTGTCGACATACCAGGTGTCGTTCTGGGCGTGCACGTCGTAAGTTCGCTGAACGCCCCCGGTGGAGAAGCACACCTGCGTGGCCGTGGCCGCCGTGCAACGGGCGTCGGGTAGTTCCAGGCCGTCGATGCGCAGCCGCAGGCCGTCGCGCTCGAAGCGATACTCAACCAGCAACTCCGTGTCGTCGCTGCGAAAGCGAGTTTGCTGAAACTGCGAGGGATTATTCCGCCAGCCGGACGGCGCGTGGCTCAATACAGGGGCAACCTGACGACGAGCGGCCGCGCCCGCCAACGCGGCAGCCGCGGCATGCAGACGTTCGGCGTCTCGATCGCCCAGCGGCGCGGCCAACTGCGCCGGATCGTGGCGCACCAGAAAGTGCGTGTCGATCTGGCCACTGGCGAACTCCGGATGATCGAGCGTCCGCACCAGTAGCTCGCGATTGGTGCGCAAGCCGTGAATGCGCGCCGCAGCCAGCGCGCGGCTCAGGCGCCGGGCCGCCTCGGCGCGCGTCGGCGCGTGAACAATCACCTTGGCCAGCATCGAATCGTAGTAGGGCGACACGACCGCGCTTTCGCCAATGCCCGCGTCGACGCGCAGGCCAGCGGTCGTGGGAATCTCAAAACGCGACAGCGTGCCGGCGGAGGGCAGAAAATCCTGCCGCGGGTCTTCGGCATACAACCGGGCCTCGATGGCGTGACCGCGCAGCGTGGGTTCGAGCGCTTCGGCCGGCAGCGGCTCTCCGGCAGCAACCAGGATTTGCAGCCGCACCAGGTCAAGACCGGTGACACATTCTGTCACCGGGTGCTCGACTTGCAGTCGCGTGTTCACTTCCAGGAAGTAGTATTTTCCCTCGGGCGTGAGCAGGAACTCGACGGTGCCCGCGTTGACATAGCCGATGGCCCTGGCGGCACGCACCGCGGCTTCGGTCATCGCGCGACGCAGCGTATCGTCGAGCGCCGGCGACGGCGCTTCCTCGATGATCTTCTGGTGCCGGCGCTGGATTGAACATTCGCGCTCGAACAGGTGCGCCACGTTGCCGTGGGTATCGCCAATGACTTGAATCTCGACGTGCCGGGTACTTTCGACGTACGGCTCGACGAACAGCGCGTCATCGCCGAACGAGGCCTGCGCCTCGCGCCGCGCGGTTTCGACCAGCGCGTCCAGCTCCGCCGCGCTGCGCACGATGCGCATGCCCCGGCCGCCGCCGCCCGCCGATGCCTTCACCAGCACGGGCCAGCCCAACGATTCCACCTTGGTCAGCAACTGCTTTGCGGACAACGGGCCGACGTCGATACTGGGCAACAGGGGTACGCCGGCCTGGTGCATGCGGCGCTTGGCCTCGATCTTGGAACCCATCGCCGCGATCACTGCCGGCGGCGGGCCGATGAACGTCACACCGGCTGCGGCACAGGCCGTGGCAAAGTCCGCGTTCTCCGAAAGGAATCCATAGCCGGGGTGGATCGCGTCGGCACCGGTCTTGCGCGCAGCGTCGATCATCGCGTCAATCCGCAGATAAGTATCTGCCGGGCGCACACCCGTCAGCGGTACGACCTCGTCCGCTTCCATCGCAAACGGCGCCTCGCGATCGGCCTCGGAGCAAACCGCCACCGTGGCGATGCCCATCTCGCGGCAGGTGCGCATGACGCGCCGCGCGATCTCGCCGCGATTGGCAATCAGGATCTTACGGATGGGAGCCGTCATATGCTTGCTGTCGCGGCCGCTTGTCGAATCGTCATTTCAGGTTGCCGCTTGCGCCGCCTACATCCGGAACACGCCAAACTTGTCCGCACCTTTCACCTCGGCGTTGAGGGCCGCCGAGAGCGCCATGCCCAGCACGGTCCGCGAATCGCGCGGATCGATAATGCCGTCGTCAAACACCTGGCCGCTGGTATACGTAGCCAGCGATTCGCTTTCGATCTGGTCTTCCACGGCTTTGCGCAGCAGGGCGTCGGCCGCTTCGTCGAAGGGCTTGCCGGCCGCTTGTGCCGCGGCCCGGCGCACAATCGACAGCACGCCGGCCAATTGTTGCGGACCCATCACGGCCGTTTTGCTGTTGGGCCAGATGAACAGGAACCGCGGCTTGTAGGAGTAACCGCACATGCCGTAGTTGCCGGCACCGTACGAGCCACCGATCTGCAGCGTGAGCTGCGGCACGGTGCTGTTGGAAACGGCGTTGATCATGTGCGCGCCATGCTTGATGATGCCCGCCTGCTCGTACTGTTTGCCGACCATGTAGCCCGTCACGTTTTGCAGGTAGACGAGCGGCACGTTGTGCTGATTGGCCAGCTGGATGAATTGCGCCGCTTTCTGAGCTTCGGCCGAGAACAACACACCTTGCTGATTGGCCACGATGCCGATCTCGTAGCCATACAGCGAGGCCCAGCCGGTGATCAGGTTGGCGCCGTAGGCCGGCTTGAACTCGTGAAAGCGCGAGCCGTCGACAAGCCGGGCGATGATCTCGCGCATGTCGACCGGCACCTTCAAATCGGCCGGCGCCAGCCCCAGCAAGTCTTCCGCGTCGTAGCGTGGCTCCTCGAAGTCGGCGGCCGGCGCGGGCCCCAGCTTCTGCCAGTTCAAGTTGGCCACGATTTCGCGACCGATGCGAATGGCGTCCAGCTCGTCGGCGGCCAGATAGTCGGACAGGCCGGACACGCGCGAGTGCATCTCCGCGCCGCCCAACTCTTCGTCGCTCGATTCTTCGCCCGTGGCCATCTTTACCAGTGGCGGCCCGCCCAGGAACACCTTGGCGCGATCTTTGACGAACACCGAGTAGTCGCACATCGCGGGTGTATACGCGCCGCCGGCAGTCGAGTTGCCGAACACCAGCGAGATGGTGGGAATGCCCAGCGCCGAGAGTCGCGTGAGATTGCGAAACGAAGCGCCGCCGGGCAGAAAGATCTCCGACTGACGCGGCAGGTCGGCCCCGCCGGACTCGGTGAGCATGATGTGCGGCAGGCGGTTTTGCTCGCAAATGTCGAAGCCCCGCATGCTCTTGCGCATGGTGTACGGATTGACGCTGCCGCCGCGAATGGTCGGGTCGTTGCCGCTGATGTGGCACTCGACGCCGGAGACCACGCCGATGCCGCAGACCACCGAAGCGCCCACTTCATAGTCCGTGCCCGCGGCCGCCAGCGGCGATAGTTCCAGAAAGGGCGAATCCCGATCGACCAAGAGCTCGATGCGTTCGCGGACCAGCAGCTTGCCGCGCTGATGGTGCCGGGCGACGGATTTCTCGCCGCCGCCGGCGCGCGCGGCGGCCAGCAATTTGTCGAGCCCGGCCAGCTGCTCGAGCATCGACTCGCGATTGGCGCGATACGGTTGCGACTTGGGATCCAGTCGCGAAGGGAGAATCTGCCGCCTCACAACCGGGTAAACTCCCACGTCGCCACGAAGGGATAGCGAAACGCGTGGATTCTAACGGAGTTGACGGCGCGATGCCAGTCGCGCGCGAAGGAGGTGGTAGCGGAAGGCCACACGCATCCAATTTCCCAACCGCCGGCTGGGCACGCGCGCACCGGGAACCTATGATCGTAGTCCTCCACTACGCCCATTCAGATGCGCCCATTCGGAGTGCCCACCATGACGTCCTTGCAGATGATTGATGTAGCGGTCGACAGCCGCGGCGTCGGACGCCTCATGCTCAACCGGCCGGAAGCCAAAAATGCAATGTCCAACGAGCTGATGCGCGAGCTGATCACCGCCGCGCGGCAGCTAGTAGCTGACGAGCGCGTGCGCGTGCTGGTTCTCACCGGGGCAGGCGAGGTATTCAGTGCCGGCGGCGATTTGAAGGGCATGACCCAGCAAGTCGGCAACACGCGCGCCGGCCGCATTGCCGACGCCACCGAGTTCGCCGGCATCCTGGCCGAGCTGAACAATTTGCCCAAGCCTCTCTTTGGCCGCATCAACGGACCGGCGTTTGGCGGCGGGCTGGGCTTGATCTCTGTGTGCGATCTGGCGATCGGTCTGGCCGGGGCGACGTTCCGGCTGAGTGAAGTCACGCTCGGCCTCATCCCCGCGACGATCTCGCCGTACGTTGTCGCCAAAATCGGCGTGCCCCACGCGCGGCGAATCATGCTCAACGCCACCAAGCTCAGCGGTCACGACGCAGTGCGGCTGGGCTTGCTCGACGAGGCCGTCGAGACCGTCGACCAGCTCGATCAGGCCATCGAACGCGAAGTCACCGCGGCCCTGGCATGCGCGCCCGGCGCGGTGGGCCGGGCCAAGGAGCTGATTCGCTTCGTCAGCACGCACGACGCGCGTGAGAACCTGACGTACACCGCGGCGGCGCTGGCCGACTCCTGGGAAACGGCTGAAATCCGCGAAGGCATCGACGCCTTCTTCAACAAGCGCAAGCCAAACTGGCAGACGTGACAGGGCAGGGCGGTCAGGGACCGATCGCGGACTGCTGCGGCGATTTCGCAGCGCTCGTTCCCGTCATCCGCACGCGCTCGGCCCGGCCGGCAGCCCAGCCGCGCAGCGCTTCCAGCCGCTTGGTGCCCTTGATGAAGTACAAGTTGCCCAGCGACGCATAGTGCTCGCGATAACGTTCGTGCGCGAGCGCTTTCCAATCGGCACGGGCCGCGACTTTGCCCAGCGACGCCAGCTGTTCCAGCAACGTGTCGGCCAGGAGCTGATGCCCTTCGATGCTGGGATGCACGTGATCCACCAACCATTGCCCGCCGGTGATTCCGTGCGGGCTGTGTTCATCAAACAGCCCTTGCGCGTCGAGGAGGGGCGTACCCGTGTCGCGCGCGATTTGAAGCAAGGCATCACTCATCGGCTGCAGGATGCGCAGCGGACAAACGTCGACGTCCTTGGCCTGCAGATAGGCGTTGCGGGCCATCTCGAATTCGCCGGCTTCCTCACGGCACTTGGCCAGGTTGTACCAGCCGCCGGCGTGCAGCGGGTCGAGCCGGCAGGCTTCTTCGAACAACTGGGCGGCACCCCGCAGATTGCGCCGTTCGCCGTGCAAATGCTCCCGCGCCTCGTTGCACACGGCTTCCCACTTCGCGCGTTCAGCAGGGGTTAGGCCGGGGCCATGCTCGGATTTAAAGGGCGGCGAGTCTGAAAAGTTGCTCACCGGGTTCACCAGCAGCACGTCTACGCCGGCCGCCTGCGCCGCCTCCACCATCCGGCGCACGTTGAAGCGATATTGTGCGATCACGCCCTGGCGCCCGGCTTCGTCGTGATGATACTGCTCGAGACCGCCGCGATAGTCGAGCAGAGCCTCCACTTCCGTGGTCAGGATCGGTCGACCGTCCGGCGGGTCGGCGGACGATCGGCCCTGCAGCCGCAGATAACCCTCGCGCACCAGGGTAAAGGTGCGCGACTGGGCGGCTACGTCGAGCGCGGCATTCGCAATCGCTCCGCGCCCGGCCACGTGGTCGAACGTGCGGGCCTCGAGAAACTCGTTGTGGCCCACGCAAATAATGATCAGGTCCGGCTGATATGCCAGCACTTCTGCCAGGATGGGAGCCAGGCGATAGCTGGCGTAGGAGATGCCGCCGCAGTTGACCACCTCCCACGTCCGGCTCGGATCGGCTGCTGCCAACGCCAGTTCGAGCCAGGTAGTGAACGACGTCTCGATCGTCCAGGGATTTCCCTGCACGGTCGATTCGCCCAGGCAGAAGATGCGAAACTCACGGGGCGCCTTAGCGGCCGCGAAAGACTCGGGCCGGAAGTACGTGTGCCGCGACTTGGGGATTTCGTAGCGCGTCTCGTCGCCGTTCAGCACAAATAGCGGTCGCACGCTGCGAAATCCCACGAACGGATCGTCGTGCACCGCCGGCCGCCCCCAGTCAAACGCCGTGCACAGCGCCTCCGCGGCCACCAGCGGTGACAGCCCCAGGATGATTGCGGCCAGTCGAAACAGCCAACGGCGGCGTCCGGTGCGAGGGGCCGTGGGCAACACGTCCGAAGGCGGTTCGTGAGTAGTCGTGCTGTGCATTGCCAGCGTCGATTGAATTGCCGCGGCCGGGGACCAGCGATTCAATCGTGGTCAAACATTCGCCGGGGCCGATGTTAAGAATGTATTTATTCTACTGGCCAGAGGTGGGAGCGCGAACAACGACCACCGGTAGGCCTGGCCCTCGGCGTGATCCTGCCGCGGACCGGCGGGCGGCAACATTTTTGGCAGCGTCGCACGGAAGGCGCGCACAGCTATGTACAATGAGGGGGCTGGACGGGTCGGCCGCACAAGGTGGCACCCTGCGGCGGGCCAACACAGTGTGTGGGGCATGGCTCTGACGCGGCGACGACGCAACGTTGCCGTGAGGGAACAGGAGAATCAGCCGATGCGCCACAGATTGTGGACTGGAGAACAGTCTTCGTCGAAGTCGTCGCGGAAACTTTCACATAGAGGTGCAACTCGCCACGTGCGTCCCACCCGGCTTGGCCTGCAGCCGCTGGAAGAACGCCTGGCGATGACGACCTTCGCCACCACCGGTTTTACGGAATCGGTGGTGACTTCGGCCAGTGGTCTGACCGGTCCCACGGCGATGGAGTTCTCGCCGACCGGCGAGCTGTTCGTGCTCGAACAGGGCGGCGCCGCCAAACTCGTTCGCGCAGACGGCACCACGTTCACGGCATTGTCACTTACGGTCGACTCGGGGGGCGAACGCGGCTTGTTGGGAATCGCTTTCGATCCCAGCTACGACGGCGCGGGCCCCAACACCGACTACGTCTATCTGTACTACACTTCGCCGCGGGTGGGCATGGCCAATCCGCCCAACAATCAGATCAGCCGCTACGAGGTAACCGGTGCGGACACCGATACGCCCATCTTTGGCAGCCCGACGTTGATTCGCGAGCTGCCGCCCGAAGACGAGGACAATAACCCAGCGACCGACGGCGACTCCAACCACAATGGCGGAGCGATCCACTTCGGGACGGATGGCAAACTGTACGTTGCCGTGGGCGACCACAACTATGATCCGCCGGTTGCGACCGATCATCCTTCGCAGAAAACCGACACGCCGTTCGGCAAGATCTTGCGCCTCAATCCCGACGGCAGCAACCCTACCGACACGCCCAATCCGTTCTTCACCGGCAGCACCAGCGACTGGCAGGGCTCGATTTGGGCGCTTGGACTGCGCAATCCCTTTACGTTTGCCGTTGAGCCAGGCACCGGTCGCCTGTTTATCAACGACGTGGGCGAAGGCACGTGGGAAGAGATCAACCTGGGAGTGGCCGGGGCCAACTACGGCTGGGCCGGCAGCGCGCTGCCGCTCGAAGGATTTGAAACGTCTACGCCGTGGACAAACTACCACGACCCGCAGATGGCCTACGATCACAGCGGCGCCACGGCGCCCAGCCCGAGCAGCTCCGCGATCGCTGGTGGCGTTTTCTACCCGGTGGGTGGCGTCTTTGGCAGCTCGTTTGCCGGCAAGTATTTCTACGCCGATCTGGGCGGCCGATACATTCGCGTATTCGACCCAGAAAATCCGGGCAGCGACGGCACCCCGGACACTTCGGTCAACTTCGCCACCGCGTTGACCACGAGTGCTCCCGTTGATTTGAAGGTCGATGCGGCCGGCAATCTCTATTACATCGCACGCGGCGGGACCGGCGAGGTCTATCGCATCTCGGCCAACAACGTCGCCGCCGCACAGCTCTTCTACAACGAGTCGGCGTTTGATGGGGACGACGCAGCGATCGGAGTAGCCGACGACGGCGCGATCGCGGTCGACAAATCTGCCTATTTGCCTGGGGCTGGGTTGGCGGGGTTTGAGAGTGTGTCGAGTTACGCGCGGGGGATCAACGGGTTGATGATCGACCTGGCCGGGGGCGGAACGCACGGCTCGATCACCGCCAATGACTTTGTCTTCAAAGTGGGCAACAGCAACTCGCCCAACACGTGGGGCGCGGGGCCTGCGCCGGCGGCCGTTTCGGTGCGGCTGGGCGCCGGCGTGAGCGGCTCGGACCGGGTGGAGATCACCTGGGCCAGCGGCGCTATCGTCAACACCTGGCTGGAAGTGCAGGTGCTGGCCAACGCGCGCACCGGCCTGCCGGCCAACGACGTGTTCTTCTTCGGCAGCCTGGTGGGCGACACCGGCTCGCCCACGGCCACCTCGTTCACCACCACCACGGCCGACGCCTCCACGATCGTGGCCGGCGGACTGGGACCGGCCGGCGGCATCAGCAACGTGCGCGATATCGACAAGAGCAACACGATCACCGTGGCCGGCGATCGCGGCGCGGCCTTGGCCAACGTCGGCTCGATCACGCGGCTGAACGTCGGCACCGGCGGGCCGTTTGCGCCGCAAGGCGACAGTGTTTCGGCCTCCGCAGCCGGCGACAGTGTTTCGGCCTCCGCAGCCGGCGATGCGGGCATCGCCTCCGCGCTGGCGGCGGCACCCAGAGAGAACCTGGCCGCCCAGCGGCGCTGGCCGGTGACGATCGCGCGCAGCCTGGCGACGGCGACGCCGGCTCGCGGCGCCGCGACCAGCTATGCGCAGTTGCTCACCGCGGTCGCCCTGGAAGAGGACGACGACGATGAAGCGCGGGTGGACGACGACGTGCTCGAGGCGCTGGCCGACGGGATTGTTGGCCCGTGGCCGCGGTAGTGGATTTTCAGATTTCCAACGGCCACCGTCACGATCGCATCGTGCAGCCCCCGGCTCGGCCGGGGGATTTTCGCGCGGTGGAAGCGTCCTCCACGCAGACCCAGACCCTCGCTCGCGCTGCGGGTTGATGTGCCCGACCTGCGGAACTGGCAATTCGATCCACCGGCTTTGGTGCTGGAGGGTTGTCAGGCACGGGGTGGCTGACCTGCCAAGTCCTGACCGACCAAGACGGACCACTTCTTGCTGGCCTCTGCCCCTTGCGCCAGTTAAGATGGCGGCCAAGCGGTCGGTCCACGGACCGCTGTCTTTCCCCCCAGGTACGACCGCCTTGGTTTTGCGGAGGAGCCCCCGATGCGCACCCGTCGACTCGCCTCTTCGATGTCTCTGCGTGCCCGGCGCCGCGCGGCCGCGCGCGACCGCCAGCGCCTGGCCGGCGAGTTGCTAGAGACGCGCCTCTGCCTGGCCCAGACCACCGGGCTGTTCCTGAACAATCCCGGCACGGCCGAAGGCTACGTGCTGTTTGCGCCCAACACCAGCACGGTCACCTACCTGATGGACAAGGACGCCAACATCATTAACCAGTGGACGTCGCTGTACACGCCCGGCTTGCTGGGCTACCTGCAGCCGGACGGCAGCCTGCTGCGCGACGCGGCGCCGCACGGCCAGGGCGGCAACGGCTCGATCGTGGCCGCCGGCGCCGGCGGACTGTTGGAGCGTTTTGACTGGAACGGCACCAAGAACTGGGAGTTCGCCTACGACGACGCGACGCACCTGGCGCATCACGACTTCGAAGTGCTGCCCAACGGCAACATCCTGCTGATCGCCTGGGGATACAAGACCGAGGCCGAAGCCACGCTGGCCGGCCGCGATCCGAACCTGCCGGGCCCCGGCTTCCTGTATCCCGATCACATCGTGGAAGTCGATCCCGACTATACCAACGGCGGCGGCACGATCGTCTGGGAGTGGCACGTGTGGGACCACCTGGTGCAGGAGTTCGACGCCACGAAGGCCAACTACTACGGACCGACCGGCGTGGACGATCATCCGGAGCTGGTCGATTTGAACTATGTCTCCGACCCGGCCAACGGCGGCGGCGCGCCCGAAGATTGGACCCACGCCAACGGCATCGACTACAACGCCGAGCTCGATCAGATCGTGCTCTCGGTGCGCGAGTTCAGCGAGTTCTGGATCATCGATCACAGCACCACCACGGCCGAAGCGGCCGGTCACACCGGCGGCAACTCGGGCCAGGGCGGCGACCTGCTGTATCGCTGGGGCAACCCGGAGGCTTACGATCGGGGCACCGCCGGCGATCGCAAGCTGTTCTTCCAGCATGACCCGCGCTGGATCGAAGACGGCACGCCCGGCGCCGGCCACATCACGGTCTTCAACAACGGCTATGGTCGGCCCGGCACCGATTACTCGAGTGTCGAAGAGATCGCCACGCCGGTGGACGGCAACGGCGACTACCCGGCGCTGGCGCCCGGTCAGCCGCACGCACCGGCCACGGCCACCTGGACCTACAACGGCGCGGTGGCCGACCACGCCCAAATCATCTCCGGCACCGTGCGGCTGCCCAACGGCAACACGCTGGTGGATTACGGCTCGAAGGGCATCTTTAGCGAGGTCAACGCCGCCGGCCAGGAAGTGTGGCGCTACGTGAACCCGTACACCGGCTTCGGCCAGCTGGGGCCGGAGCAGGCCATCCCCTCGTTCGGCTTCGCCGACCTGCTAGTCAACTTCACGTTCCAGGTGCAGCACTACCCGGTGGCCTACGTGAGCCAGGTGACCTCGACCGTGGCCGGCCGGCAGTTGTTCTACAACCAGTCGGCGTTTGACGGCAACGACGCGGCTATCAACGCGGCCGACGACGGCGCGATCGCGCCGGACAAGACGGCCTATCTGCCGGGCGACGGCCTGGCCACGTTCGCCAACGTGTCGAGCTATTCCAAGGGCATCAACGGCATCGCGATCGATCTGGCCGGCGGCGGTGCGCACACGCTGCTCGACGCCAACGATTTTGTGTTCAAAGTGGGCAATAACAACGCGCCTGGCTCCTGGGGCAATGCGCCGGCGCCCACGGCCATCTCCGTGCGCACCGGCGCCGGCGTGAGTGGCGCCGACCGCGTGGAGATCACTTGGGCCAACGGCGCCATCAAGAACACCTGGCTCGAAGTGCAAGTGCTGGCCACCACCCACACCGGCCTGGCCACGCCCGACGTCTTCTTCTTCGGCAACCGCATCGGCGACACCGGCTCGCCCACCGCCACGTCGTTCACGACGACCACTGGCGACGCTTCCACCATCACCGCGGGCGGACTGGGCCCTGCCGGCGGGATCACGAACGTGCGCGACATCGATCGCAGCAACACCATTACCGTCGATGCTGACCGGGCCGCGGCGCTGGCCAACACGGGCGCCATCGTGCGGCTGAATTGGGGCACTGTGGTTGCCACGGTCGCGACTGCGAATGGCCGTGATGCACGTATCGCCACGGCCCTGGCGGCCAAGCCATCGAGCTGGGTGACGACGAGCGCAACGGTATCGAAGCATCATGGCCCCGTAGCCAGCGTCATTCGGCCCATCGATGCGCGCGCCGCAAGCCAGTTCTACAGCAAGTTGGCGCCTGCAGATTCAGGCTATTCGTCGACGACGAAAGCCAAGCCGGCCACGCGAGTATCGGCCCAGCTTGACGACGGTCTGCTGACGACGCTGGCCGTAGGCGTGGCGGGTGCCAAACCGCGGCGCCGTTAAGTCGCTGAAGGCTGAGCGCATTGCGGTTCGACTGCCCATAGCCCGCCCTGGGCACTCCGTCTGGAAGAGCCGCACCCCCTGTTGGTTGCATTCGCGTTTGGTTGCGAATAAAGTGGCAGTTCCCGCGATAGGCGGGTGTCTGCTCTGGGAGCGGCGCGGCGGACGCAAGGCATTGACGACAGCGAGGTGCATCCATGACGCGGGACCATTTTCTGGCGGGGTCGAAAACCGATCGACCGTTCTGCGGTGAACCGGCGTTGCGCCGGCTTCAGCTGGAGGCGTTGGAAAGTCGCAACCTGTTGGCGGCCGTTCCGCAAGCCACTTTCCCCTACCACGAAGATTTCAATGGGGCTGCCCTGCCCGGCGAAAGTCGCGGGTGGGAATATGCTTCGACGAGCGGCGGCCGGATCATGCTCGTTTCGGGCAAGCTGCAAATGGACGATGCGGGCGCTGGTGGAACCTCATCGCGCAACGAAGCCACGCTGCATCTGAACCTGGTCGGACAGCACGGCGTACGACTCACGGTCGATCACGCCTCGTTGAACGACGGCACTCAGACCATGTCCAATTTCTTTCAAGCGCCCGAGAATACCGACGGCATCGCGCTCAGCGACGACGGAGTCAGCTGGTACAAACTGGTGCAATTGAACGCCACGAACTTCACCGGCGGCACGTTCGATTTGGACGCCGCCGTGGAACTGCTGAACCAGGAATTCGCGGCCGATCTGCACTACTCCGCCGACTTCCGCATCAAATTTCAGCAGTACGGCACGGAGCCAGCGACCGCGGACGGACGCACCTTCGACGAAGTGTTGGTGACCGTCGATCCTACTTCGCTGCCGCTGACTCCGCAAACCGTGCCCTACACACAGACCTTCTCGGCGGTCGATCCGCCACGCGCGGCCGACGGTTGGGAGTACTACTCCACAGCCGGTGGACGAATTTCGGTGATTTCGAGCCGGCTGCAGATGGATCAAACCATCGCCAGCCTGACCGCGCTCAACGAAGCGATTCTGCACGTTGATCTGGAAGGCCAGCGCGGCGTGCGCTTGAGTGTCAGTCACACGTCGCTCAGCGATTTCACGCAGAACATGTCCGACACGTTCCAGGGACATGAGGCGAGCGACGGCATCGCGATCAGCGACGACGGAGTTACCTGGTTCAGACTTTTGCAGCTGAACGCCACGAACTTCACGGGCGGGGTGTTCGATCTGGATGCCGCCATCGAACTGCTCAACTCCCAATTGGCGGCCGGACTGCAATACACCGCGGACTTCCAGATCAAGTTTCAACAAGTCGGCTCCGACCTCACGCCGGCCGACGGCCGTACTTTCGACAACGTGGAGATTACGGTCGATCCCACGATAGCGCCCCTCACTCCGCAAGCCGTGCAGTACCTGCAAACGTTTTCCACAGCCAACCCTCCGCGGCCGGGCGACGGCTGGGAATATTACTCCACCGCCGGTGGCCGCATCTCGGTAATTTCCAACCGGCTGCAGATGGATCAGTCCATCGGCGGCCTGACGGCGCTGAACGAAGCAATTCTGCACGTTGACCTGGAAGGACAGCGCGGCGTGCGACTGAGCGTCAATCACACTTCGCTCGGTGACTCCACGCAATTCATGTCCGACACGTTCCAGGGACATGAGTCGACGGACGGGATCGCCATCAGCGATGACGGAGTTACCTGGTACAGACTTCTGCAACTAAACGCCACGAACTTTACCGGCGGGATGTTCGATTTGGATGCCGCACTCGCGCAGATCCGCGCGACCTATGCGGTCGATATCGACTACACGGCAGACTTCCAGATCAAGTTCCAGCAGGTTGGCTCGGATTTGTCTCCTGCCGATGGCCGCACGATCGACAGCGTGGAGATCTCGGTCGATCCCACGTCGGCTCCGCTAGCACCCCAAGCCGTGCCCTACACACAGTCCTTTTCCACGGCCGATCCGCCACGTCCCGGAGACGGTTGGGAGTACTATTCCACAGCGGGCGGCCGCGTCTTGGTCGTCTCGAACCGGTTGCAGTTGGATCAGACCATCGGCGGAGTGTCCGCGTCGAACGAGGCCACGCTGCATCTGAATCTTGCCGGCCGGACCGGCGTGGTCCTCACCTTGGACCACGCGTCGCTCAACGACGGCACGCAGTTCATGGCCGACACGTTCCAAGGGCACGAGGCAACCGACGGCATTGCCATCAGCGATGATGGAATCACCTGGTATCGCCTTGTGCAGCTCGACAGCCAGACATTTCTTGCCGGCTCCTACGACCTGGATGCGGCGGTGGCACAAATCAGGGCCAACTTCGCAGCAGATTTCGACTACAGTGCGGACTTTCGCATTCGCTTCCAACAGACAGGCTCCGACCTAACTCCCGATGACGGCCGTGCCTTCGACAATATCGAGGTCACCGCCGATGCGCCGGTGGGCTCGACGGTGGCCGGCCGGCAGTTGTTCTACAACCAGTCGGCGTTCGACGGGAATAGTTCCGCCATCAATGCGGCCGACGACGGCGCGATCGCGCCGGACAAGACGGCCTACCTGCCGGGCGACGGTCTGGCCACGTTTGCCAACGTGTCGAGCTATTCCAAGGGCATCAACGGCATCGCGATCGATCTGGCTGGCGGCGGCGCGCACAGCTCGATCACCGGCAACGATTTCGTGTTCAAAGTGGGCGCCAACAACACACCCGGCTCCTGGGGTGCTGCGCCGGCGCCCGCGGCTATCTCCGTGCGCACCGGCGCCGGCGTCAGCGGATCGGACCGCGTGGAGATCACTTGGGCCAACGGCGCCGTCAAGAACACCTGGCTGGAAGTGCAAGTGCTGGCCACGGCCAACACGGGCCTGGGTGCGCCCGACGTGTTTTTTTTCGGCAACCGCATCGGCGACACCGGCTCGCCCACCGCCACGTCGTTCACGACGACCACTGGCGACGCTTCCACCATCACCGCGGGCGGACTGGGCCCTGCCGGCGGCATCACGAACGTGCGCGATATCGACCGGACGAATGCGATCACCGTGGCCGGCGACCGCAGCGCGGCGCTCGGCAATATCGGTGCTCTCAACCGATTGAACGTCGGCACCGGCGGGCCCTTTGCGCCAACACCCGCTGGCGACACTGGCATTGCCTCTGCGCTGGCAATGAGCGCGTCGAAGATCGACCCGCCACGGACATGGCCGCTCCACGCCGCGCGTGCGCTCACAGCGACAATGCCCGCGCGCGGCACGGTAACCACGTACGCACAATTGGTCGCGGCGGCAATCGTCGAAGACGCTGACGAGCCGGAAGATGTGGACGTCGACGATGAAACGCTCGACGATCTGGCCGATGGCATCCGTGCAGCCTGGCACGTTGCCGAACCCAGTGGCGGAAGCGGTTCCCGTGGGCTAAACTGAGCGAAGTCGAATTCGCTCGCCCACCAGGAGTCGCGCCGTGTGTGACACGCTGGCCATCGTACGAGCCGATGGCGTTCTGTTTGCCAAGAATTCCGACCGCGAGCCCAACGAAGGGCAGCATCTCGATTGGCATCCGCGACAGGCGCATGCAGCCGGCGAGCGGCTCAAATGCACGTGGATCGAGATTCCGCAAGCGCGTGCAACGCATGCCGTGCTGCTCAGCCGCCCCTTCTGGATGTGGGGCGCGGAGATGGGCACCAACGAATTCGGTGTGACGATCGGCAACGAAGCGGTCTTCACGCGCGCCGGCTACGCCGCCATCGGACTGACCGGCATGGACTTGCTACGGCTGGCACTGGAGCGCTCGGCCACGGCCGCCGCAGCCGTGCAAACGATCGTGCGGCTGCTGGAGGAGTTTGGCCAGGGCGGCGGCTGCAAGCTCGACAATCCCCGCTTCACCTACCACAACAGCTTCATCGTGGCCGATCCGCATACGGCCTTCGTGCTGGAGACCGCCGGCCGACAGCACGCCGTGGAAGAGATTCGCGGCGCGCGAAGCATTTCCAACGGCCTGACCATCCCCGGCTTTGCCCAGCGGCATAGCGACCGAATCAAAACCTATGTATCGGCCTGCCGGTTGCGCCGCGGACGCACGCAACCGCTGGCGTCAGCCGCGACCGCGCCGGCGGATCTGGCCCGAATCTTGCGCGATCACGGTGCAGACCGCTCGGTACCGGGCTATTCCTGGCTCAACGGCGGGCTCAGCGGGCCCTGCGTGCATGCGGGCGGACTGGTCGCGTCGTCGCAGACAACGGCCTCCTGGATTGCCGATCTCCGCGCGGGCGCCGTGCGTCATTGGGCCACGGCAACCGCCGCGCCATGCACCGGCCTGTTCAAGCCCGTGGCCGTCGATCAACCGCTGGACCTGGGCCCACGGCCAACGAATCGTGCCGATCACGCTTCTCTTTGGTGGCGGCACGAGCAGTTGCATCGCGCGGTCGTGCGCGATCCGGCGCGACTGCTGCCGCTCTATTCGCGAGCGCGCGACGAAGTCGAGCGGGCCTGGTTGGCCGATCCCCCAGATCCCGCAACCGCCTTCGCCGAGGCCGACGGCCTGCTCGCGCGCTGGACCGGCGAGGTGCAAGCGCACGCCGGCAGTGATACGAGGCCCGGCTACGTGCGACGCCACTGGCGAAGGCAGAATGCGCGGGCCGGCTTTACGTTTGCGGCGCCGGCACGTGAGCCGGTGCCGGCGTAGCCCCCGGGGCGGTGCATGCCGAATCGTGCTGGTGATCATTGCGCAGTGATAAATTGCGCTGCGATGACTAGCCAGTGACAACTGCCCAGAGCGGAAGCTCAACGGCCGGCCGCTTCGCCCGCCGCCAGCTTGGCAAAGTCTGCGACCATCAGGTCGCCGGTGAACTGAGCCATAGTGGCCACCTGGCGCACAAAGTGATCGGCGTCGAACGCCTCCATGCGTGCCTTGGTGGACCAATACGCCGTCATCGAACCCATGGTCGCCGCGCCGGGCACCTGCAATCGCTCGGCGATGCGGCCCAGGCCGAACCACGGACCTTGCTCGCCGCCGTGGATGCCGGGCTGGCCAGGACACTGCACTTGTACCCGTCGCAGTTGATTGTCCTTGACGGCCTTGATCGCCAGGTCCACCAGTTGCTGATTCTTGGTGATCCACACTGTGGACAATTCGGGCTGGCCCGTGGAGTGAAACGGCTTGTCGGGCTCTGCCGTGTACTCCATCTGCCCAAGATGTTCGATGCCGACGGCCGCCACCACCGGCTTGTGAATTTTGGGATGCGCCGCCGCATAGTCTTGCGTGTCGAAGGCAGCCTCGCCGCCGGGCATGTAGTGCCGATTGTCGAGAAACACCAGCAGCGTGCGTGGCCGCTCGGCCTGCGGGATTTTCGAAAAGTACTGCACAAGCCCGAGTATTCCCAGCGCGCCGTTGTCTTGAGAGATGGAGGGGCCGTCGGTGTGCGTGATGAGCATGATCTGCTGGTCGCGCGGCGTGCCGTAGTCGCGGCCCGGCAAATAGCCAAAGAGCTGATACGTTTCGACCATCTCAGACCAGGCGGTGAGGCGGAGCGTGGCCCAACTGCGAGTCTTGGCGGCCTCGACCACTTGCGCGCCGGACTCACGGTCGAGAAACAGCGTGGGCGTGTCATAGCGCGTGGGCACGCGAAAACTGTAGGTGCCGGCGAGTACATCGTACGGCAGGTCGACGACGAACAGCAGTCCGGCCGCGCGGCCTTCGCGCAGAAAGGGCACGAAACTTTCGACTCCCAACTTGCCGAACGAACTGAAGCGGCCTGCGGCGGCGCGCGGCGCCAACGGATCGGGAAACGTGTCGGCGTCGGCCAGGTATTCGTAGTCGCCAACGAGCGCTCGCTGTCCAAGAGCGGCCGCTTGCGCACCCAGCGGCCCGACGGCGCCCGGCGGCACGACCACGATCTTGCCGCGCACTTCGGCGGGCGCCATGCCCGCGCGATACGCGACCAGCCGGGCGGTGGTGCCAGCCGGTTCCGTCATTCCAGAGTACGCGCCATAGCTGGCCACGCGAATCTTCTGGCCGGCCACGCGCAGCGACCAGTTTTCGTCCTGCGGCCAGTCCGTGGTGAACCAGCGCTCATAGTTCCAGGGATTGCGGAGGACGTCGACCATGCCGCAAGCCCGCAGCGCAGACTCTGTGAACTCGAGAAAGTGCCGCCAGGATGGGCTGCCAGCCAGGGTGGGACCGCCGTGCGCATCTTTGGTCACATGCCAGGCGCGGGCCTCGTCGGCCGTCACGAGATATTGCGGATTGACGTGCGTCAGATGCGGGCTCGCTGCGGCGGGCCCGCTCTGTCCGTCGGCCGCAGCCGCGCGGAAGGCCGCCGGACCCAGCACAATCGTCGCGCCCAAGCCGCGAATCACACTGCGGCGCGTAAGGGGCTCCATGTGACTGTCCTGTCTAAGCGGCCAGCGATGCGCTCAATGGAACCTCAGGCCGCGGGCTCGAGTACCAGCCGATGCACGACCGGACCCGGCATGAAAGGCGTGGGCCGGCCTTCCTCCCAGGCCTGGTGCGCGTCGCGATAGTGCGGCGAGAGCGGATGCCCTGACTGGCCGCACGGCATGTGCATGTAGCCATCGGCCTCGTGCCCGGGCGAAACGGCCATGCGCTGCGACGCGCCTTTGTCGGGCGCTTGAATGCGGGGCATATTCTCCGAGTCGCCGGCCAAGGCCCGGCCCGGCATATCCAACCAGCCTGCCAGGGCCGGTACCGCCTGGCTGAGCGGATGCTGAATGCGGGTGATGTTGTACTCGCCCCAGGCGTAAGTGGCCACGCTGCCGCCCGAGTTCTGCGCGTCATCGAGCACGGCGTCCACGGCCGATAACAGCAGCGCGTCCCAGGTGGGATAGCGCGGATCGAGCATGTGCTGGGGTCGCTCAGAGACGAGCCGCCACAGCGGGCCTTCGGTGCGGTCCATGCCGGCAATCGAGAATTTTGGATCGTACTTCTTGCAGGGCGCCACCAGCACATCGGCAACCTGCTCCAGCAGCACGCGACGAAACGCGCGCACCGTGCGATAGCCGACGGAATCAATACCGGCGCGCTCTCCCCAATTCTCGACGGCCGCCCGCAGCGCGGCGCGCTGCGGATGCTTGTCGAGCGCCTCGGGCGTCAGGATTCGCAACAACAGTTCGCGCCACGGCGTGAGAAACACGGCGCGATCATCGAGCTGAATGCGCAGCATGTCGGCCTCCGTGGCGCCCTCGGTGGCCAGCAGATTGTCGCGAATCTGCCGGGCGCGGGCCCCCAGATCGTAGCCGCCGTCGCCCAGGATTTCGAGCATCTGGCCGCTGACGACGCGGGCATTGGCCGTCCACAGCTTGCCGCCCGGCGGCTCGACGATCCGCGGATACTGCTCTGGCTCGAGATAGCCGTCCCAGCGGTGCGCGCCATTGGCCCAGGAACTGGGCAGATAGCCATCAAAGCCGACGCGCCGCGGAATGCGCCCCAGGATCGTCCAGGCAATGCGTCCGCGATCGTCGGCCACGACGAAGTTTTGCGCGGGCGAGCCGCTCAAGTTCGCCAGCCGCAACGCATCTTCCAGCGTGGACGCCGACTCCATGGCAATCAGGTTCATGTTCACGCCCTCCGGATCGTGCGCGACCCAGCGCAGTGCACGCGGGCGGTCCTGATGGTCACGATCGACGATTGGCCCCCAAATCGTGGAATCCACTGTCAGCGTCTCGTCCTTGGCGCCTTTGACTTTGATGGTCTCTTTGTGCCGATCAAACTTGCGCGGACCAGCAGGCGTGAGATACGAGTCCTTGTCGTTGGGGTCGACTTCGACGATCACAATGTCCGCCCAGTCGCCTTCGCTATTGGTGAATCCCCAAGCCACGTGGCCGTTGCTGCCCACGACCATTGCCGGCGTGCCGGGCAGCGTGACTCCGGTAACGCGTTGCGACGCACCTGCCGAGGAGTTCGCGCCGGCGCCGGACCCGGCGGCCGCCGGTTGCGCGCCCTCGGCCGGCCACACGAGACTGGCGCGATACCAGACGTGCGGCACGCGGATCGACAGATGCATGTCGTCGGCCACGAGGGCCCGGCCATCGGCGGTCTGGGTGCCGGCCACGGCCCAATTGTTGCTGCCGACGTGAAACGTATCGGCCTCGTTCATTTGCCCCGGCGGCGCCAGCAGATGCCGCGCGACCTGTTTGGAGTTACGCGTATCGAACACGTCGGGCCCGGGAGTGGGCGGCATGGCAAACGCCTCGCCGTCCACGGGTGCATCCCACTGGGTGCCGCGCGGGCAGAGGAACGCAAGCATCGCGTCGCCCATCACGTCGTGAATCAGTCCGCGACGGTTCTCGTGTCGATACTGCGAATCCTGCAAGTCCAGAAACATGGAGAACATGACCAGCGCGGAATCCTGCGGCTGCCAGGGCGCCGGATCAACGTTTAGCAACCAGTATTCGAACGGCTCGGCGCGAAGTGATGCCAGGCCGGCGTTGACTCCCTGCGCATACGCTTCGAGCAGGGCACGATCGGCGGCGCTGCCTTGCTCGAACACGCGCTGGGCGACATCGCGAAAGCGGTGCACGCGCACCTTGCGGTCGTGATCCAATGCCGCGCCGCCGACGATTTCCGCCAGCTCACCCGCCGAGTTGCGCCGCAGCAAGTCCATTTGAAAAAAGCGGTCCTGGGCATGGACAAAGCCGGTGGCAAACGCCAGATCGTTGCGGTTGCGCGCGCGGATGGTAGGGATGCCCAGCGCGTCTCGTTCGACCACTACCTCGGCGGCGAGTCCGGCGGCGCGAATGTGGCCGTCGAGCGTCGGCAGACTGCCGGCAATGCGGCTGTACACCCACAGCCCAAAGCCGATCAACAGAACGGCGAGGACCGCCGTGGTAATTGCCGCGTACTTGAAAATGCGCTTGGCCATCGCGAGAACCTCCGCCGTACTCGGTACTGCCCTGTGCGCGAGAACGCGCGGCGAACGCGGGCATGCCGCTATTCTGGGCAGTGGGAGGACGGCTCGCAAGAGCCGTACGGGCGGCGGCGCGGCTATTTGCTTTCGGCCGGCGGATTGTCGCTGGCGTCGCCCGCGGTCGGGGCCTTTTCCTCTGCTGCTTTGTCCGCCCGCACTTCATCGCTACCAATGAAGCCGTCGCCGTTGGCGTCCATTTGCGCGAACTGTTGCGGCGTGCCCAGGAACTCGCGGCGGCTGATTTCGCCGTCGCCATTGCGATCCATGGCGGCATGCCAGCGAAGCGTCGCGCTGGCTGTCGGCGATTCCGCCGCCGGCATGGGCATGTACCGGTTCGCCCGATTGCCCATCATGTCGCCCATGCCCCGAGCAATGGCGCAGGAAACTCGGTCGGGAATTTCATTGGGGCCGAGCATGCCGTCGCCGTTGGCGTCCAACTCCTCCAGCCGGGCCGTGGCGCCTGCCAGTTCGCGTGAAGTCAGCCGCCCGTCCGTCCGCTGATCGAGCCAGTCGAACAACGGATCCGCCGTTTCGGCCAAGAGCGCCTGTACCTGAGCTTCGCCGTAGGTCGGCCGCGTGACAATCGCCTGGGTGAACTCTTCGAGCGTAAGTTGAGCGTCCTGGTTGGCGTCGACGTCCGCCAGCGGCATGGACGCCAGCACGCCGTCGGCCGCCAACTCCTTGGCATCCAGGTGCGAGTTCTTGTCCGCGTCCAGGCGCGCGAACTCGGTTGAGGCGGCGGCCGCGCGGCCCGAGCCGTTCACGCGATCGAGGGCATAGAGCGTGACCTTGGCGCCCGGCAGCTTGAAATCCAGCCGGCCTGCAGATTGCTCGACCGCGACGCCGGCGGCCTTGAGGCCCTCTGCCCTGGAGACCAGTTCCATGCGCGGCGGCTCCGCGCGATCGGTCGACCGCCCGAAACTCACCTTGACCACCACGCTCGGGGGCGCGGTCAGCAGTCCGGCAACTTCGCTCAATTCCACCTGGCCACTCCGATCGGCATCGAGCGCGGCGAACAGCTCCGGCGTCAAGGCAAAGCATTGCGCATCCAGACCGTTGCCGGAGTCATACAGATCGCCGAGCGAATAGTGGATGGCGTCGAGTTCCGATTTTCTCAGCTCGAAGCCGCGAACGGCGGCCGGTTCGTCGCGATAGCGCATGGTGGCGCGGGGTGACTCCGGCGGCCGCAACTCGGCAATGGTGATCGCGTCGTTGTCGTCGCCGTCGCGACTGCGCAGCCGAACGGCGGCCGCGGCGCCCTCCGTTGCTGAAATGACTCCGTCCTCGTCCTGGTCCAACAGGGCGAACAACGCGGAACCGGATCGTTCGCGCAAACCACGATCGGCCATCCAGGTGGTCCAGAATGGCCTCCCACGGCCGGCATCACGCGCCAACAGACCTGCCAGTTCTTCGCGCTGCAGGTACGTGTCGCGATTGTAGTCGTAAGGATTGTTCATGCGGTCGCGGTTGGAAATCTCGTCCGGCGACGGGTTGCCCAGCAGTCCGGAGGTGAACTCCGCCTTGGCCAGCAGCGCGTCCCACGCCGGATAGCTGGCTGCATCTCCGCGGACAATTTTCTCGGCCTCGTCCAATCGCCGCTCGACCACGCGCGCCTGCGGCTCGCCGTCGACAACGAGCTGCAAGTGAACTACCAGTGGGCCGGTCATGGGCAACAGCAAAATACGCTGCGGCTCGATGGGCGGCTCGGGCTTGGCTTCGGTTGTAGCGGCCGCGGCTTCTGTCGCTACAGAAGAAGTTGCGGCCGGCGTGGCAGGCGAAGGCGGCGCCGTTGCGGGCGCGCTCGGCGGCGCGGCGGGCGCATCGGCGGCCGGCGGCATTTGAGCTGCTGCTGCCGCGACGGGCGCCTTGGCCGGTGCTTGGGGCGCCGCGGCCGGCCCGCCACAACCAATCGGCGCAACACTTACGCACAGAAACGCAATTGCCGCTGGCCAGCAGGCGTTACGCCAACAGATCACGGATCGGCTGTCCTTCGGCGATTTTGATGGGTCGCCCCATGTCGCCGGTGTTTTCGGTTTGCGGGTCGATGCCGAGCGCGGCGCATAGCGTCGCCAGAATATCCGCGGCGCCGGCCTGGTGATCGGCCACGGTCATGCCGTCTTCGCTGGTGCTGCCGTAGGCCTGGCCGCCGCGCACTCCGCCGCCCGCGAGCACGCAGCTCCACGCGTTGGGAAAATGGTCGCGGCCGCCCTGTTCGTTGATGCGGGGCGTGCGCCCGAACTCGCCCATCCACAAGATGGTGGTGTCTGCGAGCAGCCCGCGGTCGTGCAATTCCGACATCAGCGTGGCCCAGCCGGCGTCGAGCTCACTGGAGAGTTGCTTGACCTGGTCGAAGTTATTGGTGTGCGTGTCCCAGCCCACGGAGTTCGTCTCGAACGCGCCGAGGCTGACTTCGACAAACGGCACGCCGCGCTCGACCAAGCGCCGGGCCAGCAGGCAGCCCTGGCCAAAACGCCCGCGGCCGTAGGCATCGCGCACGGCAGCGGGTTCCTGCGAAAGATCGAAGGCCGACGCCGCTTTGCTGCGCATCAGTCGCGCCGCGCGGCGAAACATCAGCTCGTGCGCAGCGCTCGACTCGCTGGGGCGCGATGCCAGAAAATTCTGCTCGAGCGTATCCCACAGCCGCATCCGCCGTTCCGACTGCGCGTCGTCGACGCCGGCGGGCTGCGCTAAGTCGTCGAGCTTGAGCTCGGCGTAACCGGCCGCCATGGGGTTCTGTCCCGGCTGGCTCGCACCCACCGTGGCCGGAGCGAAGCGCGGCCCCAGGAAACCAGGACCGTACGCCGCCGGGCTGAACAGGGAATAAGGAGAGATGGCGACGAAATTGGGCAGCTCCGCCGTCTCGTCCCCGAGCTCTTTGCTCACCAGTGCGCCGATCGACGGGTACTCGATGGGTCCGCCGGGAACGTGACCGGTGCGCATCAGGTGGGTGCCGCGACCGTGATCGCCCTCTTTGGTGCTCAACGAACGGACGACCGCCATGTGCTGTGCGTGGGCGGCCAGCTGGGGCAGGTGTTCGCTCCATTGCACGCCTGACGCGGCCGTGGAGATCGGCTTGTACGGCCCGCCGTTGGCATGTCCCGGCTTGAGATCAAACGTGTCCAGCTGGCTGGGCCCGCCGTTCATCCAGAGCAGGATGCAGTGCCGCTTGCGGCGCGGATCGGCCGCTTGTTGGTCGGCGAGCAGCGGCAGCCAGCCGCTAGTGCTCGCTCCCACGAGGCCCAGGCCGGAGGCCCGCAACCAGTCGCGCCGCGAGAGGGAGTTCCACCAGGTTCGGCTGCCCATGCCCTGCCCCTTTGTTCTGTGTCCGCCGGTTCAATGATTGAGCATGAATTCCGCGCTGTTGACCAAAGCCCACACGATATCGCCCAGCGCGCGCTGCCGCTCGGCTGCAGGCCCGGTTTGCAGGTACTCGACAAATTGCGAGCGCTCGGCATCGGTCGGCCGGCGGGCGAGCGAGCCGAGAAAGGCCATTTCCACCCGCTGCGTATTGTCGAGAAACGGCGCCTCGAGCGCCGCCAGCAGCCCGCCTTCGGCGCTCGTGGTCAGGGCCACCATTTCGGCGCCGTTCATCAGCGTGAGCGCCTGGGGCACGCCCCACTCGAAGTCGGTGGCCGTGCGCGTTTGCGTGAGCATCTTGACCAGGAACGCCTGCCGGCGCGGATCGGCCAGCCGGTCCTGGCCCTCGGCCGCTTGCCGCAGGCCGACCTGGCTCAGCGAATCGTAGACTTGTTCGGCGCTCATCGTTTTGACGGCCATGCGAGCGAAGAGTTCCGGCGCCGGATCAACGCCGCCGGCAATGCGGCTGCTGAGTTGATAGGCCTCGCTGTTCGCCAACACGCGATACAACCGCCGCAGGTCGTAGCCGGTGGAGACGAACCATTCGGCCAGCGCGTCCATCAACTGCGGATGGCTGGGCGGATTGTGCGGGCCAAAATCGTCCAGCGGCTCAACCAGGCCGCGGCCGAACAGTTCGGCCCAAACCAGGTTCACCGCCGCGGGAGCCAGATACGGATTGTCGCGCGAGACCATCCAGATGGCCAGCTGCTGGCGGCGCGTGCCACGCTCTCGTGGCGGCACCACGACCCCTCCCGGATACCGCGTGGGCACGATCGTTTCGGACTCGGGCAGTTTCACCTCGCCGCCGTCGACGTCCACCAGCCGCATGTCAGACGCGTTGCCGGATCGCTGCTGCAGCTGCGCAAAGAAGGCCGCGTAGCCCCAAAAATCCTCCTGCGTCCAGCGATCGAACGGATGATTGTGACACTGGGCGCAGTCGAGTCGAATACCCAGGAAGATGCGCGCCGTGCTCGTGCCCAGCTCCTCGGGCTTGAGGCCCACGGCCGTGTAGAACAGCGCCGGTCCGCTTTCGTCACCGCCGGTGGCCACGAGCAAGTCGGCCACGATGCGGTCGTAGCGCCGATTGTCGGCAAACTGCCGCCGCAGCCAGTTTTGCAGGCCGATGACGCCGGCCGCTTGCTGCGGATCGAACTTGCGCGGCAACATCAGGTCGCGCCACACGTCGGCCAGGTGCGTGACGTGCGAAGCAGACGCCAGCAGATCGTCCACCAATCGGCGCCGCTTGTCGGGTGCCGCGTCGTCGAGAAACGCCTGCACGTCGGCGACCGGGGGAATGGTGCCGGTCAGGTCGAGATACAGCCGGCGCAGCAGCTCGGCGTCGTCCGATTGGGCGGCCGGAGTGATGCCCGCCTGCGCCCAGCGGGCCGAAAGCAGCTCGTCGATACGGGCGGTCATGGCCGCGTCGATTTCGGCCGCCTCTCGATCCTGGGCGGCCGGCGGCTCGTCGGCGCGGACAATGCTCGCGCCGGCAACCCATAGCGCGGCAAACGCGACCAGAAAGGCCGCGCGAAGCTCGCGCGTCATGTGGCCGCGAGGGTGCGGCGACGTCAATTTCGATCGCGATCGACGCTGCGGCATAAAGAACTCCCGCGCCTGCGCCACGCAACGGGTCCACCTGCGGCATTATAGCAGGAATCTCCCGAGCGGGGGACGCCAGTGGCACAGGCAGGCGGCAACCGGGACTTCCGCGTGCCGGCCGGCGCGATTGCGCAGCCGGCTACTTTGAAATCACACATGCCCAGTCGAGCTTCGCGTCGCCGGGTGGCGCGCCGATGTCGCATCGGCCCGGGCCAGTGACCGTGGCCGTGCCGCCCTGCTTGAGCTGTCCGCCGCGGCGCGGGTTGTACCACTGGACGCGAAAGGTTCCCTCGCCCAGTTCGATCGCGGTGGCCATCTCGGCATGGGGCAGGTACAGGGCATAAACTTCGTCCGGTTTGGCCAGGCAGAAGTCGTCTTCGCGCGCGGTCAACGCCCGGGCCTCGTCCATTTCGGCGAACGGCAGGTGCTGCTGAAAGAAATCGACGGCATAGCGCGTGAGGTCCCACATGTGGTCGCGGCTGCGGAAATCTTCCAGGTTGATGTCGTTGTGGGCGTACTTGTAGCCGAACAGCCACTCGACGCCGGCGCCGCCGGACATGAAATGCGGCCAAAGGTGCTCGCGCCGCACTTCGTCGTGCTGGAAGTCGACGGCGTCGGGCTTGACGCCTGTATCGGCAGGGCCGATCTCGTCCAGACTGACGACCCACGGCCGCCCGGCGCTGGCCGAGCGGGTGATCCACTCGCGCGTTTGCTTCACGGTATCGTTGGTCTGCAGCGAGACGCCCTCCAGGAATTCGAACCCCAATAGTGGTTCGTAGACCTTCTTCTGCTGCTTGGGAAACGTGTGCAGCACCACGGGATTGTCGTAGGGATCGAGCGCGTGCAAATGGCGGGCAAAGTCTTGGCGTTGCTGGAAGGTGTTGGTGTTTTCCTCGCCCAGGTTCCACACCACGGACAAATGATGGGCGAAACGCGCGATGAGCTCACGATGGAACAGCCGCCGTTCGGGCCCCAAGCCACCGCCGTCGAGTAGTTGATCGTTCTCCTGTTCGGCCAGCACAACGTGCAAGCCGATGCCCAGCGCGTCGAGATGCGCGAACACGCGCTCCCACTGGTCGAGCTTGCTCACATCGAAACGAAAACGCTCGTCGCGCGTGGTCCACGGCCACACGTCCTTGCCGTCGCCGCGCACGTTCATTGGCAGAAAGTAAATGGAGTTGATGCCTTTCGACGCCAGATAATTCATGGCCCCCAGCACGTTGCGGCCGCGGCCGCCGCGCCACGTGGGATCGTCGGGCCGCGCGTCCAACCTATGCGGGCCATAACGATGCGTCGGCCGGGTGTCATCGAAGTCCACGTACGCCAGCAAGTTCTCCGGACTGTCGACGCCGTTCTTCAGGAAGTAGCGTCCACTCTCGGCGAATTGCAGATAGCGCCGGCCGACGTAGCGAAGTCGTCCCTGCGCATAAAAACCGGCAGCCGCGGTATCCACGGGCCCCACCAGGAACTTGCCCGTCTCGCCGTGAAACGCCAATGGATCGCCGGGCAGCGGCGCATCGGCAATGGCTGCGCCGCGCCCGGTGCAAAACGCGGCCCGCCAGGTCCACTCGCCGGCCTCGTCGGGCACAAAGTGTACTCGCCAGCGATCGCCCGCGTTGGCGCCGCTCTCGGCCGCATCGCCATCGGCGGCAAAGTAGCCAGGCACCGAGACGCTCCGCGTGCCGATCCGAAACGTGACGTCGAGCCGATAGTCGAGAAATGGATTCTCGCCCGCGGCCTCGCTGGCCTGCGGACCGCGGAAGGTGATGGTCACCGGCTGCCATTTGCGCAGCGTGCCGCTGACCGTGGTTGCGTGATCCGCGGGCTTGCTTGCGGCAGCGGTCGGCGGAGTGCCTTGGTCTGCCGCGGTCACCGGCTGACCGGCATGCGCGATGAGGCGCAAGCGCTGGTTCATCACGGAATCCGCCCGGCCCGGATCGATCGGCCCCCAATCGCCATCGGCCGATGCGACAACCAGCCCCAGGCTGGGCATCATGGCCGTGCAATTGCCGTGTAACCCCAGGCTCATGAACGTGTCGGCGGGCGCGTCGGGCCAGGTGGGCTTGCCGTCAGCAGCGGCGCTCGGCGCGTTGAACCACCAGTTGAAGCCGTAGATGCCGGGGCCCGCCTGGCTGAAGTGATCGGAGTCGCCGCCGTACGTGCCGATGTGCAGATAGTCGTCGGTCGACGCTTTGACCGTGTTGGGCAGGTCGGCCGGAACTTGCGGCTGGGCGCACTGATCGAACAATTCACGACGGATCAGCTGACGCTCGCCCCAGCGGCCGCGATTGGCCCACAGCCAGGCGATGCGGGCGAAATCGCGCACCGAGGCCGAGATGCGGCGGTTCCTTTGACGGAACTTCAACCCGTCTTCGAGCCGCAGGGCGCCGAAGCGAATTGGCGCCGTAACGACTGTCTCGGGCGACTCGCGGTACACGCGATCGAACAGTGTTTGCTGATAAAGTTGGATCGCATAGTCGTTGTAGCTCCAGGCCGCGCCGGGCGGCTCGGGCCGCGCGTAACCGCTGGTCATCGCGCCCAGGTGACGAAAGGTCATCGGGCGATCTTTTTCGCGCAGCTCCCAACCGAATTCGGCGATCCGTGCATCGACGCCGGCCACCTTGCCCTCTTGAATCGCGAACATCAACAGCGTGCTCAACACCGGCTTGGCCGAAGAGAACCAGTCGGTCACTTCCGACTGCGAGCCCCAGGTTTTGATCACGTAGCCATCTTTGACCAGGCAGCCACGGCCGCCGAGCGCCGCCGCCACGGCGTCCAAGCGCTCGGGATCGAGACCCAAATCGGCCGGCGATTTCTCCTGCCAATGCTCGGCGGGAAAGACGGGCTCGGCGGCGCCGGCCAAAGCCGCGGTGGCTAGCAACGTGGCCCAGGCGGCCGCCGTGCGGAGGCTCCTCGCTAGTGGCCCGGTGCAGGATGCAAGCAGCGTCTGAAGCATGAATTCCCCCGTGAAATTTCGGGCGCCGACACCCATTTGGCAGCCAGGCAAAGTGCCGCGCCTGACCACCGGCCGAGGCCGACGCGAACCGGCCGATTCTAGTAGGGTTGCCGTCCGATCTCAACGAGCGGGCCGCCCAGCGAAACCCGGACGCGAGGCCGGGGTTTCATGAAGCGAGCCCCCAAGGGTGGGCCGCGTGGTGAACGATCCGCTAGCGTTAGCGGGCTCGCGGCGACCCTACGACGATGGGGCATTCCAGCGGGAGAAATCATGCGACGTTTTACCGTTTGGGTGCTGGCCGCGGCCCTCATGATGTTGGGCGCGTCGGCGACCTACGCCGCCAAGGCCGACAAGCCCAAGAAATCGCCGGAAGAGCGCTTCAGCAAGATGGACGCCAACGCGGACAAGAAGTTGTCGAGCGATGAGTTCGTCGGCAAGAAGACGGGCGATAAGAAGGATAAAGCCGAGAAGCGTTTTGCCAAACTCGACAGCGACAAAGACGGTTCGCTCTCGCTGGCAGAGTTCCAGGCGCCTCCCAAGAAGAAGTAGCCTGCCAGGCCATACATCGCAGCGAATATTTCGCGGCATCATTGAGGGCGACTGTTTGGGAGCAGTCGCCCCAGCGCGATCGGGCGCGGACAGACTCTGTTCGCGCCCGAATTTTTTGCGCCGCGCGGCGAGTTTCGCCCGCGACGCTGCTGCGGCCCAACGGTTGAGTCCCGGCCGGCGCTTTCGCCTGGGCCAGCGGTGACTTACAATCGTGCCAGCAGTTGTTGTCCATCTCCGCCCGTGAGAATTCCGCGATGCGTTCGTTCCCTGCGGCCCGCCTGCAGTTCGGTGCTTGCTTTGCAATTTGTCTCTGCGCGATGTGGGTATCGCCGGCGGCGCGCGCCGCCGACTCGCAGCCGCGGCCCAACGTGCTCTTCATCGCGGTGGACGACTTGAACCACTGGGTGGGCCACCTGGGCCGCAACAAGCAAGCCAAAACACCCCAGCTCGACCGCCTGGCGAAGCTGGGAGTGACGTTCACGCACGCGTATTGCGCGGCTCCGGTCTGCAATCCGTCGCGCGCCGCCTTGATGAGCGGCATGCGACCGGGCGCCACGGGCGTTTACAGCAATGGCGATGATTGGCGGCCGGTCGTCGCGCAGGATCTGACGCTGTTGAGCACGTTTCGCCACGCCGGCTATCGCGTCACGGGTGCCGGCAAGATTTATCACGGCGCCTACGAGCGCGACAGCGAGTGGGACGATTACCTGCACTCCAAGGGCGGGCCACACCCCACAAAGCCCATTGCGGTTCCGCCGATCTCCGGATTCGGCCCTGCCGACGCCCCGGACAGTGAGTGGTCCGACTACAAGAGCGTGGACTACGGCATTGCCGAGTTGAGCAAGGAGCATGCAGCGCCGTTTTTCCTGGCCGTGGGACTGCACAAGCCGCACATGCCGTGGTCCGTGCCGCGCAAGTATTTCGATATGCACCCGCTCGAGTCGATCGAGCTGCCGCCCACGCGGGCCGACGATCTCGACGACGTGCCCTCGGGCGGCTTGGAGATGGCCCGCGCCAACGAGCACGAGCGCATCGTCGCCTCGGGCCATTGGAAGGCTGCGGTGCAGGCGTATCTGGCGGCCGGTTCCTTTGCCGATGCCCAGATCGGCCGGCTGCTCGACGCCCTGGAAAACGCGCCCGAGCGCGATAACACGATCGTGGTGTTGTGGGGCGATCATGGCTGGCACCTGGGCGAGAAGCACCACTGGCGCAAGTTCGCGCTGTGGGAAGAGGCCACGCGCGCTCCGCTGATCTGGATTGTGCCGGGTGTGACCCAGCCGGGCACGCGCTGCGATCGGACGGTCGATTTCATGAGCATCTATCCCACGCTGTGCGATTTGTGCGGAATCAAGATTCCCCAGCACGTGCAGGGCCGCAGCATTCGCTCGTTGCTTGCCGATCCGGCCAGCGATTGGAAATCGCCCGCGATCACTACCTTTGGCCAGAACAACCATGCCGTGCGCAGCGAGGGCTGGCGCTACATCCGCTACGCCGACGGCGGTGAAGAGCTGTACGACGAGGCGCAGGATCCCTACGAGTGGACCAACCTGGCGGCCGACGCAAAGCACGCACAGACCAAGGCGGACCTGCAGGCTCAGCTACCAACCCAGAACGAGCCCAACGCCGACGGAAAGAAGAACAAGCGCGAAGCCAAGCGCGCCCGCCGGCAGGCCAAGTCCAACCCATAGGTGAGCATCGTGCGCGCATTGCTTGCGGCGTGGCTGGCGATGGTGCTGACGACCACGGCCTGCGCGGCCGAGGGCGCCGGGCCCCATCAGGCCACGGGCTTCAAAATCGGCGAGGTGTCCGACACCACGGCCATTGTCTGGACGCGGCTCACCAGGCGGGCGAACCGCAATCCGTCGGACGGGCCGACCGTCACAATCGAATACGCAGCGCAAGAGCCCGGCGCAGGGCGACGCGACCGCACCGTCAAGGCCGTGGTCTTTCCGCCGGGCGTATCGGTGAGCGATCTGCGCGAAGCGGTGCCCGGCGCTGACGGCGACGTGCGGGTTCAGATCCGTCCCGAAGGGAGCGCCGCCTGGCGCTCGAGCCCCTGGCTGGGCGTCGAGCCACTGGCTGACTTCACGCGCCAGCTGACCATCGACCAGTTGGAGCCGGCGACGACGTATGAACTGCGCGTCGAATCGCGCGGGGTGGACGGCACGCCCGGCCAGACACTGGAAGGCAAGTTCCGCACCGCCCCCCGCCCTGCCGAAGCGCGGCGCGTGGTGTTCACGACGGCCACCTGTTTTGGCAACGACGACCAGGACTCGCCCGACGGGTTCAAGATCTACGCCTCGATGGCGAAACTGAATCCCGACTTCTTCGTCAACCTGGGCGACATTATCTACTACGACGAGCTGGCCAAGAGCGCGGAGCTGGCCCGCTATCATTGGCAGCGGATGTATAGCTGGCCGGGCACGGTGGCGTTTCACCGCAATGTGGCCAGCTTGTTCATCAAGGACGATCACGACACGTGGCGCAACGACTGTTGGCCCAGCATGGCCTCAGGCTTCATGGGTGAATTCACATTTCGCCAGGGTCAGGCCATCTTTCGCGAGCAGGTGCCGCTGGGACCAGCGACCTACCGCTCCCGAAGATTCGGCAAGCTGTTGGAGGTTTGGCTGGTGGAAGGGCGCGACTTCCGCTCGCCGAACGACATGCCCGACGGCCCGGACAAAACCATCTGGGGCGCGCCGCAGAAGAAGTGGTTCATGGACACGCTGGCCGGTTCGGACGCCGTGTTTCGCGTGCTCTTGTGTCCCACGCCTTTGGTCGGTCCCGATCGCCCGGCCAAGCACGACAACCACGCCAATGCCGGTTTCCGCCACGAGGGCCAGGAGCTGCGCAACTTTCTGGCTGCGCAGCCCAACACGTTCGTCATTTGTGGTGATCGGCACTGGCAATACGCCTCGGTCGATCCGCAGACAAAGCTGCGCGAGTATGCCTGCGGGGCGGCCAGCGACGCCCATGCCGGCGGCTGGCAGCAAAGCGACAATCGCCCCGACTATCACCGCTTTTTGCGGGTCAAAGGGGGATTTCTGTCCGTGACCGTGGAGCCCGGCGCCGACGGGCTTGTCCTGGCGACGGTGCGCCATCACGATGTGGACGGCGGTGTTCAGCACGAAGATCGTATTTCCGCTCCGGCGCCTCGGACTCCTTGAGATGGCAATGCGCAGCGTCTTGACCGTACTGGCAGTGGCGCAGTTCTGCGCTGCGGTGACTTGCCTGGCCGACGAGCCGCCGCACGGCCTGGCCCAGCGCGTGCCGTGGACCACTTCGCGGCTGGTCGGCTCGCCCGAGCCGCCGTTGCCTTACACGGTCGAGCCGACTTTCACGAAGCTGGAATGGAAGTCGCTCATCTACATTGCTCCCGAGCCGGGCAGTGATCGACTGTGGACCATTTCGCAAGGTGGCGACGCCGGCCGTCCGAACCGCCTGGAACGGATCGCGGACGATCCCGCGACGACCGAGCGCCAGACGCTGGTCGACTTGCCCGATCGGCTGGTGTACTCGGTCTGTTTCGATCCCGGTTTTGCCAGCAATCGGCAGGTCTATGTGTTTTCGAACTTCCCGGCCGCGGGCTCCGAACGCAGCAACCGCGTATCGCGGTTTGTCGTGCAGCCGGGGCCGCCCCTCAAGATCGATCCGGCGCGCGAGGAAACCATTCTCCAATGGCGCAGCGAGGGGCATGACGGTGGCGACCTGGTGTTCGGCACCGACGGGATGTTGTACATCGCGACCGGTGACGGCACGGGTGACTCCGACACTTGGAACTCCGGGCAAACGCTGGACGATTTGCTGGGGGCCATTCTGCGCATCGACGTGCGGCGCCGCGAGGGCGACCGGCCCTACGCCATTCCCGCCGACAATCCGTTTGTCAGCGTGCCGCAGGCGCGGGGCGAAGTGTGGGCCTATGGGCTGCGCAATCCGTGGCGGCTCTGCGTGGATCCGCCGTCCGGCCAGATCTGGGTCGGCAACAACGGCCAGGACTTGTGGGAATCGGCCCACCTGGTGCGGCGCGGCGAGAACTACGGCTGGAGCGTGTACGAAGGGAGCCATCCGTTCTATCCGCAGCGGAAACGGGGTCCGACGCCGCACGTGCCGCCCACCATCGAGCACTCGCACGCCGATTTTCGCTCGCTCACCGGCGGCGTGGTGTATCGCGGCGAGCGGCTGCCGGAGCTGGACGGTGCGTACGTCTACGGCGACTATTCGACCGGCCGCATTTGGGCCATGAAGCACGACGGCCAGCGCGCCGTGTGGCACCGCGAACTGGCCGACACGTCGCTGGCAATCGCCGCTTTCTGCGTCGATCAGCGCGGCGAACTGCTTGTGGCCGACCACGCTCAAGGGATTTTCCGTCTTGTGCCGGCGCCGCTCGCGATCGCACAATCACCCTTTCCCACGCTGCTGAGCGAGACGGGACTATTCGACAACGTGCCCGAGCATCGCCTGGCGCCGGGCGTGATCGCGTACTCTGTCAACGCGCCCGGCTGGGCGGACGGTGCCAGCGCCGAACGCTTCCTGGCGGTGCCCGCCAACTCTCAAATCGAATTCACTTCTGGCGGCGGCTGGAACTGTCCGGACGGCACGGCCTTGGTGCAAACACTGTCGCTGCCCGCCGGGGATGGCGCCCGCTCGCGGCGCATCGAGACGCGCGTGCTCGTGCGGCAGCAAAACGAATGGGCCGGCTACGGATATCGCTGGAACGATGCGCAGACCGACGCCGCGCTAGTTCCCAGGGAAGGGGCCGAAGGCGAATTCGCTAGCGGCACGGGCGACGCGGCCCCGCAGCTTTGGCGCTTCCCGAGCCGGGCGGAGTGCCTGACCTGCCACAGCCGGGCGGCCAATTTTGCCCTGTCGCTTAGCGAGCCGCAGATGAATCGCGAACATGACTACGGCGGCCTGCGCGACAACCAGTTGCGGGCATTCGCCCACGTCGGCCTGTTTGCAAAGCCGCTGCCCAAAGAGCCGGCCGAGCTGACGCGGCTGGTCGATCCGTACGACCCGTCTCAGGAACTCGAGGCCAGGGCCCGGGCCTACCTGCACGTGAATTGCTCAGTCTGCCACGTGTCGGCGGGCGGCGGCAACGCGCAGATGGAGCTGGGCCTGCTGACGGCCCGTGACGACATGAAGTTATTCGGGGCCCGGCCCCAGCACGACACGTTCGGCATTGCCAACGCCATGCTGGCGGCCCCCGGGCAGCCCGAGAACTCGGTGCTGGTCGAGCGGCTGTCGGTCCGCGGGCGGGGGCAAATGCCGCCCTTGGTTGTCCAACGCGCCGACCCGACCGCCGTGGAGCTGTTTCGGGCGTGGATCGCCAGCGTCAAGAACGAGCAGCGCGTTGTGCAGCAGTGGAAAATGGACGACTTGCAGGGCGAACTGGCCAACCTCGCCGAAGGGCGGTCGCTCGAGGCCGGACAAACGGCCTTTCGCAAGACCGGCTGCACCCAGTGCCATCGATTTGCCGGCGAAGGGGGCACCGTGGGACCGGATTTGACCGGCGTCGAACGGCGATTGGCCCCGCGCGAGGTGTTGGAGTCGATCCTGCAGCCGTCCAAGACCGTGCCGGATCAGTACGCCAGCTATGCCATCGAGACGGACGACGGGCGCGTGGTATCCGGGCTCATCGAGCGCGAAGATGATCGCGTGCTGGTGGTGCGGCCCATTTCGGCGGTCGAGGAGCCGAAAGAGATCGAAAAGTCGACGGTTGTCGAGCGGCACCGGCTCAGCAAATCGAACATGCCGGACGGCATGGTCGACGTGTTGGAGAAAGAACAGGTGCTCAATCTGCTGGCCTACCTGCTCAGCGGCGGCAAGCCGCCCGCCGCCCCCGCACCGCCGGCTACCGAAGGCGCGACCGAGCCGGCCGGGCGCTAGACGACGCGCCTTGGCGTGCCGGCGCCGAAATCCGCGCCGCGCAAAATTCCGCACTCGCAGTGGCTGGCGCATGGTTGGCGAACTACACTCGAAATAGGAGCGGGCGCAAGACGCTCCTCGGGTGATGCAGCCGGCGAAGTTTTGCCGGCGGCGGCACTCGTCATTTCCGCGACACTTCCGGTTCCCGTCGGTCGCACGCAACCCGTTTGTTCACTTCGCATTTGCCGGGCTTTCCGCCAAGCGATAGTGACACGCGCCTCCTACGCGGCATCTAAATTCATGCGGATGCCCCAGTGGGCGACGCGCATGGCGCGCCGCGCGGCCACGGCAAACGCGTCACTTCTTTCGTTCAGGAACTGAGCTATGCGAGGCATCCCCTTCTCTCAGCAGTTATTGATTGCGCTGGCGATGAGCGGCTTCGTTGTCACCCCTGCGGTGCGCGCGGTCGCGGACGAACTTCCGGCGCCGGCGGCCCGCCAGGAGCCGGAATTGCTGGCGACGCCCCCGGCGCTCGAGGACGTGGCGCTTACCCTCATCGACGAGAAACTGGCCTTAAGCCTGGCCGTGGAAACGCACGTGCAAATCGAGCTGACGCAGTACGCGCTGGCGTGTGTGCACGACGAAGGCCTGAAGCAGCTCACCCAGAGCAAGCTCGACGGGTACCGCCGGCTGTTCCATACCGTTGACGCGTTGACGGAAGGCCGGGCCCGCGCGATGCTTGTGTCCCCAGCGGCCGATGTTGCCAGCCAGACCGACGCCCCGCGCTCGGCCGACGCGGAGAAGCCCCGCGCGAAATCGCGCAAGCGGGCCGGCGGCGGCTTGAGCAACGTGCTGCAAAACGCCACGGCCAAGGCCGTGCTGCGCGTGCGGCTGGAGATTGCCCAGCAGTATTCGGCCCTGCTGCGCAGCGAGCTTGAGTTGTCGCCGCCGGGCGAGTTCGATCGCCGTTATGCGGGAATGGAACTGTTCGGACAGTTGCAATGGCTGGCGATGCTGCGCGTGTTCGAGGCGCAGGCCTCGCCCGACTTTGGCAAGCTAGTGCACCTGGCGACTGCCGCGTCCGAGCACCATCTGCTGGAATCGCGCCAGGTGGCCGAACGGTTGCACGGCACTTCGCCGCTCCAGGACGTCTCGCCCCGAGTGGCCGACTCGGCCAGCGCCACGGGGACGAAGTAGGTCGATTGCGGTTGCCACCGGCGGCTCGTCCGCCAGGCGCCACGCTTGAGCCCGCGTGAGCACGGCCCCATTGCATGCTGAACTAGCGGCCGCCCGCCGCGGCGCCGCGCGGATTCGTCTGGCCGCGCGGGGTCAGTTCGTCCTTGTAGGTCGTGCCGCCCTTCATCACGAAGCGCACCTGCTCGAGGGCGGTCACGTCGGCCAGCGGGTCGCCCGAAACGGCAATCAGGTCGGCCCAACGCCCCGGCGCAACGCGGCCCACCTTTTCGCCGCGGTTCAATAGCTCGGCGGCGCCGCTTGTCGCCGCGCGGATCGCCTGCGCCGGGGTCAGCCCGTACTTCACCATGTAGCGGAATTGCCGGGCGTTGTCGCCGTGCGGATAGACGCCCGAATCCGTGCCGAACGCGATCTTCACGCCGGCCTTGGCGGCGCGGGCGAAATTCTCGCGCTGCAATTGGCCGATCATCCGCTCCTTGTCGATCGACTCTTGCGGCAGCTTGAACTCGATGGCCTTGCCGAGCAGATAGTCGTCGTTGTAGATATCGGCCACCAGCCACGTGCCGTGCTTGAGCATCAGCTGGATGCCTTCGTCGTCGATCAGGCTGCCGTGCTCGATCGAATCCACGCCGGCGACCACGGCATTCTTAATGCCTTGTGTGCCGTGCGCGTGCGCGGCTACCTTGCGGCCGGCAGCGTGCGCTTCATCGACCGCCGTTTTTAACTCGTCGATCGTAAACTGCGCGGCACCCGGCGAATCGCCGCGCGACATGACTCCGCCGGAGGCGTGTATCTTGATTAAATCGACGCCGTGCTTGAGCTGCGCGCGCGTGACCTGCCGCACCTGGTCCGGGCCGTCGGCTATGCGATAGTCGCGCTCGTTGGGAAAGGTCGTGATGCGCACCTGCGGCGCAAAACGATTCAAGTCGCCGTGTCCGCCAGTCATCGAGATGCCGGGGCCGCTGGCCACGATGCGTGGGCCGGGCACCAGTCCTTCGTCGATCGAATCGCGCAGGTCGACCGCTAGAAACGCCCGCGAGCCGACGTCGCGCACCGTGGTAAAGCCGGCCAGCAGCGTCGTCTTGGCATTCACCACGGCCACGAAGGCATTGTGGTAGGGCGTGTCTTTAAAGTAGTAGATTTCGTCGAACCGATCGGCCCGAGCACTGAGGTGGGTATGGCAGTCGATCAGTCCGGGCAGCACGACCGCGCCGGACAGATCGATGATCTCCGCCTCGCCGGGCAGCGAGAGCTCGCCGGCCGGGCCCACGGCCTTGATCTTGTCGCCTTCGATCAAGATCACCATGTCGCGGCGATAGACGTCGCCGGTGCCGTCGAACAGGCGGCCGGCTTTCACGGCGATGATCTTGGATTGGGCGGGGGCGTCGGCGGCATTCGCGCCGGGAGCTGCCAGCGCAAGGCCCACGACGGCGACGATAGCCGAGCACGTGACCACGGCGAGCGATGCCAGCACGGCCGCTGCTCGGGAACGATGATGGCGTTTCAAGAGTTCGACCTCGGTTCAGGACCAGCAGGCTGGCGACCGTTGCGGCGCCAGTGCCCTTAGTTTGACTTGCCCTGCCGCCCGAAGCAATTCGGGCTGCGGCACCGTTGCATTCGCCGCTGTAAACGAACCTGCGGCAACGAGCGGGAACTTTTGCGGGCGGCCGCTCGTCGAAGTTGCAGCGACCTTTCGTCGCCGGCGCTTGCAAGCAGGGCTGACCCATCCCAGGCGTCGTGCGTAGCCGCTCAGCCGCGATGAAGATCCGTCGGCCCGCGGACCGCTGCGCAATCACCACGCCGGAAATCACGCAGGGAGAACAGGTATGAACACGCGCACGTCGATTCCCGCCGCCATGCTGTTGGCCATCCTGGGCACACTGGCTATTTCGCTGCAGTCCCGCGCCGTCGATGCTCCGCCGCCCGGACAGAACCCTGCGGCACCAAGGGCAGTCCAGCCGAAGCCGCTGAGCATCACCGTCGAACAAGGACTGAAGTATCTGCTTGCCCAGCAACACGAAAGTGGCGGCTGGGGGCAAGGCGGCGGTTGGCGGCAGCAGGTGGGCGCCGGCGGCAATGCCAGCGGACGCGTGGAGGGTGACAACGTCAACGATCCGTCCGACCTGGGCAACACCTGCATCGCCACGCTGGCGCTCATCCGCGCCGGTAGCACGCCGCAAGGCGGCCCGCATGCCAACCATGTGGCGCAGGCGGTGAAGCTGATCTGCGACTACGTCGAACGGTCCGACAACGACTCTCTGTACGTCACGGACGTGCGCGATACGCAGCTGCAGAGCAAAATCGGCCGCTATGTCGACACGTTTCTGGCCGGGCTGGTGCTCTCGGAACTGAAAGGCAAGATGCCGGCCGACGGCTCGGACCAGCGGCTCATTGCGGCACTCGACAAAACGGTGCGCAAGATCGAAAAGAACCAGCGCGAAGACGGCAACTTCGCCGGCAACACCGGCTGGGCGTCGGTGCTGTCGCAGGCCGTGTGCAGCAAGTTCATCAACCGCGCCGCTCAAGCCCAAGTGGTTGTGAAATCGGAGGTTCTCAATCGCGATTTCTACAGCTCAGTGGCCGCACTCGACCGGGGCGCCGCACCCGCGGCGTCCGTGAGCGGACGAGTGGCGGCTGCGCCGGTAGCAGGTGCCGCCCCTGCGGCATCGGCCGCTGCGAGCGCGCCTGCCGAAGGCGCTCCGACCGACGCCGGCGTCTCGTTGTATTTCATCGCCAGCAATGCCAGCCGCATCGCAGATCAGAACAACACGGCCGTCGTGCAAGCCGAAAAAGCCAAAGAGGTGCTCAAAAGCAGCTCGGCCACGGCCGAGGAGAAAGACCGCGCCCGTAGCGAGCTGGGCCGAATCGACGAAGTGCGCGGCGCCCAGCAATCGGCAGTCCGCGACATCACGCGACAATTGGACGACAAGGGCTTCGTGGCCGGCTTTGGCAACAACGGCGGCGAGGAATTCCTCAGCTACATGAACATCAGCGAGCTGTTGGTTGTGCAAGGGGGGCCGGAATGGGAGAAGTGGGACCAGTCCATGGCCGCCAACCTGAAGCGCGTGCAGAATCAGGACGGCAGCTGGTCGGGCCAGCATTGCATCACCGGCCGCACGTTCTGCACGGCCGCCGCGCTGTTGACCTTGATGGCCGACCGTGCCCCGGTGCCGCTGGCCGCCAAGATCAACAACCAGCAGGCCAGGTAGCCCTTCGCAGACAAAACCCGTGCAGGTGCGAGCCATGCGGTCACGTCGAGGTTGGTTTGACGCAGCGGCGCTGATTGCTGTTTTCAGCGCCGGCTGCGGCACGGCAATCGAGCCGCCGGAGGCGCGGCTTGCGACTTTTCGGTCAGGACTACCGGCGGTCGTCGATGGGGCGCAAGACCCCGCGCTTACCGCCATGCGCGCGGCCGGCGACTACCTTGTGGCCCGGCAATCGGCCGACGGCGCCTGGCGATCGAACGTGTACGGACCGTTCAAGGAAGGCGACGCCCTGACAGCAATCGCCGTGCTGGCGCTCATCGAGCTGGCTGGAGGTGACGCGGCGCGCTATGAGCCGAGCATCGAGCGGGCCACCGGCTACCTGGCAGCTCTGACCCAGGACGGCGCGATCCGCCCGCCACAGCACGGACTGGCCTACCCCGTGTACACGGCTGCCGGCGCTGTGATCGCGCTCACGCACAGCGGCTCTGAGCCGCATCTGAAAGCGCGCGACGTCTGGCTGGCATACTTGCGCGAGCGGCAACTCGCAGAACACCTGGGATGGTCGCCGGACGATGCTGCCTACGGCGGCTGGGGTTATGCTGCTGACTTGCCGCGCAAACCCGGTGACGATCTGCCGCTGGGAACTCTGGCGGAGCCGAATCTTTCGGCCACCACGTTCGCATTGGCCGCCCTGCGCGCAGCCGGCATGGCGGCGGACGATCCGGCGATTCGCAAGGCGCTGCGGTATGTAAGCCGCTGCCAGAATTTTCCCGCTGTCTCAAGCAACGTTGGGCCATTCGACGACGGCGGCTTCCATTTCATGCTCGGCGATCCGGTGCGCAACAAGGCGGGCGCGGTCGGCGTGGACGCGGACGGCCGCACTCGCTTTGCCTCATACGGCAGCGCCACGGCCGACGGCGTGCGTGCCTTTGCGCTGGCCGGTGTGCCAGCAGACGATCCGCGGGCCATGGCTGCCTGGCAGTGGATGCGAGACCATTTTCGGGCCGACGCGCACCCGGGCGAGTATGCAGCGGATCGCGCGGGTGCCCGCGAATCGGTGTACTTCTACTACGTGCAGGCGTTGTCGGCCGCGTTGATTCGCAGCAACGGCCTCGCCGAACCCGTCCGGCGCGAGTGGGCCGAGCAGCTCACTCGGGCGCTGGTCGCTCGGCAGCGTACCGATGGTTCGTGGCGTAACCCATCGGTCGATGTGCGCGAAGACGATCCGCTGGTGGCCTCGTCGCTGGCCGTTGCGGCGCTTGCGCGTTGTGGCAAGATTCTCGAGTGCCGCACAACCACGGTCGCCGGCCCGCCGTCTGCGCGCTAAGGGAGAGCGCATGGCGTTGGGTTCGCTAGGAAGCGACTATACGCGGTTAACGGTGGGTATTCTGGGTGCCAGTGGCATTTTGCCAGTGCGCCAGACGCTTCGAGAGTCACCCTGGCGAAACGCCAGTGGCACCGCGGCACTTCGGGCTAGTGTTTCCGTAACGTGGAACATCCCCTTCCTTCCTTGCCGAACCCGCGGCGCCATCCTGTATAATGCCCGTCGGCCCGGGCGACGCGGCGCAGCGTCGACCAGGCAAACCACAACAATCCACCGCGCGAGGGAGGTGCAGGATGATGTCTCGGCGAATTCTAACGGCGTTCCTGGTGCTGCTTGCTGTTCCGGCGCTGGCCGTCGATTGGCCGCAGTGGCGTGGGCCGGGTCGCGACGGCATCTCGCAAGAAACTGGCTTGCTCGCCCAATGGCCCGCTGAGGGCCCCAAGCTGTTGTGGCAGGTCAAGAACATCGACGACGGTTATTCCACTCCGTCGGTGGTCGGCGACCGGCTGTACCTGATGTCGAACAAGGGCATGGACGACGAATTCGTGCAGGCGCTTAACGCGGCCGACGGATCGCAAATCTGGAGCGTGCGCGTGGGCAAGGTAGGACCCAATCAGGGCCCGCAGTACCCCGGCGCCCGCTCGACGCCGACGGTCGACGGTGACGCGCTGTACGCGCTGGGTTCCGACGGCGATCTGGCCTGCCTGGACATCTCCGGGAAAATGCGCTGGCAGAAAAACTTGCGCAGCGATTTTGGCGGCGTGCCCGGCGCCTGGGCCTATGCCGAGTCGCCGCTGGTCGACGGCAATACGCTGGTTTGCACGCCCGGCGGAAAAGATGCCACCCTTGTCGCGCTCGATAAGAACTCGGGCGATGTCATTTGGAAGTGCGCCCTGCCCGAGGGGGACAAGGCGGGCTACGCCTCGGCCATCGTGGTCGACGCGGGCGGCACGCGGCAATACGTGCAGTTTGTGCAGAACGGTCTGGTGGGTGTGGACGCCAAAACGGGCAAGTTCCTCTGGCGCTATGACAAGACCGGCAAGAGCCCGGCCAACATTCCCACGCCGGTTGCGCACGACGTGTTCGTGTATAGCGCGAGCGGGCGCGGCGGCGGCGGGTTGGTGGAACTGAAGGCCACCAGCGACGGCGTCGAGGCCACGGAAAAGTATTTCGAAACCAAACTGCCCACGAGCATTGGTGGCACGGTGGAGATAAATGGATTTCTCTACGGCACAAACTCGGCCGGGCTGATGTGTGTCGACTTCAACAGCGGCGAAGTGAAATGGCAAGAGCGCGGCGTGGGCGCGGGCTCCGTGTGCTATGCCGACGGCCGTTTGTACCTGCACGGCGAAAAGGGAGACGTGGCGCTCGTCGAGCCGAGTCCCGAGGGCTATCGCGAGAAAGGGCGCTTCACGCCGCCCGACCAGCCGGAACGCGGCAAAGCCCTCGCTTGGGCCTATCCGGTCGTATCCAACGGTCGGCTCTACATCCGCGACCTGGGCACGCTGTGGTGCTACGAAGTTCAGGGCGGGAAGTGAGCGGGTCGGACTTGCAAGCGCCCTTGGAAACGAGCGATCGCGCAGTCCGCGCGTTGCCGAGATGAGGCGACTGAGCCTTAACCCGTCGGCTGCGCGGTCTGGCCGCGCAGCGCGCTCATCGGAAAGCTGTCCGAATCGGTAAGGCTGAGCGGCGGGCAGTGATCCGCCGGCAGCGCCAAGAGCGATTCGACGAGTGATTGCACTTTGCGCATGCCTTCCAGCACCGGCGCCAACGGATCGTCGGCAGTGCCCGTGGCGGATTGCGACAACCTCGAAGCGCACTGCGCCACGACGTCGGCGCTTTGCAGCAGGCGTTCCCGCTCCGCCGGCACCAGTGCCGTGGGCGCCGGCTGGTTCGCCGACATCCGCTGCCCGAACCAGCGCAGCAAACTGCCCTGGCTCACAACGCCGACCGGAGCACCGTCGCGGACGATGAACACGCGGCGCGTGGTCACCCGGCCCAAGAAATCACAGATGGCGTCGAGCGAGGCGTCTTCGTCAAACGAGACGAAGGTCCGCTGCATGACGTGGTCGATCGCCATGCTCCAGGCGCCGTGGTTCGGCAGGATGCAGATCAGATCTTTCTCCGACAGCACGCCCACCAGCTTGCCCTCTGCGTCGACGACCGGCGCGGTGTTGATGTGCAGCTGTCGCAAGAAAGTCGTGGCTTCGCCGACGGTGGCGGCCACCGGCAAGGACGAGACGGGGGTCGTCATTACATCGCGCGCCATCACGCCTTGAAACAGCGCGCCGTGCTGGCGCACTTTCTCCAGCGCCGCGCCCGATTCGCTGACGGCCGAGGCGCGCACCACCTGGTTGCGGCCCAGCTTTTTGGCGACGATCAGGGCCTGGTCGGCCCGATCGATGAACTGCTCCGCGGTGTCGATAGCGCCCAATCGCGTCGAGACGCCGAAGCTGGCGGTCACGCGCACCGCGCGGTCGCCGACCATCACCGTGGCCAGTTCGATGGCCTGGCGCGCTCGTTCGGCCCAGGCCGCGGCCACGTCTTCATCGGCATTGGGCAGCAAAACGCACAGTTCCTCGCCGCCGAAGCGGCAGAGATAGTCGCTGGCGCGGCATTGCGACTTCAACAGCTCGGCCACGCGTTTGAGCACCAGGTCGCCCGCCTGGTGCCCCAGGGTATCGTTGATGCGCTTGAAATAGTCGAGATCGACCATGGCGCACGACAGCGGCGGCGTCTTTTCCGTGGAGCGGCTCCACTCCAGCCGCAGGTGCCCGTGAAAGGCCCGGCGGTTCAAGAGTCCGGTCAGCACGTCGGTGCGCGAAACGCTCCAGCGTTCGGTCAGGGCCATGGCACACTGCCGGACCTCGACGTTGTCGAACGGCTTCTTGAGGATCAAGAAGCGGTCGTTGCGGCCCAACTTGCGGACCATCTCTTCCCAGGAGTAGTCCGAGTAGGCCGAACAGAAGACGACCAGTATCTCCGGATCGAGCTGCCAGATGCGCGACACGGTTTCCACGCCGTCCCAGCCGGGCGGCATGCGAATATCGACGAAGGCCACCGCGTACGGTCGGCCTTCCTGCAGCGAGCGCTGCACCAGCTCCAGTCCTTGCCGGCCCTGCATGGCACTGGAGAGATCGAAGCCTTCCCATTCCACGGCGACGCTGTCGCCATCGTCGAACAGGGCGGCCGCGGTGCGATTGATGGCCGCCGTCGTCGGCAGCTGCGGTCCCAGGATCTTGCGATAGTCCTCGTGGATGGCCTCCTGGTCATCGATCAGCAGAACGCGATAGGGAGCCGCAACGGTCATACAGTTACCTCGGCGGGCACAAACGGTAGTTCCAAAGTCAAAGTCGTTCCCTTCCCGGGCCCATCACTGAAAGCGACGAGCGAGCCGCCCATTTCCCGGGCCGCGTTGGCGCAACTGTGCAGGCCGAAGCCGTGTCCTTGCTTTTTGGTCGTGAATCCGTGCGAAAAGATGCGCGTCAGATTTTCCTTGGGCACGCCGACGCCGTTGTCGATCACCTGGATCTCCAGCGCGTTGCGTTCGTTGATGCGCGAGCGCAACGTCAGGGTTCGCTCGGTCTGGCCGGTCGCCTCGACCAGAGCATCCTTGGCGTTCTTGATAAGGTTCACCAGGATCTGCAGCGCCTTCTGAGTATCGAGCCGCGCTTTCGGAAGCTGGCCATAATCGCGCACCAACTGGATCTGATGCCGCTCGAGCGAAGCCGAGTTGAGTTTCATGGCATCATCCAGGAACGTGGCGACGTCGACATCTTCCACCACGCCCGACACGCCGGCGTACGACTGTTGTGTCGAGACGATGGTTTTGATGTGGTTGATCTTGTTGGACAGTAAATCGAGTTCGCGCAGGATGTCGGCACGCTCGTCGGTCAGGTGCGTGGCCAACAAGCGGAAAAAGCCCGGCAATTGCTTGCCTTTGGGATCGGTAGTGATGAATCTGCCGAGATCCTGGGAGTGGGCCTCCATCAAGTCTACGGCGCGAACCAGCTCCGTGACTTTGGTTTGTCGAATTCGGTCGGAGGCTATCGTGGCCGATACATTTATACTGTTGAGCACATTCCCCACGTTGTGCAGCACGCCGGTCGCAATTTCCGCCATTCCGGCGCGGCGGGCGGAGGCCAGCAGCTGCTGGTGCACGGCGGCCAATTCCTGCTGGGCTCGCTCGCGCTCGGCAACTTCGCGGCTCAACTCCTCGTTGGCACAGGAGAGTTCGGCCGTCCGCTGCTCGATCCGCTGCTCCAAGCCGTCTTGAGCCTGCTGAATGGCGGCTTCGCCCCGCTGGATTTCGTCCAGCATGGCGTTGAATTGATCGTACAGGATGCCCAGCTCATCGTTGGCGCTCTTGGTGACGCGAATGGAATAGTCGCGTTTTACCGAGATCCGCTCGGCGGCTTCCGCCAGTCGCAAAATCGGCACCGAAATCGCGCGCTGCAGCCGGGACGACATAAGCAGTGACGCGCCGAGCGAGACGGCCATCACCACGGCCACGATGTTGACATACCGCCACATTTGCTCGCGCAGTTCGCTCATCGTGGCGCGCACGCAGATGGTGCCGATCGAGTGCCCATCGAAGTCGATCGATTTGGATACTTCCAGGTAGCCATCGTCGGTGAACTCATAGCCCGTGCGCGCGGGTGGCGGCGGCAGCCTGGCGGGCCGTTCGCCGCGGTAGTAGGCGGCAAACACCTTGCCGGAGGTGTCGTAGATACTGGCCAGTTCGACGGCCGGTTGTTGCTTCAGCGACATCAATACGTCGGCGGCCGCCTTGGGGTCATCGAAATTCAAGGCCGCCGTGCTGTTGGAGCCCAACACTTCGGTCAGCGTCGACATCTGCTTGACCATCGAGCTGCGGATCATGCGCACGTCGTTCACGACAAACGCGATACTCGACATCAACAAGGCCACGCCGCCGGCCAGCAATACCAGCAGCGTCAGCTTCGAGTTGATCGCCAGATCTCGAATTGGTTTCATAACGTCACCCGCGCCAGGGCGCTCTTTACGGCACGATTTTGGCCAGCGCCAGCAACTTCGCACTCACTTTGAGTCGCTGCTGCCGGGCCGCCTCGAGGTTCACTTCGAAGCGAATTTTGTTGTCTTGGATGAAGAAATTGATGCAGCCCCCTTGGGCCGCAAAGCCGGGCATTTCGCCCACCGTGAGCACCGGCAGCCCCTTGAGTCGCGCCACGGCGCGCTGCGCCAGCGGCGCGGGGACCGTGGAACCCACAAACAGGATGTGACAAGGCTCAATGGCGTCGGGCGAGGCAAATTGCTTAATGACAATGCGCCGCTCGGCGACCGTGCGCGTGGCCGCGATCTCGCGCAGCGACGCGTGCACCGGCGCCGTGCCCAGAATGCCAATCACAAAGGGCTGATCGGCGCTCGTGAAAGCATCTTCCGGCCACTCGACGTAGTGGCCGAAGTTGTACAAAAACAAGGCCTTGAGCGGGGCCTCGCGGCTGATGAATCCCTCGCTCTGATCCGCGCGGGCCGGCACCGCACAACGCGTGCCCAGCACCATGCCGCCCAACACCAGCACTGCCACGACGAAGCACCGTCGCGCGCACACCTTCCGCGACGCACGTGCGTGTGCGGCAGGTTCGGCGGCAGTCGTTGGGCACTCGCGGTTCATGGGCAACGTGTGCTGTTACGTGCTTTGCTGCGGAAGCCGCCCGGCAGGGCAGCCGCCCGATCAATGGGTCCAGGTGATCATTCCGTACACGCCGCGGCGAACTTCCGTATCGAATAAGCCGAGTTCGAAGTCGGTGTATTCCAGGTGGTGAGGATTCAGCAGGTTCTGGCCGATCAGGCTCACTTCCAGGTTCGCGTTCGGGTGCCAGGCCAGTCGCGCATCCATTTCGATGTACTTCGGAACGTCGTTGAACGTCACCCGGTCCATGTAGCGCGGAATCAAGTCGAACTGCCACTTGTCCGTCAGGTCCCAGGAGGATCGCATGTAGAGCGCGTTGTGTGGCGTGGCATAGTTGTATTGCTCGACAAAGAACTGGTCGGTTCCCGGCGCGCCCTTGGCGTTCACTTCGAACAACGTATAGGCGCCAAACAGCTGCCAGTTTTCGCGGACTTGCCAGGTGGCCGTCAGTTCCGCGCCATAGCTCACGGCGCTCACGTTGTTGGCCAGCGGAATGACAAACGTGGGTAAGCCCGGCGGAATGATGGTGATGCCCTGGAGCGGCCCCAACCCGCGCAACTTGCGATAGTCGTTGATGTAGCCGCAGATGTCCCAGGAAAAGTTCTGCGTGGGCTGAGCCCGATAGCCCGCCTCGTAGGCGAGGACGGTTTCGGGCTGAAAGCTGGGATCGCCGTCGAACTGAAAGAACGTGCCCGGCGTGGGACCGCTCGTGCGCAGGCGAATGCCGGTGTCGAATCGGGTGGGATTGCGCACGGCACGCGAGACTGCCATCCACGCGCATTGCTCTTTGCTGGGCAGCCACAGCAGGCGCAGGGTCGGCTCGGGCTGAAATCGTCCGAAGGTGTTGTATTCCAGCCGGCAGCCGGCCGTGAAGTACAAGTAGTCTTCCACCAGCGTCATTTCGTCCTGCGCGAACACGTTGGCCCATTGCGTCAGGAAGTCGTTGGGAATGAGCATGAACGAGAAGCCGCCGCGCTCGCGGTCCTGGTTCCAGCGATAGTTCGCGCCCCAAATCACCTGGTGGTATTCCGCCGGGCTGAAGCGATGCTGGAAGTCGATGTCCCACATGTTGCGGTTTTCTTGCCAGGCCGTCTGGTGGCGCCGATCGGTCATGAAGTAAGACTGCAGCTGCCAGCCGGTGTCTTCGTCGAGATCGCGGCTCCAGCGCATCAACAGGTCGCCGCCGGAGACGTGTACCTTGTCCGTCACTTCGACGGAGAACGGTGGAAAGGGAACGGTGTTGTCGAACCGTTGGCCGTCATATCCGTTGTACAGGTCGCCCTGCACGGTGACGGTATCTTCCTTGGTGGGCGTCCAATCCGTGCGGAAGCCAAAGCGCTGCTGGCGCCATCCGTCGGGCACGAACTCGTCGCCGCTCCACCCCGGTCCGCGGTCGAACTGCTGTCCCCAAGCGCGCCACGACAAGCACTCATTCACCTTGCCGCCGTAGCGCACGGTGTTGAAGTCCTGCTCGTAGTTGCCGCCGCCCGATTGCACCAATGCCCCTTGGGTGTCCTTTGAGCTCTTGGTGATGATGTTGATCACGCCGTTGACGGCATTGGAGCCCCAGGCCGTCGTTCCGGGGCCGCGGATGACTTCGATCCGCTCCACGTCGGCCAGCACGACGTCTTGAATGTCCCAGAACACGCCGCCGAAGGTGGGCGTGTAGACGACGCGGCGATCAATCTGCACCAGTAGCTTGTTGGCAAACCGGCCCTGAAAACCGCGCGCCGTGATGGCCCAGGTGCTCGACGAAATCTTGGCAACTTGAATGCCCGGGGCCATGCGCAAGGCCTCCGGGATGCAGCGCGCGCCGCTGCGCTTGATCATGTCCTGCGTGATGACAAACACAGCGGCCGGCGAGTGGCCCACCGTGCTCTCCTGGCGATCGACGGTGGTAACCACCTGGGTCAGCGCGGGCACGAGCACGTCTTGCTTGACGAGCTCGTCGAGCTTCATATCGGGATTCAAGCCGTCGGTGGTTCCGGTGCGTGCCGCGGGGGAATCTCCCGCGGCCGCGGGCTTGTTCGCCGCCGGTTCAGCTGTTGCGTCCTCCGGTGTCGGCTCGACCTGAGCGGCGGCCACCGTGCTGACCGTGTCGGCAACCTGAATGGCGGACGGGTCGGCGGCCCAAGCGGAGCCGGATAGGAGCGCAATCCAAGCCAGCAGCCATTGCCAGGCGCGGCGTTGCAATTGCCCAAAACTCATCAGGCGTCCTACCCAATGTCCGGCGGAATACGATGGCCAGGCGGGTCGCGCGATCCCTGCGCACCCTTCATTCAAGACGGAAAAAACGCACTGTGACAAGTCGCGCGTCGACCTCGTCATGCCACAACGAACGGACTATGCCGCAGCCGTGCGAACGCTCGAAAAAGCGCTTCAGGTGGGAACGGATGCCAAAGCCCGTGCGGCCTAGGCGGGGTTGCCGGCACACGCCGGTCCGTGGAACGGTTGACCGGATCGACACAATCTGCACAGATGGAGTGAGGTATCGGGCTGCCCGCAACAGACTCTTGAAGACCAGTCTGCCTGTCGTAGCAGTCTACCTAATCGTACCGCTGGCAGCGGCTGGAGCGCTTGTGCCAGCAGTAGCGTTTGCACGGCTCGACAGCCAGTCGTTCGCCCAGCAAAACCTTACCGCTTGCGGCCAAATTTTCCGGTCCGGTAAGCTGTGCGGGTCAGCCAAATGGTTCAGCTCGCGGCACTGGCGGCGCCGACGCCGGGACCGGAGGGTGCCCTCGTCGCAACAATGCCCGTCGCTGCAGTTGCTTGCGACCGTAGCACGGCGGGGAGGTTTTGCTTGAGTTCGATTGATGAGTTAATGGCCGATGCGCGAGCCTGCAACGAGGCGGGCCAATTGGCCGATGCTCAGGCGCTGTGCCGGCAGGTGCTCGAACGCGATTCGCGGCACGTCAACGCGCGGCTCTTGTTGGCCTCGCTTTGTCACCGCAGCGGCGATTTGGATGCCTCGATCCGCCAGCTCACCGAGCTCTTGGCGCTGCAGCCGGACCATGCCTTAGCGCACCACTTGCTCGGTGCCGCACTCGCGCAGCAAGGCAAGCTCGACGCCGCCGTAGCCAGCCTGGAACGGGCCGTGCAGCTCCAGCCGGATGTGCCGGAGGTGCGCGGTAACCTGCTGAAACTGCGCGCCGCGCGCGACGTGGCCGCCGGGCGTCCCTTGGCCCAAAACGGCAGGTACGCCGAGGCCGCAGCGCTGTATCGCCGGGCCCTCGAACACGACGCCGATTTCGTCGGCGCACTCATGGGGTTAGGTTTCGTGCTCACTCGGCAAGTGCGACTGGAAGAGGCGGAGGCGTGTTATCGCCGGGTCGTCGCGCTCATTCCGGATGCCGCCGAAGCGCACTTCAATCTGGCGATCCCGCTGGTCAAGCAGAACAAGCTCGAAGATGCTCTGGCCGCCTATCGCCGGGCGATCGCCTTGCAGCCGGACAACGCCGAGTTTCACATGCGCTACGCGCTGACGCTGCTGTTGGCCGGCTATCATCAGGAAGGCTGGCGCGAATATGATTGGCGCTGGAAGCAGCCCGGCCGTCAGGAGATTCGGCCGGGTGTTATTGCCTGGCAAGGCGAGCGCCTGCCCAACGGCACCGTGGTGCTCGCTACCGAACAGGGATTCGGCGACGCGCTGCACTTCATTCGTTTTGCCCCGCTGGTCAAGCAGCGCGTGGCCAACGTGATCGTTGAATGTCAGCCGGCGCTGGCGCGTTTGCTGGCAACGTGCCCTGGCGTGGACGGCGTTGTGGCGCGCGGACAAGCACTTCCCAGTCACGCTGCCGTGGCGCCGCTCTTGAACTTGCCGCGCGTGTTGCAGGCGGATGGGGCGCCCCAGCCGGCGACGGTGCCCTATTTGTTTCCTGCTGCCGACGCAGTCGCCGCCTGGCGTCAGCGATTGGCTGGTAGCGGTGCGGTGAAGGTCGGCATCGCCTGGCAAGGCAGCGCGTCGCACCTCTCGGACCAGGAGCGTTCCATTCCACTCGAGCGGTTCGCGCCGTTGGCGGCTGTGGCGGGCGTGCAGCTCTACAGCCTGCAAGTGGCCGCCGGGCGCGAACAACTGGCCACTTGTCCGTGGCGCGAGTTGGTCGTCGATCTCACCGAGAAACTGACCGATTTCTGCGAATCCGCAGCTCTGGTGGAAAACCTGGACCTCGTCATCACCTGCGACTCGGCGCCTGCACACCTGGCCGGCGCCCTCGGTCGGCCGGTTTGGGTGGCCCTGCCCTTTGCCCCCGACTGGCGCTGGCTGGTTACGGGCCACGCCACGCCGTGGTACCCGACGATGCGGTTGTTTCGGCAGGCGCAGCCCGGCAACTGGCCGGAAGTATTCGCGCGGATCGAGGATGCTCTGCGGCAATTCGTGGCAACCAGGCCGGCCATCGGCGGATAAGCTACCACGGCGGCAGGCATACAGCCAGCCAGATTGATCGTCAAAGCGGCCGTGATGCGCGCGCCGCGCCGGACCGCCGGCCGTGCTAGCTCCGAACCAGGCGGAGCAAAATGCCGCGGCGGAATCATTGGCCCGCCGCCGACTCGCCCCACACGGCCGGACTGCGGAAATCCTTGGGCTTGGGACGCGCCAGGCTCGGCGCCGCCTGGGCGGCCAGTGCGTCGTAGCGGGCGCGCAACCTGCGGACCACTTCGGGCCGTTCATTGCTGAGATCGTGTTGCTCGCCCAGGTCGGCCGCCAGGTCGAACAATTCGACGCGCTCCACCGGCAGCACCGCCGCCTGGCCAAACGTGTCGCCGTCACCCGTATTGTGCTGGCCGTTGAGCACGAGTTTCCAGTTTCCCTTCCGCAGGGCGCCATGCTGGGGCGCACAATTCAGCACGAGCTCCTCGTGCGGCGAGGCTGCACCCGCGACAATCGACGGCCACATGTCGCGGCCATCCAAGGGCAACGATTGCTCGAGCGACGCGCCGGCCAGCTTGAGCAGGGTCGGATACCAATCGACCATGTGCAGCGGCACATCGACAACCGTGCCGGCGGCAATGTGTCCCGGCCAGGTTGCGAAGGCACAGACCCGCACGCCCCCCTCGTATACCGTGCTCTTGCCGGCGCGCAACGGGCCGTTGCTGGTGACTTGCCCGGGCGCAGGCCCACCGTTGTCGCTGGAAAAGACAAACAAAGTGTTGTCGGCGATGCCCGCCTCCGCCACGGCCTGGGCAATCTGCCCGACGGCCTCGTCGAGCGCCGTCAGCATGCCTGCATACGTGCGGCGCCGGCCGGAAAGTTTGGTGAAGCGCGCCTCGTATTCCGCCGGCACTTGCCAGGGGCTGTGCACGGCGTTGAACGGCACGTAGAGGAACAGCGGTTTTTGCGGGTCGCGCTCTTTGATGACGCGCGTTGCCTCGCGGGCAAGCAAGTGCGTGCTGTAGCCCTCGTCGCGACTCGCGCGATCGTCGCGGTGCCAATCGAACCCTTCGTCGCGCACGTGCGTGAAGTAGTCGAGCGCGCCGTTGTAATGCCCGTATTGATGGTCGAATCCGCGCCGCGTGGGCAACAACTCCGGTCGGCAATGGCCCAGGTGCCACTTGCCCACGATGGCCGTTTCGTAGCCGGCATCGTGCAGTGCCTGCGGCAGGATGCGCTCCGCCAGCGGCAGCCCGTAGTCGGCCCAGGGACGCACGACGCCCACCTGCAGGCCGTAGCGAAACGGATAACGTCCGGTTACGAGCGCGGCGCGCGTGGGCGAGCAGACGGGCTGCACGTAGAACTGCTCGAAGCGCGCACCGGCCAATGCCAGCCGATCCAGGTTGGGCGTGGGAATTTCGCCGCCGCGCCAGCCCACGTCGTGCGACCCCAAGTCGTCGGCGAGCAAGAACACGATGTTGGGACGCGGGGCTTTCTGATCGTCCGCAGCCATTGCCCGCTCGGCAAGCGACTGCACTGACAACAGCAGCAGCGAGATCCAGACGATGTGTTTCACGGGGAGCCTGTGTTGTGGGACCAGTTGAATTTCGACCACGTCAATCGTCGGCCGCGGCCCGCGCGCGGCGTCCGCGTGTACGACGATTTTCACCCAGCGGCTTCTGATCGGGATTCTTCTGCGGCATGGGGGCGGCCACGGTTTCGCGCCAGACCGCCAGCCGGCCGCGCAGCTCGCTGACTTTGTCCGGCTGTTCGGCCGCCAGGTTTTTGCGTTCGCTCACGTCATCGCGCAGATTGTACAGCTCCGTGCGGCCATCTTCGAAATACTCGATCAGCTTCCAGTCGCCCGCGCGAATCGCTCCGCCGGGCAACGTGCGCCAGGTGCCGCCGCCGGCGCCGAGATAGCCCGGAAAATGCCAAAAGATGGCATCCCGCTGCAAGCGGCCGTTCTGGGGACTCGTCAACAAGGGCGCATAGCTTTCGCCGTCGAGCGTGTAGCCGGCGGGAGCGGCGGCGCCCGCCAGTTCGAGCAGCGTCGGATAAAGGTCGACCGAGATGATCGGCGTCTGGCAAGTGCCGCCCGGGGCGATCTTGTCCGGCCAACGGTAGATGTAGGGCACGTGAATGCCGCCGTCGGCGAGCATGCCTTTGCCGCCTTTGAGCGGCGCGTTGTCGGTGTGGCTGTTGCCTTGAATGCCTTCGCGCTCATAGCCGCCCACGCCGCCATTGTCGCTCGAAAAAATCACGACGGTATTTTCGGCCAGGGCCAACTCGTCGAGCGTGGCCAGCACGCGGCCCACGCTTTCGTCAAGGCTGGCGAGCATGGCGGCATAGACCGGGTTGTCGTGGCCGCCGGCGGCCGGGCGCTCGCGAAACTTTTCGATCAACTCCGCCTTGGCTTCGAGCGGGCCGTGCACGGCAAAGTGCGGCAGGTACAGGAAGAATGGCCCATCCTTGTGGCGCCGGATGAAATCAACCGCTCTCTCCGTGAGAAAGTCTGCGAGGTAGGCCTCCTGCGGATGGTCTGTGGCAGGATCGGTTTTGAAATTGTAGTGCCGCCCCTGCGAAACGATCGCTTCCTCAAAGCCGCGGCGCGATGGATGATGCTCTCGATCGGATCCGAGATGCCACTTGCCGAACATGCCCGTGGCGTAGCCGGCCGAGTGCAGCGCCTGGGCCACCGTGATCTTGTCCAAGGGCAATCTCTCGGCATTGTCCACCGGACGCAGGGGTCGGGTCTGCCAGGGGAAGCGATCGATCGAGCCCACGGTGTACACACCGGTGCGCGGGCCGTATTGACCGCTCATCAGCGCCGCGCGCGTCGGCTGGCAATTGGGGCCGCAGGTGTATCCATTCGTGAACCGCAAGCCGCTGGCCGCGAGCCGGTCGATGTTCGGCGTCTGGTAGTACGTGCTGCCGTAGCAGCCCAGGTCCGTGTAGCCGAGGTCGTCGGCCAGGATGAAGATGATGTTGGGACGCGTGTCCGCGGCCAGCAGGCCGCGCGATGCCGAAACGGCGACGAATGCCAGGACCAGGCTGAGTGGTAAGCGGCTCATGGTGCGGGCTCCGCGGGAAGCTTGAGGTGGAATGGCCATCCGGGACTCTAAGGTATCACCGCGTGCTCGGTGCGAACAGCGTTGGCGGCCTGTTGATCTACCATTAATCACCGCGGCCGCAGCAACGGACCGTCCCCAAGATTGTTACTCATGTGCTTGACACGCGCCGGCCGGCAAGGGAGCCTTACGGTGGCTTTTTGGGAGGAACACCCATGCGCAAATCAATCGCTGTTTTCCCACACGGGGACGAATCCCAACGTTTCGGCTGGCGTCCCTATTTTCAGACTCGACGACAGATTGATCGCATCTTCCAATCTGGATCTGAAGCAGCTGCGGGTGCGCAACGATCGCGGGATGATGGTCTCGCTGAATGCGTTCTCGTCGGTCCGCGAGGTCTCGGGCCCGGTGTTGATTGCCCGGCACAACCTGCACACAGCCGCGCCGATCAACTGTAACGCCGCTCCGGGCACAAGCTCGGGCGAAGCGATCGAGCAGCTGGAGAAAGTCGTGCAACAAAATCTCGACTGGTCGATGCACCCTGGGCACGGCCGTGTTTGGCGGCATGCTGGGCGTCACCATGTTCGGCATATTCCTGACGCCCGTGTTCTACTACGTCATCGAGTGGTGCGCCGACATGCGCAAGGCGGCCCGCTCGCTGCGGCAGCGCGGCCTGCCTGCGTGGGTTCCGCGGCTGGGACGCATGCGGCGGGTAGAAGTGGCTCCGCCACCGACCAAGCGCCGCGCGGCGGCCGCGCCGGAACTGGAGACAGAGCCCCTCGACATCACGACCACCGAGATCTACGTGGATCCGCACCGAAATCAGACGCGCTTGTGAGATCGCGAGCTCGACGCGACACAAGCCCGAAGCACTAGCGAGGGTGATTCAGGCCCGCCCTCGCTCGCGTTGCGGGTTCGTGAACCTGGAATCCAGCTGTCATGGTTTAGGCGGTTCCGCCGGCGCGGCCGCGCCGCTAATGCGCCGCAGCACTTGCGCGTGTAGATCGGCCTGCCAGAAGCCGATCAGCCCTTCCACTTTTTCGTCCAGCCCGCGACGGGCCTTGATGCGCGCAATCTCGTGCATTTGCGCGGCCGGAGTGGCATCGATATTACGGGACTGCAACTGCGCGATGCCGCGCCGCGACTGATCCTCGGCATAGGTCAGCCATTCGCCCAGCGTGCGCTCGCGGGGCAGCCGCACGATTTGCTTGTTCTCGTTCAGCTCGGCTCCCAACGAGTAATACTTGGCCAGGAGGCCGGCGGCGCGGATGTAGGTGTACATGCTGCTGCCCAAGTACGCATAACCCAGCGTGTCGCCCTCGCCAAAATACTCGCCCAGGCGGGGGAAAGCATTTTCATTGGCGCTCTGCAGGATGCCATAGCTGAAGTCCTGCCGCATGAGCGCGGCCCGATAGTCGTCCGCAGAGACCTCGTCGGTCTTGGCCCCCGGATCGATAACCAACGCGTCGAACACGGCCAGATTCGCTTGCGACGCCCGGCGCAGGTAGTCGCCCGTTTGCCGCCAGGGCGCTTCCTGCGGAATGGGGGGCCCGGCATATGCGGCCGCCAGATCCAGATAATCGCGGGTGAGCTTCAAGTCGATCCAGGCGAGGATCTGCTTCTCCGCGGCATCGGCGGCCAGCAGCAAGTCTTCCTGGCTCTCCTCGTCCGACAGGTCGGCCAGCGTGGAGCGGGCCATCAGCTGCATGCTCACCGCCTCCAAGAACGCGTCGCAGGCGCTTAGGTACATCGACAACTGGTCGAGCGTCTTAGGCGGCTCGGCGCGCAGCCGCGCGGCGGTTTGCTTGACGTCCTCCTGGAGCCAGCCGTTGTCGCGCAGCCGGGCGATGAGACCTTCGTACCCCTGAGCCGCGTAGGTATGGCGGCAGCGGCCGGCTTCGAGGGCCAGATAGCCGAACGCCGCGGCCCGCACACGATCCCACAGGGCGGCGGAAAACTCGCCCTCGTTCTTCAGCTCGTTGCTGTGCGCGAGGATTTCCACGCCTTTTTGGTACAGGTCGATTACTTCCTGCGAGAGCTTGGCCGTGCCTTGCAGTTTCGTGTATGAAGAGAGCGACGTTTCGTAGTGCTTGTACCACTCGCCCATCTTTTCCTGCACGCGCTGTTGCGCTGCCAGGCCGACGCGCGGTGCGGCGGTTGCGGGCGGTCGCGGCAGCGGCACGCCGCTGAGCAGCTCGTAGGCGGTGTAGATGTCGAACACCGGCCGCACTTCCGCACCCTTGGCAGCGCCGTGCTCCACCAGGTCGACCTGTTCGTCCGAGTTCGCATCGCGATCGAAACGAATGCCGGCGGGAATGAGCATCAGCTTCATGCCCTGGGCGGCCGCGCCGTCGATCTTGTGTACGATGCCGCCCACTGGACCGATCGATCCGTCGGGGTTGATCGTGCCGGTCATCGCGGCATCGGTCCGCAATGGGTCGCCGCGCACCGCGGCCAGCACGCCCACGGTCATCAGGGCGCCGGCGCTGGGGCCGTCGACGCGGCCTTCGTATTCGAACGACACGCGGGCACAACGCGGGTTGAAGTCGGAGAGCACCGCGGCAGTGACGGCGGCGGTCCAACCGGCAGAGCGCCACATGGCGCCCGTGCCGCTGACTTCGCTCTCGAAGAAGCCGACGCGAACGGCCCCGCCTTCGTTCTCGCCGGCAGTGACGCGGACCGGCGAGCAGGATCCGGCGGCGGTGCCATCGGCCGCCGTGCTAAAGGCCACGACGTTCACCACCACCGTGCGCGGCCCCGCGGCGGGTTGCTCTTGTGCCTCGGCAGCGCGCAGCCAGCCCGCTGCGATCAATGCGCACGCCATCGCCATCAGCGGCGCATAGCGCGCGCCTGCGCGAAGGTGCTGCAAGCCGTTTCGCTGCATGGGTCTGGCGCCGTGCGAAGGGGGCAATCGCAAGCCTAGGCTTCCTCGATCCACTTGCGGGCCGCGTCGATCTCGCTCTGATCGAAGTAGCGGATCTTGGCGGTCGTAAACGGCTTGCAGAAGGCCGCCATCCCGGCTTCCCACTTGCGATCGCCGATCATGGCCAGCCGCTCGATGCTGCCGAAGTGCTTGACGTCGAACTTGATGTCCTCCCACAGCGCACCGACCGTCCAGCCGTGGAAGTCGTGCATATTCAGCAGGATGCGCAGCTTGCCGTGCTTCTGAATGAGGCTGTCGACCTCGGGCACAAATCGTTCGTAGTCTTCCTTGCTGAGCTTGCCGCTCAACGTGACCGACAGGATCTTTCCGTTCGCGTCTGACTGCAACTCGATCATGGTCCCTCTCCTATGTCGTTGCCGGCTGCGGGCGCGGAGCGTGCTGCCGAGCTTTGCCAATTCAAACGCTGCAGCAAATCCAGCGGCAGCGTGGGTCAACGCCCATTAATGTAACGGGTGCGCTCGGCAGTTGGCAAACTGCAATCCGCCGCGCCGCGCGCGGCCGTTTCGCGGACCCACCGGACAGCGGAGCCGGCAAACCGTGCGGATTAATCGGCTTGGAGCGACACGTCGAGGGCGTTACCATGCGGCAGCGCCGGCGACAGTGCCATCCGTCGGCGGCGCGCTTACCGCGGATGTACGTCCATGCCCGACGATTCACAACTACCACCGGCGCCCGTGTTCGCACGGCGATTCCGCATCGCCGAAGGCGCACGGCCGATGTGGCTGTTCTTTTGGGCCGCCGCGACCGGTTGCCTGGCCGGGCTGATCGCCGCCGCCTTTCAGACGTGCGTGAGCCTTCTGACGACCTGGCGCGAGAACCTGGCGGATCATTTCCCCGCGGGCGGCGTGCTGTGGTGGCTGGTGCCGGTTTCGTTCTCCGCGGTCAGCGTGGCGCTGGCCGTGGGGCTGGTGAGGTGGCTGGCCCCCGAGGCCGGCGGCAGCGGCGTGCAAGAGATCGAAGGCGCGCTCGACGGGCTGCGGCCGCTGCGCTGGCAGCGCGTGCTGCCCGTCAAATTCTTCGGCGGGCTGTTGTCGCTGGGGAGCGGCCTGGTGCTGGGCCGCGAGGGACCGACGATTCAGATGGGCGGCAACGTCGGTCGTATGCTGGCCGATTTGTTTCGGCTGGGGCCCGACGACGGACACACGCTGGTGGCGGCCGGCGCCGGCGCCGGACTGTCGGCGGCCTTCAACGCGCCCCTGGCCGGCATCCTGTTCGTGATCGAGGAGATGCGGCCGCAATTCAAGTACTCGTTTCTTTCGGTCCATTCCGTGTTGATCGCCACGGCCACAGCCGACATCGTGGTGCGCGTGCTGTTGGGTCAGGATGCCGACATTCGCATGGTGCAGCTGCCCGCGCCGCCGCTGGCCTCGCTCTGGCTGTTTGCGCTATTGGGCGTGCCGTTTGGAGTGTTCGGCGTGGTGTTCAATCACTTGCTGCTGTTCATGCTCGACTTCTTCGGCAAGCTAAGCGGCGGAAGCCACCGCGCCAGCGGCTTGCTGTTGGGAGCGGTGGTCGGCGCGTTGGCGCTGGTGGCTCCCGATGCGGTGGGCGGCGGCTACCACTTGATCCCGCGCGCGCTGGAGGATTCGCTGCCGGCGGCCACGCTGTTGCTCTTGTTTGTGGCCCGGTTTGGCACCACCGCGTTCAGCTACGGGTCCGGCGCGCCGGGCGGCATCTTTACGCCCATGCTGGCGCTGGCGACGCTGTTTGGCATGTGGTCGGGACACTTTGCCCACGAGTGGTTTCCGGCGTGGGTCGTCCATCCGCAGGTGTTTGCCGTGGCCGGAATGGGGGCCCTGTTTTCCGCCACCGTGCGCGCCCCGCTGACGGGTGTCGCCTTGTCGATTGAAATGACCGACAACTATACGATGATCCTGCCCTTGATCCTCACCTGCATGGTGGCGGCCATCGTGGCGCAGGCCTTGGGAGGTCGGCCGATTTACAGCTTGCTCTTGGCGCGCACGCTAAAGCAGGATTCGGGGGCGCCCGCTCGCACTTCGCGCTAGCGTGTGGCTGTCGTCAATCGGCCGCGAACCGCGCCAGCGCCTCGCGATTCAAATCGCAGCCCAGGCCCGCTCGATCGCTCAGGCGGATGGCGCCGTCAACCAGCGAGAACTCTTCGCGCACCAGTTCGCGCCGCAGCGGTGATTCCGCCAGTTCCGCCGGCAGAAATTCGACGTACGGGCACACGTCGGTGGCCGCCGCCAGGTGTGCGCTGGCCGTGATGCCGATCATCGATTTCCAGCAGTGCGGTACGATGAGCCGGCCGCGCTGTTTTGCGATCTGACACACTTTGCGCGCTGCGGTGAATCCGCCCACGCGTCCCACGTCGGGCTGCAACACGGCCAGGCCACCGCGGTCGGCCAGCTCCTCGAATTCCCAGTGTGTGTTCTGCCACTCGCCGGCCGCGATCCGAATGGGAGAGCGCTCGGCGAGCATCGCATAGCCCTCGACGTCGTCGATGTCGATCGGGGTCTCCAGGAAGAAGAGGTCGAACGGCGCCAATTGTTCGAGAACGCGCAGCGCGTGCTCGGCGCTGGGCCAGGCATAGGCCACGTCGACCATCAAGGTGAACGCCGGCCCGACGGCCGCACGGCAGGCCGCCACCATCTCGACCACGTGCGCGTCGTCTTCCTGCAAGCCGTTGTGACTGTACGGCCCGTTGATGCAGACTTCGAGCTTGGCGGCGCGGAAACCGAGGGCTTGCGCGCGCAGCGCTTTGTCAACCAGCGACGCGCGCTGTTCGTCGATCGTGTGGCCCGTGGCCAATAGCGAGGCATACGGCACGACCGGCCGCGCGTCACCAGCGCCCGAGATGCCGGCCGACTCGTCATCGCACAGCAACTTCCACACGGGTTGCCCGAGCGCCTGCCCGCGTATGTCCCACAGGGCCATGTCGATGGCGCCCATGGCGCAAATGAGCGCGCCGCGGCGGCCGGTCATCTTCGAGCCGCTGTACAGCCGGTTCCACAGTGCTGCGGGCTCCAGCGGGTCAGAGCCCAGCAGCATTTCTTGCAGCCCCAGGCCCATGCAATGCGTGCCGCGGGCCTGGATGCACTCGCGCGCGATCCAGGGATTGGTGTCGGTCTCGCCCATGCCGACCAGCCCCTCGTCCGTGTGAATTTCGACAACCAGGTCGTCCTGCGCGCTTGAGCAAGCTTGCGTGTCATAGTCGAGTACGAGCAAGACGTGGCAATCGATGCGGGTAATTTTCATGTTCTGCTCGGTTGAATCTCTTACCCGCCCAACATCGACGGCACGGCGGGCACGGGTTCGGCCAGTGCATCATCGGCCGGGTTGATCCACAGCCAGGCCAGCGCGCCGGCCAGCCCCACGCCGCTGCCCACGGCGATGCCCGCCTGCCAGCCATAGCCCAATGTTTCGCTGATCCAAGGCGTGACAATGGGCGCCAGAATACCGCCGGCGTTGCCGCCCGTGTTGAAGATGGCCGCCGAAAGTCCGCCGCGCGCGCCGCCCACTTCCACGGCCGTGACCCAAAACGGTCCTTCGGCCATCCCCAACACGCCCAGCGCCAGCGAGAGCCAGGTGACAATCCACGCCGGCTCCTCGGCGCGGATGCCCAACAGCAGCAGAGCGGCGCTGGCGCTCATGGCGGCCATGGCCAGACCGGGTCGCGCCGCGCGCCAGCCGAAGGCCAGCAGCAGGCGATCGGACAGCCATCCGCCCAGCGGCATCCCCAGCGCCATCGCCAGCGGCGGAATGGCCGCGTACACCTTGCTTTGCTCGCTGCCCAGGTGCAACACGCTCTCGAAGTAGTAGTGCATCCAATAGAAAAACAAGTATTGAAAGTAACCGACCGCGCCGTAGCTGCCGGTGAGCAAAAGCAAATTCTTGTAGCGCACGACGGGGGCGCGATCCGGCGAGAGCGGCACGGCGACCGTTTTTGCGGTTGGCGGCACGGCGACGTGCGTCGTCGCGCCCGTGCGGTCGCTGCGTTCCGACGTCGTGCCTCTCGCCAGCAGCTCCCACAATATTCCGAGCACCGCCGTGCAGCCGCCGGTCACGAGAAACGCGGCCGGCCAGGAGAATCGCTCGATCAGCCCGCCGAAGACGAAGTACGTACAGGCGATGCCCAACAGCGCCGCGCCCGTCACCAGCCCGTTGGCTGCTGCGCGCCACGGCAAGGGCACCCCCCACGACACGGCGTTGGCCGCGGCCGGATGCATCGGCGCGCTGACCACGCCCATCAGGCTGCGGACGACGAACAGGGCCGCCAGCAACGCAGTGGCCGAAGCAACGACCTGGCCGGCGATTCCGGTGAACAGCACGAACACCGCGGAGCCGAGACACATCAGGGCCAGCGAAAAGCGCGGGCCCGCCCGATCGATGAGCCAGCCGCCGGGAATCATCGCCAGCGTGTAGGCAAACAGAAACGCCGAATAGACGAAGCCCATCTGCTGGGGCGAGATGCCGTAGTCGGGCATGATGCGCAGGTCGCCGGCCACGGCCATACTGACGCGATTGAAATGGCCGGTGAAGCAAATTGCCGCCAACAACACGACGAGTCGCCAAGCGGACGGTTTCATCGTTCTCTCGCGGACCCGGTCTGTGGCTTCGGCACAGCTGGACAAGCCAGCAGTGGCAGCCAATCCGGCTGCACAACTTGCCGACCGGCAGTCGGTCTACTGGTAAATCGGATCCAACACGGTGGTCACGTAGTTCATCGAGACGCGCCAGCTTTCGGCGATCGACACGCGAATCGTGTCCAGGTCATGATTGATCCAGCCGCGATACTGGGCGGCCGCCAGCATGCGGTGCAGCGCCGGAAAGTCGATCTGTCCGCGACCCAACTCGAGCATGGCGTTGTAGAACTGGCCCTGGTGCGAATCGCCGGCATAGCGCTGGCCGTTGGGAGCCACGTAGTCGGTGGTCACCGGCTTGAGCGTGGCATCCTTGAAATCCGTGTACACCAGGCGGTCGATCGATTTCCGGTACGTTGCCAGCACGTCGCAGCCGCCCAATAGCAAATGGGCGGAATCCCAGGCGCAGAACACGTAGCGCGGATCGGTGCCTTCGAGAAAACGGTCGACCTGCGACGGGTTCTCAATCAACGAGTCCGTATGGTTGTGCAGGCCCATGCGGATGCCGTATTCTTCGACCGCCATTTTGCCCAGCTCATTCAGAAACGCGAACGAGTCGTTCAGGGCCGACGCCTCGTCTGCGCCGGCGGCCAGGCCGGGTGGAAAAAACACCATGGCCGTGGCGCCGAATTTTTTATGCGCTGCCAGCGCGAATCGCGCGCGGCTGCGAATATCGTCGTGCTGCGTGCGATCGTGGTACTGCCCGCCGAACGACACGGTGGAGAACGTCAGGCCGCGCCGGGCGAGCTCGTCGCCGTATTGCTCGAGCGTGAGCTGGTTGCGCGCCAGGATATCGGGAAAGCCGGTCAGGCGGACGCCGTTAAAGCCGCCCGCCGCCGTCTCGTCCAGAATTTTGATCAGCGGCAACGGCTCGCCCGGCGGCGTCACCGGCCCCCAGCAGCCGGTCGAGACGGCATAGAGCAAGTTCGGGCGTTGGCGGGGCCCTTTCGGGGCGCCATCGGCTGCGTGGGCCGTTTGGCTGCCTGTGAACTGGCCGGCAACGGCGCCCGCCGCCGCGGCGGCCCCGGCCGCGATGAACGATCTGCGATGGATCCGCGTCATGGCAAGTACTCGCTGTGATCGATGCGTCAACCTCGGTTCTCGAACGGCCACAACCGTAGCGCCGTGCCGCCCAGGATCCAGCGGCGGTCATCATCGTTGAAAAACTTGATCTCGTCGCGATACAAGGCCAGCGCCTTCGCGTAGCCGCAATAGTCCTCGACGGCCGGCCAATCGGTGCCCCACATCAGCCGCTCTGGCCCAAAGGCGTCGTACAGCCGCCGCACCTGCTCGTGCGTGTCGCGATAAGGATAGGCCTCGCGCGACAGCGACCACAAGTGACTGAGCTTCACGACCACGCGCGGATAGCGAGCCAGTGCGAGCAGCTTCTTGAGTTCGTCCGGCTGATCGATCGGGCTATCGGCCATGTGGTCGATGCACACGTCGAGCGCGTCGGCGTGCCGGGCGATCACGCGCTCGACGTCCGGAATGCGGCCAATCGGGCAGAGCACGCACATCGGCACCTTGAGCTCGGTGGCGCGGTTCCAGATGCGATCCATCTGCGGCACGTCGTTGATCCAGTCGCCGCCGGGCCCTAGGCCGGGGCTCAACCGCACGCCGCGGTAACCCTCGGCCGTCCAGTGGTCGAGCTCCTTGACCGCCGTGGGGCTCTCGGGATTCACGCGGCACACGCCGGCGAACTTCGCGGGATAGCGGCGAATGGCGTCGGCCGCGTAGCGGCAATCCCAGCGATAGTAAATCACGTGGACGATCACCGTATTTTCGACACCGTGGTCGCGCATGAGGCCGAGCAACGTCTCCGGCAGGGCGTCGGTGGCCGGTGGTTTGGACAGATCCGCCGGCCAGGGAAATTTGGGATCGTTCTTCCACACGTGAACGTGGGGGTCGATGATTCGCAGGCGATTGTCGGCGGCTGCCATGGCGCGGGTACCCGGTTTGAGATTGGCAAGCGCGACGGCGGCAGCAGCCGACGCCTGTGCCAGCCACGAGCGACGCGAGGTGGTTTGGGCGGTGATGGTCATCGGGTGCCACTGGCGTCTGGCCAGTGCTGAAGTTGGGTGTGGCGTCTCGCCAGTGCTGAAGTTGGGTGCCACTGGCGTCTTGCCAGTGCCTGGCATGCACGGTGCGAATCCTCGAGCAGTGCGGAAACTAGTTTGCGTTGCGAACGGCGCGTAACCAATCCTGGTATAGAGCGCTTAAGTCGACGTCGCCCTCGTGCAGCAAGACGCCAAATCGCAACCGCAGCGATTCGCCGGGCCGCACCACGACCTTGCTCTTTTCGCCCTTGGTAAACGCTTGCTGCCCAAACGGATTGGCCACCAGCACGCCGTAGTCGCGGGCGTGAAACCACGAGCGGCGGAAATTGTCGGGATGCGGCGCGATCAGCAGGCCCACCTTTCGCCCGTCGATCGTGCCCGAGTAGTCGCACCAATCGGCGGGCTTGCCCCAAACCTGAGATTCGTTGACCAGGCCGTCGCTATTGACGATGCGTCCGCCGTTCTTCACCGTGATGGGCGTGGCCACGCGGATGCCCAGGCCCATTTCCTCCTGATCGCCAAAATAGAATTCCTCCGAACCGCTGAACGTGGAGTCCATGGTGATCCAATAGCCGGCCGGACCGACGTCGAAACGCACGCGGCACACTTCTTCGCACACCGTGCGGTCGCCCTTTGTATAGGCGTTCTTGACGGCGAACTGCCCACCGTCGGCATCGATCAGGGGCGGTTCGAGCAGGTTCACGTGTTTGACGGCCCCCTTGTTGCGCCAGAAATCGGCGCCCGAGAGATCGCCAAAACCCAGCCACACTCCGGGGTGCATGGCGGCATGATCGGTCGCGTCCTGGCCCTCGACCGGCGGATGCCGACGCGAAACTTGCACGCCGCCGGGGGTGTGCAAGTGGGCAAAGTACGGCCGAAGAATTTCGGCGTCGCGCCACACGTAGCTGGCGACCGGCCGGTTGAGCGCCGAAATCTGAATGCCGCTGTCGCCCGTCTCGAATCGCAGCGGCGGCTGCGCCCGTGTGGCAGTGGCGCCGCCTGCCAGCGCTAGCGCAACGAAGACAGCAACTCGGGCAATGCTCACGATCAGGCCCTCGCTTTGTCCCGGGCCGCGACGAGCATTTTGATCCAGGGGCCGACGTAGTGGCCGTGGTCGTGATACGTGCGGCCGCTCACCAGGTTGCCGTCGACGACGCACGGCTCGTTCACGAAGGTGCCGCCGCACACTTCCAGATCGAACTTGCACTTGGGCACCGTGGCCATGCGCCGGCCTTTGACGCAGCCGGCCCGGGCCGGAATCTCGACGCCGTGGCAGACGCTGGCGATGGGCTTGTTGGTCTCGAAAAAGTGCCGCGTGATGCGCAGCAGATCTTCGTCCTCGCGGATGTATTCCGGCGCGCGGCCGCCGCTGAAAAAGATGCCCAGGTATTGCCGCGGATCAATGTCCGCGAACCGAATGTCGGCCTCGATCGTGTAACCTTCCCATTCCTTGGTGATGGTCCAACCGGGCTTCACTTCGTGCAGCACCATCTGATAGCGGCGCTTTTCGGGCGCGGCGACCACCGGCACGAAGCCTTCTTCCTGCAGGCGGTAGAACGGATACAGCGTGTCGACCGTCTCCGTGGCATCGCCAACGATGATCAGCACCTGGTTCATACGGGCACGCGGCGGGGTGGGCGGGAGGCAGAGCAAAACACGGAGGGCTGGCTACTCGCGTGCCAATGTAGCCGATGGCGCGGCCGAATTCCACGCGCCGAGCAAGCCGGGCGCCACACAAGGGCGTTAGGAACTCTCATACCACATGGACCAGTTCGCGGGGAGCAGGCCAGCCGTCTCTGCGTGGATAATGCTTTTTCACATGCCCCAGAACCCAAGACCGAACATCAACTTCCAAAAGAGGACCACTGCACAGCCGAGCGCCAACCCACCGACCACGCCTAACCCGGGCCTTCCAACAAAGACGCCAATGGCCGCGCCAATAGCAATTGTCGTCGCAAAGACGGGAATATACGAGCTGAATCGTCCCCAGTTCGCAAATGCTGTCCTGCCAAATAGTCGCCAACCTGCGAGTGCAGCGGCGACCAACAATATCGAGATAAACATACGTCTGAGGCTAAAATGGAACTTGCAGGGTCGCGTCTTTGCGGATCCCATTTGGCGGGCTCCTAACATGCAGGCCACTACGGGTCGAAGATGTCCCAATAAGTCAGCAGGTACTTTTGGGCCTGAAACTCAAAATCAGCGCGAACCCCCTCACCGTCCTTCACTGATTCTGCTTCCTCGGGCGTCCGGGTGACCAGCCTTGATTTTCTGTACCAGGGGTTATGAAGGTACGGGTTGGGGTAACGTTGCTTGCTCTTGGGTTCGCGTGTGCCGCTGGAGCGCAGGCGCAGCCGGAGCGGAAGCGGCACACGCGGC